>NZ_JBEBNZ010000001.1:0-569040 GCF_040396735.1 Comamonas odontotermitis
GCAGAAGACACGGCCGCTATTGTCGTCGCCCTTTGCAGCCCAGGAAATCAAGCGGCTTTAGAACGTGTTGACGATCTCCTCGCGCCGCGACAGTGGGCTTGAGGGGCGCCCGGCTAGGGAGGGGACGCTAGGCGCAATACCGCAGCAATAGCCCCGCTATTGTGAGGATTTGCAACAACGCAGACCGCCCGCAGGGCCACCGTCCCTACGGGGTGGAGTGAAATCGGGCGATTTCTGCGCGCTCGCCCTTGCTTGCACCCCGGTGCAAGCTGCGACCCATCGCTTCGAGTTCATCCCGATTGCACTCCAACGCGGCTGCATAGAGATCGTAAACACGTTCTTAGTGCGGCCAAAGAGGCCTGGCCACGCCGGATCGCTGGGCAGTCGGCCAGCTGGGCACCAGGCAAGTCGGGTCCGCTTCGGGCGGATTTCTCAGTCGCCCAGCGCTTCCAGCGCGAACAGCGGCACCTCGGCGCGGCGGCTCAGCCATACGCCGCCGCCAAGCTCGGTAAAGCCCTGGGCCAGCCCGCGCCGGTACAAGGCGGCGCGGTGGCGGAACAGGCGCGGATCGGTGAGCGTGTCGTCGATGATGTCGCGTTCATAGTCTTCGCGGGCCACGGCTTCCACATACAGGGCGCCGCAGGACAGGCGCGCCAGATTGTCCAGCGCCAGCTTCAGATCGGTGGGGCTCAGGTACGGCAGCACACCCTGGCAGATGACCAGATCAAACGGCTCGCCCCCGGCGTGTTGGTAGTCGACGACCGAGCCGCGCTCCCAACCATAGCGCTGGCACAGATATTCGCTCAATTCGACACCGTGGTAGCTGGCAGAGGGAAAGTGCTCCGCAATCGCATCACGCCACAGGCCGATTCCGCAGCCCACATCGAGCACACGGCGTACCGGCACCCGCACGTATTGCAGGTAACTGCAGACAAAGGCGCCCAGACGCGCGGCATGGGCCGGATCGACGACACTGGTTTTCTTGTCGAAGTAAAAGCGCTGGTAATACGCCTCGTCAAACCATCCCTTGTCCGCTGATTGCACCCTTCGTCCTTTTGCTGCTGAGCGCTGCCGGGCGCAGCGCTGAGCGGGCAGTATGGCGCAGATGGCGATGCTGGCGGCGCACTGCGGTATTTCTTGCGAAACCATGGCGGTCTGTGCTGCCACAGGCGCTACCTGGCAACAAAAAACGGGCGCTACCGCCCGTTCTGTCTGGAAAGATGGCTGTCGAAAGACCGGCGAATCACTCCTTGGGTTTGCGATGTGCCAGGCACAGCTTGTTGCCGTCCGGATCGCGCAGATAGGCCAGATACAGGGCGCCGGGCCCTTCGCCGCGCCAGCCGGGCGGGTCTTCGCAGGTCACTCCTCCGTTGGCAAGGCCGGCAGCGTGCGCGGCATTCACTTGCTCGGGGCTGGTGGCGGCAAAACCTGTGGTGCTGCCATTGCCAAAGGTGGCTGGTTGGCCGTTGATGGGGGTGCTGACACCAAACGTGCCGCCATTGCCGCGCCAGAAATAGCGGTTCTTGTTGGCATTGCCAGGCGGCACGCCCAGTACGCCCAGAAAGGCGTCGTAGAACTGGCGGGACTTTTCCAGATCGCTGGCGCCCAGCATGATGTGGTTGAACATGGTTGTCTCCAGAGGGGGTGCAATAGTGCAGCGGCCACTATAACGAGAAAGGGCTTGCGTGCCGCGTTATGCGCGTGACAATTGCCGGGGGCGGTTTTGGGGGGTATGAAGACAATAATTTGATAGCTGACAGTGCTTTATTGGTGGGCGCTGGATGCTGTTTTCAGAAATATTTTTTGGAGCGGGCAGCCGGGCGCGCGCATGCCCCTGTTGCGCAGTTGCCCGTGTGGGGCGGCCTGCGCAGCCATCTGCGCTTGTCGCTATAGTCGATGCAGCTTGCAACCATCGCCCTCTCTGCGGCATATGGATGGACAAGGAGCGCAAGTGCGCGGTGTACCGAACTATGAACCTCCAGAAAACTCTTGGCCCGCAGGCATCTTCGCACCTGCGGTTGATTGGCATGGCTTTGCTGTGGGGGGCGTCATGGCCCGCCGGGCGCATGGTGGCGCAGCACATGCCGCCGCTGGCCGCATCGGGCCTGCGCTTTGTGCTCGCGGCCTTGGTGCTGCTGCCATGGATGTACATGGCAGGGGGGATGGGCCAGCTCAAGACCTGGTCGGCTCGGCGGTGGCTGGGCATGGCTGCAGCAGCCGCGACGGGGGTGTTTGGCTACGCTGCATTCTTTCTGAGTGGCCTGCAACACCTGCCGGCAAGCAAGGCCGCCCTGGTGATTACCCTCAACCCGGTGGTCACCTTGCTGCTGGCAGCGTGGATCTTCCGGGAGCGGCTCAATCGCACCATTGGCCTGGGCATGCTGGTGGCCGCCATGGGCGCGGCGCTCGTCATATCGCACGGCAATCCGCTGCAACTGCTCAGCTCCGGCGTAGGCGTGGGAGAGCTGATGATTCTGGGCTGCGTGGTGTGCTGGGTGAGCTATACCCTGATTGGCCGGGCCATCCTGACCGGGGTGGATGCGCTCTCGACCACGGCAGTCACCTCCACCATGGGGGCGATCATGCTGCTGCTGGCCAGCCTGGTGGTGGAAGGCCCGCAAGGCATGGCCGGCGTCGTGCACGCGGGGGGCACGGCATGGGGCGCCCTGTTGTTTCTTGCCTGGGGCTCCACGGCCCTGGCCTATGCCTGGTATTTTGATGGTGTCAAGGCGCTGGGTGCGGGCGCCGCGTCCGGCTACATCACCCTGGTGCCGGTGATCGGTGTCATCTGCTCGGCCCTGTGGCTGGGTGAGCAGGTCGATGCATCCATGCTCGTGGGTGGTGCCTTGGCGGTGGCTGGCACGGCGGTGATGAACTGGGGGCGCCGCCAGCCTGCGCCTCTGGCCGGAGCAGCCCGCGCAGGCTGAATGAGCTGGCGCGGTGCATCACCGGTCACTGCGATGGAGGCTCCAGAACTGCGCATTCCTCTTCCACCCGTGCCCAGGGCTTGCTCCGGAACTCCTGCGCAGCGTAGTCCATGAAAGCCTGTACCCGCGCCGGTCGGGTGCGGCCGGGCGGAGTCACGATGCTGAGCGAGAGCACATCGGCCTCCCAGCCCGGCAGCGTGGTCTGCAAGCGGCCATCGATCAGCTCCTGCCACACCAGAAAAGAAGGCTGCAAGGCCAGGCCCATGCCTGCCAGCAAGGCGGGCTGCAGCGCCTCGGCATTGTTCACCTGCAACTGAAAAGGGATCGCCTGGGTGCATTCGCCATGCTCTGCGTGGCGAAAGCGCCAGGTTTTTCCATAGTGCGCGAGGCTGTATTGCAGGCCCTTGTGCTGCGCCAGCTCGCTGGGGTGGCTGGGATGGCCATGGCGTTTGAAGTATTCAGGAGCGCCCACCAGCAGGATCGGCACCTGGCACAACCGGCGCGCGATCAGGCTGGAGTCGCCGAGATTGGCAATCCGCAATGCCAGATCGAACCGGTCGCGGACCAGATCCTCCTGTTCGTCGGCAAACTGAAGGTGCAACTCTACATCGGGGTACATCTGCATGAACCGGGGCAGGACCGGTGCCAGCCGCGTGATGCCGAATGACATCGGCGCTGCAATGCGCAACTGCCCTCGCAGGCTCGCCGAACGGTCGGTGATATCGGCTTCGACGGCTTCTCCCTCCTGCAGGATGCGCGATGCCCGCTCCAGGGCGCCCGCTCCGGCGTCGGTCAGCGTGATGCGCCGTGAGGTTCGGTGAAACAGGCTGGTCTTGATCCGCCCTTCGAGGCGGGAGATGGCTTTGGACACCGTGGCCTGTGACAAGGCCAACTCTGTTGCGGTGCGGGCGAATGACCCTGTTTCCGCAACCTTGGCAAAGATCGCCCACGCTTCCAGATCTGGCAATTTGTTCATGGCATCGGCCGCTCGGCACATTGAAACACCCCTGCAATATGCCAGTACCAGCCGGGTTTGTGGATGTCAAAAATGGAAAGGGTGGAATTCCATTCCTTGGCTTCTCAACACCATGTCTGGCTTCTAGACTGCCCTTGCGCTGAATCCGGATTCTCCGGTTCCTGCCTCCCAATCACCGTCCTCCAGCATTTGAAAGCGGTCACCATGTCCAGAACCAACCTTCTCGAAGTCCTGACACCGGCCAATAGCCAGATCATCTTCATCGACCAGCAGCCCCAGATGGCCTTTGGCGTGCAGTCCATCGACCGCCAGGTGCTCAAGAACAATGTCGTCGGCCTCGCCAAGGCAGCCAAGGTCTTTGGCATTCCGGCCACGATCACGACGGTGGAGACCGAGAGCTTCTCTGGCCACACCTATCCCGAGCTGCTGGGGGTGTTTCCCGAGCACCAGATTCTGGAGCGCACCTCGATGAACTCGTGGGATGACCAGAACGTGCGCGATGCGCTGGCGGCGGGCGCTGCCCAGGGTCGCAAGAAAGTGGTGGTTTCGGGACTGTGGACCGAAGTGTGCAACACCACGTTTGCCCTGTCGTGCCTGCACGATACCGACTATGAAATCTACATGGTGGCCGATGCCTCGGGCGGTACATCGCTGGATGCGCACAACTACGCCATGGACCGCATGGTGCAGGCCGGTGTGGTGCCCGTGACCTGGCAGCAGGTGCTGCTGGAATGGCAGCGTGACTGGGCACGCCGCAGCACCTATGATGCGGTGATGGACATCGTGCGTGAGCATTCGGGCGCCTACGGCATGGGCGTGGACTATGCCTACACCATGGTGCACAAGGCGCCCGAGCGCGTGCAGCACGGCGAGCGCATCGGCCCCAACCCGGCCAAGGCCTGACCGTATCCGCGTTTGAACAGGCACGACGCCATGAAGCTCTATGCACTATCGCTGGGCGCCGGCCTCCTGGTCGGTGTGGTCTACAGTTTGCTCCAGGTGCGCTCGCCAGCGCCCCCGTTGGTGGCCCTGGTCGGGCTGCTGGGCATTCTGGTGGGTGAGCAGGCCATTCCTGTAGGCAAGCAACTGCTGCGTGGTACGGCGTTCGGTGCGGCCTGCCAACAGACGCAGGCCACCGAGCATGTGCTGGGGCAGTTGCCCGGGCGGCAGGCTGCAGAAACCAAACCCGGTGACCCGCAAGCCTGAGCCCGCTGCGGGCCTGCCGAGCGCTGCGCCGCTCGAATACTTCAGAGAGGTAGATGCATGACTTCCCGCCGAAACATTCTGAGCGCTGCAACATCTCTGGCATTGGGCGGCTTATGGGGTCGTCCTGCCGCTGCCGGCGCTGCCGATCAAAAAGGAGCTTCCACCATGTCCGACACCCATCCCGATGCCATTTTCTTCAATGGCCGGATCACCACACTGGACCGTAGCAAGCCAGTGGCCAGCGCCGTGGCGGTCAAGGCGGGCCGTTTTGTCGCGGTAGGCGATGACCAGGAGATTCTGGCCCTGGCGGGCGACAACACCCGGCGCGTGGACTTGAAGCGCAGGAGCGTGCTGCCCGGCCTGTTCGACAACCACACCCATGTCGTACGCGGCGGTCTGAACTACAACCTGGAGCTGCGCTGGGATGGCGTGCGCTCGCTGGCCGATGCACTGGAAATGCTCAAGCGCCAGGTGGCCATTACCCCGGCGCCGCAGTGGGTGCGCGTGGTGGGGGGCTTTACCGAGCACCAGTTTGTTGAAAAGCGCCTGCCCACATTGCAGGAGATCAATGCGATTGCCCCCGACACCCCGGTGTTTCTGCTGCACCTGTACGACCGCGCCCTGCTCAACGGCGCTGCACTGCGTGCGGTGGGCTACACCAAGGACACCCCGGCGCCGCCCGGTGGCGAGATCGTGCATGACGCTGCAGGCAACCCCAGCGGCTTGCTGCTGGCCAAGCCTAACGCCACCATTCTTTATGCCACGCTGGCCAAGGGCCCCAAGCTGCCGCTCGATTACCAGGTCAACTCCACGCGCCACTTCATGCGCGAGCTCAACCGCCTGGGAGTGACTGGCGTGATCGACGCGGGTGGCGGCTTTCAGAACTACCCGGAGGATTACGAGGTCATCCAGAAGCTGGCCGATGCGGGGCAGATCACGGTGCGGCTGGCCTACAACCTCTTCACGCAAAAGCCCAAGGAAGAGAAGGCCGATTTCCTCAAATGGACCTCCTCGGTCAAGTACAAACAGGGCGACGATTATTTTCGCCACAACGGCGCGGGCGAAATGCTGGTGTACTCGGCGGCCGATTTCGAAGACTTTCGCCAGCCCCGTCCCGACATGCCCGCCAATATGGAGGATGACCTCGAAGAAGTGGTGCGCGTGCTGGTGCAGAACCGCTGGCCCTGGCGCCTGCATGCAACCTATGACGAAACCATCACCCGCGCGCTCGATGTGTTCGAAAAAGTCAACCGCGACACGCCGCTGACCGGTATCCACTGGTTCTTTGACCACGCCGAGACCATCTCCGACCGATCCATTGACCGCATCGCCGCACTCGGTGGCGGCATTGCCGTGCAGCACCGCATGGCTTACCAGGGCGAATACTTCATCGAGCGCTACGGCGCGCGCGCCGCCGAAGCCACGCCACCTGTCAAGCGCATGCTGGAAAAGGGCGTCAAGGTCTCCGCTGGTACCGACGCCACGCGCGTGGCATCGTACAACCCCTGGGTGTCGCTGTCGTGGATGGTCACGGGCAAGACGCTGGGCGGCACGCAGCTGTACCCGCAGCGCAATCTGCTGGACCGTGAAACGGCCTTGCGAATGTGGACCGAGAACGTTGCCTGGTTCAGCAACGAGGAAGGCAGACGGGGCCGCATCTCGGCAGGCCAGTTGGCAGACTTCATCGTGCCCAGCAAGGACTTCTTCCAGGTACCGGAGGACGAAATATCGTTCCTCACTTCGCACCTGACCGTCGTCGGAGGCCGTGTGGTCTATGGCGAGAGTGATTTTGCTGCGCTGGACGACAACCCGCTGCCCCCGGCCATGCCGGATTGGTCGCCCACGCGCACCTTCAAGGGCTATGGTGCCTGGGGCGAGCCCGAGGGCGCTGGCAGAAATTCGCTGAACCCGGCCCGCTACCGCAATATGGCTGCTGCCTGCGGTTGCGGCACCCATTGTGGTCTGCATGGCCACAGCCATGCCGATGCCTGGGCCTCCAGCGTGCCGTCGTCCGATCCCAAGAGCTTCTTTGGCGCGCTGGGGTGCTCATGCTGGATGGCTTAAGAGGGGGCGGGATGGCACGCCTGCGCCTTGAAGGCCGCCTGGCAGCCTTGGCGCGGCCGGTCTTTGCCAGCACCGCGCTGCGTTGGGTGGCGTGGCTGGGTCTGTGCGCGGCGTATCTGCAGGGCGGGCTGGTCAAGCTCAGCGATTTTCCCGCCGCCATGGCGGAGATGGCGCATTTCGGGTTGGCACCCGCGCCCGTATTCGCGGTGCTCGTGATAGCGCTGGAGCTGGGTGCTTCGGCGTTGATTCTCATCGGGCGGCTGCGCTGGCTGGGCGCGTTGGCCTTGGGCGGTTTCACGCTGCTGGCCACCTTGCTGGCGCTCCGGTTCTGGGAGCTGCCCCCGGGTCAGGAGCGATTCATGGCCGCCAATTCGTTTTTTGAGCATCTGGGCCTGGTGGGCGGTTTTCTGCTGGTGGCTTGGCTGGATCTGCGAGAGAAGGAGGCCGCATGAAGACGACCGACAGCGCACCGTCTGTTATGGCGCCGGCGCCGGGTCTTTGGGTGCAATGCCGCGCGCCTGTGCTGCTCACGATTGTGGGCGGCGCCATCGATACGATCGGCTTCATCGCGCTGCTGGGCTTTTTCACCGCCCATGTGACCGGCAATCTGGTGCTGGCCGGGGCGGCATTCGTCAAGGGCGGGGCAGGCCTGTGGATCAAGCTGGGAGCGATCCCGCTGTTCATTGCCACGGTCATGCTCACCAAGATGTGGATAGACCGCTGCAGCCAGTCCCCTCGGCCTCACCGAACCCTGGGCTGGCTGTTTGTGGCAGAGGCGGTGCTTCTCATCGGTTTCATGGCTGCCGGCCTGCAGTTGGAGCCATTTAGCAGCCCTGATGCCGTGGCGCTGGCGCTGACCGGAGGCCTGGGCCTGATGGCACTGGCCATACGCAACACGGCCAGCAAGACCCTGATCAAGCACATCAGCCCGAGCACCATGATGACGGGCAATACCACGCAGTTCGGCATCGACCTGTCCAACTATGTGCGCCAGCCCGGCCGTGCGCAGGGCCAGGCTTTGCTCAGGAGCGGCAGCATCGTGGGGGGCTTTGTGCTGGGCGCTTTTCTGGGCGCGGTGCTGTACCACCACCTGGGTTTCTGGAGCGTGCTGCCCTTCATGCTGACCGTGCTGTACCTGGCCAGCCTGGCCTTTCGCCAGCAGCCCATCTGACGGACGGGAGCAGTGCCATGAACAAAGGCCGGCTTGAATCCTTCAGCGACGGCGTCATCTCGGTGAGCCTGACGCTGATGCTCTACCAGATCCAGCTGCCCGCCGAATTCACCTGGGGCGGCTTGTGGAAGGAAGCGCACAACTTCTTTGGCTATGTGCTCAGCTTCATCTACGTCGGCATCTACTGGAACAACCACCACCACCTTTTCCTGGTGGTGCGTGGCATCAATGGCCGCATCATGTGGGCCAACCTGAACCTGCTTTTCTGGCTCACCATGATTCCGATCACCACCACCTGGGCCGGGAAGTCGGGGCTGCTGGCGCTGCCCACGGCGCTCTACGCTGCGGTGCTGTTCATGTGCGCGCTCTCGTACTGGGTGCTGGAGCGTGTCATCATCCTCTCGGAAGGCAAGGATTCCGTGCTTGCCGACACCCTTGGAAAGGACCTCAAGGGCAAGATATCCCTTCCGGTGTACGCTCTGGCCATCGTCGTCAGCTTTTACAGCACCATGGCAGCGTTTTCCATTTTCACAGCGATGGCTGCGCTCTGGTTCCTGCCGGATTCACGGATCGAGAGATACCTGGCCCGGCAAGATGGCCCGCAGCCTTGAACTCCACCTTCGTTAGGAATGCCGATGCCAGAAGCCGCTACCACTCCAGCCCCCTTGAGCCATCTGCTGGGCTTCAATGCCGGTTATGTGGATACGGCGGGGTTTCTGGCGCTCAATGGCCTGTTTGCGGCGCATGTGACAGGCAACTTCGTCACACTCGGCGCGGCGCTGATCCACGGCAGCGCAGGTGCGGTCTCCAAGCTCCTGGCGCTGCCTGTCTTCTGCGCAGCGGTGGTGCTGACACGTCTGGCCAGCAACGCATTGGCGGCGCGGCAAAAGGCGCCCATGCGCCGCCTGATTGCGGCCCAGGTGCTGCTGCTGGCGCTGGCGGCAGCGCTGATGCTGGCTTTTGGCCCTTTTGCCGACAGCGACGCGCTGCCCGCATTTACCGCAGGCATGCTGATGGTGTGCGCGATGGCTGTGCAAAATGCCATGCAGCGCATGCATCTGGCCCAATTGCCACCTTCAACCTTGATGACAGGCAACACCACCCAGGTCATGATCGATCTGGCGGATCTGTTCAAGGGCCTGCAAGGTGAGGGGCGCAATGCGGCCACTGGTCGCCTGCGCAAGATGCTCCCCGCCATCGCCAGCTTTGCCGTGGGTTGCGCGCTGGCGGCCCTGGCCTACGTTGCCCTGGGCATGTGGTGTTTCGTGTTGCCGCCGGTGGTTGCGGCGCTGACGTTGCGCTGGACGCCGAAGGCGGGGTAAATTGCTATCACGATAGGAGCATAAGCGGGCTGCAGCTGCGCGACACGCATCATTTCAAGGCTTGTCCGTGCCTTTGAATGCCACCGCCTGCGTACGCCCGCCCTTTTTGCGCACCACGACGGTATTGGCCATCTTGTCATGCCAGCCCTGCTTGCGTGGGTCGAACGCCACCCAGATCAACCCCAGCCCCAGAGGGATGGTGGATACAAAGTAGCCCAGGTAGCGGAGCACCGACTGGCCTACCGTCATTGCCTCGCCGGTATCTGCGTCCACTATTTCGGCGCCGATCAGCATCTTGCCCGGCGTGGCCCGCAGCTTGTGCCACAGCCAGATGCAGGCGACTGCCGGCAGCACCCAGCTGATCAGCACATCGGCCGGGCCCCTCACCCATCCGTCGGCAAAGAAGTACTCCCACCCATACACCGCCACCAGCGCCGGGGTGATGATCAGCATCAACACCACCGTGTCAATCAGCGCCGCGCCTACGCGCGCCCAGAAACCCACATACTCCAGATCATTGCCGTCCATGCTGGCTGCTCCGTTTGCGTTGCACCATCATAGAACCAGCGGGTAAAGCGCAGGTAACGCCGCTGCAGCGCCTCCATGGCAAGATGCACGCTTCTTTCACTGCTGCGCACGCTCATGGCTCCCACCGATTCCAGCCCTCGCATGGCCCCCGATATGTGGGCGTTTGAAGCACTTTACGCCCAGCCCCCGCAGCTGGATGGCGAGACCCTGCGCGCCGCGCTGGCCGAGCGCCTGGGGGAGGTCGAGCTGGTGTCGGACGGCGACACCATCCTGCTGGCGCTGCGCGACTACACCGTTGATTACAGCGACAAAAAGGGCGTGCCCAGCGAGATCGCCATCATCCGTGCCGATCAGCCACCGGATGCTGCCGAGTACGCCAGCGCACTGGAGCAGACCTGGGATTGGCCCGAGAAGGAAGCGGCGCTTGCCCAATGCCAGCACTGCGTGCTGGTGAGCGAGTTCATGGGCCGGGGGCTGGGTACGGAGGAGCGCCTGGAGATTCTGCAGGCCGTCATGCATGTGCTGATCGGTAACGGCGGCATCACCGCCATCAGCCAGACCAATGCGGGCTGCCTGCTCGATCCGCAGCGCTACCTGCAGGCCCATGCGGATGGCTTCCTCTACTACGGCGTGCTCAATGTGCGTTTCTTCAACATCAGCAACCGCCCTGGCGAGATGTTGATGGACACGCTGGGCGGTGCAGCCTTTGGCGTGCCGGATTTGCAACTGCACTTTCAGACGCTGGAGCCGGCCGAGGTCTCCCGGTTTCTGTTCAACACTGGCGTGTACCTGATCCAGCACGGCGACGTTATCCAGGACGGCCACACGCTCACCAGCATAGACGGCCAGCACAAATGGCCATGCCAGCATGAGGATGCATTGGCAGCACCGGAGCGGGTGGTGGTGGATGTGCGGGCTGGGGACAGGCTGCCGACGAAGGATTGACCCTGCCATGCAGTCTCAGCACGAACAGGCAAGCCCGCCAACGGCTCCCACGCCGGAAATTGGTCATGAGCAGCGCTTGTGCACTTTGGTGCAGTCTTCCGAAACGCTGATGGCCGCATTGAGGGCAATACGCTCCCTGGGATTGCATTCCTGGTGCCTTGGTGCGGGCATCATCAGGGCAATGGTGTGGGACCACCTGCATGGATACCGCGAGCCTTCAAGCGTGCCTGACGCCGACGTCGCCTTTTTTGACGCGCTCGCCCCACATGGCCTTGACGCCCAGCTTGGGCAGCAACTGAGCGCCTTGTTCCCGGGCTTCACGTGGGAGGTGGTCAACCAGGCGCAGGTGCATACCTGGTATCCCACGGTTTTCGGGCAGGAGGTCGCACCATTGACCTCTTTGGTGGATGGTCTTGCCACATGGCCGGAGACGGCGACCTGTGTGGGCGTTTACCTGGACAGAGATGACAGGCTGCATATCGTCGCCCCCTTCGGCTTGAGCGATCTGTTCGAGATGAGACTCCGCCACAACCCGCGCAGGGTGCCTTATGAGGCATTCATGCACCGTGTCTGGTCCAAGCAGTTTTTGGAGAGATGGCCGAAACTGACCCTCTGCAGCGCATGAACCGATCTGCGGTCCCCCTTCATTTCTGGGCATGCGGTAGCCATCTTTACAAATCGCCTCTTGAAATCTTTCTTATTAAGATATATCTTAGATGCATCTTAAAAAGGAAATTCTTCCATGCCACATCCACACTATCACTTTCACCACAATCACCATCTGTGCAGCCCGCGTGGGCGGCATGGCGATGAGGGCGGGCCGGGCCGAGGCCACCACCATGGCCCGCGCGGTCACGGGCCCGACGCCGAGCGCCACCTGGCGCACAAGCGCGAGCGCATGTTCGAAGCCGGGGGCCTCAAGCTGCTGGCGCTGCACCTGATCGGCCAGCAAGCGAGCCATGGCTATGACGTGATCCGCGCAGTGGGCGAGTTGGTCGGCGGCGATTACCAGCCGAGCCCCGGCACCATCTACCCCACGCTGAGCTATCTGGTGGACATGGGCCACGCCACAGCGAGCGAATCCGCAGGCGGGCGCAAGCGCTACACCATTACCCCGGAAGGTGAGCAGGCTCTGGCCGAACAGGCGGATGCGCTGCAATTGCTGCTGGCACGCTTGGCCCGGGGCAAGGACCGCGATGCCCGCCAGCGCCCCCCGCAACTGGTGCGCGCTATCGAGAACTTCAAGATGGCCCTGCGGCTGAAGATGGCGGGTGACGGGGAAACGGCACTGTCTGCCGCCCAGGTGGACAGGATTGCAGCGTTGCTTGATGAGGTAGCGCTGAAGATCGAAAAGGTCTGAACGCTGAATGGCAGCCATTCGCGGAGGCTTTTCGAAAGAGCTGCCTGAAAAACGTCGATTGATATTGATGGGTATGTGGATAAAGCTATTGAAAATATAGCCAACGCAGGCGCACGGAATGCACAAAGGTGGATGCGCACTGACGCGAACAGCCGCCAGCCTGCGTTATGCTGGAGCAGGTGTGCTCTGCACCCTCTCACCACAACAAATAAGCAGATCGATATGCAGCGACGTCAATTGGTAGCAAGCGGCCTGGCCGCTGGTTTTACAGCAGCAACGGGCCTGGGGTTGGCCGGTTGCGCCCACAGGGTGGCCGCCCATCCCAAGGCGGACAAGGCCCTGGCAAGCGCATTGGCCGGTATTGAAAAACAAAGCGGCGGGCGCATGGGCGTCTATGTGTACGACGCCGTCACGGGCGGCGAGGCTGGCTGGCGCGAGCGCGAGCGTTTTCCGATGTGCTCCACGTGCAAAACCCTGCTGGCGGCCCATGTGCTGCATCTGGCGCAGGACGGACAAGTGGATCTGGGGCGGCAGGTGGCCATCGCGCAGACCGATTTGGTGACCTACTCGCCGGTGACCGAAAAGTATGCGGGCCAGCCGGGTGGCATGACGGTGCTGGAATTGTGTGAAGCCGTAGTCGTGCTGAGCGACAACACCGCCGCGAATCTGATTCTGGGCGCTACTGGTGGCCCTGCCGCGCTGACCGCATGGCTGCGCAGGGAGGTGGGCGACAAGACTACGCGCCTGGACCGCACCGAGCCCAGCCTGAACACCGCCGAGCCCGGTGACGAACGCGATACCACCACGCCGCAGGCCATCAACCGCACATGGCAGGCCTTGCTGCTGGGCGATGTGCTCAAAGGCTATGGCCGCGCCATGCTGCAGCAGTGGCTGATCGACAGCCGGACGGGTGACAAGCGCGTGCGCGCTGGCCTGCCCGCAGACTGGAAGGCCGGGGGCAAAACCGGTTCCGGGGCGCACAGCACCTTCGGGGATACCTTGATCGCCTGGCCCAATGCAAAGTCGGAAGGGCTGATCATCTCTGCCTATCTGACCGGTGGGCAACAGAACTTTGCCCAGGGCGATGCGGTGCTGGCCCAGGCGGGAGCCGCGATTGGACAGTGGTACCAGCAGATACAGAACGAGAACGGTTGATCTCTGGCAGTCAATCGAGTGCCGTTGCCGTGGCGTATCAAACATGGTTTTCCGGCCTTTTTCTGGCCGTGTGGTGCCAATGCAATGAATGCTCCTTTCCCAAGCAAAACGCCGCCCGTATCTCCACAGGCGGCGTTTTTTCATGGGCTTTCAGCGATTTAGCGCACGGCCCTGCGGCGCTTGCGCCAAGCACAGCCACCCACCAGCGATGTGAGCAGGACCAATGCAGCCGGATGCATTGTCGGCACAGGTGCAGGCTGCACGGCACGCCCCGCTTGCCAGGTCATGGTTGCCGTGCGCACCTGCAAGGCCTTGGCGCGGGCGGACTTGATCTCGCTGTCGGCCGTCGCCGTGATGGTGTCCACCCCCGCCACGGTGCTGGTGTAGCACAGTTGGGCAGTCCCGGTGCTGTCTGTCGTGAGGCTGCTGCTCTGGTTGTTGGCGCCGCTGACCGCGAAGCTCACCGTCTGGTTGGCGACCGGTTGGTTTTTCGCATCGCTCAAGGCCGCTGTAAAGCACTGGGTGGCATGGGTTGGGCTGCTGAGTGCCAGAGGCGAAAGGCTCAGCGTCTGTGACAAGGCCGGGACTGTCCAATTCGCCGTGGACGTCTGCACGAGCGGGCCGCTGGTAGCCGACACCGTGTCATTGCCCCCATGGGCTCCGTTGACGCACAACTGTGCCTCGCCCGCTGCACTGGTGGTGGCTGCGCTTTGCTGGGGGTGGACACCTGCGACATCGAAGGCAATGGCCATGTTGGCCAGAGGTTGGCTGGATGCATCTGCCAGCCTGGCTACAAAGCACTGCAGGGTGTTGACGGGGTTGCTGGCGATTGCGGGGGTCAGAGTCAGTGTTGCATCGCTGGCGCCTTGCTGCCATCTGACTTTGGAGCTTGCAGATTTCCCGCCCGTCGACAGCACCAGGGTATCGATGCCTGCCATGCCGCTGGTGTAGCAGAACGAGGCTTTGCCCGACGTGTCAGTGAAAATGCTGGAGATCTGCGGATTGGCTCCGGAGAGGGTGACATCCACCTTCACGCTGTTCAGCGGCGCGTCTGCCATATCGGTCACCAAGGCGGCAATGCAGTACTGCTGGTTCACCCAGCGGATGGCGTCCTCTGAGGGAGACAGCTTGATCTCCTTGATGTTGGAGATTTTTGCAAGGCCCATACCGCCTGCATAGCCGTACGAGTCATAGTTGGTAAAACCATAGATGGTGACGCCCACGCCGACGGGCGAAGTGATGTGGTACGAGCCTGGGGCCACTCTTTTGTTGATGTAGAAAAAATTTCCTTGAGGGCCCGGCCAGAAGTCTGCCTTGGGAATCAGTACACCGTCGAGAAAGACATCTACCGGCAGCTGTGTGGCAGGATCAACGGGAGTGACGATGCCCAAATAATTTTCGGTAAAGCGCGGCGAAACCGGGTCTGCGTCTGCGGTCGCCAGGGTGTAGTCATTGATGAAAAGATCCGCTGGCGGCACCAGCATCATGAAGGGGTCTCCTTTTTTTCCGTACTGGTCAAAATCATTGCTGTTGGCGTACTGCACCACCAAGGCAGGTTTGCTGGTTTGAACGGAGAGCGCCTGGATATCGTTGAGTTCGTGAAATTGGCCGGCGCCAAGTGTGGCCACCACCGAGCCGTTGATGGTGACGGCGGTGCCTGCCTGATCCGCCAGAATTCGGTATCTGGTACCCCCATACCGGCTGGCAAGCGGAGCCATGAAAAAACGCGTGCCCCAGGACGAGGTGGGGATCATCTGCTCCATCAGCATGTCGCAGGCTGGCCAACCGACGGGAATATAGGCGCAGGTGGCACCAGACACGACCACGATGGGAAGGTTGGACGTCACCGTAGAGCCCGTCAAATCACTTTCCGACAGGATTTGGTAAGTTTCCCCTCGATTGAGGGTGATCTGGATAGGTGTGTTGGCCGGGTTGGCGAGCACTGCCGCTGTGGGCATGATGGTGACCGTACTCCCATCCTGCGTTGCCACAATCGCTGCGGATGAATACTGTTTGGGCGTCGGTGCATAGCTTGCGATGCGGTAGGCGTTGCCAAGGGTTGCGGTTGGGAACGCCAGAAATGCGTCGGTGGATACGGCCCGGTTACTCAAACCGTACAAACTGATCGCTTTGTCGGAGCGGACATGAATCGCCTTTTTCTCGACCACCATGTTGGTGGTGAGCTGGCTCGAGATGGGAACCTGTATCCGCAGTACCTGGTTCGGTGTGGTGGTGAATGCCTGGGTTGTGCCGGTTTCCAGAAACTCAATCGTGCCGGTTGCGGCCTCCGCGCTTGAAATGAACAGATCCAGCGAGTTGACCGATGCATCGTAGTTCTGCGTGAACGTAGCGTAAAAATCGGTTCCTTTGGAGGTGAGGCTCTGCGCCCAGGCAACGGGTGCGCTGGCAACAACCATTGCGAGCAGGCAGACCGAGCCCGCTATTCTCAAAATTCGTCGGATGCTCATGGAAACCCCTTCTGAGGCCTCGCCCGCAATCCACGCGGCAAAGCCTGCACATGTGATTTGGAAAATTCATGGACCTCTTGAGGTTAGTAGTAAATTTGTTTAATAACAATGACCTATGCCGCTTGATAGCCAAGTGGTATTTTTGCGTCGCTATTTGGTGAATAGGCGCGTTGGTAATGCACCTCGGTCCACGCTCTGCACAAGGCGCAGCCAGCAAAAGAAAGCGCCGGCCTGCGAAGTGCAGCCGGCGCTCGGCGCTATAAATTCAGGAGAAGGCTATTCCAGATACATCTGCGCCAGCCGGGCCTGGGCCTTGGCGTCCACGCCCAACACCTGGCTCACATAGGCGGGGACGCTGCCGTATTGCTCCAATACTGGATCGAGTGCTGCAGTCAGAAAGGGTTCCTGCACTTTCCACAGCACATTGAGCACTTCTTCGGGGATGTGGCTGGCGGCGGCGCGGGCCTCTGCGGGGCGGTGGTAGTACTGGTTGGTCAGCAGATAGTCGTGCATCACCACATCCCGCGGCACACCCAGGGTCATCAGTAGCAAGGTGGCGGCCCAGCCGGTGCGGTCCTTGCCGGCCGTACAGTGGAAAACCAGCGGCTTGTCGCTTGCCAGCAGCATCTGGAAAAACTGCGCAAACTGGCCGGCGTTGTCGTGGATGAAACTGCGGTAGGTGTCCTGCATCAGCTCGACGGTGTGCGCCGCGCTCAGGTTTTCGCCTTGCTGCAGCAGGGTAAAGGCGCGCTGCACGACAGTCGGCTCGATGGCCAGCGAATGGTGCAGCAGGCCATCGATGCGGTAGTTGTCCACGGTTTGCTCGCGCTGGCCGCGAAAATCGGCACTGCGGGCAACGCCCAGTTGCTGGAGCAAGGTGTGCTGCGATTCCGACGTCAGGTGCGCCAGATGGTCGGAGCGAAACAGGGTGCGCCAGCGTAGCTTTCCGCCATCGAGACCCTGGTAGCCGCCCAGGTCGCGGAAGTTGGTGGTGCCTGCCAACGGCAGGTGGCGTTCGGGAAGTGTGGTGGCCTGTGGTTGCGGCGCCACCGCCGCGTTCATCGTATCCATACAAGGGTTATAGCCCACTCTCATGACAGGGCTGTCGTGCAGGTGATTGGTGGGTGCAAATAGACCGCCCTGACTGCATCCCACAGCACGCTGTGAACGGGCGCCTTTGTCGCTATTGCGACCTGGGCTGGGGTAGTGCATGGCAACATCGGCGCCATCTGATTGCAAGGCGCCGATATGGACTTTTCCCTCTCTCCCCAACTGCAAGCGCTGCGCGACAAGACGCGCCAGTTCATCGCCGAACAGGTGATTCCGCTCGAAAACGACGAGCGCCAATCGAGCCATGGCCCGAGCGAGGCACTGCGGCGCGAACTGGTGGGCCGCGCGCGTGCGGCCGGCCTGCTCACGCCCCATGCCTCCAAGGCGCTGGGCGGCCTGGGCCTGAGCCATGTCGAAAAGGCAGTGGTGTTTGAGGAAGCTGGCTACTCGTGGCTCGGCCCCACGGCGCTCAACATCCACGCGCCCGATGAAGGCAATATCCACCTGATGGAGGAGGTGGCCACTGTCGCACAGAAGGAGCGCTGGCTGCGCCCGCACGTGGCGGGTGAACTGCGCTCCTGCTTTGCCATGACCGAGCCCGCGCCCGGCGCAGGATCGGACCCGGCGGCGCTGGCCACCACGGCGGTGCGCGATGGTGACGACTATCTCATCACGGGCCGCAAATGGTTCATCACCGGCGCGGAAGGCGCCGACTACGCCATCATCATGGCGCGCACCGAGGATGGCGGCGCCACCATGTTTCTCTCCGACATGAACCGCCCCGAGATCGTGCTGGAGCGCAGCATGGATGCGATGGACGCGTGCTTTACCGGAGGCCACAGTGTGCTGCGCTTTGACAGGCTGCGCGTGCCAGCGGGCGACATCCTGGGCGAAGTCGGCAAGGGCTTTCGATACGCGCAGGTTCGGCTGGCGCCTGCCCGCCTCACACATTGCATGCGCTGGCTGGGCCAGGCCCGCCGCGCACAGGATGTGGCCCTGGCCTATGCGCGCCGCCGCGTCGCCTTCGGCAAGCCGTTGGCATCGCACGAAGGCGTGGGTTTCATGCTGGCAGACAACGACATGGACCTGCATACTGCGCGGTTGCACATCTGGCACACCGCATGGCTGCTGGACCAGGGCGAGCAGGGCAACTACGAATCCAGCCGCGCCAAGGTGGTGTGCTCCGAAGCCGAATGGCGCGTGGTGGACCGCTGCGTGCAGATGCTGGGCGGGCAGGGCGTGACCATGGAGACGCCGGTCATGCGCATCTTCATGGACATGCGGGCCTTTCGCATCTACGACGGCCCGAGCGAAGTGCACCGCTTCAGCATGGCGCGCAAGCTGGTGCAGGCGGCCGAGAAGGACGCCGATGCAGAGCGCGGCGTGCCCGATGCGATCTGCGCCATTCCGCCATTGCAGCATTGATGCTATGAAAACGGAAGCTATTGGCGCAGGCCAGTTAAGTGCAGTGCTGCAAAAGTACCTGAAGGACGCAGGCCTGACGCAAGGCGAGGCGGTGGGCGTCAGCGTGCTCGCTGGCGGCCAGTCCAACCCTACCTACCGCGTGCAGGTGGGAGGGCAGCAGATGGTGCTGCGCAAGCAGCCGCCGGGGCCGCTGGTGGTGGGGGCGCACGCGGTGGACCGAGAATACCGGGTCATGCATGCCCTGGCGGGCAGCGATGTGCCCGTGCCCCGCATGCTGGCCTATTGCGACGATGCGCAACTGCTGGGCACGCCGTTCTACCTGATGGAGTTTCTCGAAGGCCGCGTCTTCATGGACCCGGCCCTGCCGGAACTGGGTGGTGCCGAGCGCGCTGCGCTGTATGGCGAGATGAACCGCGTCATCGCCGCGCTGCACCAGGTGGATATCGATGCCGTGGGTCTTGCCGATTACGGACGCCACGGCGGCTATGTGGCGCGGCAGGTCAAGCGCTGGGGGCAGCAGAGCCGGCAGCTGTCCGTGACCGTCAACGATGCCATGCGCCGCCTGATCGACTGGCTGCCCCAGCACCTGCCGCAATGCGATGCAACCACGCTGGTGCATGGCGATTACCGGCTGGACAACCTGGTGTGGCACCCCAGCGAGGCGCGTGTCATTGGCGTGCTGGACTGGGAACTTTCAACCCTGGGCGATCCGCTGGCCGACCTGGCCTACCACGGCATGGCCTGGCGTGTGTCGCCCGATCTGTGGCGCGGCATCGGCGGGCTGGATCTGGCTGCGCTCGGCATTCCGGATGAAGCGCAGTACCTGCAGCTATACGCCAACGCAACGGGCCGCAGCCCTGGGGCGCTGTGGGAGTACTACCTGGCCTTCAACCTTTTCCGCATGGCAGCCATTCTGTATGGCATTGCCCAGCGGGCTGCCGATGGCACGGCTGCGGCAGCCGACGCGGTGCTCACGGGCGCCAAGGCGGGGCCGCTGGCCGAGCTGGGCTGGCAGTGCGCGCAGCGCTTCATGCGCCAGCAGCGATAGCATTGCCGTACTCAGCGCGCTGCATTCCCTGGTACAACCGATAGGTTCTCCGGCACCACCTGCTCTTCGCTGCCCGCAGGGCAAGGGGCATCGGTATAGATGGTCTTGCCGTTCTGGATGCATTTGCGTGGCTGCGCCGGCACGGCTGCAGGCTTGCCTTGCGCATCAGCTGTGCGACGCGCCTGGCTGCGCTTCTGCTCATCAGCAGAGGGTGGCGGCGGACTGGATGCCTTCTTGAGCAGGGTGTTCGCCGTGTCCCGGGCTTCGTCCAGCACTGCCGGGCCGCGCCAGGCAACGATGGCAGCCACCACGGCCAGCGCAATGGCCAGGCCCAGGAGGATGCGGTGGGTGCGGCGAATATACATGGAGCTGTCCGGTCAAGACGAGGCCGCTATTGGCAGGCCAGTGCGGCCTGGTGCTGGGGATGGCTGCGGCACATCATCTGCTCCGAGGCCTTGAAGATATGCGCCTTGACGGAGGGCATGTCCACGAAGCCTCCTATGTTCAGATGAATGGATTTGTCGTAGGTGTTGTCAAACGTGAAGAACTCCAAGGCTTCGATATCGCCGCGCTTGCGCTCCTTGTCATAGAAGGTGAGGGCGCGCTTGACTTCGTCCAGCACACGAGACTCGATCAGCAACTGAGGCTGGCCCGGCTCGATGTTCTGCCTGGCGTCGAATTCCAGCACACCATTGTTGCTGGACTCGGTGACCAGGATGATCTTGGCCTTGCTGTTCGCTTTGGCGATTTCCTTGCGCAGCATGTTCGTGGCAGCGGCCATGCGGCATGTGTACAACTGGTCCAGCAGGCGGCGGTCCTTGTCGCGGGCGCTATCGGTGGACGCATTGCCATTGCCCGCAGCGGGCGGGACGATGGGGCCATCCTGGTAGAAGGAGAGCTGCGCGCGCAGTTCGGATACCTTGCTGAACTTTTCGATCTCGCAGGCTCCGCGCGGAGCGTGTTTTTGCAGCTCGGGCAGCATGTTTTCGTAGAGCGCGTCCTGCAGCACGGTGGACAGGTAGAAGTCGAATCCGAAGAGGTCGTACCCTTGGGGCAGGCCACCGGCCAAATACATGTTGCCAGCGCTGTCATAGGTAGTGAGGCGGTACTTCTCGATGTGCTGCAGCCATTGCAGCTCGTCTGCCGCGGCAATACCGACCTGGGCCTTCTCGCTCAAGGCCTGGTAGTACTGGTCGATGCTGCGCACGTACCGGCTGGCTTCACGATCCACCATTCTGGCGAAGTCGGCATTGACCATGCCGCTGGCAAAAATCACCCCCAGCTTCACATTCCGGATCTGGTACTCGGCAAACAGCATGCGCAGCGTCTTTGCCGTGCGCTCCAGCTCTGCCTTGGAGATGCCGTTGAGATAAGGCTCATCTGCAACAAAGACCGTCGCCACCTGGGCCTGGTAGCGCTGGATCAGCTCCATGTAGGGCCGCAGGATGGCGATGGCTTCCGGATCGGGGGGGATGTCGCGCAGCTTGTTGGACGCAAGCGGTGCGAGCAGCTTGCGTTGCCGCTGCGCATCCATGCCATATTCGGTAGTGAGTTGCGCGGGAGGCCGGATACGGTTGAGCACCGGCCCCAGGTCCAGGTCCACCCGGGTGTTGCTGCCCACCACTTTCTGAAGCTGCACTTCCAGCAGAGCTGGCTCAAAGACGTTGATATGGGCGCCTGCCACCTTGCCGATGAGCTCTGGGTTGATGCCGTCGGGCGTAAACACAGCGATGTGCGCAGGCACATCTCCGCGTGGGTACAGGGCTGCGACGGCGATCGCCACGCCGATGGCGCAGACAGCGGCGGCAGCGAAGAGGGCCTTCTTTCGCACAATCGGCCGCATCAACCCAGGTGCTGGCCCAGAACGCCAGCCAGCTCGAACATGCCGATGCTGTCCTTGCCGAACACGGGGCGCAGTTTGTCGTCGGCGAGGATGGTGCGCTTGTCCTTGGGATCCTGCAGATTGTGGGCCTTGATGTACTCCCACATCTTCTTGACGGCCTCGGGGCGAGCTACCGGCGCGCTGCCGATCACGGCGGCCAGGGCTGCGCTTGGCGTCTTGCCCGATGCGGCGGTGGTCTTGCGGGGGGCCTTGGTTGCAGTCTTTGCTGCCGTTTTCGTGGCCTTGGTGGCCTTTGCACCCGTCGTCTTGCCTGCGGTCTTGGTGGCCGTCTTGGCCGCCGCAGCCTTGCGCGCGGGGAACTTGCCTTCGCGCGGCTCGAACTCGAAGTTCACCTTGCCGGCTTCCTTGTCCCAGGCCAGGAAGGCCTTGAAGCTGCGGCGTGTGCGGTTGGAGATGAACTTGTCCAGCAGGTCGGTCTTGCCGGTGGCCAGCAGCTTGGCCATCTGGTCGCGCTCGATGGGTTGCTGCAGGATGATCTGGCCGCTCTTGAAATCGCAGCTGGGCGTGGGCTGCTGCGCCGTGGGTACGGCCTTGCTGCACACGTAGTTGGCGCCATGCTCGAACACCGGCGCGCCGCACTTGGGGCAGGCGCCCAGCGCGTTCTGGTGGCCAAAATCAACCAGCTCACCCGATTCTTCGTCCGATTTGTTGTCATCGAACACGAACTCGAACTTGAAGTTGTTGTTGTCCTCGTCGCGCACGATGGCCACTTCGGCGGCAAATGGCCAGCCAGCCTTGGAGCGGAAGCCGTCCAGCGGTCCCAGCTTGCGGTCGCGCAGCAACTGGTCGGCTTCTGCGGTCTCGAAAGTGCGGCCTGCGGGCGACTTGGTGAATGAGAAGCCGCAGCCTTCGCCATTGCCGTGGATGCCGGTACAGGCATAGCGGCGGTAGTTTTCCTTGACGACGCCGCCGCAGTTCGGGCAGGGTGCGGACAAGGTGGCGTAATCGCCGGGAATGGTGTCGCGGTCGTATTCCTTGGCCTTCTTGACCAGGCGCTCGGTCATGGCCTGGATCTCGGCCATGAAGGCTTCGCGCGAGAGCTGGCCCTTTTCCATCTGCGCCAGCTTGTATTCCCATTCGCCGGTCAGGTCGGCGCGCGACAGCTCTTCCACCTCCAGGCCGCGCAGCAGGGTCATCAGCTGGAAGGCCTTGGCGGTGGGAATCAGCTCGCGGCCTTCGCGCAGCATGTATTTTTCGGTCAGCAGGCCTTCGATGATGGCAGCGCGCGTGGCAGGCGTGCCCAGACCCTTTTCCTGCATGGCTTCGCGCAGCTCGTCGTCGTCGATCTGCTTGCCGGCGCTCTCCATGGCGCCGAGCAGAGTCGCTTCGGAGTAGCGGGCGGGCGGCTTGGTCTTGAGGCCTTTGGGGTCGACCGGGTCAGCGAGCGGCTTCTCGCCGGGCTGCACCGGCACCAGGTTCTGGCCCTTGTCACCGTCCTTGGCGTCTTCCACCTCGTGGGCGGCTTCCTTGCCGTAGATCGCCAGCCAGCCGGGCTTGACCAGTACCTTGCCCTCGGTCTTGAAGTGGTGCTGCTCAACCTGGCTGATACGGGTCGTGACCTGGTACTCGGCGCTGGGGAAGAACACCGCCATGAAGCGGCGTACCACCAGCGTGTAGAGCTTGTGTTCCGCTTCGGAGAGCGCTCCGGGAGCCTGTGTGGTCGGGATGATGGCAAAGTGATCGGACACCTTGCTGTTGTCGAAGATGCGCTTGGATGGCCGGATGTAGTTGGCACCGATGGCCTGCTGCGCAAAAGGCGCAAGCTGCTGCATGCTGCTGTGCGCCAGCATCTCGAAGGTCTGGCGCGCCACAGGCAGGTAGTCCTCAGGCAGCGCGCGCGAATCGGTACGCGGGTAGGTCAGGGCCTTGTGCCTTTCGTACAGGGCCTGGGCCAGGGCCAGCGTCGTCTTGGCAGAGAAGCCGAACTTGCTGTTGGCTTCACGCTGCAGGCTGGTCAGGTCGAACAACAAGGGCGATGCCTGTGTGGTGGGCTTGCTCTCTTCGGTGACGGTGGCAGGCTTGCCACGCGCGGCGTTGGCGATGGCCTGCGCCTCCTGCAGGCTCCACACGCGATCGGCCTTGGCCTCGGCGTCGTCGCTCTTCTTCCAGGCGGGGTTGAACCACTTGGCCGGGTAGTTGCCGGCCTGGGCGCCGAACTCGGCGTGGATTTCCCAGTAATCGCGGCTGACGAACTTGCGGATCTTTTCCTCGCGCTCCACCACCAGCGACAGGGTCGGGGTCTGCACACGGCCCACGGTGGTCAGAAAGAAGCCGCCATCGCGCGAGTTGAACGCCGTCATTGCACGCGTGCCGTTGATGCCCACCAGCCAGTCGGCTTCGGAGCGGCTGCGCGCAGCGTTGGCCAGACCCTGCATCTGGCTGTCGGTGCGCAGCTTGCCAAAACCCTCGCGGATGGCCTGCGGCGTCATCGACTGCAGCCACAGGCGCGTGATGGGCTTGCCCAGACCGCCCTTGGCGCCGCCTGCGTACTGCTCGATCAGGCGAAAGATCAGCTCCCCTTCGCGGCCCGCGTCACAGGCGTTGATGAGGGCGGTGACATCCTTGCGCTTGGCCAGCTTGACCACGGCATTGAGGCGCGCCTTGGTCTTGTCGACGGGCTTGAGCTCGAAATAGGGCGGGATCACCGGCAGGTGGGCAAAGCTCCACTTGCCGCGCTTGACATCGAATTCTTCCGGCGCCTGGATCTCCACCAGGTGACCCACCGCGCTCGTGACGATGTAGCCGTCCGACTCGAAGTAGTCGTCGTGTTTGGCAAATTGGCCTGCCACCGGCGTCAGTGCGCGGACGATGTCTTGCGCAACGGACGGCTTTTCTGCAATGACCAGGGTCTTGGACATGGGTTCACTCTCATCAATCTGGGGTCTGCCAGCGCTGTGAATTGCTGGCTCTCTGAGCACGCTCTTACAATGCACGCTTCACGCGCATGTGCGCGGGCGCCTGCATGTACGTACGCGCACATGCGCATGTGCTTATTTTTAAAGTAGCAGAAAAATTCCCATGCCGAGCAATGTCCCCCATTTTTCAACAGGCCGCCGTATCCAGGTACGGCGTTCCGGCGTGCACGGCAGGGGCGTTTTTGCGCTGCAGGATATCGCAGAAGGCGAAGTGATTGTCGAATACGCGGGCAAGGTCATCAGCTATGAAGAGAGCCAGCGCCGTCATCCGCACGATCCGGCCCACCCGAACCACACCTTCTTCTTCCAGATCGACGGCCACCGCGTGATCGATGGTGGCGATGGCGGCAACTCGGCCCGCTGGATCAACCACAGCTGCGATCCCAACTGCTTTGCCGAAGAGGTGGAGGACCGCATCTTCATCAGCGCGCTGCGCAATATCAGCGCTGGCGAGGAGCTGGGCTACGACTACGGCCTCATCATCGAAGAGCGCTACACCGCCAAGCTGAAGGCCGACTATGCCTGCCATTGCGGCGCGGCCGACTGCCGGGGCACCATGCTGGCGCCCAAACGGGGCTGGAAGCCCAAGGGGCCCGCCAGCGACCAGCCCGATCCTGGCAAGAAGCCAAAGACAGGCGGCAAGACCACAGCGAAGGCCAAGGCAGAGCCGAAGCCAAAATCGAAGGCCAAGCCAAAGGCCAAACCCAAGGCCAGACAGACCAAGACTTCGGCAAAGGCCCGCGCATGACCGCAGCCAGCCAGGAGCCCATCCGTTGGCCTGCTGAGGCCATCTGGCAGGCTGTAGAGCCACAGTTGCCGGGCTTCACGATCGAGATCGTGCCCAGCATCGATTCCACCAACACCGAACTGATGCGCCGCGCGCGTGAGGGCCGGCAGGAGCCGATCCTGCTGGTGGCCGAGCAGCAGACGGCAGGCCGTGGCCGCCTGGGCCGCCCCTGGCGCAGCGAAGTGGGAGATTCGCTGATGTTCTCGCTGGGCCTGCCGCTTGCGCCGCGCGATTGGTCCGGTCTGTCGCTGGCCGTGGGCGTGAGCGTGGCGGAAAGCCTGCAGCCGCAGGCGCCTGCTGCAGGCAGCGCCACGCTGCAGACACCAAAAATCGGCCTCAAATGGCCCAACGACCTGTGGCTGACGGGCGACCGCAAGCTCGCCGGCATTCTGGTGGAAACTGCAAGTTTCATAGCAGGCAGTGCGCATTCAGCAAGCGCAAGCGGGTATTTTGATCCGCAGCAGGCACTGCGCTATGTCGTGATCGGCATCGGCATCAATGTGCGTGCGCCGCAGGGCGATGGCCTTTCCACCGTGCCCGGCAGCCTGCAGATGGTGGATGGCCGTTGGGATGCGCCGCAGGCGCTGGCCGCCGTGGTGCCGGCATTGGTGACCACGGTGCAGGCGTTTGCCCGCCAGGGATTTGCACCGCTGCAACAGCGTTTTGCTGCGCGCGATGCATTGGTAGGCCGTGCGGTAAGCTTGAGCGATGGCACCCAGGGAGTCGCGCAGAGCGTGGCCGCAGATGGTGCGCTGCAGGTACACACTGCTGCCGGGCTGGTGGGCGTGACCAGTTCCGAGATCAGCGTGCGTCCCCAGGCGCCGCTGCAGGGCTGACGCACGGGTGGTGCAGACCAAGACAAGGGAAAAGTCGGGATGATTCGTTTTGCCATCGTGCTACTGTTGCTGGCCAATGCGGGCTACTACGCGTTTTCGCACGGCATGCTGCGCAGCCTGGGCTGGGCGCCTGAAAACCCGGCCGAGCCCGAGCGCCTGCAGCAGCAGGTCAATCCCGAAGCGTTGCGCATCATGACGCGCGAGGAAATGGAGCAGGCGCAAAAGCAGGTGCAGAGCGCGGCGCCTGCCGCCGAGGCGCCTGTGAACCCAGCCTCGGAAACAGTTGCCAAGCCGGCTGCCGAAGCCGATAAAGCGGCAGAAAAACCTGCGGACAAATCGGCAGACAAGCTGGCCGAGAAGCCTGCTGAAAAGCCCGAAAAGCCCGAAAAGCGGGAATGTCTGGTGGCAGGCAGCTTCGATGCCAAGCAGGTGGAGGCGTTGCGCCTGCAACTGGCCAAGCTGCCCGAAGGCAGCTGGAAGCTCGATTCCACCACCTCTGCGGGCCGCTGGATGGTCTATGTCGGCAAGTTCAGCAGCCAGGATGCGTTGGACAAACGCCGCGAAGAGTTACGCGCGCTGGACATCAGCACCGACCGCGCCCGTCTGGCGAGCCTGGAGCCCGGCATTTCTCTGGGGCGCTTTTCCACCGAGGAAGCCGCAGAACGCCACCTGGCCGCCATGGGCAGGAAGGGCGTGAGCGGCGCCAAGGTGGTAGTGGACCGGCCCGAGACCATCAACTACACCCTGCGCCTGCCGCGCGCCGATGCGGCCACCAAGAAGCGCGTGCAAAGCTGGCATGTGATGGATGGCAAGGATCTGCAGACCTGCTCCTGACAGGAGCGCTCCGCTTTCCAGCCACAGGCCCAGAGAGCATTGGTCATGCAGCAGCGTCTGGCTTCTGGGTTGTCGGCAGCCGCACGCTGAACACCACGCCGCGCTGCGTCTGCTTGGGATAGGCGTCTTCCAGAGTGACGCTGGCGCCATGCTGGCGCGCGATTTCCTGCACGATGGGCAGGCCCAGTCCGGAGCCGTCGACATCACTTCCGAGCACGCGGTAAAAGGGCTGGAAGATGTGTTCACGGTCCTCCTCGGCAATGCCAGGGCCGGAGTTCTCTACCTGCAGCACCAGCACATGGCCAAAGGGGTCGGCCAGCAGGCGCACATTGATGATGCCCGGCGTGCTGGCGCTGGAAGGCGTGTAGTTGATGGCGTTGTCCAGCAGGTTGCGCACCAGCTCGCCTAGCAAGGTGGCATTGCCGTTGACCCAGACTTCCGGGTCGTCCACCTGCATGCCTTCGTAGCCCATGTCGATGTGCTTGGCCAGCGCACGGTCTATGCCGTCGTGCATGGCATCCAGCACGATCTCTGCCATGTTGCAGGGCGTGCGCTGCAGCAGCGCGCCTGGGCCTTCGGCGCGAGCGAGCGAGAGCAATTGATTGACGGTGTGGGTGGCGCGCATGCTCGAACGCCCGATCTGCTGCAGCGACAGTTTCAGGTCCGTGGCATTGGCATCGGCGCGCTGGGCCATCTCGGCCTGCATGCGCAGCCCCGCCAGGGGCGTCTTGAGCTGGTGGGCGGCATCGGCCAGAAAGCGCTTCTGGGTGGCCAGCGAGTCGTTGAGCCGCCCCAGCAGGTCGTTGACCGCGTCGACCAACGGCACCACTTCCAGCGGAACATCCTTGTGGTGGATGGGCGAGAGGTCATCGGGCTTGCGCGCGCGGATGCGCTCCTCCAGTTGGTGCAGCGGCTTGATGCCACGCGCCAGCGCCAGCCAGACCAGCAGCACCGCCAGCGGCAGGATGACGAACTGCGGCAGCATCACGCCTTTGATGATCTCGGTGGCCAGCACGCTGCGTTTCTCGCGCGTCTCGGCCACCTGGATCAGCGCCAGATTGGGCTCGGGCAGCGACAGCCGCACCCAGATCCAGGCAATCCGCACTTCCACGCCGCGCAACTCGGCATCGCGCAATTGCACCAGGCCAACGGGGCGCTCCTGGTCGTCCTGGGGCGGGGGCAGTTCCGATTCGCCAGCCAGAAAACGTCCATTGGGCGCCGTTACCTGGTAGTACACGGCGTCCGAGTCATCGGCACGCAGAATTTCGCTGGCGGGCTGGGGCAGGTTGAAATAGGTCTGCCCACCATGCACGCTCACCAGCTGTGCCAGAGCGTGGGCGTTGTACTCCAGCGCGCGGTCAAAAGGCTTGTTGGCCAGGTTCTGCGCCACCAGCCAGGTCAGCGCGAGCGACACCGGCCACAGCAGCAGCAGCGGGGTGAGCATCCAGTCGAGGATCTCACCGAACAGGGAACGCTGCTCACCGCGAAACAGGGCCAAGGCAGTCCTTGTGGTCTAAAGTGCCGCCAACGCCCATGTACAAAGCGCTGGCTGCTATGAAATGATGGTCAGGCCGCAGGCTGTATCTTTTCGAGGCAATAGCCCAGGCCGCGCACGGTGGCAATGCGCACCGGGCCCTTCTCGATTTTCTTGCGCAGGCGGTGGATGTATACCTCGATCGCATTGGTGCTGACTTCTTCGCCCCATTCACACAGGCGCTCGACCAACTGGTCCTTGCTGACGAGGCGGCCGCTGCGCTGCAGCAACACCTCCAGCAGGCCCAGTTCGCGCGCGGACAGCTCCAGCATCCGGCCTTCCAGCGTGGCGACGCGTCCTGCCTGGTCGTATTCCAGCGGGCCGTGCTGGATCAAGGTGGTGCTCATGCCTGCGCTGCGGCGCGTGAGGGCACGCACGCGTGCCTCCAGCTCGGACAGCGCAAAGGGTTTGGCCATGTAGTCGTCGGCCCCTAGATCAAGGCCTTGCACGCGCTCGTCCACGCTTTCGGCGGCGGTGAGGATCAGCACGGGTATCGCCGAGCCGCGCGCGCGCAGCCTTTTGAGCACTTCCAGCCCGTGCATCTTGGGCAGGCCCAGGTCGAGAATCAGCAAGTCGAACTCGTTGTTGGCCATCAATGCGGCATCGGCTTCGGTGCCAGTGGCTACATGGTCCACCACAGCGCCCGAGTTGCGCAGACTGCGCAGCAGGCCGTCGGCCAGCACCTGGTCGTCTTCGGCAATCAGAATTCGCATGGGGTCTCCTGTTTGGTATGCGCTGCGCGCTGTTTCGGTTGATTCTAGAGCCTGTTGACGCCGTGTATGGCGATTGGCCGGGCGTGGCGCTGTGCCTGCAGGAGAGCGAGCGTGCATGACCGCGTCACAAAAATGCCGCACGGCATCGCGTACCATGCGCGTACGCGTTTTCAGCCCCGGCATGGTGCCCTGGCGCACAGGCGTGTTCAACCAGACAGGGCAGAATGAAACGGGATACCCAGGTGTTGGGGTGGCGGTTGCGCCGCCGCCGGATAGCGGCGGTCATGGCCTTGCTGGCGCTGGTTGCGATCTGTCTGCACCTGAACACCATGCGCCTGCCCTGGCACGGTGCAATCGCAGCAGAGCGTGCTGCTCCGGCCGCGAATGCGCAACTGGCGCGTTACCAGGCAACAGAGCAGGCCAAACCGGTCATCGGCATTCGCGACAACCTCTCGGGTCTGACCTACAGCCCCCACACCCATACCCTGTTTGCCGTGATCAACCGCCCGCCCAGCGTGGCCGAGCTGAACACCAGGGGCGAACTGCTGCGCCTCATGCCCCTGGAAGGCGCCGATGACCCTGAAGGGATTGCCCATATCGATGGCAACTGGTTCGCCATTGCGGATGAACGCCGCAACCGTATCCACTGGGTGGAGATCATGCCTGAAGGCCGCCAGGTGGTGCTGAGCCAGGCCCAGTCTCTGGCATTGGGCGATACGGAGATCAAGAACTTCGGGGTAGAAGGTCTCAGCTGGGACGGGCAGCGCCGGCAACTCGTTGCAGTGACGGAAAAATGGCCCATGCAGGTATTGCGCATCAGCCTGCCCGCCTTCGCTCCCGGTACCGGCGCTTCGCCCTCCGTGACTGTCAAGTCGTGGGAGCCTGCCGACCCCACCGGCCTGCCCACCACCGATCTGGCGTCGGTCGAAGTCGATCCTCGCACGGGCAATCTGCTGCTGCTGGGAGAGGAGTCGTCGGTGCTGTACGAATACGACCGCAATGGCGATCTGGCCGGCCTGATGCCGCTGTGGGCGGGCGAAAGCGGACTGGAGCGCACCATCCCCCAGCCCGAAGGCGTGGCCATGGATGGCGCTGGCGTGCTGTACCTGGTTTCTGAACCGAATCTCTTCTACCGCTTCGAAAAACGGAGCTAGCAGTGGTTGCTAGATAAGCGCTGGTGGGGTTTTGTCAAAAATTTTGTGCATCGCTGCCGCAATAGGCTTCCAGCCCCAGTTTCACCACGGTCGCCACCTCATCCCCCACCTCGGTGCGGAACTCGGCCTCTGCCTGCGTCACCGCTCGCTCGAAGGCCTGCAGCCACAGCAGGCCGGTGCCGGTAAAGCGCACGATGCGGGCCCGTGCGTCACGCGGATCGCTCTCGCGCGTCACCAATCCCCAGGCTTCGCACTGATCCACCAGATTGGCCATGGCCTGCTTGCTCATGCCTGCGCGCTCGGCCAGGTCGGTCAGGCGGTCACCGGCCAGCGCCAGATGCCGGGTAATGTGGATATGGGCGGCGCTCACCTGGTCTCGCGCTGCCAGGTTCGACAGGGCAAGCGGCACCGCTTCGTCCTGTGCCATCAGCTGCAGCACGCGGGCATCGAAGCGGAGCATGGCATGGCCCAGAAGGCGGCCCAGGTGCGTCAGGCGCCAGCTATCGTCGGGCAAGTGGGGAAGAAGAATGGGCATGGGTCCTTGAAAACAAAGGGCTTTTTTGTCAGAGCGGGTCGGTGTCGGTATTTTATATATAGTCAACTAAACTGACTAAAAAAATGATTTTATAAAATATACCAATCCCATAAACTACTGTGCAAGCATCCAGTCTGTATATGTAGACAGCTGGATGGAAATCCATACGACATGACTGTTAAACGCAAGGAGAAATCCATGAACGCCACCGCTACCAAGCCAGAAGCCAATACCGAAAAAGCCAAAGCCCTGGCTGCGGCGCTTGCCCAGATCGAAAAGCAGTTCGGCAAGGGCACGATCATGAAGCTGGGGGAGGGCGAAGCGATTGCGGACATCCAGGTGGTCTCTACCGGCTCGCTGGGGCTCGATATCGCCCTGGGCGTAGGCGGCCTGCCGCGTGGCCGTGTGATTGAAATCTATGGCCCTGAATCGTCCGGCAAGACCACGCTGACCCTGCAGGTGATTGCCGAAATGCAAAAGCTGAATGGCACCTGCGCCTTCATCGACGCCGAACATGCGCTCGATACCAGCTATGCGCAAAAGCTGGGCGTGAACCTGTCCGAGGTGCTGATCAGTCAGCCCGACACCGGCGAGCAGGCGCTGGAGATTGTGGACAGCCTGGTGCGCTCTGGCGCCGTGGACCTGATCGTGGTGGACTCGGTCGCTGCCCTGACGCCCAAGGCCGAAATCGAAGGTGAAATGGGCGACCAGCTGCCCGGCCTGCAAGCGCGCCTGATGAGCCAGGCGCTGCGCAAGCTGACCGCCACGATCAAGAAGACCAACTGCACGGTCATCTTCATCAACCAGATCCGCATGAAGATCGGCGTGATGTTCGGCAGCCCCGAAACCACCACGGGCGGCAATGCGCTGAAGTTCTACGCCTCGGTGCGCCTGGACATCCGCCGCACCGGCACCATCAAGAAGGGCGACGAGGCCATCGGCAACGAAACCAAGGTCAAGGTCGTCAAGAACAAGGTCTCGCCTCCGTTCAAGACCGCCGAGTTCGACATCCTCTTTGGCGAAGGCATCTCGCGCGAAGGCGAAATCCTCGACATGGGCGTCAATGCCCGCATCATCGAGAAAAGCGGCGCCTGGTATGCCTACAACGGAGAGAAGATCGGCCAGGGTCGCGACAACTCGCGTGAGTTCCTGCGCGAGAACCCAGAGCTTGCCATCGAGATCGAGAACAAGGTGCGTGAAAGCCTGAACATCTCGCTGCGCCCCGCAGAAGACGGCGTGATCGCAGGTCCTGATGTCGATGGAGACGACGCCTGACCCGCGTCCGCATCTCATCGGTTTCCGTAAAAATAGCTGCTTGCGCACAGTAGGTGCACGCAAGCAGCTATTTGTTTTATAGCGTATTGAATGCATTCTGAATGTCGTTTGCCAAACTCTCCCTCCAAGGCCGTGCATTGCGCTATCTGGCGCAGCGCGAGCACTCGCGTGCCGAACTGGTGACCAAACTCCGCCCGCACCTGGAAGAGGGCGATGATCTGAATGCCGTGCTCGATGCGCTGGAAGCCAAGGGTTTCATCAGCGCCGAGCGACTGGTGGACAGCGTGCTCCATACCAAGGCGGCGCGTTTCGGCGCCAATCGCGTGGCGCAGGAGCTGCGCCACAAGGGTGTGGATGCCGAGCTGATTGCCGACGCCATGGACCGCTTGCGGGGCACCGAGCTGCAGCGAGCCCGGGAAGTGTGGCGGCGCCGCTTTGGCGAGCAGCCTTCCACGCCGCAGGAGCGGGCAAAACAGATGCGTTTTCTGGCCAGCCGTGGTTTTGGCGGAGATGTGGTGCGCAGGGTGCTGGATGGAGCCGGGGACGAGGATCAGTAGCGCAGTCATGCCGAACAGGCATATCTGCTAGCCGCTCAGAGGCAGTGCTCAGCAGCATCGATTTTGGCCACAGTGTGAACTCTACAGGAGACTTCACATGCAAAGACGACAGTTTGCCAGCGCCCTGCTGGCATTGGGAGCCATGCCCTTGGCGGTAGGTGCCCAGCCATCATTTTCTTCCAAGCCCATCCGCATCATGGTGCCCTTCGGCCCGGGAGGCGTAGCCGACCTTACCGTGCGCATCGTGGCGCAGAAAATGACCGAACTGCTCGGCGGCCAGCCCATCATCGTGGACAACAAGCCGGGTGCGGGCGGCGTGGTGGCTGCAGAGCAGGTGGTGCGGGCCGCGCCCGATGGCCTCACGTTGCTGCTCATGTCGAATGCCAACGCGGTTGCAGAAGGGCTGTTCAAGTCGCTTTCGTACAACGCGGCCAAGGACTTTGCGCCGATCTCCATGTTGGGCTATTTCGATCTGGCCGTGCTGGCGCCGCAGGACGGCCCGATCCGTTCGCTCCAGGATCTCGTCGCCCAGGCCAAGGCGCGGCCTGGCAAGCTCAATATCGGCACCATCAATATGGGCAGCACGCAGCACCTGGCGGCAGAGCTGCTCAAGACTACGCTGGGCATCGACGTGCAGATCGTGCCTTTCAATGGCTCGCCCGCCGTGCTCAACGCGCTGCGTGGCAAGCAGGTGGATGCGGCCGTTGAAATTCTCGCGCCGGTGATGGCCCAGGTCAGCGGCAAGGTGCTGCGGGCACTGGCCGTCATGGGTGACAAGCGCGCGCCCGGGCTGCCGCAGGTTCCCACCGTGGCCGAGAGCGATGCGGCGGCCAAGGGCTTCAGCGTGGCTTCGTGGAATGCGCTGGCAGCACCGGCAAAGACGCCTCAGGCCGTCATCGCACGGCTTAACCAGGCGGCCAATGCGGCGCTGGCCTTGCCCGATGTGAAGCAACGCCTGCAAGTCCTGGGGGTCGAGGCGCGGGGCAGCACCGCCGAGCAGCAGGCGGCGCTGTTGAACAGCGAAATCCAGCGCTGGGGTGCCGTGATCCAGCGTGCCGGCATTCCGAAGCAGTAAGAGAGAGGGCGTGTCCATGCAAACCCAAACCTCATTCTCTGCATATGCCGCCGCCTTGGCACTGATGGCTGGCGGCACCATGGCTGTTCATGCACCTGCCCGGGCTGCCGACGTCAGCAGCGTGCAGCTGTACGGGCTGGTGGATGCCTATGTCGGCTCCATGCGGCGCAGCGACCAGTTGGCACGCACCCTGGTGGTCAACAGCAATGGCATGACCACGTCCTACTGGGGCCTGCGCGGCAGCGAAGACCTCGGTGGCGGCCTCAAGGCGCTGTTTGCGCTGGAGAGCTTTTTTCAGACCGACAGCGGAGCGAACGGACGCAACAGCGCTGATCCTTTTCTGTCGCGCAATGCCTGGGTAGGGCTTGCGGGCGGCTTCGGGCAAGTGACGGCCGGGCGGCAGACCAACCGGCTATTCGTGGCCAGCGGCCAGTTCGATCCATTCGGCGGCTCGCTGCAGTTCTCTCCCATCATGCTCCAGACCTGGCAGGTGGCATACGACCGCGCGGTGCTGGGCGATAGCGTGTGGAACAACACCGTGCAATACACCTCGCCGACCATCGGCGGTTTTCGTGCCGATGTTTCCTATGGCTTTGGAGAACAGGCAAGCGACCACGGCCGCAGCAACAAAAGCCTGGCCATCAACTATGCGCAAGGGCCCTTCGCGGCAGCGTTGATTGCGCAAACCGTGCAGTACGGGCCGGGGCTGGATGGCACCAGCATTACCCGCCAGTCGGCGCTTCTAGCTGCCGTCTCCTACGATCTGGGCATGGCCAAGGTCTATGGCCAGTGGCAGCGGGCGCGCACGCCTGATCTGGGCGCGAGGGCCAACACTGCCCAGCTGGGCGTGGGTGTTCCGGTGGGGGCGGCAGGCAAATTCATGGCATCGGTGGCACGTACCCGGCGCGATGCTTCCAACGCCGACGATAGCCGCCGCACCAACTGGGCCGTGGGTTATGACCACCAACTGTCGCGGCGCACCGACCTGTATGCCATCTACCTGAGCGACAAGCTCTCAGGCCATGGCGTGGAAGGCAGCATCGGGGCGGGCATACGCCACCGTTTTTGAACCGCATTCAAGCCTTGTTGCGGCGCGATGGCGCAGACGACTCTGGCCGGGCGCCTGCAATGCCGTGGTGCCGAAGGAGTCGTGCCAACTTGCGGGATTTCGGCGTGCGCGCCCTTGACTGTTCCCCGGTGCACGCCTTGCAGGGCTGCACTGGGCGACAATGGCGCCATGACCCTCTCTGAGCAACCACGCAATCCTCTCCACGGCATGACGCTGGAGCGCATCCTGAACGAGCTGGTGGATTACTTCGGCTGGCCGGGGCTTGGGGCGCGCATTCCGGTGCGCTGCTTTACGCTCGACCCCAGCATCACCTCCAGCCTGAAGTTTCTGCGCAAGACGCCCTGGGCCCGCGAGAAGGTGGAGAGTCTCTACCTGTTCATGCTGCGCGAGCAAAAACGCACTGATCGCAACGAGCGCGACTGAGCAGGTTCGCCGTACAGTTCCCTGTTGCATGCATCAAAAGCATCGGTGGCATATGACGGTATTGCGCCAATCGCTATTATTAATATAGCTAATTTACGCCCTCGTACCCTCATGCCCTCATCGAATTTGTACCCGAGCTTGTGAGCGTCTGGCCGGGGAAAGCGTTCCCATATGCACATCTGGACGCGATCCGTACGTGCTGGTTACCCCGTGTTTGCGCGAACGGTATTACCCTGTAGCTTGGTTGCGGCGGGTGCGCAAGGTGTCCGCCAGATCGATCAGATTCTGCAGGAGACTTTTGCATGACTCCCAAAAACACCATATGCCTCTGGTATCAGGGCGACGCCCTGGAGGCAGCGCGCTTTTACGCGCAGACTTTTCCTGACAGCACGGTGGGCCAGATCCACCGCGCACCCGGCGACTACCCCGATGGCAAGCAGGGTGACGTGCTGGTGGTGGAGTTCACCGTTGCCGGTATCCCGTGCATCGGGCTCAACGGCGGGCCGCATTTTCAGCACAACGAATCGTTTTCGTTCCAGATCGCCACCGACGACCAGGAAGAGACAGACCGGCTGTGGAACGCGGTTGTGAGCAATGGCGGGCAGGAGAGTGCCTGCGGCTGGTGCAAGGATCGCTGGGGCATCTCGTGGCAGATCACCCCGCGCGCGTTGACGCAGGGCGTGTTCAATGCCGACCCGGCCACGGCGCAGCGCGTATTTGCCGCCATGATGACCATGACCAAGATCGACATCGCGGCCATCGAAGCTGCCCGCAAGGGGGCGTGAGGCCGGGCCTCTGACCGGTCGAGGGGCGAAGGTTCAGCGGGTGGGTCGGCCGATTTTTGCTGCATTGCCATCCATGCTTCTTCTATGATGTCTGCAGCGGCACCGTTTGCCGCAGGCAACCGGGAGACCAGCCAAGATGGCAGAACAAGTACCAAACGGGGCAGTGGGCTCCGCCCTGCGCACGGGTGCAAGCGCAGGCGTGTCGATGGTGGGCGGAATCGCACTGGGCGTGGCGCTCGCCTTTGCATTGGGCTTGCTCGGCACCGTCTACTACCTGGTGCTCTGGAGTACTGCCAAGGCGACATTGCCCGCTGATGCGCTGGGGGCCGGGCCTGTGGTGGTTCTGGTCTTGCTGGCGCTCACCATCCCCGCCTATTTTTTTATGGGCATGAATCTGGGCCGTGGCATGGCGCTGGCCAAGCTGGTGCGCCGCTATGGCCCAGCATTGGCGCAGCCCCTGGCCGATCAACTGGCAACCCGGATAGAAGCGCTGCCTGCGGCGCACCGCACCTTCCATCGCGGCGCAGATGTGTTTTCGGCAGAGGCAGCGGTGGAGAAAATCAAACCCCTGGTGGGAGACGGTGCAGTCGTGCGCAAGGTGGTCGGAATGCTGATGGACCGGTTGCCACTGTCCGAGCTGATGCAGGAATGGGGCGAGACCCGTGCGGCCCATGGCGGTGGAGATGCGCTGCCAGGCGACCCAGCGCTGCGCAGCTTTCTGGCCACTCGCATTCAGCAGACATTGGACGGCATGGCGTCGCCCGCCCTGACATGGCTGGGCGCATTGCTGGCCGTGCACGCCGTCGTCTTTGGCGCAGGCCTGTGGTTGCTGCGCGGCTGACCGCCGCAGATGCTCAACGGCTGGCCAGGCGCTGGATGCCCAGCAGCACCAGCGCGCCGCCTGCGAGGCCGTTGACTGCCCGCTCCATGCGCAAGTAGCCGCGGCGCAGTGCCGCATTCCCAAACACCCAGGTGATCCCCAGGTGCCAACCCAGCGACAGGCAAGTGACCAGCAGCACGGTTGCCACATGGAACCAGGCTGGCGCATGCAAGGGAACGAGCGCGGCAAACGCACTGGTCCAGAACGCTGCCCCCTTGGGGTTGGTGACCCCCGTCAACAGCCCGGACCGGTATGCCGCCATGGGTGAAGCAAGGCGCGGCGCTTGCGCGACAGTGCCAGATTCGGCATTACGGCGTGAGCGGAGCGCGGACCGCAGCAGTCCCGCCCCGTACCAGACCAGATAAGCCGCCCCCGCCACCCGCACGCCGGTTGCCAGCCACGGGTGCTGCGCCAGCAGGGTGGACAGGCCCGCGAGCGCCAGCACCACCCAGAAGATGGAGCCGGTGGTGAGGCCCAGCACCACAAAGCGCGCCGCCTTGTGCTCCCCTTGCAGCGCCAGCTGGCTCAGGATGAAGAAATTGGGGCCAGGGCTGGCAAGCACGGCCAGGTAGATGCCGGCAATGGTGAGCAGCGAAACAAGGTAGGACATGGTGCGCGGGGGGAGCAGGGATGGGGGACGGACGCCTGTCTGTGATTGTGGTGCCGAACCGCTGTCGCGCTGATGCTGGTTTTGCAGCGCTGTGATGCGCTGTCGATTACCGTGGCACGTGTCGCGCGGTGCATAGCAAGCGACTGCCACCAACCTATGGTTTCTCCCCGGTTTGACAAATCGGTGACAGTTCACGCGCAAGGCGTGGCGGGATGATGCGTCTTGCAAGAATTTATATCTATAACTTCATTGCAAATATTTATAAAAATGCATCCAGGCATTGTTGATATCGGTCGGGCGAGGAAGGTTGGTCAACGGTGCCGACGCACCATTTTTGGAGAAGCATAGAGCATGATGAAAACGCACTTCTACAGCAGATCTCCATTGTTCTACGCCATGTCGGCAGCCTTGTTGCTGACCGCATGCGGAGGCAGTGGTTCCAGCGACGACGGTGGCGAAACACCCGCCACCCCCAAGCCCACCACCATTGTGGATGGGGTTCCCGCCATTGATCCGTTGATCGCGTCGGCTTCGCAAAAGCTGATGGCTGACAAAAAGATCCAGGACATCATGGCCGAGCTGAACACGGCGGCCAGTGAAAAGCAGCGCTACAACCAGCACATGGAGCTGGTGCGCATTGCTTCGCCGTCGCGCTACGAAAACCGCATGGCCCAGGAGGTGCACCGCCGTTTCGTGAACGACTGGGGTTTTGCGGCCAACGAAGTGAAGACCCGCGCTGATGGCAATCTGCCCGGCTCGGACGTGCAGATCGTCGATGGCCTGCCGGTGTACAACGCCTGCGTGGAAATCAAGGGCAGTTATTCGGGCAGCCCAGGCGCCAAATCGTACAAGGGCCAATATCCCAAGGTGCTGATCGAATCGCACATCGACGTGGTCAACCCCGAGGTGCTGCCGCCCGAGGACAAGAAATACCAGCCGATCAAGCTGCAGCCGATCACCGACCCCGTGGTGACGACCCCTGCGCAACTGGCTGCGATCAAGACCGAACTGGCCTTCGACGCCAATGGCCGCATCATCGAAGACGACAACTATGCGCGTTCGAGCAAATGGTTTGCGACGCAGGACGAGGCCAAGGCCGGTGGCGGTGTGCGCATGTACGTGCCGGGCTACTCGGATGCAATGGGCAACACCACCAATGTGTTCACCATGGCGCGCATGTTCAAGAAATACGGTATCAAACCGGTGTACGACGTGTGGCTGTGCGGCACGGCAGGCGAAGAGGGCAAGGGCAATCTGGCCGGGATGAAGCAGCTGTATGGCTTCGAGCAGGACCTGGGCACCGGATCGAACCCGCTGAACTTCGTTGCCAACTTCGGCTCGGAAGGCGGCGGCACGGTGAACTTCACCGGCAGCTACCGCTTCGAGATGAAATTCAAGGCGCCAGCCACACCGGGCGCAGGCCCGAGCGCTGTCGAAGCCATGGCCTCCACCATTGCCAAGATTGCCGACCTGAAGACGCCTTCGGAGGAGCGCAGTGGCGCCCTCAAGACCACGTACACCGTGGGCCAGGCCAGCTGCGAAGCGCCCGCTGCCGGCAGCGATGTGGTGCCCAGCTGCTCCTTGCTGGTGGACATGCGCTCGGAGCGCACCGACACCTTGAACGAGATGCGCGCCAAGATCGAACCCACCTTCAAGGCGGGCATGACGGCGGAGAACACCCGCTACAGCAAGGCTGACGGCTCGCCCGAAGCGGTGTCGATCGAGCAGGTCTGGTATGGCCTGCGCCCTGCATTCGTCAATGGCAACACCGCCAACATCGCGCTGCAGGTGGGCTGGCAGGCAGCCCAGTCGGTGGGTGTGGACAACACCGGCAAGGTGCCCTCGGGCTCGACCAGCCTGAACGACAACGTGCCTGCCAACACCGGGGTGCCCACCTACAACTGGTCGCTCGCATCGGATGTGGCGGGCGGCGGCGGCCATGCGTTCTGGGAATGGGGCACGCGCGGCGATCCCAAGCGCGAAGCCAAGCGTATCCAGCGCGCCATGATGGCGGTGTTGATGGCCTCGGGCTACAACCTCTCCGATGGCACGGTCATCACGCCAGCGCTCGACCCGATCGGCGTGCGTACCCGTGAAGTGAAGTAAGCCACCGCAGGAGTCAATACCATGAAGAAAACCATTTCCACCCTGTTCCTGGTCGCATCTGCGTGGGGCGCCGGTCTGGCACAGGCCCAGACCATTGTGGCGGAGTTCCAGGGCCCCGGCGGCCACAGCAGTGGCAACTATGGCCGCACCAGTGCGCTGCATGCCGCTGCGCGCGCCATGATGGAGCTGCAGAAGTCCGGCTTGCCGGCGGGCAGCTATTCGGTCTCCGAACTGACAGGCGGCAACTCGGTCAACTCGATCGCATCGGACGGCAAGTTTGTCGTCAAGCTCAATGCCCAGTCGGGTGTGAGCGAGAGCGATCTGCTGGCCAAGGTGACCGCAGCCGCCAAGGCTGGTACCGATGCGGAAAACGCGTTCCGCAACGTCAAGCCTGGCGATCTGACCGCAGGCGCGCCAGCGGATATCCGCTACAGCGTGACCCAGCCGTAAGCTGCGCTGCAGGCAGCAAAAAAGGGGAGCACTCGCTCCCCTTTTTTCATCTTTGATAGCGCCTGCCGTTTGATAGGTGGGCGCGGAAGACTGGTTTGCTTGAAACTACGGGCGCTGCGCCAGAGTTTTGCCTTCCTGAGACATGGCACGCAGATGGCGTTCTACGCGCAGGAAGACGACGATCATCATCAGGAACACGAACGACCACAGCAGCACGGTGAACACCAGCAGGTTGCTCGGTTCGAGCAGACGCTCCAGCCAGCCCGGCGTTGCGGCCTGCGCATCACTCTCGCCCGCCTTGGTGCTGAATACCATGTTGTAGTTGAGCAGCAGGTTGCTCACCACGATGGATGCGGTCTGCTTGCTGATGCCCGCCTGCACCTGTGGGTCGGCCAGCAAGGTTTTGAGGGCTGCAGGCGCGCCCAGTACAAATGCACGGCCTGCGTCGTAGTTGTAGCTGGTGATGATGCTGCGCGTCTGGTTCAGCAAGGCCTCGCCGATGCTGGTGGGCTGGGGTTGCCAGCCATCGCCGTCGGCCGCCTCGACGGCAGCGGCGGCAGCCGTGGCTGCATCAACCGCTGCGGTGTCAAGGTCAGCACGTTCCTTGGCCTGCATGGCAGCCACCAGTGCAGGCAGCGCCTGTGCTGGCGCCAGGCCCCGCTCGTTGTTGTCGTCTTCCAGCTTCTTGCGCTGCGCGGGGTTGCGCTCGATGGCGGCGCGCACCAGCGCATCCACTTCTGCAAAGGCGGCAACGACCGTCGTATCGGCCGCCAGCTTGCCATCGTTGAGGGCCTGGCTGGCATCGCCATAGCCAAAGTCGGAATAGGTGATCTTCTTGAGTTCTTCGTCGCTGATCTTGAGCGTCGCCCAGTCACGGTCCTTGTGCGCTTCCTCCAGTGTGGTGTCCGGCTTGGGTTTGCGCACGGCCTCCCAGCTCCACAAGGCAAAGTTGAACAAGGTGAACAGCACAAGGATCACCATCACCAGGCGCATCAGATACAGCAGTGCGCTCTCAATTTTCCCGAGCATCGATTCCATCCCCCATGGGTTGTGCAAAACCCGCGAGTGTGCCATGTGCCCATGACGCGATGGAGGTTGCCGCACGTCTCTGTGGTTACTGTTTGTTGCGAGGCTGGCGCGTGCACCACCAGCAGATCAGCGAGCCCAGGGTGACCAGGGCCACGCCTTGCCAGAAGCTCCAGCCCGGTTGCACCTGCAGCCACACCGTACCCACCAGGGCTGACAGTACGGGGGTGAAGTACGAGCCCACCGCCATCACCGTGAGATTGCCGTGGCGGATGCCGTAATCCCAGCAGCTGTAGCCCAGCGCCGTGAGGCCGCTCAGCATGCCCAGTTGCAGCACGGCAGGTACAGACCACTGCAGGGCGCTTTCGGCGCTGATGGCATATTTGGCCCACAGCACCGCCGCCACCGCCCACAAGAAGGCGGGCAGGGCGTTGGCGCCATGCGCATAGCGCTTGGAGAGCACCGAGTAGCAGGGCCAGAGCCAGGCCGCAGCGAAGGCCAGGCCATAGGCGAGCGGGTTGCTCTGCACATTGGCCCACACGCTGGCAATCGACAAGGCGCTGTCGCCCTTGAGTACCAGCACGATACCCGCCATGGCCAGCAGCACGCCGGGCACGAGGCCGATGCGAAAGCGCTGCAGGCCGAACACGGTGGCCAGCACGATGGTGAGGCTGGGCCACAGGTAGTTGATCATGCCCAGCTCCAGCGTCTGCGTGCGGTTGCTGGCAAAGCCCAGGGAGAGCGACAGCGCTATCTCGTACAGCACGAACAGCAGGCCGCAGCCCCACAGATAGGCGGGGTGCATCTTGCGCAACTGTGCAGTGCGCGGCATGCCAAAGCGCAAGGTCACCAGCAGTGCGCTTGCCGTGAAGACGGAGGCAGCGCCACCAATCGGCCCCAGGTGTTCGGCCACGCTGCGAAACAGCCCTACCGACGTTGACCAGCACAGCACGGCTGAAAGCCCTACCAGGGTGGCGCGAGGATGGGTGCTGAGGACGGAGGGCGAGGAGGCGTCGGAAGACATCGGAACAGGCAGAAGCAGAAGGCGCCTTGCATGGTAGCGGCAAAGCACGCAGCCTGTCTGTCGCCTGCCGTATCAGGGGAGATTCAGCATCTTGCGCTTGATTGGAAAGCGTAAAAAGCTATCAAAATAATAGTGTCAGCCGGCGATATGGCTGCCAAAGGCCAGTGCGGCAAACAGGGTAGCGACAATCACCAGCACCGCAAAGGCGATGAGGCCACGGTTTTCGCTGCGTTCGGCGGCTGCCAGTTCATCGGCCGTAGGCACGTGATTGGGGCGTGTGTAATCCATGCAGAATCTCCAAAGCATTGCAGCCACACGCCGTGCGGCTGCCCAGTGGCTAGACTATAAAAGCTCGCCGTCCGCTTGTGGAGCTGCAAATCTAGGTGTTTTACCTGTATACAAAATTTGCATGCAATGTGTGCCAGCGGGCGGCTTTTACGTATGTGGACGTTCTAAAGGCTGCGCGTGCGGTCGCCGGTGGACAGCGCGTGCATTGGGTGGCGCAAGGTAGGGTCGAACGGGTTGACCTGGCTGCTGAGTGTTCTGGCCTCGCGCAGCAGCATGTCGCGTACGGCAGGCAGGCGTTCGTCGTTCAGGCGGGCCGTGTGGGTGCCGATGGACAGCGCCGCCACCACATGGCCATTGCGGTCAAACACCGGGGCTGCGAGGCCAGCCATGCCTTCGAGCAGGCCGGAATTCCTGGCGGTATAGCCTTGCTGAAGCGTTCTGTCGATCTCGGTACGCATATACACCTCGTCGTACACGTTGTAGTGCTGGATGCGCGGCAGGTTGTAGCGCAGCACCTCTTCGCGCTCGGCGTCGGGCAGATTCGCCAGGATGGCCAGTGATCCTTGGCCGACGCCCAGCGGAATGCGGCCGCCAATGTCGCCCGTGAAGGTGCGGATGGGGAACTGGCCTTCGATCCGGTCCAGGCACACCGCATCAAAGCCGGAGCGCACCATCAGGATCACCGTGTCGCTCAGGCTGGCAGACAGGCGCAGCAGCACGGGACGCGCGAGGCTGCGCAGATCCTGCACTCCGCCAGCAAGCGCCGCCAGCGAGAACAGGTCAAGGCCCAGCCGGTACAGCTTGTGCTGCTGGTCCTGCTCCACCACGCCTTCCTGCACCAGGCCTTGCAGCAATCGGTGGGTGGTGGCCTGGGTCAGGCCGATTTCCTTGGCCAGGTGGGTCACGCGCACGCCTTCCTTCTGGTGCGCGGCCAGCGCGCGCAGCACCACAAAGCTGCGGTGCAGAGTGCCGCGCTGGTGGCTGGCGGTGTTTTCGTTGTCGTGGTCCATGGTGTACGCGGAATAAAACAATGAGTTTTTCGATTTTTATTCCATTTAACGGAATAAATCAAATTTATCTTCCATTATTAGTATTTATACCGTGTCTCTGCCAGGCCTGCATTCCGAAAATTGGCGAATTCTTGAAAACATCGTCCATGCCCGCGCGCTGACCAGCAGGGCTGCTGTGCATGCCACCGAGGTGATCCCCATGAGCTTTTTACGTCTTCACCAAGTCTCCAAACAGTACGGCACCACGCGCGTGGTCAGCGGCTTCAATCTAGAGGTGAGCAAGGGTGAATTTATCTCGCTGCTCGGCCCGTCGGGCTGCGGCAAGACCACCACCTTGCAGATGATTGCGGGCTTTGTGGATGTGAGCGAAGGCCGCATCGAGCTGGATGGCAGCGACATCACCCGGGCCAAGGCCAATGAGCGTGGCCTGGGCATCGTGTTCCAGACCTATGCCCTTTTCCCCCACATGACGGTGCGCCAGAACGTGGAGTTTGGCCTGGAGATGCGCAAGGTGGTCCAGCCCGAGCGCAGCGAACGCGCCAGCGACGCGCTCGCCCTGGTGCACCTGGCGCAATACGCCGACCGATACCCGCGCGAGCTGTCCGGCGGCCAGCGCCAGCGTGTGGCCCTGGCGCGCGCGCTGGTGATCAAGCCGCCCGTGCTGCTGCTTGACGAGCCGCTGTCGAACCTGGATGCCAAGCTGCGCGAGGAGATGCAGTTCGAGCTGCGCGAGATCCAGCGCAAGGTTGGCACCACCACCATCATGGTCACCCACGACCAGAGCGAAGCCATGTCGATCAGTGACCGCGTGGTGGTGATGGAAGCGGGCCGCATCACCCAGGTAGATACGCCGCACACCGTGTACGAGCACCCGCACAACGCCTTCATCTCCACCTTTGTGGGCAAGGCCAACCTGCTGCAGGCCACGGTTCAGCCGATGGCCTCGGCGCAGGGCGGAGCCGTGGCCCAGGTGGGCGGGGTGGCGATCGAGGTGGTGGGGAGTGGCGCGTTGCCTGCCGGTGGCGCGCGCGTGCTGCTGGGCCTGCGCCCGGAGAAGATCCTGCTGTCCGCGATTGACGCCGGCCGCGTGCAGGGTCAGGTGCGCGAGCGCTTCTTTCTGGGCAATACCTGGATGTACACCGTGGAGTGCCCGCTGGGCACGCTCACGGTCACTTCGGCCAACGATGGTACCGAGCCGCATGGGGTGGGCAGCACGGTGGGCATGGCCTGGTGCGACAGCAATGTGCGCGTGATTGCCGGTGAAGGAGTGGCCGCATGAGTCGCCCTGCCGTAGCCATGGCGCAAGGCGCCCCGATGCCAGAGCGGCGCAACTGGGCCCCCTGGGGCATGAGCGCGCCAGCCCTGCTGCTGTTTGCCGTGATGCTGGTGGTGCCGCTGATCCTGACGACCATTCTGTCGTTCAACGTCTACAACGCCGACAGCGGTCCGGTGGCCGGTACGTTCACCATCGAGCACTATGTGCACATCGTCACCGACAGCTACTACTACGAGATTTTCTGGCGCACGCTGTGGATCTCTGCTGTGGTTACCGTGATCTGTATTGCCATCGGTGCGCCCGAGGCCTACATCCTGAGCAAGATGCGCGCGCCCTGGCGCTCGATCTTTCTGCTGATCATCCTGGCGCCGCTACTCATCTCCGTGGTGGTGCGCGCCTTTGGCTGGAGCATGCTGCTGGGCCCGGAAGGGCTGATCAACACCGTGCTCAAGGCCGTCGGCATCGGCAGCGTGAAACTGCTCTACAACGAGACCGCCATCGTGATTGCGCTGGTGCATGTGATGCTGCCTTTCATGGTGATCCCGGTGTGGACTTCGCTGCAAAAGCTGGATCCGTCCGTGGAAAGCGCCTCGCTCTCGCTGGGGGCATCGCACGCCACCACCTTGCGCCGCGTGGTCTTTCCGCAGGTGTTGCCCGGCATTCTGTCGGGCAGCCTGATCGTGTTTGGCCTGGCGGCCAGCTCGTTTGCCATCCCGGGCCTCCTGGGCGGGCGGCGGGTCAAGATGGTCGCCACCCTGATCTATGACGAATACCTGCATGAGCTGAACTGGCCCCTGGGCGCAGCCATCGCCTTTGTGCTGCTGGCTGCCAATCTGGTCATCATGCTGGGCTGGAACCGCATGGTCGAAGGCCGCTACCGCAAGACGCTGGGCTGAATGGCGAGGTACACACAATGCAAAAAAACGGACCCATTGCCCTCATCTTCAACGCGCTGGTCATCACCTTCATGCTGGCGCCGCTGGTCATCGTCTGCCTGGTGGCGTTCACCCCCGAAGAGACGCTGACGATCCCTACCACCAGTTTTTCGCTGCGCTGGTTTGATCAGGTGCTGCACCACCCGGATTTCGTGCAATCGTTCTGGAACAGCCTGGGTCTGGCCGTGTCTGCGGCATCGATTTCCACAGCCCTGGCGGTACCTGCCGCAATAGCGCTGGTGCGCTACGAGATTCCGGGCCGAGGCGCGCTGCAGGCGCTGTTCCTGTCACCGCTGATCATTCCGCACCTGGTGCTGGGGGTGGCCATGCTGCGCATGTTCTCCCTGGTGGGCGGGCAGGGCAGCTTTGGCTGGCTGATCTTTGCGCACGCGCTGGTGGTGATGCCTTACACCATGCGCCTGGTGATGGCTGCGCTGATCGGCTTTGACCGCAGTGCCGAGCAGGCTGCATATTCGCTGGGTGCGAGCAATGCCACCGTGTTCAAACGCATCACCTTGCCGATGATCCTGCCGGGCATCACTGGTGGCTGGCTGCTGGCTTTCATCAACAGCTTTGACGAGCTGACGATGTCGATCTTTGTCATATCGCCCAGCACGGTGACCTTGCCGGTGCGCATGTACATGTATGCCACCGAGTCGCTCGACCCGATGATGGCTGCCGTCTCGGCACTGATCGTGTTCATCACGCTGGGACTGATGCTGCTGCTCGATAAGGTCTATGGCCTGGACCGCATTCTGATTGGCAAGCACTGATGGCACACGCGACAACCAACAGCAACGCGGCCCAGTTGCAACGGCTCAAGGAGCAGGGCCGCATGCCCGTGGCCTTTGTGCTCAATGGCCAGCCTGCACAGGCATTGCAGGGCGATACGGTGCTGACCGCCGTGCTGACGCAATCGGCACAACTGCGCACCCACGAGTTTGCGGGAACGCCCCGCGCGGGCTTTTGCATGATGGGCGCCTGCCAGGACTGCTGGGTCACCCTGGGCGGCACTGACGCAGGCCGCAAGGTGCGCGCCTGCTCCACGGTGCTGCAGGCGGGCATGCAGGTATGCACCACGCCTGGCGCCGTTGCCACCGCCGCACCGGTGGAGGTGCAGCCATGATCGGCAGCGACTTCTACCTGGATGACCCGCGCCCAGCCGATGGCGCGGCCGTGATCGTGGGTGCCGGCCCTGCCGGTATCCGCGCGGCCCAGACCCTGCTTGCCCACGGCGTGCGGCCTGTCGTCATTGACGAAGCGCCCAAGGCCGGTGGCCAGATCTACCGCCGCCAGCCTGACGGCTTTGCCCGCTCGCCCAAGGATCTGTACGGTTTTGAAGCGGGCCGCGCCACTGCCTTGCACCAGGCCTTTGACAGCCTGTGCGCGGACATCGACTACCGGCCTGACACCCTGGTGTGGAATGCGCAAGGCCACACGCTGGATCTGCTGCACACGGCCCGCCGCACGGCAGACACCGTGCGCTGGCGCGATGTGATCGTGGCCACCGGCGCCACCGATCGCGTGTTGCCGATCCCTGGCTGGACATTGCCTGGCGTCTACACCTTGGGCGGTGCCCAGGTGGCACTCAAGTACCAGGGCTGCGCCATTGGTGACGCGGTGGTGTTTGCCGGCACCGGGCCGCTGCTGTATTTGGTGGCCTACCAGTACGCCAAGGCGGGCGGCAAGGTGTGTGCGGTGCTGGATACCGCGCCCGCTGCGCAACGCTACAAGGCAGCCCCCGCCATGCTGGCGCAACCGGCGGTGACTGCCAAAGGCGTGTACTACGTGAGCTGGCTGATGTTCCACAACGTATCCGTGCACCATGGCGTGCAACTGCTGCGAGTAGAAGGCGGGGTGGGGAATGAGCGCGTGCAGGCCCTGGTGTGGAAAGATGCACAAGGCGCTGAGCAGCGCACGGCCTGCAGCGCCGTCGGCCTGGGCTATGCATTGCGGCCCGAGACGCAGTTGCCAGACCTGCTGGGCTGCGAGTTTGCCTTTGCGCCGCTGCACCGCTGCCATGTGCCGCAGACCGATGCGGACCGCCGCAGCTCGGTGCCCGGTGTGTATCTGGCTGGCGACGGCGCAAGCATCATGGGTGCGGATGCTGCCGAGATGTCGGGCGAACTGGCTGCCTTGGCGCTGTTGCAGGATCGCGGTGTCCCAATTGATGCCTCGCGCGCATCTCACCTGCGTCAGCGGCTCCTGAAAACAGAGCATTTTCGGCGGGCGCTGGAAGTGGCCTTCCCGTTTCCCGAGGATTGGGCCGCGCGGGCGAGCGACGATCTGGTGGTGTGCCGCTGCGAAAACATCACCGCAGGCGAAATGCGCAGCACGGCCGCTGCCAATGCGAATGGCGATATCAACCGCATCAAGGCGCTGTGCCGCGTGGGCATGGGGCGTTGCCAGGGGCGTATGTGCGGCGTGGCGGCGACCGAGATTCTGGCCGATGCATTGCAGGTGCCGGTGGAGAGCATCGGCCGCATCCGTGGCCAGGCGCCGATCAAGCCCCTGCCGCTGGACATGACCGTGGCAGCCGCTGCGCAGGAGGCTGCCCATGGTTAAGCATCTGGCCACCGAGGTGGTGGTGATCGGCGGCGGCATCATGGGCGCGAGCACGGCGCTGTTTTTGCGTCAGCGCGGCGTCAACGTGGTGATGCTCGAGCGCGACCTGTGCGGCTCGCGTTCGAGCGGCGTCAACTTTGGCGGCGTGCGCCGCCAGGGCAGGTCGCTTGCCATGCTGCCGCTGTCGCAGCGCTCGCATGTGTTGTGGGGGCGGCTGACCGAGTTGATCGGTACCGAGGCCGAGTACGAGCGCTCGGGCCATTTCAAGATTGCGCGCTCGGATGCAGACATGGAGTCGCTCATGCGTTACGCCGAGATCACGCGCGACTGCGGCCTGGGCTTGCAGCTGCTCGACGGGGCGGAGCTGAAAAAGCGCTTTCCCGTAGGCGGCACGCAGGTGGTGGGCGGCTCGTTCTGCCCCGAAGACGGCCAGGCCAACCCACGCCTGCTGGCGCCTGCCTTTGCTGCCGCCGCGCGCCGCGCAGGCGCGCAGGTGCTGGAACACACACCGGTACAGGCGGTGGAGCACAACGGTCAGCGCTTTGTGGTGCGCGCGCCGGGGCTGGAGATCAAGGCCAACATCGTGGTCAACGCGGCTGGCGCCTGGGCGGGCCAGTTTGCCGAGCAGTGCGGCGAGCCGGTGCCCATGCGCATCCGCCCGCCCGCCATGGGTGTGACGGAGCCATTGCCGCATTTTCTGCACTGGAGCCTGGGCGTGGAGGGCGGCAGCATCTATTGCCGCCAGGTGCGACGTGGCAACGTGGTGTTTGGCGGCGGCCCGGGCCTGGTGCTGGACGACACCCGCGCCCGCAACCGCGCCACCACCATCTGGGAACAGCTGCCGCAATTGGTGGCGCTCTTGCCGCAGCTCAAGAACGCACAACTGATCCGCACCTGGAGCGGCAACGAGGGCGCGCTGCCCGACCATGAACCCATCATCGGCGCCAGCAGCCGCATTGCAGGCCTCTACCATGCCTTCGGCTTTGCAGGCGGGGGATTTCAACTCGGCCCCGGCGTGGGCGAGGTGATGGCCGAGCTGATTGCGCAGGGCCGCAGCAGCACGCCGATAGACGCTTTCCGTATCGACCGATTCTTGCAACCTGCTTCCGCTGGCGAAGCCTCTTCTCCCACCCCCGAAAGGAAAATCGCATGACGACAAAGACAACCAAGACCTCTCCGCTGCGCGGTGCCATTCGGGCAACAGCCCTGGTGGCAGCGGTGGCTGCAATGGGCGCAGCGCACGCACAGACCAAGACCATCTACATCGGCATGAATGGCGGCAACATGGAGCGTACGTACTCGCAGTTCGTCTTCCCGCCGTTTGAAAAGGCCAACAACGTGAAGGTAGTGGTGGTGCCCGGCACCTCGACCGACATCCTCGCCAAGGCACAGGCCAGCAAGGACAAGGCCCAGATGCAGGTGATGACCCTGGACGACGGCGTGATGTACCGCGCCATCGGCATGGGTCTGTGCGAAAAGCTCAAGCCATCGGCCAACATCAATGACATTCCGGCCATTGCCAAGATCAAGGACAGCGCCGTTGGTCTGTCGATGGGGCTGACGGGCCTGGCCTACAACACCAAGATGTTTGCCGAAAAGGGCTGGGCAGCGCCCACCTCCTGGGGCGATCTGGCCGACCCCAAGCTCAAGGGCAAGGTGGTGGTGCAATCCATGCCCGCGTCATCCTTCGGCCTGCATGCCTTCCTGATGTTCAACCGCCTGAAGGGGGGCAACGAGAAGAATGTGGATCCGGCATTCAAGGCCTGGCCCACGACGATTGGCCCGAACGTGGTGGAATATATTCCCAACTCGTCCAAGGTGGTCGAGATGATGCAGGCCGGTGATGCGGCCATCTTCCCCTACACCCTGACGCAGGCCGAGCTGATGAAATCCAAGGGCATTCCGATGGAGTACGTGGCGCCCAAGGAAGGCGCGGTGGTGCTGATGACGGCCATGTGCGTGCTCAGCAACAACCCCGAATCGGAGCTGGCGCACAAGCTGCAGGACTACCTGGTGAGCCCCGAAGCCCAGGCCCTGGCCATGGAAAACGGCAGCTACAACCCGGTCACGCCCAAAGCCAAGCTGCAGGGCAAGGCTGCTGAAGAGCAGAACAAGATGAACGCCATCCTGAAAAATGCGGTGGCAGTGGATTGGGACGTGATCAACGCCGACCGCCCTGAGTGGAACAAGCGCTGGAACCGGACGGTGGAGCGCTGAATCACGGCGGTCTTCAAAGGCACAAAAAACAAAAGCGACCTCGGGTCGCTTTTGTTTTGATAGCTGTTGGCGCTTGTCTTGGTTAGGTCTCAGGCACCTGAATGCTGGAACTCCATGAAGAGCAAGCGCTTTTCGCTATGTTTTTACAAGCCCAGCATCAGCTTGAGGTTCTGCACCGCAGCGCCGCTGGCGCCCTTGCCCAGATTGTCGAGGCGGGCGATCACCACGGCCTGGCGCAGCTGCTCGTTGCCGAACACGCGAATTTCCAGGTTGTTGGTGCCGGCCAGCGTATCAGCGGCCAGCTTGTTGTCCTCCGTAGGAGAGAGCACCTTCACCCATTGCTCAGCCTGGTTGGTCTTGGCGTAGTGGGCGGCCAGTGCATCGTGCAGATCGCTCATCAGCGGCTTGGTGGGCAGCTCTTCGAGGTGCAACGGCAACTGCACCAGCATGCCTTGCGCAAAATTGCTGACAGCTGGAATGAACACCGGGCGACGCGTCATGCCGGTGTACTTCAGGATTTCAGGGATGTGCTTGTGTGTCAGGCCCAACGCATAGGCTTCGTAAGGAGCGGCGGTGCCAGCCTCGTAGGCCTCGATCATGGTGCGGCCGCCGCCGCTGTAGCCAGATACCGAAGGCAGCGCCAGCGCTGCATCGGGCGCGATCAGGCCCGCATCAACCAGCGGGCGCAGTATGGCAATGGCGCCCGTGGCATAGCAGCCGGGATTGGAGACGCGCTTTGCCCCTTGCACGGCTGCCTTCTGGCTGGCGCTCAGCTCTGGAAAGCCATATACCCATGCATCATTGGTGCGGTGCGCGGTGGAGGCATCAATGATCTTGATGGTGCGCCCGGTTTCCTGCTCGATGGCATCCACCATGGCAGCGGTTTCCTTGGCGGCATCATCGTGCAGGCACAGGATGACAAGGTCGACACCAGCAATCAGCGCCCGCTTGGCCGCAGGGTCCTTGCGCAACTCGGGTGCAATGCTTACCAACTCCACGCCGGGCATGTCCACCAGGCGCTCGCGAATCTGCAACCCGGTGGTGCCAGCTTCGCCGTCGATAAACACTTTTGCCATTGCCATAACTCCTGCAGTGCTGCGGCATGGGCGAGCCCGGCCGCTGTTGGATGGGAAAACACCTATTTTCATACAAAGCAGCCAATTGTGGGCTGGTGGTGCGAAATTTTGTGTCCGGAGCACGTTCTTCGCCCTGGAGTGAGGGCCTGCAGGCAGCAAGGCGCCTACCCTAAAACCGTGACAGGCACGGCAAGGCGTCGCAAAAATCCTGCAGTGTCCGGGTATTTATGTGGGAGCCACCTGCAGACGTTCTCCCTGCGCCTGGTGAAAGACAGGTTGGGCAATAAGGAAGGGCATTGGCGTACAACAGACTTCAATAGTTAGCTATACAAATAGTAGCTATAAGCATTTGTACCTAAGGTAAATCCAGAGTGTCCGCTCAGGATGCATGGCCGGATGCGGGCCATGGCGCAGTGCAGCATGTTAAATTCGCGGGTTGCCAGGCCTCCTAGCCCAGTTTGCGAGTTCTTTGTTCTGCGCGCATGGCCGCCGGGTTTTTCCCTTTTTTGTTTTACTCCGAGAGACACTCATGAAAATTCATGAATACCAAGGCAAGGAAATCTTGCGTCAGTTCGGTGTGCCCGTTCCGCGTGGCATTCCCGCTTTCACTGTGCAAGAAGCAGTGGAAGCCGCACAAAAGCTGGGTGGCCCGGTTTGGGTGGTGAAGGCCCAGATCCACGCAGGCGGCCGCGGCAAGGGCGGTGGCGTGAAGGTGGCCAAGACGATCGACGATGTGAAGAAGCTGGCTGAGCAGATCCTCGGCATGCAGTTGATTACGCACCAGACCGGTCCTGAAGGCCAGAAGGTTCGCCGCCTGTACATCGAAGACGGCGCCGACATCCAGAAGGAATACTACCTGTCTGCCGTGACCGACCGTGGCACGCAGAAGGTGGCCTTCATCGCTTCGAGCGAAGGCGGCATGGACATCGAGGAAGTGGCGCACAGCACCCCCGAGAAGATCGTCAAGGTGTTCATCGACCCCCTCAAGGGCTTCACCCAGGCCGACGGCGAAGAGCTGGGCAAGGGTATCGGCATGCCTGCGGACTCGATGGCCCAGTTCATCGACATCTGCCAGAAGCTGTACAAGTGCTACATGGACACGGATGCATCGCTGGTCGAAATCAACCCCCTCAACCGTGACTCCAAGGGCAATGTGATTGCGCTGGACGCCAAGTTCAACTTCGACTCCAACGCCCTGTTCCGCCACCCGGAAATCGTGGCCTTCCGCGACCTGGACGAAGAAGATCCTGCTGAAATCGAAGCTTCCAAGTTCGACCTGGCCTACATCAGCCTGGACGGCAACATCGGCTGCCTGGTGAACGGCGCAGGGCTGGCCATGGCCACCATGGACACCATCAAGCTGTTCGGCGGCGAGCCTGCCAACTTCCTGGACGTGGGCGGCGGCGCCACCCCCGAGAAGGTCACCGAAGCCTTCAAGATCATGCTCAAGAACCCCAAGGTCAAGGGCATCCTGGTCAACATCTTCGGCGGCATCATGAAGTGCGACACCATCGCCACCGGCGTGATCACCGCCTGCAAGGCCGTGAACCTGCAAGTGCCTCTGGTCGTGCGCATGAAGGGTACCAACGAAGAGCTGGGCAAGAAGATGCTGGCTGAATCGGGCCTGCCGATCATCAGCGCAGACACCATGGCCGAAGCGGCCACCAAGATCGTTGCCGCAGTGAAGTAAGCCCTGGAGAACACAACATGTCTATCTATATCAATAAAGACACCAAAGTCATTACCCAAGGCATCACGGGCAAGACCGGCCAGTTCCACACTGAAAAGTGCCAGGAATACGCGAACGGCAAGAACTGCTTCGTCGCTGGCGTGAACCCCAAGAAGGCTGGCGAAAAGATTTTCGACATCCCAATCTACGGTTCGGTCAAGGACGCTGCCAAGGACACCGGTGCAACCGTATCCGTGATCTATGTGCCACCCGCTGGCGCCGCTGCTGCCATCTGGGAAGCCGTGGAAGCCGATCTGGACCTGGCCATCTGCATCACCGAAGGCATTCCCGTGCGTGACATGCTGGAAGTGCGCAACAAGATGAAGGCCAAGGAAGCGGCAGGCGGCAAGAAGACCCTGCTGCTGGGCCCCAACTGCCCAGGCCTCATCACCCCCGGTGAAATCAAGATCGGCATCATGCCCGGCCACATCCATATGCCAGGCCGCATCGGCGTGGTGAGCCGCTCCGGCACGCTGACCTACGAAGCCGTGGCGCAGCTGACCGAACTGGGCATTGGCCAGTCGTCCGCCGTCGGTATCGGTGGCGACCCGATCAATGGCTTGAAGCACATCGACGTGATGAAGGCTTTCAACGACGATCCCAACACCGATGCCGTCATCATGATCGGCGAAATCGGCGGTCCGGACGAAGCGGAAGCTGCACAGTGGTGCAAGGCCAACATGAAGAAGCCCGTCGTTGGCTTCATCGCTGGCGTGACTGCCCCTCCCGGCAAGCGCATGGGCCACGCAGGCGCGCTGATCTCCGGCGGCGCCGACACGGCAGATGCCAAGCTGGCCATCATGGAAGAGTGCGGTTTCACCATCACCCGCAACCCATCCGAAATGGGCCGCCTGCTCAAGGGCTTGCTGAAGTAAGAACGTGTATGGAGCCTCTGCGTACCCGCAAAGAGGTTCCAGACGGGTTCTACGCAAAATTACGCATGTAAAGAGCGGTTTGCGCCGCTACACTGCGTACTCCAACTAAAAAGAAGACGCCAGATCTCCATGATCTGGCGTCTTTGCATTCATAACTACGGAGCGCAACAATGGAGTACCTCAGTCACCCCGACTTCTGGATCGGGCTGGTCAAGATCATCTGGATCAACATCATTCTCTCGGGCGACAACGCAGTTGTCATCGCCCTTGCAGCACGTTCACTCCCGCATGAGCAGCAGAAAAAAGCCATCATGTTTGGCTCTGGCGCCGCCGTGGTGCTGCGGATCGTGCTGACCGTGGTGGCCGCCAAGCTGCTGGAGCTGTCCTTCCTGCAGATCATCGGCGGCTGTCTGCTGCTGTGGATCGGCCTGCAACTGCTGACTGGCAATGAAGACGACGAAGGCGCATCCAAGGGCACTGGCTCAATGATGGCCGCCATCCGCACCATCCTGATTGCCGACCTGGTGATGAGCCTGGACAACGTGATTGCCGTGGCCGCAGCGGCGCAAGGCAACATGGTGCTGCTCATCCTGGGCCTGGCCATCTCCATTCCCCTGGTCATCTTTGGCTCCACGCTGATGATCAAGCTGATGGAGCGCTTCCCCGTGATCGTCATCCTGGGCGCAGGCCTGATCGGCTGGGTTGGCGGTGAAACCATCATGAACGACAGACTGCTGCACAGCTATGTCGAGGCCAATCCTGCGCTGCACTACATTGCTGCGGCTGCAGGTGCTGCACTGGTGGTGGGCCTTGGCCTGTGGCTGCAAAAGCGAGGCGAAGCGAAAGCTGCCTGATCCGCAGTCGCAACCATCTTTCAGAAAAGCGCCTCAGGGCGCTTTTTTTTGCGCCCGAAACCCATGCATGAGCGACGATGCGTATCGTTTGTTAACAAAACTATCGAGATCGGCAACTCCATTGTGATTTTACGTATAATTACACGGAGGTAAATCAACATGCCACGCTTAATAGTTTCTTTAGATGGGATGGTGGTTCAGGACTATGTGCTCAAAGAGTCCAGAACCACCCTGGGCCGCCGTTCCTCCAACGACATCATCCTCACCGACATGGCTGTCAGTGGGGAGCATGTGGCATTCACCTATGAAAAGAAAATCGGCATCGTGGTGGTGGAAGACCTGGGCAGCACCAACGGCACCCGGGTCAACGGCATCAAGATCCGCCGCCAGGTGCTCCAAAGCGGCGATCTGCTCGATATCGGCAAATGCCGCATCCGCTTTTTGATGAGTTCCATCGCACCGGAAACCGGTTCGCCCAATGGCGGCTTCTATACCGAAGCGTTGTCCGTCCCCGTGCCCCACATGCTGCCCGAGAACGAGTCGCATGAAGAAGGCCCATCCACATCGCCCGCAGCATTTCCCCATCATGAGGAATCGCCCTATAACGCTGGTGCCCACCTGCGCGCAGTCAAAGGCGCGGATGAAGACGTGATGCTCTCCAAGATCGTGACCGCCGTAGGCCGCCCTGGCATCGCGGTGGTGGCCTTCACCAGACGCGGCAAGGGCTACGTGGTCTCCAAGGTGGACGGTGCCACCGATGCCAAGCTCAACGGTCGCGCGCTGAGCACTACCGAAGCGGTGGTCAAAGGTGGCGACAAGATTGAGTTGGCGGGCATGGAGTATGAGTTTTTGAGCTGATGGCTGTCGGCCACTGCTTCACTCTTCAGACCAACGGCACCTTCGGGTGCCGTTGTCACTTGTAGAGGCGGAAGGTTGAGGCTCGCTGGCAGATGGTCTGTAGAGTGACAAAAATGTCGAAGCAGGCGGAATGTGACAAAAATGCCTGTTTGCAACAATCAATTAACAAAAAGCTGCAGTTTTGTCAGCCTCACGCAAGCTGACGCACACCGCCAAAAGTTGGCACGGCGCTTGCACTACTACTCACAAGCCAAGTCGCTGTGATCTGGCTACTAGTTTCAATACAGATTCCATAGAGAGGTTTCAACATGCTGCGTAAGATGCAAAAGGGTTTCACCCTGATCGAACTGATGATCGTTGTGGCGATTATTGGTATTTTGGCTGCGGTGGCTCTGCCTGCTTACAATGACTATGTAACTCGTGCCCAAGTGGCTGAGGCCGTGGAATTGACTGGTGGAGTAAAAGCTCCATTGGCTGAATATGGTGCTCAACAAAGTGCATGGCCGACACTGGTTGCTCCTACAGCTGCTACTACTGCAACCGATATTCCTGCTACCTTGGCTGGCAAATATGCTACACTGACCGCTACAGTGGGTGGTACATATCCATCAGGCGATGTAACTGCAACTATGAATGCGGGTACTCGTGCTGCTGGTACGACTATTATTATGTCAACCACTGATGGTGGCGCAACATGGTCTTGCACTGGTGGTACGGTTGTAAGCAAGTATCGTCCACAAGCCTGCCGCTAATAAAAATATATCTAAAAAAGGATTCCGTTAGGAATCCTTTTTTTTTTTATGAAAAAATCCTCTGTGCAGATGACCATATTGCAAATTTTTAAGATTCATCTGGTTGTAAGTGGATTAATAGCCATATGTGCATGGCTGATTGTTGAAAAATTATTGTTTCCATATCCTTTTGCAAAAATTTCTGGAGGTGCTCATCTTCTACTGATAATTATTCTTGTTGACGTAATATGTGGTCCAGTACTAACATTGGTTTTATTTAATTCAAAGAAATCCAAAAATGAATTGGTGGCCGACTTCTTGTTGATAGCCTTATTGCAACTATCGGCATTGAGTTATGGTTTTTATAGTGCATATGTCGCAAGGCCAATTGCTATAGTATTTGAGAATGATAGATTTGTTGTAGTGTCTGATTCTGAGATTGATGAGTTTAGCCAAATTGAGGCATCGAATGAATATAAGAAATTCAAAATATTCGAGCGTGTATTGGTTGGGATTCGATCGCCGGTTAACTCGACCGAAGAGAATCAAAATATTAGTCTATCTTTGGCTGGACTTGATCCTAGTTTGCGCCCCTCTTGGTGGCAGCCGTACAATTTAAGTCAAGATGAAGTCATGCGAAATATGAAGGGTTTTTCTGCTTTTATGATGAGAATGCCCATGGATCAAGAGAGGAGAGTCCGAATGGAAATTAATAGGTATAACAAAAATGAAAATGAGCTATATTACTTACCGATTGTCGGGCGTGATTCTCTGGATGACTATGTTGTTTTGCTGGATAAAGATGCGAATATATTGGGATATATTGCTGCTAATGGTTGGTTATAAAGGTATGGAGGTTGAATGCAAATTCTTGAAAAAGGATTTACTCTTGTTGAGATGATGATCGTTCTTGCCATAATTGGTGTGTTAGGGGGGCTGGCATTAGTGGCTTATGATGATTATATTTCGAAGGGGCAGATCGATGAGGCTATCACCTTGCTAGCTGGTTTGAGAAATCCTCTTGTAGACTATAGTAGTCAAAATAATTCATGGCCCACTTCTATTGTGGGGAGTGGTGTAAATGCAGCCTCTACAGAGATTTCCGCTTCAATAACGGGGAAGTACGCGACGATCACTAGCTCTGTTAGTGGAGTTTATCCATCTGGAGTTATTACGGCGACATTGGGTTCCAATACTCGAATGAATGGTCAAACGATTATTTTCTCTACCACTGATGGGGGAGCGAATTGGCTGTGCAATGGAGGGACGGTGGTCTCTCGAAAAAGACCGCAGGCATGTCGTTAATTTGCTTTATAGATAGCTATTTATTAGATTTTCCACCTATTTTTTTTAAAAGATGAATTTCTGTTTGAAGCAGAGTTTTATCCACCGCTTTACACATATCATAAATAGTCAATAGCGCAATCTGCACCGCAGTAAGGGCCTCCATTTCCACCCCGGTCTGTCCCACTGTCTCCGTCCGTGCCTCGCATCGCACAGCATTTTTCTCTGGCAGCACCTCAAAATCCACCGACACCTTGGTCAGTGCAATCGGGTGGCACAGTGGAATCAGATCGCTGGTTTTCTTGGCGGCCATGATGCCTGCGAGGCGAGCTACGCCTAGAACGTCGCCTTTCTTGGCGGTGCCTGCCTGGATGATGGCCAGGGTTTCTGGCTGCATGGTGATGTAGCCTTCTGCAATGGCAATGCGGTGGGTGGCGGGTTTGGCGCCTACGTCCACCATATGGGCTTGGCCCTGGGCGTCGAAGTGGGTGAGTTCATTCATGGCGTGTGCTTTCAATCTCAATCGCTGGTATCTCTTGTCTCTGCGCAGCAAGTGCAACTTGTGCGAGGGTGCTTCATCATACGTGTTAGCGTTGTCGTTGCCTGCATGGAGATTGCGACAGGCAATGCCTTGACTCCGCCCCGGGCGTCATATCTTTTGCTACACGGAATTTTGATGAAAAAATGGCTGTTTGCGCGTACGGGATGTGCGCTGTTAGCTACAAATTTGATAGTTTCTGCCGCACTGGCTCCTATGGCTGTTCATGCCCAAGGCAGTTTGCCTGCCATGGGCGAAGGCGCCGAGATGACGACCAGCGAGGAGCGGCGTCTGGGTGACGATATTGCGCGCGAGATTTACCGTGATCCGCAGTTCATCGACGACCCGATTCTGTACGACTATGTCAACGGCATCTGGCAGGAATTGATGGCGGCCGCCAAGCAGCGCGGCACCTTGACGGCAGAGCTGCAGGAGCGTTTTGCCTGGCAGGTGATGCTGATCCAGGATGCGACCGTGAACGCGTTTGCCCTGCCTGGTGGTTTCATGGGGGTACAGACGGGCCTGGTGGCGGTGGTGGGTAGCCGTGATGAGCTGGCGTCGGTATTGGCGCACGAGTTGAGCCATATCACCCAGCGGCATATCGCACGCATGATGGCGCAGCAAAAGCGCATGACGCCGGTGATGATTGCGAGCATGTTGCTGGGCGCATTGGCGGCCAGCAAGAATCCGGCTGCGGCGCAGGCCCTGATGATGGGCGGGACGGCTGCTGCCATTCAGACGCAGCTGAACTTTTCGCGCGATATGGAGCGCGAGGCGGATCGCACCGGCATGGGCTTGATGCAGCCTGCAGGGTACTCGCAGGCGGGCTTTGTCACGATGTTTGAAAAGCTGCAGCAGGCCAACCGCATGAATGACAACGGCAGCTGGCCCTATCTGCGCACCCACCCGCTCACCACGGAGCGGATTGCCGATATGCAGTCGCGCCTGCCCAGCGGTGCAGCGCGTCAGCCGCAGGATGCAGGCATGGTGGCGCAGATGATGTCGGCGCGGGCCAAGGTGCTGTCAAAGGCGGAGCCCGCAGTACTGCAGCAATGGGTGCAACTGACGCAGGCGCCGGAGTTTGCCGCCAAGACGGCTGGGCAGCGTGCCGGCGGCTGGTATCTGGCGGCACTGGCCAACAGCCAGTTGGGCCGCAATGATGCAATGCAGGCGGCGCTGGACCAATTGGACGCGTTGGTGCAGGGCCACCCGGATGCCACCCGGCAGGCCGGGCTGCTGCGCGCCGATCTGGCACTGGCCAACCGGGCGCCGGATTCCGCCTTGGCCGCACTGGGCAAACTTGCCGGTGCAGCTGCCGCCAATCCACAAGCACCCGCTGCTCGCCAGACGACAACGGTCAGCAATGCGGCGACGGGCCTGGTCAATGAAGCGGTCATCAGCCGGGGCGAAGACAAATCACTGCGTATATCGGATGCGGACACCAGCACCCCGCTGGCGATGCCAACGAACTCGACCGCTGCGCCATTACCGGCAACCGGTGGTCTGGACCGGGCCGTTGCAATACTGGATGCGCAGGCCCTGGCGCAGTTGCCGTCCGCAGCCCTGGCGCAGCATGCCGATGTGCTGCGCAATGCCAGCAGTGTCTTGCAGAGCCTGACGGCGCAGTCGCCCAAGGACGCAGCAGCATGGCAGGCGCTGGCGACGGCATTCCGCCTGCAATGCCAGCCGTTGCGCGCAATCCGTGCCGAAGCGGAGGCGCGTAGCGCGCAGTACGACTATGCGGCTGCCGTAGACCGCTTGCGTGCAGGGCAGGACATGGCGCGCGGCAGCCAGAACCGCACCGATTACTACGAGGCCTCGATCATCGATACCCGCCTGCGCGAGATGCAATCACTCGCGAAAGAGCAGGCGGCTCGTAAGTGATTCGATGACCAGGCTGATGACAGAGTAGAGCAGCGAGCCGATTAGCGCGGCCCAGAAGCCATGCACCTGAAAGCCGCTGCCTGCGATTCCCGATGCGGCCCAGAACATCAACGCATTGATCACGAAGAGAAACAGGCCCAGCGTGATCACCGTGACTGGCAGTGTCAGCACCACCAGAATCGGGCGCACGATGGCGTTGCACAAGCCGATCAGCAGGGCGGCAATCAGTGCTGCGCCAAAGCTGCGCACTTCTACGCCGCTGTACAGATAGGCCACGCACAGCAGGGCGAGGGCGGAGAGGAGCCATTTGATGAGGAGTTTCATGGTTGGGCAGCATAGCGGATTGCAGTAGCTGCGTCATGTCATCCCATTTCTCCAATTTCGGATGCGAGTGTCGGTATCGCAGGGCGCACGCCCAGTGACAGTTGCCTCCAAGGCAACAAAAAAGCACCCGAAGGTGCTTGATGGGAGAGGCCCGGTGAGGACGGGCTAGTGACTTGATCAATCCAGCGCCAAGGTAAAGCAGACGCCCAGCACGCTGAGCAGCGAGCCTGCCAGCTTGGCGCGGTGAGGCACAAAATCGGCCGAAGGCGGCTCCGAGATGGCCTTGGGGCGGCGCCAGTCCAGCACTTCTGCCTCCGGGTATTCGGCGTGCAGTTGGGCGGTCATCTGCTGCACGCTCACCTCGGAGATGTGGGTGGACACGCGCGCGCTCTGCAGCAGCGGGCTTTGCGGGATCAGGCCTTCAAACAGGTTCTTGGCCCACTTGTTGCGCCATTTGTCCAGCGTGCTGCGGTTGCCCCAGCGGCTGGCGCGGCGGGTGATCTTGGGGGCGCAAGCCACCAACACCCAGTGCTCTTCGCAGCTGGCTGCTCGCTCCGTCAAGCGTTGCAGGGCGAAAGCGGCGTCATCTACAAAGACTATTTTTACGTTCATCCAAGTGGCCTAGGTGGGCCGGGGGGCGCTTTGGGCGCCGCCCGGTGGTTGAAGGAAAATGTGGCAGTATCCGCTTAGTGGGACTTTTCTGCCGAGAGTTCCGCAGTCTTTTTGCTGGCGATCCACTTGCCCAGTGCCAGCACCAGCAGTGCGCCGCCTACATGGGCTATCCAGTACAGCGAGGTGGAGATCACCGCCATGCCCTTTTCGTCGGTCGTGCCCAGCTTGGGCATCCAGGTCCATTTCTCGGTGTTGACGAACACGGGGTCGGTCACAAGCATGCCACCTGCAATCCAGCCCAGCAGCATGCCGCCAGCCACGATGATGACAGGATAGCGCTCCATCAGCTTGATGACCAGCTGCGAGCCCCAGACGATGATCGGGATCGAGATCAGCAGGCCCAGGATGATGAGCAGCATCTGGTGCTCGCCCGAGCTTTGCGCGGCACCGGCAATGGCGATCACATTGTCCACCGACATGACCAGGTCGGCCACGATGATGGTTTTGATGGCCGCCAGCAGCTTGTCGCTGCCCTGGATGTTGTCATGGCTTTCTTCATCGGGAGCCACCAGCTTGATACCGATCCACACGAGGAGGATGGCACCCACGACCTTGAGGAAAGGCAGCGCCAGCAGCACCATGGCAAAGGCGATCAGGATGACGCGCAGCACAATGGCACCGGCAGTGCCGTAGATGATGCCTTTTCGGCGTTGTTCGGGAGGCAGTTTGCGGCAAGCCAGCGCAATCACGACGGCGTTGTCGCCACCGAGCAGGATGTCGATGATGATGATCTGGCCGAGAGCGATCCAGAAGGGTGTGTGCGTGAGAAAATCCAAATCCATGTAAGCACCTATTTTGAGAAACCGGCCGGTCTTTGAAAACCGCCAGCGATGGGGTGTCGTTACAGGTTTGAAGAGGCGACGTGTTCCGCTGCGGCGAGCGCGCAGGCAGGGGCAGTGGCTTCGAAAAACCTGTGGTGCGGCACCATGGTTTTCAAAGGTCTTGCTCGGATCATGTTGCCATGAACCTAACGCGCCGGAAGCTGTTGAGGCTTCGTATTGACGACGCATTATCTGTCCCAACACCTGCCGCAGGCAGCGCTTGGACGGGAGCTACTCCCCTTCGTCAGCCGGTATTGAAACACATGCCAGTGAAGAATGGGTGAAAAGCCCCGGCGCGGCGTCGGAGTATTGCCCGTGGTCCGGCCTTTTCAAGCCCAAGGCCCGCAGGGCAATTGTCATGGGCTCGTCCGACGGGCAGATACTGCGGTCTATGATCGCCAGGGTTATGGAGCGTATTTACATCACCGACATCGAGGCCGCCATCAACCACTGGCGCCAGCGGGTGCCCAGCGGCCCGGGGCTGGCACTGGCACCCGAAGTGTGCGCCCTGGCCGAGGTGTATGCGCAGATGGTGTTTGGGCGTGTTTCCGAGATAGATGCCGACGCGCTGGATGGCGAGGCGATGTTTGCCTGGCTTGCCTGGTATGACACTACGCCGGATACGCCCTGCATCGCGATCTGCTCCACCAGCCAGGGTGATGGCTTCTGCAAGGGCTGCGGGCGCAGCTTCGAGGAGGTACAGCACTGGCTGTCCTATTCGCCCGTGCAAAAGCGTGCCGTGTGGCAGCGCATCACGGCCGATGGCTCGGCGTGGCGTTTCAACCGCTATGCCGAGCGTGCTCTGGGCGGGGTGCCCGTCAAGCTTGTTGAATGAAAATAGCTGCTGGCGCTTGATGCATAAGCGCCAGCAGCTATTGTTTTCATGGTTTTCTGCGGCGTATGTGGCGCTGCCTCAACCAGTCGATGGGTGCTTTTTGCAGCAACGGATGGCCTACTTCCAGCGAATTGGCTCCACGAACACGGTGCCAAGATTGCTGGAGAGCGTCAGCTGCCCTTCCTGAATGGTCGCCTGCAGCTGCATGCTGCGCTCGGCGAGCCGGGCCAGTTCCTGCGACACATCGGAGGGCAGGCGGAAGACTTCGAGCTTCTCCTGGCGCGCCAGTTTGCCCTCCAGGCCCTTCCACCATACTTCGGCGGCGTGGTGAAAACAGTACACCAGCATGTGGTCCGACTTGTTGCAGGCCTTGGTGATGGGCTTCTCCTCGGGCTGGCCCACCTCGATCCATACGCGCTTGGCGCCGGTGAAATCGGTCAGGTGGACATCCGGATCATCGGGATCGGACAGGCCTGCGCCAAAACCCAGGGTGCCATCGCCATTGCACAAATCCTGCAACTGGTGGGCATTGAGCGCCAGGGCCACCAGGCGCACCATCATCCGCTCGTCGGTTTCGCTGGGGTGGCGCGCCAGGGTCAGGTTGTGGTCGGCGTAGTAGTTGTGGTCGATGTCTGCAATCGACAGGTTGGCCTTGTAGACCGTGGATTTGAGCGCCATGGCGGGTAATGCTTCAAAAATAATAGCTGCCTGCGCTTTTCGGGTGCGCGCCAGCAGCTATTCTTATTAAAAAACCGGGCGGGATGCCCGGTGGCAGGGTCAGATGCGCTTGGCCAGCTCGGCCGCCTTGCCCGTGTATGAGGCGGGGGTCATTGCCAGCAGGCGATCCTTGTCGGCCTGGGGGATTTCCAGGCCGTTGATCAGGCGGTGCAGGTCTTCGGCCTGCACGGTCTTGCCGCGCGTGACTTCCTTGAGCTTTTCGTAGGCGCCCTGCACGCCATAGCGGCGCATCACGGTCTGGATGGGCTCGGCCAGCACTTCCCAGGCGTTGTCAAGGTCTTCGGCCAGGCGCTCTTCGTTCAATTCCAGCTTGTTCAGCCCGGTCATCAGCGAAGCGTAGGCCAGGGCCGTGTAACCCATGGCCACACCAATGTTGCGCAGCACGGTCGAATCGGTCAGATCGCGCTGCCAGCGGCTGATCGGCAGCTTCTCGGCCAGATGGCGCAGAAGCGCGTTGGCCAGGCCCAGGTTGCCTTCGGCGTTTTCAAAGTCGATGGGGTTGACCTTGTGCGGCATGGTGGACGAGCCGATCTCGCCTGCCTTGAGACGCTGCTTGAAGTAGCCGACCGAGACATAGCCCCAGATGTCGCGCGAGAGGTCGATCAGGATGGTGTTGGCGCGGGCAATCGCATCGAACAGCTCGGCCATGTAGTCGTGCGGCTCGATCTGGATGGAATAGGGCTGGAAGCTCAGTCCCAGGCCCTGCGGCTCCTGCTTCTCGATCACGTTCTTGCTGAAGGCTTCCCAATCGAACTCGGGCCAGGCCGACAGGTGGGCGTTGTAGTTGCCCACGGCGCCGTTCATCTTGGCCAGCAGCTTCACATTGGCAATGCGCTCCATGGCGGCCTGCAGGCGCACGGTCACGTTGGCCAGCTCCTTGCCCACGGTGGTGGGCGATGCGGTCTGGCCGTGGGTGCGGCTGAGCATGGACACAGCGGCGTACTGGTGTGCCATTTCGCGCAGCTTCAGCACCACGCGGTCGAGGCCCGGCAGCACGACCTGGTCACGGCCGGCGCGGATCTGCAGTGCATGGCTGGTGTTGTTGATGTCTTCGCTGGTGCAGGCAAAGTGCACGAATTCCGCCGCCTTGAGCAGCTCGGGGCGGGCATCGAACTTGCCCTTGATCCAGTATTCCACCGCCTTCACGTCGTGGTTGGTGGTCTTTTCAATCTCCTTGATCGCCTCGGCGTCCGCTTCGGAGAAGTTGGCAACCAGGCCGTGCAGATAGCTGCGCGCGCCTTCGGAGAGCGGGGCAAACTCGGCGAAACCGGCGTCCGACAGCGCGATGAACCATGTGATTTCGACCTGCACGCGTCGGTGCATGTAGCCGTATTCGCTCATGATCGGGCGCAGGGTTGCGAGTTTGGAGGCGTAGCGGCCATCCAGCGGGGAAAGGGCGGTAAGGGAAGACAGGCTCATGGACCGCTATTGTAGGAGTTGCACTTTTGCCGCGGCGGCAGTCTGGATTTGGCTCGGTACAATCCACACCGGTGCCGCGCACGTTGACCTACAGCAAGGTCCGTGCAACCCACCCTTGCTCCCACGGTCACGCAAATCCATCACCTTAAATGCTATGAAATTGTTAGGAAGCCTCGCCAGCCCTTACGTACGCAAGGTCCGCGTGGTGCTGGCGGAGAAAAAGCTCGACTACCGGTTGGAGCTGCTGGACGTGTGGCAGGACAGGGTGGCCATCACTGCTGCCAACCCGCTGGGCAAGGTGCCTTGCCTGGTGCTGGACGATGGCGCGGCGTTGGTGGATTCGCGCGTGATTGTCGAGTATCTCGATACGCTGTCGCCGGTGGGCAAATTGATCCCTGGTGTGGGCCGGGAGCGCGCCGAGGTGCGCTCCTGGGAGGCGATTGCCGATGGCGTGCTGGATGCGGCCGTTCTGGTGCGACTGGAGAACATTTTTGCCGGGCGCTCGCCTGAGCAGCGCAGCCAGGAGTGGATCGATCGCCAATGGGGCAAGGTCTGGTCCGGACTCGATGCCATGAGCCTGGGCCTGGGCAAGAAAAGCTATTTTGCCGGCAACGGCATCCACCTGAGCCTGGCCGACATCGCCGTGGGCTGCGCATTGGCGTGGCTGTTGTTCCGCTTTCCGGAGCTGGACTGGCAAGGCAAATACCCGAATCTGGCGCAATTGCTGGAGCGCCTGGAAGCGCGGCCCAGCTTTGCTGCTACCCAACCTCAGGTCTGATATCTGATACGGGGCAGACCCCTCCTTCCGCGCACCTCTGCCGGCAGTTTCACTGCGCCAAAGCCATCCGCACCAAAGAAAAGGCCCAGTCCGTAGACTGGGCCTTGGAAGAAAAAAGTTGCGAAGCGTCCCGAAGTGAATGATAGAGAGGGAGGGAGGAGAAGCACCTCAGGTTTGCAGTCATACCGCATACGGCCTGAAAGACTTCGCAACACTAAACTGGCTGGGGTTCTGCAGCTTGGGCAAGCCGCTCTGCTGAACTCTTGTTCATAGAGTATGGCTCAAATCCCGAAGTTCCAGAGCACCGAAGAAAATGTATTGTAAATAAACAAATTAATTGTTTTCGAATGTAATTTTCTATCGCGTTTTAGTATAGGGTAAATATTAATACTACTGCAAATGGACGGGTCTTTGCGTGCAAGTGATCGCCCACGCCGATGACCGATCCAAGTATAAACCCTTGCTGCGATGCCGTGGATGTGGGGTATTTAGCCCGGGTTGAATACGGCTTGCCACAGCGCCAGAACGGCCTGCTGCTCTGGCTGCAACTCACCCTGCGGCACCTGCGTCGGTGTTTCGTTCAGCCTTGCCACGTGCTGCACACGGCGCAGCGCACGATAGGCATTGGCGGCTGCCTGGCCGACGCTGGCAGGCACCAGACCGGCGGCCTCGGCGCGTTGTACCAGCGCAATATTGCCCAGGTTGGGAATCAGTTCGCGGTGCGCGCCAGCGTGGAGCAGCACCAGGTATTGCACGGCAAACTCCACGTCCATCATGCCGCCCACGCTGTGTTTCACATCGAAGAGACCTGCGGGCACGGTGTGGGCGCCGCGCACGCGTTCACGCATGGTGACAATTTCGTCACGCAGCGCCTTGCCATCGCGCGGTGCGGTGATGACAGCTTCGCGCACGGCGTCAAAACGTGCGCCCAAGGCTTCGCTGCCCAGTACAAAGCGAGCCCGCGTCATGGCCTGGTGCTCCCAGGTCCAGGCGGTATTGCTGCCGCGCTGCTGCTGGTAGTTGGCGTAGGAATCAAAGCTGGTGACCAGCAGGCCCGAATTGCCGTTGGGGCGCAGGGCGGTGTCGATCTCGAACAGATCACCCTCGCCGGTCTTGACTGTGAGCCAACTGATGAGCTTGCGCACGAAGGCCGAGTACACCTCGGGTGCCCGGTCGTCGGCGTCGTCGAACACAAAGACGATGTCCAGATCACTGCCGTAGCCCAGTTCCTTGCCGCCCAGCTTGCCGTAGCCGATGATGCCGAACAGGGGCTCGTCACGGTGGCGATTTTTCAGGCGCTGCCAGCACCACTGCGTGGTGATGCGCAGCACCGCGTCGGCCAGCGCCGACAGGTCATCGGCGACCTGCTCGACGGTGATGTGCCCTTCCACATCGCGCGCCAGGGTGCGGAAGGTTTCCGCGTGGTGGGCGCGGCGCAGCAGGTTCAGCAGGTTTTCGTCGTCGTCCTCTCCGGTCGATTGCAGTGCGGCGCGGCGGCCCTCCAGCTCGGTCTCGAACTCGGTGGCATTGAAGCGCTCGTGCATCAGCGCGTCGCTCGCCAGTTCATCAATTACGCCTGGGTGTTGCAGCATGTAACGGGCTGGCCATTTGGCGGCCCCCAGCAGGTGCATCAGCTTTTCATGCACGGCGGGGCGCTCCTGCAGCAAGGCGAGGTAGCTTTCGCGGCGCAACAGCGGCTCCATCCAGTCGGCCAGGCGCACGGCGGCGATTTCGCTCACCTGGCCCTGGGCCAGCCATTGCGCGGTGCGCTGCAGCAGCATCACCAGGCGGGTCTTGCCTCCGTCGCTCAGGTAGGCATAGCGGGGATTGCGCTGCCATTGCTCGATGCGCTCGCGCACGCTGCCGGGCAACTGGGCCAGCACGGCGTCCAACTCCGGGGCTGCGGGGGCTTTGGTGCCGCCGCATTGGCCGGAGCTGCAGCCCTTGGTATCGCCCAGCAGTTTGTCGAATTCCTCGGCCACCAGCTCCCGGTGGGCATCAAGCTGGTGCAGGAAGGCGCATTCGTTGTTGTAGCCCAGGGTTTTCGCCATCCAGAGCAGGTCGTCGTCGCGCGTGGGCAGTACGTGGGTCTGCTGATCGTCCAGGTACTGGATGCGGTGCTCCACCTGGCGCAGAAAGGTATAGGCATTGGCAAGGGCCTGAGCGGTCGCATCGGCCATCAGGCCTGCGCGGGCGAGGCGCCCCAGTGCTTCCAGGGTCGGGCGGCAGCGCAGCTCGGGGAACTGCCCGCCGCGCACCACCTGCAGCAATTGCACGATGAACTCGATCTCGCGGATGCCGCCGCGCGAGAGCTTGACGTCATTGGCGCGCTCGGGGTGCCCGGCGCTGCGCTTGGACGCATGCTCGCGGATCTGGCGGTGCAGGTTGCGCAGCGAGTCGAACACCGCGTAGTCGAGGTAGCGGCGGAATACAAAGGGCAGCACCACGCCACGCAGTGCCTGCACATTGGGCGTGGCAATGTCGGCGAGCGGCGCGACGATGCGGCTTTTCATCCAGGCAAAGCGCTCCCATTCGCGGCCATGGGTCTGCAGGTAGTCTTCCAGCGCGGACAGCGAGATGGCCGCCGGACCTGAGTTGCCGTTGGGGCGCAGCATCAGGTCGACGCGAAAGACGAAACCGTGCTCGGTGGTGTCGCCAACCAATTGGTAGATCCGCTTGACGGCGCGCAGAAAGTATTCGTGGTTGCTGAGCTTGCCCCGGCCGTCCGGCCGTCCGGCGGTATCGCCGTCCTGTTCGTACACATAGATAAGGTCGATGTCGCTGGAGACATTGAGTTCGCGCGCGCCCAGCTTGCCCATGCCGATCACCCAGAACTGCACTGGCAGGCCATCGGCGCCCTGAGGCGCTCCGTGTGCAATGTCCAGCTCTGCGCGGGCGGCGGTGGTGGCGGCATCCAGTGCCAGCTCGGCCAGTTCGGTGACGCTGCGGGTCACAGCAGCAAGGGTGGCGTGGTCGTCGCAATCCAGATAGATCAGGCGCTCCATCACCAGCTGGCGCAGGATGCGCAGCGAAGCACCCAGGTCGTAGCCCTTGGCCTGTAGTGCTTCCAGGGTGGCGCGCATGGTGGCATGCACAGGAGCGCCAGCGGGCAGCATGTCCAGCATATCGGCATAGCGGCGATGCAGGCGCTGGAAAAAGCGGGAGTGTGCTGCCAGCGGCGAGGGCAATTGCATGGAAGCCGGCTGGGTGGTGATATCCGTTTGTGCCATAGCGCTATTCAAAGAATGGATCGGCGGCGCCTGTTCAAATGTTCACATCTGAAATGCAAGCTGCAAGGCTGCCGCGGGCCATAATTCTTCTTTCCCCTACTGATTGGACTTCATTGACTGTGCGCGCGTCCCGACTGCTCCGGCCCCTTGCCACACTGGCGCAATGGGCCTTGAGGCTTTTGCTGGTTGCGGCATTGCTCCTGGCATTGGCCGTGGCGGCGTTGCACTGGTGGATTGTGCCGCGTATCAATGACTTTCGCCCGCAAGTGGAATCTCGCCTGTCGCAGCGGCTGGGCGTGCCCGTGCGCATCGAATCGCTGCAGGCCGATGGCGACAACGGCCTGGTGCCCGCCATTGCAGCGCGAGGGGTTCAACTGCTGCAGCCCGATGGCGCTGCTGGCCTTGCGTTGCCAGAGGTGAAAGTCGCCTTGTCGGTGCCGTCGCTGCTGCGTCTGCGGGCCGAGCAGATTGCCATTCTTGCGCCGCAACTGGTGGTGCAGCGCATGGCCGATGGCACCCTGCACGTGGCGGGGATTCCTGTGGCGACATCGGGGCAGAGCGACTCCAGCGGCGCGGCGGACTGGCTGTTCCGCCAGCGCGAAGTGGTGCTGCAAGGCGGCAGCGTGGTCTGGGACGACCAGTTGCGCGGCCTGCCGCCCGTCACCCTGCGCGATGTGAACATTCTGCTGCGCAACCCCGGCCTGCGCCATGAATGGCAGATCAGCGCCCGTCCGCCAGCCGACTGGGGCGATGTGCTGGAGCTGCGCGGCCGCATGCGCCAGCCGATCTGGGCGTTGCACGATGGCAACTGGAAACACTGGAGCGGCCAACTCTACGCCGAGGCCAAGCAGCTCAATGCCGCTGCCATGGCCGCTTACCTGCCGCCTTCCATCGGGTTGCAGCAAGGGTTGGGCTCGGCACGCCTGTGGATCGATGTGGAGCGCGGCCAGATCAAAAACGGAACTGCCGATGTGGCATTGCGCGATGTCGGCATGCGGCGCAACTTCGCGCTTTTCGAAGAAAAAACTGCGCCTGGAGAACAACCAGAAAGCGCTGGTAGCTCTCAAAAAAATAGCAGGACGGCGGACGGAACTCCGATTTTGCTGCTGCGCTCGGTACACGGACGGCTGGGAGGCAAGGCCGATGCAACCGGCTTTCGCCTCTTTACCGACAAGCTGGCCGTGGAATCGGCCCAGGGCCAGCAGTGGCCTGGTGGCAGTGCGCGTATCAATCATGTGTATGCCCAGGGCAAGCAGCCCAGTGAGACGGAAGCCAGCGCGCAATCGCTCGATATCGCATCTTTGGCAGAACTGGCGCGGCTGTTGCCCATTCCTGCCGATGTACGCCAGTGGTTGGTGAGCAACCGGCCAGCGGGCTTGATCCGCGAAGCCTCGGCGCACTGGCGCGGCGGGGATGCCGACAAGATCGAGGACTGGAGCGTCAAGGCCGATGTAGGGCAGCTGGCTTTTGGCATGCCTGCCGCTCCCGTGCGCGCCAACGCGGCGCGCGATGAACATGGCGGTCTGGTGCTAGGGGCGCGCGACGCGCATTTTGGGTTGCGGGGCCTCGATTTGCAGCTGAACGCCAGCGCGGCTGGGGGCGAGGCGACTGTGCGTTTTGCCGATGGGGCGCTTTATCTGCCTACCGTGTTTGAGGAGCCGCTGCTGCCGATTACCGCAGCGCACACCCAGCTGAGCTGGACCGTGGCGGGCGACCAGATCCAGATGCAGTCGGAGAAGCTGGAATTTGCCAATCCGCACGCTGCAGGCCACGCGCGCTGGTCCTGGCACACGGCAGACCCGGAAAAATCGGGGGCGAAGTCTCGCTTTCCCGGCATTCTGCAGCTCAAAGGGGCGCTGGAGCGTGCCGATGGCACCCAGGTGCACCGCTATCTGCCACTGCACATCCCTTCCGATGCGCGCCACTACGTGCGCGATGCCATTCTGGCGGGCCAGGCCAGCAATGTGCAGTATGAAATCAAGGGTGATCTGTGGGATGTGCCTTTCCGTGAGCGGGGACAGGGCGTTTTCCGCATCACGGCTCCCGTGCGCGATGTGCGCTATGCCTATGTGCCCGCGTCGCACCTGCTGCCGGGCGAAAAGCCCTGGCCGGAGCTAAATCGCCTCTCGGGAGAGTTGGTGTTTGACGGTCCGGGCATGCAGGTCAACCAGGCCAAGGGCATCCTGGACGGCAACGAGCGCATCCGCGTGGAGCAGGCCACGGCCAGGATTGCAGACTTTCACGACACCACGGTCGCTGTCAATGCGCGCGCGCGCGGGCCGCTGGCCGACATGCTGAACACGGTGCGCAAATCGCACATCGATGCACTCACCGACGGCGCCTTGGCGCAGACGCAGGCCGATGGCGAAGCGCAGTTGCAGCTCAAGCTTGATCTGCCGGTGCACCATATGGAAAAGGCCAAGGTCGACGGCAAGGTATTGCTGGCGGGCAACCGCATCCAGTTCCACAGCGATGCGCCCGAAGTGCAGCAGGTCACGGGGGCCGTACAGTTTTCCGAACACGGTTTTGCATTGCAGGAATTGAAAGGCCAGGCCCTGGGGGGAGCGGTGCAGTTTGCGGGCGGTATGGACGTGAGCAAGCTCCCTCCCGGCGCAGACCATGGCCCGGCCGTGGATGTACGCGCCAGCGGCATCGCCACTGTGCAAGGCCTGCTGCAGGCGCAGGAGCTGGGGCCCGCCGTGCAACTGGCCCGGCTCGCGCAAGGGCAAGCGGCCTACCAACTGCGTATCAGCATGGCGCGTGGGGTGCCTCTGGTGGACGTGCGCAGCGATCTGCAGGGCATGGCGCTCAATCTGCCGCCGCCGTTGCAAAAGGCCCCGGCCGAGAGCTGGCCGATGCACTTTGCATCCACGGTACCGGAAAGTGCGGCCTCCGCTGGACGGAGCCCCGTGCTCGAAACCATTGATTTTGATCTGGCGGGTCGGGCGCAGGTGCGCTACGTGCGCGAATGGGGCGCCGATGCAGCGACACCGGCCAAGGTGGTGAGTGGTGCCATCCGCCTGGGCAGCGGCGCGCTGGCCCTGCCTGCTAAAGGCGTGGCAGCCGAGATCGAGCTGCCGCGGCTGGACGTGCAGGCCTGGCAAACCGCGCTGCAGCAACTGGAGCCTGCGGCAGCCTCCGCTTCGGGGCCGCCTTCCGGGCAGGCCGCAGCGCGCAGTGCCGGCAACACCATCGGCAGCAGCGAACTCGTTACCGATTACCTGCCGGACCACTGGGATGTGCGTGTGGGCGTGCTGCAGGTGCGGGGCATGGAGGTGCAGCAATTGCAGATGCGCGGGTCGCGCAAGGGCGATCGCTGGAGCAGTGAGGTGCGCTCCAGCCTGCTGGACGGTCAGCTCGACTATGTGCAGGAGAAGGGCGGCCCCGGCACGGTGCGTGCGCGCCTGTCGCAATTGCGGGTGGACAAGAAGGGCAGCGACGAGAGCAAGGCGCCAGTCGCAGAGGAAGACAGCAATGAGCAGCCGCGGCGCCTCCCTGCGCTTGACATCGTGGTGGATGATCTGCGCTGGCACGGCCACTCTGTCGGCCGGTTGGATCTGCAGGCCAGCAACCGCAGTCAGGGTGCGCAGTCGTGGTGGCATCTGCAGCAGATGGTGCTGAGCAACGACGCCGCCAGCCTGCAGGCGAGTGGAGATTGGGGGGCCGTCCAAACGGGGGCTGTGGATGCAGCAGCCGTGGGGCCGACAACACAGGGCGCGCGCCGCACGCAGCTCGACATGCGGCTCGATTTGAAGGACACGGGCGACCTGCTGCGTCGCCTGGGCATGGCCGGTGTAGTGAGCCGGGGCAAGGGTGTTCTGCAAGGGCGCATTGCATGGACGGGCAGCCCGCTCAGCCCCGACTACACCAGCATGGACGGCAAGCTGCATGTGGATGTGGGGCAGGGCCAGTTCCTGAAAGTGGAGCCGGGCATTGCCAAACTGCTGGGCGTGCTCAACCTGCAGGCTCTGCCGCGTCGGCTGACCCTGGATTTCAAGGACATCTTCAGCGCCGGGTTCGGCTTTGATTTTGTGCGCGGCGATGTGGATATCCACGACGGCCTGGCCTCCACTACCAACCTGCAGATGAAGGGTGTGACGGCGGCTGTGCTGCTGGAAGGCAAGGCCAACCTGCGTGATGAAACCCAGAACTTGCATGTGGTGGTGATACCCGAGCTCAACACCACCACCTTGTCGCTGGTGACGACGGCCATCAACCCCATCATTGGCATTGGCAGCTTTCTGGCGCAGGCCCTGTTCAAGGGGCAGATCACGCAGGCGGTGACGCAGCAGTTCGAAGTCTCGGGTTCCTGGGCAGACCCGGAAGTCAAACGCGTGCAGCGTGCCGCCGCAGCGGACAGGCAGGCGGCAGAGCCGTCGCATTGAGAATCTGCCATACCTACCGTTCCTGCGAGGGTAAACACGTTCCGAGCACTCGCGCAGATAATCAAGGCATTCCGCAGATTTCCTTGAACCTTTGCCAGGACACCCCGCTGCCATGAAAGTTGCCGCCCTTCAGATGGTGACCAGCACCCGCTGGGATGCCAACCGCGACCAGGCCTGGGCGCTGCTGCAGCAGGCGGCGCACGCCGGGGCGGAGTTGGCCGTGTTGCCCGAGTATTTCTGCCTGATGGGCCACAAGGACACCGACAAGCTGGCGCTGGCCGAGCCCCTGGGGCACGGCCCCATGCAGCAATTTCTGGCGGACAGCGCGCGTGAACTCGGCTTGTGGATTGTGGGAGGCACGCTGCCGCTGCAGGGGCCGGATGCGCAGCATGTGTTCAACAGCAGTCTGGTGTTCAGCCCGCGGGGCGAGCGCGTGGCGCGCTACGACAAGATGCATCTGTTTTGCTATGCCAATGCCACCGAAGCGTATGACGAGCACCGTGTCATTGCTCCGGGGTGCCAGCCGGTGTTCTTTGATCTGGCAAGCCAGGACGGCCATATCTGGCGCATTGGCCTGTCGGTGTGCTATGACCTGCGATTTCCGGAGCTGTACCGCCTGCATGCCCAGGCGGGTGCGCAGTTGTTGCTGGTGCCCAGCGCCTTCACCTACACCACAGGCCAGGCGCACTGGGAGTTGCTGCTGCGCGCCAGGGCGGTCGAGAACCTGAGCTACGTGCTGGCGGCCGCGCAGGGCGGCGCCCACGACAACGGCCGCCGCACCTGGGGCCACAGCATGGTCGTCAATCCGTGGGGCGAAGTGATGGCGATGCAGGCGAGCGAGGCTGGCGTGGTGCTGGCCGATCTGGACTGGGCAGGGCAGCAGCAGTGGCGCGCGCAACTGCCGGCTTTGCAGCACCGCGTATGCTGATGACTGCATGGGCGCGCTGGACGGCCCGGCGCTGGCACTACAGTTGGCGGCGCTGGTCGCTGTGGCTGCTGTTGATGCTGCTGGTGGCGGGCATGCTGGTGATGCAGGTATGGCTGGCCGGGCGCTATGAAGTCTCTGAAGTGCAGCAGCGGCTGGACCGCGAAGCGGCCGATGCCGTGGCCGACATTCGCACCACATTCAACAGCAATGTCAACCGCCTGCGCACCATGCCGCGCTATGACAGCGATGTGATGGCATGGCAGCTGACGGCTGCCGACATGCTGCGCAACCACCGCGATCTGGCGCATATCGAATGGCGCAATCCGCAGATGCAGATCGAGGCGAGCGAGGAATCTCCCTACCTGAACCTGCAGTGGTCCAGCATCGACCGCACCGGCGTCAATACGGAGAGCAACACCGCCTGCATGCGCGCCCAGCGTTCGGGCAGCGCCTCGTATGCGGGCAGCTATTTTCTGTCGCAGGGCAACGGCACGGGGCTGGAGTTGCTGGAGCTGTGCACGCCCGTGCAGACCGGCGAGCGCCTGCACGGCTTCGTGGTGGTGACCTACATCCTGCAGAACGTGCTGACGGATCTGGTGAACGAGAACTTTCGCCGCAACCATGAACTGTCGTTCACCGAGCCCGATGGCACGCGCCTTGCGATCGTGAGCACGCCTCGGCGCGGCACACGCGTGTTCACGGCCACCCAGCTGCTGGACCTGCCGGGCGCCACGCTGATGCTGCGCATCGACAGCTGGCATGCAGCGCCCAACGTCTTTCCCAATGTGCTGACGGCGCTGGTGACCGGCATGTCGATCGCGCTCGTGACCGTGCTGGTGGTGCTGGTGCGCGACAACCGCAAGCGCCTCAAGGCCGAGCGGGACCTGGGCGACGCACTCGCCTTTCGCAAGGCGATGGAAGATTCGCTCGTCACCGGCCTGCGGGCCCGCGATCTGCAGGGCAAGACCACCTATGTGAACCCGGCTTTCTGCGAGATGGTGGGCTTTACTGCCGAAGAGATTCTGGACCCCAGCCGCTCCACGCCCTATTGGCCCCCCGAGCTGGCGCCGGAGTATGCGCGGCGCCAGCGCATCCGCCTCTCGGGGCAGTTGCCGCCTGCGCGAGAGGGCTATGAATCGACCTTCATGCGCAAGGACGGTGTGCGCTTTCCCGTGTTGATCTTCGAGGCACCGCTGATCAATGCGGCAGGGCTGCATACCGGCTGGATGAGCGCCTTTGTCGACATGAGCGAGCAGCGCCGGGTGGAAGAGCTTTCGCGGGCTTCGCAGGAGCGACTGCAGGCCACGGCACGCCTGGCCACGGTGGGAGAGATGGCGTCGCTTCTGAGCCACGAACTGAACCAGCCGCTGGCGGCCATATCCAGCTACGCCACAGGCACACTCAATCTGCTGCCCGAGAATGCGCCTGCAGACGAGCTGCAGACGTATCTGCCCGATGTGCGCATGGCCGTGCAGCGCATGGCTTTTCAGGCCGAGCGCGCGGGCCGTGTGATCAAGAGCGTGCATGACTTTGTACGCCGCCGCGGGCAGGCGCGCGAGCTGGTGCCTCCGCAGGAGCTGCTCGATGCCGTGCTGCCGCTGGTGCGGCTGCAGGGGCGTAAACTGCAGGTGGAAGTGGTGGCCGTGCTGGCGCCGGATGTCCCTGCCGTGTACTGTGACCGCACCATGGTCGAGCAGGTGCTGCTCAACCTCAGCCGCAATGGCATGCAGGCCATGGACTTTCCTGGATGTGAGACGCGGCTTTTGCGCATGGATGTGCGTTTTGCAAGTGTGCAGGGCGACGCCACTGCTGGCCGCACCTGGGTGGAGTTTGCCGTGACGGATTGGGGCGTGGGCATCTCCGGCGAGGTGGCGCAGCAGCTGTACACGCCGTTCTTCACCACCAAGGACGAAGGCATGGGCCTGGGCCTTTCCCTGTGCCGTACCGTGGTGGAGCAGCACGGCAGCCATCTGGTGCACCACGACAACAGCCCGCAGGGCACGATATTCAGCTTTACCTTGCCGACCTGGCGCAATGATTGAGAGACGATGCAACCGCTTGTGAATGCCACCGTATATATCGTTGATGACGACGCCGAAGTGCGCGAAGCGCTCGCCTGGCTGCTGCGCTCGCGCCGCCTGCTCAGCGAAGGCTTTGCGTCAGCCGAGGCGTTTGAAGCCATGCTGCATGCGCGCCCGGTGCAGAAGGACCCTGCCTGTGTGCTGCTGGATGTGCGCATGCCCGGCATGAGCGGCCTGGCCCTGTTCGACCGCCTGCTGGAGCAGGGCGTGGTTGCCGCGATGCCGGTGATCTTTCTCACCGGCCATGCCGATGTGCCCACGGCTGTGGCCACCGTCAAGCGCGGCGCCTTTGATTTCTGCGAAAAACCTTTCTCCGACAACGCCTTGGTGGACCGTGTGGAGCACGCCTTGCACGCATCTGCAGCGCACCTGGAAGCGCTGCGTGGGCAGCAGCAGGTACGCGAGCGCGTGGCCGACCTCACGGACCGTGAGCAGGCCGTGATGCGCCTGGTGATCGACGGCCTGCCCAACAAGCTGATCGCCGATGAGCTAGCCATCAGCGTGCGCACGGTCGAGGTGCACCGCGCCCGCGTGTTCGACAAGATGATGGTCAAGTCGGCAGTGGAATTGGCCAACCTGCTGCGCGAGCTGACCTGAGCGCAGGGCGCCTCTGGCGGACGCATCCATCAAAAAAAAAGGAGCGCCTTTGGCGCTCCTGGGTAGCAGGTCTGCATGTGCTGCGGGGCCGCAGCAGCGGCAGCAAGCGTTTATTGCTGCACTTCACCCACAAAGATCTCGACGCGGCGGTTGCGCGCGCGGCCTTCGGCGGTGTCGTTGGTCGCAATCGGCTGGCGCGAGCCCATGCCCTGTACCTGGATACGGCTGCCATTGACGCCGCGCGAGGTCAGGTAGTTGCGCGTGCTCTCGGCGCGGGCGAGCGACAGCGGATCGTTGATGCCATCGTTGCCAGTGCTGTCGGTGTGGCCGATGATGCGCACCTGGGCGTTCTGGTTGTTGCGCAGGCCTTCGGCAAAGCGGTCCAGGATGGGTGCGAAGTTGCCCTGGATGTCCGAGCGGTTGGTCTGGAACGAGATATCGCTCGGGATATCGAGCTTGAGCTGGTTGTCCTGCGTCTGCGTCACGGTCACGCCAGTGCCCTGGGTGGCCTGCTCCATCTCGCGTTTTTGCTTTTCCATGTGCTGCGACCAGATGTAGCTGCCCAAGGCACCCACACCCGCGCCGATCACGGCGCCCTTGCCAGCATGTCCGCCGGCAATGGCACCAATGGCAGCGCCCCCCAGGGCGCCCACGCCGGCACCGGTTGCGGTGGTGCGCTGGGTGTCCGACATATTGGCGCAGCCGCTCAGAATCGCCAGGCTGGCAATGACAGGGACCAGGATTTTTTTGCTCATTGTGGAACTCCTTATCAAATTGGGCGCGGCCTCCAGCGGGCCTGCACCTTAGAACGTGTTTACGCATCCCTATGCGGAGCGAGGAGGCCGTAAACGCGTTCTTGGAGCCAAATTGTGAGCGTACCGGCAGGCAAATGCCAGCGACAAAGCTTAAGAATGGTAAAAACGACGGTAACGAGCGGCACTGTCCTACGGATGGCGGGTATCTGTCCAAAGCCTACTCACGCGGAGGCTGCTCATCTTTGCGTACGATTTCCCCTTTTTTGCGACCGGCAAACATCGTCCACCAGACGATCGCCACCAGTATGACCAACGCCAATAGCGCCTCCAGCAATATCAATCCCATGGGTTCTCGTTCCTTACGCACGCTGTGGATGGTTGCCATTGTAGGAATTCTGTCTGCCTGCTCCACCAAAGTCCCTCTGGAGGAGCCGACCTCGCGGCCGCCCGTTTCGGGCAGCATCGAGGTGCCGCCTCCTGATGCGAACGAGCCTTTGCCTGCACCCATTCAGCAGGGCAAAAGCCGCTGGGTGCCGGTGCACTGGTCATCGGTGCCGGGGCTGGAGCAGGACAACCTGGCTGACGCCTGGAACGCCTGGATCAAGAGCTGCGGCCGCCCGCCCGCACCATTTGCGCAGTTCTGCTCGGAAGTGCGGCGCATGAGCATGGCCACCACGCAGGAGCAGCGCGCATGGATGGTGGCGCGTTTTCAGCCCTACCGGGTCGAATCGCTCGACGGCAACCCGGACGGCATGCTGACCAGCTATTTCGAGCCCATGCTCGATGGCGCGCGCCAGCCGGGCAATGGCTACTCCATCCCGCTGTACAAGGCGCCCGCCAGCCTCGGTGCGCGCAAGCCCTGGTTCAGCCGCCAGCAGATCGATACCCTGCCGCAGGCCCAGGCCGAGCTGCAGGACAAGGTGATCGCCTGGGTGAACGACCCGGTGGACGCGATGATGCTGCACATCCAGGGCTCGGGCCGTGTGCGGGTGCAGGACGCCGACGGCTCGGTGCGCATGATCCGCGTGGCCTATGCGGCCACCAACGACCATCCCTACAAGAGCATCGGCAAATGGCTGCTGGACCAGGGCCTGGTGCGCGACGCCACCTGGCCGGGCATCAAGGCCTGGATCGCCGCCAACCCCGCGCGCATCAACGAACTGCTGTGGAGCAATCCGCGCTATGTATTCTTCAAGGAAGAGCCACTGTCTGCGCTGGACGCCGAATTCGGTCCCAATGGCGCGCAGGGCGTGCCCCTGACACCGGGGCGCTCCATTGCGGTAGACCGTGCCAGCATTCCCTATGGCACGCCGGTGTGGCTGTCGTCCACGGGCCCGACCGTGCAGCTCAACCGCCTGGTGATGGCGCAGGATACGGGCAGCGCCATTCTGGGGGCGGTACGCGCCGACTATTTTGCGGGCTGGGGCCACGAAGCGGGTGATTTCGCCGGCCGCGTCAAGCAGCCGTTGCGCCTGTGGGTGCTGTGGCCTCGCCAACTGGCCAAGCGCTGAAATGCTATTGAATGAATAGCTTGTAGCGCATATCCACTGTGCGCTACATGTTGTTTTGGTATGGGCCGGATAGCTGTTTGATGGATGCCAGGGCAATGAGGCCAGCGTAGAGGACTTTACTGCGAAGCCTGGTGCTTTTTGTATGCTGCCACCCAGGCGTCCATGCAGGCCTGTACACATTCCATGTTGGTGGCGAGTTCGGCCAGCTCTTTTCTACAGGCATTGAACGCGGCCTGCGGGTGCGTTTGCTGCAGTCGCGCGTGGACTGCACGGCCCGCCTGTACGCACAGGTTGGCGGCGGGCTCCTCCTTGGTGGCTGCAGCGGGTTGGGCGCCCGGTTTGGCGTTGGGAGCTGCCGCATCGGGCCGCTGGTGCTGGTTGATTTGCGTCTGGGTCGCGCTGGCGGCACAAGGCGTTTCCTGGAAGGCCACCTTGCCATCGGATTGCTTGCACTGGTAGATGGAGCCGGCGTGCGCGCTGGCGAGCGTGGAACTGCCAGCAAGAATCATCAAAAAAGATAGCGAATGGCGTTTGATGGTTGTACGAAAACCGGATTTTTCTTGCATGGTGAAAGCTTTGGGACAGACCTTGTCTCGCCCATGCCGCACCGAGTCATCGCACCGGCTTGTGAGGAGGAAGTGTCTTGTTAGTAGGTGTAACTGGCAATGGTAGCGCACTGCTGGCCTTCACTTCCCCCAAGGAGAAGGTCGTGTGCACGTCCTTGACGTTCGGCAGCCGCAGCAGCACGTTGCGCACGAACCCCGAAAAACTCTCCAAGTCCCTGGCCACCACCTGCAACTCGAACGTGCCCGCGCCGCTGATGTAGTGGCAGGTCGTTACCTCCGGCAGCAGGCGGATCGACTCTTCCATGCGCTGCGTGATATCGGCCGTGTTCTGCGCCGCATCCACCCGTACGAAGGCGAGCACACCCAGGCCCAGCTTGTGGCGGTCCAGGGTGGCGTGGTAGCCGGTGATGTAGCCAGCTTCTTCCAGCGCCCGCACACGACGCCAGCACGGCGCTGCCGACAGGCCCACCCGCTGGGCCAGTTCGGCGTTGGTGAGGCGGGCGTCATTTTGCAATTCTTGCAAGATCGCCCAGTCAAATTTGTCAAGTTGATTCATTTATGGCTAGTTTAGAGCAAGATTCTTTCAAAAACTAGGGAAGCCCCGGCAAGAAAAAGAATACTTTATCCGCGCGCTTGCCCGTACACTGCAGCGGAGAAAGGTGCGGTGTTTTGCCGCACCCGCCGGCCTTGGTGCCGGCCCCATCCACACCCCACAAAAACCTGAAGGGCCACAAGCCGATATCAGGAGATCTCCCCAGGAGACAAGACGATGAACGCCTCACTACCAGAACACATCCGCAAGGCGCTGGAAACGGTTAGCCTCGACGACAAATACGCGTTGGACCATGGCCGCGCCTTCATGAGCGGTGTGCAGGCCCTCGTGCGCCTGCCTATGCTGCAGCGCCAGCGCGATGCTCTGCAGGGCCTGAACACGGCCGGTTTCATCAGCGGCTACCGTGGCTCGCCCCTGGGTGGTTACGACCAGGCGCTGTGGGCTGCCAAGAAGTACTTGAAAGAGAACCACATCGAGTTTCAACCCGGCGTGAATGAAGAGCTGGGCGCCACGGCTGTCTGGGGCACGCAGCAGCTCGACCTGTATCCGCAGAGCAAGAAGTTCGATGGCGTGTTCGGCATCTGGTATGGCAAGGGCCCGGGTGTGGATCGCAGTGTGGACGTGTTCAAGCATGCCAACATGGCAGGCACTGCCAAGCACGGCGGCGTGATTGCGCTGGCCGGAGACGACCACATCAGCAAGTCATCCACCGCTGCGCACCAGAGCGATCACATCTTCAAGGCCGTGGGCTCACCGGTGTTCTTTCCCTCCAGCGTGCAGGACATTCTGGACATGGGGCTGCATGCATTTGCGCTCAGCCGCTTTGCCGGCGTGTGGTCGGGCATGAAGACGATTCAGGAGATCGTCGAGTCCTCGTCCAGCATTTCGGTCGATCCGGACCGCGTGAACATCATCACGCCCGACGATTTTGTGATGCCGCCAGGCGGCCTGCACATCCGCTGGCCCGATGCGCCGCTGGAGCAGGAAGCGCGCCTGATGGACTACAAGTGGTATGCAGCGCTGGCGTATATCCGCGCCAACAAGCTCAACTACAACGTGATCGAGACCAGGCAGGACCGCTTTGGCATCATTGCCAGCGGCAAGGCGTTCAACGACACGCGCCAGGCGCTGGTTGACCTGGGCCTGGATGACGACACCTGCCGCCAGTTGGGCATTCGCCTGCACAAGGTGAATGTGGTCTGGCCGCTGGAGGCATCGATCACGCGGGACTTCGCCATGGGTCTGCAGGAGATCCTGGTGGTGGAAGAAAAGCGCCAGGTGATCGAGTACCAGCTGAAGGAAGAGCTGTACAACTGGCGCTCGGACGTGCGCCCGAACGTGCTGGGCAAGTTCGACGAGACCGATGGCGACAATTCCGGCGGTGAATGGTCGGTGCCCAACCCCAGCGCCCACTGGCTGCTGCGCCCCAAGGCCGACCTGACGCCCGCCATCATTGCGCAGGCCGTCGCCAAGCGCCTCAAGAAGCTGGGTGTGCCCGATGACATCGTGCGCCGCATGGATACGCGCCTGGAAATCATCGCCGCACGCGAAAAAGGTTTGATTGAGCTCAAGCAGGACAGCGGCGACCGCCTGCCATGGTTCTGCAGCGGCTGCCCGCACAACACCAGCACCCGGGTGCCAGAAGGCAGCCGTGCCGTGGCAGGCATTGGCTGCCACTACATGGTCAACTGGATGCCTGACCGCAATACCAGCACCTTCACGCAAATGGGCGGAGAAGGCGTTACCTGGGTCGGTCAGGCGCCATTCACCACCGACAAGCACATCTTCTCAAACCTGGGCGACGGCACCTACTTCCACAGCGGGTTGCTTGCCATCCGCCAGAGCATTGCCTCCGGCGTGAACATCACCTACAAGGTGCTGTACAACGACGCCGTGGCCATGACCGGCGGCCAGCGCGTGGGCGAGCGCCCCGAAGGCCATTCGGTGCTGCAGATCATGAACAGCCTGTTGTCCGAGGGTGTGAAAAAGCTCGTGATCGTGACCGACGAGCCGCAGAAGTACGACGGCGTCAAGCTGGGCGAAGGCGTCACCGTGCACCACCGCGACGAGCTCGACCGCATTCAGCGCGAGTTCCGAGAGATTGTGGGCACCACCGCCATCATCTACGACCAGACCTGCGCCACCGAAAAGCGCCGCCGCCGCAAACGCGGCACCATGGCTACGCCGGACAAGACCGTCGTCATCAACGAAGCGGTGTGCGAAGGCTGCGGCGACTGCTCGACCAAGTCCAACTGCCTGTCGGTGGAGCCGGTCGAGACCGACTTTGGCCGCAAGCGCAAGATCAACCAAAGCACCTGCAACAAGGATTTCTCCTGCGTCAATGGCTTCTGCCCCAGCTTTGTCACCGTCGAAGGCGGCAAGCTGAAAAAAGCCAAGAAGGAACAGAAGGGGGACCTGAGCAAGCTGCCTGCACTGGCTGAGCCCGTGCTACCTGATGCCAGCAAGGCCTGGGGCATTGTGGTGGCGGGTGTCGGTGGCACGGGGGTGATCACGATCGGATCGCTCCTGGGCATGGCCGCGCACCTGGAAGGCAAGGGCGTGGTCACGCAGGATGCGGCAGGCCTGGCCCAGAAGGGCGGCTCCACCTGGAGCCACATCCAGATCGCCAATTCGCCGGACGCCATCTACACCACCAAGGTGGACACGGCCAAGGCTGACCTGATCATTGGCTGCGACCCGATCGTGGCCGCCACCAAGACCACCCTGGCTGCCATGCAGCAGAGCCGTACCTTTGTGGCGCTCAACACCCACAACACCCCGACGGCGGCGTTCGTGCACAACCCGAACTGGCAGTTCCCCGAGGCGAGCTGCGAGGCGGCTATTCTGGCAGCCGTGGGGCAGGACGGTGTGGGCATGTTCGATGCCGAGCACATCGCCACCCAGGCGCTGGGCGACAGCATCTACACCAACCCGCTGATCCTGGGCTACGCCTGGCAAAAGGGCCGCGTGCCCTTGTCGCACGCTGCGCTGATGCGCGCCATGGAGTTGAATGGCGTGCAGGTGGACAACAACAAGGCGGCTTTCGAATGGGGGCGCCAGTGTGCCGCCCATCTGTCGCAGGTGCAGTCCATGTTTGCCGCGCAGCAGGTGATCCAGCTGGTCAAGAAACCATCGCTGGAAGAGCTCGTAACCAAGCGCGTGGCCTTCCTGACCGATTACCAGGACGCGGCCTACGCTGCCGATTACCAGGCGTTCGTCAATAAGGTGCATGCGGCCGAGGCGCAATTGGGCACCGGCACGCGCCTGTCGCAGGCCGTTGCGCGTTACCTGTTCAAGCTGATGGCTTACAAGGATGAGTACGAGGTGGCACGCCTGCACACCAGCCAGGAGTTCACCGACAAGATCGCCAGCATGTTTGAAGGCGATTACAAGATCGTGCACCATCTGGCGCCGCCGCTGACGGCGGCGAAGAACGACAAGGGCGAATTGCTCAAAAAGGCCTATGGCCCCTGGATGCGCAAGGCCTTTGGTGTGCTGGCCGGCCTCAAGGGCCTGCGTGGCGGCGCGCTGGATATTTTTGGCCGTACCGAGGAGCGCCACATGGAGCGGGCCCTGATCCAGGAGTACCGCGACTGTATGGAAGAGCTGCTGCGTGGCCTCAATGCCCAGAACCTGGCACTGGCGGTAGAGATCGCCAGCATCCCCGAAGACATTCGCGGTTATGGCCATGTGAAGGAGCGCCATCTGGTGGCGGCACGTGCCAAGTGGCAGCAATTGCTGCAGCGCTGGCGCAACCCGGCGGCAGCAGCCCAGACGGCTGGCAGTGATGCCCGTCAGCCTGCCCAGGTCTGATGCCGCAAATGTTGGTAATGAAAGGCTGCCTCGGGCAGCCTTTTTCGTCGAGGAATGCCTCCGGGTGCTGACAAATTTGTCAATTCAGACGGAGGGTGGTCTGTGCCACGCCCTCTCTTACCGGTATTTGCCGCCTTTGAATACCGGATGGCACAAAACCTGCTTAATTCCATGAAAAACAGGGAAAAACCGCCCCAGGCGCAGGTATTGCCACCACCGTGTTGAGAGCGCACGCATACAATGCCATCTTTGGGTCGCCGAGACTGGCGCCTGCATCTACGTTTGGAGCTTCATTTGTTTATCTCTTCCGCTTTTGCCCAGACTGCCCCGGCTGCCGCTGCATCGGGTGGCATGACCTCGACCCTGACCAGCATGCTGCCTTTGGTGCTGATGTTCGTGGTGCTCTATTTCCTGATGATCCGTCCTCAGATGAAGCGCCAGAAAGAGCACCGCTCCATGATCGAAGCACTGGCCAAGGGCGATGAGATCGTCAGCTCCGGTGGCCTCGTGGGCCGGGTGGCTGGCCTGAACGAGCAATTCGTGCAACTGGAACTGGCTGAAGGCGTGGTGGTGCAATTGCAGCGCAGCGCGGTTGTTCAGGTGCTCCCCAAAGGGACCCTGAAGTAATCTCCGAGAGAACAGATGTGGCGCAGCATGGCTGCGCCTTGTATTTTGTGTAAGGTTAAAGCGCGATCATGAACCGTTATCCGGTCTGGAAGTACGCGATCATTGTGATCGCGCTTCTGGTGGGGATTATTTATACCCTGCCGAACTTTTTTGGTGAGGCGCCTGCCGTGCAGGTCGCCTCGGTCAAGGCCACGGTGCCCGTGGATGCGGCGCTCGAAAAGCGGGTGGAGTCTCTGCTGGCCGATGCAGAAGTGAAGCCGCTGTCGATTGTGCTGGATGGTGGATCGATCCGTGCCCGCTTTGACAAGGAAGACGAGCAGCTCAAGGCCAAGGGTGTGCTGGAGAAGGCGCTGATTCCCGATGCCTCCGACCCCGCCTATGTGGTGGCGCTGAACCTGATTTCGCGCTCGCCCGCATGGCTGACGGCGCTGCATGCCAAGCCCATGTACCTGGGCCTGGATTTGCGTGGCGGCGTGCACTTCACCTTGCAGGTGGACATGCAGGCAGCGGTCACCAAGCGCATCGAGACTTTGACCAGCGACGTTCGCCTGGCACTGCGCGACAAGAAGATTCGCCATGGCGGCGTGAACCGCGAAGGCCAGTCGCTGGAAGTGCGCCTGCAGGACGAGGCGACTGCGACCGCGGTGCGCAACCTGATTGCCGACACCATGCCCGACCTGCAGGCCAGTGTGAACAGTGCAGGCGGTGCCTACACCGTGCGCGCGAGCATCAAGCCCGAGTCGCTGCGCAGCGTGCAGGAGCAGGCGCTCAAGCAGAACATCACGACCCTGCACAACCGTATCAATGAACTTGGTGTTGCCGAGCCAGTGATCCAGCAGCAAGGCTCGGACCGCATCGTCGTGCAATTGCCCGGCGTGCAGGATCCTGCGCAGGCCAAGGACATTCTGGGCCGCACGGCGACCTTGGAAGTGCGCATGGTGGACGAGAGCTCCGAAGCGCGCTCGGCCGAAATGGGCTCGGGCCCCGTGCCGTTTGGCTCTGAAAAGTACAACGACCCCAATGGCCAGCCAATTGTGGTGAAAAAGCAGGTCATCCTGACCGGTGAAAACCTGAATGACGCCCAGCCGGGCTTTGACAGCCAGACGCATGAAGCCACGGTGAACCTGACACTGGACGGCAAGGGCGCAACGATCTTCAAGGATGTGACCCGCGAGAACATTGGCAAGCGCATGGCCATCCTGCTGTTCGAAAAGGGCAAGGGCCAGGTAGTGACCGCTCCGGTGATCCGCTCTGAAATCAGCGGTGGCCGCGTGCAGATCTCGGGCCGGATGACCACCAAGGAAGCCAGCGACACTTCGCTGCTGCTGCGTGCCGGCTCGCTGGCGGCGCCCATGGAAATCATCGAGGAATACACCATCGGCCCGAGCATGGGCAAGGAAAACGTCGAAGCCGGTATCAAGAGCGTGGTGGGGGGCTTTGTGGCCATCGCCATCTTCATGTGCCTGTACTACATGGTGTTCGGTGTGATCTCCAGCATCGCGCTGGTGGTGAACCTGCTGCTGCTGATGGCGATCCTGTCGATGCTGCAGGCAACGCTCACCCTGCCGGGTATCGCCGCCATGGCCTTGGCCATTGGCGTGGCCATTGACTCGAACGTGCTGATCAACGAACGCGTGCGAGAGGAGTTGCGCGCGGGTGCTTCGCCGCAATCGGCCATCCACGCGGGTTACGAGCACGCATGGCATACCATTCTGGACTCGAACGTGACGACCTTGATCGTGGGCCTGGCGCTCTTGGCGTTCGGCTCCGGCCCGGTGCGCGGTTTTGCCGTGGTGCATTGCATCGGTATCCTGACCAGCATGTTCTCAGCAGTGTTCTTCTCGCGCGGCCTCGTCAATCTGTGGTACGGCTCGCGCAAGAAACTCAAGAGCGTGGCCATCGGCCAGGTGTGGAAGCCCGAAGGTGAGGACCACCGTTCCGTGGCCTCGATGAAGCGATAAGGAGGAAGAAAATGGAATTCTTCCGTATTAAAAAAGACATCCCGTTCATGAAATACGCGTTGGTGCTCAACGCGATTTCGGTCATTACCTTCGTTCTGGCGGTGTTCTTCCTGACCACGCGCGGCCTGCACCTGTCGGTGGAGTTCACCGGCGGCACGGTCATGCAGGTGGCTTACCAGCAGCCTGCAGATGTGGGCAAGATCCGCGAGCAGGTGGGTGCCCTGGGTTACCAGGATGTACTGGTGCAGAACGTCGGCAGCGCAGACCGAGTGATGATCCGCTTGCCCATTGAAAAGGGTGTGACCTCGGCGCAACAGGGCGAGAAGGTCATGGCGGCACTCAAACAGGCCGATTCCAGTGTCACCCTGCAGCGCAGCGAGTTCGTTGGCCCATCCGTGGGGGAGGAGCTGGTGCACGGCGGCTTGATGGCTCTGGGCATGGTGGTTCTGGGGATCGTGATCTATCTGGCGATCCGGTTTGAATGGAAATTCGGCGTTGCGGCCGTCATCGCCAACTTGCACGACGTTGTGATCATCCTGGGCTTCTTTGCATTCTTCCAGTGGGAGTTTTCACTGTCCGTGTTGGCGGGTGTGCTGGCTGTGCTGGGCTACTCGGTCAACGAGTCGGTGGTGATCTTTGACCGGATCCGCGAAGCATTCCGCAAGTTCCGCAAACTCAATACGCACGAGGTGATCGACCACGCCATCACCTCCACCATGAGCCGCACCATCATCACCCACGCTTCGACCGAGGCCATGGTGCTGTCGATGTTCTTTTTTGGCGGACCGAGCCTGCACTACTTTGCATTGGCCCTGACTATCGGTATCCTCTTTGGTATTTACTCATCGGTTTTCGTGGCAGCTGCGATTGCGATGTGGTTGGGTGTCAAGCGGGAGGACTTGGTCAAGCAGACCAAGAAGGAGCATGACCCCAACGATCCCAATGCGGGTGCCACGGTGTGACAACGTAGGGCTTGTGCAGACCATGCCGGACAAAACGCAACTCGATGAGGCAGGCGTTTTGTCCGGGCTTGGTTTGCAAGGGCCCCAATAACATTAACGCATCGGGAATTCTGTGGCTGTCGCTCCATCGCACCAACGCATCTGGCAAAAGAAACTGGCCCGGCAGGCGCGATTGCGGTTTGTCGGTGGTCTATGTGCCGGGCTTCCCGTGGTGATTCTGCAACTGAATCAGCAACTGGCTGCAACCCTGGCGAAACCCATGGTGGATGCAGGGCGCAGCCATGTGGCCCTGAGCGATGCATCGAAGAAGCTGGAGAAGCACCAGAAGGCCTGGATTGACGCCGCCACCAGGCTCTTTCGTCAAAGCCTGTTGAGCGGGGATGCCCAGGAAGACACATCGTCCTCCAGCCTGATGCTGGAGCTGGTCACCGATGAGGCGATGAATGGCAAGATTTTTGCCTCGCGCATGGCGGCCCAGGTTCTGGAAGCCGTGGCGCCTGCATTTGACCATGTCCGCAGAGTCACCCAGTTTCTGGAAGATGAGGAGTTGGGGGCGAGCGATATTCTGCGTCCCGAAATCTGGTGCCAGAAGCTGATTGAGGCCTGGGAGGGTGCAGGGCTGGACCGCCCCACGCTGGAGATGCTCCGCACGGAGTTGCTGGCACAGATTACCGCTGTAGGTGCAAGGAACTATGAAAGTGTGCAGCAGTTCTACAACGAACAAAATGCTGCCACGGAAGAGGATCTGAAAGGCAGCCGCATCAAGCGGACGGAAGGAGAGGCTGCCAGCGGTGCCGCAGCAGTAGGCGCAGGGCAAGTAGTGCCAGGAACCTTCTCCGCCAACATGTCTGCCGGGGCAGGACTGGCCACAGGAATGGCTGACGTGGCACCCCATTTTGCCGCAGTGCAGGGAATGGGGGCGATTGCCGCCGCCAGGCAGAAGGCGACGGGCGTGCTTGCGCAACTGCGTAGCTTTCTGGGCGGACTTGCAGGGGCAGCCGGTGGTGGGGGCATGGTTGGCGGCGGTGCGACCGCGCGAACAGGACAAGGCGGCGGCGGTGGAGGCGGTGTACTGATCTCCCACGCACTGCAGCAGGCGCTGATCGCACAACCCTCGGTGATGGAGTCGGCCTGGTTCGATACCGTTCCGGGCCCGACCCAATATGGCGCTGCGCACATCATTGCGCCAGTGGCCATGGCTGCGAGGCAGCAATCGTCCTCGCTCAAGAGCGTTGCAACATCCGACGAAGAAAAGGCGATCATTGAAATCATCGCCTTGATGTTCCAGAGCATTCTGAATGAGGACCGCATACCCGCCGGTATCCGAATCTGGTTTGCGCGTCTGCAGGTACCGGTGCTGCGCGTGGCCTTGGCGGAACCCGCATTCTTCAATGACATGGAGCACCCGGCCCGTCAGCTGATCGACCGCATGGGCGCCTGCGTTCTGGGCTTCGAGGCCTCAGCGCTCAGCGGGACGGCACTGGAGGCCGAAGTCAAGCGTGTGGTGCAGGTGATTGAGCAATACCCCGAAACGGGCAGCCGCGTGTTTCAGCTGGTGCTCAAGGAATTCCAGAAGTTCCTGGAAACCAATCTGACCGAGCAGACGCCCAAGGCCCAGGAGCTGGTGAGCCTGGCGCAACAGGTGGAGCAGAAGGAGACGCTCGCCATCCAGTACACGATCCAGCTGCGTGATATGTTGCTGGACATGCCGGTCGATGGCGAGGTGCGTGAATTCCTGTTCAAGCAATGGTCGGATGTTTTGGCGATGTCGACCATCCGGTTCGGGGCCGAGCACGAGAACACCAAGAAATTCAAGCAGGCTGCATTGGATCTGGTGTGGTCCGCGTCCGCCAAGCCCAGCAAGGAAGAGCGTGCCAAGGTCATCCGCCAGTTGCCTGTGCTGCAGACCGTTCTGCGCCAGGGTTTGACGCTGGCAGGGGTCCTGAATGAACGACAGGATGAAATCGTCAAATCCTTGATGGACATCGTTGCCGGTGCGTTTTTGGCAAAGACCCATGAAATTCCCCGCGAGCGCATCGAGGCGATGGCACAACGCCTGGCCCACCTCGAAGATGCGCTCGATGACGTTGTGACCGAAGACTATCCGCTCAGCGCCGAGAGCATCGAGCTCATGCTGGGTATCGATACCACTTCCATCCATGTGATTGCAGACAATGGCACGCAGGTCTCGCCTGAAGTGCTGGAATGGGCCAAGCACCTGGCAGTAGGCCATTGGTTCATGCTGGACCACAATGGCAGCCCCATGCAGGTGCAATATGCGTGGCACAGCAAGCACCGGCAGTTGCAATTGTTTGCCGCGCTCAGCGGCGTGTATTTTCTGTTCCAGTTGCGCCGGATGGGCAATTACCTGCAATCGGGCTTGCTGGTGCCGCGCGATGCGGAAGGCATCACGGCCCGTGCCGCGCGCGATGCCCTGGCAAAGATCGAAGCCAATCCAGAGCGCCTGTTGCAGTAGGCCTGCCGGCAACCAGCCACGGGTCAACTACTGACTACTGTACCGATCAGCCGCTGATTTGACGCTGGTACAGACCGCCTGGCAGGCGTGCCACCTGGCCTTGCAATTCCAACTCAAGCAGCTGGATCTGCAAGGTCGCTGCATCCCAGCCGGTTCTTGCAGACAGTGTATCCAAATCCGTCGGGTCATAGCCCAATGCTGCAAGCAATGGGTTGGCAGGGGGCTGGGAGCAGGGTGCGCCTGCAACCGCGTCTGCTGCTGCAGACGGCGCATTGCCTACCTTAGTGCAGGAGAGCGCTGGCAGTTCGTCCAGAATGTCTGCGACTGTTTCGACCAGTTTGGCGCCTTGCCGGATCAGTGCATGGCAGCCCTTGCTCTGGGGGGAATGGATGGAGCCTGGGATAGCAAACACTTCACGCCCTTGTTCATTGGCAAGGCGTGCGGTCACCAGCGAGCCAGATTCCGGAGCGGCTTCCACCACCAACGTACCCAGTGCCAGTCCCGAGATGATGCGATTTCGCTTGGGGAAATTCTGCGCCAACGGCGGTGTTCCCAGGTGGTATTCGCTCACGATCAGACCGTGTTCTGCAATCTGCTGGGCCAGTGCATGGTTGTGCTTGGGGTAGACACGGTCGATACCGGTACCGATCACGGCGATGGTCGCCGGGGTTTCAAGAGGCGGTGCTGCCAGAGCGCCCTGGTGCGCAGCAGTATCAATACCCAGCGCCAAGCCAGACACGATGCTCACGCCTTGGCCTGCAAGTGCCTGAGAAAAAGCATGGGCATTGGCACAGCCTTGCGCCGTGGGATTGCGGCTGCCGACGATTGCCAGGGATTTATCTGGCCAAGCCTTGAGCAAACCGTCTGCGCCAAACCATTGCTCATGTCCCAACAGGTACAGCACAACAGGAGGATCGGCGGTTTCCAGCAGGCGGCCCGGGTAGTCTGGGTCGCCCAAGGTGATGATGTGACGCCTTAGCGAAGATGATGGTGCCGCCAGCAGCCATGCGCAGGTTGCTGTTTGCAGGCTACGGACGGTATCCGATGGATGGAGCAGGGCTTTTGTCTGGTTCGCCGAGATGCAGGATTGCAGCGTGGATGCGGGCTGCGCCAGTATCTGCGCTGGCAGGCCAAACTGGGCAAGCAGGCGGCGAACCGACGCATTGCCCAGGCCTGGCGTGGCTGTCAGTTGAATCCAGTCGCGCAGTGCCTGTTCATGCATGGTTCAAGGGCTGCGCGGGTGGGGGCAGATACCTGTCAGGGGCGGTAGTCGGGCGAGATCAGGGCGTCACCGACCTTCACGCCTTCCTTGGCCTCCAGAATCAAGGCGTAGGAAACCTTGTCAAAGGTGCGGAACACCATGGCCAGGCCATTGGCTTCGTTCGGCAGCTTGATCACGGTCTGGTCGGCATCCGTCTTGTCCTTGATACGGGCTCCACGCGTCATCAGGCGGAATACATGGCCCAGTTCCACACCGTCCGCCTGGCCGCGATTGATGGCAATCACGTTGTTGCGGGCGGCGTAGGCTACGGAGTTGCTGCCGTAGATGGAGACCACGCTGCCTTGCAGGTGCTCATCGGGCGCGTGGGGCACGTAGCTCGTCACCTGCAGGCGCGGCATGGGCAGCAGCTTGTCGCCGATACGGATTTCTTCCTTGACCGAAGTCACGTCGAGCGAGGCCGGTACGGGGTCGGTGTGCTGGCGGCCCTTCACATCCAGCGTGGTTTCCTGGCGTTCGCCGGCCACCAACTGGACTTTGCCCAGGTACTGCGCTTCGTAGCCCAGGATGGCGCCGGTTTCCGGATCCTTCATAGGCGTCGCGTTGCGGAACACGCGGTAGAACTGGCGCTCCTGGCCCATTTCCAGCGAGTTGTCGGCCGAGCGCCCATAGACCCGGTCGCCGGGGGAGAGCAGGGCGCGTTCCTGGGTGGCGCCCACCAGGCGCGGCGCTTTTTCGCTTTCACCCTCGCCCAGTACCTCGGGCTCTACCAGGAAGGCTTCGATCAGGCGCTGGTTCACAGCGGGCAATGCGTTGCCAGACAGGCTTTCGCTGCGCACGCGCGGAGAGATGCGGATGACTTCGTCCTCGCCGCTGCGCGAAGTGGCCAGGCGCGCAAATCCATCCTTGCGCTCCAGGTACAGGGTTTGACCCGGGTAAATGAGATGTGGATTGGCAATGGTCTTGAGGTTCATGCCCCACAGCTCGGGCCAGCGCCATGGCTGCTTCAGGTACATGCGAGAGATATCCCACAGCGTGTCGCCGCGCTTGACCACATAGGTATCTGGAGCCTTGGCTGCAAGATCGCTCTCTGGAATACCTTGCGATGCCACTTTTTGTGCAGTGCTGCGTTGTTGGGCGGTAACCGGCAATTGCGATGCTGGTGTTGCCGCAAGGCTGGTGAAACAGACCGATGCGATGGCTGTCGCAACAGCGGTGACGCGCAGATGGCGGAACAGTGGCTGGGTTGGCGTGGATGCTGGCATTGCCGGGTGACTCCCTCACATGCGCTGGCGGGCTGCAGCCGACCAGCGTTCAATCGTTTGTAATTCGCTCTGATTCTCGGGCCAAGCCCTTGATCGATCAATGATTATTGCAAGCCGGGCGGGCATTGGCGAGCAAAAGTGGCGAAAATAACGACATTCACAGATCAAATCCATGACAATTCTGCCGATTCTTTGCTATCCCGACCCCCGTCTGCACAAGGTGGCCAAACCTGTTGCAGTGGTGGACGACCGTATCCGCACGCTCACCCAGGACATGCTGGCCACCATGTATGACGCCAGCGGCATTGGCTTGGCGGCCACGCAGATCGATGTGCACGAGCGTGTCATCGTCATTGACGTGTCCGAAGAGCGCGACCAGCCCATGGTCATCATCAACCCGGAAATTCTCTGGGCCAGCGATGAAAAGCAGATGGGCGATGAGGGCTGCCTGTCGGTGCCCGGCATTTATGACGGCGTCGAGCGCTCGGTGGCCGTCAAGATCAAGGCGCTGAATGAAAAGGGCGAAAGCCGCGAGATCGACGCCGAGGGCCTGCTGGCCATCTGCATCCAGCACGAGATGGATCACCTGATGGGCAAGGTGTTTGTCGAGTACCTCTCACCGCTCAAGCGCAACCGCATCAAGACCAAGCTGGTCAAGCAGCAAAAGCGCGATCTGGCGGACGCGAAAGCCTGATATGCACACGCCCCTGCGCCATGGCACCGCATCCTTTCAAAAGGCAGGCTGCCGTCCCGCAAGCCTTTTGCACAGGCTGTGGGCAGTGCTGGCGGCGGGGCTGCTGCTTGCGGGTTGTGCCTATCCCACCCAGTTCAAGCCGGGCGACAGTGCGCAGGCGGTGCAGGCCAAGCTGGGTGCGCCGTATTCGGTGGTCAAAACCGATGATGGAGGTGAGCGCTGGCTCTATTCCACCCAGCCCATGGGGCGCGAGGCCTTCCAGTTGCGCTTTGGGGCCGATGGCCAGTTGCAGTCCACGACACAGGTGTTGACGGCTGAAAAATTTGGCGCCATCCGCAACGGCCAGTACACCGAGCGGCAGCTGCTGCAGGACTTTGGGCCACCGATGGAAGTCACCCAGGTTTACAGTTTCAAGGGCCGCGTCTTTACCTACCGCTTCTGGGACAATAACATCAAGCGGTTCGCGCATGTGCATATCGATCCGCAGGGCGTCGTGCAAAAGCTGATGTTCATGGACGAGCCCACGCCCGAGCCGCGCCAGCGTGATTAACAGGCGGCTTGCAGCCATTGTGCAAGTCTGCCGATGACAGGGGCCTTGCGCCACCACCAAACGACATGAAAGTAGTATTTGCCGGCACGCCGGAATTCGCCCGTGTGGCGCTCACGCGGTTGCTGGCAGCCGGGTTTGATGTGCCTCTGGTGCTGACTCAGCCTGACCGCCCGGCAGGCCGTGGCATGAAATTGCAGGCATCGCCTGTCAAGCAGTGCGCACTGGACCACCACATTCCCGTCAGCCAGCCGCACAGCCTGCGCCTCGATGGCAAATACCCCGATGAAGCGGCAGCCGCCCGCGATGCCTTGCTGGCGGCGCAGCCCGATGTGATGGTGGTGGCCGCTTACGGACTGATCCTGCCGCAGTGGGTGCTGGATCTGCCTGCCAAGGGCTGCCTCAACATCCATGCCAGCCTTCTGCCGCGCTGGCGCGGGGCGGCCCCCCTCCACCGCGCCATCGAGGCGGGCGATGCCGAGACCGGCGTCACCATCATGCAGATGGATATTGGCCTTGATACCGGGGACATGTGCCTGATCGAGCGCCTGAAGATTGCCGATACCGACACCACCGCCAGCCTGCACGACAAGCTGGCCGAACTGGGTGGGCGCATGATCGTGGAGGCGCTGGAGATGAGCGCCTGCGGCGGCTTGAGTCGCACGCCGCAGCCTGCGCAAGGCGTCACCTACGCGCACAAGATCGAGAAGGCGGAAAGCACCATCCACTGGGGCGACAGCGCCGAGCAGATCGACCGCCGCATCCGTGCGTTCAACCCGTTCCCTGCTGCCTCTACCCGTATCGGCGACGAAGTTGTCAAGCTGTGGGCTGCAGAAATTGATAGCAAAGAGCGCAATCCACAAGCGCACCACGGGCAGATTTTGTCTGTGTCTGATGATGGCGTGGTCGTGGCCTGTGGCAACGGAGCCTTGCGCATCACCGAGTTGCAGCGTCCCGGCGGCAAGCGCTTGAAGGCTGCAGACTTTTTGCGTGGCCATGCACTGCAGGCGGGCCAGATGCTGGGCGACGATCCATCTGCACCGGCGGCTGCATGACCCTGCAGCAGCTGCGCCGCGCAACCGAGCATCCGAGCTTTCGTGCCGGGGTGATCGATATGTCCGGCACCGCAGTCGGCATTGCCGCCTGGGCGCTGGTGACAGGCGTGGCCATGGTCAAGGCGGGTATTTCGGCGCCGATGGCCATTTTCATGTCGCTGGTCGTCTATGCCGGCAGTGCCCAACTGGCCGTGCTGCCGCTGCTGGCTGCGGGCGCGCCGCTGTGGGTAGTGTGGTTCACGGCGGCATGCGTCAATCTGCGCTTCGTCATCCTCTCGAGCATGTGGCGCACCTATTTTGCGCACTTGCCGCTATGGCACCGGCTGTGCATCGGCTATTTCAGCGGCGACGTGATCTTTGTGGCCTTCATGCGCCGCTATAGCGCGCCTGTGCCCAAGCCTCAGCAGGTGTACTACTTCTGGGGTGCCTCGTCGATCAACTTTGTGGCCTGGCAAGGCTTCTCGATTGCCGGCATCCTGCTGGCCAACGTGGTACCGCTTGAGTGGGGCCTGGGCTTTGCCGGGGTGCTGGCGCTGCTGGGCGTGCTGTATTCCATGCTGATTGATCGCGCCACCAAGGTTTCTGCAGTGATTGCCGCCACTGCAGCCATTGCGGCCTACGGCATCCCGCTCAAGCTCAATATCCTGGTGGCGATTGCCTGCGCCGTGACGATCGGCCTCCTGGTAGAGGCCGTCGATCAGCGCGGGCGCAAGCCCAAGATTGTGGTTGTGGCCAAAAGCAAGCCCTTGCCGTCGCCCGGGCCGGAGCAGCCCGATGATGGCACCAGCGCCGTGCCCGTACACGAGGAGCATGTGCGATGAGCGCCGAAGACTGGGAACTGCTCTACCAACTGGCGGCCATCGTCGGCCTCACGGTGATCACCGTCATTACCCGCGCGTTCTTCATGATCCCGAAAAACGAGCTGCCGCTGCCGGACTGGCTCAAGCGCGGCCTCAAATACGCACCGCTCGCGGCGCTCACCGCCGTCATCGCACCAGAGGTGCTGATGACCCAGGGGCACCTCATCACCACGGTGTTGGATGCGCGCATTCCTGCGCTCGTCTGCGCCACCCTCTATTACTTCAAGAAGCGCGGCATTCTGGGCACCATCGTGGTCGGTATGGCGGTGTACCTGCCTCTGCACATTGGTCTGGGTTGGTGATCTGCTATTGATTTTGATGTGGATGCGCTTGCTGGTGGCGCGCTGGTGGCCGATTTTCCTTTGATCTCTATCACTGCTGAGACGCATGCCACCGGGGGCACCTGCGCGTGCCGGGATGGCGCCTCTACAATGGCGGCAATTCCGGCAGCGGCCATGCTGTCCTTCGGTTTTTTGACTCTGTGACGACCACTCCATGAACATCCTCCGTTTCTCCGATCTGTGTGCCCAGGGCAAGGTGCAAGGCAAGCGCGTCTTCATCCGCTCCGACTTGAACGTGCCGTTGAACGATGCCGGCGACATCACCGAAGACACACGCGTGCGTGCGTCGGTTCCCGCCATCGAGATGGCCCTGAAGGCCGGTGCTGCAGTGATGGTGACCAGCCACCTGGGCCGTCCGACCGAGGGTGAGTTCAAACCCGAAGACTCGCTCGCTCCTGTGGCAAGGCGCATGGCCGAACTGCTGGGCCGTGATGTGCCCTTGGTTGCCAACTGGGTCGACGGCGTCGAGGTGCAGCCCGGCCAGGTCGTGCTGCTGGAAAACTGCCGTGTCAACAAGGGCGAGAAAAAGAATGTTCCCGAGCTGGCGCAGAAGATGGCCAAGCTCTGCGATATCTATGTGAACGATGCCTTTGGCACCGCCCACCGTGCCGAAGGCACCACCTACGGCATCGCCCAATACGCACCCGTTGCCTGTGCAGGCCCGCTGCTGTCTGCCGAGATCGATGCCATCAGCAAGGCGCTGGCCAACCCCAAGCGCCCGCTGGCGGCCATTGTTGCGGGCTCCAAGGTGTCGACCAAACTGACCATTCTGCAATCGCTGTCCAACAATGTGGACCAACTCATCGTGGGCGGCGGCATCGCCAACACCTTCATGCTGGCCGCTGGCCTGAAGATCGGCAAGTCGCTGGCCGAGGCCGATCTGGTGGGTGAAGCCAAGGCGGTGATCGATGCCATGGCAGCGCGCGGCGCCAATGTACCCATTCCGACCGATGTGGTGGTGGCAAAGACCTTTGCAGCTGATGCGCCCGCCACGGTCAAGAAGGCGACGGATGTGGCCGACGACGACATGATCCTGGACATTGGGCCCGAGACGGCGGCCAGGCTGGCCGAGCAGCTCAAACAGGCCGGCACCATCGTCTGGAACGGCCCGGTCGGCGTGTTCGAATTCGACCAGTTTGCGGGCGGCACCAAAACCATTGCCGCAGCGATTACCGAGTCGCCCGCTTTCAGCATTGCCGGTGGCGGCGACACGCTGGCAGCCATTGCCAAGTACGGCATCGAAGACAAGATCGGCTACATCTCGACCGGCGGCGGTGCTTTCCTTGAGGTGCTGGAGGGTAAGACACTGCCAGCGTTCGAGATTCTGGAAAAGCGCGCCAACGGCTGAAGGTGACCGGCGGGTGGTGGCTCGTGGCTCCCTAGGGCGGAGCGCTTGCAAGGAGTAAACACTAAAGTGTGAGCAAAAACAACAAAATGCTTCGTTGTGCTCGCACTTTGGATCGTTTTCCTTGTCTTTGCGCCACCACATCTACAACAATGGAACCAAGCATGGGCGGGCATCGGCTCGCCCACATTCCAATTCCGAGGAGGGAAAACATGGCATTGAAAAAGACCATTGGAGCTGCAGCGCTGGCTGGCGCTGTGCTCGCATTGACGGGCTGCGCGGTAGAAGCTCCCGTTCCATACGGCGCAAACTATGCGCAACCAACCCAGATGAAGGTGCGTGCTGCGGGTCACTGGGACCTGATGGCCAGCGACGTGGTCGCAGAAACCATGGCGACTCTGGAGCGCAACGGCCTCAATGCCAAGACGCCGCTGTATGTAGCCCTGCCGCAGAACGCCAGCGCGTTTGATGCAGTGTTCCACGATCTGGTGGTGACCAAGCTGGTGCAGCATGGCGCCTCGGTCTACAACACCCCTGGCCAGCAGCTTGAACTGAACTACGACGCCAAGATCGTGCACCACAATCTGCAGCATGTGGACGGCAATGGCTACAGCCGTGAAGGTTTTAACGGCTTTGGCGCCACCATTGGCGATGCAGATTACCAGCCCGTCACCGCCGCTGGCGCTCCTGCCTACTCGGAAGTGCTGCTGACCTCGACCGTGCTGCGCCAAGGCCAGTACGTGGCGCGCAAGTCCAATGTGTACTATGTGGACAACGCCTCCGTCGGCCAGTTCGCCAAGACCGAAGCCTATCGTGCCGTGAACATGAAGGTGGTGAACAAATGATGATGCGACTGACTTCCATTGCAGCTCTCGCATCTGCCACAGTCCTGGCAGGCTGCACCAGTTGGGGCGTTCCCGCCCAGCCGGTGAGCACGGTTCGCACCGAGCCTACCTACCAGGCTGCAGATGCCAACAACTTCCTGGCGAGCAGCCAGGATGCCATCAACAAGCTGACGGCCACCGTGGCGCCTCAAGCCGTGGGCACGGGCCCCGTGCTGGTGGCCACCGTGGTGAACGTAAACAACACCAATGCGTCGGCCCCATTGGGTCGCACGCTGTCCGAGATCTACGCCAACCAGATGGCGGCACGCGGCTTCCACGTCAAGGAAGTCAAGCTGCGCACCGATCTGTATGTGCGCGAAGGCACTGGCGAGTTGATGCTGTCGCGCGAGATGCGCGACATTGCCCGCAGCCAGAACGCCTCGATGGTGGTGGTGGGCACCTACTCGCCAGCTGCCAACTTCACCTACGTCAGTCTCAAGCTCGTGCGTACCGAAGACAGCCGTATCCTTGCGGGTTACGACTACGCACTGCCCAATGACCGCGACGTAACCCGTCTGGTGAACGCACCTCGTTAAGCCAAGCATGGGCTAGTGCCCATCTGGAGAGCGCAACGCACTATCGTTTTGATAGTGCGTTTTTTATTGCAGATAAGTGCAGAGAACCTGGCTTTGGCGCCGGGACAGCGCTGAGGAACAGCCCGGCGTCATCAGTGATCGCCTGCCAATACGCTGGGTTAGGCTCGGGTGCTGGCTTTGCTCGGCCACAGCACCGAGGCAATGGCCACTACCATCAAGGCCACAGCCGTCCAGTCCTGCCAGTGCAGAACTTCCCCCAGCCACCACGCGCCGCTGAAGACCCCCAGTACCGGGATCATCATCACGCTCAATGTGGAGGCCAATGGCGGCAGGGTGCGCACCAGAAAGAACCAGGCCACCTGTGCAAAGCCAATCACCAGGATGGCATTGAAAAGAATGGCGCCCCAGGCCATTGCATCGGGGGCATGCCACTGCGGGCGTTCCAGCGCCGTGGTCAGCACGCACAGGCAGACAGCGGTTTCCACAGTCATCCAGAAAGCCAGCGTCAGTGTCGGTGCCGGGATTGTGGTGCGCCGCAGCAACTGCGTGCCCAGCGCCCAGCTACCGGCAGCCACCAGCATCAGCGCCACCCCCGTGGGCTTGCCCCCCAGCTTGTCCATCTCATTCCACAGCAGCAGCAACACGCCACCCGCTGCGGCTGCGACACCAGCCCAGGCGCGCGCAGGCAAGCGGTCGCTGAAGAACAGGGCGCCGATGGCCGCTGAAAAAATGGGCATGGTATAGCCCAGAATGGCGGCCCGCCCGCTGGGCAGCAAGGGGATGGCAATGATGATCAAGGTGTGCCACAGCACCATGTTGAAAAGGCCGAGCACCAATAGCCGTCCCCAGTAGCGGCGCTCCACCTTGAAGGGCGTCTTCAGCACCACCAGCAAGGCCGCCAGCAGGGGCAGACCGATGAGCATGGAGCTGGCGCGGAAAGCCAGCGGAGGGAAATGCTGCACGCCCAGTTTCATCACCGGCCAGTTCAGACCCCAGACCAGGGTCAGCAGTGTCAATGTAATCAGTTGTTTTCGCGACAGGGTAGGCATGGGCAGCGATGGTAACTGCAATCCCCGCATGGCACAGTCAGCTGCGCAAAAGCCATGGAGGGCGGCCTTTTACAATACGGGTCATGCCATTTATTGACCAGCTGCGCGCCGCAGCCACCCAAAACAATTCCATGCTGTGCGTGGGCCTGGATCCTGAACCCGGCCGCTTTCCCGGGGCCATGAAGGGCGATGCGTCCAGAATCTATGATTTCTGCGCCGCCATCGTGGATGCCACCCACGATCTGGTCAACAGCTTCAAACCCCAGATTGCGTACTTTGCGGCCCATCGCGCCGAGGACCAGCTGGAAAAGCTGATGACCCACATGCGTGCCGTTGCACCCCATGTGCCGGTGATTCTCGACGCCAAGCGCGGCGACATCGGATCGACCGCCGAGCAATACGCCAAGGAAGCCTTTGAGCGCTATGGCGCCGATGCGGTGACCTTGTCGCCTTTCATGGGCTTTGACTCCATCACGCCCTATCTGAAATACGAAGGCAAGGGCGCCTTCCTGCTGTGCCGCACCTCCAACCCGGGTGGTGATGACCTGCAGGCCCAGGTGCTGGCCGATGTGCCCGGCAACCCCCGGATGTTCGAGCATGTGGCCCAACTGGCCCAGGGCCCGTGGAACACCAACGGCCAGCTCGGCCTGGTGGTGGGCGCCACACGCCCCCAGGAAATCGAGCGCGTGCGTGCGCTTGCACCGTCGCTGCCCTTGCTGATTCCTGGCGTGGGCGCGCAGGGTGGCGATGCCGTGGCCACGGTCAAGGCCGCACGGATCGGGGGCGGCCCCATCGTTATCAATTCCTCGCGTGCGGTTCTGTACGCATCTCAGGGCGATGACTTCGCGCAGGCGGCGCGTCTGGCTGCGCAGCAAACGCGGGATATGCTGAACGCAGTGGACTGAGGGGCACTGTCCAGTGCCTGTCGGCTCTCTGTCGTGCGGATGGCGGCCTGCTGGCGTGGTGCAGCACACGGAAACTTGGCACATTGCAGTGGCGATGTTTCAGGAGAAATGACATGCTGGTTCAAAAACTGCGTTTGCAACGAGGGTGGTCCCAACAACAGCTGGCCGAACTGAGCGGCCTGAGTGTGCGAACCATTCAACGTATCGAGCAAGGCAGTGGTGCCACGGTCGAGACCTGGAAATCGCTGGCGTCCGTCTTTGAGGTGGACTTTCAGCAATTACGAGGAGTTCCGGCCATGCATGCATCCGAACAGACAACGGGCAGCCCAGACGCTGACAACGCTTTACCGCCAGCCCCAGCGCCAATGACCACTGCAAGCGACCAGCAGCGCGCGCAGGAAGAATGGCTGGCAATGCGCCATGTGCGCAAACTGGGTCGCTTTTACCGGCAGTTGATGCTATATGTCGTTGTCATCGCCGTACTGGCCCTGGTCAATGCATTCACGCAGCGCCACTACTGGTGGGTGGTGTGGCCCGCATTCGGCTGGGGCCTGGCGTTGCTGTTGCAAGCCAACAGGCTGTTCCAGTGGGTGCCGTTTCTCGGCTCGGATTGGGAACGCCGCCAGGTGGAAAAGCGATTGAACCGGCCGCTATAGTGCGTGGGGTGTGATCAATCTTTTGGATTGGTCTGCCTCTCCTTTGTGGGCACAATGGGGCATGGCTGGTGTGGCACTTTCCGGTGTCTGCGCCGCACAAGGATGAAACCATGCATAACTTTTTGAAGCGCCGGCACATGATGCCGGTTTTCTGCGCTGCGGCGCTCGGCACGCTGGCGATCCCGGCACTGGCCGCAGACAACTATCCCAGCAAGCCCATTACCATCGTGGTCGGCTATCCGCCCGGTGGCAGCACCGATCTGGTAGGGCGCCTTGTGGCGACTGAACTGTCGGATCGATTGAAACAACCAGTCGTGATCGAGAACCTGGGTGGGGCGGGCGGGGCCATCGGTGCGCAAAAAGTAGCCAAGGCCGCAGCGGATGGCTATACCCTGCTGGTATCGGCCAACAACGAAATGGCGATTGCGCCGTTGATCAACAAAGCCGTCAAATACGACGTGTTCAAGGATTTTGTGCCAATTGGCCTGGTGGCCACCCAGCCGATGGTCCTGGTGGCCTCCCATTCCACCGGCGTCAAGAACGCCAATGACTTCATCAGGCTGGTGGCGGCGAATCCGGGCAAGTACAGCTATGGCAGCTCTGGTGTCGGCACCGCCTTGCACCTGGCCGGTGAAATGGTCAAGCAAAGTGGCGGCCTGGACATGATCCATGTGCCCTACAAGGGCGTGGCGCCGCTGACGAACGATCTGGTGGGCAACAACCTCGAGTTCGGCGTATTCGTGCTCTCATCGGGCCTGCCGCACATCAAGGCGGGCAAGGTGGTGGCGCTGGGCACCACCGAGGCGAAACGCTCCAGCGTGACGCCGGATATCCCGGCCCTGGCCGAGAACCCGCAGTTCAAGCATGTGGACATCAATAGCTGGTTTGCACTGATGGGGCCGGCCAAGCTACCAGCACCGGTCGCTGCCAAGCTCAAGGCTGCGTTGAATGACACCCTGCAGTCGTCCGCCTTCCGCACCAAGATGGAGGCAACCGGCAATGTGCTGGCATCGCCCAAGGTCGACATGACAGCCTTCCTGAAGACGGAAGTCGCCAAGTACAAGAAGATCGTCGACGCCGCCAACATTGAGGAATGACGCAGGCTTGGGACTCGCAGGGTTTCAGTTAGCTATAAAATAGATAGCGAATTGCGCTTTGCCATCAAGTGCAAGAGGTCCTTTTATAGGCGCTGCCTGCGCGCGACCTCCACCAGCCTCCCGCCCCAGATCACCACCACCAGTGCCAGCACCACCAGCACGGCGCCGGCCCACTGCCAGGGGGTCACCTTCTCATCCAGCATCAGCATGCCAGTGGACAGGCCGATCACCGGTACGCACAGGCTGAAGGGCGCCACGCGATTGGCGGAGTAGCGCTGGATCAGCTGCGTCCACAGCCCATAGCCGATGGTGGTTGCAACCCAGCCCAGATAGGCAATGGACGCCCACGCCAGCAGCGGAATCTGCTGCCACGTCTGCCACTGCGTCCACCTGCCGATATCGCCATCGTCCAGCCAGGCCGAGAGCGCGATGAAAGGAATGATCGGCATCAGGCTGCCCCAGGTGATGAAGGCGATCGGGTCGTAGCTGGCGTTTTCCTTTTGCGCGAGGCGCACCACCACGTTCGAGCAGGACCACGAGGTGGCCGCACACAGCACCAGCAGCAGGCCCGCCAGCGTGGTGCCGCCCGTGCCGTTGCTGCGCAGCTCATTGATCAGCAGGCAGCCCAGGCCCAACGCGGCAATGCACATGCCAGCTACCAAAGGGCGTGCGGGCTTGCCGCGCAACAGCACCCAGGTCCATACGGCTGTCAGAAACACCTGGGTCTGCAGAATCACGCTGGCCAGCGACGCTGTCATGCCGACTTTGAGCGCCGTGAACAGAAAGCCGAACTGTCCCACGCCCTGCAGCAGGCCAAACAGCACTACCCAGCGCCAATGCACCTTGGGCGGCTTGAAGAACAGCACCAGAGGAAACGCCGCGCAGATATAGCGCATGGCGCCCAGCTCAAAGGGCGTGAGGCTGCGCAGGCCCCATTTCATCACCACGAAATTCACCCCCCAGATCACAACGACGGCCATGGCGAGCATCAAATCCCGTGGGCTGAACGGGGGCGACGACGAAGAAGAGGAAGACATGGCGGCAGAGCTGTTGTTGTGCTGTTTTGGCCCAGTGTAGAGATGGGGGCTGCACTTTGCTGGCACTGCGGTATTGCTACCCAAAGTGGCTTCGCCAATCTTCAGCCCACAACCGCTGCCGACTCACCCATGCCTTAGAGTAACCGGCCCAGTTGGGCCTGCTGCTTTTCAGTCTTTACAGCGTCTGCAGGCGCTGTGGCGATAGTGCACCTCGCTGCACGCTGTGCTGCTGCAGCACGGGGTCAAGGGGTTCGTTCAGTGCGAGGTTTCGCGCGAGCAGCGAATAGCCATAAGCACTCTGGATGCCGTAGCCGCCCTGCGCGGCCACCCACAGAAACGCGGGCGCCTGGGTATCCCAGCCGATCACCATTTCTCCGTCTGCCACAAAGCTGCGCAAGCCCGCCCAGGTGTGCCTGGGGCGGCGTATGTCGAACTGCGTGGCCTGCATGATGCGGTCAATGCCAATGGCAATATCCAGTTCTTCGGGCTGTACATCGTGCGGCGTAGTCGCATCCGCATTCGCGGGAGAGCCAAGCAACTGGCCCGCATCGGGTTTGAAGTACCACTGCTCATCGATATCGATCACCGCCGGCCAGGCATGGCCGTCCATGCCATCGGGCATGGCAAAGGTAAAGGCGCTGCGGCGCTTGGGGGTGAGCCCAATGGGCGCAGCACCTGCCAGCTGGCCCATCACATCGGCCCAGGCGCCGGCGGCGTTGACGATGTGGCGCGCCTGTGCGTTGCGGCCATCGGCCAGTTGTACGGTCCAGCGCAGTGCCTGGGCATTCCATTGCAGCGCCTGCACGTCGGCATCGGTCCACAGCTGGCCGCCGCGCTGGCGCAGACCGCGCAAAAATCCCTGGTGCAGGCCGTGCACATCGAGGTCGCGCGCGCCATCGTCGGCAAAGCCGGCCACCAGTACTTCGGTGTTCAGCGCAGGCAGCAGGGCCTTGAGGGCCGTGGCATCCAACCAGCGGGCATGGGGGGAATGCAGCTGTGCGTTCTGAAACTCCTTGCGCAGCTGCGGCAGTTGGTCGTTGCTCGCCACATACAGCACGCCACGCGGTCCCACCAAGGGCTGCTCGGCAAAGTCGGCTGGCGGCTGCTCGTAAAAAATGCGGCTGGCGCGTGTCAGCGCCTGTACCTGGGCGGGGCCGTAATGCTCTTCAAACAGCGCGGCAGAACGGCCCGTGGTGTGGTAGCCGGGCTGCGATTCGCGCTCCAGCACCAGCACGGATGCGCGCTCTGCCAGCTGCCAGGCGGTGGAACTGCCAGCCATGCCGGCTCCGATGACGATGAAATCCCAGATGGCATCGGACAGGGAATCGGATGCGGCAGAAGGGGAACTGAGGTGTTGGTCCATGGTCACCATGGTACTGTCTGGAATCGACCAAGAGGAGGCCCCATGGCACCGAATCTTCTGCCACTGTCGCCTACGCCACTGCGCTGGAGCGCGCTGCGCCAACTGTCGGTCTTTGCTGGCGTGTGCATGGCTGCAGGCGTGGCGCTGGCGCAGCCCGCCTTGCCCAGGCCCGAGGTGCTGGCAAACGGCCTGGCCAACCCATGGGCGATTGCGCCCCTGCCCGACCAGCGCTGGCTGCTGAGCGAGCGCGCGGGCAAGCTGTGGCTGCTGAACGCACAGGGCATCAAGCAGACTGAATTGAAAGGCGTGCCCGCCGTGGCATTCGGCGGGCAGGGCGGTTTGCTGGATGTGGTGGCCGACAGCCAGTTTGCCAGCAACCGCCGCATCTACTTTTGCTACAGCGAACCCGGGCAAGACAAGGAGACCAACAGCACGGCGCTCGGCAGCGCACGTGTTGCTGCGGATGAGCGCCAGCTTGAAGAGGTCAAACGGATCTTCAGCCAACGCCCCAAGGTCAAAAGCAGCGCGCATTTTGGTTGCCGCATTGCCCAGGCGCGCGACGGCACGCTGTTCCTCGGCCTGGGCGACCGCTACTCCTACCGCAACGATGCGCAGAAATTGGACAACCACCACGGCAAACTGGTGCGTATTGCCGCAGATGGGAGCGTGCCCAGGGACAACCCCTTTGTCGGCAAGCTGGAGGTGCTGCCCGAAATCTACAGCTACGGCCATCGCAACAGCCAGGGCCTGACGATGGGTCCTGATGGCCAGCTTTGGCAACACGAGCATGGCCCCCAGGGCGGCGATGAGGTGAACCGCCCGCAGCCCGGCAAAAACTACGGCTGGCCTTTCATCACCTACGGCGAGGAATATGGCGGCGGCAAGATTGGCGAGGGCACGCAAAAGGCTGGCATGGAGCAGCCTCTGCATTACTGGGTGCCCAGCATCGCGCCATCGGGCATGGCTTTTGTCACCAGCGATCGATACGGGTCGGGCTGGAAGGGCAGTTTGCTGGTGGGCGGGTTGAAATCACGCAGTCTTGCCAAGCTGCAGGTGCAGGATGGGCGCATCACCGGCGAGCAGCGCTTGTATGAATCGCTGGGCGAACGCATCCGCGATGTGCGCCAGGGCGCGGATGGCCTGGTCTATCTGCTGACGGATGGGCCCGACGGCAAGCTGATTCGCCTGGTGCCCTGAAAACCTGTTCAAAGGCGGCTTACAGCTTGCGTTTGAAGCCCAGATGGCTGGGCTCGAAGCCAAGCTTCTGGTAGAAGCGGTGCGCATCGGTGCGGCTTTTGTCGGTGGTCAGTTGCACGACCGAGCAGCCCCGCTCACGGCATTGCGCCACCGCCCACTCCAGCATCTGCTGGCCAGCGCCAATGCCGCGCAATGCAGCAGCGATGCGTACCGATTCGATCTGGCCGCGCCAGGCCCCGGTGTGCGACAGGCCGGGCACAAAGGACAGCTGCAGGGTTCCCACGACCTGGCCCTGCAACTCTGCCACCACGAGGCGCTGGTTCGGATCGGCGCAGATGGCTTCAAATGCCGCGATATAGCGCGAATCAGGAGGGTCGACCAGCACCTCGCGCTCGCGGCCCAGGGCATCGTCTGCCAGCAAGGCAATGATGGCGGGCAGATCGGCAAGGCGGGCGGTGCGAAAAATCAGGCTCGCGGGCATATGCGCAGTGTGGCGTTGCTTGGTATCGGTCATCGGATTGCGGGCTTGCTCTGAAAACGGTCGCCTCAGGCCCGAAGGTAAGGCGCCAGATACCGCCCGGTATGGCTTGCCGGGTTGGCCGCCACTTCTTCGGGGGTGCCCTGTGCCACCACCTGGCCGCCGCCCGCGCCGCCCTCGGGGCCCATGTCGATGACCCAGTCGGCGGTTTTGATCACGTCCAGGTTGTGCTCGATCACGACGATGGTGTTGCCCGCGTCGCGCAACTGGTGCAGCACCTTCAGCAGCAGGTCGATATCGGCAAAGTGCAGGCCGGTGGTGGGCTCGTCCAGAATGTAGAGCGTGCGGCCCGTGTCGCGCTTGGAGAGTTCCTGCGCAAGCTTGACACGCTGGGCCTCGCCGCCCGACAGGGTGGTCGCGCTCTGGCCCAGGCGGATGTAGGACAGGCCCACATCCAACAAAGTCTGCAGCTTGCGCGCGATGGTCGGCACATCCTTGAAGAAGGTGTGAGCGTCTTCCACCGTCATGTCCAGAATCTGTGCAATGTTCTGGCCCTTCCACTGCACCTGCAGGGTTTCGCGGTTGTAGCGCTGGCCGTGGCACACGTCGCAGGGCACGTACACGTCAGGCAAAAAATGCATCTCCACCTTCACCATGCCATCGCCCTGGCAGGCTTCGCAACGGCCACCGGCCACATTGAAGGAAAAGCGCCCCGGGCCATAGCCGCGTTCCTTGGCGGTGTTGGTCTCGGCCATCAGCTCGCGGATGGGCGTGAACAGACCTGTGTAGGTGGCCGGGTTGCTGCGCGGCGTGCGGCCAATGGGGGACTGGTCCACGTTGATGACCTTGTCGAAGTAGTCGAGCCCCTCGATTTCGTCATACGGCGCCACATCGCCTTGCGCGCGGTTGATCTTTTGCGCCGCCGCAGCGTACAGGGTGTCGTTGACGAGCGTGGATTTGCCCGAGCCCGAGACGCCGGTCACACAGGTGAACAAGCCTACCGGAAAATCCACCGTCGCTTGGTGGAGGTTGTGGCCGCTGGCACCCGCCACACGCAGGGTCTGCACGGCGTGCGGATCGATGCTTTTGATGCCAGATGTGCTGCTGGCGCTTGACTGGCGAACGCTGGCTGCTCCCTTTTTGGGAGTCTTCTTGGCGAGAGAGGCTTCCACGGTCGGAAAGTGCGATTCCGCCTTGGCCCCCACGGGCTTGCCCGCGGGCGCTCCCACCGTGCCTTCCAGCACCGGTAGCCAGGGGGTGCGGTGCGGAGGCACGGCAATGGTTTTCTTTCCGCTCAGGTACTGGCCGGTCAGCGACTGCGCGTTGGCGCAGATGTCGGCATAGCTGCCCTGCGCCATCACCCGGCCACCGTGCACGCCTGCACCCGGGCCCATGTCGATGATCTGGTCGGCCGCGCGCATCATGTCTTCGTCGTGTTCGACCACGATCACGCTGTTGCCGATGTCGCGCAGGTGCATCAGGGTGGCGATCAGGCGGTCGTTGTCGCGCTGGTGCAGGCCGATGGAGGGCTCGTCAAGCACGTACATCACCCCCGTCAGGCCGCTGCCGATCTGCGAGGCCAGCCGGATGCGCTGCGCCTCGCCGCCCGAGAGCGTTTCGGCGCTGCGGTCCAGGCTGAGGTAGGTCAGACCCACGTCGTTGAGGAACTGCAGGCGCGTGCGGATTTCGTGGATCACGCGCGCGGCGATATCGGCCTTGGCGCCGGAGAGGTGCAGGTGGCTGAACCAGTCATAGGCCTCAGCCAGGGTGACATGGCTCACGTCCTGAATGGCACGGGCTTCGTCCCCTTCGCCCACGCGCACAAAGCGGGCCTCGCGGCGCAGGCGCGCACCGTGGCAGTCGGGGCAGGGCTGCACGCTCTGGTAGCGCGAGAGCTCATCGCGCACGATGCTGGAATCGGTTTCCCGGTAGCGCCTTGCCATATTGGGCAGGATGCCTTCGAACGGGTGTTTCTTGGTGATGAGCTTGCCTGCGTTTTCGCCGCTGGCCAGTTCGTACTTGAAAGCGATGTCTTCGCTGCCCGACCCGTACAGCACCACCTGCCGCACGATGTCCGGCAGGCTCTCGAAAGGCTGCTCGATGTCGAACTTGTAGTGGCGGCCCAGGCTCTCGAGCATGGCAAAGTAATAGCCATTGCGCCGGTCCCAGCCCTTGATCGCGCCGCTGGCGAGGCTCAGCGAGGGAAATGCCACGACGCGGTCAACGTCGAACACCTCATGCACGCCCAGGCCGTCGCAGGAAGGGCAGGCGCCGTGCGGCGAGTTGAACGAGAACAGCCGCGGCTCCAGCTCCGCCAGCGCGTAGCTGCAGATCGGGCACGAGAACTTGCTGCTGAACAGATGTTCCTTGCCGGTGTCCATCTCCATGGCCAGCACGCGGCCGTTGCCTTCGTTGCCGCCTACGCGCAGCGCCGCCTCAATGCTCTCGGCCAGGCGCTGCTGCACATCGGGGCGGATCTTGACGCGGTCGATCACCACGTCGATATCGTGTTTCTCGTTCTTGGCCAGAGGCGGCAGCGCTTCGTGCTCGTACATCTGCCCATCGACCCGAAAGCGCACATAGCCCAGCGCCTGCATCTGCGCAAACAGCTCGACGAACTCGCCCTTCTTGCCGCGTGCCACGGGGGCCAGGATCATCAGCTTGGTGTCCTGCGGCAGCGCCAGGATCGCATCCACCATCTGGCTCACGGTCTGCGCCGCGAGCGGCAGGTTGTGATCCGGGCAGAACGGCGTGCCGGCGCGGGCGTACAGCAGGCGCAGGTAGTCGTGGATTTCGGTCACCGTGCCCACGGTGGAGCGCGGGTTGTGGCTGGTCGCTTTCTGCTCGATGGAGATGGCTGGCGACAGGCCCTCGATCAGGTCGACATCGGGTTTGTCGAGCCGGCCCAGGAACTGGCGTGCATAGGCCGACAGGCTCTCGACATAGCGGCGCTGCCCCTCGGCATACAGGGTGTCAAACGCCAGGCTAGATTTGCCCGAGCCCGACAGGCCGGTAATCACCACCAGCTGGTGGCGCGGAATGTCGAGATCGATGTTCTTGAGGTTGTGGGTGCGTGCGCCACGGATGGCGATGCGGCTGTGCGCCAGGCGCGCACCCAGGTAGCGGCCGTCGTCCTGCGCCAGGGGTTCACCCAGTTCGGCGTGCAGATCGAGGGCGGCATTGGGGATGGTCGGAGTGCGTGGTGGCATGGGAGGCGCGGAGAACCAAAACTCCCCATGATAGCCAGCCAGCGGGTTTTGTGTGTGACCGACGCACTTTGGCGCCAAGGTTGTACAGGGCAAATAGCCATGCCATGGGGCGCAAAAGATGTTGATGTCGCGCAAGTACAGCGGTAGAAAATGGAATATACATACGCCAAATCAGTACTGGCAGCTATTGATTTGGAAGCGTGTTGTTTCCTGTTGTCTGTAAGGATTGTGGTGCCGCCCTACACTTGCCGCTGGCGATAATCCTTGTCGCGCTGCGGGCTGACTGTCAGCCCCTTGCTTTTTTGGCCCATCTTCTGATTTCTCCCTTGCCGCGCTCCTCCCGTCCATCCTCTTCTTCATCCGCCATGCTGCCTGCCGAGCGGCGTGCCAGCGTGAGCCTGGCGCTGATCTTTGCGCTGCGCATGCTCGGGCTGTTCCTGGTGCTGCCCGTCTTTGCACTGGAGGCGCGCAAGTACCCTGGCGGAGATGATCCGGCGCTGGTGGGGCTGGCCATGGGTATCTATGGGCTCACACAGGCAGTGTGCCAGTTGCCGCTGGGCATGGCCTCCGACCGGCTGGGCCGCAAGAAGGTGATCGTGCTGGGCCTGCTGGTATTTGCGGCAGGCAGTCTGCTCGCCGGGCTTGCGGGCAATCTGCATACGCTGCTGATCGGCCGGGCGCTGCAGGGCGCAGGCGCCGTATCGGCTGCGGTGACGGCGCTCCTGGCCGACCAGACGCGCGATGCCGTGCGCACCAAGGCCATGGCGCTGGTGGGGGCCAGCATTGGCCTGATGTTCGCGCTGGCCCTGGTGATCAGCCCGCTGCTGGTGGTGCATATCGGCCTGTCGGGTCTGTTTCTGCTGACCTGTGGCCTGGCGCTGGCAGGGATTGCCGTGGTGCTGTGGGTGGTGCCACCCGAGCCGGTGGTACACCACGACGGCCCACGCGGCAGCCTGCGCGATGTGCTCCGGCACGCCGATCTGCTGCGCTTGAACGGTGGCGTGTTTGTGCTACACACCGTGCAGATGGCCATGTGGGTGGCGGTGCCAGCCATGCTGGTGCAGGCAGGCCTGCCCAAGGCGGAGCACTGGCATGTCTACCTGCCGGCCGTGGTGCTGTCATTTGTGGCCATGGGAGCGCTGTTTTCGATGGAGCGCAGGGGCAGGCTGCGTGCCGCGCTGCTGGGCGCCATCGCCCTGGTGCTGGTGGTGCAGGTGGGACTGGGCATGCTGGCGGCTGGCGGCAGCATTCCCACCATCTGGTGCATGGCACTGTTGATGTTTGTGTTTTTCTGCGGTTTCAATGCGCTGGAGGCCACGCAGCCCAGCCTGGTCTCGCGCATGGCGCCGGCGCCGCTGCGCGGGGCGGCGCTGGGCTGTTACAACACTTTGCAGTCGCTGGGGCTGTTTGCGGGCGGCGCGCTGGGTGGCGTCCTGGCCAAGTGGGCCGGGCCGACGGGCCTGTTCGCCGCCACTGCCGTGCTTACCTTGCTGTGGCTGGTTGTGACCTGGCCACTCCGTCCAGTGGCGCGTGCAGACCACAGTGGCGAAAAGGAGAAAGTGAGCGCTGGCAATGGTTCGGCCCGCTGAACGGGCCAAGCCCTGTTTTTCTGTCGATCCTGCCATGCACCCGGATTGCGCTTTGGGGTAGGATACGATCCTGTTTTTCACCAGTGATGGGCGTTTGAAGGCCGCAGGGCCAGCAAGGCTGCCAACGCATAGTAGGCGCCCATTTTTCAAGGACTCATTTTCACCATGGCATCCGTCAACAAAGTCATCATCGTCGGCAATCTGGGCCGCGATCCCGAAATCCGCACCTTCCCCTCGGGCGACCAGGTCGCCAACGTCACCATTGCCACCACCGACCGCTGGCGCGACAAGAACACCGGCGAGAACAAGGAATCCACCGAATGGCACCGTGTGGTGTTCAATGGGCGTCTGGCCGAAATCGTGGGCCAGTACCTGCGCAAGGGCAGCCAGGTGTATGTGGAAGGCAGCCTGCGCACCCGCAAGTGGACCGACCAGGCGACCGGCCAGGAGCGTTACGCCACCGAAATTCGCGCTGACACCATGCAGATGCTGGGCAGCCGTCAGGGCCAGGGCGGCCAAGGCCAGGGCGGTGGCGACGACTACGGCTATGGCGACAGCGGCTACGGCGATCAGGGCGGTGGCAGCCAGGGTGGTGGCAGCCAGGGTGGTGGCCAAGGCGGCTACCAGCAACGCCGCGCGCCGGCGCCTGCCATGGCTCCCCGCCAACAGCAGGCACCTGCACCGCGTCCGGCGCCCGCACCCATGCCCGCACCGGCCCCGCGCGCAGCGTCGGGCTTTGACGATATGGACGACGATATTCCATTCTGATCCGCGCCTGCCACGCGCTCACCCATGAACGATTCAAGGCCTGCATTCCACTTTGGTGCAGGCCTTTGTTTTTGACGAAAGCCTTGCCATGACTGCTGGTGCCGACATCGTTTCTGCCTTCGCTCCCACGGGTCGCGTGCGCGCTGCCATCAACGTGGGCAACCCCATCCTGGCGCGGCTGCAGACCGATGGCACGCCTGCCGGTGTTTCGGTGGACCTGGCGCATCGCCTGGCTGCACAGCTGGGGGTGCCGCTGGAGCTGCAGGTGTTCGAGGCAGCGGCCAAGTCGGTCGACGCGGTGACGAATGGTGTGGCGGATTTCGGGTTCTTCGCTGTCGATCCGGTGCGCGGTGCAGGCATCGCATTTTCTGCGCCTTATGTGCTGATTGAAGGGGCGTACATGGTGCGCAGCGATTCGCCGCTCACTGACAACGCGCAGGTCGATGTGGCGGGTCATACCGTGGTGGTAGGCCAGGGCAGCGCTTACGACCTGTACCTGTCGCGCGAACTCAAGCACGCCAGCATCGTGCGTGCGCCGACATCGCCTGCGGTGGTGGATGTGTTTCTGGCGCCGACGGGCGATGTGGCCGCAGGCGTCAAGACCCAGTTGGAGACCAGCGTGGCGCAACGCGGCGGCTTGCGCATGCTGCCCGGGCGCTTCATGGTGATTCAGCAGGCCATGGGTGTGCCAAAAACACGGGGTACGGTCGTGGCCCAATGGCTGTCCGATTTTGTGGAAGAGGCCAAGGCGCATGGCTTTGTGGCCGAGGCGCTGGCCCGCCACCAGATACAGGGCGCCACCGTTGCGCCGCGCAAGGATTGAGTGATGGTGTTTGATCAACTGGTGCAACTGCTCGACGGCCATGGCGCGCGCTACCGCGTGCTGGAGCACCCGGCAGAGGGCAAATCGGAAGAGGTGGCACGCATTCGCGGTACGGCGCCGGGCCAGGGCGCTAAGGCCATGCTGTGCAGAACCAGGAGTGGGGCGGTTGGAGAGAACTGGGTGCTGGCGGTGCTTCCGGGTGACCAGAAGCTGGATTTTCGCAAGCTTGCGGCTGCCCTCGGGTTGCCCAAGATGACGCTGGCTAGTGCCGAAGAAGCCACGCAGCAGACCGGCTGCGTGATTGGCGCAATCCCTCCGTTCAGCCTGGCGCCGCAGATTACGCTGGTGGTGGATCCGGGCCTGGTGGCGCGTTTTGGCGAAATCGCCTTCAATGCCGGCAGGCTGGACCGCTCGATGGTGCTGAACAGCGAGGACTATGTGCGCATTGCCCAGCCAGCGCAGCATGTAATCTGCGCGGATGCGGTGTAAGCAAAAAGCGCGGCGGATGCCCAATCAGAGGGCGCAATAACTCTGCTTTTGATAGCAAACACTGATGTGAAAGGCAGCCTGTCTCCCTTGTCTGGTCGCTGAACGAGACGCAAAAATCCAACACTGTGGCTGCTCGGCTGGCGCGGTTTGCAGCGTGGCTGCCGTGCCACCGCACAATATGCGCCATGTTCATCGCCATCCCGCTTGAAAACAAACCCTCCTGGCAGTCTCCACCATGGATGACCGTGCTGTTGATCGTCATCAACTGCCTGGTGTTCTGGGTCTGGCAGGAAGGTGAGGAGCGGGGAGCTGAGCGTGCTGCCAAGACCTACGCGCACACGGCGCTTCCTGCGATGGAGGTGCCGGAGTTCGTCAAATACCTGGATGCGCAGAGCCAGAACAAGGACAGCCGCATCAGCAAGCAACTGGTGCGCATGGCCCAGGGCCTGCAAAAATCCCAGGATTACGAGCAGTTGTACACGCTGATGTGGCAAGAAGGCCGCTTTCGGCGCCAGTTGCTGGCGGGCGAGGTGATCCGGCCTGGCGATCCGCTCCATGCCGAATGGCAGGCGGCCCGCGCCCGCTTTGCGCCGCAGGAGCCCAAGCCCTTCACATCACGCTGGGCCATGAGCTACGAGCCCGGCGCAGGTCTGCAGCCTGTGCAGGCCTTCACCTCCACCTTTTTGCATGGCAGCACCGGGCACCTGCTGGGCAACATGGTGTTTCTGTTCCTGTTCGGCTTCACGCTGGAGATGGCACTGGGTGCGGGGCTGTACCTGTGCTTTTATGTCATTGCCGGTATCAGTGCATCGCTGTTTGCTGGCCTGTTTTATGCGGGCATGGGCAGCTACGGACTGGGTGCATCAGGTGCGATTGCAGGGCTGATGGCCATGTACGTGGTGCTCTACCGCATGCGGCGCATCCGGTTCTTCTACATGCTGGCGTTCTACTTCAACTACGCCACCTGGCCCGCGCTGGTGCTGCTGCCGGTGTGGATGGGGTTCGAGCTCGCGCAGCACTGGATAGGCGGGCGCGGTGTGGCCTACATGGCGCATTTTGGCGGCCTGGTGGCAGGGGGCATTTTGATGGCGCTGTACCTGCAGTTGCGGCGCAAGGAGTCGGTGGTGGAGGAGGCTGCGCGCGACAAGCAGGCCGCCAAGGCGCAGGCAGATGCCTTGCAGGCGGCCGTACAGCGTGCCCAGCAGCATACCGATGCGCTGGCGTTTGACCGTGCGGCCCGTGCGTGGCGCGAGGCAGCCAAGCTGGCGCCCACCGATCCCAAGATTCTGCGCGCCTGGTTCGAGAGCGCCCGCCATGCCCCTGCCAGCGATGATTTCCACCTGGCTGCGCGCACCATCTTCAAGCTGCCTGCCAGGGCCGATGCTGAGCGCCAGTTGCAGCACCGCAGCTGGCGTGTGTACTGCGAGCGCGCCCAGCCGGTACCGCGCATCAGCAGCAACACGCTCCATGCGCTGGTGCCGGGCTTTGTACGCCTGGGCGAATGGGATGACGCACAGAAGCTGTGCCTGCAGCTGGAAAAGGCTGCGGATCACCCGCAATGGCCGAGCACCCTGTCATTGTTGGCCAATGGCCTGGCCAAAGCCGGGCGCATGGATGATGCGCGCCGCTGGCTGCCCGCGCTGCAGCAGGCGGCACCGCACGAGCCAGTGACGCGTTGGCTGGGCGGGGCTGTGCGATGAGCCATGGGCCTCTGCCCCGTCTGTGTTTTGTAAAGGGATTGTGAAGTTATGCCTTATGATCGTTTCTGACAATACATAAAGTTGCAACTTGCAATTTTCACAATAGTCCATAGACAACAGGGGCGGCCATGGGCCTATCGCGTTCACAACCGGAAGTCGACAACGACAGCGCCAACTGGAACATTCCTCCTTTCTGGCAAAAGCTCAACAGTTTTTTCCTGTTTCCATTCCAGCGCACGCCATTCTTGTACGCCGTGGTGCTGTCGCTGTGTGCCTATGCCATGTTCATGGGGCTGCTCATCGGGATTGCGGTGTTTGTGGGCCTGATGCTGGCCGTCAGCCGCTATGCCTTCAAGACGGCGGCGTATGCATCGCGTGGCGTGCTGGACAGCAGCGACTATGACCATTACCCGCTGGACGCCGACCTCAAGGTGCTGCCCTGGAAGTTCTTTGGCGTGCTCCTGGTGCACGGCTTTGTCATCGGCATGCTGGCGCAGGCCAGCCTCAAGTTGGGCGTGCTGGGCAACCTGGGGTCGTCGTTCCTGATTCCCGTCACCTTGATGGTATTGATCAGCACGGGCAGCCTGTCGTCGGCCATCAACCCGTTCATTCTGCTGGGCACGATTGCCGGCATCGGGCTGCCGTACTTCCTGTTGTGCCTGTTTTTGTTCCTGCTGATGCAGGGCGCGCCCATGGCCATGGGCTTTTTGCTGGTGCTGGTGCCCAAGGCCATGCTGGCGCCGCTGATGGCCTTTGCCATCATCTACTTTCTGTGGGTGATTGCGGCCATGATCGGCTATGTGATGTACCAGAACCATGCGGAGTTCGGCATTGAGCCCGACAAGGCGCCCGAGGCCGAAGGCGGCAGCACGGTGCAGGTCGACCCGCAGGCCGCGGAGGCCAAACGGCGCGATGCCGCGGTTGCGCAACTGGTGCAGAACGGCGACATGCAGGCCGCGCAGGACGAGGCGCGCGAATGGCAGCGCCTCAATTATGACAATGTGGCCGACCAGCGCCGCTACCACCGTGTGCTCAAGCTCACTGACAAGACGGCAGAACTTGCGCGCCATGGCCAGCAGTTCATCGACCTGTTGTTGCGCAAACACCAGGCCAGCGAAGCACTGGAGGTATGGGGCAGCTGCTACAAGCGCATGCCCGGTTTCAAGCTGGAGTCTGCCGAGGCCTCCCTGGCATTGGCCCATACCGCCTGGAAGCGCCAGCAAGGATCGCATGCGCTGGCGGTGCTGCAGAATTTCGAGAAGAACTACCCGGGCAGCCCGGTGATCCCGCAGGCGCAGGAGCTGATTGTTCGGGTGCTCAAGCAAGGGTTGGGCAAGCCGGATCAGGCGGTGCGCGTTTTCATGCGCATGAAAATGCGCTACCCCGAGCACCCCAGCACGCAGGAGGCGGCATGGATCCTGCGCGACGAATTGCCGCAGGACCCTGCCAAGCCGGCAGCGCCCGTTGCGCCAGTGTAGGTCTATCGCTTAGAGCTTAGAGCGCAGCTTTGGCAGGCGTGGCATGCGCTACCCCTGCCTCCGCCCCCACCTGGGCGATGATGCCGCCGCCCAGGCAGACCTCGCCGTCATACAGCACGGCTGACTGGCCGGGTGTCACGGCCCATTGCGCCTCTGGAAAATCCAGGTGGAAGTGGCTGTTCGTCGCATCGGCGCCGATGCTGGCAGGCGAGTCGGGCTGGCGGTAGCGAGTTTTGGAGCCGTAGGTGCCTGCGGCTGGCGGGTGGCCGGCAATCCAGCTGGTATTGTCGGCATCGAGGGCATGCGACAGCAGCCAGGGATGGTCGTGCCCCTGCACCACGCGCAGGATGTTCTTGTCCAGATCCTTGCGTGCCACGAACCATGGCGCATGGTCGCCCGCGCCGCGTGCAGCCCCCTTTTCCTTGACGCCGCCGATGCCCAGGCCCGATCGCTGGCCCAGCGTATAGAACGACAGTCCCACATGCTTGCCCAGCTTGCGGTTGCGGTCGTCCAGGATCAGGCCGGGCTCCTTGCTGATGTAGCGGTTGAGGAAATCGCGGAACGGGCGCTCACCGATGAAGCAGATACCGGTGGAATCCTTCTTCTTGGCATTGGGCAGGCCAATTTCTTCGGCAATGCGGCGCACCTCGGTCTTCCGCAACTCGCCCACAGGGAACAGGGCCTTGGACAGCTGCGCCTGGTTCAGCCGGTGCAGGAAATAGCTCTGGTCCTTGGCGGGATCGAGTCCTTTGAGCAGCTCGAACAGCCGGGTTTCTGGGTTCTGGCGCACGCGTGCGTAGTGGCCGGTGGCAATCTTTTCGGCGCCCAGACGCATGGCGTGGTCCAGAAACGCCTTGAACTTGATCTCGGCATTGCACAGCACGTCGGGGTTGGGTGTGCGGCCCGCCTGGTACTCGCGCAGGAATTCCGCAAACACGCGGTCCTTGTAGTCGGCCGCAAAGTTGACGTGTTCGATCTCGATGCCGATCACGTCGGCCACGGCGGCGGCGTCGACAAAGTCGATGTTCGACGAGCAGTACTCGCTGTCGTCGTCATCTTCCCAGTTCTTCATGAAGATGCCGACGACCTCGTGCCCCTGCTTCTTGAGCAAATACGCGGTGACGGCCGAATCCACGCCGCCACTCAGCCCCACTACGATGCGCTGTTTAACCATGGGCGCAATTATCCGCCCCGGCAGCGGGCGCTTGCTGCGCTAGGGCTATGCTGCGTGCACGGTCTATCGTTCATATTTTTGAACGATGAATGCAAATTTCAGTGATTTATCTTTGATCGTTCCATCATTAATATTCATTCCAGGCGTTAGGCACGAATCTTCGTTGCAGACGCTCCTGGCGGGCAACGCCCGCCGACTGATCTGAAAAGGAACGACCATGTCCCACAAGCCCTATGTTCGCCTCGACAAGGACAATGCCGCCGTGCTGTTGGTGGATCACCAGACGGGATTGCTCTCGCTGGTGCGCGATATCGATCCCGACAAGTTCAAGAACAATGTGCTGGCGCTGAGCGATCTGGCCAACTACTTCAAGCTGCCCACCGTCCTGACCACCAGCTTTGAAGATGGCCCCAACGGCCCGCTGGTGCCTGAGCTGGTGCAGGCGCACCCCAAGGCGCCGTTCATTCCACGCCCTGGCCAGATCAATGCCTGGGACAACGAAGACTTCGTCAAGGCCGTCAAGGCCACCGGCAAGAAGCAACTGATCATTGCCGGCGTGGTGACCGAGGTGTGCGTGGCCTTTCCGGCGCTGGCGGCCATCGAAGAAGGCTTCGAAGTGTTCGTGGTGACCGATGCATCCGGCACGTTCAATGAAATCACCCGCGATTCGGCCTGGCGCCGCATGGAAGCAGCGGGCGTTCAGCTGATGACCTGGTTTGGCGTGGCTTGTGAGCTGCACCGCGACTGGCGCAACGATGTGGAAGGGCTGGGCACCCTGTTCAGCAACCACATCCCTGACTACCGCAATCTGATGAATAGCTATTCGCGTGCCAGCGCAAGCAAATAAAGCACCAATAGCTATTGAATAAGTAGCAATAAAGCCAAAACTGCAAGGAGCCACCATGGAGCAAGCGCATGTCATCGCCTACCAGGCGCAGACGGGTTTCATCGGCCTGCAACTGCCCGATGGCAGCTACGCCCTGGCGGAGCAACTGGGCAACCAGCCGCTGCGCGAAGGCCAGCAGCTGCAGGGCAACCTGCACAGCGTGGGGCTGGAGACGCTGGAAGACGCCAGCACGCATGCGGCCTACGAGGTATTCATGCAGGCCTATGGGCTCTCGGCGGAAGGCTTGCGGCTGGCGCTGCTGTAAGCACGGTCCAAAAACCTGCTCAACGTGGCCGCAGACATTGCAGATAGATATTGCAGATATCGAACCAGCAGATGGAAAAAGGCGATCCCCGGATCGCCTTTTTTGCTGCCACCCGAAGGCCGGGTTTGAAAGACGGGTTTATTGCGGTGTCAGCGCAATGCGCTCGCGCGTGGCTTTCTCTACCGCACTGCGTGAATAGGCGAGCGGAAAGTACTGGCCTGCCGCCCAGGTGTTGGCCAGGTCACGGTAATGCGGGCTGGCCGGGTTGCCCGATTGGCCGGGCGTGTTGACCACGCGCGAAGCATCCCAGTTGCCCACATCCACCACCATGCGGAAAGACGCACCCGAAGTCAGCTGGTAGGTGTCTGCGTTGTAGCTGGTGGCCATGGGCGTGGCCCACGATCCGCCGATGCCGCCAGCCCCGACATTGAGCTTCTGCCTGGTGGCGCTGTCCACCACACCGGCCAGGGGGTGCACGAAGATCGCCTGGTGCAGGTCGCCCCAGGTCCAGCTCTTCGCATCGGCCCCCAGCTTGCCCTGCAGCCACTGCATGGCAGGCGCAATGGAGGACAGCAGCACCTGGTCGCGCTCGGCCGGGCTCATCCATCCCTGGGGGGTCTCCAGCACCGTGATCATGCGGGTGGCGCTGGTGTCCTTGGCAAAGCTGCGCTCGCCTGCAGCCAGCACCCGGTCGGTCAGTGCTTTCTTCAAGGTGGCGTTGCTCCAGACCTCGTACAGCGCTGCGGCGGGGCTGTCCTTGGACATGGTGCCGTCCCAGCCCTGCAGCATGGCCAGGCCCTGCGCGGTCTGTGCATCGTTGCTCTTGAGCGGCGCCAGCAGCTGGAGCAGGCGCTGCGCTGGCACGGCCACGATGTCGGTCTGCCAGGCTTCGGAGTCGGCAACGCTGAGCTTTCTGCCTTCCTTGGCTGCCTTTTCGAACAGCCCATGCAGGCGTTGCGCGCGGGCCGCATCCGACCATTCGTAGCCAATGCCCTTCTGGTAGAGCGGATGACCGGGCGGCACATTGTTTTCGTTGGCGGTCACCACGTAGCCGCGCTGGGGGTTGAACTCCCAGGGCAGCTCGTCGCCATTGCGGTAGCCCGTCCATTCAAAGCGGCCGTCACCGGGCACGGGTGTCAGCCCGTCCCAATTGGGGCGAATGGGTGTCAGGCCGCCGGGAATCCAGCCAATGTTGCCGCTGCTGTCGGCGTAGACCTGGTTCTCACCCGGAGCGCCCCAGCGGTTCATTGCGGCGCGGAACTGGTCGAAGTTCTGCGCCCGCATGTAGTCCATCGAGCCGAAGTAGGGCGCCATGCCCAGGTCCAGCCAGGCTGCGCGCAGGGCGTATGCCTTGTTGTTTTCGGCGGCGAGCACCGGGCCGTGGCGGGTGTACCAGTTCTCCACGATGACGGGTTTGGCCGCGCCTTTGACGGCAATGGTTTCCGTGACGCGGGTCATGGGCTCCCAGCGGCCCTGGTACTTGTATTCCTTGCTGTTTTGCGGATTGGTCTCGTACACGTACAGGTCTTCCTGGTCCATGTAGAAGCGCGTCAGGCCAAAGGCAATGCGACCGTTGTGGCCGATGGAGATGCCGGGCAGAAACGGCTCGCCCGCGCCGATCACGTCCATGCCAGGGGCCGAGATGTGCGAGATGTAGCGCAGGCTGGGCGCGCCATGCGCGCGGTGCGGGTCGTTGGCCAGAATGGGGCGGCCGGTCGTGGTCATGCCGGGCGCAATCGTCCAGTTGTTGCTGCCATAGCTGGCCAGGGTGTTGGCATCGGGCTGGTTCAGTGTGGATTCGGACAGGGCCAGCAGCTGTTCGGGGGCCATGTCCTGTGCGGAAACCTTGACGTTTTCCTTGGTAAAGCGCGGGCTGGCAGTGGCCAGGGCATAGGCGCGCTTGAGCTCCTTGCCGGGCAGGCCGCACACCTCCAGCCCTTCGGGGATCTGCGGTTTCACATCAGGCACCAGCTCGCGGCGCAGCCAGTCCACGCGGGCGCCGTTCTGCTTGCCCTCGCAAAAGGCCTGGGCGCGGTCCACCTCGCTGGTAAAGTTCAGCGTGAGGCCGTGGTGGCGGATGCGTACCGTGTCTTCTGCTGCCCATTTGGCGGGCTGGTAGCCCAGCAGTTTGAACTCCTCGGGCAGCAGGCCGGGGTCTGCCTGCGTCTGTGCCACAAAGGCATTCACCCCGGCCACGAAGGCCTCGGCCACCCGCTTGGAGTCCGAGCCATAGGCCAGCCATTCGCGGTACATGTCGCCGCGAAAGAGCACGGCCCGCGCAGCCTTGTCGCTCTCGACCCAGGCAGGGCCGAAGTCCTGGGCCATTTCGCCCAGTCCGCGCTTGCGCCACAGGTCCATCTGCCACAACCGGTCACGCGCGGCCATATAGCCTTGCACCACGAAGGCGTCGTAGGTGGTGCCGGCATAGATGTGCGGCACGCCCCATTGGTCGATCAGCACTTCGGCAGGTTTTTCCAGTCCGGCAATCTTGGCTTGGCTCTGCGAGGTGGGCGCGGTCGCGAGCGAGCTGCAGCCTGCAGCCAGGAGCGCTGCAGCCAAAGGCAGCGCCAGACGCAGCACGCGGCGCGGCGGGGTGATGGACGGGAAGGCAGGGTGTTGGCGTGGCACGGTGTCGTCTCCTCGTTGTGAGGCGTCCACATTGCCACGGGGCAGCTTGCCGCGCTATCGCCTGCGCGGCAGTACGGCCTCAGGAGATCGTCAACACGTTCTAAGCGCCCGTCTCGGGCTCTACCAGCACCGACGCATCGGTGTAGATCAGCCCCAGCGGAAAGCGCTGTCCGGCGAGGTAATCGTTCAATGACTGCAGCACCAGTGGGCTGCGTAATTGACCTGCGTCATGGGCGGCCTGTATCTCGTCCGGGGTCATCCATACCGTGCGGCGAATCCCATCGTCCAGCGGCTGGCCTTCGTGGAATGCGCCCAGGGTGCCGGTGAAGGAAAAGCGCATATAGGTCGTATCCGTGCCGGTCTTGGTGCGGACAAAGCGATTCATATAGATGCCCAGCAGCGCCGTGGGCTTGAAATCGAATGCGGTCTCTTCCAGCACTTCGCGGGCGCAGGCCTGGATGGGCGACTCGCCAGGGTCCAGATGCCCGGCAGGGTTGTTCAGGCGAACACCGTCCGAAGTGTCTTCTTCTACCAGCAAAAAGCGGCCATCGCGCTCGATCACGGCGGCCACGGTGACATTGGGTTTCCAGCGGTGGGGCATGCGCGCATTATGGGTGAAGTCGAACTAGGCGCGCTGCCGGTATGCGGTTTTTAAGGTCAATATCAGGGCTGGTGCTTGTATATGGGGCGCAGATTGCTATCAAATTATGAGCGCTAGTGTTTACCCCAATTTCCGCAGGCGAGGCCGCGTTATGGCTGCAGGGCTTTGGGAGCAGCGCTAGGATAGAACCATGCAGAACAACAACGTCCCCGCCATTCCCGCCCAAGCCATCTATGCCGAGCGCCGCGCCCAGGTCGCCCGCCAGTTGGGCGAGAGTGGCATTGCCATCATTCCTACGGCGCCGGAACACCCGCGCAACCGCGACAGCGACTACCTGTATCGCCACGACAGCTATTTCTACTACCTGACCGGTTTTACCGAGCCGAATGCAACGCTGGTGATCACGGCCGATGGAAAAAGCACCCTGTTCTGTGCGCCCAAGGATCTGGCGCGCGAAATCTGGGATGGCTACCGCCTGGGGCCCGATGCCGCCGTGCCCGCGCTGGGCGTGAGCGAAGCCTTTGCCATCAACGAGCAGGACGCGCGCATGGCCAGGATGCTGGAAAACCGCACGGTGGTGTGGTATCCGTTTGCCATCCATCCGGGGCTCGAAGGCGTGGTTGCCAAGTGGCTCAATGCCGTGCGCGCCCGTACCCGCTATGGCGCCCTGGTGCCCGAGCAGCAGCGTGACCTGTGTGCGATCTTGGACGAGATGCGCCTCATCAAGGATGCGCACGAAATCGCCATCCTGCGCCGCGCCGGCGCCATCAGTGCGCGCGCCCATGTGCTGGCAATGCAGCGCTCGGCACGCATGCTGCGCGCGGGCAAGGATGTGCGCGAGTACCATCTGGATGCCGAGCTGCTGCAGGCCTTTCGCGAGCACGGTTCGCAGTACCCGGCGTACGGCTCCATCGTGGCGGCAGGGGCCAATGCCTGCGTGCTGCACTATCGCGCAGATGCCGCGCCCGTCAGAAGCGGTGATCTGGTGCTGATCGATGCCGGCTGCGAGCTCGACGGCTACGCCAGCGACATCACCCGCACCTTCCCGGCCAATGGCAGATTCAGCGGCCCGCAGCGCGCGCTGTACGACCTGGTGCTGGCCAGTCAGGATGCCGCCATTGCTCTTGCCCTGCCTGGCAAGCGCTTCAACGACTTGCATGACGCCACGGTGGCCGTGCTGGCGCAGGGCATGCTGGACTTGGGCCTGCTGGACGGCAACAAGGTCGGCAATGTGCAGGATGTGATCGAAAACCGCAATTATTTCCAGTTCTACATGCATCGCACCGGCCACTGGATGGGCATGGATGTGCATGACTGCGGCAACTATGTGGAGCCGAGCGAGGTGGGGCACATCAGCGAGCGGCGCGATCCGCTCTCGGGCGAGTTGATCATCAACCGTCCCAGCCGCATCCTGCGTGCGGGCATGGTCACCACCATCGAGCCCGGTATCTATGTGCGCCCGGCCGAGGGTGTGCCCGAGCAGTTCCACAACATCGGTATCCGCATCGAAGATGACGCGCTGATCACCGAAACGGGCTGCGAGCTTCTGACGCGCGGCGTGCCGGTGGCAGCCGATGAGATCGAGGCCTTGATGCGCGATGGCGCGCCAGCCCCGTCAGACCTGTAAACATATGAATTACACGCAAAACGCTATTGAAAATGTAGCTTGTTGCGTATGCCACGCCTGCATCAGCAGGCGTTTTTTCTTGCAACGTGGCCAAAGCACATCAATTGTGCAGGTGCACATCGAATGAAACCGGTTGGTAACCGCAAACCGTGACTTTGGTGTCAGAATGGAAACTCGATTACAGAATGAAGCTGTATACAGTTACATGAAACAGTTGCCGCTTCCCGTTTGAGACAAACACAACGCTCAGGAAAACATCCATGGCTTCCCCCAAGATTCGCCGCGCCACCAAGATTGTTGCCACCTTAGGCCCAGCCTCCAGCGATCCGGCGCTGCTGGAAGAGATGATCCGCTCGGGCGTGAATGTGGTGCGCCTCAATTTCAGCCACGGCAAGGCACAGGACCATGTGGACCGTGCCCGCATGGTGCGCGATGCCGCGCAGCGTGCCGGCCGTGAAGTGGCCATCATGGCCGATCTGCAGGGCCCCAAGATCCGTGTCGGCAAGTTTGCCGAAGGCAAGGTCATGCTGGAGCCGGGCGCCAAGTTCGTGCTCGATGCCAGCCGTGCCGAGCCTGGCGATATCAACGGCGTGGGTCTGGATTACAAGGAGCTGCCGCGCGATGTGCGGCCGGGCGACGTGCTGCTGTTGAACGACGGCCTGATCGTGCTGACGGTGGACAGCGTGCGCGGCGATGCTGTCCACACCACGGTCAAGCTCGGCGGCGAGCTGTCCAACAACAAGGGCATCAACAAGAAGGGTGGCGGCCTGACGGCGCCAGCGCTCACGGCCAAGGACATGGAAGACATCAAGACCGCGATGAGCTTCCAGGCCGACTATGTGGCCGTCAGCTTCCCCAAGACAGCAACCGACATGGAAATGGCGCGCCAGCTGTGCATGGTCGCCGCAGCCGAATACCGCCACCGCCCCGGCCTGATTGCCAAGATCGAGCGCGCCGAAGCCATTCCGCACCTCGAAGACATTCTGCGTGTCTCCGATGGCATCATGGTGGCGCGTGGTGATCTGGCCGTGGAGGTGGGCCACGCCGCCGTGCCTGCGCTGCAAAAGAAGATGATCAGCCTGGCGCGCGAGATGGACAAGGTCGTCATCACCGCCACCCAGATGATGGAGAGCATGATCACCAACCCCGTGCCCACGCGCGCCGAGGTGAGCGACGTGGCCAACGCCGTGCTCGATGGTACCGATGCGGTGATGCTGAGCGCCGAGACGGCCGCTGGCAAGTTCCCGCTGGAAACCGTGCAGGAGATGGTTGCCATCTGCGCTGCTGCAGAGGCTTCGGCCGACTGGGCGGCCGACACCGATTTCGTCGGCAAGACCTTCCAGCGCATCGACCAGAGCATTGCGCTGGGCGCGCTCTTCACCGCCACGCACCTGGGTGCCAAGGCCCTGGTGGCCATGACCGACAGCGGCTCCACGGCGCTGTGGATGAGCCGCCACCGCACGCAGATCCCGATCTACGCGCTCACCCCCAAGGTGGCCACGCAGCGCAAGATGGCGCTGTACCGCAACGTCCGCCCGCTGCTGATGGATACCAGCGCCGACCGCGATACGGCCCTGGGTCAGGCCGAGGTACACCTCAAGGCGCGTGGCATTGTGCAAAGCGGCGATATTTACGCCATCACCTGCGGCGAACCCATGGGCTCGCCCGGTGGCACGAACATGATGAAGATCTCCCGGGTGGTGTGATACCGGGCATTGGGATTTTTGCTATCGAAAAAAGAGCTTCTGGCGCCTGGATGGCGAGCGCCAGAAGCTCTTTTTTCATGAAAAACCGGGTGACGGCCGCGAGTGCCGAAGCCGGTGTGGAAAACACCGCTTCTCATCCATTCAACAAGCGCCAGGCGCTATCAAAAAAACAGCGTTTCGCATCAAATCTGCGTGGCCTTGCGCCGCTGCACAATCGCATCCACGGCGAGGCCCGACGTCCAGCACAGCCAGGCGGTCCACAGGGTGTGGCTCATGTAGTGGGCGCCGCGCATCTGCTGGCCGATGCCAAGGGCAAGGCCAAGCACCAGCGCAATCGCCAGCCACCAGCGTGCAGCACGCGGGGCATCGCGGTACAGCGCAAAGTAGCCGCCCAGAAAGGCAAAGCCAGCGGCAGCATGGCCGGCAGGAAAGCAGTGGCCGCCGCCGCCATCCCGCACGCCCCAGCGCCAGTGCGACACGTAATCGGCCACACCGCCAAACAGCTGCAGATCCCAGGGGCAGCTGGTGGCGCTGCTGCGCTTGACAATGGCCACCACGGCCAGTGCGATCAGAATGCCCACCACCAGTTGCACACGCCGTGCCGACGGCAGGCGGCGCAGCGCGCCAAAGGGAAACCACACGCCGATGCTGAGCACCACCACGGTGATCCAGCCGAGCATGCGCATCACCTCGTGCATGTAGGTCACCAGAAAATGGTTGTCGCGCAGTGCAAAGCCCTGGGCCGTACCCCACCAGCGGGCCATGGCGACATCCTGCCCGGCTAGATCCCAGAGGGATGCCAGCACGAAACCGATCAGGGAGATGACGATCCAGCGGGTGGTGGGGGTGGAACTGGCGTTGGCGGACAGCGCAAGACTCGGAGACGATTGCATGGCATGCAGCATGCGCGGCTGCGCTTAAGCATTTCTTAATGTAGAGGCAGGTCGCCCTCATGCACAATGGCTGGCATGCGAATACTCTTGGTTGAAGACGACGCCGGCATTGCCGAGGGGCTCAAGGCCAACCTGCAGCAGCGCGGCCATGCTGTGGACTGGTGCAGCAGCATTGCCGCAGCCTGGACGGCATTGACCACGGAAGGCTTTGACGCGCTGCTGCTGGACCTGGGGCTGCCCGATGGCGATGGCACCAGCCTGCTGCAGCGGCTGCGCAACGCGCCGGCACCCACAGGCCTGGCCAAGACCCTGCCCGATCCGGCAACGCCCGTCATCATTCTGACTGCGCGCGATGGTGTACATGACCGCATCGAAGGGCTGGACCTGGGGGCGGACGACTACCTCTCCAAGCCGTTTGATGCCCAGGAACTGCAGGCACGCCTGCGGGCCCTGGTGCGGCGGGCGGCGGGCCGCGCCAACCCGCTGATCCACTACCGCGACATGGTGCTGGACCCGGCGCAGCACCAGGTGCGGCTCAATGGCGCCCTGGTGGAGATGTCTCCGCGTGCCTACACCATCCTCCTCATCCTGCTGCAGGCCCATGGCCGGGTGCTGTCGCGCCAGCAGCTCGAGGAAAAGCTCTACAGCTTTGACGCCTCGGTCGAGAGCAATGCAGTCGAGGTGCATATCCACCACCTGCGCAAGAAGCTGGGCGCAGACTATATCCAGACCATGCGCGGCGTGGGCTACTTCATGCCGCAGGATGCTGGCGCATGAATGCATCTGCCGCATCGCACCGCCTGCCGCGCCTGCAGACGCGCCTGCAGGTATGGATTCTGGGTGCGCTGGCGGTGGTGTGGGCCAGCTTCGTGTTCTGGGGCTACCAGGCGGGGGTGGAAGAGGCCGATGAGCTGACCGATGGCCACCTCGCCAGCGTGGCCGCCCTGGTGCTGAACCTGCCGGTATCCGACGCCTTTGGCCAGGGCAAGACGACGCCGCGCGTGGCATTGCCGGGCCTGCGCGCCCATGATTACCAGCAGTCCATGAGCATGCAGCTGTGGGACGACCAGGGCAATATGCTATTGAATGTGGGCAGCGCGCCACGGTTGAAGTTTGCTGACGAGCGCGAAGGCTTCTTCGATGCGGAGCTTGGCGCCAAGAAGCAGACCTGGCGCACTTTCACGCAATGGAACGCCGAACACACCCGCAAGGTGACGGTAATGGTGGCCCTGCAGGAGCGCGACGATCTGGCCGACGACATTGCAGGCCAGATGGTGCTACCCGGACTGTGGCTGCTGCCGGTGGTCACCCTGGTGCTGGGGCTGACGATACGCGCCGGTCTCAGGCCGCTGCACCAGTTATCCCAAGACGTGGAAGCGCTGCAGCCCGAGCAGGGCCAGCGCCTGTCCACTGGCCATGACTGGCAGGAATTCCGTGCGGTCACGCACTCCATCAACACCTTGCTCGACCGCAACGACGAGGCCATGGAGCACGAGCGCAAGCTCGCCAATGAAGTGGCGCACGAGCTGCGCACGCCGCTCGCGTCGATCAGCCTGCACGCCCAGGCCCTGCAGGGAGGGCTGCCGCAGCCGCAGCAGGCGCAGGCGGTGGAGCGCATCCGCAGCGATGCCTTGCGCGCAGGCCATGTGCTCAACCAGATTCTCGCGCTGGCACGCAGCAGCCGGGTGGCGCTGACGCAGCAGGCCCGGCCTGTGGATGTCGCCCAACTGGCGCGTACGGTTGCGGCAGAGTATGCGCAGGCTGCGTGGCAGCACGGCGGCAGCCTGGCCGTGGAAATGCCTGATGCCCTGTGGGTGAGCGGCCATGCGGTTCTGTTGGAGGTGGCTTTGCGCAATCTGGTGGAAAACGCCTTGCGCCATACGCCGCCCGGCACGCAGATCGAGGTGCAGGGCGGGTTGGACGAAGCTCCGGAAGGCGGCCACTGCTGGCTCCAGGTGTGCGACGATGGTGGTCGCACCGGGCAGACCGCCGCTGCGGAGCCCGTGGACAGCCTGCACCTGGGCCATGAAATCACCCAGCGCATCATGGCCTTGCACCATGGCAGTTTTGGGCAGACGGCGGCTCCCGCACCCTATACCACTTGCTATCGCCTCGGTATGCCGGCGATACCGGCCGCCTGAGCTTGTTAAAATAGGCAGTTACCAAGCGGTTACCGGCCATTTTCTGCCTTTTTGTGGGCCGGTCGCCTGCCGCCTGGAGTTGCTGAAACCGCCTTGAGACGCCACCGAGCCTTGCCTGCCGGCCCGTCGTCTTTTCGCAAATCCTGCGTTTTGCAGGGTGGTGCCGGCAATGCGTAAATAAATCGAGGGTGCTGCAGCAGCGGCTGCAGCGCTTTTTCTTTGTATTAGAACGGACCCGACGACCATGCCTTTGATCTCGATGCGCGAAATGCTGGACCATGCTGCCGAAAACGGCTATGGCATCCCCGCCTTCAACGTGAACAACCTGGAACAGGTCCAGGCCGTGATGTCGGCAGCTGACGAAGTCGGCGCGCCCGTGATCCTGCAGGCCAGCGCTGGCGCCCGCAAGTACGCTGGCGAGCCCTTCATCAAGCACCTGATCCAGGCTGCGGCCGAGATGTACCCCCACATCCCCCTGGTCATGCACCAGGACCACGGCACCACGCCCGAGATTTGCCAGGGCGCGCTGAACCTGGGCTTTGGCTCGGTGATGATGGACGGCTCGCTGATGAGCGACGGCAAGACGCCTTCGTCCTTTGACTACAACGTGGATGTGACCCAGAAGGTCGTCGCCATGGCGCACAAGGTAGGTGCAACGGTGGAAGGCGAGCTCGGTTGCCTGGGCAACCTGGAAACGGGTGACGCTGGCGAGGAAGATGGCATTGGCGCCGTGGGCAAGCTGGACCACAGCCAGATGCTGACCGACCCGGAGGAAGCGGCCGTGTTCGTGAAGGCCACGCAGCTGGACGCGCTGGCCATTGCCATTGGCACCAGCCACGGCGCCTACAAGTTCTCACGCAAGCCCACGGGCGACATCCTGGCGATCTCCCGCGTCAAGGAAATCAACGCCCGCATTCCCAACACCCACCTGGTGATGCACGGTTCTTCTTCGGTGCCGCAGGAGCTGCTGGCCATCATCAACCAGTACGGCGGCAAGATGAAGGAAACCTACGGCGTGCCTGTCGAGGAAATCCAGGAAGCCATCAAGTTCGGCGTGCGCAAGATCAACATCGATACCGACATCCGCCTGGCGATGACCGGCGCCGTGCGCAAATTCATGGCCGAGAACCCCGACAAGTTCGACGCCCGCGAATGGCTCAAGCCCGCCCGCGAAGCCGCCAAGCTGGTGTGCAAGACCCGCTACATCGAGTTTGGCTGCGAAGGCCAGGGCGCCAAGATCAAGGGCTACAGCCTGGAGCAGATGGCCAAGAAGTACGCCGGTGGCGAGTTGGCCCAACTGGTCAAGTAAATACGACTGTTTTCACAGCTGCTGGCGCATATCAGATGCGCTCCAGGGGCCTGAAAACCAAAAAACCTGCAGCATGCTGCAGGTTTTTTTATGGCCTGTGCGGCCCGCTCCACAGCACACCGGATTGCCCAGGGGCGCGTACAGCGGAGATGCCCCAGCACCGATAGGCGCTTTGCAAGGCCTGCGGGCAGAGTGGTGCGCACTTTTGCCAGAATGGGGCGGTCATACAAAAACGCAAGGAGTACGGCCCATGCTGCCCCAGCACGAATGGAATTTTGATGTGATCGTCGTCGGCGGCGGCTCAGGCGGCGTGCGCGCGGCACGTATGGCTGCCAAGCGCGGCGCCCGGGTGGCGATGGTCGAATCGGGTGCCATGGGTGGCACCTGTGTCAATGTGGGCTGCATTCCGAAAAAGCTCTACAGCTACGCGGCGGGTTACCACGACGCCTTTGCGCAAGCCCGGGGCTACGGCTGGCAGGTACCGGAAGGCATTGCGCTGGACTGGGGCCAGCTCAAGGCCGCGCGCGCCAAGGAAATCACCCGCCTCAACGGCATCTACGAAGGCCTGATGACCGGTGCCCAGGTAGAGCGGCTGAGTGGCCATGGCCACCTGGCCGATGCGCATACCGTGGTGGTGTCCCAGGGCGATGCGGAAGTGCGGCGCCTCACGGCCGCCCATATCCTGATCGCCACCGGCGGCACCCCTGCGTTGCCGGATGTGGAAGGCAAGGAATGGGCCATCGTGTCTGACGACGTGTTCGACCTGCCCGTGCTGCCGCGCCGCATGGTGGTGGTGGGCGGCGGCTACATCGGCTGCGAAATGGCAAGCATCTTCCACGGCCTGGGCGTGGAGGTGACCCTGCTGTACCGCGGAGAGCAGATTCTGCGTGGTTTCGACGACGAAGTGCGCGCCTTTGTCGCCGAGGAAATGCGCAAGGCCGGTGTGGATGTGCGCGTGAACACCGATGTGGCGCGCATCACCGCAGAGGCTGCAGGTGCTGCGGCAGGCGAGCGCGTGGTGCATCTGAACGACGGCAGTGTGCTGCGCGCAGACCAGGTGCTGTACGCCACGGGCCGCAAGCCCCATGTGGCCGGCCTGGGGCTGGAGGCGCTGGGCATTGCGCAGTCAAAGAACGGTGCCATCGTGGTCGATGAACACTTCACCACCAACCTGCCCAGCGTGCATGCCCTGGGCGATGTGGTGGGGCGGATGGAGCTTACGCCCGTGGCGCTGGCCGAGGCCATGGCCTGGGTGGACCATGTGCTGGGCCCGGTGCCGGGCCAGGAGGCGCGGGTGATGGACTACGGCAATATTCCAACGGCGGTGTTCACCCACCCGCAGATTGGCACCGTGGGCCTGTCGGAAGCACAGGCGCGGGAGCGCTGCGGCAAGATCCGTGTCTACCGCAGCGATTTCAAGCCGCTGCGCCACACCTTGTCGGGCAGCAGCGAACGCAGTCTGGTCAAGCTGGTGGTCGATGATGCAAGCGACCGCGTGGTCGGGTTGCATGTGGTGGGAGCCGATGCCGGCGAAATTGCCCAGGGCTTTGCCGTGGCGATGAAGGCGGGCGCCACCAAGGCGGTGTTTGACCAGACGATCGGCATCCACCCCACCATGGCCGAGGAGCTGGTGACCTTGCGCGAGCTTTCACGGACCTGACAGTTGTTGCGATGCAACGTCGCTGCGCTGCATCGTTCTGCCCTTTGTAACTTGATGCATGATGGCGCATCTTTACAAAGGAGACACATATGGCGGACTTGGTGTACCCGCGCGAGAAATCACTGGGCTTGATCACCCTGGTGCTGGGTTTGATCGCCTGGCTGGTGATCATTCTCGCAACCCTTGGCACGGCACTGATCTACCTGCTGTTCGGCTTCATCTTCTACCTGTTTGCGCAATCGGGCCTGATTGCCTGGCTGCGCGGTACCGGCGTGCGGCTGTCGGACGAGCAGTTCCCCGATCTGTACCTGCAGTACCTGCAGTGCTGCAAGAAGCTGGGCATGGTGGAGCCGCCAGAGGTCTACATCCTGCAGGGCGACGGCATCATGAATGCGTTTGCCACGCGCTTTCTGGGTCGCAACTTCGTCATTGTGCTCACCGACACGCTGGACGCCATGCGCGAGCAGCCCGATGGCATCAACTTCTACTTTGGCCACGAGCTGGGCCACATCAAGCAGGGCCACTTGACCGGCCATTTCTGGCGCATGCCGGTGCTGTGGCTGCCGCTGATCGGTGCCGCATATTCGCGCGCGCAGGAATACACCTGTGACATGCATGGCCGTGCCTGCTGCGACAACCCCGAATCGGCGGCGCGTGCGCTGTCAGTGCTGGCTGCTGGCGCCGAAAAGTGGAAAAGCATCAACCTGGTGCAGTATGCGCGCCAGACCATGAAGAACCGTGGCTTCCTGCCCGACCTGCATGAGCTGCTGAGCGGCTACCCCTGGCTCACCAAGCGCGTGGCGCGCATGATCAGCCCGGGCACCAAGATGCCGGGGCGCAACTGGTTCAGCTATCTTTTTGCACTGTTCGTTCCATACGGCGGGCGCGCTGGCGGTGCATTTGCCGGCATCATCATCGTGGTGGCCATCATCGGCATCCTGGCGGCTGTGGCCCTTCCTGCCATGAAGGGCGCGGGTGCCATGGGCGGTGCTGGTGGTGGCCTGACCGACATGCTGATGCAGGGCATGCAGGAGAAAAAAGGCAAGGAAGCCTTCAGCAAGGAGTGGACCCAGGCCGAGCAGGTGCGCAATGCGCTGGCACGCTACTACGAGCAAAAGGAGGAAGTGCCCGATACCTTGGCAGAAGCTGCAGTGCCTGCGCAACTGGCCTCCAGCCTCAGCTATGACAGCAGCGACATGTCGCTCACGGCCATCACCCGCTTTGGCCGCCTGGGCATGACGCCATCGGTCGATGATGACGGCAAGGTGCAATGGCACTGCGTGGCAGAAGGCAAGGCAGAGCGCTACCTGCCAGACGCCTGCCGCGAGGACTGACACCCGCTGCCGCGCTGTGCCTGGCGTTGGCAATGGGCTGGTGCGGATGCGGGGTGAATACATCTTGAAACATGTCATGCCAATGTCTCCAGATTCGCCTGGGGCGGGGCGGTCAGAATTCGGGGCGCTCTTGCTATGATGCGGGGCTTGGCAGCGCCCTGGCTGCCGCCGCCTTCTGGATCCGTTCTATGCCTTTTTCCGCTGTCCGCTCTCCTTCCATGGTCTTGCTGGCCTGCAGCGCCGCTGTTGCGCTGCTGACCGCCTGCGCACCGCTGTCGCCCAATACCGCGCAGGTGGGACGCACCCAGGTGTCGCTCGACAGCAATCCCGACCTGCAATGGAAGTACTGGGGCACGGACAGCGAAGTCCTGAACGTGCTGCCCGAAGACCTGTCCAAGGACAAGCCCCTGACCGCCAAGCTCTGGCAGATGCGCACCACGCTCGGTGAGCTGGTGGGTGTGATGTCGGTACGCTCCAATGTGGACAGCCTGGACAACCGCAACACGGTCTGGACCGAAGATTGCCCCAAGCAAAAGGGCGTGCTGGTAGAACGTACCCAGGGCCTGAACGTGGGCCGTGTGGACTGCCTGCGCATCAAGCGGACGGCCAACAGCATGGATTGGCTGGCAGCAAATGATCCAGCCATGGCTGCGCGCCTGGAGGCCGCTGGCGTGTTCTTTGCCCGGCCGGTGTCCTATGTCTCCTACCAGTACACCACCAGCAATGGCGGCTATGTAGAGGTGCAGGTGCTGGCAGACCACCGCCTGGTACGCCCACAGACACGCAACAGCGTTGATTTTCTGGCTGCCGGTCGTCCATTGGTGGATTGGTCGCAGGATCTGGCGCTGTCCGTGCGGCAAAGCACGGGTTATATCAATGGGGTGATGAACGTGCCGCCCTTCCCCTACGACATCGACACCAAGCCTTATTACGAAACCAGAACCGTGGATTCGGACGTGCTGATCAGCAAGGACACGTTCAAGAAAGATGCCCCGGCATCCGAGGGTGAATCGCCAGCCAAGCCGTAACCGCACCTGTCGCGCAAGGGGTGGCCCCACCGCTTCAAAAAATGCCATGGCGCAAACCATGGCATTTTTTTTCGTCTGATTCAGGGTATATCCAGACCCGCGGGCGCTGCAAACTCCGCACAATAGGGCCGATACCATTCAAAAACGGTGCGGGGAAACCGCATCCGCAGGAGACTTGTGCATGACAGAACGCCCCTGGCTGGCGGCCTATCCGGCCGAAATGCCAAAGGACATTGACCGGGACCATGTGCCCACCCTGGTGCAATTGCTGAACCAGGCATTCATCCAATACGCAGACCGCACGGCACTGCATTTCATGGGGGCGACCTTCAGCTACCGCCAGCTCGACCAATACAGCACGGCGCTGGCGGCTTATCTGCAAACCTTGTCATTGGTCAAGGGCGACCGGGTGGCACTGATGATGCCCAATGTGCCGCAGTATGCGGTGGCCGTGGCAGCGGTATTGCGCGCCGGGCTGGTTGTGGTCAATGTCAATCCGCTCTACACCTCGTCCGAGCTGGACCACCAGCTCAAGGACAGCGGCGCCAAGCTGATGATCGTGCTGGAGAACTTTGGCGCCACGGTGCAGAACTGCCCGGCCCACCGCCAGCTCGACAAGGTCATTGTCTGCAGCATGGGCGATATGCTGGGTTTTCTCAAAGGCAATATCGTCAACTGGGTGGTGCGCCACAGCAAGAAACTGGTGCCACCGTTCCAGATTGATCGCAGCATTGCCTTCAATGACGCGCTGCGTGAAGGCGAACGCCACCAGTTCTCGCCCGTGGATGTGGGCGCGGACGACATCGGTGCACTGCAGTACACCGGTGGCACCACCGGCGTGGCCAAGGGGGCCGTGCTGCTGCACCGCAACCTGGGCGCCAATGTCATGCAGGTGCAGGCCTGGTACGGCCCCGCGCTCAAGACCATCCCTGCGGGCGAGCACCCGCTGTGTGTCTGCGCGCTGCCGCTCTACCATATCTTCGCGTTCACGGTGTGCTTTCTGCTGTCGATGCGCCTGGGCCACCAGGTGCTGCTGATCCCCAATCCGCGCGACATGAAGGCGGTGCTGGGCGAGCTGGGCAAGTATGAATTCCATACCTTGCCGGCCGTCAACACCCTGTTCAACGGGCTGATGAACCACCCCGATTTCGACAAGGTGAACTGGAAGAACCTGCGCGTGGTGGTGGGTGGCGGCGCTGCCGTGCAGCATGCGGTGGCAGAGCGCTGGCTGCAGCGCACCGGCCAGCCGATTGTCGAAGGCTACGGCCTGTCGGAAACCAGTCCCGTGGCCAGTTGCAACATCGTTGGCACCGGCAAGGAATCCTCGGGCTCCATCGGCTACCCGATGCCGGGCACCGATCTGGCGATTCTGGATGACCTGGGCTATCCGGTGGCCCAGGGCGAGCGGGGTGAAGTCTGCATTCGCGGCCCGCAGGTGATGGCCGGGTACTGGCAGCGCCCGGACGAGACCGCCAAGGCGATGACCGAAGACGGCTTCTTTCGCAGCGGTGATATCGGCATCATGGAAGCTGACGGCATGTTCCGCATCGTGGATCGCAAGAAGGACATGGTGCTGGTGAGCGGTTTCAACGTCTACCCGAACGAGGTGGAAGATGTGGCAGCCGCCTGCCCGGGCGTGGCCGAATGCGCAGTGGTGGGCGTGCCGGACGAGAAGACGGGCGAGGCCATCAAGCTGGTGGTGGTGCGCAAGTCGCCAGACCTGACCGAGGCGCAACTGCGCGCCTTCTGCGCCGAGCGGCTGACCGGCTACAAACGGCCCAAGTACATCGATTTTCGCGATGCCCTGCCCAAGACCCCTGTAGGCAAGATACTGCGCCGCGAACTGCGCGATGAGTCTCCCAAGGCGTGAGAGCTTGAAAACGTTCTGAAAGTCAAAGCAGTTGGCAAAGCGGAGATTGCGGCGACAATCTCCGCTTTGTTTTTGCCGATTCCAGCCCCTGACGTGACCATCGCCATCCTCAGCGCCCTGCCACAAGAGCAGGCAGGCATTGCCAACTTGTTGACAGACTCGTCCATCACCGACCATGCCAGCCGCCGCTATACGCACGGCAAGCTGCATGGCCATGCCGTGGTGCTGGCGCTCTCGGGCATTGGCAAGGTGGCTGCGGCCAGCACGGCTGCCACCTTGATCGAACGCTTTGGCGCGCGGGCCATTGTGTTTACCGGGGTGGCCGGCGGACTGGGCGAAGGCGTGCAGGTGGGCGACGTGGTGGTGGCCAGCAGCTATGCGCAGCACGACATGGACGCCTCGCCGATCTTCCCGCGCTACGAGGCTCCGGGCTACGGCAGGGCGCGCTTTGACTGCGATGCCGCATGGAGCGCGCAGCTGGCCTGTGCTGTGCAGCGCTGCGTGGAGGAAGAGGCCGCCGCGTGGACTGCCGAACTGGGCCTCCCCGCGCCGCGCATGCACGAGGGTCTGATCGTCAGTGGCGACCGATTTGTCAGCAGTGCTGCCGAAGTGCATGTCTTGCAAGGCAGTTTGCGGGCTGCAGGGCTGGAGGCCTTGGCGGTGGAAATGGAAGGCGCTGCTGTGGCCCAGGTATGCGCCGATCATGCTCTACCGTTTGCCGCCATGCGCAGCATTTCCGACCGCGCCGACGACAGCGCGCACATGGATTTTCCGCGCTTCATCAGCACCCTATCGAGCCGCTACGCCCAGCACATCATCGGCAGCCTTCTGCAGAGCCTGCCTGCCGCCTGAGGAGATGGTCCGGTTGCGAGGGTGACTGTGCGCGGCAGGCATGCCCGGCACAATGGCGCGCTGGTTTGATGCGTCCCATGCCGACAATGTCCCTTTTTTCGCCGAATCCCGGTGCCGAGCGGCCGGTGCTGACCACCTGCAAGCTCGGCGTGGGGCAGATGCTGTCGTGGGGTTCGGCCTTCTACTTGCCGGCCATCCTGGCGGGCGCCATGGGCGGGAGCCTGGGCGTGCCGGCATCCCGCGTCTTTGCGGCGTTTTCGCTGGCGCTGCTGGTGATGGCCTTCACCGGTCCGGTGGCGGGGCGGCTCATCGACCGCTGGGGCGGGCGCCCGGTGCTGATGGCGACCAATGTGCTGTTCGCCCTGGGCCTGGTGCTGCTGTCCCGGGTGCAGACGGCGGGACAGCTGTTTGCTGCCTGGCTGCTGCTGGGGCTGGCCATGGGCGCCGGGTTGTACGAGGCGGCGTTTGCCTCTGCCGTGCGGCTTTATGGCAAGGAGGCGCGCGGCGTGATCGTGGGCATCACCTTGTTTGGCGGCTTTGCCAGCACTGTGAGCTGGCCCATCACCACCTGGCTGTTGCAGGCCGTGGGTTGGCGCGACGCCTGCCTGTTCTGGGCTGGGGTGCAGTTGCTGGTGCTGTTGCCCCTGCATGCCACGCTGCCGCACGCACAGCCCCGGCAGGGGGCCGATCCGGCACTGAATGGAGCAGCGGCACCCAGCCAGCTGCCACCCAATACCATCCGCAGCCGAATGGGTACGCTGGTGCTGCTGGCTCTGACGTTTGCCTCCGTGTGGTTCATCGGCACCTCCATGATGTCGCACCTCCCGAGCCTGCTGGCCGTGAGTGGTGCCACTGCCACGGCCGCCGTCGCGGCCGCTGCGCTGGTGGGGCCTGCGCAGGTGGCGGGCCGCATTGCGGACTACGTATTCCTGCGCCGCGCGCACCCGCTGTGGTCGGCGCGGATCGCCGTCATGGCCTACCCGTTGGCAGCCCTGGTGCTGGTGGGGTTTGGCGCTGCTGGTGGCTGGGGCTATGCGGTGGCATTTGGCCTGGGCAACGGCATCATGACGGTGGTCATCGGCACCCTGCCGCTCGCGATGTTTGGCGCGCAGGGCTACGGGCAGCGGCAAGGCCTGCTGATGGTGCCGGCGCGCATGGCGCAGGCCAGCGCGCCTTTCCTCTTCGGTCTTGCGCTGGAGCGTTGGCAACTGGGCGCGTTGTGGGTGCTGGTGGCCGCTGCCAGCACTGCCGCCACGGCACTGTGGTGTCTTCGCCCCAGGCAGGACTGATTGGTGCCCGGCGGCCGGGCCCCCGAGATACACACCTGATTCGATAGCGGATCGCGCATGGGCAGTGCGGTCTGCAGGCTGATTTCTGCCGCCGTTCACCGCATTCGACGAGGCCGGGAGCCGCGCCTTTTCCTGTCCCGCTCATTCAATGCCCTAGGGTTTCCCCTCTGTATTCCCCCCATGGGGTGATCGCTACACTTGCGTTGTTTCAGGAATTAATCATTGTTTCTTAGGTGAAACGAATCATGAATCTCACACCCATGCCACAGATTGGCCAATTGCAAGGTCGCCGCATTCTGGTGACCGGTGCCGCGCGTGGTCTCGGTTTTGCTTTTGCCCACGCCTTGTGCGAGCACGGTGCCCATGTGGCGCTGGCCGATTTGCGTGAAGACCTGCTGCCGCAATCGGTGGCTGCGCTGCAGGGGCGCGGCTTTTCTGCCGTTGGCATCCGCGTTGATGTGTCCGATCCAGCTTCGGTGCAGCAATGCGCGGAGCAGGCGGTGCGCGAGCTGGGCGGGCTGGACGGCCTGGTCAACAACGCGGCTGTGACCGATTCCGGCGGCAAGGGCATGGACGACATCGAGCTGGCCAAATGGGACCAGGTGATGACTGTGAATGTGCGTGGCACCTGGCTGATGACCCGCGCATGCCGCCCCGCCTTGCGTGAAAGCGGCCGCGGCGCTGTGGTGCATCTGGCCTCTGACACCGCGCTGTGGGGCGCGCCCAACCTGATGGCCTACGTGGCCAGCAAGGGTGCCGTGATTGCGATGACGCATGCCATGGCGCGCGAGATGGGCGCCGACGGCATCACGGTCAATGCCGTGGCGCCGGGCCTGGTGCTGGTGGAGGCCACGCAGTACGTGCCCGAGGCGCGGCACCGGCTCTACATCGACCAGCGCGCGCTGCAGCGCGAGCAGATGCCCGAGGACGTGGCTGGCGCTGTGGTCTACGCCATGTCGGACGGGGCGCGCTTCGTCACGGGCCAGGTTCTTGCCGTCAACGGCGGCTTTGTCATGAATTAACCGCAAGGAGCGAACCATGAGCGAACAGCAAAATACCCCGCGCACCTGGGCACGTCCCGAAGGCGCAAGCCTCAAGGACTGGATGGAGACGCGCATCGCGCGCTTTTCCACCCGCAAGTACGATTTTGACGCACTGAAGTTCCAGGCCGACTTCGACCCCAAGTACCGCCGCGGCCAGATGCGCTACATCGGCACCGGCGGCACCGGTGTTGCCACCGACAGCAATACCATCCCGTCCGAGCACTTCACCTTCTCCACGATGGTGATCCCTGCTGGCAACGAAGGCCCACCACATATCCATGTGGATGTGGAAGAAGTGTTCTTCCTGATGCGCGGCAAGCTCAAGGTGGTGCTGACCACGCCTGAGGGCGAGCGCTTCGAGACGGTGATGACCGACCGTGACGTGATCTCGGTGCCCCCGGGCGTGTACCGCGAAGAGATCAACATCGGCGACGAAGATGCGCTGATGTGCGTGATGCTGGGCGCCAAGAAGCCGATCACGCCGACCTACCCGGCTGACCATCCGCTCGCCAAGATCAAGCGCTGATCCAGCAAGGCCCGCACCATGTCCACCGACACCACCACGCCCTGGAGCGAAGCGCTCATGCGCAAGGAGCAGCAGCTGGAATCGCAGTTCGCGCAGCGCATGGTGGCGCTGCCCGATGGCACGCAACTGGCTGTGCGCGAGCGCCCGGCGGCCGGTGGTGCCGCGCAGACCGTGGTAATGCTGCATGGCATCAGCTCGTCGGCGGCCTCGTGGCTGGATGTGGCATTGGCACTACGTCCCAGCTGGCGTGTGCTGGCCTGGGATGCCCCCGGCTACGGTGCGAGCAGCCCCTTGCCGCAGACCCATCCGCGCGATACCGACTATGCAGCCCGCCTGGGCGCCTGGTTGGCCGCAGATGTAAAGGGCCCAGTGGTATTGGTTGGCCATTCGTTGGGGGCATTGATGGCGGCGGCTTGTGCTGCGCAATACGCGCCGCAGGCGCTCGCAGGCCTGCTGTTGCTCAGCCCTGCAGGCGGCTATGGCTCGCACGATGCGGCTGCCCGCGAAAAGGTGCGCAGCGAGCGCAACGCATCGCTTGGCACGCTGGGCGTGGCAGGGCTCGCACAACGCATCGACCAACGCCTGCTCAGCCCCGGCGCCGATGCGCTGGCACGCGAGTGGGTGCGCTGGAGCACATCGCGCATGCACGAAGGTGGCTACCGCCAGGCCGTAAACATGCTGTGCGACAGCGACCTGGGCGGGCATGCACCGCTGTCCATACCGGTGCATATCGCCTGTGGCGAGCACGACGTGGTCACCACCCCCGCTGCCTGCCGCCGCTGGGCGCAGGCCTGGCAGGTGCCTTTTTCCAGCATCGCTGATGCAGGCCATGCCAGCCCGGTTGAAAAGCCCGGCGCAGTGGCCGAATGGATCGAAGATAGAGCCTTCTTACTTTGAACCAGGAATACCGCAATGACACAGACCAATCCTTCCGAAACCGGCTCTGAAAAGTATGTGGTGCCAGCGCTCGAGCGTGGCTTGCGCCTGCTGCAGGAGTTTGGCCGCGACAGCCGCACCCTGGGCGCTCCCGAGCTGGCGCGCCGGCTTGAGCTGCCCCGTGCAACGGTGTTCCGCATGCTCAACACGCTCGAAGGCATGGGCTTTCTGGAGCGCATCGACGGCGGCACCGAATACCGTCTGGGCATGGCCGTGCTGCGCCTGGGTTTCGAGTACCTGTCGTCGCTGGAGCTGACGGAGCTGGGCCAGCCCGTCATCGCTCGTCTGTGCGACGAAATCAGCTACCCCTGCAATATCGTGGTGCGGGACAACCGCTCGATTGTCTACGTCGCCAAGGTCACGCCGCCAAGGCCGCTGGCCAGCGCCGTGCACGTGGGCACCCGGCTGGCGGCGCACGGCACGGTTTTCGGCCGCGTGCTGCTGCTGGACTTCTCGCTGGCGGAGCTGCGCGCGCTCTACCCGGAAGAGCACCTGGAAGCGTTCTCGCCCAACACCCCCCGGACTGCGCTCGACCTGTTCAACCTGATCGAGGCCGACCGCGAGCGTGGCTACGTCTTCGGTGAAGGCTTTTACGAAACCTCGATCTCCACCGTAGCGGCGCCCGTGCGCGACCACAGCGGCCGCATCGTGGCAGCGCTGGGCTCCACGATTCCGTCACCGCATGCAGGCCAGGCCAAGGCTGCGGGCGTTGCCGAGCGCGTTTGCGCAGCAGCCGACGAGCTGTCGGGCCTGCTGAACTACCGCCGTGAGCCCCAGGCCGGGGCACGGGTTCTGTCCATGCCGGGGCATTGAAGGAATTTTGCAAATGAGTGCTTTCCAGATCAAGGATGTGGTGGCGGTGGTCACCGGCGGATCGTCAGGCATCGGCCTGGCGACGGTGGAGTTGCTGCTCCAGCACGGCGCGGCCGTGGCTTTCTGCGGGCGCAATGAGGAGCGCCTGCGCACCGCCGAGGCTGCGCTGCGCGGGCGTCACCCCCAGGCGCGACTGCTGGCTGCCGTCTGCGACGTGCTGAATGCAGAAGACGTGCAGCGCTTTGCGGCCCAGGCGCAGCAGGCCCTGGGCACGGCAAGCATCCTGATCAACAACGCAGGCCAGGGCCGTGTGTCGACCTTTGCCGACACCACTGACGAAGCCTGGAGCCAGGAACTGCACCTGAAATTCTTCTCCGTCATCCATCCCACGCGGGCCTTTCTGCCCCAGTTGCAGCAGCAATCGGCCCAAGGGCGCGACGTCGCCATCGTCTGCGTGAATTCGCTGCTGGCATCCCAGCCCGAGCCGCACATGGTGGCCACCTCGGCTGCGCGTGCCGGCCTCAAGAACCTGGTGCGTTCCATGGCCACCGAATTTGCCCCGCAGGGCGTGCGCGTCAACGGCATCCTGGTAGGTCTGATCGAGTCGGGCCAATGGCGCCGCCGTTTCGAGGCGCGCGAAGACAAGTCGCAGGACTGGGCTGCCTGGACCGGCGCACTCGCCACCAGGAAATCCATTCCGCTGGCGCGCCTGGGCTTGCCCCGTGAGGCCGCGCAGGCCATCACCTTTCTTGCCAGCCCCCTGTCGTCGTACACGACGGGCAGCCATATCGATGTTTCCGGAGGTCTTTCCAGACATGTGTAACACCCCCTGTGCGGCTGACGCCGCTTCCCCCTCTCTCGCTTCGCGGGAGGGAGACGACGCCCTCGCTGCGGGGCGGCCCTTGCTTGGCGTCCCGCCGATGAACTGCGCCGGTGGCATGCGCAGCGCCTGCTATCACTAATACGGATCTGACAAGACCATGACATCTACCGCACCACAAATCACCGTCGGCGCCGCCGTTGCCGAATTTCTCGAGCACTGCGGCGTGAAGGCTGCGTTCGGGGTGATTTCCATCCACAACATGCCGATCCTTGATGCGATGTTCGCGCGCGGCAAGGTGCGCTTCGTGATGGCGCGCGGCGAGGCGGGCGCTGGCAACATGGCGGACGCCTGTGCCCGCTCCACTTCCAGCCTGGGCGTGTGCATCACCAGCACCGGCCCGGCAGCAGGCAATATTGCAGGCAGCCTGGTGGAGGCCTACACCGCAGGCACCCCGTTGCTGCACATCACCGGCCAGATCGAGACCCAGTACCTCGACCAGAAGCTGTCGTACATCCACGAGGCGCCAGACCAGCTCACCATGCTGGGTGCCGTCTCCAAGGCTGCATTCCGGGTGCGCAGCGCCGAAACCTGCCTGTCCACCTTGAAAGCCGCCGTACAGGCCGCGATGACCGCACCCACCGGGCCGGTGAGTGTCGAGATTCCCATCGATATCCAGCAAAGCGTGATCGATATGCCTGCCGACTGGTCGCCGCTGCCGGTGCCTGTTCTGGCACCGAGCGAGACTGCGCTGGACGCACTGGCCAACACGCTGGCCCAGGCCCGCCGCCCACTGCTGTGGCTGGGTGGTGGTGCACGCCATGCCGGTGCTGCCGTGCGACGCCTCAAGGTCATGGGCTTTGGCATTGTCAGCACGGGCCAGGGGCGTGGCATTGTGCCTGAAGACGATCCGGCCTCGCTGGGCGCCTACAACATCCAAAAACCTGTCGAAGCCTTCTACCAGCGTTGCGACGCCATGCTGGCCGTGGGCACGCGCCTGCGCAGCAACGAGACGCTGAAGTACGAACTCCAGTTGCCGCGCCCGCTGCTGCGCATCGACGTGGACGCTGCCCAGCAGGGCCGCTGCTACATCGACGACGGTTTTGTCTGCGGCGACTCCGCCCTGGCCCTGAACGGCCTGGCCGACCGTCTGGAGGCGCGCGGCTACCGGGCCGATCCCGAGCTGCTGGCCGATCTGCGTCAGGTGCACAACGAGGTCGTTGCCACCATGCGCGATGGCCTGGGTCCCTACAGCGCCTTGGTGCAGCAGCTGCAGCAGGTGGTGGGCCGCAACTTCAACTGGGTGCGCGATGTGACTGTCTCCAACAGCACCTGGGGCAACCGCGAGCTGCGCTTTTTCGAGCCCAACGCGGGCGTGCACGCCACGGGCGGCGGCATCGGCATGGGCATGCCCATGGCCATTGGCGCGGCCATCGGTGCAGCGCAAAGCGGCTCGGGCCGCAAAACGCTGGGCCTGGCGGGCGATGGCGGTTTCATCCTGAACCTGGGTGAACTTGCCACGCTGGTGCAGGAAGAGTGCGACACGCTGATCGTGCTGATGAATGACCAGCGCTACGGCGTGATCCAGAACATCCAGGACGCCTCCTACGGCGGCCGCCGCTGCTATGTGGAGCTGCATACGCCCGACTATGCACAGCTGTGCGCATCGATCCATTTGCCCCATGCCCGGGTGCAGAACCTTGATGAACTGCCTGCCGTGCTGGAGTCGGCATGGAGCAGGAAGGGGCCTTTCCTGCTGGAGATCGACATGCGCTCCATCGGTGGCTTCAAGACCACGTTCTCCGGCCCGCCGGTGAACAAGCTGGACCAGATTCCGGCGACCAAGACCCAGTGAGACCCGACAAGACCTGAGAAAACCAGAAGGACCCACACCATGCAGATTGCTCTGATCGGCTGCGGCGCCATTGGCACCGCCTTGCTGGAACTGGTGAAGGACGATGCCGGCCTGCAGGTTGCCGCCCTCGTGGTACCGGCTGATGGCGCCGAGGCCGCGCGTGCCGTGGCCCAGCGCCTGGCGTCGGGTGCGCAGGTAACGCAGGCCGTGCCGGCAGCTGGCATTGATCTGGTGGTGGAGGCCGCAGGCCACGCCGCCATCGAGCAGCATGTGCTGCCTGCATTGCGCCGAGGCGTGCCCTGCATCGTGGCTTCGGTGGGTGCGCTGTCGGCAGCTGGCCTGCCTGAGCAACTGGAGGCCGCTGCCCGTGAAGGCCGCACGCAGGTGCAACTGATTGCCGGTGCCATTGGCGGTATCGATGCACTGGCTGCAGCCCGCATCGGTGGCCTTTCCACGGTGCGTTACACCGGCCGCAAGCCGCCACACGCCTGGAAGGGCACACCGGCCGAGCAAGGGCGTGATCTGGACGCCCTGACTGCAGAGACGGTGATCTTCGAAGGCACCGCCCGCGAGGCGGCTGCGCAATTTCCCAAGAACGCCAATGTGGCTGCCACTGTTTCGCTGGCAGGCCTGGGGCTGGATCGCACCACGGTGCGCTTGATTGCCGACCCGGCCGTGCGCGAGAACCTGCACCAGGTCGAAGCCGCAGGCGCCTTTGGCAGCTTCGAGCTGACCATGCGCAACCAGCCGCTGGCGGCCAACCCCAAGACATCGGCCCTGACCGTGTTCAGCGCGGTGCGCGCGCTGCGCGGCAAGGTGGCACCGCTGGTGATCTGACAACGAAAGAGTTTCATCATGTCGAATCTTGAACTGCTCCCCATCAACATCGGCGGCGAATGGCGCCTGGGTGGCGGCGACGAATCCGCCTCGCTCTACCCTGCCACCGGCGAAGTCGTGGGCCGCCTGCGCGCTCCCAGCCTGCACGATGTGGAAGAGGCCATCCAGAAGGCCGACCACGCATTCCGTACCAGCGGCTGGGCACAGAAGAAGCCACACGAGCGCGCCGCTGTGCTGCACCGTGTGGCGCAGCTGATCCGCGAGCGCGCCGAGCCGTTGGCCCAACTGCAGCGCCTTGACAACGGCAAGCCCATCAACGAAACGCGTGCCCTGGTGGCCAGCGCTGCCGGCACCTTCCAGTATTTCGCCGCTGCCTGCGAAACCATGGAAGAGGCGATCACGCCGCAACGTGGCGATTGCATGACCATGAGCGTCTACGAGCCCATGGGCGTGGTCGCTGCCATCACGCCGTGGAATTCGCCCATCGCGAGTGAAGCGCAAAAGCTCGCACCCGCGCTTGCGGCCGGCAATGCCGTGGTCGTCAAGCCCGCCGAAGCCACGCCGCTCCTGGCACTGGAGCTGGCCAGAATCTGTGAGGAAGCCGGTGTTCCGAAGGGCATCGTCAGCGTGCTGCCCGGGCGCGGCTCGGTGATCGGCGATGCCATCACCAAGCACCCGCTGGTCAAACGCGTGTCGTTCACCGGCGGTACCTCCACCGGCAAGCACATTGCCCGCATTGCGGCCGACAAGATGATGCCCGTCTCGCTGGAGCTGGGCGGCAAGTCGGCCACCATGGTGCTGGAAGACGCCGACCTCGACCATGCCGTCAACGGCGTGCTCTACGGCATCTTCAGCTCGTCGGGCGAGTCATGCATCGCCGGCTCGCGCCTGTTCGTGGCACGCAAGCTCTATGGCGATTTCATGGAGCGCCTCACTGCCAAGGCCGCTCAGTTGCGTGTCGGTGACCCGGCCGACGAGCGCACCCAGATGGGCCCGCTGATCACCGCCAAGCACCGTGAATCCATCGAAAGCTATGTGCAGTTGGGCCTGTCCGAGGGCGGCCAGCTGCGCACCGGTGGCCACCGCCCCGAGGGCGCGCTGTATGAGCGCGGCTACTACTACCGCCCCACCATCCTCGAAGGCGTGCAGAACGACTGGCAGATCTGCCAGCAGGAAATCTTCGGCCCCGTGCTCGTGGCCATGCCCTTCGACAACGAGGAGTCGCTGCTGGAGCAGGCCAACGACAGTGTCTACGCGCTGGCCGCCGGTATCTGGACGCGCGACTACAAGGCCGCGTGGCGCATCGGCCGTGCGGTGCAGGCCGGCACCGTGTGGATCAACACCTACAAGCAGTTCTCCATCTCCACGCCGTTCGGTGGCTGGCGCGACAGCGGCCTGGGCCGCGAGAAGGGCCGCCTGGGCATCCAGCAGTACATGGAGCAAAAAAGCCTGTACTGGGGCCTGAACGAATCCCCCTTGGGCTGGGCTAATTGAGGAGTCATCATGAGCGTACTGGGCATTGACGAAATCAGCTACGGTGCAGGCGATCTGGCGGCCTGCCGCCAGTTCTTTATCGACTGGGGGCTCAATCTGGTTGCCGAGCAAGCCGACCGGCTGGTGTTCGAGACCCTGAACGGCTGCCGCGTGATCGTGGCCGCCACCGACCACCCTGATCTGCCGCCCGCCATTGAAGCAGGCCCCACGCTGCGCGAGGTGGTCTGGGGCGTGGAGAGCGCTGCCGATCTCGCGCTCTACGAAAGCCGCATCGCACAGCTGCCGGGTTTTGTGAAGCAGGGCGCGCGCATCGGTTGCACCGACCCCAATGGCCTGGCCGTTCGCCTGCAGATCACGAAAAAGCGCGATGTGGAGGTGCAAAGCGCCGAGTACAACACCTGGAGCCGCAAGGGCCGCATCGACCAGGCCGGCCCGGCCTACGAGCGTGCCCAGCCCATCGAAGTGGGCCATGTGGTGTTCTTCGTCAAGGACGTGCAGGCCTGCGAGCGCTTCTATGTGGACAACTTCGGTTTTGCAGCCTCGGACCGCTACCCCGAGCGCGGCGTCTTCCTGCGCACCGCGCCCGATGGTGGGCACCACGACATTTTTCTGCTGCAGCGCCCCGATAAGCACGCCGGCCTGAACCATGTGGCCTTCACCGTGCGCGACATCCACGAGGTCTTTGGTGGCGGCATGCATATCTCGCGCTGCGGCTGGGACACCCAGCTCGGCCCGGGCCGCCATCCGGTGTCGTCTGCCTATTTCTGGTATTTCAAGAACCCGGCCGGCGCGCTGGTCGAGTACTACGCCGATGAGGACCAGCTCACCGCCGACTGGCAGCCGCGCGAGTTCGAGCCCGGCCCCACGGTGTTTGCCGAATGGGCCATTGACGGCGGCCTGGACGGCAACACCCGGCGCCAGAAGGGCGTGGGCGGCGCCGACGGCAAGTTTCTGACCGACAAGCGCCACTGATCCCATCCGATACGGAGTCCAACGCGATGCAACGACGCATGCTTATCCCCACGCTGCTGGCACTGGCCGCAGCCGCCGCACTGCCTGTTGCCCCGGCGCAGGCGCAGGATGCCCGCCAGGCGCTGGCGGCGGGGCAGTTCACCATCATTGCGCCGTTTCCGCCCGGAGGGCCGATCGACACGCTGGCGCGCATGCTCTCGAATGGCCTCGCCGCGCAGTACAAGCAGGTCTCCATTGTGGACAACCGTACTGGCGCCAACGGAAATATCGGCATCGAGGCGGCCCGGCGTGCCAAGGCCGATGGCCATACGCTGCTGGTCGTGCCGCAGGGCAACCTCACGATCAACCCTACGCTGATGCCCAAGCTGCACTACAGCGTGGAGGGTGACTTCGTGCCGGTGGCATCGCTTGCGCGCACCGCCAACGTGATTGCCGTGAACCCGGCCGTACCGGCGAAGAGCGTTGCAGAGCTCATCGCGCTGGCCAAGAGCAAGCCCGGCACCGTGAGCTATGCCTCACCCGGGGTGGGCAGCAGCCTGCACCTGGCAGGCGAGTTGTTCGGGCAGCAGGCGGGTGCCGATTTTCTGCACGTGGCCTACAAGGGCACACCCCAGGGGCTGAACGATGTGATGGGAGGCACCGTGCCGATGATCATCGGTAACCTGCCCACGCTGCTGCCGCACATCCAGTCGGGCAAACTGCGCGCGCTGGCCATCACCGACGCGCAGCGCACGCCTGAGCTGCCCGATGTGCCCACGCTGGCAGAAGCTGGCGTCAAAGGTGTTGCGCTGTCGTCCTGGTACGGCGTGATGGCGCCCAAGGGTACGCCAGCACCCGTGCTGGCCCAGTTGCAGCACGACATTGCACAGATCTTCAACGACCCGGCAAGCAAGGCGCAGCTGCAAAAGCAGGGCCTCGGTGTCTGGATCGTGGAAGGCCAGAAGTTCGGCGAACTGATCCGCACCGAGACGGCGGCCTGGGCGCCCATCATCAAAAGCCGCGGGATCGAGGCGCAATAGACGGATAGCGAGCAGCCCGCCAAACCACCACCCACCACCACAAGAGCCCACCATGAAAAACTCACGCCGCCAGATTTGCCTGGCCGTCGCCCTGCTGGCCTCCACCGCTGCTGGCAGCGCCATGGCCCAGGCCTACCCGAGCAAGCCCATCACCATCGTTGTGGCCTACCCGGCTGGCGGTGACACCGATGCCATGGCGCGCCTGTATGCCGACAAGCTGTCGCAGCGGCTGGGCCAGCCCGTGGTGGTGGAGAACCGGCCCGGCGCAAGCGGCACCATCGGCACGGTGCATGTGGCCAAGGCAGCGCCCGATGGCTATACGCTGCTGCTTGCGCCCAGCACCTTCTCGATCGCGCAGTTCGTGCTCAAGACTTCGGCCGCCTCGAGTTACGACGTGCTGCGTGGCTTCGTGCCTGTGGTGCAGACCAGCGTGCAGCCGCTGTTCGTCGCCACCAGCCAGGCCTCGGGCATCAAGGATCTGGCAGCCCTGACTGCGCAGGCCCGCAGGAGCGAGCTGACCTATGCCAGCCCCGGCAGCGGCTCGCCCATGCACATCCTCGGTGAAATGTTCAACAAGGCGGCTGGCGTCAAGCTCGCGCATGTGCCCTACAAGGGCGTGGCGCCCGCCGTCAACGACCTGATCGGCGGCCATGTGCCTGCCACTTTCATGACCTGGGGGCCGATTGCTCCCTACGCCGGCACCAAGGCGAATGTGCTGGCGGTGGCCGATGCCCAGCGCAGCCCGCTGGCGCCCAACGTGCCCACGCTGGCCGAGCTGGGCGTCAAGAACGTGGAAGTGACCGCCTGGCAAGGCCTCTTCGGCCCCAAGGGCATGTCTGCCGAGACCGTGAAGCTGCTGAACACCCACCTCAACGAAATCCTGAAGATGCCGGAAGTGGCGACCAAGATGGCCACCTTCGGCGCACTGCCTGCGGGCGGCGATGCGGCCCGGCTCGAGAAAACCAATGCGGCCGACTACGACCGCTTTGGCAAGCTCATCAAAGACCTTGGCATTCAGGCCGAGTGAACCGTTTTAGAAGGAGACCCCGCCATGGCTGTTGACCGATACCTTGAACCGCACCAGGCACGCCAGCGCCCTGCCACCCTGTTTGAAGACCTGCTGGGCGACGCGATTGAGCGCGCCTTTGGCGAAGGGGTGCAGACGCTGCCCGAGCTGGTGGCCTACATCAACCGCAGCGGCCCCGCCGGAGAGAACGGCGAAGCCTGGACGGAACAGAGCTTTGGCGCCCTGATGGCGCGCCTGGGCCACTGAAGCAGGAAAGGAGCACTCCATGAACGTACAAACCATTACCATCGATCCCGTGGATCGCTTGCTCACCAAAGGCCTGAGCAACCTCTGGTACCCCGTCTGCCCGTCTGATTTCGTGCAGGACAAGCCCATTTCGCTGCGCCGCTTCGGCTACAAGATTGCGCTGTGGCGCGATGCCGCAGGCCAGGTGCATGCGCTGGAAGACCATTGCCCGCACCGGGGCGCGCCGCTGTCGCAAGGGGTGATCCTGGGCGACCGGCTGGCCTGCCCTTACCACGGTGTGGAAGTGCGCTGCGACGGCACGGTGACCAAGGTGCCCGGCAGCCCCGGCTGCAAGCTGGAGGGCTCGCGCGCCGCGCTGGACTTTCATGTGCATGAAGCGCACGGCGCCATCTTCCTCTTCAACAGCGACAAGCATGTGGATACGCCGCCCGCGTTCTCCATGCCGGAGGAGCTGACCTCGCCCGAGTATTCGAGCTTTCTGTGCTATGCCGAATGGCGTGCGGATTACCGTTATGCCATCGACAACGTCATGGATCCGATGCACGGCACCTTCCTGCACAAGCAGTCGCACTCCATGTCCGAAGGCGACAGCAAGGCCACGTTCCAGGTGCGCGATACCGACACGGGCTTCGTCTTCGAGAAGGCGGGCCAGCGCGGCGTGAATTTCGACTGGACCGAGTGGGGCGAGACCGACATGCACTGGATGCGCCTGGAAATCCCGTATCCGAAGACTGGCGGGCCCGGCGGCAACTTTGCCATCATCGGCTGCGTCACGCCCATCAGTCCCGAGCTGTGTGCGGTGTTCTTCTGGCGGTGCCGCCGGGTGCAGGGCTGGATGCGCGACACCTGGCGCTTTCTGTACCGCAACCGCCTGGAGGCGCGCCACTGGGCGGTGCTGGAGCAGGACCGCGTGATGATGGAGCAGATGGAGTTTGACGCCAACGAGCGTGAAAACCTGTACCAGCACGATATCGGCCTGGTGCGCCTGCGCCGCCGCCTGCGCAGCCTCGCCAAGGATCAGCTTGAGGGAAGCGCCGCACCATGAGCAACAGCTTGCAGGCCTTCGTGCACACGTTGCGCTTCGAGGCCCAGGACACCATCAGCGTGGAGCTGCGCCCGGTGGATGGCGGCGAGTTTCCGGCTTTCACGGCGGGCTCGCACATCGACCTGCACCTGCCCAACGGGCTGGTGCGCAGCTACTCGCTCTCCAACGACAGCAGTGAGCGCCACCGCTATGTGGTGGGCGTGCTGCGCGACCGTGCCAGCCGTGGCGGATCGCGCTGTGTGCATGAGGCGTTGCGCGTGGGCCTGCCCATCACTATCTCCGAGCCGCGCAACCATTTCGCTCTCGACGAGGGCGCTGCGCATTCGGTGCTGGTGGCTGGTGGCATTGGCATCACGCCCATGTTGTGCATGGCACGCAGGCTCCACAGCCAGGGCCGCTCGTTCGAGATGCTGTACTTTGCACGTGAGCGCAAGAGCGCGGCCTTCCTCGCCGAGCTGCAGGCTCTGGGCATGCCGCTGCACCTGCATTTCGATGCCGAGGCGGGCGGACCGCCCGATCTGCGCGGCCTGCTGGCGCAGCGCACGCCTGATGCGGGACTGCACCATTACGCCTGCGGCCCGACGCCGATGCTCGATGCCTTCGAGAAGTTCTGCAGCGAGCTGGGCCACGCCAACGCACACATCGAGCGTTTCACGCCAGTGGAGGTCAAGGCATCGACCGATGCCCTCGCCAACTACACGGTGGAACTCAAGCGCAGTGGGCGCTTCATCGAGATCACGCCCGAGAAATCATTGCTGGACACCTTGCTGGAGGCTGGCGTCGATGTCGACCACAGCTGCTGCGAAGGCGTCTGCGGATCCTGCGAGACACGCGTGCTCGCAGGCGTTCCCGATCACCGCGACTCGGTGCTCAGCCCCAAGGAGAAGGCGAGCAACAAGGTGATGATGGTCTGCGTCTCCGGGTGCAAGAGCGAGACGCTGGTTCTGGATCTTTAACGACACACAAAGAGAGACAACACCATGAAAAAAATCGTGATTGCCGCTGGCCTGGCCAGCCTGGCAGGGGCGGCTGCTGCCCAATCCAAGGTCGAAATCTTCGGGGTCATCGATACCAATGTCACCCGGCTTTCGGGTTCTGGCTCGTCCAGCAAGGTGGGCCTTGCCACGGGCGGCGCCAATATCAGCCGCCTGGGTTTTCGGGGCACCGAAGACCTGGGAGGGGACCTGAAGGCGGGCTTCTGGCTGGAGGCGGGCCTCGATTCCGACACTGGCGCAGGCAAGGCTGCAGGCACCAGCGGCCTGGGCTTCAACCGCCGCTCCACCGTCAGCCTGCTGGGCAACTTTGGCGAGCTGCGCCTGGGTCGTGACGACTCCGCCACCTTTCTGAGCACGCTGATCTTCGATCCTTTCCTTACCAATGGCGTGGGTGGCACAGGCGCATTCACCATTCTGGGCATTCCGGGTTCGGGCACCGCCACGGGTGGCGCACCGATCCAGATCAGCAACGCGGTCAGCTACTTTCTGCCGCCCAATCTCGGTGGCTTCTACGGCCAGGCCCAGGTGGCATTTGGCGAACACACCAAGAGCGAGCCCAACAAGAACCAGGGCGATTACCGCGGCCTGCGCGCGGGTTACCGGCAAGGAGCCTTCAACGGCGCGCTGGCGATTGGCCGGTACTACGGCGACAACTCGGACAACAACATCACCGCCAGCAATGTGGGCCTGAGCTACGACCTGGGCATGGTCAAGCCGATGCTGCTATGGGCCAGCGAAAAGCGCGGTTCGCTGAAGGTGACGGCGCTGCAGCTGGGCGCCACGGCGCCGCTGGGCAATGGTGAGTTGCGTGCCTCTGTGGGCCACTACAACACGTCAGGCAGCAATGCGGACTGGAACAAGATTGCCGTGGGGTACGGCTACAACTTCTCCAAGCGCACACAGGTCTACGGCACGCTGGCCTACCTCAAGAACAAGGACGGATCGAGCCGTGCCATCGGCGTGCAGGGCCTGAGCGCCACGGGCTCCACCATGGGCGGCAAATCCACCGGCATGGAGCTGGGCATCCGCCATTTCTTCTGATCGCGGGCCGTGCCCTATGCGCCGCCCTTGCCTGAACGCAGGGGCTGGCGCGGGCGTGCTCTTTTATCTCTTAGGAAAGTCGCACCATGAATGACTCCCGTTCAATGCGCTGGTGGGGCGTGATCACGCTGTTCGTGATCGTTGCCATCTCTTATGTGGACCGGATCAATATCTCGGTTCTGATCACGGACCGCGATTTTCTCTCGCACATTGGCCTGACGACGGATGACCGTACGCGCCAGGGGCTGCTCGCTACCGCGTTCATGGTGGGGTACGGGGTGTCATCGCTGGTGCTCACGCCCTTCTGCGCGGCGCTGTTCGGTGTGCGGCGCAGCCTGATTGGCGGTCTGCTGCTCTGGGGGGTGGTGACCTTTCTGTCGCCTGCGATGAGCAGCTACGGGCTGCTGCTGGCCTCGCGCATTCTGCTGGGCGTGTCGGAGGGACCGCTGTTTTCGCTGGCAGGCAGCTACATCAAGGCACATTTCGAGAGCCGCGAGAATGGCAAGCCCAATTCGCTGGTCAACATGGGAACCGGGGTGGGGCTGGCCGTGGGGTATCCGCTGGTGGGCTACCTCGTGGCGGGACACGATTGGGAAACGTCCTTTCATGTGCTGGGCCTCATCAATGTGCTGCTCGGCATTCCACTGGTCTGGGCCTTCGTGCGCATGCCCAAGGTGGAAACCGGCATGCCCAAGCCACAGTCGCTGGGCCAGGCCGTGGGCCAGGTCGGCACCATCGTGCGCGGCGCCATGCATACGCGCTATCTGTGGCTCATCACCATTCTGACGGCGGCTTTTCTGTCCTACCTGTGGGGCAGCAGCAACTGGCTGCCTGCGTACCTGAAGGAGTCGCGCGGCTTCTCGATGCGCGAGATGGGCTGGCTGGCTTCGCTGCCGCAGTACGCCAGCGTGGCTGCGGTCTTTGTGGGTGGCATGATCATCGACCGCATTGCGCGCCGCCAGGTGCCGCTGATCTTCGTGTTCGGGAGCATTGGCGTGGCTGCCGCCGTGTGGCTGGCCATCCATATGGAAGACCGCTATGCGGCTGCCTATTGCCTGATTGCCGCCAATTTCTGCTGGGGGCTGATGAGCCCGGCCATTCCGAGCACCGTGCAGTACTGCGCGCGGCCTGAACACATTGCCAGTGCGTATGGCGTGGTCAATGGCGCGGGCAGCCTGGTGGCGGGCTTCATGCCGGCCATCATGGGCGCCGTGATCGGTGCGCTGTCGGCCCGTAGTGGAATGGGCGCAGGCTTCTTTGCAGGTTTTGCTGCGCTCATCGGTACGCAGGCGGTGGTGATGCTGTGCGGCATCATTCTGTGGGTGCGAGAGCGCCGCGCCACGCCGCAGTCATAAAAAATGAGCGCATGGCGCTCATTCTTCGTCGATTCCAAGGTGATTCATGCTTGAAGTGCTTGTACAGCAGGCGCTTCAAGCATCTTTTTTTGACAGGAATCTCTATTTCAGCCAGCCACGCTTGCGGAAGTACAGCATCGGTATGACGGCGCTGCATACCATCAGCGCGATGCCATAGGCATAGCCGTATTGCCAATCCACTTCAGGCATGTACTTGAAGTTCATGCCATAGACGCTGGCGATCAGCGTAGGGGGTAGCAGGGCAACGCTTGCCACCGAGAAGATCTTGATGATCTTGTTCTGGTTGATGTTGATGAAACCGACGGTGGCATCCATCAGGAAGTTGATCTTGTCGAACAGGAAGGCGGTGTGGTTGTCCAGCGATTCGATGTCACGCAGAATCTGGCGCGCATCCTCGAACTGGTCGGAGTTGAGCATCTTGCTGCGCATCATGAAGCTGACGGCGCGGCGCGTGTCCATCACGTTGCGGCGGATGCGGCCGTTCAAGTCTTCCTGGCGGGCGATGGCCGACAGCACCTCACTCGCGTGCGTGTCCGTCACATTGCCAGCCAGCACCTGGGTGCTGACTTTTTCCAGGTCGTCGTAAATGCCTTCGAGCGTGTCGGCCGAATATTCGGCGTCGGCGTCAAACAGCTTGAGCAGAACGTCCTTGCTGTCCTCGATGAGCCCCGGCGCGCGGCGTGCGCGCAGGCGCAGCAGGCGAAACACGGGCACATCCTCGTCGTGGATGGAAAACAGCACGCCGTAGCTTTTGAAGGCGGCGTTGTTCAGGTTCATGATGAAGGCCACACGCACGCTGCGCGGGTCTTCGTCGTCGTCGATCAGAAAGTCGCTGCGAATGTGCAGGTCGCCGTTGTCTTCTTCGTAGAAGCGGGCGGATTCCTCAATGTCCTGGTCCATCGCGTCTTCGGGGATGGACAGGCCGTAGTGCTGCTTGACCCAGCGCTTTTCTTCCAGCGTGGGCGATTCCAGATCGACCCAGATCGGCTGAAAGCGTGCAAGATCCTGCAGCGACTCGATCTCTTCCTGCACCAGGCGGCCATTGGCGAGCGTAAAGATGTTGAGCATAGGCTCACTTCCTTGTTGTTTTTGGTCTGCAAAAGGGGGAATGGGGCGCTTCCAACCCTTGTGCAACAACGCGCGGCCAGGGTGGAAGCTACCAACTAGGGTAGGGATCCAAGGAGATTGCTCCGATTGATGGAATGGGCGCCATTATGGCATTGCAGCATGGCCCAAGCATGGCGGTGCGCAATTACAGCAGGCCGCCCGGGCGCCTGCGTTGCCATGGCCCCACGGCATGGCGAAGGTATGGGCGGTTGCGGGTTTCAGCGGCCTGTGTGGGCCAGCGCCAGGCACAGGTCGGCCCAGGTCTCACCCTTGGACTTGGGCACGCGCAGCAGATGCGAGGGGTCGTAGGTGACCACCGCAGGCAACCGGCTGGCACCCACCTGGTGCACCTGCTGGCGCAGGCGGGAGAAGGGCTGCTCACCCCCCAGCAGGTGGCGGGCGGCGGGCAGGCCCAGCACGAGCGCCATCGCGGCCCCCGTGTCCTGCACCAGCGCGTCGATGCTGTGGCTGGACGGCTCCTGTCCTTCGCCTTGGCCGGTATCCTGCCCCGGGGCCAGGCGTGCCAGCGGCACCCAATACACGGGGGCGTCAGTCAGGCGCATGGCGCGCAGCATGTTGATGACCAACTGGCCCGCTTTGCCCTGTGGCGGCGCGCCTTCGGGCAGCTCGGCCACCACCAGCCAGGCGGGCTGGCTGCTGGCGGGGGCGGGTTCTGTCTGCAGCTTGGCGTCTCGCAGATCCAGCAGCACCGGAGCGCGCAGCGCAAAGCGCACACGCGGAAAATCTTCTGGCATGGCCTGCGCCGCAGGTGCCACATGCGTAACAGGCGCAGCTGAGGGGGCTGCCTCAGTACGGGCAGGGGACGGCGTGGGGACGGGCTCTGCAGGGGCTGGCAATGGGGCTTCTGCGCCCGAAGGGGTTACAAGGGGTCGATCTGCTCTGTTTTCAGGAGCTATTGGTGCGCTACGGTCGGGCGCCAGAGCCTGTTTTTTCTCTGAAACCCGCGCAGGTGCTGCCGTTGGGGGAGCTACCTCGGCGGCTGGGGCCGCCACGGGCGCGGCAGACTCGGGCCACCACAGCGGGTGGCCCATCTCTTGCAGCATGGCGCGTTGGCGGGCATCCAGGTTCAGGCTCATACGGATCAGGCGGAAACAGGCAACAGGTAACGCATCACCACGGCGTCTTCGCGTTCCAGGTGAGACACCGGATAGTAACCCTTGCGCAGCCCCACGGCCTCAAAACCGAAACGCAGGTATATCTGCTGCGCGCGGACGTTGCCTTTGCGCACCTCCAGCCAGATGGTGCCAGCGCGCACGCTGGCGGCCCAGCTTTTGAGCTGCTCCAGCAACACCTTGGCCCAGCCCTGGTGCTGGTGGCGCGGGTTGACGGTGATGTTGAGCAGATGCACCTCGTCCACCCCCTGCATCGCAACAAAATAACCCACCAGCTGGGAATCGATCCACAGCAGCTGGATGCCATAGCCCATGGCCATCGAATCGATGAAGTTGCCACGGGTCCATGGATGGCTGTAGCACTGGTTCTCGACGGCCAGCAGGGCATCGAGGTGGTCGATCTGCAGCGCAGACCAGTGCAACTGCGGTTCGGGCTGCCGGTCCATTGCCAGTTTCGCTCCTGACGTCATGCCTGGGGCGCCGCCTTTGCGGGTGCAGCGGTCTGCTGGCTGGCCTTGATGGCCTCGCGCTCTGCCGTGGTCTTGGCGACCTTGTCGCGGATATAAAGGGGCAGCGCATCCTGCGCCGCCACGGCATGCCCTTTGGCGAGCAGCGCGGGCGCCAGGTTCAGCAGGGCGCTGGCAGTAGGCATGGCATGTACATGCGGCAGTGCGGGCAGCAACCGGTCGCCATAGGGCGCCTGGGCATTGCCCGCCACCGTAAAGCCGCTGATCGCCAGCACATCCTGTGGCGGGCCTACAGTCAACTCGGTCTGCAGCAGCCATTGTGCGTCTGCGTAGGCATAGGCGGCGCTGTAGACCTCGTCCATTCGGGCGTCAAGGCACGCCAGCACCTGCGTGCAGCCATGCTGCAGGCGGGCCTCTTCGGCGACAGCCACCAAGGTATCCACCGGCAGCACCGGCACCTGCTGACCCTGGCTGCTGGCGGCAAACGCCAGGCCCTGGCTGATGGCGCAGGCCGTGCGCAGCCCGGTGAACGAGCCCGGCCCCCGGCCAAACACGATGGCATCCAGTTCGGTAAAGGCAAGGCCCGCCTCCGCCATCAGCGCGCGCACGGCGGGCAGCAACTGGCTCGACGACTGCGCGCCACCCGCACCGCTGTGCAGCCAACGCTGGCTGCCGCGCGCCACGGCGATGGAAAGGGTGTCGGTACTGGTATCGAGGGCAAGCAGATTCATGGGGAGGGAGGCGCCATCAACCGGGGCGCCACTAGGCAGGCCTGCAGGCACAAAGGCGGGCAACGGGGCATTATCGCGGCAAAGCCAAGGCTGCACGCTGGGCTTGGGCATAGCGGATAGACTGCTGCGATGCAACAGAACTGCAGCATAGCCAACAGATAGCCGGAACAATGCAACACCAGGTTCGTACCGAGACACGCCTCCGCCCACCCCTTTCTTTCGCAGACAGCACCAGCAATGGCAGCCGCCCGTGGCTGCAATCCATGGCCATTGCCATGATTGCGCTCGGCCAGGTGGCCTGCGCGCAGACCCCTGCCATGCAAGGTGCAGAGCGCACAACGCCTGCGGCAGGGGCAGTGCAGGTGGCGCCCAATCCTTCTCCGGCCGTCCGCGCACCGGTTGCACAGTCGGCGCCTGCGGCGCCCGTGCAGCCCGCCAGCACCATTGCCACGGGCCGCCTGCCTGCCGAGGTCGAGGCCGCGCTGCAACGCGGCAAGCTGGCACCCGACTCCGTATCGGTGGTGGTGATGGACGCCAGTGGCACCCAGCGCCCCTTGCTGGATGTGCGCAGCGACGTACAGCGCAACCCCGCATCGGTGATGAAACTGGTCACCACCTTTGCCGCGCTGGAGCTGCTGGGCCCCGCCTACACCTGGGACACCTCCATCAGCACGGATGGCAGCATTGCCAAGGGGGCATTGAACGGCAACCTCTACATCCAGGGCTCGGGCGACCCCAAGCTGGTCATGGAGCGACTGTGGCTGATGCAACGCCGCCTGCAGGATCGTGGCGTCAAGGTCATCGTGGGCGACGTGGTGCTGGACCGCAGCGCCTTTCAACTGCCGCCCATCGACCCGGCCTATTTCGACAACGAGCCCTTCCGCCCCTACAACGCGGTGCCTGATGCCCTGCTGGTCAACTACAAATCGATGACCATGAGCTTCATGCCCGACGCCGCTGCCGGCGTGGCGCGCATCGCCTACGAGCCCGCCATTGCCCACATGAACCTGCCGGCAACCGTGCCGCTGGTGAACACCAAGGGCGACTGCGGCAACTGGCGCGCCGCGCTCAAGGCCAATTTTGCCGTTGCGGGCCAGATCCAGTTTGCGGGCGGTTACCCCGCGGCCTGCGAGGAAAACAGCTGGTCCGTTGCCCCCGCAGCCCCCGAAAGCTTTGCACCGCGTGTGTTCGAAGGCATGTGGCGCGAGGCCGGTGGCAAGATCACCGGCCAGGTGCGCTTTGGCGCTGTACCGCAGGGCGCCGCGCCGCTGATGCGCTTTGATTCGCCCAGCCTCACCGAGGTGGTGCGCGACATCAACAAATACAGCAACAACGTCATGGCGCAGCAGGTTTTCCTCACCCTGGGCAAGCAGCGCGCCGGTGTCGGCACCTTTGAAGGCGGCCGCCAGGCGGTGGCCCAGTGGTGGAGCGAGCGCATGGGCGGCATGAGCCAGCCCACGGTGGACAACGGCGCAGGCCTCTCGCGCGATGCGCGCGTTACCGCAGGGGGCCTGGCCAAAATGCTGTCCGTCGCGTGGACCAGCAATGTCATGCCCGAGCTGATGGCCTCCATGCCCATCGTGGGTGTGGACGGCACCATGAAAAAGAGCAAATCGAGCGCCGTGGGCGGCGCCCACCTCAAAACTGGCACCCTGCGCGACGCCTCGGCCATTGCTGGCTACGTCAACGGCGCCAACGGCCGCCGCTGGGTGGTGGTAGCCCTCGCCAACAGCGACAACGCCCCTGCGGCGCGGCCCGCCTGGGATGCGCTGATTGACTGGGTGGCGGCGCAGTGAGGGTATGGGTTCGATAGCGGTTGGTGCTTTAGGAAAGGGACTTTACCGGGGTGATTAACCGTTGCGAGTGGCTGGCGCTGTGAGTGGGTGTGAAAGGCTGCAAACGACCCGCTGCTGTCGCTCACACCTTTGACGCCAATGTCTGCTGCGCAGCGAGGCTGTGTGAAAACCCTCTCGCAGTCTGCCGCATGGGTCAGTAGAGTCCGTAGACATATTGAGCACCGAGGTAAATATGTCCAGATACATCGAGGGTCAGGATCGACAGCAGGTTACGCTGCTGCCAGAGTGCCTTGATGACTTCATCGCAGAGGACAACACGGTTCGAATCGTTGATGCCTTTATCAACGAGTTGGACTTGGCGGCCTTGGAGTTCAGCGGCATACAGCCGGCTGCAACGGGCCGGCCTTCATATCACCCCTCTGTGCTGTTGAAGCTCTACCTATACGGCTACCTCAACCGCATCCAGTCCAGCCGCAGGCTGGAGCGCGAATGCCAGCGAAACGTGGAACTAATGTGGCTGACTGGCCGGCTCGCTCCCGACTTCAAGACCATTGCGGACTTCCGGCGCGACAACGGCACGGGCATCCGCAACGTCTGCCGTCGCTTCGTGATGCTGTGCCGCGAGTTGAAGCTGTTCACCGAGGCCGTGGTGGCCATTGACGGCAGCAAGTTCAAGGCCGTCAACAACCGAGAGCGCAACTTCACGCCTGGCAAGATCGAACGCCGTGAGCGCGAACTGGAAGACAGCATCCGGCGCTACCTCGACGCCTTGGAGACGGCAGACCGAACCCAGCCTGCGGAGATGCAGGCCAAGACTGAGCGCCTGCAAGGAAAGATCCAGAAGATGCGCCAGCGCCTGCAAGACCTGCAGGTGGTCAAGGCACAGCTGGAGACCCTGCCAGATCGCCAGATCTCCCAGACGGATCCCGATGCACGCGCTATGACCACTTACAGCGCCAAGGGCACGGCCATGGTGGGCTACAACGTGCAAGCTGCGGTAGACACAAAGAACCATCTGATCGTTGCCCACGAAGTTACAAACAACGGCAGTGACCGGGCGCAGCTGAGCCGGATGGCCCTGGCGGCACGCGATGCGATGGGCAAGCGCCGATTGAGGGCCATCGCCGACCGTGGCTACTACAGTGGTCCTGGACTCAGGGCTTGCGAGGACGCCGGAGTTGCGGCGCTTGTTCCCAAGCCCATGACATCCAACGCCAGGTTTGAAGGTCGGTTCGACAAGACCGACTTCATCTACATCGCCCGCGACGATCAGTACCAATGCCCAGCAGGTCAACGTGCGATCCGCCGCTTCAGTCGAGAAGAAGCTGGGTTGCAGATCAGCATCTACTGGTCCAGCGCCTGCCCCGCCTGCGCAATGAAAGCGCAATGCACAACGAGCCAGTACCGGCGCATCCGGCGATGGGAACACGAGGAGGTCATGGACAAGGCCCAGCAACGGTTGGACCAGATGCCTCACGCCATGACGGTGCGCAAGAGCACCGTCGAGCATGTCTTCGGCACCCTCAAATACTGGATGGGCTGGACGCACTTCCTGACCCGGGGCATCGAGAACGTGGCCACCGAGATGAGCCTGAGCGTGTTGGCGTACAACTTCAAACGCGTTCTCAGCATCCTGGGCGTCGAGCGGACCAGGAAAGCGATGCAACTGCTGGGCGCATAGGCGCCCTTTTTAGCCACTGCGCGCCCGATCTACAGCCTCGAGCGGGCTCCAGCATCACCTTGGAGGGCCAAGGCCGGGGTCAGTTCGCACAACGGACGAAGCATGCGAGATGCGAGTGAATTGTGCGGGTCCCCAGAGAGTTATCACACAGCCTCCAGCGATTGCCGTCATTGATACAGCCAAGTCTACCCACCACCTCATGACAATCCTCGGCCGCTCGAGCCTGCGAGTAGGATCTCTGCGTGGGGCGCTCATACCTTGGCGAGGAAGGCCGCCGCATCACCGGCTTCACACTTCCAGTCTGCGAAGACCCCAACCAGATTGCATTCCACGCAGTGGCAAGCGATGTAGTACCAGCGCACGTCATGTGTACCCTTGTACACGGAGACGCCGGATACCAGCTCGAACACCTCGTTCTCGCACACGCACGCGTGCCCGCCGGGGGCGGCCTCTTGAACGTAGTCCGCGCTGTCGCCCATGAGGTGTTCCTGCCCGCAGTCGCTGCAGGTGCGGATTGCCACGCCGGCCTCTTCATCGGTCTGCAGCGCAAAAGTCCGGCAACCGCAATCGCATTTGGACGAGGCAAACCGGACGGCCTCATGGCCATTCGCAACGCTGTAGCTGCGCAGCTCGGCTTGGGTGTCGCCGGACGTCGTCCCGTACATGAACTCGCCCTTTTTCGTCAGTGCCATTGATGCTGTTCCATTCTTCAAGGTTGGCTTCACGGCAGACCTGAGGCCAGGCTGCCCCGATCATCTGGATTTTGCCTGAAGGCACGGTGAGTCGTCGTTGAGGGGGCGGGGCGGAGTGGTCGCCGACAAGGGCGGCGGAAATCCTTGAATGCCAATTCTTGGAGATTGCAGCCAGAGACCATCAAATTCAGCTATTGATCGCCGCTGACATTCGATATTGAAGCTCTTATGCCAGCTCTCACCCTGCACCAGCCGCTGAAGTGAACTAAGCGGCTCACCAGCGGCACTGGTAGCTCCTTAGCCTGCACCGCTGCGAGAACGCTCCATGGCCTCGCTCGAAGCTACAAACCCCAGCTTTGCAAAGAATTCGGGCGCTTGCCCGCGCGATGCGCGAAGCACCCAGGTGATGCTGTCGTCGTCTTTCACAATCTCTTCCACCAGGCGTTTGCCGATGCCCTGGCCGCGCCATTCGGGGGCTACGACCACCATCGAGAGGTAGCCGTTGGAGAGACCGTCGGTGATGGCGCGGGCAAAGCCGATGGTCTGGCCCTGCGAGGTGGCGACAGCCACCCGCTGTGAGGCGGTGATCAGGCGCTCCAGAAAGAGGTTGCTCGGTATGCGGTGGGCCCAGCCGTGGGCGGTCAACAGTTCAAATATGCCTTCCAGGTCGGTGGCTACAAAGCCGCGGATATGCACGGGGTGGTTTTTCATGGCGTGGCCCACTTTTCATTGGTTCTCATCCATGCCCAGCATTCTCCACAGTCCCGGATATTCTGATACCACGCCGAAATCGGTGACCTCCAGCCTGGCGCGGTAGTGGTGCTCCGGGGATGCGTATTCGTAGGCGTGTGGGCTGACGCGGTGGTAGGTTTGCTGCAGCCTTTTCACCTGCCAATCATCGGCGTCCAGCCATATGGCGACGGTTGAAGCGGTTTCAGAGGCTTGCAGGTTCAAACGCCGTATGGCGTTGGTATTGCTGGCCGGAGTGAAGCCCAGGTCGATGTCGACCAACCCGTCAAGGCTGTGATCGGGTTGCGCGTTGATGAGCCATGTTCCGCTGGTACCACGGGCGATGTGCAGGCCAATATTTCTGGTGCCTACCCAGCCCTGTACGGTCGCTTCCTGGCTGGCCCAGTGGCTGTCGCAGCGCAATTGGTAGTGCAGGTTGGCGGTGCTGGCAGTTTTGCCCTGGTGGTGGAATACGGCCGTGCCTTCGATTGTCCAGCCACCCGGGCCTTGGGTGACGCGGCAGGCGTCCAGACCTTCCTTGTCCAGGCATTTCCAGAGTACGGTGTACATGGGCTCACTCCTGATTCAGATGGTGGCGGACTCCATGGTGAACGCGCTATTCGTTCGCCGCCTTCAGCATTCCACCTTGGCAAACTCCACGGCCAGATGGTCGATCAGCGCGCGCACGGCGGGCAGCATGCCGCGGCGGCTGGCAAATACGGCGTGCACGGCTTCTTCGCGCGGGCCCCATTCGGGCAGCACGCGCACCAGGGTGCCGGCGGCAATCTGTTCGTGGATCATGATCATGGGCAACTGCACGACGCCCAGGCCTGCCAGCGCAGCGCCGCGCAGGGCCACCATGTCGGTGGTGATGAGGCGGGGCTGGTGGGCAATGCTGATGGCTTTTTCCTCAGCGTGCTGCAGGTGCCAGATGAACTGTTGTTCGGGTGAGCCGAGCCACAGGCTGGGCCAGGTCGAGAGATCCTGCGGCGCGCGCGGCTGGGCCTGGCGTGCCAGCAGGATCGGGCTGGCCACAAGGTGCTGTTTGTGTACCGAGAGCATGCGCACGGACAGGTCGCTGTCTTCGAGTGGCATGGTGCGTACGCGAATGGCCAGGTCCAGCCCTTCGCCGATGACATCGACGCGGCGGTTGGTGGCATCGAGCTGCACCGTCACATCGGGGTACATCACCATGAAGTCGGTGAGCATCTTGTGCGCCAGCTCGTGCAGCAGGGTGATGGGGCAGGAGAGCCGCACCACGCCGCGCGGGGTAGCCTGCACGGCTTCCACGCTGCGCTGGGCCGCATCGGCCTCCACCAGCATGGCCTTGCAGTGCTGGTAGTAGGTGTGGCCGATTTCGGTGACGGCAAATTTGCGGGTGGATCGCAAGAGCAGGCGCACGCCCAGGCGCTCTTCCAGCAGGGCAATGCGGCGGCTGAGCTTGGATTTGGGCATGCCGAGCGCGCGGCCTGCCGGGGCAAAGCCACCGTGGTCCACCACCTGGACAAAGTAATACAGGTCGTTGAGGTCTTGCTGCATGGGCGCTCTCTATATCGTTCTTCAAATAGAACGAATTGGGCCAATTATGCCCTCTAGTGCAAGCAGTGTTCCATCCTCATAATTGCAGTACGGCCTCCAGCACGATGGACTGGCGGGCCATAGAAGGAAACACCACCATGAAAAACGTTCTGCAGGTTCAAGACGCACCCCGCCAGCATTGGGTGGGCGATGGCTTTCCCGTGCGTTCGCTTTTTTCGTACCAGAGCCACGGCAAGGCGCTCAGCCCTTTCCTGCTGCTCGATTTTGCCGGCCCGGCCGAATTTGCGCCCGCCACCACGCCGCGTGGCGTGGGCCAGCACCCACACCGGGGTTTCGAGACGGTCACCATCGTCTATGACGGGGAAGTGGCGCACCGCGATTCGACTGGCCAGGGTGGCGTGATCGGGCCCGGCGATGTGCAGTGGATGACGGCGGGCGCTGGCATTCTGCATGAGGAGTTCCACTCGCCCGCTTTCACGGAGAAGGGCGGCCCGCTGCGCATGCTGCAGCTGTGGGTGAACCTGCCAGCCAAGGACAAGAGTGCGACTGCGGGCTACCAGGGCATTGCCAATGCGCAGATTCCTGCAGTGGCGCTGCCCGGCGATGCAGGGCAGGTGCGGGTGATTGCCGGCAGCTACGCAGGGCAAACGGGCCCGGCCCGCACTTTCACGCCGATGAATGTGTGGGATGTGCGCATCCGCGCAGGGCAGACGGCCACGCTGGAGTTGCCCGACGGCTGGAGCACGGCGCTGGCCATGGTGGAAGGAGTCGCACTCGTCAATGGCGAGCATGTGGCGCGCGAAGCGCAGCTGGTGGTGATGGAGCAATCCGGCACCACGGTCACCATCGAGGCCAACAGCGATGTGGTGCTGCTTTTGATGAGCGGTGAGCCTATCAACGAGCCCATCGTCGGCTATGGCCCGTTTGTGATGAATACGCAGCAGGAGATCGTGCAGGCAGTGAACGATTTCAACAGCGGCAAGTTCGGCAGCATGCGGGCGTGACAGGGTTTTGCCTAAAATGGCTCTCAACGCTTGATGGGTAAGCGCTGGCCACTATCAAAGCCATAGAGCGCGATAGGCGCAAAAAAACGGACACCTCGGTGTCCGTTTTGCTGTGTGGCTCTTGCCATTGCCGGCTGCGCCGGCAGTGGCATGACCGCCTGTTTGCCAGCTACTTATTAGTGGCTTCAGTGGCTTACCAGTTGGCCTTCATGCGGTCATACACCCAGTCACCAAAGCGGCGGTGCGCTTCGGGCGTGTAGTTGATTTTGTCGGAAAACACGTACTGCGAGATCTTGCCGCTGTCGACCACGGTGTCGATGGTGCACAGCGACGAGTTGATCTGGCCTGCACCGATGCCAATGCCATTGGTGGCATCCACGGTGGTGCACAGCGGGTCGGTGTTGTTGGTGAAGTTGAAGTTACCGGGGTTGCCGGTCATCGAGTTGAAGTAGTACTGCACGTCGGAGTACAGCACCTGGGTGCCATCCAGATCCACCAGGGAGACCTGCATGGTCTGGTTGAACGCGTTGGTGGCGTCTTCCAGCGTCTTGGTGGGCTTGGGGTCGGCGGCCGGGTTAGCGGCATCAAGGCCCTTGGCCCACAGGGTGCGCGAGACGTTCGGGGTGCCGATGCCCAGCACGCGCGGCGCGCCAGCCACATGCAGGCGGCGCACCTGGTCGGCCATCTGCTTGCCGGCGGTCTTCATGTTGGCCAGGTACTGCTCCACGGTGGTGGTGCCAGCCAGCACTTCGTTGTAGCCCGCAATCACATCGCTCATGCCGCCGCTCAGCAGCACAAACTGCTTTTCGGGGAACTTGGGGTTGGCGGCCAGGTAGCTGTCGATCTGCGAGGTAATGGACGGTGCGTTGGTGCCGGTGGCATCGGGCAGCGCCACTCGGGCATTGCCTTGCGCGTAGGCGGTGCCGCCGGCGCGTGCTGCCGTCAAGGTCAGGTCATAGCGGTAGGCGATCTCGCGCGTCCAGTTGTTTTGGAGGCCGTCGGTGGTGGTGACGGAGTAGGGCCGGCCATTGGAGTTCTGGCCCAGGTCGGACATCGCGTCGCCAAAGGTGATGATGCTGTCGGGGCGAATGCTGTTCGCCGTGGTGCTAGAGCCGCAAGCCGCCAGCAGAGCCACCGAGGCAGCTGCCGCGGCGGTCAACAGGGTTCGGTGCATCCAGTTTTCTGCCATGTAGGTTCTCCAAATTTGTAGTGCGTAGTGTAGCGAGGCTGGGGGGGACCACCAAGGCACTGAGGTAAAGAGTGGTAAACCTGTATGGGCACCGCAGGGGCGCAGTCGTACGCTCGGGTTCTTAGTGTTTCAACCAACAGCGACAGGAGACAGCATGCACGCGCAACGATTTCAAGCCGCCCGCTGGGCGCGGTGGGCTCTGTGGACGGGGGCGGCTGCCGCCGCTGCATTGCTGAGCGCCTGCGGAGGGGGCGGCAGCGATGACGACGACACCCGAGTGACCACCGTGAAGGTGATGGGCGACAGCCTGGCCGACAGCGGCACCTTTGGCTACAAATTCACCGTGCAGGCAGCGCAGGCGGTGGGTGCGGGATCGACCCCGCTGTGGGTCGATCAGGTGGCCACGCAGTACGGCACCAGCCTGTGCGCGCACTACCGTTTCAATGGCAGCAGCTTTGCCGCACAGGCCAATTGCACCAACTACGCCATTGGCGGGGGGCGCATCAACTACCTGCAGTCGGCCAGCTCGCCGTTGTCCATTCCGCAGCAGTTGCGCGATGCGGCGGCGGCGGGCTTCGGCAAGGGAGACTTGCTGCTGATCGACGGCGGTGGCAACGATGCCTCGGATCTGGTGACAGCCTACCTGAGCGCGGCCACCGACCAGGGCGCGGCCTACCAGGCTCTTTTGTCCACCCAGCTTGAAGCCGCCACGGTGCGAGAGCTGATGGGCAAGGGCGCCAGCGGTCTGGCAACGGCTGGGGGCGCCTATCTGCAGGCGCTGGCCAAGAACTGGGCCGCCACCATCCGCAGCCAGACGGTGGACAAGGGCGCGCTGCGGGTGGCGGTGCTCAACATGCCCGATGTCAGCCTGACGCCCAAGCTCCGCGTGGTGCTGCAAGCCGTGGCGGCGCAGCAGGGCGAGGCGGCCGCGCAGCAGCTCCAGGCGCTGATCTCGGGCTGGGTGCGCGCCTTCAATCAGCAGCTTGCCAGCAGCCTGGCGGGCGATACCCGTGTGGCCATGGTCGATTTTTACGCTGCCTTGAACGACCAGGTGAGCCAGCCGCAGAAGTACGGCTACACCAATGTGACGACGCCCGCCTGTCCGGCCAGCGGCGCAGATGCCAATGGCCTGCCCCAGTATGACCTGTCAACCTGCACGGCAGCGGGTCTGTCTGCCCGTATTCCTGCAGGCCAGACTTCGGCGGACTGGTGGCAGAGCTATGTGTTTGCCGACAGCTTTCACCCAACGCCACGCGGTCATGCGCAGTTGGGGGTTGCTGTCAACGCGCGTTTGGTGCAGGCAGGGTGGTAATTTGCTATAGAAAAAATAGCTGCTGGTGCTTTTTAAATAAGCGTCGGCAGCCTTTTTGTCTGGAATTGCGTTGTGCGTTGTATCAACCGGCCGCAGCGGCGCGTTGCAGCCGGTCGGCCACGCCTTCCCAGTCGGCCGTCTCGGGCGGTGTTTCGATCCAGATCAGCTTGGCGCCCCAGTCGTCAAAATTTCGCAGCATGCCAAACAGCTCGCGCGCTACGGCCAGTGGTGCCTCTGGCATACGACGCAGCAGCAGGTGCGTGTTGCCGGCTTTCAGGGGGCTGCGGTGGTAGATGGCGATGTTCTTGCCATCGGCGCCCAGAAGGTCGAGGGCCGATTGCAGCTGCCTGGCATCCATGAGCCGCACCTTGGCATTGGGCGCGTAGTGGGCCAAGAGCGTTCCCGAGGCACGAGGGGTATGCGCAGGCAGCTCTTCTATTGAGAGCGGCTGCATGCCGCAGGCGCGTGCAATATCGTCGCGCGTGATGGCGCCGGGGCGCAACAGCACGGGCACGCCGCGCGTGCAGTCGACGATGGTTGATTCGATGCCGACCTCGCAGGCGCCACCATCGAGCACCAGAAGGTCGTCGCCGAACTCCTCGGCCACATGGCGGGCCGTGGTGGGGCTGACGCGACCAAACTTGTTGGCGCTGGGCGCAGAGACACCCCAGACGGGAGGGTCGAGCTGCTGGCAGGCCTGCAGCACTGCATGGGCCACGGGGTGCGACGGGCAGCGCAGGCCTACGCTGTCCTGGCCGCCGGTCGAGGCCTTGGCGGCCTGCGGCAGGCGCGGCAGGATCAACGTCAGCGGGCCGGGCCAGAAGGCGTCGATCAGCTGCTGGGCAAAAACCGGCACTTCCTTGGCGTAGCGGGTGATGGCGTCTGCGCCCGCCACATGCACGATCAGGGGATGGTTGGCCGGCCGCCCCTTGGCCGCGAAGATCTGCGCAACGGCGGCATCGTTGTCGCTGTCTGCTGCCAGCCCGTAGACCGTTTCGGTGGGCAGGCCCAGGAGCTGGCCCGCCTGCAGGGCAGCAGCAGCGGTCTGGACCGAGGTGTCCAGCGTTCCATCCAGAATCACATCAAGTCCTTAAAACGCATCGATACCCAGGATGGCGGCGGCCTTCAGCGCCGTCTCGCGTGCCTTCTCGGGCGTGGCGGCGGTGATGTTCAGGTGCCCCATCTTGCGCCCGGGCTTGGCATCGACCTTTCCATAGAGGTGCAGGTGGGCGCCGGGCAGCTGCAGAATTTCGTCCCAGGCTGGCGTTTTGGCCACACCGCCGCTGAACCACAGGTCTCCCAGCAGGTTGAGCATGATGGTGGCGCTGTGCTGGCGCGGCTGCACCAGCGGCAGGTTGGCCATGCAGCGTACCTGCAGCTCGAACTGCGACACATCCAACGCGTTCTGGCTGTAGTGGCCACTGTTGTGCGGGCGTGGCGCGATTTCGTTGACTACCAGCTGGCCGTTTTCCAGCACGAAGAATTCCACACAGAGCACGCCCACGTAGTCGAGGCCGATTGCTACTGATTTTGCAGCTGCAATCGCTTGTTCGGCTTGCGCGGCGGGTACATTTCCTGCAAAAACCTCGGTCACCGCCAAGATGCCGTCGCGGTGCAGGTTGCGCTGCACGGGCAGGTTGACGACGTCGCCATTGCGGCTGCGCGCCACGATGACCGAGCATTCGTGCGCCAGCGGCAGCATTTTCTCGAGCACACAGGCCACGTGCTTCAATTCGTCCCAGGCAGCCACCAGCTCGGCGCGGGTCTTGACTCGGATCTGGCCCTTGCCGTCGTAGCCCATGCGGGCGGTCTTCAAGATACCAGGCAGCAAGGCGTCGTTCACGGCTGCCAATTGCGCGGCGGTCTCGATCACGGCATAGGGCGCGCAGGGCACGCCGCATTTCACGAAATGGGCCTTTTCTGCCGCGCGGTCCTGCGCAATCGCCACGGCAGAACCTGCGGGCGATACCGGCAGGCTGGCTGCGAGCTGGCTCAAGGCACCAGCGGGCACGTTCTCAAACTCGGTGGTCACGGCGTCGCACAGGCGAGCCAGCTCTGCCAGGCCTTGCACGTCTTCGTAGCCGGTGCGGATGTGGTGGTGGCTCACCAGGCCCGCAGGGCTGGTTTCGTCCTTGTCCAGCACGGCGGTGAAGTAGCCCATGGCCTGCGCGGTCTGCACGAACATGCGGCCGAGCTGGCCGCCGCCCAGCACGCCGAGGGTGGCGCCGGGCAGGATGGGGACGGTGTCCTTGGCAGTATGGCTCATGCGTTCACCGGCAAGGTCATGTTGCGGGCCGCTTCGGTCTGTTCGGCGCGGAAGGCGTCGAGCTTCTTGCGCAGCGCGGCATCCTCATTGGCCAGCAGGGCCACGGCAAACAATGCCGCGTTGGCGGCACCGGCGTTGCCGATGGCAAATGTGGCCACGGGCACGCCCTTGGGCATCTGCACGATGGAGTGCAGCGAATCGACGCCTTGCAGGTGGCGGCTGGCCACGGGCACGCCCAACACCGGCACGGTGGTTTTAGCGGCTATCATGCCCGGCAAATGCGCGGCGCCCCCTGCGCCTGCGATGATGGCCTTGAGGCCCCGGTCCGCTGCGCTCTCGGCAAAGCGGAACATATCGTCTGGCATGCGGTGCGCCGAGACCACCTGGGCTTCGAAGGCGATACCGAATTGCTGGAGAATGGCAACTGCGTGCTGCATGGTGTCCCAGTCGCTGCTGGAGCCCATGACCACGCCAACTTGGATGGGTGTCATAGTGTGCGTTGGCGGGTGCCCCAGGCAACAATGCCGGCCCCGCGCCAGGGTGGAACCCGCCATTTTACTTTTTGCAGTGAAGCTGCCTGATCAACACGGATTTTTAGCGACATGATCGACGTCACCATTCAGAATTTTGAAGCCGAAGTCATTGCAGCCTCGATGCAGGTGCCAGTGCTGGTGGACTTCTGGGCGCCCTGGTGCGGCCCCTGCAAGACCCTGGGCCCGATCCTGGAAAAGCTCGAAGTCGAGTACGCCGGCCGCTTCAAGCTGGTCAAGATCGATTCCGACCAGGAGCAGCAACTGGCGGGCATGTTCGGCATCCGCTCCATTCCCACCTGCGTGCTGATGATTGCCGGCAAGCCGGTGGATGGCTTCATGGGCGCCCAGCCCGAAGGCAAGTTGCGCGAGTTTCTGGACAAGCACCTGCCTTCAGAGGCTGAAATGGCTGCCGAAGCGGGTGCTGGCGAAGCACAGGCGCTGCTCGACAGCGGCGATGTGCAATCGGCCCTGCAGATGCTGCAGGAGGCGCTGGCTGCCGATCCGGCCAATGACGATGCGCGCTTTGACTATGTGCGCCTCCTGATCCAGACCGGCGCGCTCGATGAAGCCGAGGCCCAGCTCGAAGAGCCGCTCAAGCGCATCCAGCATCCGCTGCGCTTCGAGGCGCTCAAGGCCTGGGCCCAGGCCATCCGCTTTGTGCACGAAGACGACCGCGGTGAATGGCCCCTGGAGCAGTTCGACGCGCTGATTGCCGCCAACAAGCGTGACTTTGACACCCGCTTTGCCAAGGCCCGCGTGCTGATGGCCGAAGGCCGGTGGATGGCCAGCATGGACGAGCTGCTGGAGATCATCATGCGCGACAAGACCTGGAGCGACCAGGCGGCCCGCAAGCTCTACATTGCCATTCTGGAGTTGCTCACGCCGCCCAAGCCCAAGGACGCAGGCGCCGTACCGGGTAAAACCGCAGGCGGCATCGAACTGACCGGCAAGGCTGGCAAGCAGGAAGACGAGCTGACCGCCATGCTGAGCAGCTACCGCCGCCGCCTGAGCATGGCGCTGAATTGAGCCCTTGCAGATGCGCCGCCACCGGGCCAACCCTACACCCCGTTGCAACTGCGGCGGCGTGGGGCTCTGGTTTGCACCTATACTGATAGCAGCAAAGCGGCAATGGGCGCGCGCAGGTGCCCAATTCGGGCGTGAGATGGCCAGCAGGAATTGGCAGACACGGCGCTCGGAGCGCATGGGGCGTGCCGCGATCGCAGGAGAGCAAATACCATGGGACTGTGGCAAAAACTGTTCGGCTGGCTGAACCCGTCGGCCACAACGGCTGCCCATACAGAGGCGGGCGCAGCGCTGCAGACCGCACCGGGTGGGGCGTCGCCTTCCGGTTACCAGGCTGCCCATGAGCCCGCGTTCGATCCCCACGCCGAGCTGGTGGCCCCCACGCCTGTGGCAGATGAGCGTGACATCCCCGGCACATCTGATGGCGCGCAATTCCAGGATGCAGAAGACGCCGCTGCGCAAGACACCAACCAGCCCGATCTGTTTGAAGCGGCCGCACAGGCCGAAGCTGCGCGGCTGGCTGCCATTCCTGCGGTCATCAACAATCCGGGCTTGCGCGACGCGCTGTCCACCTATGCTGGCATCGCCTGGGATCGGCAGATTGACTTTGCCGAAAAGGTGGGTGACCGCCCCTGGTCGGCCGATACCAGCCAGGGCCTGATTGCGTTTGGCGATGACCTGCGCTTTCGCATGCAGGTGCTGGGCTCGTACGCGTTCGAATCAGGTTCATGGCAATGGATCTGGGCCAACACCCAGGCCGAGGTGGCGCCCGCGTTCACCGAAGTGGCCCGCCAGCTGCTGGGTTTTGGCAATGCACAGCAACTGGCGCTGTTCACCCAGCCGCGCTCTGCGCTGCGCGAGGAAGACCTGCATACCATCGGCCTGATTGCCGCTGGCGCCGACGAGAGTGCAGGTTACTACCTGGGCAATTACGGCGAAGGCATTCTGCTGGCGCTGATCGACCCGGGCCACGGCCTGCCTGCACCGGCCGCAAGCAAGCCCGAGCGTGTGCTGATGGTTGTGCCGCAACTCATCAGCGAATTCGAGCTGAACCACCGCCTGCTGCTGCGCCACTACCTGGAGGCCAAGGGCTTTGCCGTGCAGGATGAGGGCGGGCAGATTACGGCGAGCCAGGGCGCCAACCGCGTGAGCGCCAAGCTGGATGCGCAGGGCCGCATCACTGCCATCAACGGCAGCCTCAACTCGTAATACAAGTAATACCTTGTGCGAAAACGGCAGCTGGGGCCTGTCCCATCAGCGTATTGCTATTTTATTGATAGCGAATCTGTTTTGAACAGGTTTTCAGAACCGGAAATCGAGCGACTTGCTGCTCGCGCCAACGTCCACGGTCTGGCTTTTTTCGCGGCCATCCTTGGTGGTGGCAGTCACGCTGTATTTGCCTGGAGGCAACTGCAGCAGGCAGACCGGCCCCGAGGCGGTGAATGCTGCCGTGCCCGCGCCGCTCAGGCGTACGGACACATCGGCAAGATATTCACCCCCTGCGGCGGCGAACAACAGGGCCAGCGGATAGCTGGGCATGGCGCTGCGCATGGCGGTGGATTCGTCCAGGCCAATGCCGCCGCAGCGGTATTGAACGGCACCGGCGCTCTGCATGGACGGCGTTTGCTGTGCCTGCACGGCGTTGCTGGCCAGGCCTATCGCCACGAGGGCAATGCCCGCCAATGACTGCGGAAAAGTGGAAAACCATTGCATGCTGAACTCCTGGAGACAAGGGCGCGGATGAGCGCGCCAATACATGCTGCAGCTTGCAATTGCGTGGCAGGCTGCATCTTTGCCATGTATTCGAGCTTTGCATACCCATGCGCTGCGCCCTGTCAGCCGCAGCGCATGCAGGGAGTCAGCGGTGCCAGAGGATTGGGGGCGCTGGGTGCTCATGTCTAATGAAAACGGCGACCTTGGTCGCCGTTTTGCCCAGAATCGCCCGGTTGGGGTTAAAAGCGTTCCAGCTCGGGGTGCTTGATCGCTCCCGCGCGCACCAACATCTTGCCGTATTCGGCGCAGCGGTTGAGCGTCGGAATCACCTTGCCAGGGTTGAGCAGCCCCTCTGGATCGAAGGCCGCCTTGAGGGCCAGCATCTGCGCATTCTCCTCCGCAGAAAACTGCACGCACATGCTGTTGAGCTTTTCCACGCCCACACCATGCTCGCCGGTCACAGTGCCACCCATGGCAACGCTGGTCTCCAGAATGGCGGCGCCGAACTGCTCGCAGCGGTGCAGTTGGTCGGGATCGTTCGCATCGAAGAGGATCAGCGGGTGGAGGTTGCCGTCGCCTGCATGAAAGACGTTGGCGCAGCGCAGGCCGTACTTCTTCTCCATCTCCTGAATTGATAGCAGGATATCAGCCAGGCGCTTGCGTGGAATGGTGGAATCCATGCACATGTAATCGGGGCTGATGCGGCCGCTGGCGGGGAAGGCGTTCTTGCGCCCGCTCCAGAAGCGCAGGCGCTCTTCCTCGCTGTTGCTCACGCTGATGGCCGTGGCACCCGCCTGGCGCAGCACGTGGGTCATGTGGGCAATCTCTTCGGCCACTTCTTCAGGCGTGCCATCGCTCTCGCACAGCAGGATGGCTTCGGCCGTCAGATCGTAGCCGGCGCGCACAAAGTCTTCGACGGCGGCGGTCATGGGCTTGTCCATCATCTCCAGCCCTGCCGGGATGATGCCGGCGGCGATCACCGCTGCCACGGCGTCACCCGCCTTGCGCACGTCATCAAAGCTGGCCATGATGCAGCGCGCCAGTTGTGGCTTGGGGATGAGCCTGACCGTCACCTCGGTTGCCACGGCGAGCATGCCTTCGCTGCCGATCACGGCGGCCAGCAGGTCGTAGCCAGCCACATCGAGTGCCTCGCTTCCGAATTCAATCGGCTCGCCCGCCACGGTAAATCCCTTGATCTTGAGCACGTTGTGCACGGTGAGACCGTACTTGAGGCAGTGCACGCCGCCCGAATTTTCGGCGATGTTGCCGCCAATCGTGCAAGCGATCTGGCTCGACGGGTCGGGCGCGTAGTACAGGCCGTAGGGCGCTGCAGCATCGCTGATGGCCAGATTGCGCACGCCGCACTGCACCACGGCCGTGCAGGCGGCGGGGTCCACGCGCAGAATCTGGTTGAAGCGCGCCATCGACAAGGTCACGCCCAGCGCGATGGGCAGCGCGCTGCCGGAGAGGCCGGTACCTGCGCCGCGCGCCACCACGGGCGCCTGCAGCGCGTGGCAGGTCTGCAGCACAGCTTGCACCTGCTCATATGTCTCGGGCAGGCAGACGACCAGCGGGCGCTGGCGGTAGGCCGTCAGTCCATCGCATTCGTAGGGCGTGGTGTCCTCGTCGTGCCACAGCAGGCAGTCATCGGGCAGCACCTTGCGCAGCGCGGTAACCACTTCACGCTGGCGCGTGGCGCGGTCTGCGGTAGAGGTCGGGGGGGAGGCGTTAGCGGACATGCCCCAACTGTATCGCCATTGGCAGGCGCTGTGGGAAAGGGGCAGGATAGGAGAGTCGGGAAATCAAAAATAAGAGTTGCTGGCACTTGAAGGGAGTGGTCTTCAGGCAGAAACTGCATCAGACAGCCATGCAGCCCCCCTTGCTGTACAGCGCGGCTGCAATCTCAAGTCGTGGCAAGTTTGCTGATATAGGCCATGGCGGCTTGGCCATGCGGCTGCAGGAACAGTTCCACATCCTGCCCCGACTGGGGCGCGCGCAGGCGGTGAATCCCTTCCGTGATCGGCTGGCTGCACTGGAATTGCAGCGTCCATTGGTCCAGGCGGGGGTCTGTGGCTGCATGGGTCACGTTGACCAGGGTGAGCGTCGTTCCGTTTTCCAGAGTGAATACCGCTCCCGCAAACGCCACCGGGTTGCGCACCAGGGCGTCTGGGGCAGAAGGCTGCGAGGCCAATGCGGAAAGCACGGGTGAGCCGGCGGCTGCCACCGCTACGCCGGTCAACGCCCGCTTTGCAAAATTTCTGCGATCCATGGCGGCCTCCTTGTGCCTTGTAAAGAGTGAAAGCCGCTGACCGGCCCTGCAGACATACATGCCATTTTGACAAAAAATGATGCAAAATGCTTCTAAATATTTCTTTGGTTGGTGTGCGCCTTGGACATAGCAGGCGTGATGCCTGATTGGAAGGAGATCCGATGAGCGAATTTTTTATGGGGCAAGTCGTGATGACTGGCCTTAATTTCGCGCCCAGGGGATTTGCGCAATGCAACGGCCAAATATTGCCTATTGCCCAGAACCAGGCCCTCTTTTCGTTGTTGGGCACGACTTACGGTGGCAATGGCACGACCAACTTTGCATTGCCAGATCTGAGGGGCCGCACCCCCGTCCACTTTGGTAATTCGATGGGGGATTCTGTCGTCCTTGGCCAGCAAGGTGGCCTCGAAAATGTCACGCTGCTGTCCTCCAACCTGCCAGCACATACCCATACTCTGCAAGCAACGACCGCCACGGGCACTACGCGTATCCCCAAAGGCAATGCATTGGCAAACAGTGCTTCAACGGCTCTTTACGCTACAGCTTCACCCAACGTCGCCTTGGCGCCGCAGTCCATCTCGCAGGCAGGCAGCACCCTGCCGCACTCCAACCTGCAGCCTTATACGACGCTGAATTTCTGCATTGCGCTGCAGGGAGTTTATCCTTCGCGCAATTGAGTTGCATGATGCGAATGCCGAGCTTTCAAGACGATCCATGAGGCTTTATCCATGAGCACCCCCTTTCTTGGCGAAATACGCATGTTCGGTTTTCAACGCGTCCCCAATGGCTGGTTTGCCTGCGACGGAAGCCTGATACCCATCGCGCAATATGATGCGCTGTACGCCCTTCTGGGCACTACTTACGGGGGGGATGGGGTCACCACCTTTGCGGTTCCCGATCTACGTGGGAGATTGCCAATTCATCAGGGGACAGGACCTGGGCTGAGCACGTACGTCATCGGTCAAAAATCGGGTACCGAATCGGTCACGCTGCTGTCTTCGCAGATACCGACCCATACGCATACCTTGTTGGCAAGTACTACGGCTGCAACGGAGCAGACGCCTACATCCAATGCACTGCTGGCGGCCATCAGCGGCGACGGGCTGTACTCTACCGATGTCTCGGGCGCTGCCATTGCAACCTATCCCCAGACCGTGGGTAGCGCTGGAGGCAGTCAACCCCACGAAAACACGATGCCGGCCCTGACTGTGAATTTTTGCATCGCCTGTGAAGGCATCTTTCCGTCACAGGGGTAAAGTGCGGCGCAGAACTCCAAGATGGCTGCTGCGGACTCCTGTTGCCTGTGCGACTGAGATTTTCCAGAGGTAATACACCATGTCTGAACCATTCGTTGGCGAGATCCAGATTTTCGGTTTCGGCTTTGCTCCTTATCAGTGGGCACAATGCAATGGCGCTCTGATGGCCATTCAGCAAAATACGGTGCTCTTTGCGTTGCTGGGCACCCAGTATGGCGGCAATGGGCAAACCAACTTCCAGTTGCCCAATCTGATGGCGCGCGCTGCATGCAGCCAAGGACAAGGGCCAGGTCTGACATCCCGTACCATTGGCGAGACGTTTGGCTCCAGTGCGGTCACCCTGTTGTCAACCGAGATACCTAACCATACCCACACCCTGCAGTTCTTCAACCAGGGTGATCCGAACAAACGCCAGTCCACACCGCAGGCGAATGCGGCGCTCAATCTGCCGTCGCAAGCTGCATCCAAGTTCTTTGCTCCGGCTGGTGCGATGGCTCCGCTTGCGGCTACTGCGCTTCAGCCCGCGGGCGGCTCTCAACCCCATGAAAACCGCCAGCCCTACCTGGCCTTGAATTTCTGCATTGCCTTGCAAGGGGTGTTCCCCCAATTCGGTTAACTGCGCAGTTGCGGAAAGGGCGCAGGGGGTGCAGCAACTTCCATCATTTCCCAGCTCCTGGTACGCGATACCACAGCCCGCTGCATGGGCGGTGCGCGGCCTGTCACTGCGGCACGCCTGTGATGCAGACCTGCCCTGGCTGCAGATGCTCTACAGCCAGTCACGCGAAGCCGAGCTGGCTCCGGTGCCCTGGCCTGCCGCCGTCAAGGTCGCTTTTCTGGAGAGCCAGTTTGCGCTGCAGCACCGGCACTTTGTGCAGGCGGGTACGAGCGGCGCCTGGTGGATCGTGTGCCAGAAGAGCGCAGATGGCATGGTCCAATCCATTGGCCGTCTGTACCTTGCCGAGGGTGTGCACACCGTCACAGTGGTGGATATCTGCCTGCTTGGCGCGCATCGGTCACAGGGCCTGGGCACTGTGCTGCTGCGCCAGGTGATGAATGAGGCGGCCCGGGCCGGACGCTCGGTAAACCTGCATGTGGCGCATGGCAATACAGGTGCATTGCGGCTCTACCAGCGGCTGGGGTTTGCCGTTCAGGAGGATGTTGGCAGCCACCTGCGAATGCAGTGGGTACCGCCAACAATGGGTTCGGCGCTTTCCTAGTTGAAAACGGCCTGGTAGAGAAAGCCCGTGGCATCGCGTGCCACAGGCACCACGAAGATGGCCTGATCGCCCATGCTCGCATGGCGCATGGAATAGGTCTGCTGTGGAAACAGCACCGCCGATTCATTGCGAAACACCAAGGAAAACGGCTGGCGGTACAGTTGCGCCCCCGCTGACGATTGCAGCGGCTGCACCTCCACCAGCTGAAAAGGCACTTCGGAATCGGCCAGCAGACCCATGAATACCGTGCCGACATGGGGCTGGAAATCCTCCAGCGTCAAGAATTTCACCTCAGTGCTCCCGTTGCTTGTTGTGTGCAGAACCGCGGCTGCGGCGCGGTGCCTGTTGCCAGGCTAGCGCGGCCAGCAGCAGCGCGAGCAGGGCCAGCATTCCTTCCGACTGGCTGGGGACGGGCACGGCGCCTGCGCTGGCCTCGGCGACCCCAAACCCGCCGGGATCGGCGATGGAGCCGTTGGCGGCCAGATCATCGTCGCCGGTCTGTCCGTCCGTCACCGTGTAGGTGATGGTATTGGTTCCCACAGTGGCTGGATACACGTACCACGATGGCGCCTTGCCGGGCTGCGGGCCATATTTCCAGTACTGCGCGCCGGCGGGAACGGCCGACGGATAGGCCAGCTCGATGGTGATGGTCGACCCGACCTCGCAGCCCGTCGTCTTGAAGTCAAACAGACCGTGGGGGAAGCGGATACCTGCCAAGGGGGTGGTCATCTCGGAAGCTGGGAGATAGCGGCTCGTGTCGAATCCGCAGCCAGCACCACCACCGCTGAGCGTGGCCGTGATGACGCCTGTCCCGCTGGGCGATGGTGCGGAATAGCTCTTGGCGCTGGGGATGCCGGTTTGCGCGGCAGAGGCTGGGCCAGGGCCTACCTCATTGGTGGCGCTGACCGCGCAGCTGTAGGTGGTGCCATTCGTCAGCCCCGTGACCTTCAAGGGCGAACTGGTGCCACTGACCGCCGTGGTACCTGCACCGCACGATGCGCTGTAGGCCGTGACGGCGCTGCCGCCGTCAGACGCTGGAGGCGCAAAGGAGAGGGTCAGTTCCGCATTTCCTGCCGAAATCGCCGTGATGGATGGTGCGCCAGGGAGTGTGGCCGGGGTGGCGGTGACCGAGGCAGAAGGCTGGCTGGAGCCAATGGCATTGCGCGCGGTGACGGAGCAACTGTAGGCCGTGCCATTGGTCAGGCCCGGAACCGTGATGGGGCTCGTGGCGGCGGTGACCGACACAGGGCCCGGCAGGCAGGTGGCGGTGAAATCGACCACGGCAAGGCCATTGGGGGCGGCGGGCGTGAAGTCCACCAGGATTTGCCCATTGCCTCGGGTGGCGGGGCCGATCGTTGGCGCATCGGGCACCAGGCCGGGAGTCACGTTGACCACCGCAGATGGCGCGCCGGAGCCTGCAAGGTTGCTGGCTGTCACGGTGCAAGCATAGGCAGTGCCGTTGGTCATGCCTGTCACCACCAATGGCGAGCTGGTGCCAGTCTGTGTGCGGGGGGGAGCGCCGGAAGCACTGCAACTGGCCAGATAGCTGGATACGGGACGACCGCCATCCACCAACGGAGGCGCGAACGTGATCGTCGCCTGCGCATTTCCCGGTGCTGCGCTGGAGATTGTGGGCGCCCCAGGCGGGCCAAATGGTGTGACTGATGCGGGTGCAGATTCGGCACCGAAGCCTGCCGCGTTCCGTGCAGCAACCGTGCAGGTAGAAGCGGTGCCATTTGCCATGCCTCCCACTTCGATCGGTGAGCCTGGCCCGGTCACCGTCAAGCCGCCGCTGCAGCTGACCCGGTAGTCCAGGATGGCCGAGCCTCCATTGTTGGCAGGCGCGGTGAACACAATCGAGGCTTTTCCATTGAGCGGGTCCGCACTGGTGATGGTGGGGGCTGCGGGCATGGTTCTGGGCGTCACACTCAGCGCATTCGATGGTGTACTGCCCAGAGCGTTGGTGGCCAACACCACACAGTTGTAGGTGGCGCCGTTGCTCAACCCGGCCACCGTGATGCTGGGCAGCGTTCCGTTTTGGGAGATGGTCCCTGGATCGCACACTGCCGTGTAACCGGTAATGGGATCGCCGCCATCAGATGAAGGAGCGCTGAACGTCAAGGTTGCTGCAGAATCGGCAGGCTGCGCTGCAGTCAGCGAGGGAGCCAGTGGGGCGCCCTTGGGCATCACGGAAACGCTGCCAGAGGCTGCACTGGGCCCGACGGCATTGGTGGCCGTGACGGAGCATGTATAAGTGCCACCATTGGTGAGACCCGTCACCTCAATCGGTGATGCGGTGCCTGTCTGGCTGGCCGACCCGCAGGTGGCGGTATAGGACTGGATGGGGCTGCCGCCATCGGAGCTGGGGGCGGTAAACGAAATCTGGGCCGCACCGTTACCGCCGATTGCCGTGCCGATGACTGGCGCGCCCGGCACGGTGGCATTGGCCACTATGATGGTCAGCGTGTGTATTTCGCTGTAATCGAAAAGGGGAAAGACAGGATCCACTGAGGCGTCGCTGACCAGCAATTGCACGGTGTAGCTACCCGGCGCAGTAGGTGTTCCGGTGATTCCGCCGGTGGATGAAAGCGACAGGCCCACAGGCATTGTGCTGCCTGGTAGCAATGAGAGCGCCAATGGAGCTATTCCGCCAGGAACGGGTACCTGGGTAGAGGCAAGCATTCCGGTAGCCAGGTGAATCGTTGCAGGCGAAATCGACAGATCGGGATTGCCCAGAGCACCGGCATAGGACTTGGTGCCGCTGACTGTCAGGCTGTCCGTTGCCCTGACCGTGAAGCTGTAGTTTCCACGGACAGTCGGGGTGCCGGAGAGCAGCCCGTCCGCAGACAGAGTCAATCCTCCAGGCAATGTGCCGACACTGACCGCATAGCTGTAGGGTGCAGTGCCTCCGGTAGATGTGAGCGTGGTGTTGACGGCCGCGCCAGCTTGCAAAGCCAGGTTGCCTGGTGCAACAGTGATGCTGGAGCCTGAGGCGGTGATGTTGATGTTGAAAACCAGCCAGAGCCCTTGTGGGTCTTCCAGCGTAAAGGTGTCAAAGACAGTGGCTGAGCCGTCATGGCTATACGTCACAAACTGCTGGCCATTGATATCGGGGCCAACCACGGCCGTGCCATGCTGCGGGGCTGCGGGCTGGTTGGGCGGAGCCACCACACCTTCGCCAAAACCAAAGTTGTCCGGGCCGTCAAACCCCGATATGTCGATATTGATAGCGCCGCCAGCAGGTACCGTGGCTACCTGCGGCGAGTAGGCGGAGAACGGAGAGGCCCAGAGGCGCGTGAGCGGCACCAGGCACAGTGCGCAAAGTAGAAAAAATCCCCATATCGGTTGTCGATAAAGTGGCTTCACGGCTGCGCTTTCCGAAGAAATGGATGGCTGGTGGCGCAGATGAGGCGGTTACAGTATTTCGCTCAAATGCGTCAAATTGTGAACGAAGTATAACAATGCGACAAATTGAGTGCGACTTCTTTTTGCGTGGCTGCAAATCGGCAGCCAATGCGTCGGCGTGGTTTTGTCGAAGCTGCAGGGATGGTGGCAGGGTAGGCCATCATGCAAAAAAGCCAGCAGAGGGCTGCTGGCTTTTCTGGGGATGGCTGCCGATCAGCGGAAGACCACGGTCTTGTGGCCGTTCATCAGCACCCGGTGTTCGCTGTGCCACTTCACGGCACGGGCCAGCACCTGGCTTTCGGTGTCGCGGCCGATGGTGGTGAGGTCTTCCACGGTGCGCGAATGGTCCACGCGTGCCACATCCTGCTCGATGATCGGTCCTTCGTCGAGGTCGGCCGTTACATAGTGGGCGGTGGCGCCGATCAGTTTCACGCCGCGCTCGTGTGCCTGGTAGTAGGGGCGCGCGCCCTTGAAGCTGGGCAGGAAGCTGTGGTGGATATTGATGGCGCGGCCCGAGAGCTTGCGGCATAGATCGTCCGACAGGATCTGCATGTAGCGCGCCAGCACCACCAGGTCGGCCGACTCGGCCTTGATGATCTCGAACTGCTTGGCCTCCACCTCCGCCTTGTTGTCCTTGGACATCGGCAGGTGATGGAAGGGAATGTTGTAGCTGGCCGCGAGCTGGTAGAAGTCGCGGTGGTTGCTGATGATGGCGCGGATGTCGATGGGCAGCAGGCCCGACTTCCAGCGGAACAGCAGGTCATTGAGGCAATGGCCTTCGCGGCTGACGAAAATGACCGTGCGCATGGGTTCGCTGGCCGAGTACAGTCGCAGCTTCATGTCCAGCGGCTTGGCAAACTCCGTCAGGGCGGCGCGCAGCGTGTCGTAGTCCGCATTGGTGCAGGCAAAGCGCACACGCATGAAGAACAAGCCGGTGGCATGGTCGTTGAACTGTGCGGCCTCTTCGATATTGCCGCCTTGCTCCAGCAGGAATCCAGACACGGCATGCACGATGCCGGTGCGATCAGGGCAGGAAAGCGTGAGGATGTAAGCGTTGGTCATAAGTCTGCCATTGTCGCAGGACTAAGGGCTAACCCGGGAAACTCAGGCATCCATTTTTACCAAGGTAGAAATCCACCATGCGGATGTAAATGAGTGTTAAATCAATAGTTAAAAATCATAGCGTTGCAACGCTTGCTGGTTGCGTGGGAAACGAAAAATTCCAACAAAATCAAGCACCTTTTGGTTTTGGTGGAATTGCAAAAATGATAGCTAAGAAGCAAACTACAATAACGCCTGTACCCCTTGTCGGGGTGCTCCGCAAAGGGCTTTGGGCCGCTTTTGCGACAAGCCGGGCGCCAGGCTGCGGCCACACAACAATGGTGGTCTTCGCGGTTTTCAAGCCCGGCTTTTGACGTTAGATTGGAGTGTGTCGAGCAAACGCAATGAGGTTTGTATCGGCCGATCAATTCCATAAAAATTCCCCTCATCCACGCGTTGACCAGCGCCCGGCGCAATGGTGCCCTTGGTTGCGGGGAATTTGTCTGAAAAGCAGGTGCGGCCCGCAGAGGTGTGCCTGTTTTTGGGCAGGCATGCTGCACGCTTGCCATCGCAGTACCGTTTTTTTGAGGAAATACAACATGAAGCGCGACAACATCACCCAGCCGCACCAGGCGCTGGCCCCCCAGGCCATCAGCATGGATGTGCTGAAAGAAAAATACTTCAAGGGCGATGAGTCGACGATTGATGACCTGTACGCCCGTGTGGCCCGTGCGCTCGCCTCGGTCGAGAAGAAAGACATCCGCGCCGAATGGGAAGCCAAGTTTGCCGCCAACCTGCAGGCTGGTGCCATTGGCGCGGGCCGCATCATGTCGGCGGCGGGAACGGATATTCAGGCCACTCTCATCAACTGCTTTGTGCAGCCCGTGGGCGACTGCATCCAGGGGTTTGATGACGAAGGCTACCCCGGTATCTACGAAGCACTGCGTGAAGCGGCCGAAACCATGCGCCGAGGCGGTGGCGTGGGCTACGATTTCTCGCGCATCCGCCCCCGTGGCGCGGAAGTGAAGGGCACCGCCTCGATGGCGTCTGGCCCCTGCAGCTACATCAACGTGTTCGACCAGAGTTGCTCGACGGTGGAGTCCGCAGGCGCCCGCCGTGGCGCGCAGATGGGCGTGCTGCGCATCGACCACCCCGATGTGATGGAATTCATCACCGCCAAGCGCACGCAGGGCCGCTGGAACAACTTCAACGTCTCCGTCGGCGTGCCCGACGCCTTCATGCAGGCCGTGGTGGATGATGCAGACTGGCAACTGGTGCACGCCGGCCGCCCCAATGCCAAGCTGCGTGCCGAAGGCGCCGCTCAGCGCGAGGACGGCAAGTGGATCTACAAGACCGTGCGTGCCCGCGACATGTGGGACACGATCATGACGTCCACCTACGATTTCGCAGAGCCGGGCATCCTGTTCCTTGACCATATCAACGACGACAACAACCTGCGCTATGTGGAGCGCATTGCCGCCACCAACCCCTGCGGCGAGCAGCCGCTGCCCTCGTACGGCTGCTGCGATCTGGGCCCGATCATCCTGACCAACTTCGTGCGCAACCCCTTTGGTTTCGGCGGACTGCCCAGCTTTGACTTCGACAGTTTTCAGCAAGTAGTGGCCACGCAGGTGCGCGCGCTCGACAACGTGCTGGATGTGACCTTCTGGCCGCTGGAGCAGCAACGCGAAGAATCTGCCGCCAAGCGCCGCATCGGCGTGGGCTTTACCGGCATGGGCAATACGCTGGCCATGCTGACGCTGCGCTACTCCGACCAGGAAGGCCGCGACATGGCCCGTCGCATTGCCGAGTGCATGCGCGATTCGGCCTACCGCGCTTCGGTCGGGCTGGCCAAGGAAAAGGGCGCCTTCCCCAAGTTCGATGCCAAGGGGTATCTGGGCAAGGGCACCTTCGCCAGCCGCCTGCCCAAGGACATCCAGGAAGACATCAAGAAGCACGGCATCCGCAACAGCCACCTGCTGTCGATAGCGCCTACGGGCACGGTCTCGCTGGCCTTCGCGGACAATGCGTCGAACGGCATCGAGCCGCCCTTCTCGTGGACATACACCCGCAACAAGCGCGAAGCTGACGGCAGCAAGAGCCAGTACCAGGTGGAAGACCACAGCTGGCGTCTGTACCGCGAACTGGGCGGCGATGTGAACAACCTGCCGTCGTATTTCGTCTCGGCGCTGGAAATGTCCGCCACAGAACATCTGGCGATGATGGAAACCGTGCAGCCCTATGTGGACACCGCCATCTCCAAGACGGTGAACATTCCTGCCGACTATCCGTACGAAGACTTCAAGAACCTGTACCTGCAGGCATGGCGCGCCAATCTGAAGGGCCTGGCTACCTACCGCCCCAACAGCATTCTGGGTGCGGTGCTGGAGACCACGCCTGCTCCCAAGGCGGAAGCGCCTGCCGCAGAAGCTGTGGCGCCTGCTGCAGCCATCGCCGACCCGATGAAGGTCGTGATCGAGCGCCGCCCGGAAGGCGAGTTGTCCGCCGTGGCCGACAAGGTGGAATACTGGACGCAGGAAGGCCAGCAACGCCTCTACATCATCGTCTCCTTCCTGCCGGTGCCAAGTGCAGACGGCAAGAGCATGGTTGAGCGCGCGGTCGAGTTCTTCATGCCCGTGGGCCAAAGCGGCGAATCGCAGCAATGGATCACCTCCAGCATGCGCCTGCTGTCGCTGGCAGCGCGCGGCGGCTTCCTGGAACGCGCCCTGGGCGATATGCGCAAGGTTGCCTGGGACCGTGGCCCTGTGCGCCTGGGCACCTACCAGAAGGCCGACGGCACCCATGTGCCGATGTGGCACGACTCCGAGGTGGCTGCCATTGCCTATGCGGTGCAGCAGATTCTGGAGCGCCGCCGCCAGCAGAACCTGCCCGGCGTGACCAACACCACCTGGACGCCTGTGGCCGCAGCGCCTGTGGTGACCACTGGCATGCAGACCATGGCTGGCAAGAAGTGTGCTGAATGTGGCGCGCATGCCGTGATCCGCAAGGATGGCTGCGAGTACTGCACCTCCTGCGGCGCCGTAGGCTCCTGCGGCTGATCAAGCATTGGCAAGCCATGCTGCACAACGAGCCCGGCACTGAAAGCCGGGCTTTTTTTCGCCTCGCGCCAGAAATGGCGATAAAAAGCAGGTGCTTGGAATACGTCGGCAGGCGCATGCCCGCGTATGGAATGGATCTTTTTTGGGGAGAACGCACCGTGCAGGTTTTTTTCAGATTGCATCAACTGCTGTGTCTCGGCCTCGTGTTGACGGTCTTGCCTGCTGCGCATGCGGCCTGCGAAAGCCAGTCGCAGACCCAGTACAACAAGGATGGCTCGCAGATGCGGCTGATGCAGACCCGGTGCGATACCGATGGAGATACCGCCGGGGATACCGACGCAGGCCAGGACGACGGATCTTCCACATTCGTGCTCTCCATCAAGCCCAAGGGCAGCGACAGCTTCCGTACGGCGCTGACGCCGGACGCCTTGCCGGAAGGCTGGCGCATGGCCAGGTTGCGCGATCTGGAAGGTGACGGCAACTGGGTGCTGGAAGTGACGGGCACCAACTGCGGCGCCGGGCCCAATTGCCAGGGCTCCATCTACAAGCCCACCGCAGACCGCAAGCGCGTGTACCTGTTCTTTGATGGCGGTTACGCCGAGTTTCTGAGGATTCCCGGCTACTACGTGGAATCGGGCCGGGCCAGTTGCTGCAGCTGGGAATACCACCTCTACACTCCACCGGCGCCCGGCAAGGCCATCACCCAGCAGAACTTCCGCTACCGGGTGGTGGTGGGTGGCATCAGCGACGCGACAGCCAACGCATGCGTGATGACCGATGTGCGCCGCGAAAAGCGCGTGCCCATCCGCGACCCGCACATCCGCAAGCTGTGCAAGGTGTATGACTGATCGCTTGCTCTTGAAAATAGAGCTGCTGGTGCTTGTTGGGTGGGCGCCAGCAGCCTTTTCTACCGATTATTTGCGCCCCACCCGGGGCAACAGCACCGCCACCATGCCCAGAAGCGGCAGGTAGGCGATGACCTGGTACACATAGGCGATGCTGGTGCGGTCGGCCAGCACGCCCAGCACGGCGGCACCCAGGCCCCCCATGCCGAAGGCAAAGCCGAAGAACAGGCCGGACACCATGCCGATCTTGCCGGGGATCAATTCCTGCGCGTACACCAGGATGGCCGAGAACGCAGACGAGAGCACTAGGCCGATGATGATGGTGAGCATCACGGTCCAGAACAGGTTGGCGTGCGGCAGGATCAGCGCAAAGGGCGCGACGCCCAGGATCGATGCCCAGATCACCGGCTTGCGGCCGATGCGGTCGCCCACCGGGCCGCCGGCCATGGTGCCGACCGCCGACGCGAACAGAAACACGAACAGCAGCAGCTGTGCGTTCTGCACGCCTACATCAAAGCGCTGCATCAGGTAGAAGGTGTAGTAGCTCGACAGCCCTGCGACATAGAAGTACTTGGAAAAGATCAGCACCAGCAGCACCGCCACCGCGCCCAGCACCTGCCGGCGCGAGAGTCCGTTGCTGACCCGCGCAGGCGCCGCCTTGGCCGTGCGGTGCTGCTGCGCATACCAGCGGCTCACATGCGAGAGCAGCACGATGCCCACCACGGCCGTGAGGCCGAACCAGGCAGCGCTGTGCTGGCCAAACGGCACGATCACGGCAGCCGCCAGCAGCGGGCCGAGCGCGCTGCCGGTGTTGCCGCCCACCTGGAACAGCGATTGCGCCATGCCATGCTGGCCACCCGAGGCCATGCGTGCCACCCGCGAGGATTCCGGGTGGAAGATGGACGATCCGGTGCCGATCAGCGCGGCTGCTGCCAGCACGGTGGTGAAGTTGGGCGCAAACGCCAGCAGCAGCAGGCCGCACAGGGTAAAGCACATGCCTGCGGGCAACGAGTACGGCGTGCTGCGCCTGTCGGTGTACAGGCCCACCAGCGGCTGAAAGAGCGAGGCTGTCAGCTGGTAGACCAGGGTGATCAGGCCGATCTGCCCGAAACTGAGCTGGAAATTGCCTTGCAGCACCGGGTACATGGCCAGGATCAGCGACTGCATCATGTCGTTGATCATGTGGGAGAAGCTGATGGCGCCCAGAATGCCGAAGGCCGCGCGCGGCGCCGCGGCCTGCGGGGGGCTGACGGAAGGGGAGGAGGCAAGCGAAGGGTTCATGGCGGCGTCGCGCAAAGAGTCTGAATGCCGGCCATGCTACGCACGGCATTCATGCCTGTCTTGCGCATTTTGGGTTAGAGTCTTTGCGAAAAGGACATTGCATGCCTCACCACTTTCCAACCCTGGAGGACATGGAGCGCAGCCCGGTGCCGGTGGCATGCCACGCCACCGACTACCCTGCGGGCAGCACCACTGGACAGCACCGGCACGCGTTTCACCACCAGCTCATCCACGCCCTGCATGGCGTGATGGTGGTGGTGGCCGATGCAGGCCAATGGATCGTGCCGCCCACGCGCGGCATCTGGATGCCTGCGGGCACCGTGCACCAGGTGCGCCATATTGGCGATGTGCAGATGCGCAGCCTGTTCGTGCGCCCCCATGCCGCTCCCGGGCTGGCAACGCAGGCCCAGGTTGTCGGCATCTCACCGTTGTTGCGCGAGCTGATCCGCGCTGCCATGGAGGTGGATCTGCCCTACCAGGAGGATTCGCGCGACGGCCGCCTGATGCGCTTCTTGCTGGACGAGCTGCATGCCTTGCCGGTGCTGCCCATGCACCTGCCCCGGCCTGCCGATCCGCGCCTGCAGCGCATCTGCAATCACATCCAGCAGCGGCCCGACGACAACGCCACCCTGTCCGACTGGGCGGAGCACCTGGGTGTGGACCCCAAAACCTTGCAGCGCCTGTTTGCGCGCGATACCGGCATGGGCTTTGCTCGCTGGCGGCAGCAGGCGCGCCTGCTCAAGGCGCTGGAGCTGCTGGCGCATGGCGAAAAGGTGATCGATGTGGCGCTGGCCCTGGGCTATGACAGCCCGGGCGCATTTGCCACCATGTTCAAGCGCCAGTTCGGCCAGACGCCGACTGGCTTTTACCGCTGAGATGCAAAAAAGCTGCCTGCGCGCAAACGCAGGCAGCTTTCGGTATTTTTGACGCCTGAGTGGCTCTGCGTGGCTTAATGCACGATCACAGGTTGCTGGGCCAGGCCGGTGTAACGGTCAAGGGTAGCTTCCACCTCTTCCTCGGTGGGGGCATTGGCCTGCCAGGCCTGGATCTGCTGGTGAAACATTTCGGCCCAGGCACCGTCCAGGTACAGCTCCTTGCCGCTGCGCTTGTCCACGATTTCAAAGCCTTGGCGCTGCAAATGGCGAAGGGGCTCGGTGACGGAGGGGGTGCTTACGGTTGCTCCGTCGGTGGACAGGGGCAATTCTGGCGTCAGGTGCAACACCACGAAAGAGTCCGAGTCGTAAATCATTTGCATGATGTTCCTCCTTGTGAACCGTAGGTGGTGGCAGACCGCCGGTTTGCAAGCCTGCGTCCACAACACCGTTGTAGCAGGTTTTGATGGCAGCCATTGCAAACAACGGCGGTTTTGGGCAAGAAACGTAGCAAACGGGGGACAAACAAGCGGGACTTTTCCGCAGCTTTACGTCCCCAAGCACCTTTTCCCCTCGTATCAACACGCTCTACGGCGATGCCTTCTCAACCGTGGCCGACTGCAGCTGCAGATCGGCAAAGTCGCCATTGGCCTGCGAGATGCGGATACGCACGGGCAGGTATTGCATGGCCGGGTCGATCCACAGGTGGGCCACCTGGTCGTAGCGCTTGCGCGGCTGGCGGGTGAGGCGGATGGTCTGGCGGCTGCCGGCGGGCAGCTCCAGCGTTTCGGGTCCGTCGACGGCAAAGGTCCAGACGTCGGTGGTGCGTGCGCTGGTCACATTGATGTGGATGAGGGTGCCCGGCGGGTAGCGCTCGGGGCCCGCCGCGATCATGCTGGACAGTTGCAGAAAAATGGAGAGCCGGTCCTGCACGCCGGCGCTGGCGGGCTGGGGCTCGTCGTTGCCGCTGTAGGTGATCTGGCCTTTGTCCACATCCACATGCGCAGCCCGTTCGCTGCGGGCCTTGTCGCCAAAGCGCTGTGGCGAGAGGCCATGCGGCGTGATGCGGCCCGTGCTGGTCTGCGAGCGGCTACCCACCAGAAAGGCCGATACCTCTTGCCTGGCCTGGTAGGTGAGGCCATCGGTCTTGAAGCTGAGCTGCGCCTTGGCCGAATACTGAAAGCCCTTGGCCGAGCCCTTGGCCTCGAACTCCAGATGGGCCGAGGGTGGTACACGCACCGGCGGCATTGGGCCGCTGTACCCTGGGCTGCCTATGCCGACGGGGGCCGGCGGCTCGTCGCTGCTGCTTGTGCTGGCCGGGGATTTTCCATCGCCATTGCTGTTTTCACCGCTGACGGGGGCTGCAGGCGGGCCCGTGTCAGCGGAGTTTTGCGCATCGGATGCGGTGGTGGCGCTATCGCCCTGTGTGGCAGGCACAGCATCAGCGGCCTCTTCGCCGGACAGCAGGCCATCCAGTGCCGTGGTTCGGGGCTTGGCTGCCTGCGGGGTGGGGCCGAGGACGGCAAGGCTGTCGGGCGCCTGCTCTGGTGGTGCCTTCTGAGGCAGCGCCTTTGGTGGCGGTGGCTTGGGTTTGGCAGGCTTGGGGGCGGCGGGTGCAGCCTTGGTGCGCGGTGTCTCGGGCGCAGGCGGGGCAGGAGGCTCTGGCGCGATCTGACGGGTTTCAAACCGCAGCTCTTGCGGGCTGCTGCCGGTGATGCGAGCGGTGCGCCATATTTCCTGCATGCCCGGGCCTGCCAGCAGCGCCACATGGGCGGCCAGAACGGCGGCAGTCAGCAGAATCAACGGGCGTTGGCGCATGGCAGATTGGGAAGACTGCCAGTGTAGCGCTGGCGCTGGGCCGTACGGTCAACCGGGGGTAAAGCCTGTGGCATCGCCAGCCACGCGGTGGCCCAGGTCGTGCGACAGCTGCTGCGCGATCGCCTGCAGGCGCTGGTCCATCGCGCCGCCAAAGCTGGGGTCGAAGGTGGCAACGGTGCCCAGGGTGGTGATGGCCAGCACCAACTGGCCGCGCGCATCAAACACCGGGGCGCACAATGCAACCACACTGGGCAGCAAGGTGTCGACCACGCGTGCAACGCCGTGGGCGCGTACATCGGCAAACAGTTGCGCGGCTGCGTCTGCGGTATGCGGCAGGTCCTGGCGCCCTGCGCCGCGGGCCTGTTCCAGCTCCAGCTGCAATTGCTGCGCAATGCGCCCGGCAGGCAGCCATGCACCAAAGCAGCGGCCTGTTGCAGACGAGAGCAGCGGCATCACATCACCCAGGCGCAGGTGGCCGGTGGTGCCATGCGGGGGCTCTTCCCAATGCACCACGGTCGCGCCATGGTTGCCCCACACGGCCAGGGCCGCGGTATGGCCCAGTGCGTCGATCCAGCCGGGCATGCGCTCGCGCGCCAGGCGCACTGCGTCGGTGCGGCGCAGCGCAGCCAGGCCCAACTGCAAGGCCATCGGGCCCAGGTCGTAGCGGCTGGTGGCCGCATCCTGCCGGACCAGGCCGCTGCGCTGGTAGCTGACGAGGTAGCGGTGCGCCTTGGCAGCGGGCATGCCGGCTGTGGCAGCCAGGTCCTTGAGAGCCAGCGGGCCGGGCGCATCGATGAGCGCCTGCAGCAGCGCAAAGCCGACCTCCACCGATTGGATGCCAGCGCGGTCTTTGTCCAGAGGGTTGTCCATTGCGGCAGTTTACGGTATTCTAAATAAAGGAATCAGTTTTACTAATCGTAATTCAATGGTGTGGCACAGGCTCTGTGGTCAGGCTGACAAGGTCTGGCACGATAGAGGCATGTTTGACTGCGGAAACCCAGCATGAAGCTTGCAACCTACAAAGATGGATCGCGCGACGGCCAATTGGTCGTGGTGTCGCGTGACCTGCGCACCGCCCATTACGCCACCGGCATTGCCCACCGCCTGCAACAGGTGCTGGACGACTGGGCCTTCTACGCGCCGCAGCTGCAGGATCTGTACGACGCGCTCAATGCCGACCGCGCGCGCCATCCGTTTGATTTCAACCCTGCGCAGTGCATGGCGCCGTTGCCCCGCGCCTACCAGTGGCTTGACGGTTCGGCCTATCTCAACCATGTGGAGCTGGTGCGCCAGGCGCGTGGCGCGGAGGTGCCCGCCTCGTTCAAGACCGATCCGCTGATCTACCAGGGCGGCAGCGACGATTTTCTCGGCCCCTGCGACGACATCGTGGTGGTCAGCGAAGCCATGGGCATCGATTTCGAGGCCGAGATCGCCGTCATCACCGGCGATGTGGCCATGGGCACCAGCCCTGAGGACGCACTCGATGAGGTGCGCCTGTTGATGCTGGCCAATGATGTGAGCCTGCGCAACCTCATTCCCGCGGAGCTCTCCAAGGGCTTTGGCTTTGTGCAGAGCAAGCCCGCCACGGCGTTCAGCCCGGTGGCGGTCACCCCCGACGAACTGGGCGATGCATGGCGTGGCGGCCGCGTTCACCTGACGCTGCAGACGAGTTGGAATGGCCGCAAGGTCGGCATGTGCGAGGCGGGGCCGGACATGAGCTTCCACTTCGGCCAGTTGATGGCCCATGTCGCCAAGACGCGCAATCTGCGGGCGGGCACGGTGGTGGGTAGCGGCACCATCAGCAACCCCGGCGTGGAAAAGCATGGCCGCATGGACTGGCCCAAGGGCTACGGCTGTATTGCCGAAAAACGCAGCATGGAAATGATCCAGAACGGGAAGTCGACCACCGAATTCATGCAGTTCGGCGACAGCGTGCGCATCGACATGAAGGGCAAGGATGGCCACAGCGTGTTTGGCGCCATCGACCAGACCGTGGCGGCACTGCACGAAGCCCGCGAGGATGCCCAGCGCGAGGCCGAAGCAGCGGCGGTGCAGTCCTCCGAAGATACCGGAGAGGCCGCCTGATGCCTGCGCTGCATGCGGCCCATGGACATTTGCGTGCCAGTTGCACGCAAGGCCCGGAGCACGCAGCGATTGGTCTGAAGTTTGCTGCTAAATTTATAGCATTTGGCGCTTGCCAGATGCGCGCCTGTAGCCAGAATGGCCCAAATCTTCTTCGGCGCGTGGAAGCGGGTGCACCCATGCCGCCCATGGCTGGCGGCACGGCACATCCCTCATTCGGGCAGGCTGGTCTTGCGGGCGTGTTGCAGCAGGCGGTCGAGCAGCACATCGAGCTGTGCCTGCTCGTCGGTTGTGAGCCCGGCCAGAATCTCCTGGTTGCGGCGTGCCACCACCTCCATCACCTTGACCCACTGCTCCTGGCCCTTGGGCGTCAGGGTCAGCACCACGCCCCGGCCATCCACCTCGCTGGCCTGCTTGAGCACCATGCCCTGGTCCACCAGGGCCTGTGTGGAGCGGCTGGCCTGCGCCTTGTTCAGATTGGCGCGCATTGCCAGGTCGTTGACCGACAGCGGATGGAACGCACCAATGGCCGCCAGACATCGGCCTTCGCTGATGGGAATGCCGACATCTTCCTCGTACGCCTGTTGCGTGGCGCGGTCGGTGATCTTGGCCAGCGCGTGCAGGCGATGGGTGTAGGTACGATCCAGCGGCGTGTTCACCACAATTCCTTTGGTCAAAAAGTATCCCCAGCTTGCGCACGCAGAGCGGCAACTGCCTGTTCTGGTGGCAATAAAAGCCGGGGAGAAAAACAAGTATCGCGACTATGTCACGCCCGCCCGCTTTTCGGAAGGGTCAATGTTGCGCCCGCATCTAGTGCTTTCCCTAGCCTAGGGAAAACCCATGGCGGCGGCGTTGCGTCATCTTTGATAATTGTTGCGCGTGCAACAAATTATCTATCTTCAGCGCTGCACGCACCGTCTTATGGACCTGGTGCAACGTGGCCGCAGTGCGGACCTTTTTTCGGCAGCACCAGCTTTTGCACGAGGTTGTGATGTCTGCTGCTTACGAATTTGTTCCTTATCCCTTTACGGCGCGTACCTACGGCGCGAACCTGCCGCCGCTGCACGATGGCTGCGATCCGCAGCGCCGGCCGGTAGTGGTGGTGGGTGGTGGCCCAGTCGGCTACTGCACGGCGCTGGGGCTGGCCAACCACGGGGTGCCCGTGGTGGTGCTGGAGGCCGACGATTCGGTGTGCTTCGGCAGCCGCGCCATCTGCATTTCGCGCCGCAGCCTGGAGATCGTGGAGCGCCTGGGCGCGCTGCCCGGCTTTCTGGCCGAAGGCCTGCCCTGGACCGGCGGTCGCAGCTACTACCGTGATCAGGAGGTGCTGCATTTCCGGATGCCGCAGGACGCCAACCAGAAGCTGCCGCCCATGGTGAACCTGGCGCAGTACAGCATCGAGCAGTTCCTGCTGGATGCCTGCGAAAAGCGCGCCGACCTGATCGAGATCCGCTGGCAGAGCAGGCTTGCCGGCATCGACAGCCGCGATGACGGCGCGCGCCTGCAGGTGAGCACACCCAAGGGCGATTACGCCATGGAAGCCGACTGGGTGGTGGCAGCCGACGGTGGCCGCAGCTTTGTGCGCGATGCGCTGGGCCTCAAGCTCCAGGGCACCAGCTACGAAGGGCGCTACGTCATCGTCGACATCCAGATGGAAAGCAGCCGGCCCACCGAGCGCCTGGCCTATTTCGACCCGGACTGCAACCGGGGCTCTACCGTGCTGGTGCACAAGCAGCCGGGCAACGTCTGGCGCATCGATTACCAGCTGCAGGACGGTGAAGACCCGGAAGCGGCCATCCTGCCCGAGAACGTGCTGCCGCGCGTGCAGGGCCTGTTGGCCATGATGGGCGAGACCGCGCCCTGGAGCCCGATCTGGACTGGCATCTACAAGGCCAATGCGCTTACGCTTGACCGCTACCGCCACCAACGCGTGCTGCTGGCGGGCGATGCCGCGCACCTGGTGCCCATCTTCGGTGTGCGCGGGGCCAATTCCGGCATCGACGATGCCGACAACCTCGCCTGGAAGCTGGCCTATGTCATCCAGGGCAGGGCAGGCGAAGGCCTGCTCGACAGCTACAGCGACGAGCGCGTCTACGCCACGCACGAGAACCTGAGCTACGGCACCAAGAGCACCGAGTTCATGGCGCCGCCGTCGTTTGCCTTTGATTTGATGCGCCGCGCCGTGCTGAGCCTGGCCGTGGCCCACCCGCAGCTCGCCAGCCTCATCAACCCGCGCCAGACATCGGCCATCACCTACCTGCGCTCGCCGCTGAACGCGCAGGATGATGGTGCGCTGTTTGGTGCAGGCCCCGTAGCGGGGGCGCCGCTGCTCGAATGCCCGGTGCAGCTGGCGGGGCCGTCCACGTCGGTAGATGGGCCGCGAATGCGGGGGGGCCATGTGACCGATGTGGTGCAGAACCGCTTCACGCTGTTGGCGTTTGCGCCGCAACCGGCACTGCTGCAGGCCCTGCAGCTGCAGGCCGATGCGCTGCTTGCCAAGGACATTCCCACAGCAGTACTGCCAGTGGTGGGCGCGGTGGATGAAGCTCCCGGCGACGCAACAGCGGCGGTTGACGCGAAGGGGCAGCTCGCCAGCCTGTATGGCGTGCTGCCCGGCGCAGTGTATGTGCTGCGGCCTGATGGCCATGTGCTGGGCCGCTGGCAAGGCGGCTTGCACGCGCCGGCCGATGTGGCCGCCGCCGTGCGCCATGCCATCGACAAGGCACTGGCCTGATCACCCGCCCACACAACAGCCAAGGATTGCAGCATGAACACCACCGCCCCCCGTTTGACCGACACCGAACTCGACGCCGCCTACACCCAGTTTTGCCGCCAGATGACGGCGCTGGGCGAGGCCCAGGCCCCTTTATTCATGGCCCGCTTTGCGCTGTTGGCAATGCACCGGATTGGCGACGCCGCTGCGGTGCAGACGCTGATTGCGCAGGCGGCCGAGGACATGGCGCCTGTGCAGGCCGCATAGCGCTTTTTTCACCCAAGGAGACACCACCATGACCGACCCACAGGCCAGCGGCACTGCCAAGCCGCACGACACCCGGCACTACATGACCGGCTTTGCCAACGAATGGGCCACCGAGGCGATTGCCGGTGCCCTGCCCGTGGGGCGCAACTCGCCGCAGGTGGCGCCACTGGGTCTGTATGCCGAGCAGCTGTCGGGCACGGCCTTTACCGCACCGCGCCACAGCAACCGCCGCAGCTGGCTCTACCGCATCCGCCCCGGCGCCATGCATGAGCCGTTTGCCGCCATGCAGCTGTCGCTGTGGAAAAGCCATGTCAATGGCGGTTTCGACGAAGTGCCGACGCCGCCCAACCAGCTGCGCTGGGACCCGTTGCCCATGCCCACCGAGCCACGCGACTTCATCGAAGGCATGGTCAGCATGGCGGGCAATGCGGCCTGTGGCATCCACCTGTACGCGGCCAACCGCGGCATGGAAGGGCGCTACTTCTACAACGCCGATGGCGAACTGCTGATCGTGCCCCAACAGGGGCGCCTCACCATCGCCACCGAACTGGGCGTGCTCGATGTCGAGCCGCAGGAAATCTGCGTGGTGCCGCGCGGCGTGCGCTTTGCCGTGCACCTGCCCGACGGCACGGCGCGCGGTTATGTGTGCGAGAACTATGGCGAGCTGCTCAAGCTCCCCGACCTGGGCGTGATCGGCTCCAATGGCCTTGCCAACCCGCGCGACTTTCAGACGCCGGTGGCCGCCTATGAAGACAAGGAAGGTGATTTCGAGCTGGTGGCCAAGCTGCGCGGGCACTTCTGGACGGCGCGCATCGGCCACTCGCCCCTCGACGTGGTCGCCTGGCACGGCAACTACGCACCCTACAAGTACGATCTGCGCCGCTTCAACACCATCGGCTCCATCAGCTACGACCATCCCGATCCGTCGATCTTCCTGGTGCTGCAGTCGCCCACGGCGGTAGAGGGTGTTGATTCGCTCGATTTCGTCATCTTCCCGCCGCGCGTGCTGGCCATGCAGGACACCTTCCGTCCACCCTGGTTCCACCGCAATTTTGCGAGCGAATTCATGGGTTTGATCGAAGGCGCCTACGATGCCAAGGCCGAAGGCTTTGTGCCCGGTGGCGCGTCGCTGCATAACTGCATGAGCGGCCACGGGCCCGATGCCGACACGTTTGAAAAAGCCAGCCGCGCCGATACCACCAAGGCGCACTACATCACCGATACCATGGCATTCATGTTCGAGACGCCCGCCGTCATCCAGCCGACCCGGTACGCGCTGGACACTGTGCAGCTTCAGCACGAGTACTACCGCTGCTGGCAGGGGCTGAAAAAGCACTTCCAGCCGCAAGGCAAATAATCACAGGGCGCGCGCAGACAACGGTGTACAACAGGCTCCTGGCCTGACAAAACGCCTTGTCTGCGTTGGAACTGTGGCAATCATCAATCAAAATTGATAGCTGCTGGCGCTTGATGAAAGAGCGCTGGCAGTTGTTTTTATCGGAAAGAGACAAAGCATGAGCATGCTGAACGAAACCCACGACCCTTCCCTGCAAAGCTGGGTGGCCAGCGCCAATGTGGCGGGCTGCGATTTCCCGATCCAGAACCTGCCGTTTGCCAGCTTCAAGCGCAAAGGCAGCAGCGAAGCCCTGCGCTGCGGCGTGGCGATCGGCGACCAGATCCTGGATCTGAAGGCGCTGGCAGCCCTTGGCGCGCTGCAGGGCGAGGCCCAGCAGGCCGCTGAAGCGGGCGCGCAGACGCAGCTGAACGCGCTGATGGACCTGGGGCCGCAAGTCTGGAGCGCGCTGCGCCTGGCACTGTCGCGTGGCCTGCGCACAGGTGCTGCCCAGCAAGGCGTGTGGCAGGCGTGCCTGGTGCCGCAGGCCGAGGCCGAATTCGGTCTGCCCGCGCGTATTGGCGACTACACCGACTTCTACACCTCCATCCACCACGCCACCAACATCGGCAAACAGTTCCGCCCGGACAACCCGCTGCTGCCCAACTACCAGTGGATTCCGATTGGCTACCATGGCCGCTCGTCAAGCATCGTGGTCTCGGGCCAGTCCTTCAAGCGCCCGGTCGGCCAGACCAAGGCCCCCGACGCGGCGCAGCCCACCGTCAAGGCCAGCGCACGCATGGACATTGAGCTGGAGCTGGGCGTATTTATCGGCACCAGCAATGCACTGGGCGATCCGGTGGCCATCACCGAGGCCGAAGACCATGTGTTCGGCCTGTGCCTGCTCAACGACTGGTCGGCGCGCGATATCCAGCCCTGGGAATACCAGCCATTGGGCCCGTTCCTGGCCAAGAACTTTGCTTCGCACATCTCGCCCTGGATCGTGACGATGGAAGCGCTGGCCCCTTACCGCACGGCCTTTGTCCGCCCCGAAGGCGATCCGCAGCCGCTGCCTTACCTCGACAGCACGCACAACCGTGAGGCGGGAGCGCTCGACATCCACCTGGCCGTCGATCTGCAGACTGGCCAGATGCGCGCGGCAGGCGACAAGCCCGTGCAGATCACCAGCACCAACTACCGCCACGCCTACTGGACCGTGGCGCAGATGGTGGCGCACCATACGGTGGGTGGCTGCAACCTGCAGCCTGGCGACCTGCTGGGCACGGGCACCCTCTCCGGCCCCTCGCTGGACCAGGCGGCCGCCCTGATCGAGCTGACCACCGGCGGCAAGAACCCCATCAGCCTGCCCAATGGCGAAACCCGCACCTGGCTGGAAGATGGCGACTCCATCGTGCTGCGCGGCTGGTGCGAAAAGCCGGGCGCCGCCCGCATCGGCTTTGGCGAATGCGAAGGCACCTTGCTGCCCGCGCGTACTATCTAAACAATAGCTAATGGCGCCTGCATGGTGGGCGCCTCAGCCTGTTCTCATCACAATAAGGAGACACCTCATGTCCTTGCGTTTTTCTCTGCGCCACGCCGTGGCTGTGGCTGCCGTTGCGCTGCCTGCCGTCAGCTTTGCTGCCTATCCTGACCACCCGATCGAATGGGTGGTGCCCTATGCAGCCGGTGGCGGCTCGGACGTGGTGGCCCGCGTGGTGGCTGAGCCCATGGCCAAGGCCCTGGGCCAGTCCATCATCATCATCAACAAGCCCGGGGCTGCCACCAATATCGGTGCCGACTACGCAGCACGTGCCAAGCCCGATGGCTACACCGTGCTGACGGGCGACACCGGCACCCTGGCGGCCAACCCCTACCTGTACAAGAAGCTCAGCTACAGCGCCGAGAAGGATTTCTCCTCGGTCGGCCTGCTGGTGCGCTTTCCGATGATCCTGGTCGTCAACCCCAAGTTGCCGGTCAAGAACCTACAGGAGTTCGAGGCCTGGGCCAAGGCGCAGAGCGGCGGCGTGAGCTACGCCACGCCCGGTGCTGGCTCGCCCCACCATCTGGCGACCGAAATCTTCCGCGAGCGCGCCCACCTGAACCTGGTGCATGTGCCCTACAAGGGCGCGGCACCGGCCGTGCAGGATGTGATGGGTGGGCAGGTGCCGTTCATGTTTGTCGATTCGGTCACCGGTTACCAGAACATCCAGGCGGGCAAACTGCGGGCCATTGGCATTGCCACGCCCAAGCGCTCCAAGGTCTTTCCCGACATCCCGACCCTGGACGAGCAGGGCGTCAAAGGCTATGAGGCCTATGCCTGGCAAGGGGTGGTCGTTCCCAAGGCTACGCCTGCAGACCGCACCGAACTGTTGAGCAAGCAACTACAAGTCACCTTGAAGGAGCCTGCCGTGACCAAGCGCCTCGAAGAAATGGGCCTGGAGGTGACGCCTTCGAACAGTGCGGATATGGACAAATTCCTTGCCGCAGAGCGCGCCAAGCTGGGGCCTGTGATCAAAAGCAACAATATTCAACTCGATTGAGTAAAAAGTGAACAAATGCGATAAAATGAATCTGCCAGTAGGTTAACCATTCCATTGGTTGAAAAAGTTGAGTCACCAAGCGCGATGTCATAGACATCGCGCTTTTTTTGTACCCGGTAAAAATCGGAGAAGCGGCAAGACTCGCGGGCGATAGGATGACGCGCTCTTTTGCGGCATGCTGCAGCCATCATCTTTTTGCAAGGAATGGCAATGTCGGCTGCATTTCCCCAGGTTCCTCAGGTGTTGGCGTTCGATGTGTTCGGCACGGTCGTGGACTGGCACGGCTCCATCATGCGCGAGATGGCGCATCGTTATCCACAGGTCGACGGCGATGCTTTTGCCTTGGCATGGCGCGAAGGCTACAGACCTGCGATGGAGCAGGTGCGCAATGGCACCCTGGGCTGGATGCGCATTGATGCTTTGCACCGCCGCATTCTGGACGGCATCCTGCCGGAGTTTGGCCTGGGTCACATGCCCGAGGCGGAGCGCGTGGCGCTCAACCGTGTCTGGCACCGGCTCTCGCCCTGGCCGGATGCCGTGGCGGGCCTGCAGCGGCTCAAGAAACGTTTTGTCATCACGCCGCTGTCCAACGGCAATATCGCGCTGCTCACCCACATGGCCAAAAACGCCGGTCTTCCCTGGGACTGCGTGCTGTCGGCCGAGGTCTTCAAGGCCTACAAGCCTGATCCTGCCGCCTACCTGGGCGTGGCGGATGTGTTTGAGCTGCCACCCGAAGCGGTGATGCTGGTGGCCACCCACCACAGCGATCTGGCCGGTGCGCGCGCCTGCGGCCTGCAGACGGCCTATATCGAGCGCCCGCAGGAGTTTGGGGCGGCGCGCCCCAAGGACGTATCGCCCAGACCTGGCAACACCTACCACTGCCGCGATTTTCTCGATCTGGCAGACCGCCTGGGCTGCTGAGAAAGGACGGGTGCGGGGTGGGGCTCCGGGCCTTACCGCATCGCCCCTGTAGAGCCGAAAATGCAAAAACAGCGCCCGCAGGCGCTGTGGTTGTGGTGCGGGAGCGGCTTACTTCTTGCTCTGCGCCAGCCATTTGGTGGCCAGTTGCACCCAGTACGTGGCGCCCAGAGGAATCAGGTCGTCGTTGAAATCGTAGCTGGGGTTGTGCAGGGTGCAGGGGCCGCCGCCGTGGCCGATGGCGCGGTGGTCACCCTCGCCATTGGCGATGAAGCAGTAGGCACCGGGCTTGGCCTGCAGCATGAAGGAGAAATCCTCCGCGCCCATGGTGGGCTCCTGCACATTCACGCGGTCTTCACCGATGATGTCCACCATTACCTGGCGCGCAAATGCGGCCTCGTCGGGGGTGTTGACGGTGGCCGGGTAGTTGCGGTTGAAGTAGAAATCGCACTTGGCGTTGTTCATTGCGCAGCAGCCCTCGGCAACCTGGCGCATGCGCGACTCGATCAGGTCCAGCACCTCCACGGTGAAGGCGCGCACCGTGCCCTGCAGTTCCACGCTGTTGGGGATCACGTTGTTGGCTTCACCGCCATGGATCATGGTGACCGAGATCACGCCGGTGTCCAGCGGCTTCTTGTTGCGGGTGATGATGTTCTGGAACGCGGTGACGATCTGGCAGGCGATGGGCACGGGGTCGTTGCCCATGTGCGGCATGGCGCCGTGGCCGCCCTTGCCGGTGATGGTGATCTTGAAGTCATTGCTCGACGCCATGACCGGGCCGGGGCTCACGGCCATCTGGCCGGCGGCCATGCCGGGCCAGTTGTGCATGCCGAACACGGCCTGCATGGGGAATTTCTCGAACAGGCCGTCCTTGATCATCTCGCGCGCGCCACCGCCGCCTTCTTCCGCAGGCTGGAAGATCAGGTACACGGTGCCTTCGAAGTCGCGGTGCTTGGCGAAATGCTTGGCAGCAGCCAGCAGCATCGCGGTGTGGCCGTCGTGGCCGCAGGCGTGCATCTTGCCCTGGTGCCGGCTGGCATGGTCAAAGGTGTTGTTCTCCTGCATGGGCAGCGCGTCCATGTCGGCACGCAGGCCCACGGCATAGCCGCTCTTGCCGCCATCCTTGCCGTGCACGATGCCGACCACGCCGGTTGTCCCCATGCCGCGGTCAATGGGAATGCCCCATTCGGTGAGCTTGGCGGCCACCAGATCAGCCGTGCGTACTTCTTCAAAACAAAGCTCAGGGTGGGCGTGGATGTCTCTGCGGATCTGGGCAATGCTGGCCGCTTCGGCCACGATGGAGTCAATCAGCTTCATAGCGGGTATGTCCTGGTAAAACAAGCGCTGGCGCGCGTCTGTCGCCAATAGTCACTTGGTTTTTGATGGCAAAACTGACGCCGGGGCGCCAAGCCTTCTATGGTGCAGCAAAGCGGATGACCGCTGGCGCCAAATGGCCTGGGAATAACCCTCAAGCGGGCCTCCAGGTGTCACCTTTGGCACTTCTGTTTCCATTTCTGGATCATCCGATTTCCTTGCCGCCTTCGCGTGCTCTGATGAGGGATGAAGGGAATGTCGCCTTTGCAGCAGTGGGTGCGCAGACGTGCCGATCCCGCGCTACGATGTGCGGGCAGATCGCCTGCCGATCCATCACGACTCTGAGCCCGCCACCATGAACACGCCTCTTGCCTCTTCATCCGTCATCGGCGCCTGTCCGCATGATTGCCCCGACACCTGCTCCCTCGTCACCACGGTGGTGGATGGCGTGGCCACCAAGGTCAACGGCAATCCGCAGCACCCGCAGACCGGCGGCGTGCTGTGCGCCAAGGTGAGCAAATACACCGAGCGCACCTACCACGAGGGCCGTGTGCTGCAGCCGCTCAAGCGCGTGGGGCCCAAGGGGAGTGGCCGGTTCGAGCCGGTGGGCTGGGACGAGGCGCTTTCGGACATTGCGGCCCGACTGCACGCGATTGCCGCGCGCGACCCGCAGGCCATTCTGCCGTACAGCTATGCGGGCACCATGGGCTTTGTGCAGGCCGAAAGCATGGACCGGCGCTTTTTCCACCAGCTGGGCGCCAGCCTGCTGGACCGCACCATCTGCGCGAGTGCGGGCAGCGAAGCGCTGCTGCACACTTATGGCGGCAAGCTGGGCATGCGCGTGCAGTTTTTCGCCGAGAGCCAGCTGATCCTGATCTGGGGCAGCAACAGCATCACCAGCAACCTGCATTTCTGGCGCTATGCGCAGGAGGCCAAGCGCAATGGCGCCAAGCTCATCTGCATCGACCCGCGCAAATCGGAAACCGCCGAGAAATGCCACGAGCACATCCAGATCCTGCCCGGAACCGACGCGGCGCTGGCGCTCGCTTTGATGCATGAGCTGATCGTGCACGACTGGCTGGACCACGACTACATCGCCCAGCACACCCTGGGCTGGGATGCGCTCAAGGCACGGGCGCTGGAATGGCCGCCCGAGCGCGCCGCTGCGGTGTGCGGCATCACGGTGGAAGAGATTCGCAACCTGGCGCGCGATTACGCCACCACCAAGCCCGCCGCCATCCGCCTGAACTACGGCATGCAGCGTGCGCACGGTGGTGGCAACGCCGTGCGTGCCGTGGCCTGCCTGCCAGCGCTGGTGGGGGCATGGCGCCACCGGGCGGGAGGTCTGCTGCTGTCCACATCGTCCACCTCTCCGGCTCGCCGCGCCGATCTGCAGATGCCGCAACTGCTGGGCGCGCGCCGCCCACGCACCATCAACATGAGCACGATTGGCGATGCGCTTTTGCACCCAGGCGGAGCCGGTTTTGGCCCCCGGGTGGAGGCGCTTGTCTGCTACAACAGCAACCCGGTGGCCGTCGCACCCGAATCGGCCAAGGTGGCAAAAGGCTTTGCACGCGAGGATCTGTTCACCGTGGTGCTGGAGCACTTCATGACCGACACCGCAGACCATGCCGACTATGTGCTGCCAGCCACCACGCAGCTGGAGCACTGGGACATCCACACCACCTACGGCCATACCGATGTGCTGCTGAACCGCCCGGCCATTGCTCCGCAGGGACAGGCGCGCAGCAACGCGCAGATCTTCCGCGACCTGGCTGCGCACATGGCGCAGCACGATGCGGCGTTTGCCGCCGAGCACTTTCGCACCAGCGACGAAGAACTGTGCCGCGCGGCCATGGATGCCAACTGCGTGGATTTCGACACCTTGCTGGCGCAGGGCTTTGCCGTGCAGAACCTGCCCGATGCACCCTTTGCCAATGGCGGTTACGCCACCGCATCGGGCAAGTGCGAATTCTTTAGCAGTGCACTGGAAAAGCAGGGTGCCAGCCCACTCCCTGACTATGTACCCAACTACGAACCACCGACCGTAGCGCACCCCCTGGCCATGATCTCGCCGCCAGCGCGCAACTTCATGAATTCGACCTTTGTGAATGTGCAGAAGCTGCGCCAGGCCGAAGGCCGCCCCACGCTGGAGATGCATGCCGATGACGCAGCCGCGCGCCAGATCGCCGATGGCGATGCGGTGCGCGTGTTCAATGCGCGCGGCACCCATGTATGCCATGCCAGCATCAACGGCCGGGCGCGGCCGGGTGTGGTGGTGGGTCTGGGCGTCTGGTGGCGCAAGGATGGTGCCAACGGCACCAATGTCAACGAACTGACCCACCAGCAGCTCACCGACATGGGGCGCGCGCCATCCTTCTATGACTGCGCGGTGCAGGTGGAGCGTCTGTCTGCTGTTTGAGGCAGGGGCAAGCCGAGGAACAGGGATGCATCTCGGGCACCAGGCGTTTCGGGGCCCATTGAAGAGCGTTGGACGCCATTTTTCAAACCATAAGCAACAGGGGACAGACATGATCGGAATCCGCGACGCGTTTTCAACCAGCTACGCGAAGGCGCGCGTCAAGTTTCTGGAGGCCGCCGTGCTGGCGGGGCTGCAGGTCGAATCGCACAACCACCCTGAAGATGGGGCCGAAGACGAAACCCTGGCCATGGATGTGGCGCGCGACGGGGCACTGGATGCCGGCAGGCTGCTCATCATCAGCAGCGCCTGCCATGGCATTGAAGGCTATTGCGGCAGTGGCGTGCAGGTGCATGCATTGCATGACGAGGAATGGCTGCAAAAGGCGCGCGATGCCGGGGTAGCCGTGCTCTATGTGCATGCACTCAATCCGCACGGCTTCTCGTACGGCCGCCGGGTGACGCATGAGAACGTCGACCTGAACCGCAACTTCATCGATTTCAACCAGCCCTTGCCCACCAACCCTGCCTATGACGAGGTGCAGGACCTGATCCTGCCCGCGCAATGGCCGCCGACGCCCGATGTGCAGCAGGCGATTGACCGCTATATCGCCGAGCGTGGCCAGCGTGCGTGGCAGGGCGCTGTCGGCCAGGGCCAGTACCAGCACCCCACAGGCGTCTTCTTTGGCGGCCAGGCCCCCACCTGGAGCAACCGCACCATCCGCCAGGTGCTGCGCCAGCATGGCGGCAAGGTGCGCCAGTTGGCCTGGATCGACATCCACACCGGCCTGGGCCCCAATGGCTATGGCGAGCGCATCTTCACGGGGCCGAACGATGCGCAGATGCTGGCGCGGGGGCGCCGCTGGTGGGATGGGGGCGGCGCCACGCCCGTCACGTCACTGGACGATGGCAGCTCCTCCTCGCCGCCTCTCACGGGCCTGCTGTGGAACAGTGCGGTGCAGGAATGCCCGCAGGCCGAGTTCACCGGCATTGCGCTGGAATACGGCACCGTGCCGGTGCTGGAGACCACGGGCGCCATCCGCGCCGACCACTGGGTGCACAACCACCCTGATGCACCGAGCGCGCAACGCGCTGCCATTCACCAGCAGATGCGTGCAGCGTTCTATGACGAGCGCGATGCCTGGATGGGCCAGATCGTGAGCCAGGCACGGCAGGCGATGTTCCAGGCGGTGGACGGCCTGTCTGCCTGATTGTCTGAGCAACTGGCGGCCTGACCCGGTGGCATTCAATCCTGGTGAGGGCCGCGCAGCACCGCCAGGGTCTGCATGCCCCAGTGGTGCAGGCATTCGCGCACCATGATGAGCAAGGCAATCTGCCCCTGGCTCAGCGCCAGGCCGCGCAGCGGGCCACCCATGACCGTATCTGCGTAACGGTTAAACCAGTCCTCCACTGCGTCAGTGGGGTACAAAAGCAACACTGCTGTTGCCTCGGTGACATCGGCTGGCGCGGCCAATTGCTGGACCAGTGACGTCATCTCGGGCGCGGTACACAGCAGGCTGGTCTGCGCTGATGGAGCGGGCCACATGCGTACCAGGGGCATCACCGTATCTTCGGCAGTGGCAATCGCCGCTTCCACATCGGCATCATCAGGAGGGTTGTGGCGCAGGCAGCGCCTTGCCAGGCTGGTGCTGCCGATGGGCAATGCATGGACAAGGGGGCCGGCACTTTGCTGGCGCGCAACGGTGCTTTGATCATTGCCAATGTCCAACCAGGCCCAGTCGCGCCCGGGCCATTGCGCCATGCAAAGCGCCAGCAGATCGTTGGATGGGGGTGTGGATGAGGCCATGCATGCAATGTAGCGTGGCAATGTCAGACAAATGCCATTGACGGGACATGTTTGCTCACCAAAATGGGGTGCCATGAACATGCTGCAGTCCCAATTGGAGGCGAAGCTGTCGGGCCTTCCCGTGGCAGTCGCCATTGCTCTTCCCTCGGGCGAATGGATCGCCAACCCCCATGAAGCCCAGTTGCGGCTGCATTGCCGCAGCGCCAAATCGCTCGCGGCGCTGGCGTCTGGCGATATCGGGATCGTAGGCTCCTATATCGTCGAAGGCGATGTCGAGATCGACGGCAGCATGCGCGATGCCATGGCAGCAGCAGTGGCACTGATGCCGACGGACCCGGTGGCGGCACGCTCCACGTGGTGGAGCCGCCTGCTGGCGCGCTCGCGCTCGGCGGCCTTGCACACCCTGACCAAGGATTCGGAGCAGATCCAGTTCCATTACGACGTATCCGACGAGTTCTATGCGCTGTGGCTCGATCCGCGCCGTGTCTACTCGTGTGCTTATTACGCACAGTCCGATTTCAATGTGGCGCAGGCCCAGGAGGCCAAGCTCGATCTGATCTGCCGCAAACTGCGCCTGCAGGCGGGCGAGCGCTTTCTGGATGTGGGAGCGGGCTGGGGTGGCCTGCTGCTGTGGGCGGCAGAGCACTATGGCATTCAGGGAACGGGCATCACCCTGTCCAAGAACCAGCATGCCTATGTTCAGCAGTTGATTGCCCAGAAGGGCTTGCAGGACCGCGTGCAGATGTTGCTGATGGATTACCGCCAACTCAAGACGGCAGAACCCTTTGACAAGATCGCCTCGGTCGGCATGTTCGAGCATGTGGGCAGGGCTCATATGCATGAGTACTTTGCCACTCTCAAGAGCCTGATCAAGCCCGGCGGCCTGCTGATGAACCATGGCATCACCGCCGGCGGCACCGACAATGAACAGCTGGGTGCGGGCATGGGCGAATTCATCGAGAAATACATCTTCCCCGGCGGCGAGCTGCTGCATGTGAGCGTGGTGCAGCACGAAATGGCCAATGCCGGCTGGGAGATGGTGGACGCGGACAACCTGCGCCCGCACTATGCCAAGACGCTGTGGGCTTGGTCCGATGCGCTGGAGGCCCAGTTGGAGACGGCGCTGCAGGTGCTCTCGCAAAAGAGCAATCCCGAACAGGCGGCCAAGACCCTGCGCGCCTATCGCCTCTATCTTGCGGGCTGCGCCACCGGTTTCGAGCGCGGCTGGACGGCCTTGCACCAGATGCTGGCCACCGTGCCGGACGGATCCATGACCACTGGTAGCATCCGTGGTGCACAATCGCATTACCCATTCACCCGGGACTACATGTACCGTTAACAACGTGTTTACGATCTCCTCGCAGGAGTGTGGACGCGGACTCGGGCGGTCTGCACACACCCTCACGAAAGATCGCGAACACGTTCGAAGGAGAAGAATTTGGTCTATAAATTTGTATCGCGTGCCACGGCCGACATGATCATGCTGGAAGCGGATGCGCAAAAGATCCTGAAGATCATCGGCAAGGACGCATCGCCCGCCGGCATCATCACCGCAGCGCAGATTCCCGCTGCCATCGGGGCCTTGCAGGCCGCTGTTGCCGCCGAAGACGAGCGCAGCAAGCAGCCCGCCGAGCCGGTGGACAAGAATGCGGAAGACGAGGACGGCGATGACGTCAAGGCCACCGTGGGCCTCAAGCAGCGCGCCGTGCCCTTCATCGTCATGCTGCAGCGCAGCGAGGCAGAAGGCGCCGATGTGGTCTGGGGTCACTAGGCCTTTCATCCACCGCTGCAAATAAAAGCGACTGCATGGCAGTCGCTTTTTTCATGGCCACAGGTCTTCAATCGGGTTTGACCTGCGCGTGCTTGAGCACTTTTTGCCAGCGCGCCTGCTCCTTGGCGATGAACTGGGCAAACTGCTGCGGCGTGTCGCCTATGGGCTCGGCTGCGTCGCCCTGCAGCCGCTTGACCGAGTCGGGCGCCTTGACGGCCTTGGCGCATTCGGCGGCCAGGGTGTCTACATGGGCCTTGGCCATGGATGCCGGGGCCAGCATGCCGTACCACTGTGTCATCTCGAAGCCGGGGAAGCCCTGCTCTGCCACGGTAGGTACGTCAGGCAACTGGGGCAGGCGCTGGGTCGAGCCGGTGGCGATGCAGCGCACCTTGCCCGATTTGATGAAAGGCAGCAGCGCAGCAGCGCCCACCGATGCAGCATCAAGCCTGCCCGAGAGCAGGTCGGTCATCATGGGGCCTGTTCCCTTGTAGGGTACGTGCAACATGAAGATGCTGGCGGTCATCTTCAGGTACTCGAACGCCAGGTGCCCGGCGCTGCCATTGCCGGCCGATCCGTAGCTCAGCTTGCCCGGCTTGCTCTTGGCGAGCTTGACCAGGTCCTGCAGGTTCTTGACGGGCAGGTCGGGGTGCACGACATACAGGCTGGGCACCTTGGCCAGCAGGCTCACGGGCTGGAAGTCCTTGTTCGGGTCGTACGGCAGCTTGTCGAAGATATAGGGGTTGACGGCCAGGGTACCGATATGGCCCAGAACCACGGTGTGCTGGTCGTCGGAGCGCGCCACTTCCTGCATGGCGATATTGCCTGCAGCCCCCGGCTTGTTTTCGACGAACACGTTTTGGCCCATGGTCTTGGCGAGTTCTGCCGCCGTGGAGCGGGCCACGATCTCGGAACTGCCGCCCGGCGCGAACGGCACCACGAAGCGGATCGGCCTGCTCGGCCAGTCAGCTGCACGGGCGAACGCGGGCAGGCCAGGCAGGGCCAGCGCACTGCTGGAGGCCAGCCATTGGCGGCGGGTGAGGGCGGGTGAGGTCATGGGCATCTCCTGGAGGTCGTTATCGGTTGATGGAGGCAGCAGGTTGAAAATGGAATGCGCTCAGTCTGCGGCTATGTGCATGGCGCACGGGCACCCTGCCGGACAATAACAAAAAAGACTGCCGCAGCAGTCTTTGTTTTTGGGTAAAGATGGCAGCTAGCGCTTTCAGGAAAAGCGCCAAAGGCTATCAATACAAGCGCATTTGCCAAGTTATTCGGCAAAAGTGCCCGCTGCCTTGATGACAGGCGTCCACTTGGCAATTTCGGCCTGCACGAAGGCCTTGTGGCCCTCAGGCGTGACGCGGTTGTCATTGGCCACCACGGCGCTCAGGCCTTCGGATTTCTTGATGAACTCGGGGTCCTTCAGTGCCACCTTCAGGGCGTCGTTGACCTTCTTGAGGATATCGGCGGGCGTGCCCTTGGGTGCATACAGGCCGTGCCAGATGGTCACTTCAAAACCCTTGAGGCCCTCTTCCTGCAGCGTGGGCAGGTCCTTGAGCGATGGGGTGGTGAGGCGCTTGCTGGTGGTCACGGCATAGGCCTTGACCTTCTTGCCTTCGATCTGACCGGTGGTGTTGGTGGTCTGGTCGCACAGCACATCCACCTGGTTGCCCATCAGGTCGGCAATCGCCGGAGCAGCGCCCTTGTACGGCACGGGCGTCATCGGCACCTTCAAGGTACTTTGCAGCAGCAGGCCGCACAGGTGCGAGGCCGAGCCGATGCCCGCATTGGCGAGGTTGACCTTGTCCTTTTCCTTGTTGATGAAGGCGGCCAGTTCCTTGTAGTTGTTGGGCGCCAGCGTGGGCTTGCCGATCAGGGTCATCGGCACGTCGTTGATGATGCCCAGGTATTCAAAATCCTTCATCACATCGAACGACAGCTTGCGGTACAGGATGGGGGCCGTGGCCACGCCGATGTGGTTGAGCAGCAGGGTGTAGCCGTCAGGCTTGGCGCGTGCTGCCTTGGCCATGCCGATGGTCGAGCCTGCGCCATCGGCGTTGTCGATCACGATGGTGACGTTGTTGCCCAAGGGTTTGCGCAGCGACTCTGCCAGATCGCGCGCCACGCGGTCGGTCGGGCCGCCAGCCGTGAACGGCACCACGATGGTGACGGGTTTGTTGGGGTAGGAAGCATCGGCATGTGCGCCTGCTGCCGCAAAGGCGGCCAGCGCCACCACACTCCATTGCGCCATGATTTTCATAGTCTCTTGTCTTTCTCTGTATAAAAGGTGAAGCCTTTCATGTCCCCTGTTATTGGTGATGGCGGCCCCTGCAGCAAATGCGGGGGCTGGCCTTTGTCCTGGGTCAGCTTGGCGATAAAAGAGTGCCATCCTAACGACACCGGGGGACGGATTTTCCTAAGGTAAACCCTTGTTTTTCCGAAGTTTTTGGCCGAATTTCAGGCCAAAGGCGCTGCATGACTTCAAGCCAAATTGGTTGTTTGCGCAATGGCTGTGCGCGCAATTTGCTATGAAATTTGATAGTCAAAGCGTCTGAATCAGGGTGCAATATGCATGGCACTTCAGGCGCTGGAATGGCGAATTTTTGCTTTCCGTCAAGCCTTTTTGCGCAAAAGCACGGGGTTGGCAGACGCTTTTCAGCGCTTTTCGATGGGTGGTTTGCCCGGGCGGCTGGCTGCAATGCCGCGTGCCATGCGCGCGTTGCGCACGGCGGCAGGTGAGCGTCCCAGTTGCATAGCCAGTTGCGCATCGGGGGCCGTACCCAGCTGCACGATCTCGGCGTCGGTCCAGGGCTGCTGCGTCTCCTTGCCCCGGCTGGCATCCAGCGGGGCAATGCCCAGTGCCCCGCGTTTGGCCACCACGCTGGCCTTGCTGATGCCCCAGCGGGCGGCCAGCTCGGCATCGGTGCTGCGGCCCAATTCATCCAGCATGGCCTGGGTCCACGCCACGTGGCCAAAGGCGGCAATGCCCAGGCTGTTGCGCTTGAGGTTGACGGTCTTTGCCGTGGTGCCCCAGCGCTCGGCCAGTACCGCGTCCTTGTCGGTGCCCAGCTGGGCGATCATCTCGGCAGTCCACTCTATGCTTGCGCGGCCCATGGTGTTCTCAATAAAAATCGCGGTAAGGGTATGCAGGAAAAGCGCTGGTTGCTCTTATTTCTGCAGCGATTGCTCAATGGCTGCAGCCATGGCAAGTACCTGGCGGTCCTGCATGCGCTGGCCCACAAGCATGATGCCCACGGGCAGCTCGGTAGCCGCACGCGGTGCGGGCAGCGAGAGGGCGGGCAGGTCGTAGAAATTGAAAATCGAGGTGTTGCGCAGGATCAGGCCATTGGCGGCAAAGAACGCGTCGTCGTCTTCCAGCAGGTCGGCGATGCGCGGCGCGGTGATGGCGATGGTGGGCAGCAGGAGCAGATCCACACTCTGCATGGCGGCATCCATCTCCGCCTGCAGTCGCTGGCGTTGCTGCAGCAGGTTCACGTAATACGGCGCCGTCAGGCTGCGGCCCTTGTCCATTCGGGAGAGTACGCGCGGGTCAAACGCATCGCGCTGGTGGGCGAGCGCATCGTGGTGGATGGCAGCCGCCTCGGCCGCGATGATGGTGCCTTCGCTCTGCAACTGCCCGGGAGCCGCCATCAGGGCTTGCCAGGGCAGTTTGGTGAAAACGGCCCCTTGCGCCTGCAGTGATTCGATAGCCTGCTCTGTTTTCTGTAGAACCTCGGCGCTGCACTGTTCCCACGGCAGGCCTTGCGGCAACCCAATGCGCAGGCCGCGCACGCTGCGCACGGGTAAGGGGGTGGGCGCCTCGCCCGCCATGACGGCATTGGCGGCGGCGCAATCGGCCACACTGCGTGCCAGCGGCCCCAGGCTATCCAGCGTGAAGGACAGCGCAAATGCGCCCTCGCGCGATACCCGCGCCTGGGTGGGCTTGAAGCCCACCGTGCCGTTGAAGGCCGCCGGAATGCGCACCGAGCCACCCGTATCCGAGCCAATGGCGATATCGACCAGACCGCGCCCCACGCTGACCCCTGCGCCCGACGACGACCCGCCCGGAATGCGCGTGGCATCCTGCGCGTTGCCCGGCGTGCCAAAGTGCGGGTTGATGCCCACGCCGGAAAACGCGAACTCGGTCATGTTGGTCTTGCCGATGATGACGGCGCCTGCCGCACGCAACCGCTGCACCACCGGGGCATCGCGCGTGGCGGGGGGGCTGCTGCGCCGCATGGCGGCACCTGCGGTGGTCACTTCGCCCGCCACATCCAGCAGGTCTTTCAGCGAGACGAGCTTGCCATCAAGTGGCCCCAGAGACAGCCCGCGCGCAGCCCGCGCGTCGGCGGCCTGCGCGGCCTCCCGGGCCGCATCGGCGTAGATCTGGGTGAAGATGCGATGGCCTTCGTCGCCCAACGCTTTGAAGGCGTGCAGGGTGTGATCAAGGCGTTGGGTGGATGTGGGCATGGCAAGGTAAGCAGGCATTGGTACCGGTGCCATCGTACCCAAAAAATGCCCTGCGTTCCTGCGGATGCTTTGCCTATGGCGTCGTGGCGGTAAAGCGCAGTTGTCCGTTGTAGGAGCCTGCTGTGCGGCTTGCGCTGTTGGCGTAGGAGAAAGTCCAGTTGGCATTGCGGATGGTGACCAGGCTGTTCACCGCGCCCGCGCCGCCACCAGTCACGTTCACCGTGGTGCCGTTGCCGCTGTTGGGAATGGGAGGCGCGGGCAGGTTGGCGCTGTCGCTGCTGGTGACCACGATCTCGCTCATCGGAATGGTGTTGGATCCGCTGGTGAGCGGCGTCGTGACGGTGGCGTACAGGCTCACCTGCCCGCCATTGCTGCGCACTTCCACGGGCAGGACGTTACCGCTTGCGGCCACCACAAAGCCAGGGGCGGCGCCATTCCAGTTGACCGATGTATTGTTGCCGACTGCGGGCGTGGTCGGCACCGCCGGGATCGATGGTGTCAGCGTGAACGCCACCTGTGAAGCCGTGCCGCCAGGCGTGGGCCAGGCGCCGTCACCAATCCGAAAGAAGAGGAACTTGTCGATCTGGATGGCAAAGTTGAGCGCCACGCGCGGGGTGGTGCGCGGCAGGCTGCCGTTGCCCGATGAGGCGCTGGCGGCATGCACCGTGTTGCCGCCAGCCAAAGCCAGCCCCAGCGCCAACCCGCAGGTGGCGTGGTGCAGGCGGGCGTGGCTGGTTTTCACTTCAGTTCCGTATTGATTTTGAAGCTGCCCTTGTCCCAGTCCAGCAGGCCGCTTGCCTGCACGGGGTAGCTGGGCTGTGGTGCGCTCTGGCCGTCGTCGCCCTTGGGCATCAGCGCCAGCGTTCGCGTCTGGCCAGGCATGATGGGGGTGCCTTCGACGACCAGGCTGAAGGTGCGGCCCTTCGCATCCTTGGCATCCAGCGTGCCTTCGAGGCGGCCATGGGCATCGCCGGTGTTGCTCACGCTCACGGTGGGGGTGCGCTTGCCGGCCACGTCGCGCATGGCGAGCTGGTGCATTTCGAGTTTGGGCTCGGCGCCGCCCAGCATTACATACACCGCCACTGCAATGCGGCCGGTGACGGGCAGGCTGAGGCTTGCGCTGCCGCTGCGGATGATGCTTTGCTGTGCAGGCTCCACGCCTTCGATGGTGATCATGAACCGGCATTCGCTTCGTGGCGTATCGGCCGGGGGGGTGACCTGAAAGCGGAAGCTGTTCTTGGTTTGCGCAGGCACCGTCAGTGTGCGCCGCTCCAGTACTACCCAGGGGCGGCAACTGCCGGGCAGCAGTTCGTCGTGGTAGGTGATCTGGCCTTCAGGCGAGTAGGTCCAGTCCAGCGTGCGGATCGAGACGGCAGTGGGTGCACTTCCCAGGTTGTGGATGTCGATCGACTGGCCCAGCCGCTCGCCGCCCTTGGCGGTCAGTTCAAAGCGCGATGGCGCAACGGCAATCTCGAAGGGCGCAGCCTGCGCGCAGGCGGCAAGCAAGGCCAGACCCAGTGCGGAGACATTGCGGACGATGGACGGAACAAAACGACTCATGGCTGTATCTCGATCTCGAAATAGGATTCGAAGCTGAGGCTTGCGCCTCGGCCCAGTTGCAACTGGCGCGGGTCGATGCGCAGTTGCAGGTCAAAGGTGTCGGTGATCCACGGGGTGCGGACGTCGCCGCTCCATACCAGTACGCGGTCGCCCGGGCGTCCCATGCCGCTTTGAAACAGGGCGCCGCGCCATTGCACCTGTAGCGCGGACGGCGAGCGCAGTCCTGCAACGGCAAGCGGAATGACATAGTAAATGCGCGCCCGCCGGCCCACATAGGGGGCGGTGGCAAGCCGGTATTCGACCCGACCAAAGGGCAGCAGCACGGTCTGGGCATCGATCATCTGCGCCTGGCGTAAGTCGGCCTGCACATGTGCGCGTGGCGAGGCCGAATCGTCCAGCCGTGCAACCTGTGCATTGGCCGCTGATGCCATCACGCAGGCAAGCAGCCCCAGCATGGCGGAAAAACGCGGCAAATGGGTGGAGTGCAATCGCGGCATATGCATACTCACTGCATCGATGCGGTGAAGTACACCGTGCCCTTGTAGGCGCCAGCAGGGTAGATGACGTCGTTGGCGTAGGTGAACGTCAGCCGTGTGGCGTTCATGGCGTTGGATTGGTAGAACCAGCTACCCAAGATACAGATGCCGAAGATATTGATGATCCCAGAGCAATAGGTGGCATTGGCATTGAAGCTGGCGATTTGCTGGTTGGCGGCACCGTTGAACTGGCCGTTCTGAATGTCGCCCGCGCCACCACCGCTGGAATTGCTCACCGTCCAGCTGATCTTGCTGAAGGGGATGATGGTGGTGCCACAACTGGTGCTCTGGCAGGTGAGGCCTGTGGATGAATCCACTTGCAGGGTGACCGGGCGCGCGCCGCTATCGGAGTTTGCTGGTCGTATGGGAACCACCGAGATGTCAATCGCCGGTGTTCCTGTCACCGGTGCAGGCGTGAGACCCACATTGTTGCCAGTGACGTTGATTTGAACGGTATCTACGGCCGAGGGTGAACCTACCTGTAGCGAAATGGCGTAGGTGCTGCCGGTGTCGGTCACGGTGGTGATCACCGCGTTGGCGGGGACTGTGCTGCCGCACGCGAGCAGTGCCAGTCCCGCAGCCAGCGGAGCGCGGAATCGCCCCGGGGCTGTGGTCAGGAGAGCTGCGGCACGCATGGGCATCAGACGCCGGTGGCGGTGTAGGTCACCTGGGCAGTATACGAGCCTGCTTTCCAGGAGGCGGCTGCCGCGTTTGCCAGGCTGTAGGCCCAGGTACCGGTGGCGACCGCGTTCGACGGGATGGTCGCGCTTGCGGCGCCGCAGGCCAGGTTGGTTCCTGGGTGTGGCAGCGTGCCGGTAACGGTGACGGTGAAGTCCGTGTTGGCGGGGCCTCCTGTGGCAGGGGTCCAGGTCGGGGCGGCGCAGGTGAGGGTGCCTGTGCCTGCATTGGTCCAGGCATAGACAGTCAGTGCAGCCGGTGTGTTGAGCGTCGAGGTGGGTGCTGCACCACTCCAGTCCACACTGGTGTTGTTGCCAACCACAGGTGCTGTCGGTACGGCAGGAATGCTGAAGCTCGCGGTCCAGCTGAGGGTATCGATCGTGGTGTTGGTCGAGCCCACACGCAGCAGGATCAGCTTTGGCACTGCCACCGACAGCTTGACGTTGGCCTGCGCCGTGACGTTGCTGCCGTTGGTGGAGTAGCCGTACTGGCTGTCGGCCAGTGCATAGCCTGCGGATGCGAGCATCAAGACAGTGCCCAGCGCAATCGGATTCAGAAGTTTGTTGATCATTTTCACAGTCCTTTGTGTCAAAGGGGGTTGGCAAAAGCGCGGGTGCGCTGGTGGAGGCTGGTCTTCAACGTGCTCGGCGGTTCAGGGGTTTACTGCCGTTTACACATTGCCCGGCCTGTGGTCTGCTGCATGGCTACTCCCCCACCTTGATGACGGGAATCTCGGCGTTGGCTTCGCCACGCAGCGGAACATTGACGCTCACGCCGGCACCGTCCGCTGCGCCCCAGGGCAGCGGCACGCTGTCGAGCGTGACAGTGATCCGATGCTGGCCTTGGCCCACCATCGGAAATGAGAAACGGCCTTCGCGGTCGGTAACGGTGCGGTAGCGGCCATCCAGCACTACCTCGACACCATTGACGCCGCCTTCACCGATCTGCCGCTGGCCATCGCGGTTGGCGTCGTAGAACACGTTGCCCGAGACGCTGCCCGCACCTGTGCCGGGCGCTCCACCGGCCACGGCGAAGGGGCGGCCAGTGCTGCCGTCCCAGCGCAGATAGACGTAGGCGGTCTTGTCGTTGCTGCGATAGACCTGAGGGCCGTTCCAGTTCGGCAGGGGGACCGTGGAGGCGCGTGCCTGGTTGATCAGCGCAGAGAAGCCCAGGCGCCAGCCGCTGCCCAGATCCTGCTCGGCCGAGAGCGTGCCCGACAGGCCTCGGCTGGTGTACAGGCCGCCGGTCTGCGAGGTGTAGCGCAGGTTGCCAGAGAAGCTCAGCGAGCTGCTGGCCCAGTACCGCACTTGTACCCCAGCCGTGGGGTATTGGTGTGTCGTGCCGCTGCTGCGGTCGTCCGCCCAGCCCAGCGTGGTGGTGAGTTCGGGGCGCATGGTTTCGCGACGAACCGTGATCCAGTCTTGTTCCCACTGCACTTCGCGCCCCGTGGCATTGCCGTCGCCCAGCACGATCTGCTCGTTGCGCCTGGCGGTCAGGCTCAGGCGTGTGCGTGGCAGATCGAAAAAGCGGGTCTGGTAGAAGCCGTAGGCGTAAATGCTGCGCTGCGTACCCAGCGCCGTCTGGCCGCTGGCGCCTGCGTCGTAGCGGGTCTGGTACAGATTGAGGTTGCCGCCCATGGAGCTGTCGCGGTTGATGAAGTACTGCACATTGCCGCTGGCGCCCAGGCGGGACGAACCGGTCTGCATTGCCTGGGAGCTGCTGCGCACACGCTCGAAATCAAGCCCTCCGCCCCAGCTCAGGCGGCTGGCGCTGTGGTCCATTCGCCAGTAGGCGCCTTGGGTGCCAGAAGGCAGCAGGTAGTCACCAAAATACAGATTGGGCCGAGAGACATAGGCACCGAATTCATGGCGAAAGCGCCCCAGCTTTGCTCCCGCCTCCAGGTAAAGGCCCTGGGCCCCCCCTGTTGCAGTGCCCGGCGTGGTGCTGGCGGTGCTGCTGCCCAGGATGGTCAGGCGTGCGCGCAGGTCGCCATCCTGCCGCAGCTCTCCCCCATAGCCCACAGCGGCGGCCCAGCTCGATACGTTTTTGCTGCCGGAGCCATCGCCAGTGAGGAAGTTGTAGTAGCTGGCTGGAATGCCGCCCGCCTGCTCAATCTGCCCAGCGGCATACCAGGAGTCGCCCAGCCGGCGGGTGCCGCCCAGCCATGCGATGCTGCCCTGGTTTTTCTCGAAGCCTGGATACGGGCCGCCCAGCAGGTCGCCGCGCTCGCCCATGCCCGCGCGCAGATCGAAATCGCTGCCGTAGATGCGGGTGGAGAGCCCGCGCACGGTGCTGGTGCCCAGCGTGAGGCGGTAGTTGCGGCTGAGGCCTGTCGTCAGCTCGCTGTAGGCATCACCCAAGGTGGTGTCGGCCAGCACGCCCGGTGTGAGGGGCATGCCGAGATTGCGCAGGGTAATGCGCTGGCTGCTGGCCTTGCGTGCATAACCCAGGGCGCCAATGCCGTTGCCGGCATCCTGGTCGCCGTGCTGCGTGCGTCCATCGGCTTGCAGAACCCATTCACCATAGTTCAGGGTTTGCTGGCGGTACTCGATGCGCTGGCCAAATTCGGTGGCCTGGCGCTTTCCTGCGCCGGAGCTGCTGGACTGGGCGGCTCCAAGGCGGCTTTCCACCGACCAGCTGCGCAGCCCTTCTGGCTGAGACAGGGCCTCTTCTGCGCTGGCGGCCTCGCCAGCGCGCAGGGAGCTGACTTCGTCGGCGCTCATGAACCTGTCCTCATAGGCGGGAGGGGCTGCGTCGATCAGCTTGCGCAGCCGCGCCTGTTCGGCTTCTGCGGGCGTCATGGCCTCAATGCCGGGCGCGTTGCCTGCAGTGGCGCTGGAGGAGGTGACGGGCTGGGCCATGGCAGAGGTGATGCTGGCAATGCAGGTCAGTAAATAAGCCGTCCCGGGCCTGCGCAGAACAGGCACAGGCAGGGCTGGGGGTGGATGTAAATGAAATGCTTTCATTTGTAATATTTAGTGATTACATTTGAAATCATTTACATTCCAATTCTTAATCGATCAATGCAATTTGATACGTAACGTTTAGTTTCCCAGAAAGGATGACAGGTGGATATACGCGTCTATGTAAAGAAGATTGAAGCTCGTTCATAGAATTACGTTATTGATAGCCTATATAATTGTTACAATCGATGGTTTTGAAATAGATTTTTTGAATAAAAATCTGAGGTGAATATTCGGCTCTTGAATCGTCCGCCATGGCGCCCATATGACGGATTGACTTCTGTTGACACGAGCCATCCTCATGACAAAACAAACCCATTCCTTTCAGGCGGAAGTAGCGCAGCTTCTGCACCTCGTCACCCATTCGCTGTATTCCAACCAGGAGATTTTTCTTCGGGAACTGATCTCCAACGCGTCAGACGCATGCGACAAATTGCGCTTTGAGGCACTGGGCGATGCCAGCCTCTACGGCGATCAGCCCAAGCTGGAAGTGCGCGTGTCCTTCGACCAGGCCGCCAAGACCCTGACGATTACCGACACCGGCATCGGCATGACAGAGCAGGAAGCCATCGACAACCTGGGCACGATTGCCAAGAGCGGCACCAAGGCCTTCATGGAAAAGCTCAGCGGCGACCAGAAGGTCGATTCGCAGTTGATCGGCCAGTTCGGTGTGGGCTTCTATTCCGGGTTCATCGTCGCTGACCGGATTTCGGTGGAATCACGCCGCGCCGGGGTGCCCGCATCCGAGGGCGTGCGCTGGGTGAGCGGCGGCTCGGGAGATTTCGAGGTGGAGCAGATCACCCGCGAAGAGCGCGGCACCAGCATCACCCTGCATCTGCGGCCCGAGGCTCAAGAGTTTCTCAATGGCTACAAGCTCAAGCAGATCATCGCCAAGTACTCGGACCACATCAGCCTGCCGATCCTGATGGAGAAGGAAGAGTGGAAGGAAGGCGAGAACGACCAGCCCGGTGAAATGGTCAAGACCGGTGAGTGGGAGACTGTCAACAAGGCCAGCGCCTTGTGGACCCGCGCCAAGAAGGACATCAGCGACGAGCAGTACAAGGACTTCTACAAGGCCATCAGCCATGACTTTGAAGATCCGCTGACCTGGAGCCACAACCGCGTCGAAGGCAACACCGAGTACACACAGCTGCTGTACATCCCCGCCAAGGCGCCGTTCGACCTGTACCAGCGTGACAAGCACGCCGGCATCAAGCTGTACGTCAAGCGCGTTTTCATCATGGATGATGCAGAGGCGCTGATGCCCCAGTACCTGAGGTTTGTGAAGGGCGTGATCGATTCGGCAGACCTGCCACTCAACGTGAGCCGCGAATTGCTGCAGGAAAGCCGTGATGTGAAACTGATCCGTGATGGCTCGGTCAAGCGTGTGCTCTCCATGCTGGAAGACCTGGCCAGGCACGACAGGCATGAGGCGGGCGCGGATGGCGACGTGACCGATGTGGTGAACGAAGAAGACAAGGCCAAGGAAGGCAAGTACAGCCAGTTCTATGCCGAATTTGGCGCCGTGCTGAAGGAAGGCCTGGGCGAAGACATGGCCAATCGCGACCGCATTGCCAAGCTGCTGCGCTTTGCATCGACGGCTCAGGACGGGGTCGTGACCTCGTTTGCCGATTACAAGGCCCGCATGAAGGAGGGCCAGGACGCGATCTACTACATCACCGCCGATACGCTGGCCGCTGCCAAGAACAGCCCGCAGCTCGAGGTCTTCAAGAAAAAGGGCATCGAAGTGCTCCTGATGACCGACCGCGTCGACGAATGGGCACTGAATTTTGTGCACGAGTTCGACGGCACGCCGCTGCAGTCCGTAGCCAAGGGGGCAGTCGACCTGGGCAAGCTGCAGGATGAAGCCGAAAAGAAGGCGGCCGAGGAGGCGGCAGAGGCCTTCAAGCCTGTGCTGGCCAAGCTGAAGGACGCACTCAAGGACAAGGCTGAGGACGTGCGCGCCACCAGCCGCCTGGTCGATTCGCCTGCGTGCCTGGTAGTGCAGGATGGTGGCATGAGCCTGCAACTGGCCCGCATGCTCAAGCAGGCCGGGCAGGCTGCGCCGGAGTCCAAGCCGGTGCTGGAGGTCAACCCCGAGCATCCGCTGATCAAGAAGCTGGACGGTAGTGTCCATTTCCATGATCTGGCCCAAATCGTGTTTGACCAGGCGGTGCTGGCCGAAGGCGGTCTGCCGGAAGACCCGGCTGCCTACGTCAAACGGGTGAACGCGCTGCTGGCCTGATCTTCCGCGCTGAATCTGTCAGAAAAACAGCCCCGGCTCTATCAAGGGCCGGGGCTTTCCTTTTGTCTTTTTTCTTTGCTTTTATGACAGTCTTCTGCAAAGGGGGTGCGGCAACGCTGCGCGCTGCAGGTGTTGCAACGCCGGATGTGTTGCGGCGCGACGCCTTAGCATGAGTTGTTAACAGGTGTATTGACGCGATTGACCCCTTTCGGGGCTATATTTACCCCCATGCATGCTCCAGAAGGCGCAAATGGCAGGTGCGGGCCTGGACTTTCTGGCTGAAAAGCCCAGGTGAGCGGCGCGGAGACCGCAGCGGTGACCAGGCGCATTCCTGGCACCACGATCTCCCCGGGGCACAACGATAACCGCGATGCGGCAATGGATGGAAGACGTCCACCGTCCAAGTGAAGGCAAGCGATCACCATGGTTCGATTCTTTTTTGTTTTTCTGGGCATACAGCTCACCTTGTTTGGCCTCAACATGCTCAACTGGGTGCAAAAGCACCTTGTCGAGCCGTGGACGGCCATGCTGGCCAAGATCTGCGCGTTTTTGGTGACTTGGTTCGACAAATCGGCCGTCGCCGAAGGCAAGGTGCTGTGGAACCATGCGTCCAATTTTGGCGTATCGATCGAGGCAGGATGCAATGGCATCGAGGCCTGCATTGTGCTGTTTGCCGCCATTCTTGCGTTCCCCTCTACCTGGCGCCACAAGATCATCGGCATGGTGCTGGGCTTTGTGGCGGTGCAGGCCATCAACATCGTGCGGGTGATCAGCCTGTTCTACCTGGGCCAGTGGAACATGACGGCCTTCAACTTTGCCCATGAATACCTGTGGCAGGCCCTCATCATGCTGGACGTGCTGGTGGTGTGGCTGGTGTGGGTGCGTGCGGGCCAGCGGGCCAAGCGGGCCGAGGACGGTTCGGACAGCCCGCCACCTTCGGGCAGCATCGCCGGGCAGAATGCGCCGGTGGCGGCCTGAATGTGATGTGAGCCAGCAGCATCGTACTGCTGGCCTTGTTGGAGCCGAACAATGACACTCCTGCGCATGTAGCAGGAACCGGAGAGAAGAGGGATGAAGCGCTTAAACCCGATTCAGCGATTTGCCGTGCTGGCTTTTGTCGGCATCATCGTGCTGACCACGGTGTGGACCAAGCTGTCGCCATGGATCAGCTACCCGGTGGCCGTCATCTCCAAGGAAGGGCTTGAGGATCTGGCTGCAGGCTGGGTCAAGCAGGTGCAGATTTCCCCTGGCAAGATGGAGGTGGACACCAACGTCGGCATCGCGAACGCGCAGACGGACGGGCGGTGGGTGGAGATTTCGGTGGACGCGGACCCGGGCCGCTATGCCTATGGTTTTCCCATCTTTCTGGCACTGCTGCTGGCAGCCTGGCGCAAAGGGCGGGCCTGGCGTGCCATTGTTGGCTATATCGTACTGCTGCCATTTCAGGCATTCAGCATCTGCACCAGCCTGCTGATGCAGGTGGTGCTCGCCACCAATCTTGACCTGCGCCTGTTGAAGATATCGCAGGGCCAGCTCGAAGGCCTGGCCTATGGCTACCAGCTAGGCAGCCTCGTGCTGCCAACCCTGGTGCCATTCTTGCTGTGGCTGTGGATGGACCGCCAGTTCGTCAACGATGTTCTGGTGGAAGCCTGGAAGAAGAATATCCAGCCCCGGATCGCTCCCGAGCCCATGGTCGTGAAAGCGCCGCCACCCCCACCACCAGAGCAGGTGATCCGCCCTGCCGAAACGGGGCCCGAGATTTCGCACAGCATCAGCATCACACTGCCACCTCGCAATGAGCGGTGAAACGGGCATTCCACGTTGGTTGGCAGGCACTGGCAGCTATCGATTTTGATTGTGCCTGTGCCCCGGCAGCACATCCCGGCGGTCTCCAGCGCCTCTCCAGTCGATATCCCGTTGGCTGGACGATGGCTGCAGTGGTGGAACAATACCTTTCTATGCAAAAACAGATTTCCGTGTGGCGAGTTGCGGCCATGGGCGCGGTGGCCGCGTTTTCTCTCTCCGGCTGCTCTCCTTACGTCGGGGTTGGCATTCCTGTCGGTCCGTTTTCGGTGGGAGTAGGCGTGGGCAGTGGCGGCGTCAGCGCAGGCGTGGGCACGGGCGTGGGCCCTGTCGGAGTCGGCGTGGGTGTCAACCAGAGCGGCCAGGTCACCGGCAATGCGGGTGTGGGCGTGGGCACTTCGGTGGGCGGCGCGAATGTCGGCGTGGGTGTTGGCACTGGCACGGTGCTCTACGACCCGGCTGCACCTTCGCCGGATGGGGGGCGTCCTCCCGAGCCTGCTGTGCCGGAGGCGGGGCGGGTGGTGCCTGGCGCCCCACCTTTGCAGGCTGCGCCAGCGGACGCTGAAGCTGGTGCGGTGCAATGGCGTGGTGCCGACGGCCAGACGGTGCCGGACTGCAAATTCCGCAGTGCGTGCTGACAGAAGGCGGCTACCGCCGATACTGAGGCCGTTTTTTGGATCGGTATCGTGGCCGTGCCCCGGATTGGCGTCAGATAGGAAATAATTTTTAACAAGTTTTTGAAAACAATAATTACATATCGATATTTAAAATGATTCATAAATAGGAGAAATTTATGAATCTATACGCCTTCTCTCGCCTGTCACGGCCCCGCCGTCTCCGTCTTTCCATGGCAGGAATGCTGGCGGCCTCTGCCTTTTCCGCAGGGGCGCAGACGCCAGCGCCGCAGGTATTTGCCACGCCGGGTGTGCATACCTATGCCGTGCCTGCGGGCACCGGCAGTCTGCAGGTCGTCGTCAAGGGGGCAGCGGGCGGCGCTGGCGGATGGGATGACGCAATGGGCGGCAATGGCGTGGGCGGCACGGTGGTCACCGCCACCATTGCCGTGCAGGGCGGTGAGACAGTGAGCCTGCTCGTGGGAGAAGGGGGCGAAGGCGCGCTGGGAACACCAAAGGCATCCTATGGGGTTGGTGCAGCAGGAGGGGGTGATGGCACGCGCCAGGATGCAGGCTCCGTCACGTCTGCCTTGCCGGGGGCTGGGGGCCGTGGTGGAAACCAGGGCACGCTCAATATCAGCCCGGGCGGGGCTGGGGGTGGTGGCGCTTCGCAACTGGTGGTGGCGGGAGCGGCCATTACGGCGGGCGGGGGTGGTGCTGGTGGCTCCAATTCACGAATTCGTGGCACCAGCGGCAACTGGAGTGTGCCCGGCTCGCCTGCAGTCAACAATCTGGTATTGAATGCGCAGGATACGCAATGTGCCACGGCCGCCGTGGGCGGCAATGGCGAGAACGGCGGGAATGTGGACGGCGCTGGTGGCAGCGGTGGCGGTGGCAGCTACACCGGCCACGCTGGCGCAGGTGGCGTGCACGGGGTGGATGGCAGCGTCGATGTGAATGGCGCGCCGGGCGGCAGCGGCGATTCCTGCGTCCTGGATGCAGGCAGCTACAAGATCACCGGGGCCAGCACTTCGCTGGGCAATCCTTCCATTGCGGCCAATGTCAAGGGCGTGGCCAACCCATCGGGCGAAAACGGCAGCATCAGCATCACCCCAGTGCCGGCGCCGCCCAACAATGCCCCCAGCGCAGTCCCTGCGCTGAGCGGCACAGCAACGGTGGGCCAGGTACTGACGGGCAGCTACAGCTACGCCGATACCGAATCCGACCCGGAGAATGTCTCTGCCGCAGGCACGCAATATGTATGGGTGCGCAGCGCCACGCCAGGGCTGACGGCTTCGTCGCAGGGCACCGTGGTGCAATCGGGCGCGACCGCGGGCACTTCCTTGGCCTATACCCTGATGGCAGCCGATGAGCGCCAGTACCTGTCGTATTGCGTCACGCCAGTGGCGACCCAAGGCACTCTGACGGGCGGGCAAGCATGCTCGCCGGCGCTGGGGCCAGTCGCTGCTGCGGTGGTGCCGCCCGAGCCAGTTCCTGTGGCACCAGCGCCCGTGCCGACGCTCGGGTGGGGGGCTTTGTTGCTGGCTTCTGCTGGGCTGGGCGGATTGGGGGCGCTGCTGGCCCGCCGTCAAATGCGTAGCGGCCGCAGGGTCTAAAGCACATTTGCTTTGGTATTGATAGCAGTTGGCGCTTGGTCTGCAGGCGCTAGCTGTCGTTTTACTCAAAATGCAGTGAAACCATTCTGCGGTATCACACGTACAGCGGCGCTTCGTCCATCGCCTCCACCTGCGCATGCAGCAACTGGGTCTGTTCCTGCCAATAGGCATCGCTGCCGAACCAGGGAAAGTGGATGGGGAAGATCGGGTCATCAAAACGGCGGGCGAGCCACGCGCTGTAATGGATGAGGCGCAGGGTGCGCAGTGGCTCGATCAGCACCAGCTCGCGCCGGTCAAAGGGCCGGAACTGCTCATAGCCCTCAATCAGGGTGGAGAGCTGCGCCGCCTGCTGCGCCCGGTTGCCTGACAGCAGCATCCACATGTCCTGCACTGCCGGTCCGGTGCGTGCGTCGTCCAGGTCCACAAAATGCGGGCCGCCGCCCGCCTCGTCAGGGGGCACCCACAGCACGTTGCCAGGGTGGCAATCACCGTGCAGGCGCAGGTTCTGGCAAGGGCCTGCGGCAAAGTGGCCGGTGGCATTGCCAGGGTCCATGATGTGGCGGATCTTGTCGATGGCGCGCAGGCAGGCATCGCTCCATGCGGTGCGCTGAGAGGGGGCAACGGCCTGGTGGCGCATCAGCCAGTCGTGCGGCTCCAGGCCGAAATCGTGCACGTTGATGGCCGGGCGCGCCACAAAGGGCTGGGCTGCGCCCACGGTATGGATGCGGGCAAGGAACCGGCCTGTCCACTCCAGCACCTCCCAGTCATCCAGATCGGGTTGCCGCCCGCCTCGCCAGGGCGATACCGAAAAGCTGAAGCCTGCGTGATGGTGCAGGCTGGTGCCGTTCAAGACGAGGGGCGCCACCACCGGCACTTCGGCATCGACCAGCTGCTGCGAGAAGGCATGCTCCTCGGCAATCTGGTCGTCGCTCCAGCGGCCGGGACGGTAGAACTTGGCGACCACCTTGCGACCATCGTCCAGCCACACCTGGTAGACGCGGTTTTCATACGAGGCCAGCGGGTTCATCCGGCCGTCGCCCATCAGGCCCACATCTGCCAGCGCATCCAGCACCACATCAGGCGTGAGTGCGGCGTAGGCATGGAGCGCCTGGCCAGCGCCGGTGGCCGCAGCCATGTCCAGGGCGGCAGGTTGGGTATCGTCGTCAAAATGGTGGGTGTGCATGGCAGCCATTGTCTGCCGACTGGCAGGCCGTGGCTGTAATCCGGGGTGTGATCGAAGGGATTGCTGAAAAATAGCGCTTTTGCACAATGCCATCTATCGAAGATTGCTATCAATTTCGAAGTTTTTGGCAAATCTTCAGGCGCATTCGGGCTGCCAAAGCACGGCCCGCGCAGTCCGCCATTCCCGTCAGACTGCACGGATTGCGGAGCAACCGCGTATCCTTGGCGGTTCTCTATGAACCAATTGCACTTGTTTTTGCCCTGCGCCGCCGGCGTCGAGGGCTTTTTGGCCGACGAAGTCCACGCCATCACCGGCGCTGCGGGGCAAGACCTGCTAGTAAGCCGGGGCGGCGTGATGCTGCGCGGCATGTGGCGCGATGCCATGCTGCTCAATCTGCACAGCCGCCTCGCGCAGCGCGTGCTGGTCGAGCTGTCGCACAGCATGTACCGCAACGAGAACGACCTGTACCGCGCCGCCAGCGAAGTGGCCTGGGAGATCTGGTTCTCCCCCAAGGAGACGTTCAAGATCGAAGTGACGGCCCAGCACAGCCCGCTGACCAGCCTGAATTTTGCTGCGCTGCGCGTGAAGGACGCGATCGCTGACCGCTTCCGCGCCAAACGCAATGGCGTGCGCCCCAGCGTGGAAACGCACCACCCCGATGTGCGCGTGCACCTGCACCTGACCACGGACGGCGCCACCATCTACATCGACACCTCGGGCGAGGCGCTGTTCAAGCGCGGCTGGCGCGAAGACAAGGGCGACGCGCCGCTCAAGGAAACGCTGGCTGCAGCCATGATTGCCGCCAGCGGCTGGGACCCGCATGGTGACGAACCCCAGCCGCTGTACGACCCCTGCTGCGGCAGCGGTACCGTGGTGATCGAGGCCGCGCAGATCGCACGGCGCATTCCCGCCGGCATTCTGCGCCGCTTTGCATTTGAAAAGCTCGTACCGTTTCAGCGCCATGTCTGGGAAGCCATGCTGGACGAGGCGGAAGCAGCCATCCTGCCCGAAAGCCCGGTAGGCATCTACGGATCGGACATTGCATTTCGCATGGTCGATTTTGCCCAGCGCAATGCCGAGCGTGCGGGCGTGGCTGGCTCCATCCAGCTGCGCGGCGGCGATGCACTGCAGCGCATGCCCCCGAGCGATCAGCCCGGCATGATGCTGCTGAACCCTCCCTATGGCGAGCGCATTGCTGCCGCCGGCAGCGCTGGCCGCAATGCGCAGGAGCGCATGGGCCAGGTGGCGCAGGTGGGCCGCGAAACCGCGCAGACCGAAGACGGCGGGGAGTTTTTCAGCCAGCTGGCCAGCCACTGGAAGAAGAACTACAGCGGTTGGAGCGCCTGGATGCTCACGCCCGACCTCAAGCTGCCCGGCAAGATGCGGCTCAAGGAATCGCGCCGCACGCCGATGTGGAATGGCCCCATCGAGTGCCGCCTGTTCCGCTTCGACATGGTCAAGGGGACCGTCAAACCGCGCAAAAATGAGAGCGATCAAGGCGCCCCGGAAGGCCCTGGCGCATGAAAATCGTGCTCAAGTGGCCCGCCTGCAATGATGGCTATGCAGGCCCGCTGCCACGCCCCGTGGTGCTCGACACCAATGTGGTGCTGGACATGCTGATCTTCGACGACCCGCATATTCCGCCCATCCGCGAACTGGTGGCCCAGGGCCATCTGCGCTGGATTGCCGACCAGGCCCAGCGCACAGAACTGGAGCGCGTGCTGCACTACAGCCAGATTGCGCCGCGCGTCAGCTTCTATGGAAAGACCCCCGAAGGCGTGATGGCGGCCTTCGATGCTGCGGTGCAATACGTGGCAGAAGCGCCCAAGATCCGCTTTACCTGCACCGACCCGGACGACCAGCACTTTCTGGATCTGGCCAGCCAGCACCAGGCACTTCTCGTCAGCAAGGACAAGGCCGTGCTCAAGCAGCGCAAGCGGGTGGCGACCTATTACGGCGCGACGGTGGGCAATATCGTGCAACTGGAGCCAGTGCCTGCCCTGGTGTGACCATGGCCTATCATGGCTGCGATACGCCATGTGCATCCCGTTCAGTTCTCTCGCGTGCACAGCTTTGGGCCCCGCGCCGCTGTTGCGTGGCAACCACCCAAGCCATCGGCGGTTTTGGAGCGGCTGAGGGTGTGAAGGCGGAAGTGGCGCTAGCATAGACACACTTTCGTGCACAGGGACGGCCCTGTTACAGCATTCACGCGATGCGCACCGCAGCCAGGACGGCCTGGCCCTTCAACACGACAGGAGTGCAATATGGCTTGGTTTGCTTTGCTGGTGGCGGGCGTTCTGGAAGTACTGTGGGCTTACACGATGAAGCAGTCGCACGGTTTCTCCAATCTCAAATACAGCGCCGTCACCCTGGTGGCGATGGCTGCCAGCTTCGGGCTTCTCGCCTATGCCATGCGCAGCCTGCCGCTGGGCACGGCCTACACCATCTGGACGGGCATCGGCGCGGTCGGCTCGTTCATCGTGGGCGTGCTGGTGTTGGGCGAGGCCCTGTCGGCCATGCGCATGACGGCGGCCGTGCTGATCGTGGCGGGATTGGTGCTGATGAAGATATCTTCCAGCTAGAACGGCTGCAGGTGCTTAACCATAAAGCGCCTGTAGCTCTTCTTTGTATAGCATCTGCAGTAGGACTGGCGTATAACCGCACCTCCGATGCATAAGGCGCAAACCAGACGCAGGCCCGGTGCAATTGCGCAGGCTGCGACAATGGCGGGATGACAGACGCCTCTATTTCTGCAATGGCAGCGCAACGCAAGCATGCGTCGCGGCTGACCACCTTGGACAAAACCCGCATTGACGACACGCGCATCAAGATCGTGCGTCCACTGCTCACGCCTGCGCTGCTGGAGGAGTGGCTGCCCATCCCGGACGAGGCATCCCACCTGGTGGAATCGAGCCGCGCCGCCATCTCGCGCGTTCTGCATGGGCAGGACGACCGGCTGATCGTGGTGGTGGGGCCTTGCTCCATTCACGATCACGACCTGGCCATGGATTACGCCCGCCAGCTCAAGCTGCAGGCCGATGCGTTGAAGGACGATCTGCTGATCGTCATGCGTGTGTACTTCGAGAAGCCTCGCACCACGGTGGGCTGGAAGGGCTACATCAACGACCCTTATCGCGACGGAAGCTTTGCCGTCAACGAGGGGCTGGAGCTGGCGCGCCGCCTGCTGCTCGATGTGCTGGCGCTGGGCCTGCCTGCGGGAACGGAGTTTCTCGATCTGCTCTCGCCCCAGTTCATCAGCGATCTGGTCAGCTGGGGCGCCATTGGTGCGCGCACCACCGAGAGCCAGAGCCATCGCCAGCTGGCCAGCGGCCTCTCATGCCCCGTGGGCTTCAAGAACGGTACCGACGGCGGCGTGAAGGTGGCAAGCGACGCCATTCTGGCCGCCCAGTCCTCCCACGCCTTCATGGGCATGACCAAGATGGGCCAGAGCGCCATCTTCGAGACGCGCGGCAACCAGGATTGCCACATCATCCTGCGCGGCGGCAAGGCGCCCAACTACGACGCAGCCCATGTGCAGGAGGCCTGCGAGCTGCTCGAAAAGTCGGGCCTGCGTCCGCAGGTGATGATTGACCTGTCCCACGCCAACAGCAGCAAGCAGCACCGCCGCCAGATCGAGGTGGCGGCTGATGTGGCGCAGCAGGTGGCTGGTGGCGACCAGCGCATCACCGGCGTGATGATCGAGAGCCACATCCACGAAGGTCGGCAGGATATTGTGGACGGGCAGGAGCTGCAGTACGGCGTGTCGCTCACCGATGCCTGCATCAGCATGGAGCAGACGATTCCCGTGCTGCAGCAATTGGCGCAGGCGGTGCGCGCACGCCGGAAGATCTGAATGAAAATGCACCCCAGCGCTTGTTCATTGAGTGCCAAATGCTTCTAAATTGATAGCATTTGTGGGGCAAAACAAAAGGACCACCTGTGGAAACAGGCGGTCCTTTTTCGCGGAGGCGTCTTCTCGAACCTGGTTACCGGGCCGCCCCCTGCCCGGTTGCCTCTGCTGGCAAGGACTTGCGCACGGCAGTTGCCTGCGATGCCGACACGGCGCCCGCCTGGTTGCCCCAGCTGCTGCGCACAAAGCTCGCCAGCTCTGCCGCCTGCTGGTCGTTGAGGCGCCAGCCGAATGCGGGCATGGTGAAGGTGGACGGTCGCGTGGCCGTAGCAGGTACCTTGCTGCCCTGCAGCATGATGGCGATCAGGTTGTTCGGGTCATGCGAGAGCACCACGGGGTTGCCCGCCAGTGCAGGGAAGACCTGCTGGTAGCCCTGGCCGTCGCTGCGGTGGCAGGCGGCGCAGTTGTCCAGGTACAGCGCGGCGCCCGTCTTGCTGACATCGCCCTTCCACAGCGCGTTGGCCGTATCGGCATTGGCGGCGAATGCGCTGGCCTTGCCATCTTTGGCAGGGCCCAGCGATTTCAGGTAGACGGCAATGGCGTTCAGGTCGCTGTCGCTGATGTACTGCGTGCTGTGCGCGATCACGTCCGTCATGCCGCCAAACACCGCGGTGTGGTTGTTGCGGCCGGTCTTGAGCAGGGCGACGATGTCGGCGGCACTCCAGCGGTCGAGGCCGTCCGGGCCTCCGCTGCGCAGGCTCTTGGGAATCCAGCCGTCCACGGGTTGGTCGCCGCCGCTCAGGAACAGTGGGTCGCTGTTGGTGAGCGCCTTTTCCTGCATCGTAAAGGCTCGCGGCGTGTGGCAGGCTCCGCAGTGGCCCAGGCCTTCGACCAGATAGGCGCCGCGCAACTGCGGGTTGGCCGTGGGCGCCACGGCATCGGAGGCGGCCTGCACCTTGCCTGCATCGGGGGCGAACATCGCGCGCCAGACGCCCAGCGGCCAGCGCATGGACAGCGGCCAGGTGATGCCATTCTCGGGCGGTGCGCTGGGGATGGGCTCCACCTTCTGCATGAAGAAGGCGTACATGTCGCGCATGTCCTGCTCGCTCACCCGCGCGTAGGACGGGTAGGGCATCGCCGGATACAGGCTGCCCTTGCCCTTGGCCTTGCCATGCCGCACGGCCTGGTCGAAGTCTTCAAAACTATAGCTGCCGATGCCGGCGTCCTTGTCGGGCGTGATGTTGCTCGAATAGATGGTGCCGATGGGCGTGGCCATTGCCAGCCCGCCGGCAAACGGTTTGCCGCCCGGCGCGGTGTGGCAGGCCACGCAGTCGCCCATGCGCGCGAGGTACTCGCCGCGCACCAATGGGTCGGAAGACGTTGCACCGTCTATGGGCTTGCCGGGCTGCCATGGCGCTGTGGTCACCATCGGCTGCGCGGCCACCTGGCCTCGCGGAGCAGGCACGTTGGATGGCGATGCACTTGTGGCTGCCGCTGGTGAGGCAGGCTCGCCGGACGGCATCGCTTCTTTCTGGGCCCAGCTGTTGATGCCAAATACGCAGGCAGCGGCGGCTGCGGCGGCAATCAGGCCGCGCTGGAGTGTGGAGGTTTTCATGTGCATGTTCCTCCATCAGGCCTTGAGCAGCGCGCCGGGCTGCTTCAGGTATTGATCCCGGATGGCACGGGCGGACCAATACGCCAGCGCGGCCACCAGGCCGGTCGGGTTGTAGCCCAGGCCCTGCGGAAAGGCCGATGCCCCCAGCACGAACACGTTGTGCACGTCCCAGCTCTGCAGGTAGCGGTTGACGGCGCTGGTGGACGGGTCGGTGCCCATGATGGCGCCGCCGTTCAGGTGCGTGGTCTGGTAGCTGCTGGTGTCGAAGTGCGTGCCGTCCTTCTTGCCCGAGACACTGATGGCCTGGCCGCCCATGGCCTTGGCGATGGCGCCCATTTTTTCCTGCATGAAAAGGTTCATCCGGATGTCGTTGGGCTGCCAGTCAAACGTCATGCGCAGCAGCGGGTTGCCATAGGCGTCCTTATAGGTGGGGTCCAGGCTCAGGTAGTTGGCGCGGTAGCTCTGGTGGGCGCCGTGCGCATCCATCGAGACGTTGTGCGTATAGGATTCGGCCACCGCCTTTTTCCAGCCACTGCCCCAACTGGGCGTGCCCGGCGGAGTGGGAGTGCCGGAGATGGGCTTGGCACCGGCCTGGTTGACCCAGAAGGGCGAGCCGCCTACGAACCCGGCGGGGCCGTGGTCGAAGTTGTCGGCATTGAAATCATCGACGGCAATGCCGTTGCCGCCCGCGCCGATGAAATTATTGGTGTGGTGCTGGTCCTTGCCGTAGAAGACCTTGATGGTTGCCATGTTCTGGAAGGCAAAGTTCTTGCCAACTACCCCGGTGTTGCTCACCGGGTCGTAGGGCTTGCCGATGCCAGACAGCAGCAGCATGCGCACGTTGTTGAACTGAAAGCTGCATACCGCCACGATGTCGGCAGGCTGCACCACCTCGTTGCCAGCAGCGTCGATGTAGGTCACGCCGGTGGCTGTCTTGCCGTCGGCCGCTAGGTTGATGCGGGTGACCTGGCACTGCGTTCGCAGCTCAAAGCGCGGGTCCAGCCGCAGCGCGGGCAGGATGTTGACGTTGGGCGATGCCTTGGAATACATGTAGCAGGCATAGCCGCTGCAGAAGCCGCAGAAGTTGCACGGCCCCATCTGTACGCCATACGGATTGGTGTAGGGGCCCGATGTATTGGCAGAAGGCATGTTGTATGGGTGGTAGCCCACTGCCTCGGCGGCCTTGCCGTACAGCGAGGCCGAGACCGAGTTCATCTGCGCGGGCAGTGGAAAGTGGTCGGAGCGGTCCGGCGCAAACGGGTTGCCGCCCTTGCCGGCGCCCACGTTCTCGCCCTTCACCGTCCAGGCCGTGCCCGAGGTGCCGAACACCTTTTCGGCGAAGTCGAAATACGGCTCCAGTTCTTCGTAGCCCACGCCGAAATCCTGGATCGTCATGTCCTCGGGGATGAATTTCTTGCCGTAGCGCTCTTCGTAGTGGCTGCGCATGCGCAGTTCTACCGGGTCGACGCGAAAATGCACACCCGACCAGTGCAGGCCCGCGCCACCCACACCGGTGCCCGGCAGGAATGCGCCGAGCTGGCGATTGGGCAGGGCCGTTGCCGCCTCGTTGTGGCGGATGGTGACGGTTTCCTTCGATACATCGACGAAGAGTTTCTTGCGCGAATTGAAGGTCAGCTCGTCCATGGTCTGCGGATAGACGCCGTCGGGGTCGGTATCGCGCATGGGGCCGCGCTCAAGCGCCAGTACATCGAGGCCCGCTTCGGTCAGCTCCTTGGCCAGGATGGCGCCGGTCCATCCGAAGCCGATCACCACGACATCTTTTTTGGGAAGTGTTTTTGCCACGCTTTAACCCCTTTGTCCGCGAATGGAGACAGGCGGCTGCGGGTAGGCTTCGTCGCGCTCGATCCAGTCCATGAAATCGGCACGTGCGCCGGGAAAGCCGATCAGCTTCCAGCCCACCAGCCCCTTGTTGCCGCCGTGCAGCGGGTCGCTGAAGAAACCTTCCCGGGTGTTGCCCCACAGCATGGAAAAGAAGGTGCCGGACGGCAGGCTGTCAAAGCCTTCCGCACCATGCTCCATGGCGGCCAGTGCCTTGTCCTGGTCTGCAGCGGACAGTTCCGCAAAGCGCTTGCCCAGGTTCTTGCTGCACCACTGGTTGGCAGCGGCGATGCCCAGGCGGTAGATCTCCCGTACCGTGAGTTTGAGCTGGTAGCCCATCTCTGCGGGCGCGTCGGGCTGGAATGGCCCTTGCATGTACCAGTTGCTGCCGGCGGCGTAGGGCGTGTTCATCTGGCGGTCGATGAATTCGGGCACGCCCGTTTCCAGTGCGCCAGGGCCCAGTTCGTCATCGGGAATCAGCCTTGCCACCGCAGCCTGCAGGAAGCGGTACTCATCGGGGCTGAAGTAGCTGGGCTGGTACTTGGCGGCGTCGGCCAGCGCCGTATCGACGGCAGGGCCGGAAACCACCGGCAGGTGGTGGCTGCCGGTGGTGGCCAGGGTGGCGGCACCACCGGCTGCGGCCACGGCGGCTACGGGAATGATGGGGAGCGAGCGCTTGAAGAACGTGCGCCGCGAAGGATTGCCCGGCGAGGAGGGGTCTTGCATGATGGGGTTGTATCGTTGTTATCTATCCCCTCATCATTTCTCTTTAGGAAATTGGCACCCTGTCAGCCAATGGGTTGTTGGTTTGTAGGAGAAGGCGCTGCCCTCGCTTTGCTTCTATCGCTGCGCAGCGCCCGCCATGATGACGGCCATGCCCGCCAGGCACAGCGCCACGCCTGCAGCATCCCAGGCGGTGGGGCGCACGCCATCCACCAGCCACAGCCAGGCAATGGCCACGGTGACATAGACGCCGCCGTAGGCTGCGTACACGCGGCCGGACGCCGTGGGGTGCAAGGTCAGCAACCAGACGAAGGCGTAGAGCGACAACGCCGCAGGCAGCAGCACCCACGGGGGCGCCTTTTCCTTGATCCACAGGTAGGGCAGATAGCAGCCCACGATTTCGGCAATCGCGGTCAGAACGAACAGGGCAGTGGTGGTCAGGAGTTGCATGGGCTGGCAAAGTCTGGAAGGCGCGCGGCCAGCTCGGCGTCGTGCCGGGCCAGCGTGTGCAATTGCGCAAATGCGGTCTTGGCCGCCACCGTCACCTGCGAGCCGCAGGTCTGCAGGTAGGCGTCCAGAAAGGGCTGCGCCGTATCGGCAAGGGCCAGCCACGCCGGAGCACAGTCCAGCAGCGCATGGCATGCCATTTCGCAGCGGCCGAGTTGGCTGATGGCCCACAGCGCCGATTGTGCTTCCACCTCGTCCAGGTCGGCATGGTCCTGCACCAGCAGATCCAATGCCTGCTGTTTGTCGGCATCGGGCACGGCGGGGTCGGCAAACAGGCGCCCCAGCTCCGCAATGACGGGTACGCGCGATGGAAGGCCGTGGTTGTTCAGGCTCATGGGCAGGAAATCTTGCAGAAGCTCCCTAGGGCAAGCCATGGGGATGGAGGACACAAATACCGATTAGAATTTTGTGAGACAAAAGTCTCGTAATCGATAATTTTTTGACGGATTTATGAACTCTGACGCGGATGGAAAGCTGGTCAGCGCCCTGGTGCGCGGCATCAGCATTTTGCAATGCTTCAACAACAAGCGCCAGGAACTCAGCGGCAAAGAGCTGATGGATTTGACGGGATTGCCCAAACCCACCCTGTTCCGCCTGACGGAGACGCTGTGCGAGCTGGGCCTGTTGCGCTATTCGGAGCGCTTGTCCAAATACGTGCCGGGCGTGGCGCTGCTCAACCTCGCCTCGCCCGTGCTGGCACGTATGACGATGCGTCAGTTTGCCCGCACGCAGATGGAAGAGCTGGCCAACTACATGGGCGGCCAGATCCAGCTGAACGTGGGCAGCGGCCGCGAACTGGTGCTGGTGGAACTGGCCAAGGGCATTGAAGACAAGCTGTTCGCGCCCGAGATCGGCGTGGGCATTTCGCTCTCGCGCACTGCCACGGGTCGCGCCTATTTGCTGGCCTTGCCGCAGGCGCAGCGCGAAAGCTACCTGGCGGACCTGGCGGCGCGCGATGCAGAGCGTGCCACGCAACTGCGCGAGCGCCTTGATGACGCCCGCCGCGATTTGGCCGAACACGGCTTTTGCCGCAGCCACGGCGACCTGCACCGCGAAATCCAGTCGATTGCCGTGCCGCTCTCCAAGCCGCAGGACGGCGAGTACTGGGTATTTGCCGCATCGGTGCCTTCGTACAACCCCAAGAGCAGCCAGATGGAAACCGATATCGGCCCGCGCCTCATCACGCTGGTGCGCTCCGTTGAAGCCGTGCTGGGCGGTACAGGCGTGTGATGGCGTGGTGCTATTGATTTGATATTGACTGTGCCCGCCAACAGGGCGCTGTACGTCGATTTTATAAAAATATGGAGACAGCATGAAAGTACTGGACAGCATCAAGGTTCTCGAGATCGGCGGCCTCGGCCCCGGCCCGTTCTGCGCCATGCACCTGGCCGATCTGGGCGCCGATGTGATCTCCATCGTGCGCGAGGAAAAGCATGCCGCGCCCACGGGCAACCTGCTCAACCGTGGCAAGCGCTCGGTATTTGCCGACCTGAAGACGCCCGAGGGCAAGGCCCTGGTGCTGGCCCTGGTGCAAGGCGCTGACGTGCTGATCGAAGGCATGCGCCCGGGCGTGATGGAGCGCCTGGGCCTGGGCCCGGCCGAATGCATGGCAGTCAACCCCCGGCTGGTGTACGGCCGCATGACGGGCTGGGGCCAGAGCGGCCCGCTCAGCCCCCGTGCCGGGCATGACAACAACTACGCGGCGCTGTCTGGCGCCCTGTGGGGCTGCAGCCCGGCCGATGCGCGCCCCGTGTCGTCGTTCGCCATGGTGGGCGATATCGGCGGCGGCGCGCTCTACCTGATGACGGGTTTGCTGGCGGGTGTCATCAACGCGCGCCAGACCGGTCAGGGCACGGTGGTGGACGCCGCGATTGTGGATGGCGCCGCCCACATGCTCAACCTGGCGCTGAGTGCCCGGCAAAAGGGCGTAGTCACCGACACGCGCGGCACCAGCATCCACGACAGTGCGCCTTTTTACGAAACCTATGTCTGCGCAGACGGCGCCCACATCACCATTGGTAGCATCGAGCCGCAGTTCTACGCCTTGTTGTTGCACACCTTGGGCCTGGCGGATGATGCCGATTTTGCGACTCCTCAATGGGACAAGGCCGCCTGGCCCGGGCGTCGCGCGCGCCTGCAGGCCATCTTCATCACCCAGCCGCGCAGCCACTGGCAGCAGGTGTTTGAAGGCACCGATGTGTGTTTTGGCGCAGTACTGAGCCCGCTGGAAGCGTCGCAACACCCCCACATGCAATCGCGCGGCGTGTATGGCGAGCAGGGCGGTGTTCTGCAGGCCGCGCCTGCGCCGCGCTTTGATGGCGCCGCCTATGCCACCAACGCCATGTGTGCAGCGGGTGCGCATACCGAAGCGGTGCTGGCATTGGTACAGGACGGGCGTGCGCACGGGGTCTGGCGTTAGGGGGCGTGGCGATTTTTTATCCACCAGCAGTGCGCGCCGTAATGCGGTACAACAGACGCTTGAACGCGTTCCTGCTGTTCTCACTCCTTGCATAGCCGCGCCATGAGCATCGCCGTCTTCTACCTGCACAACACCAACCCCGACACAGAGGGCGAAGTCCGCTGGCAACCCCGCTGCATTGCCTATACCGACCAGCAGATGAGCGAGGCCCTGGCGCAGTGCCAGACGTTGCGCGGCGATGCGCGCAATGCGCATGTGGTGATCTCGTCGGAGTTGCGCGACATGGTGGGCAAGATGGGGGTGGCCGCAGTCGAAGGCGGCCAGACGCCCGACGGCCAAACCTACGACTGGAGCAAGGCTGGCCGCGCAGGCAACAGCCGAAAAAACGCCATGGAGCCGCCCAGACAGCGCAAGGACATGGATTCCTGAGCGCGGCTATTCCTATCGTCTTTTGCTATCAAAAACAAAGTGATAAATGGCGCAAATGGTGCGCAGACGGCCGATTGCTCATCCAAACTTGCACATCTTGCCCGGTGCGGCACGCCGCCACTCGGCTATCGCCACCCAGGCGTCACCTGAAAGCACTAAAATCAAGGGTTTTGACCGCTTTGCGGGCTAAGAACGTGTTCTAAGGCCGCAGTGCTTGCATGCAGCTGGGCCATGCCGCCATGTGCCGTGGAGCATAGGCGCGGGGCGGCGCACTGTATCACCACCAGATTCTCATGTTGACCTTCCAACAAATCATCCTGAAGCTGCAGCAGTACTGGGCCGACCAGGGCTGCGCGCTCTTGCAACCCTATGACATGGAAGTGGGCGCGGGCACCTCGCACACGGCCACCTTCCTGCGCGCCATCGGCCCCGAGCCCTGGAAGGCTGCCTATGTGCAGCCCAGCCGCCGCCCCAAGGATGGCCGCTATGGCGAAAACCCCAACCGGGGCCAGCATTACTACCAGTTCCAGGTGGTGCTCAAGCCCGCGCCAGCCAACATTCTGGATCTGTACCTGGGATCGCTCGAAGCGCTGGGCTTTGACCTGAAGAAGAACGACATCCGCTTTGTCGAAGACGACTGGGAAAATCCCACGCTGGGCGCCTGGGGCCTGGGCTGGGAAGTCTGGCTCAACGGCATGGAAGTGACGCAGTTCACCTACTTCCAACAGGTAGGCGGCATCGACTGCAAGCCCGCGACCGGCGAGATCACCTACGGCCTGGAGCGCCTGGCGATGTACCTGCAAGGCGTCGAGAACATGTACGACCTGGTCTGGACCGTGGATGCCGATGGCCGCAAGCTCAGCTATGGCGATGTGTTCCACCAGAACGAGGTGGAGCAATCCGCGTACAACTTCGAGCACTCCGATGCCGATTTCCTGTTCACTGCCTTTGCCGCGCACGAAAAACAGGCCAAGCACCTGATGGAGGCGCAACTGGCATTGCCCGCCTATGAGCAGGTGCTCAAGGCTGCGCACACCTTCAACCTGCTGGACGCGCGTGGCGCGATCAGCGTGACCGAGCGCGCCGCCTACATTGGCCGCATCCGCAACCTGGCACGCGCAGTGGCGCAAAGCTACTACGACAGCCGTGAGCGCCTGGGCTTTCCGATGGCGCCGCGCGAATGGGTGGCACAGATGCCAGCCAAGGCTGCTGCCTGATTCTGTTCTCTGCAAGCCGCGTCCATGCCCACCATCTTCACGCATGTTGCCGTTCCGGTTGCCGCAGCGCTGGCGCTGGGCAGCCGCCGTGTGCCGCCCAGCATGCTGCTGGTGGGGTGCCTGGCCGCCATCGTGCCGGATTTTGATGGCATTCCCCACCAGTTTGGCTGGCAGGGCCTGGGAATGTGGGGCCACCGCGGCTTTACCCACACCGCCCTGTTTGCCGCGCTGATGGGCATCATCGGCCTGCTGCTGGCCAGATGGTGGAAGGTGCCGCGCATTGCCGGTTTTGCGTGGCTGTTCGCCTGCACGGTGTCGCACCCCCTGCTGGACATGATGACCAGCGGCGGCAGCGGCATTGCGCTGTGGTGGCCTTTTACCAGTGAACGTTTTTTCAGTCCGTGGCGGCCGATTGCCGTGTCGCCCATCCTGGCGGACCGCTTTTTCTCGCAGCGCGGCGTACAGGTAATGGTCAGTGAACTCTACAACGTATGGTTCCCGCTGCTGACCATCGGCCTTTCCATCTTTGCGTTGCGCCATACCCGGAAATCCTGATGACTTCCTCTCCCAATCTTCTGGTCGAACTGTTTGTTGAAGAGCTGCCTCCCAAGGCGCTCAAAAAGCTGGGCGAAGCATTTGCCCAGGTGCTGCTTGCGCAACTGCGCGCGCAGGGCCTGGCGGGCGATGCCTCGCAGCTGACGGCCTACGCCACGCCACGCCGCCTGGCTGCCCACATCACCGATGTGCTGCCCCGCGCCGCCGACAAGCAGGTTTCGCAAAAACTGATGCCCGTGACCGTGGGCCTGACGGCAGACGGCCAGGCGACGCCCGCGCTGCTCAAGAAACTGGCCGCACTGGGTGCCGATGCCGCCGCCGTGCCCCAGCTCAAGCGCGCACCCGACGGCAAGGCCGAGGCGCTGTTCTACGACAGCACCGTGGCTGGCGCCACCTTGGCCGAAGGCCTGCAGAAAGCGCTGACCGAAGCGATTGCCAAGCTGCCGATCCCCAAGGTTATGACCTACCAGCTCGAAAGCAACTGCGAGCTGCCCGGCTGGAGCAGCGTGCAGTTCGTGCGCCCCGCGCATGGCCTGGTGGCGCTGCACGGCTCGCAGGTGCTGGAATCCATTGAAGCCCTGGGCCTGAAGGCGGGCAATACCACGCACGGCCACCGCTTTGAAGCACTGGCCGACCCGGTGCTGATCGCCAATGCCGACAGCTATGCACAGACCCTGGCCGAGCAGGGCGCCGTGATTGCCAGCTTCGATGAACGCAAGGCCACCATCGCCCGCCAGCTCCAGGAAGCTGCAGCGCGCGTGGGCGGAGGCGTTCGCGCCATCGAAGACGAAGCATTGCTGGACGAAGTGACCGCCCTGGTCGAGCGCCCCAACGTGCTGGTCTGCCAATTCGAGAAGGAATTTCTGGATGTGCCCCAGGAATGCCTGATCCTGACCATGAAGGCCAACCAGAAGTACTTCCCGCTGCTGGACGCTGCTGGCAAGCTGACCCACCAGTTCCTGGTTGTCAGCAACATCAGCCCCGCAGACGCGTCGGCGGTGATCGGCGGCAACGAGCGCGTGGTGCGCCCACGCCTGGCCGATGCCAAGTTCTTTTTTGACCAGGACCGCAAGAAAACGCTGGAATCGCGCGCGCCGCTGCTGGCCAAGGTGGTGTACCACAACAAGCTGGGCACGCAGGGTGAGCGCGTGCAGCGCGTGCGCGCCATCGCCAAGAGCATTGCCCAGCAACTGGGCGCCACGGCGCTGGGCAAGCAGGTGGACCAGGCCGCTTTGCTGGCCAAGACCGATCTGGTGACCGACATGGTGGGCGAGTTCCCGGAACTGCAAGGCACGATGGGCCGCTACTACGCGCTCAACGACAAGCTTGACGTGGCCGTGGCAGATGCCATTGAAGACCACTACAAACCCCGCTTTGCCGGCGACGAGCTCCCCCGCGGCGAGGTGGGCGTGATCGTTGCGCTGGCCGACAAGCTGGAAACCCTGGTCGGCATGTTCGGCATCGGCAACCTGCCCACCGGCGACCGCGACCCGTTTGCACTGCGCCGCCATGCGCTGGGCGTGATCCGCATGCTGGTGGAGAAGGACTTGCCGCTGGATCTGGATACCCTGCTGGTCAGCACGCTGCCTGCGTTTGGCGACAAGATCGAAGACGCTACGCCAGCGCTCTCCGACTTCATCTATGACCGCCTGGCTGGAAGCCTGCGTGAACAAGGCTTCAGTGCGCAGGAAGTGGACGCCGTGCTCGCCCACCGTCCGCAGCGCCTGGCCGATGTGCAAAAGCGCCTCGAAGCCGTGCGCGCCTTTGCCGCCTTGCCAGAGGCGCCAGCGCTTGCTGCGGCCAACAAGCGCGTGGGCAACATCCTGAAAAAGGCGGATGCCCCCGTCAGCCCCAATGTCAACGAAGCCGTGCTGCAGGAGCAGGCCGAAAAGGACCTGTACGCCGCCCTGCAGACCGTGGCCCCCAAGGCCCATGCCCAGTTCGCGGCGGGCGACTACACCGCCAGCCTGCAGACGCTGGCCGCCTTGCGCGCTCCGGTCGACGCCTTCTTTGAGCATGTGATGGTGAATGCGGAAGACCCGGCGCTCAAGGCCAACCGCCTGGGCCTGCTGGCCACCCTGCACGATGCGATGAACCGCGTGGCCGACCTGTCCCGTCTGGTCGCCGCCTGATTCTCTGGGTACACTGGTTCCCAGCGGGTCAGAAGCCTGCTGCCGCCCGTGCGGCGGCAGGCAATAACGATGAGGACTGACGCCAGCCAGGATGCGCAACGGGCCGAGCCATGGGCGCCGTCTGTTGCCGGATCCGGATTTGCGGAGGTCGGTACAACAAGGGGACGGTTATGAAACTCGCCATCATCGAGCGCGACGGCATCGTCGGCCAGCCGGTCACGGGCCAGCTCACTGGCCATCACGACTGGCATGTACTGCCCGATGCCGCCAGCGGCATTGCACGGCTCAACCTGTCGGGCTGGCATGTGGTGCTGGTGGCCAACCAGCCTGGCCTGGAGCGCGGTCTGTACGATTGTGCTGCGCTCAACGACTACCACCGTCAGATGTACAAGGATCTGGCCATGGTGGGCGCCAAGGTTGATGCCGTCTTCTTCTGCCCGCATGCCCCCGAGGACCATTGCGAATGCTGGGCACCGCAGGCCACCTTGCTGCGCCAGATCACGGAGCGGTTCAATACCGAGGCCGGCAAGGTTGCCGTCGTGGCGCGCAGCACCGAGTTGCTGCAGGCTGCCGCCAGCCTGGGCGCCTGCCTGCATTGGATTGCGCCGGCTGAGGCGGCCGCAGCACACCCGCAATGTCCATCGGCCCAGGCCGCGCAGCACGCCACCCTGGCGCAGTGTACCGAGGCCCTGCTGCACTGGCAGCCGCCCAGATCCCCGTCGCAACTGGCCGCTGCATAAACCGGCTGCTGTATCACCGGCCAAAAACAAGCCCCGCATGGCGGGGCTTGTTGCTGAAGAGGGTGCTGCTTTACTGGCGCATGGCGCGCGATTGGCTGTGCACCGCTTCGACGAGCGCCGCTACATGCTCGGGCGGCGTGAACTGGCTGATGCCATGGCCCAGATTGAAGATGTGCGTGGGGCCGGTGGTGGTGCCATCGGTATGCGGCTTGCCAAAGCTGCTGAGCACGGCCTGCACCTGCTCCGCAATGCGCTCGGGCGGGGCAAACAGCACATTCGGGTCGATATTGCCTTGCAACGCCTTGCCCGGGCCGCCCACTGCGCCACCAACGACAGCGCGCGCATGGCCCAGGTTGGCCGTCCAGTCGAGGCCCAGCACTTCGCAATCGAGTGCGTTCATGTCCTGCAGCCAGATGCCGCCGCCCTTGGTGAAGACGATGCGGGGCACATCCTGACCATCGGTGCCGTGGCGCTTCAACTGGCTGAGTACACGTTTGGTATAGGCCAGGCTGAACTGCTGGAACATGCCGTCGGCCAGCACGCCGCCCCAGCTGTCAAAAATCATCACGGCCTGCGCGCCCGCGTCGATCTGTGCATTCAGATACGCCGCCACGCTGTCGGCGTTGATTTCGAGAATGCGGTGCATCAGGTCGGGGCGCGCGTACATCAGCGATTTGACCTGGCGGTAGTCGTCGCTGCCCTTGCCCTCGACCATGTAGCAGGCCAGCGTCCAGGGGCTGCCGGAAAAACCGATCAACGGCACGCGGCCATCCAGCGCGCGGCGGATGCTGGTGACGGCATCGAATACATAGCGCAGCTTGTCCAGGTCGGGCACGGCCAGTTCTGCAACTGCCGCCTCGTCGCGCACATGTCTCGCAAAGCGCGGGCCTTCGCCTTCGGCAAACGACAGGCCCAGGCCCATGGCGTCGGGAACGGTCAGGATGTCGGAGAACAGGATGGCTGCGTCGAGCGGAAAACGCTCCAGCGGCTGCAGGGTAACTTCGGTTGCATAGTCCACATTCGTGGCCAGGCCCATGAAGCTGCCCGCCTTGGCGCGCGTGGCCTTGTACTCGGGCAGGTAGCGGCCGGCCTGGCGCATCAGCCACAGGGGCGTGTAGTCGGTGGCCTGGCGGCGGCAGGCGCGCAAGAAGGTGTCGTTGTGCAGGGGGGCAAAGGTCGTGCTCATGGCCTGATTGTCGCCCAGCGGCACAAGGCCGACGGGGAGAACCTGACTGTGGGTACCGCCTTCATGGGCAATGGTGTGGTCGTTGCGCTCCGCGCGATGGTTGCCGTTGGGTAAAAAGACCGGTTTCGGGCCGGTGATAGAATTGCGCATCGCCCTGAGAATCATTTCTCCAGGGCGTTTCGTTTCGGAAGGTGCTCGCCTTGGCGAGTGAAACGGGAACAAGGTGCGGTCGTCCGACCCAGGCCTTGGCTGCCCCCGCAACGGTATGCAGGAAAACACCCCAGGCAGGCGACTTTGCGCTTGCAGCCACTGGATCGGCGTGTGCGCTCCAACATGGAGCGCTGCACGCTACCGGGAAGGTGGGGTTTGGGTCCGAGATGGATCGCCTGCGAGCCCGGAGACCGGCCCGCCGATGTTCACAGCGCATGCTTTTGGGTGCATGCGCTGGCTTTCCACTGTCTGCGGGGTGCGGATGGCGTTCTCGGTACCAGTCTCGGTTCGTGGGTTCGGCCATCGCTTCAGACAACGGATGTCCTGGGGTGCTGCGTGATGCACGGCCTTCTTTTTTCTTTTCCTCTCTTGCGGCGCACGGCCTGTGGCCTGCTGCTGTCTCCCGCAGCCGTTCTGGCGCAGCAGACCCTGACTGAAGTGGTCGTCACTGGCAGCCGCAATGAGGCGCCTGCACTCGACACCGCACGCCGCTCTGCAACGGCGTCACATGTCGATGTGCCCACGCTGGACCTGCCCGCCAGCGTGGGCAGCGTGTCGGCCGAGCAGATCGATGAGCGCGCCGACCGGGGTGCTGCTGAAGCGGTGACGCGCACCGTAGGCCTGTCGGCTGCGGGCACGCCGGGCAATGGCGGGCTGGCGTTTGCGAGCCGGGGCTTCTATGGCGTCAATTCGGTGGGTGTGGCCGAAGACGGCATCACGCTGGGCGTGGGCTCGGGAACCATCAACTATCCGTCGGACACCTGGGGTTATGAACGCTTTGAAGTGTTGCGCGGCCCCGCGTCGCTGATGTACGGCAGCGGCACCATGGGCGCCACAGTCAACGCCATTCGCAAGCAGCCCAGCCGAGAACGCTCCACTGAACTCCTGCTCTCGGGCGGCAACCATGGCACTGCACGCATGGGCCTGGGCAGCACCGGAGCCCTGAGCGATACGCTGACCTACCGTGTGGATGCCTACGGCGCGCGCAGCGACGGCGACCGAGCCTTCGACAACAGCAAGGGCGGCAAGCTGATGAGCGCGCTGCGCTGGCAGCCGCGTGGCGACTTCACGCTCGATGTGACGGCCGACATCAGCAGCCAGGCGCCATCGCGCTATTACGGCACGCCGACCACCAATGGCCGTGTGGCGCGCGAGCTGATCGACACGGGCTACAACACCGAAGACAGCGACATCCATTACCGCGACAAACGCTTCAAGGCCAAGGCAACCTGGCAAGTCAACGACGCACTGGCGGTGCGCAACGAGCTCTACCACTTTGGCGCCGACCGCCACTGGAAGAACATCGAGGCCTATGACTACAACCCGGCCGCAGGCACGGTGGCGCGCTCGGATTACCTCGAAATCGGCCATGCACTGCAGCAAAACGGCAACCGCCTGGCGCTGGACTGGAAGGGCAGTGCGCACCAGTTGGCTGTGGGCTGGGATGTGTCCCAGGCCAACTTCCGCAACACCAGCAATTCTCCATACACGGGAAGCTCCATCGTCTCTGCATTCGATCCGGTGCCGGGCACCTGGATCAGTCCCGATCCGTATTTGCCGCGCATGGGCTCGGCCTTGCGGCAGAACGCGCTGTATATCGAAGACGCCTGGAAGATCAACGAGCAGTGGTTGCTGATGGGCGGCATCCGCCGTGACTGGTACGAATTCTCGCGGCAGGATTTCGTGGCCAAGACGGGCTTTGACAAGGACCTGAACGGCACCTCGTGGCGCCTGGGCCTCACGCGCAGGCTGACCGCGCAGTCAAGTGTCTATGCACAGATGACCACCGGGCACGACCCAGTCACCAGCCTGCTGTCGCTGGCGGCCTCGCAGACCGGCTTTTCGCTCAGCAAGGGCCGCCAGCAGGAAGTCGGCTTCAAGCAGCAACTGGCCGATGGCCGTGGCGAATGGACGGCAGCGCTGTTCCATATCGCCAAGGGCGACATCATCACCCGCGATCCGGCGAATTCGGCCCTGTCGATCCAGGGCGGCAAGCAGTCATCGCGCGGGTTGGAGCTGGCTGGCGCATTGCAGGCAAGCCCGGCGTTGCGCCTGGAGGCCAACGCTGCCTATACCAAGGCACGGTTTGACGAGTTGATCGAAGCAGGCGGCGCCGACCGCAGCGGCAATCGCCCAGCCAACGTGCCCAAGGTCACGGCCAACCTGTGGGGACACTACCGCGAAGGCGGCTGGCGCACGTCGCTTGGCCTGCGCTACGTAGGCAGCCGCTTTGGCGACAACGCCAACAGCGCCGGCAAACGCTTGCCGGGCTACACCGTGCTGGACGCCGTAGTGAGCTGGAATGCTTCCCCTCAGACCACCGTCAGCCTGATTGGTCGCAACCTGACAAACCGCGTCTACGCCACAGCCGCCTACAACAGCCAATGGCTCGTGGGTGCCAGCCGCAGCGTGGAGCTGATGGCGCAGATGCGCTTCTGAACCATGCAACGAATCTTCCTGCTGCTGATCGCGCTGTGCGCCACGCCTGCATGGGCGCAGGATGCGAAGCGCCCTCCGGTAACCGTCAATGTCTGCGGCCAGCCGCAGACCTATGCCACTGTGCCTCGCCGAGCCGTGACGCATGACGTGAACATCACCGAGATGTTTTTGTTTCTGGGGTTGGCCGACCGGCTGGTGGGATATTCCGGCATGTATGCGGGCAAAGATGCCAGCCCGCAGATCGTGCCCATGCTGGCGGGGGTTCCCAATCTGTCGCCCCAGGGCATGAACCTGGAGAATATCGTCGCCGCGCAGGCCGATTTCGTCTTTGGTGGATGGAGCTATGGCTTTCAGCAGGGCGGCGTCACGCCACAGCTGCTGGCGCGCTACGGCATTGCGTCCTATGTGTTGACCGAATCCTGCATCCGTGTGCAAAAGCGCGCGGACGTGGCCCTGGAAGATACCTTTGTCGACATGGACAACGTGGCCCGTATTTTTGGTGTGCAGCGGCAGGTCGCGCCACGCGTTCAGCGACTGCGCGACGATCTGGCGCTGCTGCGCCAGCAGATGCGCGGCAGTGCGCTGCAGCCCAGGGTCTTTGTTTTCGACAGCGGCGAGAAGATTCCCACCACCGTAGGCCGTTACGGCATGCCGCAGGCCATGTTGGAGGCGGCGGGTGCGCGCAACATCTTCGACGATATCGCCAGCAACTGGCCCAAGGGCAACTGGGAAGACGTGGTGCTGCGCGACCCCGAGTGGATCGTCATCATCGACTACGGCCAGCCCAATGCCCAGGGCAAGATGGATTTTCTGCTGCAGAAAAAAGAGCTGCAGACGGTGAACGCAATCCGCAACAAGCGCTTTTTCGTGATGACCTATGCCGAAGCCACCCCAGGCCCGCGCAATGTGGAAACCGCCCAGCGCCTGGCCGCCGCATTGCATCCACAGCGGGAAATCACCGTGACACCGGTGCGCTTTCAACCATGAAGACCTCGGCCCTGCCCTGGATGCTCGTGCTGCCTGTGCTGCTGACCCTGGCGGTGCTGGCTGGCGTCACCTGGGGCTCGGCGCAGCTGGACATGGGGCAGGTCTGGTCCATCGTGCGGCATCAGGTGGCGCAGGCGCTGGGCATGCAGACGGCGGAACCTGGCTGGAGCCTGCAGCAGTACCAGATTGTCTGGATGATCCGCCTGCCGCGTGTGCTGATGGCGGCGCTGGTAGGGGCTGGGCTGTCTATCGTGGGCGTGGTGATGCAGGCCATGGTGCGCAACCCGCTGGCCGACCCGTACATGCTGGGTGTGTCGTCCGGTGCTTCAGTGGGGGCGGTATCGGTGCTGGCCTGGGGTGTGTTTGCGGCGGCGGGGCTCTACGCGGTGACAGCGGGTGCGTTCATTGGCGCACTGGTGGCCACCGTGCTGGTCTATCTGCTTGCGCAGCAAGGCGGACGCATTCCTTCGGCGCGGCTCATCCTGAGTGGTGTGGCCGTGGGCTACATGCTCACCGGGCTGACCAGCCTGGTCACCCTCACCGCAGGCCAGCGCGATCTGGCCAATGCCTTGCTCACCTGGCTGCTGGGCAGCCTGGCCGGCACGCAGTGGCAGGCGCTGGGCCTGCCTGCTGGCATGGTGCTGGCGGGCATGCTGTGGCTGCTGGCGCAGGCGCGGCCACTGAACGCGCTGCTGGCGGGTGATGAAGCCGCCGCCACGCTGGGTGTGGCAGCCGAGCGGCTGCGCCGGCAATTGTTTGTGGTGGTGTCGCTGCTCACTGGGACGATGGTGGCGGTGAGCGGTGCGATCGGCTTTGTCGGGCTGGTGATTCCGCATGTCACACGCATGCTGGTGGGCAGCGACCACCGGCGCGTATTGCCCGTCGCGGCGCTGATGGGTGGCGTGTTCCTGGTGCTGGTCGATGGTGCCGCGCGTACATGGTTTGCGCCCATGGAGATACCGGTTGGCGTCATCACGGCCTTTGTTGGCGGGCCGTTCTTCATCGCCATGCTGTGGCGCGGCGCCGTGCGGGAGGATCGTTGATGCTGCAGGCGCAAGGGTTGCACTTTGCCGTAGGCCAACGCGCCATCGTGCAGGATGCCGCGCTGCATGTGAGTGCTGGCGAGTGTGTGGGCCTGATCGGCCCCAATGGCTGCGGCAAGTCGACACTGCTGCGCATGCTCTACCGCGTGTTGCCGCCGCACCGCGGCGTGGTGCGGCTGGAGGGGCAGGATGTCTGGCAGATGGATGCGCGTGCGTTTGCGCGGCAAGCTGCCGTGCTGGCACAGAACAGTGCACCAGCCTTCGACAGCACGGCGCAGGAAGCAGTAATGCTGGGTCGCTTGCCGCACCAGGGGCGCTTTGCCGCTGATAGCGTGCAGGACAGACGCATCGTTACCGAGAGCCTGGAGCGTGTGGGCGCCGCGCAGCTTGCCGGCCAAAGCATGGCCACCCTCTCCGGCGGCGAGCGCCAGCGTGTGCTGCTGGCGCGTGCGCTGGCCCAGCAGCCGCGCCTGCTGTTTCTCGACGAGCCGACGAACCACCTCGACATTCGCTACCAGTTGGAGCTGATGCGGCTGGTGCGCAGCCTCCAACTCACCGTGCTGGTCGTGCTGCATGACCTCAATATCGCCGCCCAGTTCTGTGATCGGCTGTACCTGATGGAGGCAGGCGCGCTCGTAGCCAATGGAGCGCCGCGCGAGGTGCTCACACCCGAAGCAATGGCGCGCGTATTTGGTGTGCGGGCCACCATTGATGACCACCCGGCCACCGGCCGGCCTCGCATTGCCTACTGGATGGAATGGGATGGACCATGACGACAGGTGAATCCATCGCCATCGTGCTGTTGGGGCGCGGTGGTGTCGCCAGATCGACCACCGGCGAGCTGACGGAGTTGGCACGGCAGCTATCGGCGCAATGGCCAGGTGTGCAGGTGCTGCCCGCCTTCGTTGATCGCTGGCAGCCGGATCTGCCTGCGGCGCTTTCCACCAGCGCGGATGCCGGTGCGCGGACCATTGCCATCGTACCGTTGATGCTGCCGGACGAGGCTGCGCTGCGCCGCTGGCTGCACAAGGTGGCCATGCGTTGGCTTGCCGGCCGGGGTGATGGCGGACCTCGCATCGTCTTTGCCGATCCTCTATCGCAGACCGTACCGCTGCCGGCACTGCTGGCCCTGGCTGTGCGCAACGCGCTGACGCACCAGCCCGATGTGCCTGCCATGGTTGGCGATGAGGACTGGCAGCACGACCCCAAGGGCTGGTCCAGCGTGCCGGAGCACACGCACCACGCGCTGTGGTGTACGGGGCCGCGCTGTGCGGCAGCCGGTGCAGTGGCGCTGTGGCCTGTGCTCACCAGTACCGTCAATGACACGCCTGCCTTGAAGAAATGCGTGCGTCCGCTGCAGACGAGCTGCCAGTATCCCTGCAACCACGGCCCGCTGATGATCGTCTATCCCGAAGGCGTGTGGTACGGGCCGCTGGATGCGGATGGCATCCGCCACGTGCTGACCCGCCATGTGCTGCACCGCGAAGTGGACCCTGCGTTGCGCGTGCATGGGCCGCTGCAGATTGATCAAAAACCATAGCAAAAGCGATTGATACGCAGGGATTTCAAATAAGTAGCGATTTGAAGACCTCATCCCTAAAGTGCAATCCGCTATCCAACTTCACCCCTCAGGAGTTCACACCATGCAAACCACCAAGATTCCCGCCACCATCGTCACCGGCTTTCTGGGCAGCGGCAAGACCACGCTGATGCGCCATATCCTTGAAAAGGCCCAGGGCCTGCGCGTGGCCGTCATCGTCAACGAGTTTGGCGAGTTGGGCATCGACGGCGAAATACTCCGGACCTGTGCCATCGGTTGCAAGGACGAAGGCGGCGCCGACGCGCCCGAAGGCCAGATCTACGAACTGGCCAACGGCTGCATGTGCTGCACTGTGCAGGAAGAGTTCTTTCCGGTGATGAAGGCCCTGGCAGAGCGCCGTGCCGATATTGATGTGCTGCTGATCGAGACCAGCGGGCTGGCTCTGCCAAAACCACTGGTGCAGGCCTTTCAGTGGCCGGAGATCGCCAGTGTCTTCACCGTGGACTCGGTGGTGACCGTGGTGGACGCGCCCGCAACTGCAGCCGGCCAGTTTGCCCATGATCCGCATGCCGTTGATGCGCAGCGCCTGGCAGACCCCAACCTCGACCATGAAGCCAGCCTGCACGAGTTGTTCGAGGACCAGCTCTCTGCCGCCGATCTGGTGGTGCTCTCGAAGGCAGACCTGGTCTCGCCGGAGGAGTTGGCGCAAGTGCGTGCCCTGGTGGCCGAGGAGGTACCGGCAGAGGTCAAGATGGTAGAGGCCGTGCAGGGCAGCGTGCCGCTGTCCGTGCTGCTGGGCCAGCAGCGCGCGGCGGAAATCCATATCGATGCACGGCACTCCAACCATGACCACGACGAAGCGCATGACCATGACGACTTCGATTCGCTGTTCATCGACCTGGGGGCTGTGGACCGCGATCGCCTGATACAGGCGCTGCAGGACATCGTGCAGCAGCACGCCGTGCTGCGCGTCAAGGGCTTTGCTGCATTGCCTGGCAAGAAGATGCGGCTTCTGGTGCAGGGCGTGGGGCGGCGTTTCGATGCATACTTCGACCGCGCCTGGAAGGAGGGCGAAGCCCAGGCAACGCGGCTTGTGTTCATCGGCAAGGGGTTGGATGCAGGGCTGCTGCGCACGGCGCTGGCTGCATCGGAAGTCTGAACCATGCACTTGCTCAGCACCCGCCCGGGCGGCTTTGTCGAAGACGACAGCATCATCACCCGGCTGGACCAGACGCCTGCCGAGATGGTCGTGCTCAGCTCGGCCGACACCACGCTGTCGCTGCTGGCCGATGCATACCGGCTGTGGCGGCAGTCTGAAGCGCCCGGGGCCGTTCCCACATTGCGCCTGGCGAACCTGCTGCACCTGCGCCAGAGCGCATCGCTGGATCTGTACATCGATGAGGTGCTGCAGCATGCCAGGCTGGTGATCGTCGATCACCTGGGCGCCGAATCGGCATGGCCCTATGGCATCGAGCAGCTGCGCAAGCTTGCACTGCAGCGTGGGCAGCAACTGGCCATGTTCTCGGGAGACAGCCAGGAAGATGCCGAGCTATTGGCCAAGGGCACACTGGCACCCGCGCAAAGCCGCGCGCTGTGGCACTACCTGCGCGCAGGGGGCCTTGCCAATGCACGCGAGTTTCTGCGCATGGGCGCGGCCTGGGGGCTGGGCAGCGCCACAGAAGCTGCGCCGGTGCGCGTGCTGCCACCCGTGGCCGTGCATGTGCCCATGGCGTGGGCGAGCGCTGAGCCGGGCCACATCGCTGGCCTAGATGATCTGCAGGCACATTGGGTGCCGGGCGCGCCGGTGGTCATGCTGGTGTTCTACCGCTCGCACCTGCTGGCCGCCAATACGGATGCCTTCGATGCCATGGCAGAGGCGTTGTTGGCCCAGGGGCTGAACCCGCTGCCGCTGGCCCTGGAATCGCTGAAGGACGCGTTGTGCCTGCAAACCCTGCGCGCGCTGTGCGCGGCCCACAATGTGCAGCTCATCCTCAACACCACCGCCTTTGCAGCGCTGGGTGAGCATGCGCGTGCGGGAACAGAGGCAGATGCCCTCGCGGGCGACATTCCGGTGCTGCAGGTGATTGCCAGCGGCGCCAACCGCGACGACTGGCTGGCTGACCACCAGGGCCTGCGTCCGCGCGACATCGCCATGCAGGTGGTGTTGCCCGAGATGGATGGCCGCATCATGACGCGCGCCGTGAGCTTCAAGGGGCTGGCCCACCGCTGCGAACTGACACAGACCGATGTGGTGGCCTACCAGGCAGAGCCTGACCGGGTGCAGTGGGTTGCCGAGCTGGCACGGCGCTGGTGCATGCTGCGCAGCAAGCCATCTGCCGACAAGCGTGTCGCACTGGTGCTGGCCAATTACCCAGGCAGCGAAGCGCGCATGGGCAGTGGCGTGGGCTTGGATACGCCCGCATCGGTGATCGCGCTGCTGGCGCAACTGGCACGCGATGGCTGGAATCTCGGCGATCCTGCCGACCGACCCGCAGACGGCCTGGCTTTGATGGAGCGCCTGCAGCAAGGCATTGCCAATGACCCTGCCAAGTGGGTGCTGCGTCGCGCGCACCAGGGCTACTCGCTGCAGGCCTACCGCCAGCGCCTGGCGCAACTGCCGGAGGGCATGGCCGATGCCATCACCCGCCGGTGGGGCACGCCCGAGCAGGATCCGATGTTGCGCGATGGCTGGTTCATGGTGGCCGGAGTGCAGCTGGGCCATGTGTTCGTCGGCATCCAGCCTGCGCGCTCGCTCGATGGCGGCAACGATTACGCCCAGTACCACGACGCCGAACTGGTGCCGCCGCACCATTACCTGGCCTTCTACTTCTGGCTGCGCGGTGCGTTTGCGGTCGATGCCGTGGTGCATGTGGGCAAGCATGGCAACCTTGAATGGCTGCCGGGCAAGAGTCTGGCGCTGTCGCAGCAGTGCTGGCCCGATGCCATCCTGGGGCCTCTGCCCCATGTCTATCCCTTCATCGTCAACGACCCTGGCGAAGGTGCGCAGGCCAAGCGCCGCAGCCAGGCCGTCATCATCGACCACCTGATGCCACCGCTCACGCGTGCCGAAAGCCACGGCCCCATGCAGGAGCTGGAGCGGCTGGTGGACGAATACTACGACGCACTCCTGGTGGACCAGCGCCGCGCGGCCATGCTGCGCCGCCAGATTCTGGAGGCCGCCCGCAGCCAGGATCTGCTGCGTGAACTGGGGGTGCAAGCCGGGCCCGGTGAGCAGGACGAACAGCTGCTGGAGCGCATCGACGCTTACCTGTGCGAGCTCAAGGAAACCCAGATTCGCGACGGCCTGCACATCTTCGGCAGCTCGCCTGAGGGCGCATTGCGCGACAGCACTTTGCTGGCGCTCGCGCGCTATCCGGCGCCGGGAGAGCTAGGTTTGCTGCATGCCCTGGCTGCCGACCTGCTGCCGGGTTGCGACTGGAATCCGCTCGACATGGACGCCGCTGCGGCATGGAGTGGGCCGCGCCCGCAGGTGCTGGCCGATCTGGATGCGAGCCCCTGGCGCCATGGTGGCGACACGCGCGAGCGCCTGGAGATGCTGGCGCTGCGCGTGCTGCAGGAGCCAGAGCTAGCCCATGGCTGGTCGCAGACGCAACAGGTGCTGGCGCGCATCCACGAGCAGATCGCGCCCGCGCTCGATGCTTGTGGCAGGGAGGAACTGCGTCAATTTTCGCGCGCACTGCAAGGTCGCTTTGTGCCCCCAGGGCCCAGCGGCTCGCCCTCGCGCGGGCGCTGCGATACCTTGCCTACGGGGCGCAATTTCTACACGGTGGATACGCGCGCCATCCCCACGCAGACGGCATGGGCGCTGGGCCAGCAGGCCAGCGAGCGGCTGATCGCACGCTACCTGCAGGAGCATGGCGAGTACCCCGCCGCCATTGGCATTTCGGTCTGGGGCACGGCCACCATGCGCACGGGTGGCGACGATATCGCCCAGGCTTTTGCACTGATTGGCGTGCGCCCCAAATGGGCACCGGGCAGCCAGCGCGTGGTGGATTTCGAGGTCATTCCGCGCGTAGGCCTGCGCCGCCCGCGCGTCGATGTGACGCTGCGCATCAGTGGCTTTTTCCGCGACGCGTTTCCAGGTGTCGTGCAGATGTTTGACGCTGCCGTGCGCGCCGTGGCAGCGCAGGACGAGGAGGCCGAGGACAACCCCATTCGCGTCCGCGTGCTGCGCGATGCCGCCACATGGGTGGAGCAGGGCATGGACGAAGCCCAGGCCCGCGAGCAGGCCTTGTGGCGCGTATTCGGTGCGCCTGCGGGCAGCTATGGGGCCAGCATGCACGAGCTGCTGCGCTCGGGCCAGTGGAGCGATGCGGGCGACTTTGCACGCCACTACCTGCACTGGGGCGCATTTGCCTACGGACAGCAGGCCGATGGGGTTCCGGCACGCCAGGCGCTGGAGCGTCGCATGCAGGGGCTGGATGTGGTGCTGCAGAACCAGGACAGCCGCGAGCACGATCTGCTGGATTCCAGCGAGTACTACCAGCACCAGGGCGGCATGGTGGCCGCCGTGCGCCACCTGGGCGGTGGCGAGCCGGCCGTCTACCACGGCGACCACGGAAATCCGCAATCGGCCAGGGTACGCTCGCTGGCCGAAGAGATCGGCCGCGTGGTGCGCGCCCGCGTCACCAACCCCAAGTGGATCACGGGCGCCATGCGCCATGGCTACAAGGGTGCATTCGAGATGGCGGCCACCGTGGACTATCTGTTCGGCTTCGACGCCACCACGCAGCTGGTGTCAGACGCGCACTATGCGTTGGTCACCGAAGCCTATGTGCAGAATGAGGTCGTGCGGCAATTTCTGCGCGACCACAATCCCCAGGCCCTGAGCGATATCGTGGGCCGCTTGCTCGAAGCCATTGACCGCGGCATGTGGGACCAGCCCGGCGCGCTGCACGATGCGCTGCTGGCACACATGCTGGCGCAGGAGGAATTCATGGAAGGACGGGTACGGCAATGACACCGACATTCCCTTTGTCTGCGATCCAGGGCCAGCCGCAACTGGTGCAGGCCTTGCTGCTCGCGGCCATCGAGCCCGCTCTGGGTGGTGTGCTGATCCAGGGGCCGCGCGGCACGGCCAAATCGACGGCGGCGCGCGCGCTGGCCGATCTGCTGGCACCCGCGCCCTTTGTTACGCTGCCGCTGGGGGCGTCCATCGAGCATGTGGTGGGCAGTCTCGACCTGTCCAAGGCGCTGTCGGGCAATGAGGTGGCCTTTGCCCCCGGCTTGCTGGCCAGGGCGCATGGCGGCGTTCTTTATGTCGATGAGATCAATCTGCTGCCCGACGCCATTGTCGATGTGCTGCTGGATGTGGCAGCTTCGGGCGTGAACCGTGTGGAGCGCGATGGTATCTCGCACGATCACGCGGCGCGCTTCGTGCTGATCGGCACCATGAACCCCGAAGAAGGCATGCTGCGCCCGCAATTGCTGGACCGTCTGGGACTGTGCGTGCAGCTTGCCAATGCGCAGGACCCGGCGCTGCGCAGCGCCATCGTCAAGGCGCGGCTGCGCTTTGACCTTGATCCCGCTGATTTTTTGGCGGCATATGCCACCCAGCAGACACACATGGCCGAACGCCTGAGGCAGGCCCGCGCGCGCTGCGCCGAGGCCGCCGAGCTGCCATGGAGCGATGCGGTGCATGAGGAAGTGGCGCGCCAGTGCATCGCCGCCTGCGTGGATGGCCTGCGCGCCGATCTGGTGATGCTGCGTGCGGCGCGCGCGCTGGCTGCCTGGGAGGGATGCAAAACCATCGAAAGCCGCCATGTGGCACAAGTGGCGCCCCTGGTGCTGCTGCACCGTGCCAACCAGGCGCCAGGTGATGCTGCGCAGCGGCAGGCCCCGACTGCATCGTCTGCCTCTGCGTCAGCGACTGAGCGACCGCCCGAGTCATTGTCCGGCCCATCTCCAGCGGGGTCTGCACCATCGGTACCGCCGGGGCAATCCACAAACCCAGGGCAGAACGGTCTCCCAGCGCGGAATCTGGAGCAGCCGCCACCCGATTGGGGTGCGCCCCAGCCCATGGCCAGTGCGCCGGTTGCTGCGCTGCAGGCCGATGCGCTGGCGCAGGCTGCCATGGAGGCACTGGCCGCAAAAAAAGCCCGCGCCCCCGGCCTGCCGCGCTGAAGCCATCGGCATACCGCCCCGGCCGGGGGCAGGCTTTCACAGCCATGGCCAGTGCCGCGCTCGCAGGCCATGTGCTGCCCGTGGCGCAGCGTGAGGCGGGGGCAGTGCTGGATTGGCCCGCAACATTGCGTGCCCGCCGGAGCCAGCCACTGGCAGGCGAGCATCTGCGCTGGCGCCGGGGCATGGGCGATCCCCAGGCGCTCCATGTGTTTGCGTTGGACTGTTCGGCCTCCATGGTGGAGAGCGGCGCTTTCGCAAAGGCCAAGGGACTGCTGTTGCAATGGCTGCGCTGGGCCTATCTGCAGCGCGTGCCAGTGGCGCTGCTGTGCTTTGGCGCAGGGCAGTTGCAGTGGAAGCTGTTGCCGCGCCGGGCGCCGCAGTGGAATACCGAGTTGATCGAACCCCTGCTCGGTGGCGGCGGAACGCCATTGGCGCTGGCCTTTCATGCGGCCTGGAAGCTTCTGGCCAAGCGGTCCGAGGCGTGCCCGCATCTTTGGGTGCTGAGCGATTTTCGCAGCGCTGATGTGCTGTCCTTGGTGCAGGAGGGCGCGCCTGCGCCTTGGCACATTCTGGTCGATTGCGAGCCCGCTGCCCGCGCAGGCCAGCGCTGCTTCGGTGGAGCGGAGCGGCTGGCAATAGCCTGGCCCTGCGCCGTGCGGCTGCAACCCTTTTGAATGGGCGCAGCAGCTATCGTGGGCGTTGTGCTTTGCGCCTACGGTAATGGCAATTGCCGCAGGCACTGCACGATGCGCCGCGCCGCTTCGTCAATGCGCGGGCCGGGGCGCACGAGGGCATCGAACTCCGCATTGGGAATGCGGCAATAGCCTTGGTTGCGCAGGGCGGCAATGCTGCTCCAGCCCTGGCGTTTGGGGGGCGGTACCGGCATGTCGGCCATGGTGATGATCACATCGGGGTTGGCCCGCACCACGTATTCAGGGCCGAGCTTGGGGTACATGGGCAGATCGCGCCCGGCAATGTTGACAAGGCCCAGGCCATGCAGCGTCTGGCCGATGAACGAGGCTTCGCCAGCAGCAGCCATGCCGCTGTGCAGTTCAAAATACACTTTTTTGCCCTGCCACTGCCTGGGCATTTCGCTGCGCAGCACGGCCAAGCGCTCGTGCATCTGCTGCCACAGCCGTGTGCCTGCGCCAGGCCTGCCCAGCAGCGTGGCCAGCACTTCCAACTCGCGCGCCATGTCTTCGTAGGTCTGGGCGTTCAGTGTGAGCACCTTGATCCCCAGGCTCTCCAGGCGCTCGTCTACCTTGTGGCCAGGGCGCGCCAGCACGACATCGGGCTTGAGGGCCACGATGCGTTCGATATCCGGGTCGCGCAGGCTGCCCACCTGGGGCAGCAGGGTCACCTGCTGGGGCCAGGTGGAAAAACGGTCCACACCTACCAGTGTGTCGCACCCCCCCAACGCGCAGATGGCCTCGGTGAATGATGGCTGCAGCGAGACGATGCGGCGGGCAGGCGCCGCAAAGGCAATGGTTCGCTGCTTGGCATCGACGAGCTGAACAGCACTGCCAGCGTGGGCGAGTACAGCCGGCGTGAGCACGGAGATGGCCGAGGACAGCGCCAGTACCTTGAGATAGTCGTTCATCTTCTTGTCGTGATGGGAATGCTTTGGCCGTATGCAATCTGCGGGCACCGGATGCTCATATTTTAATAGTGAAGCCCTACCGTTTTCCGGACTGGCGCGGCGGATAGATGGCGTGGATGCCTGCAGCATCGCCATGCTCCAGTGCACTGGCCTGCGCCTGCAGCAGCTTCAGGCTGCGTTCCAGCTGGTTTTGCTGCTGGGAATCGAGCACTGAGACCAGTTGCAGGTTGATGGCGCGCACTTGCGGGAGCAGCTCGTCGTGCAGAGCCCGGCCTTCTGTCGTGAGCTGCAGTGCGGCACTGCGGCGATTGGCGCTGGAGGCCTCCTTGTGCAGCAGGCCCTTGGCTTGCATGGATGCGATGGCGCGCGAGATGCGTGCGCGGTCCAGCTCCAGGTATGCGGCCAGCTCAGAAGGCGACAGGCCCGGCACGCGTGCCAGCCACATCAGCACACCCCATTCGCGCCGCGTGATGCCATAGCGCCGCTCCAGCATGCGGGTAACCAGGCGCCCGGCAGCGGACGAAAGCTTGTGCAGGCGGTACATCAGCAGATCACCCGGCTGCTGCGGGTTGGCGAGCGCTGGCGTGCTGGTGGGGGCGGGCTGCGGCAGGCGCGGCATGCGGGTAAATCCTGTGAACAGTTGATTAGAACAATTGTGCCTGTGCTTTTTATATTGGGATAACACGACCGAGGCGCAGCGGGTGACACAAGCTTATTTCCGCCAGTCATCAAGGCCCCGGCAACATAAGCGGCATTGCTGTAACGATTCAAGGAGAGTTTCCCCATGGTTCAACGCCGTCAATTTCTCGGCCGCTCGGCGGCATGGGCCGCAGTGCCTGTTCTGGCCACCACGGCTGCCTTGTGGGCCACGTCAGCCCAGGCGCAGGATGTGGTGCGCATCATCGTGGGCTACCCGCCTGGTGGCGCCACTGATCGCGTGGCGCGCATCGTGGGCGACAAGCTGCAGGCCGAGATCGGCGCGAGCGTGATTGTGGAGAACAAGGTGGGCGCTGGTGGCCGCGTGGCGGCGCAGTACGTCAAAAACGCCCCGGCGAGCCAGCCGATGCTGATGCTGGCGAACCCCGCCGTGATGGTGGTGGCGCCCTTGGTGGTGAGCGACCTGGGCTACGACGCCGACAAGGATTTTGTTCCGGTGAGCGAGGTGAACAGCTATGTGTTTGGCGTGGCGGTGTCGAGTGCCGTACCGGTCAAGGAGATGCAGCATCTGCTGGCGTGGCTCAAGGCCAATCCGGCCAAGGCCAATATTGGCGTGCCCGCGACAGGCAGCCTGCCGCATTTTTTTGCGCTGATGCTGGGCCAGCAGGCAGGTGTGCAAGCCGAAGCCGTGGGGTACAAAGGCTCGTCGCCGTTGCTGACCGATCTGATGGGTGGGCAGGTGCCGGTGGCAGTCGATACGCTTGACACCCTGGTGCAGCAGCACAACGCGGGCAAGCTGCGCATTCTTGCGGTGAGCGGCGATGTGCGCAACGCCGCCGTGCCGCAGGTGCCAACCTTGAAGGAAGCGGGCGTGAACCTGGCCGCTGCAGGCTGGAACATCTTTTTCGCCCCCAAGGCGATGCCAGCTACGCAGGTGCAGCGCTATGCCGATGCGATCCAGAAGGTGATGAAGGACCCCGAGGTGCATAAGCAGTTTGCCGCCAACTACCTGGACCCGGTGGTCAGCAACAGAGCACAGACGCAGCAACGCCTGGAGGCCTACAAGAAGCAATGGGCACCGGTGATCCAGGCGTCCGGCTACAAGCCTTGATGGAGGTTGAAGCCACACCGCAGGCGCTGGAGGCCGGGGGGGCTGGTTGCTATTGTTTTTGATTGCCAGGCGCGCAACAGGTGCGCACTGAGGGCAGATTTGATCTGAATATTGTGTTGAAACGACCAAACATCATCTTTATCGTGGCCGATGACCTGGGCTATGCCGATCTGGGCTGCTATGGCGGGCGCGATGCCAGCTTTGGCGCTGTATCCCCCAACATCGATGCACTGGCAGAAGGTGGCCTGCTGCTCTCGCAGGGCTACTCCAACTCGCCGGTGTGTTCCCCCACGCGCTTTGCGTTGATGACGGCGCGCTACCAGTACCGGCTGCGCGGTGCGCTGGAGGAGCCTATCCGCACCGCCACGCGCGGCAACCCCGACCTGGGCCTGCCGCCGCACATGCCCACCTTGCCTTCGTTGTTGAAGGAGGCCGGTTACCGCACAGCGCTGATGGGCAAGTGGCACCTGGGCTATCCGCCGCACTTCAGCCCGCTCAAATCGGGGTATGAGGAGTTCTTCGGTCCCATGTCGGGCGGTGTGGATTACTTCACCCATTGCGGCGCCAACGGCCAGCATGACCTGTGGTTTGGCGAGGCCGAGCGTGCGCAGCAGGGCTACCTGACCGACCTGATCACCGATTACTCGCTGGACTACATCGAGCGCATGGCAGAAGGCGCACGGGGCGAAACGCCTTTCTTCCTGAGCGTGCATTACACGGCGCCGCACTGGCCGTGGGAGACGCGCGACGACGAGGCGCTCTCGCGCGAGCTGGTGGAGAACCAGCAAGCCATCTACCACCTGCACGGCGGCAGTGTCGATACCTACCGCCGCATGATCCACCACATGGACGAGGGCATCGGCCGCATTGTGGCGGGCCTGCAGGCACAGGGCCTGCTGAAGGACACGCTGATTGTCTTCACCAGCGACAATGGTGGCGAGCGCTTTTCGGACAACTGGCCGCTTGTGGGCGGCAAGATGGATCTGACCGAGGGCGGCATCCGCGTGCCCTGGGTGGCGCATTGGCCGCGCATGATTGCGCCGGGCAGCCAAAGTCGCCAGACTTGCATGACCATGGACTGGAGTGCAACCATGTTGCACATCGGTGGTGCCAAGCCCCGGGCCGACTTTCCGCTGGATGGCCAATCCTTGATGGCGCTTTTGGAAGACCCGCTGTGGAGCAATGACCGCCCGCTGTTCTGGCGCATGAACCACCGCGGCCAGCGCGCCATGCGCCAAGGCGACTGGAAGTACCTGCGTGTCGATGGCATCGACTATCTCTTTAATCTGAAGGCGGATGAGCGCGAACGCGCCAACCTGGCGACCGTGATGCCCGAGCGCCTGGCCAGCATGCTGCTTGCCTGGGAAAGCTGGAATGCCTCGATGCCTGCCATCCCCGACGACGCGACAGTGAGCCTGTGCTATACCGAGGACGATATGCCGCAGCGCTGAAACAGCGGCGGATGCTGCAAAAACAGAGCTGCCAGCGCCCTTGAGCAGGGGGCTGGCAGCTTTTTTATTTGCGCAGTGGCAATGCGGCACAGGTGCCGCCGCGCTCGCGCTACTTGGTGGTGGCCGGTATTTTGCTCAGCGGAGCGGGTATGGGTTGGGGGACGCCACTGTTTTTGCAGCCTTTGGCCGCATCCCAGTCGGCGCCTACCGGAAAGCCGTCGCCCAGCAGCAGCGCCGAAGACAGTGGCTTGCCGTCAAAATCCACTGCCTGGGCCTTGGCAGTGATGACGCCCTGCAAGCCCGTGGGACTGGGCATGGACAGCACTTCACAAGTGACCTGCTTGGACAACTGCCCGTTGTTGATACGCTGTACGAAATAGGCGGTAAAGCCTTCGGCGTGGGTCACCGTGGATGCCAGCAGCGTTGCCGCCAGGGCCAGGGATGTGCGAATGTGCATCAAAGTCTCCTGAATCAATCAATGTTCAATGGATGGGGCGGTAAGACGCCTCTCAGCACTGGGCCCGGCGGCGGCGCGCGCCCAGTGCAGCGAACCCGGCCAGCAATGCAGACAGCATACCCAGCGCCCAGGTGCTCAGCGAAGGCACGGCAGTGGCGGTGGCCGGTGGAGTGGTGACCAGGGCCAGCATCAACCCGCCATCCTGGCTGGACTGCAGGGTATAGGTCTGGCCATTGATCACCAGCGGTGCGGAAAGCACAAAGCTGTTGGCGGGCACAGGCTGCGTGCTCTTGATGAGCTGCAATCCGTTGAGGGTGGCCGGGTCGATATTCTGCAGGCCGGACAGGCTCAGCGTGGTCTGGCCGCTGACGGCGCCATTGATCACGATCGTATCCGGCACGACGGCGGCCTTGGTGGTGGCCGTGGCGCTTTTGGCGGCGGCTGCAGGCGCCAGATCCAGCTTGACGGTGCCTTGCTGTCCCACCCATGGGCCATTCACGGTCAAGGTCTGGCCGGCAATGCCGTCTGCCAGGTTGACGGTGCCGCCATTGCGGATACCTGCCACACCCGCGTTGCCGCTGGCGGTGATGTCGAGGGTGGCGCCGCTCGCAATGGTGATCTGGCTGGTGGCCAGCGCGGTTTCCACGCCGGTGCGCAGGCTGCCCGCATCAATGCGGGTGCCTCCGGTATGGGTCGCATTGGCGGCCAGCGTCAGGCTGCCCGTGCCGGTCTTGACCAGCGTGCCCGTATAGTCTGCATCGGTCTTGGCGGCCAACTGGTCGATACGGGCTTGCCAGGCGGCGAGGCCTGCATCCACACTGGTGTTGTTGTACCCGGCATAGGCCTGGATGTAGGCCATCATGACGGTCATGTCGCGGCCACCAATAAATTTGTCGTAGGTGGTATTGGTGCGCCAGTCGGGGTACAGGTTCTGGTCTTCCAGCGCTGCCAGCACTGGCTTGCCATAGGTTGCATCGGCCAGCATCTCGTTGCGCAAGGTGGTGGCGGTGGCGGACGGGGTTGCCGGGTTGAATATTGTCTTGATCTTGTCCAGTGCAGTTTGATAGCCCGCCTGCACTTCGGGCGTGATGGCTGGAATGCTGAATTTCTCTTTCTGCAGCAGGTCGCGGTTGGCGGGCCAGTCGGCGATTTCCTGCTGGTCGTCCATCTTGCGCTGCTTCAGAGCCGCCTCGGTGATCGGGTTGGTCCATACATCCGAGGCGCCGCCTGCAATCTGGGCCTCGAAGGTGCCCAGCAACTGGCTTGGGCCGGACATGGCCTTGTCCATATCCGGCACGCCCCAGCCAAAGCGGGCATTGGGCACATCTTCGGGGCCATCGCCCAGGTGGCGCGACGTGGTCAGCAGCACGGTACGCACGGCCTGGTTGGAGAGGGTCGGGTAGCGTTCCATCAGCACGCCCAGTGCGCCGGTCACATGGGGCGCGGCCATGGATGTGCCGCTGGAGCTGGCATAGGCGGTGGTTTGCGTGGCTTCGGTAATTGCGCTGATGCTTCGGATGCCGCTGCCTGGAGCGGAGACGCACCAGTATTTGGCCAGACCGCAGTGCTGCGAAAACGAGGCAAGCGTCAGCGGAGCGGTGTTGGCCAGCGCTGGCACCGCAATCCAGTTGGCTTCGATGTCGGATTTGAAGAACGGTACTGCCGAGCGCAGGTTGACATTGGGGTACTGTGTATTGCCGGCCGCAAACACCTGCAGGGCCTCGGTGCCGCGGGTGACGTCGACGACCGCATCCAGCCAGGTCTTGTCCTTCGCATCGGACTCCAGCCGGGCGTGGGTGGCCAGAAAATACTTGCCAAAGTTGCGCACCAGGCTGGTGAGCGTCGAGGTGTCGCGGGTGGCGCCTGGACTGCCCCAACTGCTATTGGTGACGCGCACGCCCTGCGCGATGAGGTCGCCATAGGCGGCCTTGAAATAGTTGTAGTCCATGTTGGAGCCGTAGATCGCGGCGTCGGCCCCGTTGGTGTTGGCGATGTAGTACTTGCTGTTGAAGGCCACGCCCATCATGCTGGCTGCATCGCCTGTCTTGGCCGCTGCAATGGTGCCCGAGACATGGCTGCCGTGGTTGTCGTTGACGCGCTCTGCTGAGGGCTTGGTGAAGTCGTAGTTGATGGCGCCATTCACGTTGAACGCGTCGCCCGCATTCCAGGCCCCTTTGCGGGTGGGAGGCACCAGATAGCCGCTGTTCAGATACGTGCCTGAGACCGTGATGGCGACGGGGTCGCGGTTGACAAACTTGACGTGGTTGAGCCGCAGGCCGGAATCGACCGAGCCCACCTTCACATCCTTGCCCGAGAAGCCACGCGCATACGCGAATTGCGCGTTCATGGCGCCCAGGCCCCAGTCGCCTTTGAATTCACCGTGATCGGCCCAGGTTTGGGCGGCTGCGGCCAGATCGATGTTGGGGCTGCCGTCGTAATTGGTATAGGCCTGTGCGGACGCTGATGCGGCCCACGCGGGGGCCAGCGCCACAAAAATGGCGCGCTGGATGGAATGCCACTGAGGGGCCCGCTGGTGGCGCGGGCGCGAGAAAGGATAGGCTACCGCCATATTGTCTCCTGGTAATTTATCGTTGTGATAGGCCTAGTGAACGCAATAAATTGGCGTAATGAGACCTATTGAGGAACCACAATGTAGTCAGATGGACAACGGTGGCGGGTCTTGTAGTTGTATTTATTTGAAACCAAATGTTTCTTATTTGCGTTTCACAGAAGAGAGCAATGCCAAGCACTCGGGAAAACGATGAACGTGCCGATTGGTTACTGGCCTTTGCCGGTGTAGGGGAGACCGTGCCGTGCCATATCCATAAAAAATAGCTGCTTGCGCCCGTCAGACGGTCGCAAGCAGCTATGGTTTCAGGAGTGGCTGGTTACTGGCCCGACTTGTGACGGCCTTCCTGCACGTCCCGGCGCACCTCTTGCACAGTGGCCAGAAAATCCCAGAACTGGCGAGCCTGCTTCTTGAACTGGTAGTCCATCTCGCCCATCTGGTCTTCCACGAGATCGGCCATGCGGGTATCCAGGCGGGCGGGGGGAAGCTTGAGGTAGGCCTCGGATTCGGAACCGTCGCGCTCCACCGTGGCGCCGGCCTTGCGGGCAATCTTGAGCATGGCGGTGTTTTCCGACAGTGCATGGATGAACAGGAGGTGCACGCCCTTGGTTCGTGCATCCATGGCCGCCCGCTCGAACAGGCGACTGCCCAGGCCCTTGCCTCGGCCGGTCTTGAGTACCGACACGCCAAACTCTGCGCAGCTTTCCATGTCGGACGACGCTGGCGCATAAGCCACATGGGCCATGGCGATGAGCTTGAGGCTGCGGTTGTACACGCCGAAGATCTCGTCGCGCTCGAAATTCAGGTTGTCCACATAGCGCTGGATCTGCGCGTCGCTGGCGGCATATCCAAAACGCAGGTAGCGGTCATGCTCGTCCAGGCTCAGCAAGTGGGCGAGGATGCGAGGACGATGGCGTTCACTGAGGGCGCGGATCGGAACCATAGAGGAAGAAGTGCTGCGCTTCTTGCCGTCGGGGTTCTGCTGGTTGCCATTGCCCATACGGCCAAAGAAGGGGAAAAAAGCCATCATGCCGTTGGCAACGGATGAGGGGAACCATTCTTTCGTCGTGATCATGATGCAAATATACGGGTTAACCCGTGTATTATCAATCATGCTGCAATGCAGCATCTGCCGTGTGCAAACCTTACCCTCTGCTTACAGAGGATATTGCAGCCAGCACTGGCGCGGCTTTGCGACCGTTTGCTGCTGTAAAAGGGGCTTGTCAACAAAGGTCAGGCTGCTGCTGCGCATTGAAGCAACTACTGCGCTGGCGCAAACAAAGCGCAGGCAGAAAGCCAACACCGGCTCCTTCGCAGGTTCAGGTTGACAGGCCGGGCTGCACCGGCAGGGCGGTGGTGACCTTGACGCGGTCCAGCACGAAACTGGTCTTGCAATCCTGCACGGAAGGGTGGCGCAGCAGGGTGTCCATCACAAAGCGGCTGTAGTGGGCCATGTCGGCCACCACCACGCGCAGCAGGTAGTCCATGTCACCCGTCAAGGCCACGCACTCCACCACCTCGGGCCAGGTCTGCACGCTGGCGCGGAACAGATCGAGCGGGTTGCGCTTGCTCGCTTCGGTGAATTTTTCCAGCCGGACGTTGAGGTAGGCGGTCATCGACAAACCCACCGACTCGGGCTTGACGAGAGCCACATAGCGCTCGATCACGCCCATTTCCTCCAGCCGCTTGACGCGGCGCAGCACGGCGCTGGACGAAAGCCCCACCTGCTCGCCGATCACGTCATAGGTTTCGCGGCCATTGTGCTGCAGGCGCTGGAGGATGGCGCGGTCCAGTTTGTCCAGAGGGTAGAGGGTGGAATTCATGGTGAAGGCAGGATGGGAAACCAGTGATATTGCACTGCAACAGCGAATGTTCTTGAATTCTGGCAATTTTATTGCATGAAATCAAAGAAAATTGCAGATAAATAATATAAAAGCGAGTTTATAGGCTTCAAATCGCCAAAAACATGCGGGTCGGAATCGGTACAGTGGCATTGTTTTCCGCGCGGGGCCATGGCCCTTGCGCTCTCGCCTCAAGACGATTCACAGGAGACCTGCGATGACAGCCGCTACCCCCCACCAGACCATCGAATTCACCACCTGGGACAACCCCATGGGCACCGATGGCTTCGAGTTTATCGAATATGCCGCACCCGATCCGGTCGCCATGGGCAAGGTGTTCGAATCCATGGGTTTCAAGCCTGTTGCACGCCATCGCCACAAGAACGTTACCTTGTATCGCCAGGGCGATATCAACTTCATCATCAATGCCGAGCCCGACAGCTTTGCCCAGCGCTTTGCCCGCCTGCATGGCCCCAGTGTGTGCGCCATTGCGTTCCGCGTGCAGGATGCCAAGGCGGCCTACGAGCGTGCGCAGAACCTGGGTGCCTGGGGTTACGCCGGCCAAGCCGGTCCTGGCGAGTTGAACATTCCCGCGATCAAGGGTATTGGCGACAGCCTGATCTATCTGGTGGACCGCTGGCGCGGCAAGAACGGCGCACAGCCGGGCGATATCGGCAACATCGGCTTTTTCGATGTGGATTTTGAGCCTTTGCCAGGCATCACCGCTGACGAGGCGCTCAACCCCAAGGGCTTTGGGCTGACCTATATCGACCACCTGACGCACAACGTGCACCGTGGCCGCATGGACGAGTGGGCGGATTTCTACGAGCGCCTGTTCAACTTCCGCGAGGTCAAGTACTTCGACATCGAAGGTCAGGTGACCGGCGTCAAGAGCAAGGCCATGACCAGCCCCTGCGGAAAGATCCGCATCCCGATCAATGAAGAGGGCAAGGAAAAGGCGGGCCAGATTCAGGAATACCTGGACATGTACAACGGCGAAGGCATCCAGCACATCGCCATGGGCTCGAACAACCTGTACGAAACTGTGGACCAACTGCGTGCCGGAGGCGTGCGCCTGCTGGACACCATCGATACCTACTACGAGCTGATCGACAAGCGCCTGCCCGACCACGGCGAGAACGTGGCGGAGCTGAAAAAGCGCAAGATTCTGGTGGACGGCGCAGGTCGCAAGCTGCTGCTGCAGATCTTCAGCGAAAACCAGCTGGGCCCGATCTTCTTCGAGTTCATCCAGCGCAAGGGCGACGATGGCTTTGGCAATGGCAACTTCAAGGCGTTGTTTGAAAGCATCGAACTGGACCAGATGCGTCGGGGTGTTTTGTAAGTTTATTGTAAGGATTCCTGGCGGGCGGTAGCCACTCTCTCTATACTTCGGAGCGCTCAACATAGTTACCTTGGAAACATTGTGAAACGCTCTTTTGTATTCGCCGCGCTGCTGTGTGGTTCGGTTTTTGGTGCGCTGGCACAGAATGCCAGCCAGCCATTGACCTTCGTCGTGCCCTATCCGCCCGGCGGTCCACTGGACACCTCCGCCCACATGCTGGCCCAAGGTGCCAAGCAGGCACTGGGCAGCATCACCGTCACCAACAAGCCTGGTGCAGGCGGTGCTACGGGTGCCGCCCTGATTGCCCACGCCAAGCCCCAGGAAAACCTGGTGGTGATGGGGGCGGTGGCAACGCATGCGGTGCTGCCTTACCTGGGAACGCCTCCTGCCTACGACGCGCAGAAGGATTTCAAGCCACTCATCCTGGTCGCTCGCGTGCCCAACGTCTTGGTGATGAAAAAGGAACGCGCGGCGCAACTGGGGATCAAAAGCACATCGGATGCGGTGGCCTATATCAAGGCCAATCCGGGAGCGCTGAAGATGGGTACCGGAGGCAACGGCAGCATTGGCCATATCGCCAGCGAGATGTTCAGGTCGCTGGCCAACCTGCAACTGCAGAACCACCCCTATGCCGGTGCAGCGCCTGCGCAAAAGGCGCTGATGGGCGGCGAGGTGGACATGGTGTTCGACAACCTTGCCTCTGCGCTCCCGCTCATCAACAGCGGCGAGTTGGTGGCCCTGTCCGTCACCACGCCTGACCGCAATGTGGCCTTGCCCAAGGTGCCTAGCGTGAACGAGGCCATGCCCGGCTTTGATGTAGCTACCTGGTTTGGCGTATTTGCCCCGGCCAGCCTGCCCGACAAGGATGCGCAGCGCTATGCCTATGCATTCCAGTCGGCGCTGGCCGACCCCCAGTTCAAGGACGCTTACCGCAAGATGGGTATTGCTCCCGAAGACATGCGATTGCAGGAGTTGTCGCACTTTGTCGGCCAGGAGGGCCGCAAGTTTCAATTTTTGATCAACACGATCAAGATCAAGGCCAACTGAGCGCTTGCGGTTCGCGGGTGCTGGTGGTCTTCTATAACGAGATAGGAGTACACAATGGGACAAGCACCTGTGGTCTATGGCCAATCCGACCGCCCGCCGCGCGGCGACTACAGCCGCGCGAGCAGCGACTACACCTGCGCGCAGGATTACGCGGCCTATACCGAGGCGGACCACGATACCTACCGCCGTCTCTATGCACGCCAGAAGGCCTTGCTGCCAGGGCTGGCCAGCCAGGCGTTCATCGATGCCTTGCCATCGCTCGGCGCCGAAGACCGCATTCCGCGCTTTGAGGACATCAACGCACGCCTCAAGCCCGCCACAGGGTGGGAGATAGTGGCCGTGCCCGGTCTGATTCCGGAGGTGCCCTTCTTCAGCCTGCTGGCCAACCGCCAGTTCCCCGTGACCGACTGGATTCGCAAGCCTGAAGAGTTCGATTACGTGGTCGAGCCCGATATCTTCCACGACCTGTTCGGCCATGTGCCGCTGCTGTTCAACCCGGTGATCGCCGATTTCATCCAGGCCTATGGGCAAGGGGGCTTGCGCGCCTCGGAACTGGGCGCCTGCGAGCTGCTCTCGCGCGTGTACTGGTACACCATCGAGTTCGGCCTGATCCGCGAGGCAGGTGGAGTCCGTGCCTACGGTGCGGGTATTCTCAGTTCATCGGGTGAGCTCGCTTACAGCGTGACCAGCCCCGAGCCACACCGCCTGCCGCTGCAGCTGGAACGCGCCATGCGCACGCGCTACAAGATCGACACTTACCAGCAGACCTATTTCGTCATCGACTCCATGCAGCAACTGCTGGATTTCGCGGCGACCGACTTTGCCCCGCTGTACGAAAAACTGCGCGAGCAGCCCACCATTGCTGCCAACGCCTTGCTGCCGGGAGAAACAACGCTCGCGCCATAACATGGGCCATCGCGCGCCGCGCAAGCAGATAACCCGAGATTTTGGGCTTTGGCGTTTGTTGGTACTTTGCCAATTGCTATCAAAATAAAAGCATCTACCGTTGCGAGACGGTAGATGCTTCATGGGGGCGCAGCCCCGCTGGTTCTCAGTTCCAGTTCACCTCGATATTGGTGGGCTGGGTGGTGGCGCCCTTGGCATTGCTTTGTGCAATCAGCCCCGTCAGCTTTCCGGTGGCAATGACCCAATCTGTATTCACCTCGGGCTGGCCGCCATTCCTCTGAATGGTGTACTGCATCTTGCAGGTCTCAAAGGTACCGAATGCGGTCTGGATGGTTTCGCGTCCCAGGTAGGCCGTGGTCTGGACGACCTGGGTGGTGATGGTCCGGATGGGGTCCGTAAAAACGACGGTAAAGCTGGCGGTATGGGGTTGATTGAGCGGGAGGGCAAGTGGCACGGCCAGTGCAGGTGTATACACCTCTGTGTAGCGCAATAGTGCGTTGGGAAGGCCTGCGTTGCCCGAGTTCCCGTGGACATAGCTCATGCCATCTGCATTGTTGGTGTACGTGCCGCGATAGGGCGTTCCGTCCGTGGATTTTACTATTTGGAAGGTCTTTTTTCCTTCGAAAGTGGCTTCGCCTGCTGCCTCGTTGCTGGCCCTTTTGTCCGGTGTGACGTATGTCCAGATACTGCCTTTGATAAACGGCCGGTCGGATGAAAAGCAGGCCGCGCTCGTATCCGCGACGACTGGCTTGTCTGTGCACTGCACCTTGATATTGGCCACGGTGGCGTTGGCTGTGCCACTGCCATTGATGACCTCGCAAGTCTGAGACTGCGGCGGTGTTGCCACCGATACGTTGTAAGGCTTGCCAGCTTCCACCTTGGTCGAAAACTCGAACGCGCCGTTGCTCGACTGCGTCAGATCGTTGGTGCCGTTGTTCTGCAGCACCAATGATTTGCCACTGGCCAGGCCCGTCACCTCTCCACCAATGCCATAGGTGGGACTGGGAAGCGGAGGCGTATCGTCATCATCGCCGCTGCCACCTCCGCCACAGGCGGTCAGCACAAGTGCTGCCATCAGCGAAGGCAAAAATACCGTGGACTTGGAGCGAATGCGCATATGTCTTCCTTTGTTGTTGATGTTGTTGAACCTGGAATGCCGCGATGGATGCTGAGCAGACAGTCTCGCGATTCCTGATTCTTAATCCGTTTTATATATCAGATCATTTATTGATTCGATGAAATTTTGGTAGGGATATAGTCTGTTACCCGGATTTGTTGCGCTTTTATCTATGTCGGATCCCTTGTTATCAAGCCCTGCGGTTGCATTGCCTTCTGGCCTTCAATTCATCGAACGTGGCTGGCTGTCTGCCAATAACACGGTGTTTGTTGCCGGGGTGACGGCTGTGGTGGATACGGGCTATTGCAGCCATGCCGGGCAGACCGTGGCGCTGGTGGAATCGGCGCTGCAAGGCGCCCCGCTGCAGCGCCTGGCCAACACCCATCTGCACAGCGACCACTGCGGCGGCAACGCGGCGCTGCAGCAGCGCTGGCCAAGTGTGCAGACCTTCATTCCACCCGGCCACGCCCAGGCGGTGATGGACTGGGATGAGACGCAGTTGACCTACCGACCCACGGGCCAGGACTGCCCGCGTTTTCGCGCCGATGGCATGCTGCAACCAGGGGCAGAGGTGCTGCTGGGGCTGCAGCAGTGGCAGGTGCATGCGGCACGCGGGCATGATCCGCATTCGGTCATTCTGTTCGAGCCGCAATCGCGCACGCTGATATCGGCCGATGCCCTGTGGGAAAACGGCTTTGGCGTGGTTTTTCCGGAAATTGAAGGCATTGCCGCGTTTGACGAAGTCGCCGCCACACTGGATGTCATCGAGCAACTGCGGCCTGCCGTGGTGCTGCCAGGGCATGGCGGCCTGTTTGTGGATGTGGGCGCGGCGCTGGCCACTGCGCGGCGCAGGCTGGAGGGCTTTGCCCGCAGTCCCGAGCGCCATGCGCTTTATGCCGCCAAGGTGCTGCTCAAGTACAAGCTGCTGGAGTGGCAGCAGATGCCGCTGAGCCGGGTGTATGCATGGCTGGCTGCCACGCCGTACTACGCCATGCTGCATGCCGCCTATTTTGCCGATCAGCCTGCCAGCGACTGGTATGCCTCCCTGGTGGCCGATCTGGAGCGCTCGGGGGCCGCCTTGCGCCAGGGCGAACTGCTGGTGAACCAGTAGGAGGAGTGCTGACTGTGTGGAGCCCACTGCTTGCCCAGATTCAGACGCAGCCCTGGCTGCAGGCCTTGCTGACCGGAAGCGGCCTGTGCGCCATGTTCTGGCTGATCGACCACGCGGGTGCGCATGCGATGGTGCGCTACATCCCGATTGGCACACCCGTCTACCGGCGCAACCTGGCGGGTATTCTGCGACGCGTATTGCTGCTGTGCGCAGCCGGGCTGCTGGCGGTGAGCGACTATCTGATCCTGTTGCCCAGCGCATGGCAGGGCAGGCTCCCGCTGCTGGTGGTGGCATTGCCGATTGCGGCTGCCATTCTTGGAGTGTGGCTGCTCATCGAATCGCGTCTGGTGCGCCATGTGATTGCGGGCGATACCGCACTGCGCAGTTGGTGGCAGCAATACATGCAGGCTCGCTCGCCCAGCGCCATTGGGCAGGAGCCGGCCATGGGCCTGTTTGATTTCCTGCACCTGACGCCAGAGCTGAAGCAGCGCATCTACGGCAGCGAGGCCTATGGCGCGCCATCGCAGCGGCTCAATGGTTTGCTCTATCTGCTCACCTGGGCGCACCTCGTGGTCTGGGTGTATGCCTTGCGCATGCAAACCTAGAATCAAAATGGCCGCTGGCGATTGGCTGATGGGTGCCAATAGCTATAAAAATAATAGAAATTCGATAAAAAGCCCATGAAAAAAGCGCCCGAGGGCGCTTTTCTTGCAGGTGCTTCGCTAGCTTGGGAGCGGCTCAGGCGGCTTCCCAGCGTTTGAGCACCAGGCAGGCATTGGTGCCGCCAAATCCAAAGCTGTTGGAGAGCACCTGCTTGAGCTCGGCCATGCGTGCCTTGGTGACCAGAGGCATATCGCCCACCGCTGGATCAGGCGTTTCCACATTGGCAGAACCTGCGATGAAGCCCTTCATCAGCATGATCAAGCTGTAGATGGCTTCCTGCACGCCGGTGGCGCCCTGCGAGTGGCCGGTGAGCGACTTGGTGCTGGAGAACGGTGGAATCCGGTTGCCAAACACCTTGCGGATCGCATGCAGCTCGGGCACGTCACCCACAGGCGTGGAGGTGCCGTGGGTGTTGATGTAGTCGATGGAGCCATCCAGTCCCTCGATGGCCTGCTGCATGGCAGCCACGGCGCCTTCGCCGGAAGGCGCCACCATGTCTTCGCCATCGGAGGAGATGCCAAAACCGACGATCTCGCCCAGGATATTGGCGCCGCGTGCCTGGGCGTGTTCCAGGCTCTCCAGGACGAGTGCACCGCCGCCGCCGGCGATGACAAAGCCATCGCGGTGGGCATCGTAGGGGCGCGACGCCTTTTCGGGCGTTTCGTTGTACTTGCTGGACATGGCGCCCATGCCGTCAAACAGCAGTGCCAGGCCCCAGGAGAGCTCTTCACCGCCGCCGGCAAACATCACATCCTGCATGCCCCAGGCAATCTGCTGGGCGGCTGCGCCAATGCAGTGCGCCGAGGTGGAGCAGGCCGAGGTGATGGAGTAATTGATGCCCTTGATCCTGAAATTGGTCGCCAGGTTGGCTGACACGGTCGAGCCCATGCAGCGCGTGACCTGATAGGGGCCGACGCGGCGGATGCCTTTTTCGCGCAGGGTATCAGCTGCTTCGATCTGGTTGGCGGGCGAGCCTCCGCCCGAGCCCATGATGAGACCGGTACGTGGGTGGCTGATCTGTTCAGGCTTCAGGCCCGCTTGCTCGATCGCCTGCTGCAGCGAAATCTGCGCATAAGCGGCTGCATCGCCCATGAAGCGCAGTTGCTTGCGGTCGATGAACTCTTCCACATTGATCTGCGGAATGCCGGCCACCTGACTGCGCAGGCCCAGTTCCTTGAACACAGGCATGTGCTGGATGCCGGAGCGCCCTTCGCGCAGCGAAGTCTCCACAGCTTCCAGCCCCACACCGATACAGGAGACGATACCGGCCCCTGTAATAACCACCCTACGCTTCATGCTGCGTTTTCCTTGCCGTCACCGTCGCGCAGGAACAGGCCCACGCGCAGATCGTTGGCTACATAGATTTCTTTGCCATCGGCCAGCAGGCGTGCATCGCCGATGGCCATGTTCAGCTTGCGCTTGATCACACGCTTGATGTCGATCTCGTACGTGACCAGTTTCACGTCGGGGCCGACTTCTCCGGTGAACTTGACTTCGCCCGCGCCCAGCGCGCGGCCGCGGCCTGGCAGACGCAGCCAGGTCAGGTAAAAACCGATCAGCTGCCACATGGCATCCAGCCCCAGGCAACCCGGCATGACCGGATCGCCCTGAAAGTGGCATTTGAAGAACCACAGTTCAGGATTGACATCCAGCTCCGCCACAATCTTTCCCAGCCCGTGCGCACCGCCGTTCTCGTCAATATGGGTGATGCGATCGAACATCAGCATCGGCGGCAGTGGCAGACGGCCACTTTCGGGGGTAAACAACTTGCCCTCACCAGAGGCGATCAGTTGCTCGTAGGAAAAAGATTCAGCCATTGAATATCCAGTCAGTCCAACTCCAGGAATCCGGGGCGCAGTCATGGGCTGCATCTTCCGGACGGCAGCTAAACACCGCCGCCATCCATTATCCAGCTTTATCGCGCAAATGCAGCCATACATAGCCGTGGGCTGCACTGTGCTATGTCGAAAAAAAGCACGCTTTGATCGTTTTTAACAGCACTTACATTTGATGCTTGCCAGCCCTGAAGATACCGCCACGTCAACATTCATGGTGCATGTCTTGACCGTGCAGCACGCATCTGCATGCAGTTGCCGTCATCATCGGTGATCTCGCGTATCCCGGGTGCTGAGAGGTTAATCACTGGCGTGGCCGCGTCAGCATGGCTCCTGCCAACACTACAAGGCCTGCCAGCCAGAGCGGCCACAGGCCAAAATGGCCGGCCCAGCGCGCAAATGGGGTGGGGGGCACATCCACGCCCTGTACCTTGGCCTGCAGCACGGCGCGGGTCTGGTGGGGCAGGGCGTGTTCTACCTGGCCCCGGTGGTTGATGATGGCCGTGGAGCCAGTGTTGGTGGCGCGAATCATCGGGCGTGCCAGCTCCAGACTGCGCATGCGGCTGATCTGCAGGTGCTGGTCAATCGCAATCGAGCCGCCGAACCAGGCGATGTTGCTGGCATTGACCAGGATGGTGGGCGCAGCGGCTGCATCGACAAAGCGGGTGGCCAGCTCTTCGCCAAACAGGTCTTCGTAGCAGATATTGGGCGCCCATCGCTCACCCGCCCAGGCCAGTGATGGCTGGTTCATGCCACCCCGGTTGAAGTCGCCCAGCGGAATCTGCATCAGATCGGTGAACCATCGGAACATGGGCGGAATGAACTCGCCAAACGGCACCAGATGGTGCTTGTCATAGCGGTAGGCGGCAGGCTGCGCGGGCGCCAGGCCCACCATCGAATTGGTGTAGCCCACTTCAAAATCGCCCAGTGGCACACCAATCAATGCGGCTTGCCTGCCGCTGGAAAAGCGCTCCTGCAGTGCGGGCCAGTAGTTGTCCGGTGTCTGGCGCAGCAGTACCGGAATGGCTGTCTCCGGCGCAATCACCATATCGGCCTGGCTGGCCTTCAGTTGCTCCGCATACCAGCTGAGCGCCTGCGGAATGCCTGAGCTGGGCTGGAATTTTTCACCTTGCGAAATATTGCCCTGCAGCAGCTCGACAGAGACGGGCGGGCGGCTGGTGCCGGTGGCGGAATCCTGTTGCGGTTGATGGGTTATCCACAGCGCTGCGGCAAACAGGGCCACAGCCGCATAGCTTTGCCACTGGAATGCATGGCGTGCCCGCAGGCCGCCCAGCACCGCGGCGATGGCCGTTGCCACCGCGCCAATGCCGTACACCCCGACAAAGGGCGCAAGGCCCGCCAGCGGGCCATCGGTGTGGGCATAGCCACCCGCCCCCCAGGGAAAGCCGGTCCACCATTGTCCCCGAGCCAGCTCGCCCAGCAGCCATAACGCGGCAAACAGCAGCACGGCGCGGGTCAGGCGCTCACCCTTATAGGCGACGAACAGTCCGCAGGCTGCGGCGTAGTAGCTGGCAAGAAATGCGGCCAGCGCAAGAACGGCCAATACCGCCAGCGGGGCAGCCAGGCCACCATAGACGTGCATCGATATGAACAGCCACCAGAAGGTGGCGCACAGCCACGCCGTGGCAAAGCCCCAGCCCAGCAGCACCCCATGCCAGGCGCGCTGCTGGCGGCTGAGCATGGCCGGCAAGGCGGCCAGCGACACGATCTGCAGCCACCACAGGGGCTGACCATACCAGGCCTCATACCCGTCCAGCCGCCACGGCCAGGCCAGCGACCAGGCCTGCAGCACCCCGGCCACGATGGAGAGCAACAGGAAAAGCCACGGAAAGCGGCGCGGCGTCTCATACAGCGAAAAGGATGCGGGCACGGTAGGGCAGCAATGGGGGGTTACGTCAAAACAAAAACGGCAGCGACGTCACCGTCTGCTGCCGCCTTGCGCACTATACGCGATGCGTATGGCGCCTGGGCTGTGCGCCGTGATCAGGCATCTGCCTCGGGGTCTGACACGGGCGCAGCCCGCTGCACGCGGAACCAGCGTACGGCGCCGCCCTTGGTCAGCAGCACTTCGAAGTGCAGGCCGCCCAGCATGATGTGCTCGCCGCGCTTGGGCACATGGCCCAGTTCATGGGCGATCAGGCCGCCTATGGTTTCGAAGGATTCGTCGGCGTCGCTGCTCTCGAGCGTGACCTTGAACGCGTCGGCCACCCGCTCGACCGGGGTGTCGCCCGAGATGCGGAAGGTGTCGTCGGCCAGCGCGAAGATATCGCCTTCTTCCTCGGGCAGGTCGAATTCGTCCTCGATCTCGCCAACAATCTGTTCCAGCACGTCTTCGATCGTGACCAGGCCGGCCACGCGGCCGAACTCATCGATGACGATCGCCAGATGGTTGCGGTTGCCGCGAAATTCGCGCAGCAGATCGTTAAGCCCCTTGCTCTCCGGTACGAACACTGCCGGGCGCAGCAGGGAGCGGATATTGAGCTGGGGCGAGCGCTGGAGCTTGAGCAGGTCCTTGGCCAGCAGGATGCCAATGATGTTTTCCTGCTCGCCCTGGAAGACCGGGAAGCGTGAGTGCGCAGTGTTGATGACGGTGTGCAGCACCGATTCAAAATCGGAGTCGATGTCCACCAGGTCCATGCGCGTCGCGGCAACCATCACGTCGCCTGCGGTCATGTCCTCCATCCGGATCACGCGTTCCAGCATGACGCGCGAGTCGGCATTGATTACATCGTTGTTTTCGGCTTCGGCCAGGGTTTCGATCAGTTCATCAGGTGAATCTGGCGCCGGGTGGATGAACTCCACCACCTTTTGCAAAAAGGTTTTTTTGTCTTCCTTGTCAGGGAATCGCGAAGGATGGGGGTCTGACACTGTCTTGGAATGCAGGACGTGCGGTAGTGAAACAAGCTGCCAGCATAACGGATTGAAAAATTCCTCCGATTTCGCTGTTGATTGCAGTGGCCAGGTTCCGCGCCGCCCGGGTTGAGGTAATTTGAACTGCCAGCGCACACTGGCAGGGTGTAGGTTGCTATTGAATGGTGAGTGACTCTGTCCTGCTTCCGTCTTTTTTCTGTCCTATTCGCCTTGCGTGGCCGCCAGGCTTTCCAGAATGATCTTCAACTGGGGGCTCATCGGCAGGCCCAGGGTCTGGCCTGTCGGCAGCTTTTTCAGAAACCAGCGGTTGTACTGGCGCTCGATCTCTCCATCGGCCGCCAGCGCCTGGAAGACTTCCGTCACCAGTTGCGCCATGGGGGCGTCGCCCTTGCGGTACATCAGCCCGTAGGGATCGTAGGACAGGAAATCGCCAACGACGGCATACTGCTCGCGCGCTCCCGGCGTCTGTGCCACCAGGCCGTAAAGCAGCACGTCGTCGGTGGCAAAGGCATCGGCCGCGCCGCTCGTGACCTGCGCAAAGGACTCTGCATGATCGCGCATGGACATGATCTGCAGGTTCAACTGAAATCGGGTGGAGAGGTCGCGCATGGTCTTCTCGTTCGTGGTGCCTGCGGTCACTGCCACCTTTTTGCCAGAAAGTCCCGTGTAGTCGCGCACTGGCGATCCCTTTTTCACCAGCAGCTTGGTGCCCGAGACAAAAAAGGTGGGCGAAAACGCCACGGTCTGCTGGCGTTCCTTGTTGCTGGTGGTCGAGCCGCATTCCAGATCGGCCTGGCCGCTGGTGATTGCGTCCATGCGCGTGGCCGAGGTCACGGGCACCCAGCGAATGGCCAGCGGCTTGTGCACGGCCACTTCCATGGCATGCACCACTGCCTTGCACAGCTCGATGGAGTAGCCAATGGGCTTGCCGCGCGCATCTAGGTACGAAAACGGCACCGAGCTGTCCCGGTAGGCCAGAGCTACCTCGCCCTTTTGGTGGACTTTGGCCAGGGTACCCGTCAGCGCCACCGGGGCGGCCGGTACCTGGGCACTGGCTGCCAGTGGAGCGAGCGTCAGCAGCACCAGCCAGGGGTGCTTCCAGCACAGTCTGGAGATGGAGCGTATCGCAGCGCGCATCATCAGGCGACGTCCGGTGTGGGGAGGGGGTGGGCCGCCAGGGCCGCCTCGGCATCCAGCTTGCGGGCCAGTTCGGCGGCTTCCGCTTCGGGCAGCAGCTCGCCTTCCCACTTGGCAACGACGGCAGAGGCGATGGAGTTGCCCACCGCATTGGTGGCCGAGCGGCCCATGTCGAGGAAGGTATCGACCCCCAGGATCAGCAGCAAGCCGGCTTCGGGAATGTTGAACTGGTTGAGCGTTGCGGCAATCACCACCAGCGAAGCGCGCGGAACGCCTGCCATGCCCTTGGATGTCAGCATCAGGATCAGCAGCATGGTGATCTGCGTGGACAGGGGTAGATGAATGCCATAGGCCTGTGCAATGAACAAGGTGGCAAAGGTGCAGTACATCATCGAGCCATCGAGGTTGAATGAGTACCCCATCGGCATGACGAAGCTGGAAATCTTGCGTTTGACGCCAAAGCGGTCAAGTGCATCGAGGATCTTGGGATAGGCAGCCTCGGAACTGGCGGTGGCAAACGACAGCATGAAAGCTTCCTTGATCAGCACAATCAGCTTGAAAATGCGTGGACCAAGGAACACGAAGCCCGCGCTCACCAGAATTGCCCACAGCAGGAACAGGCCCAGGTAGAAGTCGCCCATGAACACGGCGAATTTGAGCAGGATGCCCAGGCCGTTCACCGCCACGGTGGCGGCCATGGCAGCCAGCACCGCCAGCGGAGCGAGCTTCATCACGTAGCCGGTGATCTTGAGCATCACATGCGATAGCTCATCAATTGCAGCCACCAGGGTCTTGCCTTTTTCTCCCAGCGCGGACAGTGCCACGCCAAAGAACATCGAGAAGACGACAATCTGCAGGATTTCGTTGTTGGCCATGGCCTCGGCGAAGGATTTGGGAATCAGGTGATTGACAAATTCCTTCAGCGTGAACTTGCCGGTGGCCAGATTGGCAGAGGCGCCAATATCGGGCAGCGGCAGACCCAGGTTGTGACCCGGCTGCAGCACATTGGCCAGCACCAGACCCAACACCAGAGACACCAGTGAAGCTGTGACAAACCACAGCATGGCCTTCAGAAACACCCGTCCCACCGATGCCGCATCGCCCATGTGTGCAATGCCGACCACCAGCGTAGAGAACACCAGCGGGCCGATCAGCATCTTGATAAGGCGCAGGAACACATCGGAGACGATGGCGATATAGCCTGCAATCTCCTTGGCAGCTCCCTTGTCCGGAAACTCAATGAAGATCAGATAGCCGATCAAGATGCCCAGCACCATTGCGCCCAGGATCAGGAACGCGACCGGGATGCCTTTTTTGCCCGCTGCAGAAGCCATGGTCAGAATCCTTTTTTGCTATTGATTGTTTTCAATGCATAGCTTACATCCATGCATCAGCGGCCAGACGCCTTTGTGCACCTTGGTTTTTACCTAGTTGACCTGGGTTATAGAACCACCACTAAATTGCAGAGACAGTGGCGCATGGCACACAGTTTCCGTCTTTCGAAGGCACGGCGACTCAGGACTGGCTTTCGTTCTCGTCGTCCTTGGGCATGGCGGCAAAGCTGATACCGCCGAGCAGCAGCATCACCAGGGCAAACAGATAGACGGCATTGGCAATGCCCAGGCTCAGGCTGTAGCCCCAGGCAATGGCTGCACACCACAGACTGTCGTTGTACAAGGCAGTGCATTGGGATTGTTGTGGCATGTGCACATACCAGACCACGGCCACTGCCGCAAAGGCCACAGCCGCCAGCACCCCGAGGATGTTGCGGTGAAAGCGCAGCATCACCAGCAGCGATACCGGCACCAGGGTGCCCCAGACAAACATCATCAGCCAACTGGCCATGGGCGCCTGAGCGAGCCAATGCTCCAAAGGTTTCCAGTGCGCCTGTGCCTGAACCAGATTGAGTGCATCTCGCACCAGCGGCAGGGCCAGCGCTGCAATGCCGATGCACAGCAGCAGAATGCCCAGGCAAACGCGCCGCGCACTGAAATGCGCGTGCCGGCCTTGTGGGGCGGTTTGCATGGAGGCGTGGGGGTTTGCATGCGTGATGACAGCCATGGTGGTCTCCTTGTGGTGGCTGTCTTGCCTGGCCGCAGACACGGTGTTGCGCACTTGCGGCGGGCGTTGCAGCCCTGGGTGACTCCGCTCCTGCTCCGTTTCGGAAGCGCAGCGCGGCATGTGAGTGCAGTGGTGGCCCGTTGAGGGACCTCCTCTGAACCGTGGTTTCAATATAGACCGATTCGGGAGCGGAAGCTAGAGGCCAAGGGCGTATCCGCGCGTGGCTGAATATGCGGAAATTTCATTAGCAAGCATGTTTTTATTCGTTTTTGATTTGTAGGCCGGCACCTAAATTGGTGGCTATACCCATCTTTCGAACGAAAAGGCTCCTGCGATGACTACCTTGGAAATCTCTCTCCCGCCCGCCCTGGAAGCCGCCTGGCAGCAGGCGCAGTTGCAGGGGCTGGGTTACGCCGGAGGCGTATCGCCCATACAGGCCTGGCAACTGGTGCAGCAGGGTCAGGCGGTGCTGGTGGATGTGCGTTCTGCCGAAGAGCTGAAGTTTGTCGGCCATGTACCCGGCAGCGTGCATGTGCCCTGGGCGACCGGTACGGCGCTGACGCGCAATCCGCGGTTTGTGCGCGAGCTGGAGTCAAAGCTCGCGGCGCATGGCGGAAAGGAGGCCGTCGCCCTGCTGCTGTGCCGCAGTGGCAAGCGCTCGGTCCTCGCGGCGCAGGCGGCTGCTGCAGCCGGTTTCACGCAGGTGTTCAATGTGCTGGAAGGATTTGAAGGCGAAATCGACGCCACGCAGCACCGTGGTGGCAGCGATGGCTGGCGCTTTCACCACCTCCCCTGGGTGCAGGATTGAGGAGCATGCCATGGCGACCAGTTCTTTCCCCATAGACGAGGTCAGCGCAGCGCTGGCCCAGGCGCGCCAGCAATGGCGCCAGGCGCACCAGCGCACGCAGGAGCCGGGCGGGCGTGAATTCCCTTCACGCGACGCACTCGCCCAGGTGGTGGCCCAGCTCAAGGGTGTGCTGTTTCCCATGCGGCTGGGGCCGCACGATCTGCTGCAGGAGAGCGAGAACTATTACGTTGCGCACACGCTGGATGCTGCACTGCATGGCCTGCAGGCACAAATTGCACTGGAGCTGCGCTACGGCAGGCGCGATCTGGCGGAAGCGGCCAGCCAGGCCCATGGGCTGACGCACCAGTTTGCGCTGGCGCTGCCCGGCATCCGGCATCTGCTCGACACCGATGTGCAGGCTGCCTACGAGGGAGACCCCGCTGCGCGCACGGTCGATGAGGTGCTGCTGTGCTACCCCGGCGTGTTGGCGCTTATCCACCACCGCCTCGCGCACCAGCTCTACCAGCAAGGCCTGCCGCTTTTGGCGCGCATCGTGGCGGAGCTGGCGCACAGCGAAACCGGCATCGACATCCACCCGGGTGCGCAGATCGGCGCGGGCTTTTTCATCGACCATGGCACCGGCGTCGTGATCGGTGAGACCGCCGTCATCGGTTGCAAGGTGCGCATCTACCAGGCGGTGACCCTGGGCGCCAAGCGTTTCGAGCAGGACGCGCAGGGCCACCTGCAAAAGGGCCTGCCGCGCCACCCGGTGGTGGAAGACGGTGTGGTGATCTATGCGGGCGCCACGATCCTGGGGCGCGTCACCCTGGGCGCAGGGGCCGTGATCGGCGGCAATGTGTGGCTGACGCAGGATGTGCCGCCAGGCGCCAGCGTGACGCAGGCCTCGCTGCAGGCGCAGGCAGTGTCCCAGGCCGAGCGGCGCGTGCGGCTGGCGGCGGAGGCGGCACTATGAACGGGTTTTCCCACCATTTCGGGCTGGCCGTGCGCCAGTCGCGCGAAGCGCTGGGCTGGTCGCAGGAGCAACTGGCGGCGCGCGCAGATCTGAACCGATCCTACGTTGGGGAGGTGGAGCGCGGCCGGGTGGCGGTGTCGCTGGCCACCGTGGGCAAGCTGGCGCGGGCCATGGATCTGGCGCAGTCCGCCCTGGTGCAGCGCGGCGAAGCCCTCCACCAGCATTACCTGGCGCGGTCTGCACAGATGCAGCACCTCTGCAGCCAGGCTCCAGCCACTCTTTAGACCCGCTAACGCAACCCTTGATACGTCGTTGCTTCGCCTTGTCGTACGTCTGTACTGCCTGCGGCCTCGCGCCTCGTCTCAATCGCAAATCTACGATTTGCTGGGTTGTGTTAGCGGCTCTTTAGCCACTTGGCGGCTATAGCCGGTTGAGCGGGGCAAGGCGTTCGCCAACAATTTCGGCATCCTTCAACCTTTCTTTCGATGACCAACGGAGTGCTTTATGACAGCAAATGTGGGCGGAACCACCGCTTTGGGCGATGTGGCAGCACGCCAGTTAGCCAATGCCACCAAGACAGTTCCCCAACTCGCAACCATCAGCCCGCGCTGGCTCACCCACTTGCTGCAGTGGGTGCCGGTGGAGGCGGGCATCTACCGGCTCAACCAGGTCAAGAACCCCGAGGCCATCAAGGTGGCATGCACTGCCAAGGAGCATGAGAACCAGTTGCCCCGCACCTTTGTCGAGTACGAAGAGGCACCGCGCGAGTTCTACCTGAACGCCGTCAGCACCGTGCTGGATGTGCACACCCGCGTGTCCGACCTCTACAGCAGCCCGCACGACCAGATCAAGGAGCAGTTGCGCCTGACCATCGAGACGATCAAGGAAAACCAGGAAAGCGAGCTCATCAACAACCCCGACTACGGCCTGCTGGCCCAGGTGACGGACGAGCAGCGCATCTTTCCCTTGACCGGGGCGCCCACGCCCGATGACCTGGACGAGCTGCTGACCAAGGTGTGGAAGGAGCCCGCGTTCTTTCTGGCCCACCCGCTGACCATTGCCGCCTTTGGCCGCGAGGCCACGCGCCGCGGCACGCCGCCGCCGACTGTCAGCCTGTTCGGCAGCCAGTTCATCACCTGGCGCGGTGTGCCGCTGATCCCTTCGGACAAGGTGCCGGTGGCTGATGGCAAGAGCAAGATATTGCTGCTGCGTGTGGGCGACAAGCGCCAGGGCGTGGTGGGGCTGTTTCAGCCGGGCCTGCCGGGCGAGCAGGGGCCGGGGCTGTCGGTGCGCTTCATGGGCATCAACAACCATGCCATCGCCAGCTACCTGATTTCACTGTACTGCTCGCTGGCTGTGCTCACCCCCGATGCGCTGGCGGTTCTGGATGACGTGGAAATCAACAAGTACCACGACTACCCCGATACCTATAAATAAGCGAAGGGGCAGCCATGGTTTCCACCGTCACAGGCGCGCCGGATCTGGCGGCCGCGCCCATTTCTCCCGAGGTGCTGGCGCAAATGGCCAGCGCCTTGTTCAGCGAGCGCCCGGGTGCTGACGCTGTGCCGCCAGGCATACAGGCGCCCGTCAATATTGCGCCGCCGGGTTCGCCCTTGGCAAGCCCTGCGGGCCTGGGCCCGAGCGTGCCGGGCACACCGATACCGCAGGGCGTGGCACCGGGTGCCAACCTGCTGCCGGCTTCGCCAACGCCCGTGCTGTCGCTCGCCCACCGGGCGCCTGCCTTGCTGCCGCATGCGCAGGCCGGCAACGGCGTGCCCGACAGCGTGTTGAGCAATCTGCCCGCTTACGAGCCGCGCCTGGGCAGCAGTGTGCAAGGCGTGCCGCAGGCGGTGCCAGTCGATGTCAAAACCGATTCTCATACGCGTGCAGAAAGCGCGAGCAGCTATTATTTTTTACAGCAATCGCCAGCGGTGCCAGCGCAAGAGGATGGCCTGCTGGCATTGGCCCAGCAGGCCCGTGCTGGCGCACCTGCCTCCGGTTTAGATGGCATTGATCTGCGCGGGCCCCGCAGCGCAAGTGCAGCGCCAGCGATACCGGCTTCTTCTGCCGCACCGCAGTACTACTTTGCCCACGCGGTTCAGTTGCCGAGCGGCTTTGTCACACCGGCCAAGCCCCATCCACACGGCGAGCAGGGCAAGACCCCGCAATCGCAGGCAGACCGCCACCCACCTTTTGATATCAATGCGGTACGGCGGGACTTTCCCATTCTGGCCGAGCGTGTGAACGGAAAGCAGCTGGTCTGGCTGGACAATGCCGCCACCACGCACAAGCCGCGCCAGGTGATAGAGCGCATCCGGCATTTCTATGAGCACGAAAACTCCAACATCCACCGCGCGGCCCATACGCTGGCCGCCCGCGCCACGGATGCCTACGAGCATGCGCGCGAAGTGGTGCGCCGCTTCATCCATGCGCCTGACGCGCGCGAGGTGATCTTTGTGCGCGGCACCACCGAGGCGATCAACCTGGTGGCTAAGGCCTGGGGTGGGCAGAACGTGGGCGAAGGCGACGAAATCATCGTCAGCCACCTGGAGCACCATGCCAACATTGTGCCCTGGCAGCAGTTGGCGCAGGCCAAGGGTGCGCGGTTGCGCGTGATTCCGGTGGACGAGCAGGGCCAGATTTGCCTGGATGAATACCAGAAGCTGCTGAACGACCGCACCAGGATCGTCGCCATTGGCCATGTCTCCAACGTGCTGGGGACGGTGGTGCCGGTCAGGGAGGTGGTGCAGATCGCCCGCCAGCGCGGCATCGCCACCTTGGTGGACGGCGCGCAGTCCATCGCACATACGCCGGTCGATGTGCAGGACATTGGCGCGGATTTCTTCGTCTTCTCTGGCCACAAGATCTTCGCGCCCACTGGCATCGGCGTGCTGTGGGGACGGCGCGAAGTGCTCGAAGCCATGCCACCCTGGCAGGTCGGCGGCAACATGATTGCAGATGTGACCTTTGAGAAAACCGTGTTCCAGCCACTGCCCAATACCTTCGAGGCGGGCACCGGCAACATTGCCGATGCCGTGGGCCTGGGCGCGGCGCTGGAGTATGTGGAGCGCATCGGCATCCATGCCATCAGCCAGTACGAGCACGCGCTGGTCGACTACGGCATGCAGCAGTTGGCTGCCATCCCCGGCCTGCGTCTCATCGGCACCGTGCCGGGCAAGGCGAGCGTGCTGTCTTTCACCCTGGCCGGTTACACGACGGAAGAGGTCGGCAAGGCGCTGAACGAGGAGGGCATTGCCGTGCGCACCGGCCACCACTGCGCCCAGCCCATTCTGCGGCGCTTTGGCGTGGAGACCGCCGTACGGCCTTCGGTCGCCTTCTACAACACCTTTGACGAGATCGATCAATTGGTGGCTGTGGTGCGGCGGCTGGCGGGACAACGGGGAGCCGGACACTGAAATTTTCTGGGTGGCAGAAAAGGAATCCGGCGCTCGCATTGCGGGGGCCGGACTTTTTCTTGCCTTCAGGGAGCCCGGTAGAACGGCCGCTCGCCCAATATGGTGGCGCGGTGCATCACGCGGCGATGAGGCAGATAGTTGGCGCAGGCGTAATGTTGGGTGCAGCGGTTGTCCCAGAAGGCAAGATCGCCCACTTTCCAGCGCCAGCGTACCGTGAACTCGGGTTTTGCGACGTGGGCAAAGAGCTGGCGCAGCACGGCGTCGCTTTCGGTGGCGCCCAACTCCACAATGCGTGTGGTGAATCCTTCGTTGATGAAAAGACCCGACTGGCCGGTTTCCGGGTGGGTCCGCACCACTGGGTGCCGCACAGGCGGATGCTTGGCGCAGGCAGCTTCCCAGCGCACGCGCTCCTCGGGCGTGCGGGCAAAGCGCCAGGCTGGGAAGGACTTCTGGAAGTCGTGCTCGGCATGCAGGCCCTCCAGCAGGCGCTGCCAGGGTGCGGAAAGCGCTTCGAAGGCCGCGGTGTTGCTGGCCCACAGCGTATCGCCACCGGTGGGCGGCAGCAACCGCGCCGAAAGCAGCGCCGCCTGGGCGGGTGTTTCGGTAAATGTGATGTCGGTGTGCCAGTTGTCATTGTCCGGAGGGTTGCTGTCATCGGTATCGAGCACGATGATTTCAGGTACTTCGGGAATGTTGCGGTACACCGGGTGAATGTGCAACGGGCCGAACTGTGCTGCGAGATCTCGCTGTTGGGCCGGGGTGATTGGCTGGTTTTCGAAGAACAGGACTTGGTGTTTCAGCAGCGCTGCATGCAGTGCCTGGCGCTGCGCGTCTGGCAGCAGCAGCGCCAGATTGACGCCGGTCACGATGGCACCGATGGCGGGGCCGAGCGGTTGAATTTCCATAAGACGGACAGAGAGGAACGAGAGCCGCAGCCCTAACGTGCCGAAGGGTGGAACAAGGATGCCAGTGTGTCGCAGCACGGCGACAGGCGTTGCGCGTTTTTGGTATTTGCACATGCGAATTTCGCGCATGCAGCAGCCGGTAAAAATCCTAGACTGGCTGCACAGCAACCATCCTTCTTCCATTTTTCATGACGTCCAAAAACCGCCGCATCTTCTCTCTGGTCCTCATTGCTGCAGCCATTGGCGCTGTCGCATTGCCCGCGCAGTCTCAAACCAAGGAGGTGGTGATCGGTTACCAGGACATGGTGCTGCCCTGGCGTTATGCCCAGGAGACGCAGGCCGTGGAAAAGGCCACTGGCTACAAAGTCAGTTACCGGAAATTGGGAAGTGGCGCAGAAGTCACGCGCGCGCTGGCCAGTGGAGCCATCCAGATCGGTGAGGCTGGCTCCTCACCATTTGCGGCGGCGCTGTCGCAGGGCGTGCCAATCCAGATTTTCTGGGTGGCTGACAATATCCACAATGCAGAAGCGCTGGTGGCTCGAAATGGCGGCAATGAGAGCAGTATCAAAACTTTGACCGATCTCAAGGGTAAGAAGATCGGCATTCCCTATGTCTCCACCAGCCATTTCCATGCCCTGGTGGCGTTGCAGGCTGCAGGTATCAATTCCAAGGATGTGAAGATTCTCAATCTGCGCCCACCCGAGATTCTGGCGGCCTGGGAGCGCGGCGATATCGACGCGGCCTTCGTCTGGGATCCGGTATTGGCCAAGATCAAGCAGGGCGGCCATGTGCTGACGACTTCGGGCCAGATTGCGGCTCAGACCGGCAAGGCCACGTTCGATGCATTGGCAGTGCGCACCGATTTTGCCAAGTCCCACGACGAGTTCCTGGGCAAGTTCGTGCAGGTGCTGGCCGAGGCCGACAAGCGATATATCGCCAACCCCAGCGCCTGGACAGCAGACTCTGCCGAAGTGAAGGCGGTGTCCAAGTGGTCGGGCGCAGAGGCTGCCAGTGTGCCTGACAGCCTCAAACTCTATGCCTTCATTTCGCCTGCGGAACAGGCCAGCACGCAGTGGCTGGGCGGCGGCAAGACCTCGGTGGTGGCCCAGTCGCTGGAAGCCACGGCGCAGTTTCTGCAGGCACAGGGCTCGGTGCAGCAGGTACTGCCCGACTATGCCGTGGGCGTGAACGACCGCTGGGTGCGCCGTGCTGCGCAGCAGTAACACCGAGCCCGGTCTGGCCGTTCGTCATCTGTCGGTGCGCTACAAAGGTGCGCCGACCCAGGACATACGGGCCTTGGCCCTGCATGACGTAAGCCTGGACATCGAGCCCGGCGAATTTGTTGTTGCCGTCGGCGCGTCAGGTTGCGGTAAGACCACGCTGCTCAACTGCATTGCCGGCTTTACGGCGCCATCGACCGGGAGCATTGCCTGGCAAGGTCAGCCGGTGCTGGATGCCGGCGCCGAGCGTGCTGTGGTGTTCCAGAAGCATGCGCTGTTGCCATGGCTGAACGTCATCGACAACGTTGCGCTGGGTTTGAGGCTGCGCGGTGCAGGGCGCGAGGAGCGCTACCGCGTTGCGCGTGAACAGCTTGCACATGTGGGGCTGACCCAACGCGCCCAGGCATATCCATGGCAATTGTCAGGAGGCATGCAGCAACGCGTGGGCATTGCGCGGGCGCTGGCGAGCGACGCCGATCTGCTGCTGATGGACGAGCCCCTGGGGGCGCTCGACGTGTTCACACGCGAGTCGCTGCAGGAGCTGATCCTGCAGCTGTGGTCTGGGGAGCGCGATGCAGAAGCAACGCAGCGAACCGTGTTCTTCATCACCCACGATGTAGAGGAGGCGCTATTCCTGGCCACCAGAATCATCGTCATGCGCCCAGGGCCTGGGCGGATCAGTGAAAGTCTGCACGTCGATTTCGGCCGCCGCTATCTGGCGGGCGCGTCTGCGCGCTCGGTCAAGTCACTGCCTGAATTCATCGCTGTGCGCGAGCATCTGGTGGATGCCATCGCAGGTGCTGCATCTGTACCCGCCTGATTGCAAAAATGACAGCGGCTGGCGCTTCATCTGCAGGCTTTTGATTTGATGTCGATATCATGACTTCTACCACGTTTGAATCCAAGCCTCTGCGAACTGCGCCTGTCGTACCCCATGGATCGCTGCCAGCGACCACGTACATCCCCGCCGTGCCACCTTTCCGCGCCTACCGGCCCCGCCCCGAACGCTGGTGGGGCCTGCTCTGTATGGCCGGCTGGCTGGCGCTGTGGTGGCTGGCTACCGAGCTGCGGTGGGTGCCGCCATTGTTCCTGCCGCCACCGGATGCCGTGCTCAGGGCCTTTGGCCAAGCTTGGCACGGTGACATTCAGGGGGGCGACCCGCTGTGGGTGCATGCGCAATGGAGCAGCCTGCGCGTGTTCGGTGCATTCGTTCTGGCAGTGCTCACCGCTGTACCTGTGGGCATGGCCATGGGCGTCAATCGCTGGGCGCAGGCCTTGCTTGAACCGGTGCTGGAGTTCTACCGTCCGCTGCCACCGTTGGCCTACCTTCCGCTGGTGGTGATCTGGCTGGGCATCGACGAGGCTTCCAAATGGTTGCTGATCTATCTGGCCTGCTTTGCCCCCATTGCGCTGGCCGCCCGCGCGGGCACCCGCAACGCCAGCGCCGAGCAGATCAATGCATTGCGCTCGCTGGGCGCCACGCGCTGGCAACTGCTGCGCCATGCCATTGCGCCCGCTGCACTGCCCGATATCCTCGTGGGCCTGCGCATTGCCATGGGATTTGCCTGGACCACGCTGGTTGCCGCCGAGATGGTGGCTGCTACGCAGGGGTTGGGACAGATGGTACTCAATGCCTCGAACTTTCTGCGTACCGATATCGTGGTCATGGGTATCTTTGTGATCGGCGCGATCGCGCTGGCGCTGGATGCGCTGCTGCGGTGGCTGGAGCGTTGGCTGCTGCCCTGGCATGGGCGTTGACTCTGCCCACGAAATCCTCTGTCGTGCAGGCTGAGCGCTATAGCGTGTTCACCGCGTTCACCACCTCCTGCACGCTCAGCACTTCGCTCAGCACCACCGGGGCCTTGCCCGGCGCGTAGAGCACATAAACCGGCACGCCGCTGCGTCCCAGTTGGTTCAGCGCTGCCGTAATGGCAGGGTCCTGGCGGGTCCAGTCGGCGCGCAGCAGGATGACCTGCTTGCCGTCAAAAGCCTGCAGCACCTCGGGATTGCTGAGCGTGGTGCGCTTGTTGTACTGGCAGGTCACGCACCAGGCGGCGGTGAAGTCCACGAATACCGGGCGACCTGCGGCGTTAGTCTCTGCCACCAGCGCCGCCGACCACGGCTGCCAGCGTGCATTGGGCTGGGCTGCACTGGCGATCTGGGGTTCGGGGTTGGAGAGATTTTTGCCTGTGGCACATACCAGATATGCGCCTCCAGCTATCAAAATTATACAAAACACCCAACGTGTACGGCCCTGCAGTGTCAGTGACCAGATCAGCGCGGCCAGCAGTACCAGGAAGGCCAGCAGGGTGGCTGCGCCATCGATACCGCTTTGCTGGCCCAGCACCCATACCAGCCAGACCACGGTGGCAAACATCGGGAAGGCCATGGCGCGGCGGAAAGTATCCATCCATGCACCCGGGCGCGGCAGCCAGCGCACCACGGCGGGCACCCAACTGGCCAGCAGGTAGGGCAGTGCCATGCCAATGCCCAGTGCAGCAAAAATCAGCAGCGCCTGCGCTGCAGGCATGCTGATGGCCAGCCCCATGGAGGCGCCCATGAATGGCGCCGTGCAGGGCGAGGCGATGGCCACAGCCAGCACACCGCTCAGAAACGCATTGGTGAGCGGGTTGCTGGCCTGCTTGCCCGCCAGGCTGCTGGGCACAAAATGGCCAAACTCGAACAGGCCCGCCAGATTGAGGCCGATCACGGTAAACAGGGTTGCCAGCAGTGCCACCACCAGCGGCGATTGCAGCTGAAAGCCCCAGCCCAGTTGCTGCCCGGCGGCACGCAGGGCCAGCAAAAGGCCGCCCAGTGCCAGAAACGACAGCACCACACCTGCGGTGTAGGCGAGGCCCGCCATGCGCTGTTCGCGCAGCTGGTTGCCGTGGCCAGCGAAGCCGAGCACCTTGATGGCCAGGATCGGGAACACGCAGGGCATCAGGTTCAGGATGAGGCCGCCGATCAGGCCGCCGAGCAAAGCCAGCCACAGGCTGCCCGACGCGGCTGGCAGCGTCGCTGGGGTTGTGCCTTGCCGTTCGGCATTTTTGGCCAATGCGGCAGCCAGCTCGGGCGACACCTGGGCTACGGCAGCGGCTTGCCATTGGCCGCTGATGGGAGCCACGGTGCGCCAGGCAACGGCGCTGCCCGCTGCGGTGCGTTCGGCGGTGGTCAGCACCAGGGGCAGTTCGGCGGGGGTGTCGCCGCGCGCGTCCGACAGTGGTACGGTGGCAGTCCAGACGGCGCCGTCCCACTGCTGGGTGAAGTCCTTGCCTGCTTCCATCGCATGGTGCAGGGTGTTGGCGGTTTCGGGCAGCACCTGCAGCGATTGGTTCTGCAGCGCAGCGGGCAGGCCGGAGACACGCAGTTGCAGTTGGCTGCCCTCCACGGTGGCGCTGCTCTCACCTTGCAGCGCAATGGGCTCCTGGGCGTGGGCGGCCGCAAATTCGGCGGCATACATGCCGGTGCTGCTCTTGGCCGGAATGGTCAGGCTGAAGCTGCCTTCCTCAGGAATGCATTCCACCCGGCAAACCAGCCAGCTCGCCTTGAGCTGCACCGTGGCGCTGGTGCTGTCTGCGGCGAATGTGGTGGGAATCTGTACTTTGACGGGGAGCAGCACCTTGCCTTCATAGCCGTAGTTCACCAGATTGCCAATGCGGATCGGGTGGGGCGTGGGCCAGGCGATGTCGGCGGCATCCCAGCCGGGGGGGAGCTGCCACTCCAGCTGTGTCGGCAGGCCGGAGTCGCCAGGGTTCTTCCAGTAGGTATGCCATTGCGGCTGGTGCTCGATCAGCAGGCCCAGTTCAATGGCGTTGCCCGGCACGATGCCATCTGGCGCATTGGCCACCAGTTCGGCGCGCACCCGGGGCGTCGTAACAATATGGCTGTCAGCGCTGCTGTTGCTGCTGGCGGGAGTGTCCATGGCTGCGGTGTTGCCGCTGCTGCCGATATTGAGCTTTATTTGGGCATTGGCGCCTGTCCACAAAGCGCTTAAAGCTATCAAAAAGAGAGTGAAAATCAGCGCCCGCAAAGGCAGGCGCTTGCCGTCATATGCCATGTAAAACCCCAGATCGCTCCAATGCCTGGCTGATTCGTGCGCAGCCTGATGCCTCGCCATTCAGCCGTGTGGCCAATGCGCTAGCTTAGTCGACTGGCGCGCTGATCAATATTAGTCACTCCCTCTCGGAGCTGCAGTCCATGGGTTTGGTTCCCTTTCCGCGCGCCGATGCAATGGATTGCCGTGCAAAGGCTCAAAAGGAAAAGGCTGCCGTTCGTAGAACAGCAGCCTGCCGACTTATTGATCTGGCAAAGAAAAACCGGGCGGGGAGTGTGTGCGCCGCCCGGTTGGTGGCTGGCAGGGTCGTGGGCTGCCAGCGGTCAGAAACGATTATTCGCCTTCAACGATCGAGCCGTTGACCATGGCCTGGTGAGCGGCCTGGGTCACTTCAGCGCGGCTCAGTTGGCCCTTGCCCATTTCGTAGGCGTTCACGGCCACTTTGTCGCCTTGCACCACCATGGTGTGGTTCTTCTGGGCGTCGGCCAGTTGGGCTTGCACATCGGCACGGCTCACGGCGCTGGTGGCGGTGGCGCGGGTTGCAATGGCCTGGTCGCCTTCAAAAGGGTTGGCGTTGGCAACGGTGGCACCCAGGGCCAGGGTAGCGGCGATAGCGAGAATACGTGCGTTCATTTTTCATTCCTTTCAAAGTCGCGGCAGGTCACATGGCCTGCCGTATCGCTCGCTGTGCGTCTTTGCGCGACAGCGTTTTGTTTAACGATGGAATGAAGTTTAGTTTTGGTATGAATGCAGATAAATCACCAAATTGCAGACGCATTGTTTCGTTTTTGAATCCAATAAGCTTGGAACTTTTACAAATATGTGACAGCTAACCCTGGTATTTACCCTTGGTCATGGATTTTGTCCTGGGCAAAATTTCTCTGTGTTGAGGCGCTGTAAAAACGATAGCTGAAAACGCCCGTTGTTCGCACGCTACGGCGCGAATGCCAGGATCACGCGCCGGCTGTTGGCGCCTTTCTTCTCGGTCTTGCTGATGGCAATGGCACCGATCTCCGACGAGTTGGCCAGGTGCGTGCCGCCGCAGGGCTGAAAGTCCACAGCGGGCATCCCTCCTGTGCCGTCCCCGCCAATGCGCACGGTGCGTACCCGGCCGCTGCCCCGGGGTGGTTGAACGCTCATGCTTTTGACAAGGGCGGGGTTGGCATCCAGTTCGGCGTCGGTGATGGAGGATATCTGCACCGGCAGCGCCTGGGCAACGATGGCGGCCAGGCCTGCGGTGACGGCATCCTTGTCGATGGCTTCATTGGTCACAAAGTCGATGCGCGCCTGCTCGGGCGTGATGGAGCAGCCATTGACCAGGTGGGGCACCAGATGGCAGAGCACATGCGACGCGGTATGCAGGCGCATCAGCCGGTGGCGGCGCTGCCAGTCAATGGTGGCGGTGACCTGGTCGCCCGCTCGCAGTCCATGGTCTTCCTGCGCAGGCACATGCAACACCAAGGGCAGAGGCTGGCCGTCTTCCGCCTTGGCCTTGCGCGTATCGGCAATGGCAATGCTGCGACCATCTGCACAGCGCAACACCCCTGCATCCCCGGCCTGGCCACCGCCCAGCGGGTAGAACACGGTGCGATCGAGCACGATGCCGGCATCGGTCACGGCCAGCACGGTGGCTTCACAGCTTTGCAGGTAGCTGTCGGCGCGGAACAGCTCTTCGGTGGCAGGCAGCAAGGAGAGTGGGGAAGGTACGGAATTCATTTCTGGCAGGGGAGCATAGACACGTTGGAGACAGCCATGCTAGTGGGTTTGGCGCGCCTGGCTTGTCGCCTGTGCAAGCATGGCGCCACAGGTGGCCGGTATACGGTGGCCTATAGCGAATGCGAATCACAGCATTGGCGATTGATATTAGACAGCGCAGGTGGTGCCGCCCACAATCATCCCAGAGTCGGCCCATACCCACCATTCGAGCATTAGGAGACAAAACCATGAGCGACATCCAACGCCGCCATTTTCTGACAACCCTGGCGGGTGCCGCCGCCACTGCAGGCCTGCCCCAATGGGCACACGCGCAAGCGGCGTACCCGAGCAAACCCGTGCGGGTGATCGTTCCCTTTGCGGCAGGCGGCACCACCGACGTGGTGGCGCGGCTGGTGATGCAGAAGATGGGCGAGCTGATGAAGGCGTCCTTCGTCATCGACAACAAGGGCGGCGCCAATGGCATGATCGGTACCGGCGAGGTGGCGCGTGCGCAGGCCGATGGCTACACCCTGCTGTTCAACACGGCAGGTGCGCAAACGCTCAGCCCGGTCATCTACAAGGCCAACTACGAGGCCGCTGCCAGCTTTGCGCCCGTGGCCAAGGTGTGCACGGTCGGTTTTGTCGTGATTGCACGCAAGGATCTGCCCGTCAATTCGATGCAGGAGCTGATCGCGCTGGCGCAGAACAAGGACAAGCCGCTCACCATCTCGTCGGGCAGCGCGATGATCAATCTGATTACCGAGCAGTTCAAGCACGTGATCAAGGCGCCGCACCTCATCAATGCGCAGTACAAGGGCACCAGCCCCCAGATGCAGGCCGTGGTGGCAGGCGAGGTGGATTTCTCGTTCGACTCGTTTGCAGCGGTCGAGATGATCAAATCCGGCAAGGTCAAGGCGCTGGGAGTGATCCTGCCGCAGCGCGCTGCGTCCTTTCCCGATGTGCCCACGTTCAATGAGCTGGGCATCAAGGACATGGAATTCAGCTCCTGGGCGGGCCTGCTGGCCCCCAAGGGCACACCCAAGGAAGTCATTGCCGCCCTGTCGCAGAACATCGACAAGGTGATGCAGATGCCCGATGTGCTGGCCAAGCTCAAACAGTACGACTACATCCCCGTCAAGACGACGCCGGACGAGTTTGCCCAGCAGATCCAGGCCGAATCCGACCGCTGGAGAAAGGTGGTGAAGGACACGGGTTTCAAGATCGAATAAGCGCTGGCGCATGACTGGTTAGCGCAAGCTGCTATAAAAAAGAGAGTCGATACCACCACGCGAACGCACCCTGTCCGGGTGCGTTTTGTTTTGGGGCAGTTGCGCGCGGGACGGGCTGGCGCGCCGCTCCAGCCCATAATCGCACCAAATACCTGTTCAAGGCCCCGCGTTGTGCACGGGGCGATTGCCTATCTGGAGAACACCCATGCAAACCCCGATCAATCCCTTCAAGCAAGCCATGGCGGCGGGTGAAGTCAAGCTGGGCCTGTGGCTGGCGCTGGCCGACAGCTACGCGGCCGAGATCAGCGCCGGTACCGGCTTTGATTGGCTGCTGATTGATGGCGAGCACGCGCCCAATGACCTGCGCAGCACGCTGGCGCAACTGCAGGCGGTAGCCAGTGCAACGCAGGCACTGCCGCCGGGCGTGCCTGCGCCGCACCCGGTGGTGCGCGTGCCCACGGGCGATGCGGTGCTCATCAAGCAGTATCTGGACATTGGTGCGCAGACCATTCTGGTGCCAATGGTCGATACCGCCGAGCAGGCCGCACATCTCGCCCAGGCCATGCGCTACCCGCCGCAGGGCATTCGCGGCATGGGCAGTGCGCTCGCTCGCTCGTCGCGCTGGCAGGCCTATCCCAACTACCTGCACGAGGCCAATGCCCAGGTGTGCCTGCTGGTACAGGCTGAAACCGTGGAGGCCATGAAGAACCTGGACGCGATTGCCGCCACGCCCGGGGTGGATGGCGTGTTCATCGGCCCGGCCGACCTGTCTGCATCGATGGGCCATGTGGGCAACCCCGGCCACCCGGAGGTGCAGGCGATGATTGCCGACGCGATTGCGCGCATCCGCAAGGCGGGCAAGGCGCCCGGCATTCTGTCCACCAACAAGGCGCAGGGCGACAAATGGCTCGCCGCAGGCGCACAGTTCGTGGCGGTGGGCGCCGATACCATGCTGCTGCATGCGGCAGCCCGGCAATTGGTGGCGAGCTACCGTGGCACGGACGGCGCCGTGAAAAACACGTATTGATTGCCCCTTCCGCACTCCTGTGCATATGAAAAAAGCCACCGGCGCAAACCGGTGGCTTTGTTCTTCTTGCGCTTTCTGTACTGATTGCACCGCCCGCGCCTGTGCGGCGGGGCTAGCTTTTATTGCTTGCGCGCAGCAATGGCCTTTTCGGCCACGTCGACCAGATCGGCGCCCACTTGCTGTTTCCACTTGTCATAGACGGGGCGGGTGGCCTTCACAAAGGCGTCGCGCTCGGCGGGGCTCAGCTGGGTCACGGTCACGCCGTTGGCGGCCAGTTCCTTAACCAGGGGCTTGTCGGCTTCGATCATGCCTTTGCGGGCGATGGCGATCTCTTCCTTGCCCGCCTCGATGGCGGCCTGGCGCACGATGTCCTGGTCGGCCTTGGTCCAGCTGTTCCAGATGTCCTTGTTGACGACGAAGATCAGCGGATCGTTGATGTAGCCCCACAACGTCATGTGCTTCTGGCCCACGGTGTAAAGCTTGGCAGCCTGGTACACGGCCACGGGGTTCTCCTGGCCGTCCACGGCGCCGCTGGCCATGGCAGGCTGGGCATCGGCCCAGCTCATCTGCGTGGGGTTGGCGCCCAGCGCGGTAAAGGTGTCCACAAAGAGGGGCGAGCCGACGACACGAATCTTGAGGCCTTTCAGGTCGGCAGGCGTCTTGATGGCGTGCTTGGAGTTGGAGATTTCGCGGTAGCCGTTCTCGCCCCAGGCCAGTGGCACCACGCCAGCTTTCTCCAGGCGGGCAAACAGGCGCTTGCCGGGTTCGCCCTGCGTCAACGCATCGGCGGCGGCATAGTCGGGCATCAGAAAGGGCAGAGCGAACAGATTCAACTCCTTGATCTGCGGCGACCAGTTCAGCGTGGAGCCCACCGCCATGTCGATCACGCCCTGGCGCAGCGCGGAGAACTCACGCGTCTGGTCGCCCTGGATCAGCGATACGCCAGGATAGAGCTTGATGTTGATGCGGCCCTGGGTGCGTTCGCGCACCTTGTTGGCCCAGATCTCGCCGCCCTTGCCCCAGGGAAAGGCGGTGCCCAGCACCAGCGACATGCGGTATTCGCTCTTGTAGTTGCCTTGTGCATGCACGGCAGGGGCGGCAAGGCAGAGCGCAGCAGCTGCGGCCAGTGTGGAGGCGAGGAATTGGCGGGTTTTCATCAGACAGTCTCCTTGTTGAAATACTAAAAAGTGAGCATTCAGCGCTTGCTGGATAAGCGCTGATACATGTTTTTATCAATAACCCAGCTTGGCGGGTAGCCACAGGGCGAGCTGCGGGAAGGCAATGACCAGCACCATCACGCAGAACATGGCAAACAGCATCCAGCCGACCCAGCGCACGGTCGACTCCATGCGCACGCCAGCGATGCGGCAGCTGACCATCAGGTTGACGGCCAGCGGCGGCGTGAACTGTCCGAGCGCCACCTTCAAGGTCAGAATCACGCCGAACCACACCGGATCCCAGTGGTAGTGCTGGATGATGGGCATGAGCAGCGGTACAAAGATCAGGAAGATGGAGATGCCGTCGAGGAACATGCCAACGGTGATCAGCATCAGAATCAGGAGCGCCATCACACCCCATTCGCCCAGGCCCGAGTTGACGATGGCCGTGGTGATCGGGTCGATCACGCCCAGCGTCGAGAGCGAGAAGGCAAAGATGCCGGCCAGCGACACCACGATCAGGATGACGGCCGACAGCTCACCCGCTTCGCGCAGGATGGGGAACAGGTCACGCAGGCTGATGGTGCGGTGAACCACCATGCCGACGAACAGGCCGTAGAAAACGGCGACCACGGCCGCTTCGGTCGGGGTGAACCAGCCCATGCGCATGCCGCCCAGAATCAATACCGGCGCGGCCAGGCCCCAGGCGGCCTCGCGCAGGCTTTTCCAGAACGGAGGGCGAGGCAGGCTCGACTCCAGCGCGCCCATCTTGTGCTTGCGCGACATCCATACCGCCGGAATGATCAGCGCCAGCCCGGCCAGCACGCCCGGAATCATGCCTGCCGCAAACAGCGCAGGCACCGAGGCACCTGGCACCAGCACCGAGTAGATGATGAAGGCCACCGAAGGTGGAATCAGGATGTCCGTGGCCGCAGCCGCCCCCACCACGCTGGCCGAGAAGCTGCCGGGGTAGCCCGCGCGGCTCATCGCGGCGATCATCACCCCGCCAACGGCAGCTGCATTGGCAGGGCCCGAGCCCGAGATGCCACCCAGGAACATGGCCACGGCAATCGCCACCAGCGGCAGCATGCCCGGGCCACGCCCCACGATGGCAATCGCAAAATTGACCAGCCGCAGCGCAACGCCGGAGCGGTCGAAAATGGAGCCCACCAGCACGAACATCGGAATGGCCAGCAGCGGGTATTTGCCCAGGCCTGCATAGAAGTTCTGCGGCACGGCCAGCAGGCCGAACCATTGCGCATCGGCGTTGGCCAGTGCAATGGCCACGGCGCCGGCCAGCCCCAGTGCGGCGCCAATGGGCACGCCGATCAGCATCAGCGCGATAAAGCCTATGAACAGAAGCGTGGCAATCATGCAAGCTCCTTGGTGGTGACCGTGCCGTCGCCGGTATCGTCCGCCGGCGCTTCAAAGCTGGCCTTGCCCTGGCGCGCGAACAGGCCCAGCGCTCGGAAAGTGATCAGCGCCGAGAACACCGGCAGCCAGACGGAGTACCACCACTGGGGCACACCAATGCCTGGCGAGGTTTCTTCATAGCGGTAGTCGTCATAGACCACGCGGATGCTGAGCACGCAGATCATTGCGAACAGCAGGGCCACCATCAGCGCGCCAAAGCGGGCAAAGGCCTTGCGGCGGCGGGCATTGCCACGGTCGGCAAAGTACTCGATGCGGATGTGCAGGTCGCGCGCCACGGCGGCAGAACCTGCCACCATGGCCAGCAGAATCATCAGGAAGACGGAGATTTCCTCGGTCCAGGCAAAGGAGCCGTCGGTGAAATAGCGCACGATGACATTGGCAAAGGTGATCAGCGCCAGGAGCGCCATGATGACCACCGTGAGCCAGTCCTCCAGCCACAGGCCCTTGGCAGGTGGTGGTGTGGCGGGAGCGAGGGGGGAGGCGTCAGGCGCGGCGGCGCCGCCCGGACGGGTGGAGGAAGGTGGGGTCATAACAACCGGGGTCCAAAAAGGCTCGGCAGAGCCAGACAAAACGCAGAGGCATGAAACACAAGCCGCCTTGTGGGCGGACCATCGCAATCGGGTAGATGGGTTGCTGAACCAGCAAAATTTGCCTGGTGGGTAGACCAGTTGCCGCTGATTATGGCCCGGTTGCGGAGGGCAAAATGCCATGAATTTCCCGCAAACGTTGCGCATATGCACTGAAAGCACGGCATGCGTCGCCGTAGTGACCAATGGCTTCGCCGCAAATTGCGCTGCATTGGTTGGGCCGGTGCGAAGCGTGTGGATAATGCGCGCATGGAAACCAAGTGGCTTGAAGATTTTGTGAGTCTGGCGGAAACGCGCAGTTTCAGCCGGTCGGCGCAGTTGCGCCATGTCACGCAGCCGGCATTCTCACGGCGCATTCAGGCGCTGGAATCCTGGGCGGGGGCGGATCTGGTGGATCGCAGCTCCTACCCGACCCGGCTGACCCCTGCAGGCAAGACCTTGTACAACCAGGCCATTGAAATCCTGCAGGCGGTGCAGAGCACGCGTTCCATGCTGCGGGTGCATGCCTCCTCCGGCAAGGACATCATCGACTTTGCCGTGCCGCATACCTTGGCATTCACTTTCTTTCCGGCCTGGGTGTCGAGCCTGCGCAATGATTTCGGCCTGTTCAAGAGCCGCCTGATGGCGCTCAATGTGCACGATGCGGTGGTGCGCCTCGTCGAAGGCGGTTGCGATCTGCTGATTGCCTACCACCATGAATCGCAGCCCATCCAACTGGACCCGCAGCGCTACGAAATGGTGAGCCTGGGCCGCGAGGCCATGGCGCCGTACTGCAAGCCAGGGCTTGACGGGCTGCCGCTGTTTCCACTGCCCGGCACCTCGGAGGTGCCACTGCCCTTTCTGGGCTACGCGCCTGGCGCGTACCTGAGCCGCGTGACCGATCTGGCACTGAAACAGGCGCCCGAGCCCGCCTATCTGGATCGCGTGTACGAAACCGATATGGCTGAAGGCCTGAAAGCGATGGCAATGGAAGGCCATGGCATTGCCTTCCTGCCGCAAAGTGCAGTCCGAAAGGAGCTCAAGGCCAAGAAGCTGGTCCGCGCCGACCACCCCAGCTCGGCGCAATGGGAAGTGGAGATGGATGTTCGCGTCTACCGGGAAAAACCGCAATCCAAGGATTCCGTCAAAAGCAGTGCGCAGGCCCTGTGGGACTATCTGTCGTCGCGCAACCCCGCACGCCATTCCTGATATGGATAGTGCTATTTATTTTTTTTATTTGCAGGGTAATTTCTAATACGGCCCGCAACTATTTTGTGCAATGCTTACGGATTGCTTATTTTTTGCAGGCCGGAGCTTAGGGTTTTCTTTGGAAAATGCTATGAGCAATGATGGCGGGATTTAAATTGCTGAAGATGTGTCAGCATGATCTCACCACATTAGCTTGACCGGTGCACAATCGAGCGCGCGGGTTGTCGCATTGGTGTCTTGATGGTTTTCGACAGCGTGACTACAACCAAACTGATTTTTCTGGAGGTCTGATGATGAAGAAACATTTGCTGGCTTTTGCGGTGGCAGCGGTTGCTGCAGGTAGCGCGTTTGCGCAAGCGGGTGATACCCTGGCGAAGATCAAGTCTTCCGGCAGTATCACCCTGGGCGTGCGTGAGTCGTCGGGCCTGGGCTATACGCTGGGCAACGGCAAGTACGTGGGCTTCCATACCGAGATGTCGGAGCGCATTGCCGATGACCTGCAAAAGCAGCTGGGTCTGGCCAAGCTGGAAGTCAAATACCAGCCGCTGACTTCGCAGAACCGCGTGCCTCTGGTGCAGAACGGCACCGTGGATCTGGAATGCGGCTCCACCACCAACAACCAGGCTCGTCAGAAGGACGCAGCCTTTGCGTTCACCACCTATGTGGAAGAAATCCGCATTGCCGTGAAAGCCAATTCGGGTATCACCGGCATCAAGGATCTGAATGGCAAGACCATTGTGACCACCACGGGCACCACCTCGGTGCAGACCCTGCGCAAGAACAAGCGCGCCGATGGCCTGACCTTCAAGGAAGTCATGGGCAAGGACCACGCCGACAGCTTCCTGATGCTGGAGTCGGGCCGTGCTGACGCCTTCATCATGGACGGCTCCATCCTGGCTGCCAACATCTCCAAGTCCAAGGTCCCTGCCGATTTCAAGATCGTTGGTGAAGTGCTGTCGGTCGAGCCCATCGCCTGCATGATGCGCAAGGACGATGCCGCCTTCAAGAAGGCAGTGGATGACTCCATCGTGCGCCAGATCAAGGACGGCTCGCTGGCCAAGCTGTACGACAAGTGGTTCATGCAACCCATCCCACCGAACAACGTGAAGGTGGGCCTGCCACTGTCGGCTGCGACCAAGGAAGCATGGGAGCATCCAAACGACAAGCCGATGGAAGCCTACGAAGTCAAGTAAGCACACCTCACGGGTACCGCCCTTCCAACCAGCGGTTTGGAGGGGCGTTTTTGTTGGTACTGGTAATTGATAGTTGCATGCCGGTGCCAAACATTGCTACAACGACAAAAAAAGAGGTGGCCCTATGAATTGGGATTGGCAAGTATTTTGTGAAGACACCATCGAGCGCCAGGTCGTGCAGGGCTGTTTCGGCAAGAACGGCGATATCACGTATCTGGACTGGTTGATGTCTGCATGGGGATGGACCGTCTCCGTGTCTTTGTGTGCGCTGGTGATCGCGTTGGTCGTCGGCTCGATCATCGGTACATTGCGTACCCTGCCAGACCGGCCATGGACGGTGCGTTTTGGCAATGCATGGGTGGAGTTGTTCCGCAATGTGCCGCTGCTGGTACAGATTTTCCTGTGGTACCACGTGGTGCCAGCCATTTTCCCTGCATTGAAGCAGGTACCCGGCTTCCTGCTGGTGGTGCTGGCCCTGGGCTTTTTCACCTCTGCCCGTATCGCCGAGCAATTGCGCGCTGGTATCCAGGCGCTGCCGCGTGGCCAGCGTTATGCAGGTATGGCGCTGGGCTTTACCACGTTCCAGTACTACCGCTATGTGCTGCTGCCCATGGCTTACCGCATCATCATTCCTCCGCTCACCAGCGAGGCGATGAACATCTTCAAGAATTCGTCCGTGGCGTTTGCCGTGTCGGTGGCAGAGCTGACCCTGTTCGCCATGCAGGCACAGGAAGAAACCTCGCGTGGTATCGAGGTCTACCTGGCAGTGACGGGCCTGTACATGATCTCGGCCTTTGTGATCAATCGCATCATGGCTTTCATTGAAAAGAAGAGCCGCATTCCAGGCTTCATTACTGCCGGCGGATCGGGAGGCCACTGAGATGAATCTGAATCTTGATTTTTCGTTCTACAACTGGGACCTGATCCAGAACTTCATCATCAAGGGTCTGGGTTTCAGCGTGATGCTGACCATCATTGCGACCCTGGGTGGTATCTTCTTTGGTACCTTGCTGGCGCTGATGCGCCTGTCGGGCAACAAGCTGCTCACGGTGCCTGCGACTATCTACGTCAACGGCATGCGTTCCATCCCTCTGGTGATGGTGATCCTGTGGTTCTTCCTGCTGGTGCCTTTGTTGATCGGCAAGCCGATTGGCGCTGAAATGTCGGCCATCATCACCTTCGTGGCGTTTGAGGCAGCGTATTTCTCGGAGATCATGCGCGCCGGTATCCAGTCGATTCCGCGCGGGCAGGTATATGCAGGCCAGGCGCTGGGAATGACTTACGGCCAGAACATGCGTCTGGTGGTGCTGCCGCAGGCCTTCCGCAACATGCTGCCCGTGCTGCTGACGCAGACCATCATTCTGTTCCAGGACACTTCGCTGGTGTATGCCATTGGCGCCTACGACATGCTCAAGGGCTTTGAAGTGGCAGGCAAGAATTTCGGCCGTCCGGTCGAGGCTTATCTGGCGGCTGCCGTCCTGTACTTCATCATCTGCTTTACGCTGTCGTGGTTTGTGAAGCGTCTGCACAAAAAGATCGCCATCATCCGTTGATGCTGCAATACAAAGGATATCCAAATGATTGAAATGAAGAATGTCTCCAAGTGGTATGGCAGCTTCCAGGTGCTCAACGACTGCTCCACCAGCATCAGCAAGGGTGAAGTGGTGGTGGTGTGCGGCCCTTCGGGTTCCGGCAAGTCCACGCTGATCAAGACGATCAATGCACTGGAGCCGGTGCAGAAGGGCGAGATCTGGGTCAACGGCACCGCAGTGCACGACCCCAAGACCGACCTGCCCAAGCTGCGCAGCACTGTTGGCATGGTGTTCCAGCACTTCGAACTCTTCCCCCACCTGTCGGTGACGGAAAACCTGACCATCGCACAGATGAAGGTGCTGGGCCGCAGCGCGGACGAAGCCAAGACCCGAGGCCTGAAGATGCTGGACCGTGTGGGCCTGATGGCGCACAAGGACAAGTTCCCCGGCCAGCTCTCCGGCGGTCAGCAGCAGCGTGTGGCCATTGCACGTGCGCTGTCGATGGACCCGACCGTGATGCTGTTTGACGAACCCACTTCCGCGCTGGACCCTGAAATGGTCGGCGAAGTGCTGGATGTGATGATCGGCCTCGCCCATGAAGGCATGACCATGATGTGCGTGACGCACGAAATGGGCTTTGCCAAGAAGGTGGCCAGCCGCGTGATCTTCATGGACGTGGGCGGCAAGATCCTTGAAGACTGCAGCAAGGACGAGTTCTTCGGCAACCCCGATGCCCGTCAGCCTCGTACCAAGGACTTCCTGAGCAAGATCCTGCAGCACTGATTCAGTACTGCTTCAAAAACGAAGCTGCCGGCGTTTGCCCTGGCGGGATTTCGGATGAAAAACATCTGAAATCCATACCAGGAGCGCGCCGGCAGCTCTTTTTTTGCGTAGGGCCACCGTACGCCTGCGCACAAGCGCTGTTGCGCCTATCAGCCCATCTCTGGACGGGCGCTCGCAAAGCCACTGTCGCTGCGCGAGGAGATCGTCAACATGTTCTGAGATAGGACCGATGCGACAATGGCAGGATGAGCACCGCACATCCCACCCTCTCCATCACCCGTCCAGACGACTGGCATATCCATCTGCGCGACGGAGCCGCCCTGGCGACAACCGTGCCCCACGCGGCGCAGCAGTTTGCGCGTGCCATCGTCATGCCCAATCTCAAGCCGCCAGTCACCACGGCTGTTCTGGCACAGGCCTACAAGGAGCGCATCCTGGCGGCGGTGCCGCAGGGGCTGTCGTTCGAGCCGTTGATGACGCTGTACCTGACGGACAATCTGGCGCCCGAAGAGATCGTGCGCGCCAAGGCAGCAGGCGTGGTGGCCTGCAAGCTTTACCCGGCAGGCGCCACCACCAACAGCGACCATGGCGTGACCGATATCCGCAAGATCTACCCCACGCTCGAAGCCATGCAGCGCGCAGGCATGCTGCTGCTCGTGCACGGTGAAGTCACCAGCAGCGACATCGACCTGTTCGACCGCGAAGCTGCCTTCATCGACCAGCACATGATTCCGCTGCGCCGTGATTTCCCGGAGCTGAAAATCGTCTTTGAACACATTACCACCCAGGAGGCCGCGCAGTACGTGGAGGACAGTGACAGCCACACCGCCGCCACCATCACCGCGCAGCACCTGCTCTACAACCGCAACGCCATCTTCACCGGTGGCATCCGCCCGCACTACTACTGCCTGCCGGTCTTGAAGCGCGAGGTGCACCGCCAGGCGCTCGTGAAGGCGGCGACCAGTGGCAATCACAAATTCTTCCTGGGCACCGACAGTGCGCCCCATGCTGCGCAATTGAAGGAGGCTGCCACCGGCTGCGCGGGCTGCTACACCGCGCACGCAGCCATCGAAATGTATGCCGAGGTGTTTGACAACGCGGGTGCGCTGGACAAGCTCGAAGGCTTTGCCAGCTTTCACGGCCCCGATTTCTACAGCCTGCCGCGCAATACGGATCGCATCACCCTGGCGCGCCAGAGCTGGACGCCGCCGCAAGCCTTCGCATTTGGCGAGACAGAACTCAAGCCCCTGCGCTCCGGTGAAGCCCTGCCTTGGAAGCTGGTGGCTGCCTGAGATAGTTTGCTATTGAAAGATGAGTTCCTGCGCTTGCCAGCCGTGCTTTGGCGGCCTGTTTTGCCTCAGAGCGCTTTGAAGCCGGCAACCCAATCCCTCTGGTCGGCCCTGGACTGGAGTGCTCCCTGGCTGGCGCCATACCGGGGCCTGGCCTCGCGTGTGCAAATGCTGTCGGCCAACCCCGAAAACCGGGTGGCGGATGTGCTCAATCAGCTGGGAGAGTGCGACCGGCGCTTTGTGCCGCAGACCGACCTGCCCGAAGGCGAGGCTTACGAAGCCTTCATCGCCCGCACCGGCTGTGTGCCTACGCGCGAGCATCTGCACGACGCGCTCAACGGCCTTGTCTGGCAGCGCTTTCCGCGCACCAAGGCGCGGCTCAATGCTTTGCAGGCGCAGGCCATTGCATTGCAGGGTGTGGGCGCGCAGCGGGGCGCATTGCGCGACGCGCTCACTGTATTCGACGAGAACGGGGCAGTGCTGCTGGCCCCCGAGCCGCTGTGGCAGGCGCTGCGGGCGCGCGAGTGGCAGCGCCTTTTCGTCGAGCTTCGGCCCTTGTGGTCCGATGCGCAACTGATTTTGACGGGCCACGCGCTGCTCGAGAAACTCGTCCAGCCGAGAAAACCAATCACCGCGCATGTTTTTTGCCACCCATTCTCTGCGCGCTTGGGGGACAATATCGACACAGCCATCGCACAAGCCCTGGACGCAGCGCCGCTCGCGACCAAACCATTTACACCACTGCCAGTGTTGGGTGTTCCAGGGTGGAGCCAGGAAAACGAGAACTTTTCCTTCTACGATGACTCTTGCGTATTTCGCGCGGCACGACTGCCAAAACCTTGATAACAACACCAGTCGATGCCAGAAAAAGGCAGGTAAGGCCTTGAATTACCGAAACTTTGCCTCAATTAGCGATCAATGCGTTCCCCTTATTGGAGAAACCCCTCAATGAAACGAATTTTTCTGTTTTTGCTGACCAACGTTGCTGTCGTGGTGGTGCTGGGCATTGTCGCCAGCCTGCTGGGCGTCAACCGCTATCTCACATCCAACGGCCTGAACCTGAGCGCCCTGCTGGGCTTTGCCTTCATCATGGGCTTTGGCGGCGCCATCATCTCGCTGCTGATGAGCAAGCCCATTGCCAAGATGAGCATGGGCGTCAAGATCATCAACCAGCCTGCCAATGCGGACGAAGCCTGGATCGTGGAAACCGTGCGCCGTTTTTCCGACTCCGCAGGCATCAACATGCCTGAAGTTGGTATCTACGAAGGCGAGCCCAATGCCTTTGCCACGGGCGCGTTCAAGAACTCGGCGCTGGTCGCGGTGTCCACCGGATTGCTGCAGGGCATGACGCGCGAGGAAATCGAGGCCGTGATCGGCCACGAGGTGGCCCACGTCGCCAATGGCGACATGGTGACCATGGCGCTGATCCAGGGCGTGATGAACACCTTCGTCGTCTTCCTCTCGCGTGTCATCGGCTATGCGGTCGATTCCTTCCTGCGCCGCAACGACGAAGAAAGCTCCGGCCCTGGCATTGGCTACATGATCACCACCATTGTGCTGGATATCGTGTTCGGCTTCCTGGCTGCCATCATCGTGGCCTGGTTCTCGCGTCAGCGTGAGTTCCGTGCCGATGCCGGCGCCGCCAAGCTGATGGGTCGCAAGCAGCCGATGATCAACGCGCTGTACCGTCTGGGCGGCATGCAGCCCGGTGTACTGCCCCAGAGCATGCAGGCCATGGGCATCACCGGCGGTTTGGGCAAGCTGTTCAGCTCGCACCCGCCCATCGAAGAGCGTGTTGCCGCGCTGCAAAACAGCCAGGCGCAATAACAAGCCGCCAGCCCTTTCTCACAAGCACTGCCTCGGCAGTGCTTTTTTTGTGCTTGCCGGCAGCCGCTCTGGAGGCGTCGGCGTATTCGAGATTGGTATGGTTCATTGGCGCAGATCCCCGGGTACCTGCCTTTTACCAATGGTTTACGCACGGCTCACGCAGCGTTAAGGCGGGCTTTCTGTAATAGGCCCATCGCAATGACTGGAGATGCACCATGTCCCTCACCCCCCATTTCTGGCGCCCTGTGGTGCTCTGCGCAGGGGCCTTGGCGGTCGCCGCGCTGATGACCGGTTGTGTCGTGGCACCTGCCGACCCGTACTACTACGGCAATGCCGGGGCCGTGGTGGTGTCACCCGAAGCGCCTCCGCCCGTGCAATATGAGCCGGCACCGGTTGCGGTGGCGCCGGTGGCGACCCAGATCTGGATTGGCGGCTTCTGGGATTGGAGTGGAGGCCGCTATGTTTGGCGCCAGGGGCGTTGGGCTACGCCGCCGCACCATGGTGACCGGTGGGTGCCACGTGAATGGGTGCGCAGCCCGCGCGGCTGGCAGGCCCGTGGCGGACACTGGGAGCGGCGTTGAATATCCTGCTGAGGCAACCCTTCATGCAGAAAGCGCCTTGCGGCGCTTTGTTTGGAGAGCGCCGACTGGTGGCGATCAACGGATTGAATAGTTCAACTGAAACATCAGTGCCGACTTGCCCAGCAGATTGAGCTGTGCACCCCAGTGGTCATCAAAGTCCCAGCCCATCGCCGGAATGGCCGTGAGGCCCCAGCCGTTCTTGTTGTTGAGCGGAATCTTCTTGTGGTACGGGTATTTGTAGCCGTGGATCACGCCGCCTGTGATCTTGAAGAACAGCTGCGGCGCAGCGGAGATTGGGCGGAACTGCCAACCGTAGTAAGCGTACTGGCTGGGCTGCCCGAAAGAATTGCTGAAATAGGCAAAACCCGCCACCTGGCGCTCATCCAGCTGCTTTTCGGCATTGATCAGCCACACGTATTTGTGCTTCTCGTCATCGGGCTCGTAGTCGTGTTCTTTTTTGGCATCCGAGAAGTGGTAGGTGTAAGGGGCGTAGCCGAATTTCCACCCCGACAGCGCAGAACTGCCGGCGTCACCCAGGGTGTCGGCTTCGGCAGCGCAAGCCATACTGGAGAGCGCACAAAGCAACACTGCGCCCAGGCAGGAGGACAATGTGCGGTGAATCGAACCGGGCATGGATAGAACTTTCAGCAACGTCAACAGAACAATCCAAAATTGTAGGACGGGCTGGCGAAGGTGCTTCGCCTGCTGTGGTGCAGGTGCCTCGGGGATGTAAAAAGCAGTACCTTTAAGGTATTTTTAAGTCTCTTTGAAAGAAATTGGCGCGATAGGGCGGACCGCAAGAAAGCAATGGGGGCGGTGGCACGGCGGCGAGAGGTTTGCTGACGCCGTAAAGAGCAGATGTTTTCGGTCTGCAGCAGTCATCCGACATCAGGAAAATGATCGACTGAGTGAATGGGAACTCAGTGCCTGTCAATGGTGCGCAGATACTCACCGACCTTTGGTTCCCAGAGCGCAGGCTGCGTATGGATAAAGTGCCCGTTGACACCATACCGAGGCACAAACGTCATAAAGTCTCCCTTACCTCCCGCAGCGGTGAATGCATCGAAATTCCTTCGGCTGTGATTCAGGGAGTAAAAGGGGTCATTTGCCCCATATAGCCACAGCGTAGGCCGTGGAAACGCCGCACCGCGAACAAAGGACACAGTGTTCACCTTGCCCGCATCCTCGCAACGGTCCCCGATCCAGCCTCCCACAAAGTTCAGCACCCCAAGAAACTGTGGCTGTGCATGCGTGCCTGCATACACGACTGAAATGATTCCCCCACGCGAGACACCTCCGATCAACAGGCGTTGCATGTCCACATCGGCACGCGTGCGCAGGTGCGCCAGCACCGCATCAAGGTCAGCCATGGCGCGTTCCAGCCCAGGCAGCGACAGTTCTGCCTTGCAGGCATAGCGGGAACGGTCATGCTCGAAGCCCTCGTCATAGACCCCATCGGACTTGCCTCTTCCTCGGCGCTGCGGAAAGACGACCTGCCAGCCCTTGTCGGTGAAATAGCGCCCGACCTCGGGGCTTGCCCAGGTTTGCGTGAACAGTTCAGGCCTGTCTCCCTGGCCGGTCGAGCCATGGTTGAAGATGAGGGTGGGGAAGGGCCCTGAACCTGCTGGCCGATAGATCACCATTTCAAGGGTCTGCGCGCGTCCACCTTCTTGCCACGGCGTTGGAACACGTTCAATGGTTCGCGCGTATGGAAAAGGCTTTTGGGTGAGCACACCCAGGCTGATCAATTGCTCCGCGCTGCTCCATAGTGACATCTCCATATCGCCATCTTCGCGCAGACGAAGCACCAGAGTGGCGCCTGAATGCAGTTTCATCTGCATGTCGTTGTTAACGAACCTGGCTTCTCCACGCTCGGTGGTGCGCTGTACGGCACTTGCTGCTGCATAGACAACAGTGGCCGCATCGGCCGACAACTTCTCAATCGCAATCTTCACATCGCACTGGGCAGAAAAGCAGGCCCAGCCACGCCAAATTCCACCCCAGCGCGCCTTCGTATTGACATTGGTCTGTTCGATAGCGGTATCCGATGGCAACTCTGCAGAGACACTGCTTTCGGAAGGTCCGGCACGGAGTTGAGACATCGCAGGCGGCCAAGTGGGCCATTCGTTCTGCGCCTGCGCAAAATTTCCCATGAGAGACAGGGCCACTCCCAGCATTCCGCCAAGCAAGGCTCGAAAGCCCCCTTCATGCATTCTCCTGGTCCGCGCTTGGCCCAATGGATCCATAGGGTCCACTGGCGGCTGGCAACGAGATAGATCGAAAAATGGATGGACTCCCATATGTCGCAAGTTTGTACAAAAGTTGATAGAGGCTGTCTTGAATCGTAGCGTGTGTTTCGCATTGGGTGCTGGCTGACGGCTGGAGGTCGGAGGTCGGAGGTCTGCTGGGCACGCTCCATGGTGCAGTCCCGGTCCGCGGCGAGCTACGCTGGCAGTCTTGCGGCATACTTTGTGGCATGTCCACTGTGAAACCCGTTATCCAACGCGAACCTGCCCCGGCCTTGTTCAAGAGCGCGAGGGATTTCGAGGTGTGGCTGAAGAAGCACCACGCCGCATCGAACGGCCTCTGGCTCAAGATCGCCAAGCGGGGCGCCCGTGAGACCAGTGTGACATACCCCGAGGCGGTGGAGATTGCGCTGTGCTGGGGCTGGATTGATGGCCAGAAGAAGGGCCTTGACGATCAGCACTTTCTGCAGCGCTTCACGCCACGGCGCGCGCGCAGCATCTGGTCGAAAATCAATGTCGACAAGGTCGATGCATTGATTGAAGCGGGCCGGATGCAGGCGCCCGGGTATGTGCAGATCGAGGCTGCCAAGGCGGACGGGCGATGGGCGCGTGCATACGATGGCGCGCGCACCTCCTCGGTGCCGGAAGACCTGCTGGCCGCGCTGGAAGCTGAACCCCAGGCCAAGGCCTTCTTTGCAACGATCAATGCGACCAATCGCTATGCGATTCTGTGGCGCATCCAGACGGCCGTCAAGACCGAGACACGGGCCAGGCGCATTGCCCAGTTGGTGGAGATGCTCTCGCGCGGCGAAACCATCCACATCTTCAAACCTGGAGCCAAAGCCTGATGGGCGTGAGCGAATGGCGCAGCGCCGGCCTATCGCCGCGCGCTGCCGGCAGACCGATGCTGCAGCTGTTTTTACAGCGCCCCGCCCGAGCCACGCGCGCCCGATGAAGGCACGGGCAGGCCCAGAATGTCGCAGGCCACGGCCTCGCCGACCTTGATGCCGTCCACGCCCGCCGACAGGATGCCACCCGCGTAGCTGGCACCTTCTCCGGCGGGGTACAGGCCGCGCGTGTTGTCGCTCTGAAAATCGGCTCCCCGGCCAATCTTGACGGGGGAGGAAGTGCGCGTTTCCACGCCGGTCAGCACGGCGTCTGCCATGTCGTAGCCCCGGATTTTCTTGCCGAACGCCGGCAGGGCTTCGCGCATGGCCTCGATGGCATAGGCGGGCAGGGCCTGGTGCAGGTCGCCCAGGCTGATGCCGGGCTTGTACGAAGGCTGCACGGCGCCAAACTCCGTGGATGGATGGCCTGCAACGAAATCGCCCACCAGCTGGCCGGGCGCACTGTAGTTGCTGCCCCCCAGCACATAGGCTCTGGATTCCAATTGACGCTGCAGCACAATGCCGGAGAGCGGGTGATGCTCTCCTTTTGGTAGCATTTCCACGCCGTAGGTCTTGCCGCCAAAGGCCCAGGCAAAGCTTTCGGCGTCCTGTGGGTAGTCTTCCGGGGTGATGGCGCAGACCATGCCTGCATTGGCATTGCGCTCGGCGCGCGAGTACTGGCTCATGCCGTTGGTGACCACGCGCTCGGGTTCGCTGGTAGCGGCCACCACGGTGCCGCCGGGGCACATGCAGAAGCTGTAGACGGCGCGGCCATTTTTGGCGTGGTGCACCAGCTTGTAATCGGCAGCGCCCAGCAGTGGGTGGCCCGCGTCCTTGCCCCAGCGTGCGCGGTCGATCACGCTTTGCGGGTGTTCGATGCGAAAGCCGACCGAGAAGGGCTTGGCCTCCATGGTCACGCCGCGTTCGTAGAACATGGCGAAAGTGTCGCGCGAGCTGTGACCCAGCGCCATCACGGCATGGCGGGCGGGCAGGGTGTAGCTCTCTCCAGTGGCCTGGTTGAGCACCTGCAGGGCAGTGAGCTGGCGCTGTGCGCCGTCGTCCTGGGAGGCAGCTTCAACCACCATATCGATCACCCGCTGCTCGAAGCGGATTTCGCCGCCCAGGCGGATGATTTCCTCGCGGATGCCTTCCACCACCTTCACCAGCTTGAAGGTGCCGATGTGCGGATGGGCTGCGTACAGGATCTCGGGAGGGGCGCCGTGTTCGACGAACTCCGTCATCACCTTGCGGCCCAGGTGGCGCGGGTCCTTGATCTGGCTGTAGAGCTTGCCGTCCGAGAAGGTGCCAGCGCCGCCTTCGCCAAACTGTACGTTCGATTCGGGCGTCAGCTCGCGCTTGCGCCACAGGCCCCAGGTGTCCTTGGTGCGCTCGCGCACCTGCTTGCCGCGCTCCAGCACGATGGGCTTGAATCCCATCTGCGCCAGCACCAGCGCAGCAAAGATGCCGCAAGGGCCAAAACCGACCACCACCGGGCGCTCGGCCAGACTGGCGGGCGCCTGGCCCACCGGCTTCCAGGCCATGTCGGGTGTGAGGTTCACATGCGAATCGTCTGCAAAGCGGGCCAGCAACTGCGCCTGCAGAGCTTCATCGGTCAGCGTGACATCGACGATGTAGACCGCCAGCAGCGCAGACTTGCGTGCATCAAAGCTGCGCTTGTGCACATGCAGGCTGGCAATGGCCTGGGCGGGAATCCCCAGGCGCTCGCTCGCCAACTGCGTGAGCTTGTCTGTGGGCTGGAATTCGGTGTGGTTCTCGGGGTGGTAGGGCACCGCCGCGAGGGGGAGTTTGAGTTCTGCGATCCGGATCATGGCTTGTACCTATCAAGCAAGGCTGGGGATGGTACGGCAAAGCCTGCCCGGGCGACGGCAATGGCTCGCTTGGCCTTGGCGCTTGCTCGGAAAAGCGGCGCAAAAGAACTTCTGTTTTTATAGCGATTGGTGCTTGATGGGCGAGCGCCACAGGCTGTTTTTCTTCAACTATTGGAGATGGATCGCATCTTCTGGGTCAACGGCTGTGCTGTCAGCTTGGCATGGCGCCGACCAGCCATCACATCACCAGCCTGGAGTGGCCCACCCCCGCGCCTTTTTCCACGCGGATTTGCGCGGGAATGCGCTCCTTGAGCGCTTCCACATGGCTGATGATGCCGATCATCTTGCCGCTGGCGTTCAGCGCGTCAAGGGCAGAGAGCGCCACTTCCAGCGTCTCGCCATCCAGCGTGCCAAAGCCTTCGTCCAGGAACAGCGAGTCGATCGAGGTCTTGTTGCTGACCAGGTCGGACAGGGCCAGGGCCAGCGCCAGGCTGACGAGGAAGGCCTCGCCGCCCGAGAGCGTGCGCGTGTCGCGTGCCACATCGCCTTGCCAGCTGTCCACAATGTCGAGTTCCAGCTCGCCCGTGGGTTTGCGGCGCAGCAGGTAGCGGCCATGAAGGCGTGCGAGATGGCGGTTGGCAAGCAGCAGCAGGTGGTCGAGAGTGAGGCCTTGTGCAAACTTGCGGAATTTGTCGCCCTTGGCAGAGCCGATGAGGCTGTCGAGCCGCTGCCACAGGTCGCTGTCCTTTTCCTGCTCGGCAATCTGTGCCAGCAGGGTCTGCTGGCCGGTACGGCGCGCCTGGTCATCGGCAAGGCGCGCACGCTGGGCTCCCATCTGCTCTGCAGTGCCGGTGCGCTCGGCTTCCAGCGCCAGCAATTGCTCGGCAATGGCCTGCGGCGTCTCCTGCGTCATAGCCTGGGCCTGCAACTGGCGGTGGTGCTGTTCTGCTTCCTCGGCCAGGGTGGCCGCGCGCTGTACGGCGGCGTGCAAGGCATCGCTCAGCGCGGAAAGCCGTTGCTGCTCGGCCTGCGGTAGCAGGGCCTGGGCAAAAGTGCCCTCATCACCGAAAGGGCTGGCTTGCAGGGCCGCATTCCATGCCGCATGCGCTTGCGCTTCCTCCTGCTGCAGTTGCGCCAGTTGGCTGCGCGCTTGCTGGGCCTGGCCTTCCAGGCTGGCCAGTTGCTGGTTGGTGTGCTCCAGCAAAGCGGAGCAATCGGCCAGCGTGGCGGGCAGGGCGGGTGCCGCCGGGATGGGGGTATCCAAGGGCTGCAACTGCGCGGTTCGCTGCTGCCATTGCCTCGCTTCCTGGGAGCATTGGCTGGCGCGCTGCTGCTGCAGGGCCAATTGCTGTGTCAGAGACTGCTGCTGGGCGTTGTGCTGCTGCCATTGCTGCCAGTCATGCTGGCGCTCCTGTAGCCAGGCACTGGCAGTGGCGTCGCCGGGCGCTTGCAAGCCCAGGGGGACCAGTGCCGCCTGCAGTGCCGCATCTGCGGTGGTGGCGCTGGCCTGCAGGCTTTGCACCGAGGCGGTCAGTCGCTGTTGCAATGCCGTATTGTCGTGCTGGGCTTGCTGCAGGCGTTCATGCTGGTGTTGTTCGTTTTGCAGCGCCTGCATGGCCGCGTGGGCGGCGTCCTTTGCGCCTTGCAGGCTGCGTTCGCCAGCTTCTGCATCCGCCAGAGCCTGTTGCAGATCGCCGGCTTGTGTGGCGCTTGCCCGCTGGGCCTGGGCAAGCACCGCTGGCTGCTGCCAGGCGTCCTGCGGCAAGGCGCTCGCCGTGGTCTGGCGCAGTTGCTCCCATTGGCTGTTCCACTGGGCCATGCGTGCCGCAAGGCCTTCCAGCTGCCTGTGCAGACTGGCCTGCTGGCTGAGGCTCGCCGCGTGCGCTGCATTCAATTGCTCGCCCTGGTGCTGTAGTGCTTCAAGCACGGCTTGCGCGTGCTGCAGCGCAGTTGCGGTGGCAGAGATATCCAGCGCCGCGTATGCCGACAGGGCCGGATGCTCCTGCGATCCGCACAGCGGACAGGGCTGGCCCGGCTGCAATGCATGGCGGTGCGCTTCCAGGCTTTGGATGCGCTCTTCCTGAGTCAGCAGCGTTTGCTTGTCGGCCACCCGCTCCTTCTGGGCCTTGTATTGGCTGCGCATCGAGGCAAGGGCAGCCTGCTGTTCTTGCGCCAAGGCAGCGCATTTGTTCAGTTCGGCGGTGAGCTGTACTTGATGCTGGGCCAGCGGCTCGCGCTGGCTGGCATGGTGCTGCAGCTGTTGCCAGGCTTGCAGATGTTGCTGGGCTGTCTGCCAGGCTGCGCGCAACGGGGCCAGGCTGCCGCCATGGGCAGTGAGCCGGGCTTGCTGCGCCTGCAAGGCATTGCGCGCTGCAGTCTCTGCTTCTTGCCGGGCCGCCTGGGCCCGCTCCAGCGCCGCAGCCTGACCCGTGGCTTGCTGCTGCAGGGCGTCACCCTGTTGCCGGGCATGCTGCAGCTCGTCTTGTTCACGCTGCAGTTGCTGCAGTTGGAGCTGGCAACGTTCCAACTGCTCGCGCCAGCCACTGAGGTGTTCGCCCAGCTGTGCATGGGTTGCACGGCTATGCAGCCAGTGGGAGTTATCGGATTGCTGTACTTGCAGTTGTTGTAGTTTTTGCTCTTCTTTTTGTAGTGATTGCGTTGCCAGTTGGCTGGCTTGCTGGTGGATATGCCATTGCGCGCTGCGGGCCTGGCCCAGGGCTTCTCGCAGTTGTTCCTGCTGGGTGTGCCCCGCCGCACTGGCGGCCTGTGCCTGCAGCCAGCGCGCGTGCAGCGGTGCGATGGCTTGTGCCGGGCCATGGGCTTGCAGGCGCTGCAAGTCAGGCGCTGCAGCCTGCAGCGCGTGCCGTGCCTGATCCAAGGCCAGGCTGGCCTGGGTGCGCGCGTGGGCAGCTTGCGCAGTCTGGGCCTGCCAGTGCTGCAGGGCCTGCAATGCGGCGTGGCGCATGTGAAGCTCGCCCAAGGTGGTTTGCAACTGGGCAGCGTGCGCCTCCAGGTGGGCGCGCTCATCCTCTGGCAGCAGTTGTATGCCGCCCGCATGGGCCTTGTTCCGCTCCAGCGCCTGGCGTGCTTCGCGCGCGTGCTCGAACACGGCCTGCGAGATCTGGCTGTAGATGTCGGTGCCGGTCAGCTCTTCGAGCAGTTCGGCTCGGTCATTGGCGCTGGCTTCCAGGAACTTTGCAAAGCCGCCCTGGGCCAGCAGCATCGATTTGGTGAAGCGCGCAAAGTCCAGCCCGGTGATCTGCGCGATCTGCCTAAGCTTGTCTGCGCTCTGGGTGCTGAGGATGTGGCCGTCCGCCACGCGCGCCAACTCGACCCTGGGTGCCTGGAGCGCGCCGCTGGCCTTGTCGCGCGCGCGGCGCTGGCTCCAGAAGGCGCGGTAGCGCACGCCTTTGACCTCGAACTCCACCTCGGCTTCGCAGCTCGCGGTATGGCGGGTCATTACATCGTTGCTGCTGGCGCTGATGGCGGACAGGCGTGGCGTCTGGTGGTAGAGCGCCAGGCAGATCGCGTCAAGCAGGGTGGATTTTCCCGCCCCCGTGGGGCCGGTGATGGCAAACAGGCTGTTGTCGGCAAAGGGCGCGGCGGTGAAGTCGATGTCCCAATCGCCTTTGAGCGAATTGAGGTTCTTGAGGCGAAGCCTGAGGATTTTCATGCCGCGTCTCCGCCTGGGGCAGTCACTATGTGCACGACCTCCTGGTAGCGCTCGGTCAGGGCCTGCTGCAGCGGCGGCTCCAGCGCCTCCTGCGCCAGGCGGCGTGCAAAGACTTCCAGCGGGGTGAGGTCGCCCAGCGATTCCATGGCGGCGCTTTGCAACTGCGCCGCGGCCGTGCCGCGCTGGCGTTTGATGCGCAGCACCTGCACGGGCAGCCCGTCGGTCAGGGCTTGCACGCGGGCGGGCAGATCGGCGAGGTAGTCGTCTTCTTCAATGGTGATATCCAGCCAGGTGGGCCGCTCTGCGTCTGCGCTGGATGCTACGTTCTTGAGAGCATTCGGCAAGGCTGCCAGGCTGCAGCGGAGGGCGGACATGGGCTGGAACACCGGAATCTGCAGCGGCGTGACGGCCTGCAGGCCATCCTCTCCCACATCGACCAGCAGCACCTGCTTGGTCTGCCGCGTCTCGTCAAAGCCCAGTGCAATCGGCGATCCGCTGTAGCGGATGTGCTCCAGCCCGCCCACTTTCTGCGGCTGGTGGATATGGCCAAGCGCGACGTAGTCGGCTGGCGGAAAGGCATTGGTCGGAAAGGCTTCGAGCGAACCCACATAGATTTCGCGTACCGATTCGCTGCTGCTGGCGCCCACGGTGGTGAGGTGCCCGGTGGCGATGATGGGCAGCTTGCGGCCCAGCAACTGCAGCAGCACTGCCTGCTGGGTGAGCGCTGCTTCGTAAACCTGCTCGTAAGTGGACTGGATCGCGGCCTGCAGGGCCCGTTGTTTGTCGAGTGCGCTTTGCCCGGCCAGGCTTTGCTGCACATCGCGGGCACGGATGAAGGGCAGGGCGCAGACGATGCAGCCGGGATCGCCAGAGACGCGCAGCGGCAGCGTGATGGCATGCTGCTGCGGCGCGCCTGTGGCGGCAATCACTTGGGTGCCGAGATGGCGCAGCAGATCGCGGCTTTCATCGAGCACGCTGACCGAGTCATGGTTACCGCCCAGCACCAGCAGCGCAACGCCTGCCTGGTGCAGCCGGGCGATCAACTGGTTGTACAGCTCGCGGGCATAGCTGGGCGGTGCGCCGGTGTCGAAGATATCGCCTGCAATCAGCACCGCATCCACCGCATGAGCATCGACCTGCGCCACCAGCCAGTCAATCAGCGCCCGGTGTTCGGCCTGGCGGCTCTGGCCCATGAAATGCTGGCCCAGGTGCCAGTCGGAGGTGTGGAGGATGCGCATGTGGTGATCGGCGAGAACAGTCGCCTATCGTAGTGCCTGCTGCCGTGCTGCAAGGAGCGGCCAGACGCGATTGGTTATAAATAATAACAATGGTCTCATTGAATCAAGGCGATTAATTGATTTGTTCTATGGATCGGCAGGGTCCTATAATCCGCCGCACCATGATTGCGCCCATAGGGGGCGGCAACGTGACATGCGCAGCTGACAGGCGCGGGGCCCGCTGCAATACGGAGAAGCATATGGCAAAGTTTGCAAATTGGATGGCAGTGGCTGCCGTGGTGGCCGGTGCTGGCCTCGTGGGATGTGGCAAGAAGGATGAGGCCGGCAGCGCACCTGCACCTGCCCCTGCAGCCGCCCCCGCGCCAGCCGCAGCACCTGCCCCGGCTGCAGCACCTGCGGCCAAGGTTCAGGCTGGCAAGTGGAGTGCCACCACCGAGATGAGTGGCCCCATGGGCCAGCAGGCACTGGCAGGCATGGAGCAGGCGTTCAAGAGCATGACGCCTGAGCAGAAGAAGGCCGCCAATCTGGAAAATGCCCGCATTGAAGGCGGCAAGCTGATCCAGGAGATGTGCATCACTGCGGACATGGCCTCCAAGACCTTGCAGGCCCTGGCTGATTCCCAGCTCAAGAACATGCCCGGCTGCAATGCGCCCGACATCAAGACCAGCGGCAGCAAGGAAACCATGTCGTTCAGCTGCGGCGAGGGCAAGATGAGCATGGTGCTCGAAGCCGATTACAAGTCGCCCACCGAGAACGTCGTGACCACCAAGATGGACATGGCAGGCCAGAACATGCAGACCACCGTGACCAGCAAGCGCATCGGCGACTGCTGATTCCGGTCAGGATATTCATTGCGAGGCTGAGCGCAGCCACCTGGCGGGGTGGCTGCGCTTTTTTGTGGGGTACTGGCTGGCGGCGTCTACCCAGATTGCGCAATGGCTCCTGATTCTGTAGCAAATTGCCCCAGCGAAAGCGCAAAAAAGGCCACTGCTGGGGTCAGCAGTGGCCATCAAGAGCACGGCCTGAGAGCTTTGCGGCTCCCCGTCTTGCGACGTTCAAGCCGTGCCACGCACTTCATGCCGTGGTGGGGGGCGCTTTGCCCGCCACCGTCAACCTGCGTTTGATTTGAACAAAAGGCGACCGGGTTCATGGCGGTCGCCTGGAGGAAGCGGGCGTGCGTCAGCGCCGCCCGATCCGGATGAGACTACCGTGCTTATTCGCCGAAGGAGCCGTTGCCTTCAGGCAGCTTGCCGGCGATCAAGGCGTCATGGGCAGCCTGCACGACTGCACCGCGTGACAGGCCCTGGCCTTGCTCGTAGGGGTTGGCTTGCAGCTTATCGCCCTTGAGCAGCAGGGTGCCATTCTTCTGGGCATCGACCCATTGGGCCTGCACTTCGGCACGGCTCAGGCTGCTGGTAGCTGCGACGCGTGGCGCAATGGCCTGGTCGCCTTCAAAGGGATTGGCCTGTGCAACACCTGCACCCATGGCCAGAACAGCGGTGAGACCTGCAATCGAAAAAATACGTGCGTTCATCATTTTTAAATTCCTTTGAGATTCCGGCGGGTCACCATGGCCTGCCGGTTCGCTCAACGGGTGGCGGTGTGTGTCACCGCGTTTGCTTCTCGTTGATCGATGTATTCAGTGTATTTTTGCGACCTTTGTGGATAAACTCCTTGGTATGGGATTGATTGTTCTGAATATCGAATCAATCAATCAATCCATCGGCGGAGTAGGTGCGCGATGGCCTACCCTGGTGGCCGCTATCGACGGTAGATAAATGAAAATAGCATCCAGCGCTTTCTGTGTAAGCGCTGGATGCTATTGATTCAGGAGTATGACGAAGTGGCCCCAAGTGCCACCGCAAGAAGCGGCCCGCAGCGGCCCTCTACAGCGGCCCTTCCATGGGCTCGGCCAGAAAGCCGCCGCTCTGGTGGGCCCACAGCTTGGCGTAGATGCCGCCGCGCGCCAGCAACTGCTGGTGCGTGCCTTCTTCCACGATCTGGCCCTTGTCCATCACGATCAGGCGGTCCATGGCCGCGATGGTGGACAGGCGGTGTGCAATCGCAATCACCGTCTTGCCATGCATCAGGTTGTCCAGGCTCTCCTGGATGGCGGCCTCAACCTCGCTGTCCAGGGCGCTGGTGGCCTCGTCCAGCAGCAGGATCGGTGCGTCCTTGAGCATCACGCGTGCAATCGCCACGCGCTGGCGCTGGCCGCCCGAGAGCTTGACGCCCCGCTCGCCCACCTGCGCGTCATAGCCCGTGCGGCCAAACCGGTCGGACAGGTTGCCGATGAAGTCTGCCGCTTCGGCGCGCTCGGCGGCGCGCAGCATCTCCTCCTCGGTGGCATCGGGCCGGCCATACAGGATGTTGTCGCGCATGGAGCGGTGCAGCAGCGAGGTGTCCTGGGTCACCATGCCGATGTTGCTGCGCAGGCTGTCCTGCGTGACATGGGCGATGTCCTGGCCGTCGATGCGGATCTGGCCGCCCGCCACATCGTGAAAGCGCAGCAGCAGGTTGACCAGGGTCGATTTGCCGGCGCCCGAGCGCCCGATGAGGCCAATGCGCTCGCCCGGGCGGATGGTGAGGTTGAGGTGGTCGATCACCGGGCGGCCCGCATCCTTGTATGAGAAGCTCAGGTTGTCGAAGGTGATCTCGCCGCGGCTCACCACCAGCGGCTTGGCATCCTTCGCATCCACGATCGTGCGCGGCTTGGTCAGGGTGTTGATGCCGTCCTGGATGGTGCCCACGTTCTCGAACAGGCCGGTCATCTGCCACATCACCCAGTGCGAGTAACCCATCAGGCGCAGCGCCATGGCAATCACTGCCGCCACGACACCGGCCGTGGCCTGGCCGTTGGTCCACAAATACAGCGCCGTGCCGGTGGAGCCCAGCAGCAGCAAGGTGATCATCAGATGGTTGGTGATCTCGAACAGGCTCACCAGGCGCATCTGCGCGTGGCCGGTCTGCTTGAAGGCTTCCATCGCGCTGCGGGCATATTCAGCCTCGCGGCGGGTGTGCGCAAACAGCTTGACGGTGGCGATGTTGGTATAGGCGTCGGTCACACGGCCGGTCATCAGCGCGCGCGCATCCGCCTGGGCCTTGCCGATCTTGCCCAGACGCGGAACAAAGAACACGCAGGCACCGATATAGGCGGCCAGCCACAGGGCAAATGGAATCATCAGCCGCCATTCAAAGCTTGCGGCCAGAATCAGGATGCCGATCATGTAGACGCTCACGCCCACCAGCACATCGACGATCATGAAGATCACCTCGCGCACGGACAGCGCCGTCTGCATGATCTTGGTCGTGATGCGACCCGCAAACTCATCGGCGTAGAAGGACATGCTCTGCCCCAGCATCAGCCGGTGGAACACCCAGCGCAAACGCATCGGGAAGTTGATCGCCAGCACCTGGTGCATCACCTGCGTGTGCAGGGCCAGCAGCAGCACGCTGCCGAGCAAAATGGCGACGATCCCGACGACCGTGCGGCCCTGGTCGGCCCAGAACGTGGAGGGTGAGAACGTGGCCAGCCAGTCAACCACATGGCCCATGATGGCAAACAACACTGCCTCATACACCGCCAGCAGCGCCGAGGTGGCTGTGAGCAGGCCGATCCAGCCACGCATGCCTTGCGTGCAGGCCCACATGAAAGCGAAAAAACCCTTGGGCGGAACTTGTGGCTCGGCCGTTGGGTAGGACGGCACACGCCGTTCAAACCATGAAAACATGCACAAATCTCCTGCGATGTGGTCCAGATGCAGCCGGAAAAGAGACGGTGGGCAAGAGGTGCCATGGAAGCACCCAGGCCGCAAACGGGACAACCAGCGCAGCCGCTGTGTGCAAGCGGCTGATGGTGAAATGGGAAAAGCGGGAACTAGCCCGGTCTGCCGAGTCTAGCGGTCTCGCTGCCGGCGAGGGGCCCGGATATCCGATAGCCCTTTAATGACGAAATGTTTTTTTGGTTACTGTTGTTTGCTGCACTGCGTCAATTTATAGATTCATGAAAAGCCATAGGGGTGTTTACCTATGTGGAGCAAAGCCCGGCATTCCTAAGATAGGGGTTTTACCCTAAAAAAGGCATCCGATGTCTTCTACCCCAGCTACAACTCTGCATCACGTCCCTGCCACTCGCTGGAAGCTGCCCGCCTTGAGCGCCCTGGCACTGGCCATCACCATGAGCCTGGGCGCCTGCGCAAGCAGCCCGCAGGCTGCCAGCGCACCTGCAGCGGCAGCTCCCGCTGCGGCAGCGCCAGCAGCAGCGGCGCAGCCATCACAGCAAGGGGCACGCAACGTGGTGGTGCTGGCCACTGGCGGCACCATCGCTGGCGCAGGTGCTTCGGCCATGAACAGCGCAACCTACAGCGCTGCCAAGGTGCCGGTGGACAAGCTCCTGGCAGGGCTGCCAGAGCTGTCCAAGGTGGCCAATGTGCGCGGCGAGCAGGTCTTCCAGATCGCTTCCGAAAGCTTCACCAACGACAACTTGCTGGTGTTGGCCAGACGCGTGTCGGCTCTCGTCAAGCAGGCGGATGTGGATGGCGTCGTCATCACCCACGGCACGGACACCCTGGCCGAGACCGCTTATTTCCTGAGCCTGACGGTGCACACCAGCAAGCCCATCGTGGTGGTGGGATCGATGCGCCCCGGTACGGCCCTGTCGGCTGACGGTGCCTTGAACCTGGTGAATGCCGTGAGCGTGGCCGCCGCCAAGGATGCCGAAGGCAAGGGAGTGGTCGTCACGATGAACGACGAAATCCAGTCGGGCCGCGATGTGAACAAGGACGTGAACATCAAGACCGGCGCCTTCCAGAGCCAATGGGGTCCGTTGGGCATGGTGGTGGAGGGCAAGAACTACTGGTTCCGCGCCCCCGTCAAGCGCCACACCATGCAGTCCGAGTTCAACATCGACACCATCACCAACCTGCCTTCGGTGGAGATCGTCTACGGCTACGGCAATGTGCCGCGCACGGGCATCGATGCCTTTGTCGGGACGGGCGCCAAGGCGATTGTCCACGCGGGCACCGGCAATGGCTCGGTGGCGGACCGCATTGTGCCGGCCCTGCAGGAAGCGCGCAGCAAGGGCGTGCAGGTGATCCGCTCGTCGCGCGTGCCTTACGGCTTTGTGCTGCGCAATGCCGAGCAGCCTGACGACAAGTACGACTGGGTGGTTGCCCACGACCTGCGCCCTGAAAAGGCACGCCTGCTGGCCGCACTGGCCCTGACCAAGACCAGCGACCCCAAGGAAATCCAGCGCATTTTCTGGGAATATTGATGCACAGCGCCCGGCGTTGCCGGGCCTGATTGCCCAAGCGCCATGAAAAAGGGACAGCCTGAACCGGGCCGTCCCTTTTTTCCATGGCGTGGATCAGAAGGTGAGGACCTTGTCAGCGGCCAATGTCCAGTCGGCCAGCTCGGGCAGCGTGCCAATGCTCACACCGTTGATCAAGGTCAACTCGGCCAGACCCCGTGCCAGTGCACAGGTGCGGCACAGCCTGATGGTGACGCCTTCGGCCACCAAGGTTTCCACCATGGCCTGCAGGCCGGGGCCTGTGCCGTCATGCTGGTTCGGCAGGCCGACGACGGTGGCATCCGACATCAGGAACACCTTCACTTCCGGCCTGGCATCGTGTCCGGCCAGTGCCGTAGCCACGCGCAGGGCCGACAGGCAGCGCTCGCTGCCATAGGGCGCGGCATGCACGATGATGACGATCTTTTGGGTCATGGGAATCCTTTGCAGAGAGGGATCACTTCCTGATCAGGTAACGGATGGTCGGGCCATCCTGCTGGATTTCCAGCACCTCGTAGCCGTGGTTCTTGGCGTCCAGCGGAATGTTGTTGATCGACTGCGGGCAGTCGGAGATCACTTCCAGGATTTCGCCGGGCTGGAGGCTGGGCATTGCCTCCAGCGTGGCAACAGCAGGGTATGGGCAGGGCTCGCCCATCATGTCGAGGCGGTAATCGGGCGTGTAATTGGACATGGGAAGAACTCCTTACTGAACGGCAGGGCGCACGCTGGCCTGAATGGATTGCTGGCGCTGCTTGCGGTTGAAGAAATGGCGCTCCCACCACAGCACGAGCAGCAGCGAGATGGCCAGCATCACATAGGTGGTGAGCAGGCCCGCTTGCGGGCCCAGAGCCTTGAGCAGGTTGATCTTGTCGTAGTTGATGGCGATGGCGGGGGCCAGATCGTCCCATACCAGGGCGAGCAGCGTGGAGCCGATGATGTTGCCCAGTCCCACCCACCAGTAATGCACCTGGCCTTCAACAGCGCGGTACATCCAGCCGGTCTCGCACCCGCCTGCGAGCACGATGCCAAAGCCGAACAGCAGGCCACCGATCACGGCATTGGGGCCTGCCCAGAAGATCTTGGGATCGAGCCCCAGTTGCACGTAGCTGTAGACACCGATGGTGCCAGCGGCCATGCCGAAGATGATGGCTTTGGCCATCTGGGTGCGGCCAGTCAGCCACAGGTCACGGAAAGCCGAGGTGAAGCACACCTGGGCGCGCTCGATGATCAGGCCGAACATCAGTCCGAACAGGGCGGCAAAACCGAGCTTGGGCGCATCGAACACCTTGGCAATCGCCCAGCAGATGAAAGCGACGAACAGGAACATGCCGATGCGAAAGCGCTTCTTGGCCTGGGCTTCGCGCGCCGACAGCGGCTGGGCGGCGTTCACCTTCTGCAATTTGACCGGAATGCGGAAGATGGGCAGCATGCTCACCTTGGCGCCGAAGAGCGAGCCAATGGCTGTGGCAATGGCAAAGAACCAGGCGTGCAGCGAGAACTGCGGAATGCCGGTGAAGAACGCCGCCAGGTTGCAGCCCATGGCCAAGCGTGCGCCAAAACCCGCAATGATGCCGCCGACGATGGCCTGCACCACGCGGATGCGGTGGTTGGGCATGCGCAGCTTGACGTTGTTGGCCCAGAGCGCGGCGGAGAAGCAGCCGACGAACATGCCGATGATCATCACCCCATCGATGCGGGTGAGCGGCGTCCCCTGCAGGCCGATGACCTTGAAATAGCCCCAGTTGGAGAGATCGACCCCGAAGAACTGGAGCACATGGCCGCCCCACCGGGTGAACTCGCCGGTGACGGCCCAGAACGTGCCGGTCAGGCCAAAGTAATACGCAGAGAGGACGCCCGCCGCAATCACTGCGGGCACGGGCGACCAGAAGCGCACCAGGTATTGGTGCTTGAAGTCTTGCCAGGTCATGTTTCTTCCTTGCTGCGCGGGCGTGCGCAGCGTCTGGCCCAGGCCTCCTGACGCGTGCTGCAGCAACGCGCGACAGGTGGTGGGTCTTTCAATAGGTGCCTGCAACAGAGGCGAATCCTCCCGGCAGATGCACCGGGGCGGACGGGAGCGATTATGCTCCTTGTGGTTCTTCCGGCCACTGTCGCTGCTGCTGCCGCCGTCACGGCGCTCGGCAGCCTGCACAATCTGCACCTGATATCCAACAAGGAACTCCATGAACAACACACACGGCTGGGCGGCACTCGTCTGGGAAGGTTTTCCCGCTTGGTACAAGCAATGGGCGGACGGCAGCAGCCTCGTCGTGGCAGAGCAGGGCGCGCAAGTGCTGTCGTGGAAGACGGCAGATGGCCGCGAGCACCTGTACCTGAGCCCCGCCAGCGCGCGCGATGGCAAGACGGCCATCCGCGGGGGCGTGCCGGTGTGCTTTCCGCAGTTCAACACGCGCGGGCCGCTGCCCAAGCATGGCTTTGTGCGCAACCTGGGCTGGCAGGTGGCGGAATGTGGCGCGCAGCATATTGCACTGCGCCTGCAGGATGGCCCGGCTACCCGCCAGTTCTGGCCCGAGGCTTTTGATGCCGTGCTGCGCGCTGAAGTTGGCGCCAACTCGCTGGCCATCACGCTGGATGTGCGCAACACCGGCAGCACGCCCTGGGCCATGACCTGCGCGCTGCACAGCTATCTGCAGGTGGATGACATCACGCAGACGCAGCTTGCGGGCTTGCAGGGCGCTGCGTGCTGGGATGCGCTGGCCGATACCCGCTTTGCCGAAGCGGCGGCGCAGATCGATTTTGGCGCCGCGCCGGGAGCGGGTTTTGATCGCGTGTTCTCGACGCCCGGCGCTGGCGGTAAATTGCTACAAGTTTCGCAGCAATTTGCGCATGACGGACGGGCTCTGACCATCCAGAACAGTGCAAATGCCAGTGAGGTGGTGGTGTGGAACCCGGGTGCGGCGCTGAGCCAGGAGCTGGCCGACATGCCCGATGATGGCTGGCGCCAGATGCTGTGCGTGGAAGCGGCCAGCATCGACACTCCCGTCACCCTCGCACCCGGACAGTCATGGCGGCTGATGCAAACACTAACTACGGCTGGCGCATAGGCCTGGCTGGGGTCTAAAGCAAGGCGCAGGCTGCGGATTAGCGCCCGCTCCCCGGCAGGGGCGGGCGGCTGCGTTGATAATGGCGCCCTTGTTTGTTGTGCGCGCAGCTATGGCTGCGCTGTTTCTATGCCGGGTACTGCTTCCCGTTCCTCTCTCTCTGGCGCCGCGACGGAACTGCGCCGCGACCTCAAGGCCCGCCATCTGTCGATGATTGCCATTGGCGGCTCCATCGGCACGGGCCTGTTCGTGGCCTCTGGTGCCACCATTGCCCAGGCCGGGCCCGGCGGTGCGCTGCTGGCCTATGGCGTCATTGGCCTGATGGTGTATTTCCTGATGACCAGCCTGGGCGAGCTGGCTGCCTATATGCCGGTGTCGGGTTCTTTTGCCACCTACGGTGCGCGCTATGTCGACGAAGGCTTTGGCTTTGCGCTGGGCTGGAACTATTGGTACAACTGGGCGATCACGATTGCGGTCGATCTGGTGGCGTCGCAGTTGGTGATGACTTACTGGTTTCCCGATGTGCCGGGTTACTGGTGGAGCGCCCTGTTTCTGCTGCTGATGGTGGCGCTCAATGCCATCTCGGTCAAAGGCTTTGGTGAGGCAGAGTACTGGTTTGCCGCCATCAAGGTGACGACGGTGCTGGTGTTCATCGCGATTGGCGTGGCCATGATCGTCGGCATTCTCCATGGCGGCCCGCAAAACGGCATCTGGGGTGCGCTGGCTACGTGGCAAGTGGGTGATGCGCCCTTTGCCGGCGGCTTTGCAGCGCTGATCGGCGTGGCGATGATTGTGGGCTTTTCCTTTCAGGGGACGGAGCTCATCGGCATTGCAGCGGCAGAGTCGGAAGACCCTGCACGCAACATTCCGCGCGCGGTGCGCCAGGTGTTCTGGCGCATTCTACTGTTCTACGTGCTGGCGATTGCGGTCATCAGCTCGCTCATTCCCTACACCGATCCGCAATTGCTGCGCAACGAGGTGGGCGACATCAGCGTGAGCCCCTTCACCCTGGTGTTCCAGAAAGCCGGGCTGCTGTCGGCGGCGGCCGTCATGAATGCGGTGGTGCTCACGTCGGTGCTGTCGGCAGGCAATTCGGGCATGTATGCCTCGACGCGCATGCTCTACACGCTGGCATGCCAGGGCATGGCGCCCAAGGCGTTTGCGCGGCTGTCGGGCAACGGGGTGCCGGTGCTGGCGCTGCTGGCCACCACGGTGATGGCCGGGCTGTGCTTTTTCAGCTTTCTCTTCAGCCCCAAGACCGTGTACCTGTGGCTTTTGAACCTTTCGGGCATGACGGGCTTCATCGCCTGGCTGGGCATTGCCGTGAGCCACTACCGCTTTCGCAAGGGCTTTGTGGCGCAGGGGCATGATGTGTCGCAACTGCCCTATGTATCGCCCTGGTTCCCTTTCGGGCCGATCTTTGCGTTCGTTCTGTGCCTCATCATCACACTGGGCCAGAACTACGAGGCATTCCTGAAAGACAAGATCGATTGGGGCGGCGTGGTGGCTACCTATATCGGCCTGCCGGTGTTTCTGTTGATCTGGTGGGGCTACCGCCTGGCCAAGGGCTCACGCACCGTGGCCTACGGCGATATGCGTTTTGACGGGCATGTCACTACCAAAAAATGAGCTGAAGGCGCTTGATGGTTGTGCGCTATAGCGTGTTTTGATCGTAAAAAAAAGCAAGTCCGTGGACTTGCTTTTTTGTGTGCTCCCGATCCCGCTGTTGGGGGCGCGCTTCAATGGCCCTTGGGCTGCACAGGCTGGCGGCCGATGGAGACATAGCCCAGGCCGTGACTTGCCACGAGCGCCGGGTCATAGAGGTTGCGGCCATCGAACACCATGCGGTCCTTCAGGCTGGCGGCGAGTTGCTCAAAATCGGGTGCGCGGAAGATTTGCCACTCGGTGACGATTGCCAGGCAATCGGCGCCCTGCACGGCTGCGTCCACGCTGTCCACCAGCACCAGGTCTTCGCGCTCGCCATAGATGCGCTGCGCTTCCTTCATCGCCACCGGGTCGTAGGCCTGTACCCGGGCGCCTGCCGCCCACAGGGCTTCGAGCAGGTTGCGGCTGGGCGCCTCGCGCATATCGTCGGTATTGGGCTTGAAGGCCAGGCCCCACAGCGCAATGGTCTTGCCCTGCAACAGTCCGCCATAGAAGGCGCTGATGCGCTCGAACAGCACATTGCGCTGGGCCTCGTTGCGGGCCTCCACGGCGTTCAGCAGCAGGGGCTCGAAGCCGGTGTCCTGCGCGGTGCGCACCAGGGCTTTCACATCCTTGGGGAAGCAACTGCCGCCATAGCCCACACCGGGGTAGATGAAGTGGTAGCCGATGCGCGGGTCGCTGCCGATGCCGCGGCGCACGGCTTCCACATTGGCGCCCAGCCGTTCAGCCAGGTTGGCGATCTCGTTCATGAAGCTGATCTTGGTGGCCAGCATGGCATTGGCGGCGTACTTGGTCAGCTCCGCGCTTCGCACATCCATCACCACGATCCTGTCGTGGTTGCGGTTGAAGGGCGCGTACAGCTCGCGCAGCCGGGCCTCGGATGCCGGGTTGCCGGTGCCGATGATGATGCGATCGGGCCGCTGGCAGTCGGCCACTGCGGCGCCTTCCTTCAGGAATTCGGGGTTGGAGACCACATCAAAGCCGTAGCTCGCACCCCGTGCAGCAAGGCCTTGCGCAATCACGTCGCGCACCTTGTCGGCGGTGCCCACGGGTACGGTGGACTTGTTGATGACGATGCGCGGCCCCGTCATGTGCTGGGCAATGGTACGGGCCACCGCCAGCACGTATTGCAGGTCGGCGCTGCCATCCTCATCGGGCGGGGTGCCCACGGCCAGGAAGATGACCTCGCTGTGCTGCACGCCTTCGGCCGCATCGGTGGTAAAGCGCAGGCGGCCGTTGGCGTGATTGCTGGTCACGAGCTTGTCGAGGCCTGGCTCATGGATGGGAATCTGCCCGGCCTGCAGTGCGGCCACCTTGGCGGCGTCCACATCTACGCAGAGTACCTGGTGGCCCACGTCGGCCAGCACGGCACCTTGTACAAGACCGACATAGCCGGTTCCGAAAACAGTGACTTTCATACGCGGTAGAACGAGCGGTACCAGTCCACAAAGCGCTGGACACCGTCTCTGACAGTGGTCGATGGGGCAAAGTTCACCCAGGCCTGCAAGGCGCGGGTGTCGGCCGATGTGCTGTGCATATCGCCCGGCTGTATGGGCAGCATACGCTTGTTGGCGGTGGTGCCCAAGGCCGATTCCAGTGCTGCGATGTAGTCCATCAGCACCGTGGGGTTGCTGTTGCCGATGTTGAAGATGCGGTAAGGGGCGGTGCTGGTGCCCGGGTTGGGCTGCAGCGCGTCATAGCTGGCATCGGGAGCCGCAGGCTTGACAAGCACGCGCAGGATGCCTTCCACGATGTCGTCGATGAAGGTGAAATCGCGTACCAGCTCGCCGTTGCCGTACACGTCGATGGTCTCGCCCGCCAGAATGGCCTTGGTGAACTTGAACAAGGCCATGTCGGGCCGACCCCAGGGGCCGTACACGGTGAAGAACCGCAGCCCGGTCGTGGGCATGCCATACAGGTGCGAATAGGTATGCGCCATCAGCTCGTTGGCCTTCTTGGTGGCCGCGTAGTAGCTGATCGGGTGGTCGACCGCATCGCTCTCGGCATAAGGCATCTTGGCATTGCCGCCATACACGCTGGAGCTGCTGGCGTACACCAGGTGCGCCACCTGGTGCCTGCGGCAGCCTTGCAGAACATTGCCAAAGCCCAGCAGGTTGCTGTCGGTGTAGTCGTCGGGTTGGTCGATGGAATAGCGCACGCCGGCCTGGGCCGCCAGATGCAGCACGCGCTGCGGGCGCACTTCGTCAAAGAGGGCGGCCATGCCAGCGCGGTCGGCCACATCCAGCTTCACAAAGCGGAAATGGGGGTGGCTTTGCAGCTGCGCCAGGCGCGCATCCTTCAGCGCCACATCGTAGTAGCTGTTGAGGTTGTCGATGCCCACTACAGCCAACCCCTGCGCGAGCAGGCGCTGGGCGCAGTGCATACCGATAAAACCGGCGGCGCCGGTGACGAGAACAGTGTTCATGGACTGACGGGGGCTGGCAGCCACACATACTGGTATTGCATGGGCGGCGTGCTGGCACGCATATGGACGAAAGGAATGGTGAGGGACTGCGGCACAGCCCCGGGGTGGCTGGCAAGCACGATGTCCCACCAGTCGGGCGTAGCCTTGTCCATGCGTGCAATGTACAGCAGCCCTACGCCGGTATCGGCAGCCCGGGAGCGGCCACCGGCAAGGCATTCGGCCATGCGGCCCCACTCGGCAGTGCAGGACATGGCATAGGCATGCGGGTTGTGCGAGCGCAGCATGGCTGCCACCATGTTGTCCGAGCCAATGATCACGCCCTTGCCGTCGTAGCCAGCGGCCGCCAGCTGCTGGGCCAGTTGGGCAACCGGGTGGTTCAGCTCGTCGGGGTCGTGGCGCCAGTCGGCCTGCCAGGGGCGGATGGTGGCCAGGGTCCAGAACACCAGCGCAAACAGCACCACCACCGTGGTGTAGCCGCGGCCTGAGCCTTCTGCCAGCAGGGCTGGGCGCCAGGCATACAGCGCCAGTGGTGCAATGGCCGTCAGGGGCAGCACCCAGCGCTGCTTGAAGCTGCTGACATCGCCCACCACCACCATGGCAATCAGAACAAGGAACACCAGGGCCAGGTAGCGGCGCAGCAGCGGCCAGGCCCAGGCGCGCCAGTCGGGTGCGGTGTCCGCCGTGGCATTGGCACGGTAGGCTTCCTTCCATAAGCGGTTGCGATAGGTTGCCAGCGCAACGATAAGCCACAGCCCCAGCGTGGAAAATACGGCCTTGGCCAGGGCGCCCAGGCCTTTGAGGTGCGAGACCTGGGTGGAGATGTCCATCTTGTGGATGGTCTCCGTGGTGGCCTCACGCCAATGCTGCGACAGCCACCAGGCGTGAGGCGCAAAGATCAGCAGGCCCACCAGCGGAGCGAGCCACCAGCCGTGGCCCAGTATGGCGCGGCGCACCTGCGGTACTGTGAGTGCCGCGACAAAGAGCACGCCGATCAGCATGGCAAAGCTGTATTTGGCCAGCATGCCCAGGCCGCAGAACACGCCCAGCCAGACAAAATGAACAGGGTTGGGCGTCTTGACCTGGCGCAGCACCATCCACCAGGTGCCAAAGGTCATGGCGGTCACGAGGACGGTGTGGGTCTGGTCGCGCACGCTGTCCCAGCCAAAGGGCAGCATCAGCAGCAGGCCGCCTGCCACCCAGAAGGCGCCCTTGGCGGGCAGCAGCACGCGTGCAGCCTGCCAGACCAGCACATAGGTGAGCACGATCAGGCTGTGCTTGACGACGGAGAGCGCCAGCACCGACGGCCCCAGCACCTGGCCCACGGCCCATTGCAGCCAGCTGTAAGCGGGTGGCTGCGAACCGTAGCCCAGCAGAAACTCCTGTGACCACAGGATCTGTTCGGACTCGTCCCATTTCATGCCCTCCGAGATGGCGACGCGCGAGATGATGTGCGCGCAGGCCAGCAGCAGTATCCAGGCCAGTGGGTGCTGGTAGAGAGGCTGCTGCCAGTCTTTGGCAGGAGCGGAGGGCGAAGACGTCATGGCAGAAACACGGGTGCGCCCATGCGCAAGTGGCCTGGGCACGGGCCTGGCCTGTCGCATCAGCAGCAGAGGAAAGGGCGGATCAGGTAGTATAGGCCACCGCTGTTTAAGCAAAATACCAAGCGCCGTGTCTTCTCCTGCCGTATCCATCGTCGTCCCCATCTATAACGAATTTGACAACCTGACCGCCCTGGTGGACCGGATTGATGCGGCCATGCGCGCGCAACCGCTCAGCTACGAGCTGATTGCCGTGGACGATGGATCGAAGGACGACAGTGCCAGGCTGCTGCTGGAGTTGGCATCGACCCGGCCCTGGCTGCGGCCGGTGGTTCTGGCCCGCAACTACGGCCAATCGAGCGCGCTGCAGGCCGGGTTTGATCGCGTGCGTGGCAAGTATGTCGTGACGCTGGATGCCGACCTGCAAAACGAGCCCGACGATATTCCGCTGCTGCTCAACCGCCTGGAAACCGATGCCAGCGTGGACATGGTGTCCGGGTGGCGCAAGGATCGCCAGGATGCGGCAATTTCGCGCAAATTGCCGTCAAAAATAGCCAACCGGCTCATATCCAACGCCACTGGCGTGCAACTGCACGACTATGGCTGCGCCCTCAAGGCGTACCGTCGCCACATCATCGACCGTATTCACCTGTACGGCGAGCTGCACCGCTTCATTCCGTCGCTGGCGCGTGATGCCGGTGCGCGCATCACCGAGGTGCCGGTGCGCCACCATGCGCGCACGGCGGGTGTGTCCAAGTACGGCATTGACCGCACCTTCCGCGTCATCCTGGATCTGATCCTGATGGTGTTTCTGATGCGCTACCGCCAGCGCCCGCTGCACGCCTTTGGCGGCCTGGGCCTGTGGCTGGCCACGCCGGGCTTTCTCATCCTGGCCTATCTGTTCGTCGTCAAGCTGATGGGCGAGAGCATCGGCGGCCGCCCACTGCTGATCGTGGGCGTGATGCTGGTGCTGATGGGCATGACCTTTGTTGCCGCAGGCCTGATTGGGGAAATGCTGACCCGCGTGTACTATGAATCGGGCGGTGGCCGCCAGTACTACGCGGATGAATACCGCATCGACACCACGGGCGAAACCCCGCAGATGGTGCGCGTAGAGGTGCCGCGCGCGGCAGCCGCTGCTGCTGCATGAGCGTGGCGCCTGCGTGAACCGAGTCCAGAAAGCCTGCATCAAGGCCGCAAGCGGCGCCCTCCTGCTGGGCGCCGTTGCCTATTTTGCCGACCCTGCTGCACTGTGGGCGCGCCTGCGCGCAGCCAATGGCGGGTGGCTGGCAGCGGGCTTGTGCGCGGCAATCGCATCCAACGTGGTTTCTGCATGGCGCTGGCGCGCATTGGCGCGTTGGCTGGGCGCGGAGATGCGCTGGCCCGATGCACTGCGCTGGTACTTTCAGGCCATCGGCCTCAACGCCTTGCTGCCCGGTGCCGTGGTGGGCGGCGATGTATACCGCGCCGTGGTGCTGCAGCGCACGGGGCAGGGCAAGGCGGCATCGTCGCTGTCGGTGCTGCTGGATCGGCTGAGCGGCCTGTGGATGCTGTGCGCGATTGGCGCCTTGGGTGCGGCGGTGGCCGCCCCTGCGCTGGCGCCGGTGGTGCGGGTGCCGCAGGCCTGGTTTGTTGCGGCCATGCTGGCAGGAACGGTACTGTGGATTGCGCTCCCCTGGGGGCTGCTGTGGTGGCTGGGCCGGCGCGATGCGGCCCATCTGCCTGCATGGCTGTTGCCACTGCTGCAGGCGGCGCAGCGGCCTGATTTTCATGCGCAGATGCTGGTGCAGGCGGCTTCGTCGGCGCTGGTGCAGGTATTGTCGGCAGGGGCTCTGGCGCTGGGCGGTCTGGCACTGGGCATTCATCTGCCGATTGCGGCATGGGCCTTTGCCATGGCTCCCATCTTTTTGATGGCGGCGCTGCCGGTCAGCGTGGGCGGCTGGGGTACGCGCGAAGCGGCCAGTGCTGCAGCGCTAGCGCCGTTCGGTGTGCCGGTTGCCGTGGCGGTTGGCGTAGGCCTGATCTACGGCGTGTACGCGCTGGTACAGGGCGCGCTGGGGGCGGTAGCCTTCGGTCTTCCCAGCCAGCGCGAAAGAGAAGCTGATGCCGCAGAGCGTTGAACCGCCCTGGAACAGCATTTTCCAATGAAAACAGACTTTGGTCCTGAAGAGGTAAGCATAGTTTGCTACTCAAAATGCAGCATGCGATAGATGGTGCTGCCATCCCCCAATAAAAAAGCAAGCCCGCAGGCTTGCTTTTTGCTTTTCGGGACCAAGCCGGGCTGGTCTGGTAGTGGTTAAGCAGCGGTGATCGACACGGCCTTGGCATTGAGATAGGCCTCCATCGCTTCGGGGCCGCCTTCGCTGCCGTAGCCTGAGTCCTTCACGCCGCCAAAGGGGAATTCGGCCGTTGGCGTGGCAGGCTGGTTGATCCAGACCATGCCGGCCTCGATCTGGTTGGACAGCATCTGCACGTTCTTGTACGAGCGGGTATAGGCATACGCGGCCAGGCCAAAGGGCAGGCGATTGGCTTCGGTGATCGCGTCTTCGAGCTTGTCGAAGGTGCGGATAGCGGCAATCGGGCCGAAGGGCTCGTCATTGAACACCGAGGCGTTCATGGGCACGTCGGCCAGAATGGTCGGGGCGAAGAAATTGCCTTCGCTGCCCACGCGTGCGCCACCGGTAGCCACCTTGGCGCCCTTGGCGGCGGCGTCTTCCACCACCTTGGCCATGGCGGTCAGGCGGCGGGCATTGGCCAGAGGGCCCAGGGTCGTGCCATCGGCAAGGCCGTCGCCCAGCTTGAGGCTTTCGGCGCGCTTGACAAAGGCATCGACGAACTCGTTCTTGATGCTGCTGTGCACCAAAAAGCGCGTCGGCGAGATGCAGACCTGGCCCGCGTTGCGGAACTTGGCCGCCGCAGTGGCCTTGATGGCCAGTTCCACATCGGCGTCTTCGGCTACGATCACCGGCGCGTGTCCGCCCAACTCCATGGTCACACGCTTCATGTGCGCGCCAGCCAGTGCAGCCAGTTGCTTGCCAATGGCGGTGGAGCCGGTAAACGTCACCTTGCGGATGATGGGATGGGGAATCAGGTATTCCGAAATCTCAGCAGGCGATCCGTACAGCAGGCCCAACACGCCCTTGGGAATACCTGCATCCACGAAGCACTGCAGCAACGCAGCGGGCGATGCGGGGGTCTCCTCGGGCGCCTTCACCAGGAAGGAGCAGCCTGTTCCAAGCGCGGCGCCCAGCTTGCGCACCACCTGGTTGATCGGGAAATTCCAGGGCGTGAAGGCAGCAATCGGGCCGACGGGCTCCTTGATCACCAGTTGCTGCACGTTGGCCACACGGGCGGGAACGATACGGCCATACACGCGCAGGCCCTCGTCGGCAAACCATTCGATGATGCCGGCACCGGCCAGCACTTCGCCCTTGGCTTCCACCAGCGGCTTGCCTTGCTCCTGCGTCAGCAGGCTGGCGATGGCATCAGCGCGCTCGCGCAGCAGGGCGGCAGCCTTGCGCATGATGCCTGCGCGCTCGATTGCGGGCATGGCACGCCAGGTATTGAAGCCTGCCTGCGCGGCTTCCAGCGCGCGATCCATGTCTTTCTTGGTGGCATGCGCCACCTTGCCGATGGTCTTGCCGGTCGCAGGGTTCACCACATCAATGGTCTTGCCATCCGAGGCGTCGCACCATTCGTTGTTGATCAGCAGTCGGGTATCCGGATACGCGGTGGTCATTGCGGTTGTTCCTTGCATGTCTTGGGAATGTTCGGGCCTGCCTGGGCAAACCATGCCTTGTGCAGGCAAACCCTGGTGATCGCGCCGCAGCACAGGCGGACGGGCGCATACATGCTAACCGCAAGCGCAAATACGCGGAGTCACCAACGTAATTTCAGGCCTGCAAGCGCGGCGGGAAACGCGCATGCCCAGGTTTCTCCACAATGTGGCCGTGCGCTCATGGTAAAACATGGGGTTGTGGTGCGCTCCTCTGTTGCCAAAAGCGCAGGCGAATGCCCTTTGCCGTGTATCTTTTGCATGATTTGCGCAGATTTGACGTGAGCAAAGTGTTGCTCCGATGGAAATGCCGATGATGCATTCCTGTTTGCGCAAGTTCTATTCCGGAAGTTTTCAGACCATGTCTTTTATCCGAACCAGTTCCGCCGTTGTGACCGTGCTTGCTGCCTTGCTGGCCGGTTGCGCCACGCAGGAGACTGCCAAGACCGCCGAGAAGGCCGATGCCGCTGCAACAGTGCCTGCAGCCTCCAGCGCCTTGCCGGCCGCTGGCTGCGCAGGCGATGCCTGCGACAGCGCGCCTCAGCTGCTGACTGGCGCGTCTCCCCGCTATCCCTACCCAGCAGGGGCGCTGGCGCAACCTGCCAGCGTGCGCGTTCAGTTCGTCGTGAATGTGGACGGCAGCGTGGGCGAGGTGAAGACCTTGACCACTACTTCCAAGGACATGGCCGGTGAAGTGGAGCGAGCCGTACGCAAGTGGAAATACCGCCCGGCAATGAAGGCCAACCAGCCCATCAAGGTCATTCTGCAGCAGCAGTTCGACTTCAAGCCCTGATTCGTGGTGGAAGTGCGGCAGGCGTCTGCCGCGAGTCTGCTCAAACCACAGTGCACAATCGTTCGGCCAGCTCCACAAAGCCCGCGCCGCGCTCACCCGGCGTCACATAGCGTGGCAAGTGTGACAGTTGGGGTACAAAGCGCGCAATATTGGCAACGCCAAAACTGTTTTCAAAGTGCTGGAACATCAACTGGTCGTTCGTGGAGTCACCGATGTAGCACCACTGGCCGATCTCGGCGTCCAGATTCCTGCCAAACAGCGTCTTCACGATCCAGCGCGCGCCTTCGAGCTTGTTGTGTCCGCCAAACCAGCCGTTGATATGAATGGAGCTGACCGTGGCATTCATGCCTGCAGCCCGCATGATGGCGACACACTGATCGATCTGTGCCTGCGGCATATGGGTGAACTCGCTGTGGTCCACGGCAATGTCGCATTCGCGGCCCGCTGAGTCTGTGGCGCGCCGCGCGCCCGGTACCGTGGCCTCGATCTGCTCCAGCACAGCCTGCATCTTGGCAAAGTTGGCGATTCGGGTGGCGTCGTCCTGCTGGTAGAGCTTGTCCAGCCCACCCAGGGCATTGCGGCGCAGCGCCACAGCGCCGTTTTCCGCCACGATGGCGTCCACGGGCCACTCTTGCGCAAATGGCACGCTCCAGCCCACGGGGCGCCCCGTAATCGGAATCACCGCCAGGCCCTTGGCCTTGAGTGCTGCGATGGATTGCACCACTGCGGCGGGCACCACGCCTTCGGTGGTGAGGGTGTCATCAATATCGGTCAACAGGCCAACAATGGGGCCGTGGGAAGGGTTCCAGGTATCAAGAGCTTGCATTGCGGAAAAGCGGGACTGTTCAAGGATGCGAGGGTTGTTTTTTCGGTCGAATTCTGCCGGTGGGCAGCGTCAGCTGCGGGCGAATGCGGCACAGAAGGACATTGGGGGTAGTTGCTGTTCGGCAGGGGCCATCATCGCAGATAGGTTTTTAGGCGCAAAGCGGGGGCCTCCACCAGACGCCAGGAGAGCCACCCTGCCGCGAGCGTGAGCGCAACGACCACCGCCAGGCTGGTGGTGAAATCCAGGCCAGGGGCCAGCGCACGCACGCACTGCTGAATCGGGAATGCATATAGATACACCCCGTACGATACATCGCCAAGCCGGCCAGCTTGAGACAGTATGGGCCATGATGCAGTACCAACCGCCAGCAGTGTGGCAGGCATGAACAGCAAAAGCGCGGAATATGGAAACCCAAGAGCGTATGCCACGAGTGCACAGGCGCATGCAGCAATGGCAAATACCGCACGATGCTGCAGAAATTGCTTGTTGAAGGCGGCTATCAGGGAGCCAAAGGCGAAATAGGCCGGAAATTCCCAGTAATGGTTCATGGCCCCCGTCAGGTCCATCGTCATGGTCGAGAGAAACCAGACCAGATAGGCCACGCAGAGCAAGGCCCATATGCGCCGCGAGCGGAGCAAGCCCAATAGCCCGGCAGCAGCCAGCACTGCATAGCAACTGACCTCGATAGGGATGGTCCATAGGGAGCCGTTGATGGAATTGGGAAGCGGATGATCGGTAAAAACGCCGGGCAGGCTGAAGCGTATCTGCAGTGCGATGTTGCGCAGATAGTCCCAGGTCACGGCGTTCTGCCAGTAATCATGCAATGGGACCTTGGTAAACACGGGGCCCAGTACAAACAGTGCGAGCAGGACCACCGCCGTCAACGCCGGCCAGATACGCAAGACGCGTTTGGCTGCAAATGGCAACAGCCGTGGCTGTGCCCACCAGCTCAAGGTGACCAGATAGCCGCTGATGACGAAAAAGGCCATCACTGCAGCCCCTCCGATCATGGCCACGTTCATCCACGCAGGAGGCGTTGTCGCTGTAAGAGGAAATTGATGGCTGTAAAGCACGGACAAGGCGGCAAACAGCCGCAGGGCATCAAAATTGTTGGCTGGGCGCAAATCCATTTGTTTCATGCATTCTTTGGGCGGGTACGGTCTATTGTCTTGCGGGGTAGCAGGCCATGGTCATCGATCCCTGTTGCCGGCGTGAGCGGTTGCGGTACACGCCGCATCCCTGCCGTAGTCGGTTATTCATCGGCACGGAGCTAGTCTGCCTGCCTCTTGCGGTACAGCAGCCGGCTCAGGCCCAGATAGTTGACCGCCATGCCCGCGACGGTGCCTGCCGCCACATACAGCATGAGCCACCATGGGCCTTGCGGCAGCTGCCAGGCCAACAGCGAGTAGACGCCAAGGTTCACTGCACCACCGCCAAGCATCAGCCCCAGGTAGCGAAGATACTCGGCTACCAGTCCGCCAGACGCATTGCGGCCGGCAAAGGAAATATTCCGGTTGATCAGCCATGTCGTGGTGGCCGCCAGCCAGAATGATATGGCGCGCGCGGCATAGACCCCCAATACGTCACGCAGCAGGGTGAGCACGCCGGCATCCACCAGAAAAGCCAATCCGCCCGCAACCAGAAACCAGAGAAACGAGCGGCTGATTCCGAGTGGCTTCACTTTCCAGCTGCCGTGCTTGCCAGGTAGGCAAATTGCTTGGCCTCCCGGCGGGCCAGGGTGATGGCCTGCAGAATCAGCCCTGTGACAAATGAGATGCCACCACACACCACCAAGGCGGTGACCAGGCCCAGGGTTGGAAAGCGCCGCACCAATCCGGTATGGCCGTACTCAATCAGGATGGGCGCAGCCAGCAGCACCGCCAACAGGGCCAGCACTGCACCCAGCAAGCCAAAGAACTGCAGCGGCTTTTCACTCACAACAAGCCGGCCAATGGTCTTGAGAATGCGCCAACCATCACGGTACGTCGACAGCTTGCTCGCGGAGCCCTCGGGCCTTGCGCCATAGGGCGTGTCGATTTCGGTACAAGGCATGCGCAACTCCAGGGCATGTACGTTCAGCTCGGTCTCGATCTCGAAACCATGCGAATGCGCAGGGAACGATTTGACATAGCGCCGCGAAAACACCCGGTAGCCGGAGAGCATGTCGCGAAAGCTCCCGCCAAAGATTTTCTGCACCGTGCCCGTCAGCAGCTTGTTGCCCCAGCGATGGCCCGGCCGGTAGGCCTCGCCCTTGTCGCCCGCCTCCGGCTCCGCCTCCACGCGCGCGCCCACCACCATGTCCAGCTGCTGGTCGATCAGCCTGTCGATCAGGATGCGCGCAGACGGGGCATGGTAGGTCGCATCGCCATCGGCCATCACATACACATCTGCGTCCACATCGGCGAACATGCGGCGCACCACATTGCCTTTTCCCTTGAGATTGACGTTGCGTAAATGCGCGCCGACTTCAATGGCCAAATCAGCGGTTCGATCGGTCGAGAGATTGTTGAAGATGTAGATTTCCGCTTCGGGCAACGCCTCGCGAAAGCCCTCGACCACCGGGCGCACCGTCAACTCCTCGTTGTGGCAGGGAAGGATGACGGCAATGCGCTGGTTGCGATAGAGCTGGACTGGTTGTTGTGCACTCATTTTCAGGATTCTTCTCAATCATTCAGGCAGTTGCTGCATTGTGCCCGCTGTTTTTGCGGCTCTTGAGGCGCTGGGCAACGCTCCATAGCACCACGACCGGAAACGCGAGGGACAGAGGTACCGCCGGGTACAGGTAGAGGATGTAATTGCTCGGGATCGAAGTTGCTTCCAGAAAGCCAAGCAATGCGATCCGGGTTGCCAGGGCGGCAGCCAGGCTGGCCGCCAGCATCCAGGTGACATCGGGCATGCGCCTTCTGACAATCAATACCACCGTCCACAGAGACCACAAGGCAAAAGCCATTGGCAGTGCCACTGCCGACGCCTTGCTCATGGCGGTTGCGATCCATTGAGCAAGCTGGAGTCGAAATGTATCGCGCGGCGATGTCAGGTCCACTTCCAGTGGCGGCGTGTCGGCCATGGGGGCAATCGGGCCGTTGGTCACGACCTCGAACAACCTCAGATGCAGTGGCTGACCCACGCTGTGATAGGGTTTGAGCGTTGCGTGGTCCAGGGTTGCAAGCGTCCAGAAGACCTGTCCGGATGCCTTGATGGCATCGAGTGCATAACCCTCATGCCACGGTGGCACCATAGTGGCGCGCGGGGGGAGGCAGTCGTCGGGATGCTGGCGACAACCGGCGTCGATTTCTGCGGCCAGCCTGCGGTAGAAAGATTGTGCTTCCTGAGCACTTTGGTAGTGTCCCGTGGTGGCTACGGCGCGGCGCAACGCCCACATGAACCAGCCCGATAGAATTTCAGGGCAAGGGGAAGTCTGGGTCTGCGCGCAGCCTCCTTGTCGCCAGAATTCACCTCCATCACCCTCGAAATAGGGCTTCAACTCACGTGCAGCTGCACTCATGGCATAGGCGCGCTCGCGGGCATCCTTGGGAAAAGGGACATAACGCTGCCAGTGATCGTGGCGAATGCGGGTGAGCGCCCCATAGCCACCCAGAAAATCGCTCGAGCGGAAATCGTTGTTGCGGAACACCCCGTAGACCGCATAGTTGGTCGTATTGACTGCGCCGACCATCACCGTCGCCACCGCAATGGGTAATGCAGCAAAGGCCAGTGCAGCCCGCCATTGGCGCCGCAGCGCATGGCGCTGCGCCCACAGCCAATAGGCCAGCAGCAATGTCAGCGCGGGCAGAAGCCATACACCTTCTTCGCGGGTCAGCCAGAACCATCCGCCGACCAGCCCCATGGCGAGCAGTGGACGCCATTGCGCACGCAACTGTGTGGCTGGCAAGGCCTGTGTCGCTGCAAGCACCCAGCAGCGCAGGCCCAGGGTCAGCAGCAGCAAGGTCTGCGAGACATAGATGCCCTCGCGCATCACACGGCCTCCCGATTGCTCCAGCCATGCTGCTGGCTGGAAGGCCACCACGGCAAACAGCACCAACGCCAAAGGCCGGGAACGCAACATCTGCCCGGCCGTATGTGCGAAAAAAGCCGCTGATGCCAGATACAGGGCGTGCTCGGAGAACTTCAAAGGCAGAGCGGTTGCGTGATTGAGCAACAGGAAAAGGGGATAGCCGACTCCTTTGGCATGCGTGAGTTCGTTGTAGTTGCCCAGCCAGTGGCCCATTCCGATTTCAGCCGCAAGACGCACAAACAGCAGATCATCATGCGCGGCCCAGCCCACGGCCAGTATTGGAAAGGCCATGCGCAGCCAGAGGGACAATGCACTTACGAGTGCGATCCATCCCCAATAAGAAAGAGGCGAGCGCATCCAGGCTGTCTTGCTGACAGCAAAGGGGGAGGGATGAAGGCTTTCAACGAATGACATCGGCGTTGCGCGACTCACAAGACGACTAGGAACAGGAATTGGCTTCTAAGCGAGTTTTCGGCCAACGGCGATAAATTTTCTCTCGATCAACTCATAAATTATATTGGAAAATATAAATATGGTCAGATATGCCAGGGCAATCGAGAAATTTCCCAACGATGCATTGAATTTTTGAACAAAAAATATAATGACCGGAAAATGGATCAGGTAGACAGAGTAAGATATTTTTCCAATACGGGGGAGAATCTTGTCTTTCGTAGGCGGTGCACGCAGCACCTTGATCAGCAAAGCACCAAGGCCGAGACCCGTCAAGAATATAGGTGACGGCAGCCTGCCTTGGTAAACACCGATCAAAAGAATGAATGCTACGATGGTTGCGTTGATGAGAGTTTCATTGATGCGAAAGAAGAAGTCACGATAAAAATAGATACACCCGCCAAGTATGAAGAAGAACATCTGTGCGGGAAATGCATTGTTGATGATGATCCCAACCTGGCCAGGATCTGCCGGATTTCTCGACGATGCAAATCCATTGGCAAACCATGCATTGAAATAACCGTGTGCTGCGAGATAGCTCCATGATGTGGATATTAGTATGCTGGCAATCAGCCACCAAAGAGCCCAGCGTCCTTTGCCAAGTATGAATATTGGTGCGATAAAGTACCAGATCAATTCAACCGTCAAGGTCCAGGAAACATGCAGAACGTCATATTCAATCAACGCCTTGGGTGAGAGTTGTTGAAAGTTGATGATGTTCAGAAGGAGCGCAAGCCAATCTTGATCGGGCTTTAGAAATATCCCAGCAGGTATTGCGAGCAGCAAGTATGTGAGCCAGTATGCTGGGAAAATTCTGAATAGGCGATGGATGGTGTATTTTTTTAGGTCACTTCTGCAAGCACTATCAGTAATCAAAAATCCGCTGATGATGAAAAAAAGCTCTACGCCCAGCAGCCCGCCATAGTCGCCAATAAAAGGAATATTGAATCCCGTTACGGCCTTTGTGTGATGTGCAACAACCCCAATTACAGCAAGGGCCCGCAGCATATCCATATTGACGAGGTATGTCTCTCTTGGATTTTTAATTTTTTGCATTTAGGCTTAGAATTTATAATATGGATCTTTAAAATTGACTTTTAGAATCTGTATTCTCATAAAATCAAGGTGTTGCAGCTTTGCAAGACGGAAGATTGTTCGGATTTTCGAGCAAGGTGCGAACCTGGGTTTTTCTATCTAATGCAATCAGTGAAAGGCAATCAAAGGGTTTCTTGTCGAGGGTTGGAATCAATAACTTGAATCCATTCAATGAAGAAATTGCCCCGCTGGTATTGAGCGGCAGGTCAGGTCGAATTATGGGGGTGACTTCTGCTTTCCCTGTGATCTGAGGTCGGGACATTATTTCAATTGCATGAAACTCAGGTGCACTTTCCCAGGCTCCCCATCCGCTGATGAGGAATGCAGTGGGGTATTGCTTTTCAATACTGAATCCACCTGCTTTCTTGATGTTGTCAGGATAACCGCTGACTGCAATCGCATGGTCCACTTTTGTAAAGCGATCAATGGGAACCTGAACCGCATCGGGTTGTTGAGAAAAGGGCGAGGGTATCAAGTCCGGCATGATATGCGAGTAGCGATTGAATGCGTGATTCAATTCATCGGAACTTAATTCTGGGAAATTTTTCCTCCAAAATGCCATTTGAGGCACTGCAGTCGTGTGGCTCAACGAGCGAAAACCCAAGCCGTTGGCAGTTGCTCCATGGAGATGAGGAAAAACAAGTATGTTGTTATTCTTGGTTTCTTGCTCATGCAGGTATTTGACAACTTCATTCGGTTGAATATTGAAGATTGGCCAAGCAGATTGCAGCGGATTGAATCGGCCGAAAATAATGGCACCAAAAACCAACGAAGCAAGGGCAATGGATTCGTGAGGAGGTATTGCTCTCTTTCTTGCGGCCATGTATATGGCAATCAGTACAAAAACAAAAAGAAGGTCTTCCATTCTTTTTGCACCAAAAGGATATTTGAAAACGACCCATCCAGCCAGAATGGAGGCAGAAAACAACGCAAGGCGTTTCAGTGAAAATTCCAAACCAATGGTGTTTGCTGTATACAAAATAAACAAGGTTAAAAGTACACCACTGGCATATTGCATTCTTGCTGGCTCAACATGGTCCCAAAGCAGTATTTTTCCAAATTGATATGGAAGGGGTATGGTTATCCAGATCAGCTGAATAACAAGACCTGTTAATAATGCGATAAAAACTCTTCGCCTCGAAGCATCACTCCACAATTTCCCATAGTTTCCATAGTTCAGAAAGAAAAGCACAGCCGCATAGTAATACATGCCAACCGTTCCGATCTCGCAGATATTGATTCCAATCAGGCTGTTGTAAATCCAGCTGAAATTGATGGCAGGGAGAAACCATGAGGCGATGAACCTGATAGGGACTCCACCACCCATGGAATGACGGCTGCCTGGATATATGGTGCTGCTTGTTGCAGAAAGGTAATCATAGAGATACAGGCCCGCAGTTCCCGCAGCAAGTGCTGCAGCAATCAGTACCCATACCAATGTTCGCGGTCTGAAGATGTGTGGCTGCTTGGCAATCAGTACAACCAGGCCAACAAATGCGAGTGAGATCTGTATTGGTGGATAAAAATTAGTCAATAGCCAGAAGACCGCTGCATAATAAAACCATATCAATTGCAGCGATAATCGAATATTCAGAAAAAATGGAATAATAGTCCACGGAAAAATTGCAATCAATGGACCTTTCTCATTCCACCAAAATTGACTAAATCCCGTGAAGTACAGGCCGAAAGAAAGCATCGCTGCGACCGCATCGCTGGCACCAAATTTCTTGAAAATGAATGCGTAGCCACCAATGAAGAGCGCAAAGATAGCAAACCAGTGAAATGAATAGGCATAGGCCGGATTTATCAGTCCATACAGCCACATTGTGGGCTTGAAGACAATGCCCCAATCAGCGATTGGTAAACCGTAATTGATGCGCAGATCTTCTTCGTACAGCGATGTCTTGTTATAGCGCTCGAATTGGTTACGCACTGTTGCTTGCGTCAGAGGCGTCACGACCGCCCATTCGTCCGCACGAATCGATCGCGGCTTTCCTAGCGTGGGGCCGATGTCCTGGTAGCCATAGTGATTGCTGAGCGCGTAGGCATAAGAGGAGGGAGACCAGCTGTGGCTCACATACACTGCACCAACGATCAGCCAAAAAGAGAAAAAAAGCGTCCGCCAACTTATTTTTTTCATTAATCACCCAGTGAATTTATTGCTGTGACCAAGAGCGCCTTTCGACTCTACAGGGAGCTGACCCTGGCTGAAAATCCGGGCTATGGTCTGCCTATTTCCCACGGTTCCTGTCTAATTGGCTCGAATGCTCTGCATGGTGAAGACTTCGGTGGTGTCCTAGCGGGCGGATGCGAAAAGAGGTTGTAAGTTGCTGCATCGCAGCGTTCTCCAGCGCCATGCTTGGGGCGGGACAGAGCGGATGGTACAACGTATCTTTAAGATTGATTCAAAAAATCTTTATTTTTAGATGTTTATCAGATAACGTAAATCGTTGTTTTGGAAAAGGCGAAGCCGCAGCTAGCACTTCGTGTCATGTGCAAACGCGCCAAGAGGATGAGGGTGAACCACGATCGTTCATCCCTTCCGCGGCCTTTTGGGCGGTAGGCAGAAGGATTGCTCCTGATGCGATGCACGATAGCTGCCTGAGAGAGCGGGAGCCATGCCCTGAAAAATTCGTACAGGCCGCCACTGGAGGCAGTGCAGGCTGCGATGGCCATGGCGCATGACTGTGCTGCCCACAGGTCATGGAAAGAGGGCACGGTAATCGTGCCTGGGTGAAGTCCGGGCCCAGGACTTGCGCTTTTTTTGGCAGCCTTCCCGTGAGGTAACGGCAGGTAAGGTGCCGTGATCTGGAGTACCGGGCCCTCGCCATCGGCTCTTGGTGGCCGATGGCACCGCCTCTGGGCGAGGGTGTCTACCCGTTGGCCTGCAATTCCAACCCTGCATGCTCCCGCAGCGGATGGAAGTGGATCTTGGGAAAGCGTTCCTGCGCCAGGCGCACGTCATACGGGCTGGTGCACAGATAGGCCAGGGTGTCGGCCGCATCGTGGGCCAGGCGCATGGGGTAGGCGTTCTCGAACTCGCGCAACTCGGCCGGCGAATCGGCCGTGATCCAGCGTGCGCCGGTGTACTGGCAGCCTTCCAGGCGTACGTCGCAGTCGTATTCGGCTTTCAGGCGGTGCTGTACCACTTCAAACTGCAACTGGCCCACCGCGCCCAGCAGCATGTTGCCGCCGACATCGGGCCTGAAGACCTGGATGGCACCTTCTTCACCCAACTGCATCAAGCCCTGTTGTAACTGTTTGGTACGCAACGGGTTCTTCAGCACCACGGTCATGAACATTTCGGGCGCAAAGAAAGGCAGGCCGGTGAACTGCAGGCTCGGGCCGTCGGTGATGGAGTCGCCCAGTTGCACGCCGCCATGGATGGTGAAGCCGATGATGTCGCCAGCGTAGGCTTCATCAACCGCTTCGCGGCGTTGGGACATGAAGGTGACTACCGATGTGGGGCGCAGTTCCTTGCCGGTGCGCTGCACCTTCATCTTCATGCCGGGTGTGTACTTGCCCGAAGCCACCCGCACAAAGGCGATCCGGTCGCGGTGGTTGGCATCCATGTTGGCCTGCACCTTGAACACCACGCCGGAGAAGTTCTTGTCCTCAGGGCGGATGGTACGCTCTTCGCGGTTGCGGTTCACTTCGGTGAAGGCCACGCGCGGGCCGGGCGGGGGCGACATGTCGACCACCGCGTCCAGCACTTCCATCACACCGAAGTTGTTCACACCCGAGCCAAAGAACACTGGCGTGAGCTTGCCCGCCAGGAAGGCTTCATGGTCCCATTCGGCGGAGGCGCCCACGGCCAGTTCCATGGATTCGAGCGCATCGTCGAAGGCCTGGCCGAAACGGGCGCGCAGCTTGTCGGCATCTGACAATGGAATCACCTCGAAATCCTGCGGGCGCTTTTCACTGCCTGCGGCAAACACCGTCATGCTCTGCGTGCGCAGGTTGATGATGCCGCCAAAGCTCTTGCCCTGGCCCACGGGCCAGGTGATGGGGCAGCAGGGCATGCCCAGCTCGCGCTCGACCTCGTCCATGATGTCCAGCGGATCTCGCACTTCGCGGTCCATCTTGTTGACAAAGGTGATGATGGGCGTGTCGCGCTGGCGGCAGACTTCAATCAGGCGCCGGGTTTGTGCTTCCACACCGTTGGCTGCGTCAATCACCATGAGAGCTGAGTCCACGGCCGTCAACACCCGGTAGGTGTCTTCCGAGAAGTCTTTGTGGCCGGGGGTGTCGAGCAGGTTGATCACATGGTCGCGGTAGCTCATCTGCATCACCGATGAGGCCACCGAGATGCCGCGCTGCTTTTCGATTTCCATCCAGTCGGATGTGGCATGGCGGCTGGCCTTGCGGCCCTTGACGGCACCCGCGATCTGGATCGCACCCGAGAACAGCAGCAGTTTTTCGGTCAGCGTGGTCTTACCAGCGTCCGGGTGGGAGATGATGGCGAAGGTGCGGCGGCGGCGGGTTTCGGGAGCGTAGGACACAGTAGCAGTACGAATGGGGAGGCAGGTCCGTGCAGGACTGCAAAAAACAAAGCCAGCAGGCGCTGGCTGAAACTGGGGCAATTTTAGCGGATGGCAGAATCTTTGCCCAAAGGGGCTGCTTTACGCAGGAAATCAGGGCGCTTGTAGCGAAGCGCCCGCGATTCGGTGCACCCCCCCATGGCGTGACGCGCTGCGCTCGTGGGAGTGGGGATGCAGATGGCTCGGGCGTTGCGCTCACCTGGTCAGCAGGCGCTTCAGGCGCAGCGCGGGCGCTTCAATCCAGTGCCACAACAGATAGCCCAGCAGCATCGACAGCACGCAGGACAGTGCCATGCTGGCATAGAAGTTCATCGACGGCCACAATGCATACACGGTCTGTGCGATGGGACAGCCCGAGAGGTAGACGCCGTAGGAGGGATCGCCCAGGCGACTGACCCAGCCTGAAAAAACCGATGTCGTGCTCCCCAGGTAGATGAGCAGCGCCGGCAGCACCAGCAGGCCGGATGTGTGCTGCAGCCCGGTGAGCCAGAAGAACAGCGCAATTGGAATGAGACCGAAGGTGATGGCGGCGGCATGGGGCAGGAATCGATCGCGGTGCAAAGCAATCAGCGCGCCACAGGCAAAATAGGCCGGGTATTCGTACCAGTGCATCATCACGCCCCAGAAATCGGCGTTGTAGCCCACGATGAACACCAAGATGTAGCCCAGCAGGGCAAAGCTTGCGATCCAGCGCTTGCGGAAAACACCCACCACGCCGGCCGCCGCCAGCGCGGCGTAGCACATCGTTTCCATGGGGATGGTCCACAGTGGCCCGTTCATCAGTGTGTCCAGGGGGTTGTTCATGAACACGCCGGGCAGGTTGACGTAGGCGCGGTACATCAACAGGTTCCTGAAGTACTCCAGCGTCTGGCCATGGCTCAGGAACCCCCTGGCGGGCAGATTGGTGAACAGCAAGCCAAACACAAAGATGTTCAGCACCACTGCGGCCAGCATGCCCGGCCACAGGCGCAGCAGGCGCTTGGCAGAGAACTTGACCAGGTGCGGCTCGCGTAGCCAGCTGGTGGTGACCAAGTAGCCGCTGATGGTGAAAAAGGTCATCACGGCGACACCACCGATCATGCCCACGTTCATCCAGCTGGGCCCCTCGCGGTCACTGATGTAGTAGTGATGGCAGACGATCACGGCCAGCGCTGCGCAGATCCGGAGGATGTCGAACGAATTGCCGCGGTGCGAAGTGGATGCCATGGAAAAGAGATGCCAAAGGGGGAAAACGCTGCGCCACTATACCTTTCATAGCGAGTGGCATGGATAGGTAAGGCGCTGGCGCATGCTCATGCATCCATCTTGACGCGATCTTGATACCACCTGCCCCATTCTCTACACGCGCTTGATGCGCATATTTTTACATTTCTTCCAGCGTTGGCGTTGGGCCAGCGTGGTTGTATGGCTTCGTCTGCGCACATTGAGAGCCCGGGCGGAGCAGGAGGAAATGGAAATGCCTTACCACTGGGTGGAAGTATTGGCGGTGCTTGCCGCTGGCGGGCTCTTTGCCTATCTCGGCTACGCGCTGCTGCGCCCCGAAAAATTCTGAAGGGACCACCATGCAAATGCTGCAAGACCTGATCTTTGTGAGCCTGACGTTCGTCTGCTTTGCAGGACTGTTGGGTTTTTTGCGCTCGTTGACGCGCATCTGACAGGGAGTACACCATGTGGTTACCCTGGATGGAATTTGCCGCAGTACTCGCGGCTCTGACGGTACTGGTCATCCCCATGGGCCAGTGGTTGGCACGGTGCTTTACCAGCGACCACCACACCTGGCTGGAGCGGCTCAGTTACCGCGCGCTGGGCGTGAATCCCGGCGAGCACATGGGCTGGCAGCGCTATGGCGCGGCCCTGCTGCTGTCCAATGCGGCCATGATGCTGCTGGGCTATCTGGTGTTGCGGCTGCAAGGCTGGCTGCCGCTCAATCCGCTGCAGTTCGCGGCCCAGGCGCCTGATCTGGCATTCAATACCGCTGCCTCGTTCATCACCAACACCAACTGGCAGGCTTACGGGGGGGAGAGCAGCCTCTCCAATGCCACGCAGATGGCGGTCATCACCTTTCTGATGTTTGCGGGAGCGACCACCGGTGTGGCTGCAGGCGCCGGCTTTGTGCGGGGCCTGGCACGTTCCAGCAGCCAGGACGTCGGCAACTACTGGGTGGACTACGTGCGCGTGTTCTGGCGCGTGCTCCTGCCACTTTCCTTTGTGCTGGCACTGGTCTATGTATGGCAGGGCGTTCCGCAGACGCTGCACACCGAGACCTGGGCAAGCACGCTCGAAGGCGCGCGCCAGCAACTGCTGACGGGGCCCGTCGCAAGCCTGGAGAGCATCAAGCACCTGGGCACCAACGGCGGTGGCTTCTTCAACGCGAATGCTGCGCATCCGTTCGAGAACCCGACGCCGCTCACCAATATGCTGCACATCCTGGCCATGCTGCTGATCCCCGCCAGCATGACCTATGCATTCGGCTCCATGCTGCTGCGCCGTCGCCAGGGCTGGGTGTTGTATGGCGCCTGCATGGTGATGTTCGTGGGCTTTCTGAGCCTGGTTTTCATGGCCGAGCAGCAAGGCAGCAGCCTGCTGGCGCGCGCGGGGGCTGATCAGCAGTGGAGTCTTGCGCAACCCGGTGGCAACATGGAGGGCAAGGAGCTGCGCTTTGGCATTGCCGATACTGCACTGTTCGTGACCACCACCACGGCGGCCACCACGGGCTCGGTCAATGCCATGCACGATTCGCTCACCCCTTTGGGCGGTATCACGCCGCTGGCGCTGATGATGCTCAACTGCGTGTTCGGTGGCGACGGCGTGGGGCTGATCAACCTGATCCAGTACGCCATCCTCACGGTTTTCCTGGCAGGCATGATGATCGGCCGCACGCCGGAATTTCTGGGCAAGAAGATCGAGGTGCGCGAGATCAAGCTGGTCATGCTCTCGGTGCTGGCGCATCCGGCCAGCGTTCTGGGATTCACGGCGTTGGCCATGCTGTGGCCAGGCGCATCCGATAGCCTGAACAACCGTGGGCCGCACGGCTTCTCGGAAATTCTGTATGCCTATGCCTCGGCCACGGCCAATAACGGCTCGGCCTTTGCGGGGTTGAATGCCAATACCCCCTTCTTCAACACCACGCTGGGGCTGGCCATGATCGTGGGGCGCTTTCTCACGCTGCTGCCCATGCTGGCGGTGGCCGGCAGCATGGCGGCCAAAACCACGGTACCTGCGGGGCCAGGCACCTTTCCCACGGCGTCGCCACTGTTCATGGGCCTGCTGGTGTTCGTGGTGCTGGTGGTGGGCGGGCTCACCTTTCTGCCAGCGCTGGCGCTGGGGCCTGTCGTGGAGCACCTGCAAATGCTGGTGGGGAACCTCTATCCCTGATGTATGAACACCACCCTGAGCCGCTTCGTGCCTTCTCCCCCGCTCTTGCATGGCTGTGCCATCGGGCGTTGGGGCGCAGCCCGCGCTGCGGTGCGGCCCCTGCCCGGCTGTCCACACATGGGGCATGCCAGTATCAGAGCTGGGGCGATGCTTGGGCGCATTGATATCTCCGTTGGGAGCAATACTATGAAATCGTCTTCTCTTTCAATCTCCGCACCCGTTGTATCGACGGCGGATGCCGAACCGTCTCCGGTCTCCTGGGGGCGTCTGGTGGCCAGCAGCGTACGTGCCGCTGTGGCCGTCATGCTGGTGGGGGGCATCGCCTACCCGTTGGCGACAACAGGCGTGGCGCAGGCTCTGCTGCCGTATGCAGCCAATGGCAGCATGGTCGAGCGCAATGGCCTGGTGATGGGCTCGGCCCTCATCGGCCAGCAGTTTGCGGGCGCCAGCTACTTTCACGGCAGGCCCAGCGCCACGGTGGCACCAGACCCCGACAAGGAGGGCTCCAGCATCGCTGCGCCCTATAACGCCGCCCAGTCTGGCGGCAGCAACCAGGGGGGCACCCACAAGGATCTGGCCGATACCGTGGCTGCTCGCGTGGCGCAGTATCGCGCCGATAACGCCTTGGCCACCGATGCGGTGGTGCCCGTGGATGCGGTCACGGCTTCAGCGTCGGGCCTGGATCCGCACATTTCCGTGGCCAACGCCTTGCTGCAGGTGCCACGTGTGGCGCAGGCGCGCAAGCTGACCCCAGAACAGGTACGGCAGATGGTAGCGCAGAGCACTCAGGGGCGCACCTTTGGCCTGCTGGGCGAGCCACGTGTCAATGTGCTGCGCCTCAACATGGCGCTAGATGCGCAGCAAACCGCAGCAAAGGAGTAGGCCATGAGCAGCCATCCATTGAAGGCAGGCACGAGCCTGTTCGAGCCACGCCTGGTACGCGATGCCCTGTTCGATGCAGTGCGCAAGTTATCGCCGCGCACGCAGTGGGCCAATCCTGTGATGTTCGTGGTCTATCTGGGCGCCATCCTGACCACACTGCTGTGGGTGCAGAACCTGCGTGAACCCACCACCGCTGCGGGCGGCGAAGGTGCCGGTTTTGCGTTGGCGATTGCGCTGTGGCTGTGGTTTACGGTGCTGTTCGCCAACTTTGCCGAGGCGCTGGCCGAAGGCCGCAGCCGTGCCCAGGCGGCCAGCTTGCGCAGCATGAAGCGCGATACCGTGGCCAAGGTACTGCAGCAGCCGCATTTCGGAAGCGCATGGATTCCGGTGCGGGCGAGCGAGCTGCGCAAGGGCGTGGTGATTCTGGTCGAAGCCGGTGACACCATTGCGCTGGACGGCACGGTGATCCAAGGCGTGGCTTCGGTGGACGAAAGCGCCATCACCGGCGAGTCGGCTCCCGTGATCCGTGAGGCGGGCGGCGACTTTTCCTCGGTCACCGGCGGCACGCGCGTGCTGTCAGACTGGCTGGTGGTGGAAATCACGGTCAACCCTGGCGAGTCCTTTCTGGACCGGATGATCTCCATGGTCGAATCGGCCAAGCGGCAGAAGACGCCCAACGAGCTGGCGCTGACCATCCTGCTCGTGGGCCTGACCCTGGTCTTTCTGATGGTGATCGTCACGCTGTGGCCGTTCTCGGCCTTTGCCGTGGCGCAGGCGGGCTCGGGCACCGTGGTCGGCATTGCCGTGCTGGTGGCGCTGCTGGTCTGCCTGATTCCCACCACCATCGGCGGGCTGCTGTCGGCCATCGGCGTTGCCGGCATGAGCCGCATGATGCAGGCCAATGTGATCGCCACTTCGGGCCGTGCCGTGGAGGCTGCTGGCGATGTGGATGTGCTGCTGCTGGACAAGACCGGCACCATCACCTTGGGCAACCGCCAGGCCAGCGAATTCTTGCCTGCGCCGGGCGTATCGGTGCAGCAGTTGGCTGAAGCCGCGCAACTGGCTTCGATTGCCGATGAAACCCCCGAAGGCCGCAGCGTTGTGGCTTTGGCCCGGGAGCGCCATGGCGTTGCCGAACGCAACGCCCAGGACCTTGCAGCCGAATTTGTGCCCTTTACCGCGCAGACGCGCATGAGCGGCGTGGATCTTTCCACGCCAGAAGGTGCGCGCCAACTGCGCAAGGGCGCCTTTGATGCGGTGCGGCAGCACGTGGAGGCGCTGGGCGGCAATCTGCCTGCCGGTGTGCAGCAGGCGGTGGACAATGTCTCGCGCAAGGGCAGCACGCCGCTGGTGGTGGCCGATGGCGCCCGCGTGCTGGGCGTCATCGAGCTCAAGGACATCGTCAAGCCCGGCATGCGCGAGCGTTTTGCCGAACTGCGCCGCATGGGCATCCAGACGGTGATGGTGACGGGCGACAACCCGCTCACCGCGGCCGCCATTGCCGCCGAGGCGGGCGTGGATGACTACCTGGCCGAGGCCCGGCCCGAGGACAAACTGCGCCTGATCCGCTCGCACCAGGCCGCTGGCCGCCTCGTGGCCATGACGGGCGACGGCACCAACGATGCGCCAGCCCTGGCCCAGGCCGATGTGGCAGTCGCCATGAACAGCGGCACGCAGGCCGCCAAGGAGGCTGGCAACATGGTGGATCTGGACAGCAACCCCACCAAGCTCATCGAAGTGGTGGAAACCGGCAAGCAGATGCTGATGACGCGCGGCGCGCTCACCACCTTCAGCATCGCCAACGACGTTGCCAAGTATTTCGCCATCATTCCTGCAGCCTTCGTGGGCACTTACCCACAGCTGGCGTCGCTCAATGTGATGCAGCTGCACAGCGCCGACTCGGCCATCCTGAGCGCGGTGATCTTCAACGCCCTGATCATCATTGCCCTGGTGCCGCTGGCCCTGCGCGGTGTGCGCTACCAGGCCGTGGGGGCGGCAGTGCTGCTGCGGCGGAACATGCTGATCTACGGGGTGGGTGGACTGATCGTGCCGTTCGTGGGCATCAAGATCATCGATATGCTGCTGACGGCGCTGGGGCTGGTATGAGCCTGGCACTGAAAACACCGACAATGCCGAGACGATGGCCGTAAACACCAGCAATACTCCGGCGCCACCAGCGCGTCCAGACCCGGACGCACTGGTGGCGCAGATGCATGCCGAGCAGCAGCAGGCTGCGCGCGGAAAGCTGCGCATCTACTTCGGCTCGAATGCCGGTGTGGGAAAGACCTATGCCATGCTGGCGGCCGCGCAGCGCGAGCGGCATGCGGGCCGCGCCATCCTGGTGGGCCTCGTGGAAACGCATGGAAGGGCCGAGACAGAACAGCAATTGCACGGTCTGGAGCAACTGCCGCGCCGCCATCTGCCCTACCAGGGGCGGCAGTTGACCGAGTTCGATCTCGACACCGCGCTGCTGCGCCACCCCGAGGTGCTGCTGCTCGACGAGTTGGCACACAGCAATGTGCCGGGGGCACGCCATCCCAAGCGTTGCCAGGATGTGGAGGAACTGCTCGCCGCAGGCATCGACGTCTGGACTACGCTCAACGTGCAGCACCTGGAAAGCCTCAACGATGTGGTGGGCGGCATCGTGGGCATCAAGGTGCATGAGACTGTGCCTGACCAGGTTTTCGACAACGCCGATGAGGTGATCGTCGTCGACATTCCGCCCGAGGAGCTGCTCAAGCGCCTCAAGGCAGGCAAGGTCTACCCGCTGGAGCAGGCCGAGCGGGCCTCGCACAACTTCTTTCGCCTGGGCAATCTGCTGGCCCTGCGTGAGCTGGCGCTGCGGCGCACGGCCGACCGTGTTGACGAGGATATGCGCGACTACCGGCGCGAGCGCGCCATCGGTGAAGTCTGGCCCGCCCGTGAGCGATTGCTTGTCGGTGTGGGCGGCCATGCGGGCGATGATGCGCTGGTGCGCCAGGTGGCGCGGTTGGCGCGGCGGCTGGAAGCCGACTGGATGGTGGTCTATGTGGATGCCCCCGAGCGCCAGCACCGGCCGCGCCGCGCGCAGGAGGGTGTGCTCAAAACATTGGCGCTGGCCGCGCGCCTGGGCGCTGACACGGCCACGATCCCCGGCGCCGACGTGGCCCAGGCGCTGGTGGCCTTTGCCCATGAGCGCAATGCCAGCCATCTGGTGCTGGCACGCGTACAGCGCCGCGTCTCCCGCTGGCTGCCGTGGGCAGCGGCCAGCCTGCCCGAGCAGATTGCGCGGCTGGACCCGGGGCTGGACGTGCTGGTGCTGTCTCCGCCTGTCCCCAAGAACGGGAGCGCCGTGCGCAAGCCCGTGCATGAGCGCAAGCCGATGGCATGGGTGGGCTACATCGGAGCCACCCTGGCCTGTGTGGCCGCCGCCGTGGTGGCAGAGCTGCTGCTGCAGGTGTTCGACCCGGCCAACGTGGTCATGCTCTTCCTGCTGGTGGTGGTGCTGTCGTCCTTGCGCTGGGGGCGGGGGCCGGGCGCCTGGGCAGCGCTGCTGTCGGTGCTGCTGTTTGATTTCTACTTTGTGCCGCCGCGCAATTCGTTCAGCGTCAATGACACGCAGTACATCTTTACCTTCTGCCTGATGCTGGGCGTGGCCCTGGTCTGCGGCCAGCTCATGGCGCGGTTACGCCACGAGGCGCGTGTGGCGGCAGAGCGGGAGCGGCGCGCCGGGGCGCTGGCCCGGTTGGCGCGCGACCTGTCAGGCGCACTCACGCAGGAGCAGGTGGCGCAGATTGCGCTTACCACGGTGTCAGGCGTGTTCGATGCGCAGACAGGGCTGCAATTGCCCGATGCGCAGGAAAGCCTGCATGCCGTCGCCGGCAGCGAAGGTGCCATGGACGCCAGCATTGCGCGCTGGAGCATGGAGCACGGCCAGCCTGCGGGGCAGGGCACCGACACACTGCCTGCATCGCCCGCGCTGTATGTGCCGCTGATGGCGCCGGTGCGCGTGCGCGGTGTACTGGTGCTGCATCTGCGCAGGCCGCAGCGGCTTCAAGTGCCGGAGGAGCGCCGCCTGCTGGATGCCTGTGCGAGCCAGATTGCGCTGGCGCTCGAACGCGTACATTTCGTCGAGGTGGCGCAGGAAACCCAGGTGGCCATGGAGGGCGAGCGGCTGCGCAACACCTTGCTGTCAGCGGTTTCGCACGATCTGCGTACGCCGCTGACCGGCATTCTGGGCGCAGCCCAGGCGGCCCTGCCACGGGTACCGCCGGGTGCGGCGGCAGACATGCTGGTGCAGATCCGCAACCAGGCCGAGGCATTGCAGCAACTGGTAGACAACCTGCTGGCCATGGCGCGCATGCAGCAGGGCGGCGTGCATCTCAAGCGCGAATGGCTGCCCGCCGAAGAGCTGGTGGGCAGTGCCCTGCGGCAGATGCACGGCCGCCTGGCGGGGCATGTGGTGCGCACCGATCTGCCAGCTGGCCTGCCACTGCTGCATGTGGATGCGGTGCTGATGGAGCGTGTGCTGGTCAACCTGCTGGACAATGCCGCCAAATACACGCCGCCCGGCACGACATTGACGCTGGCCTGCCGTGTGGAGCAGGATGCGCAGGGCATCGATCATTGTCTCCTCACGCTGAAAGATGATGGGCCGGGCCTCCCCGCACACCTGGATGCGGCACTGTTGTTTGAGCCGTTCACGCGCGGGGTGGTGGAATCGGCCGTCTCCGGCATGGGTCTGGGCCTCACGCTGGCACAGCGCATCGTCCAGGCGCATGGTGGGCGCCTGGAGGCCACTTCCGCCGGCCCGGGGCAGGGTACGATCTTTGCCATCCACCTGCCCGTGCCCGAGCAACCGGCTTTGGACGATTGAAACGGCTTTCCCCATGACTGTTGCAGCCCACCGAATTTTATTGATTGAAGATGACCTGGCGATACGCCGCTTTATCCGCCTGGCCCTGGAGGACGAAGGCTGGCAGGTGTTCGAGGCAGAAACCGCCCGGCGTGGCCTGATCGAGGCCGCGAGCCGCCAGCCCGATGTGGTGGTGCTGGATCTGGGCCTGCCCGATGCCGACGGAAAAAGCGTGATTGCGGAGCTGCGCGGCTGGAGCGCCTTGCCCATTCTGGTGCTGTCGGCCAGGGACCAGGAGGAGGAAAAGGTAGCCGCCCTCGACGCCGGCGCTGATGACTACCTGACCAAGCCCTTCGGCGTGCCGGAGCTGCTCGCGCGGCTGCGCGTGCTGCTGCGCCGCCGCCAGCAGATGCCTGCCGACGCGGCGCCTTCCAGCCGTGCACGCTTTGGCGAAGTGACGGTCGATCTGGCTACGCACGAAGTCAGCCGGGGGCCGGAGGTCGTGCACCTCACGCCCATCGAGTTTCGCCTGCTGGCTGCGCTGATCGCAGGCCAGGGCCGCGTGCTGACGCACCGCCAGTTGTTGCTGCAGGTGTGGGGGCCGGAATACCTGGATCGGCCCCACTACCTGCGCGTGCACATGGCCAACCTGCGCCAGAAGATCGAGGCCGACCCGGCCCAGCCCCGGCACCTGCAGACCGAGTTGCAGGTGGGCTACCGCCTGGTCGGGCTGGCGGCGGCTTAGAGCCGCTTCAGAACCCGTTTTAACCCATCATTTTTTGCAGCGCCACGGCCGTCGCATACATGCCAAGGCCAAAGACGGCATGCGTGACGATGCTGTGCAAGCGTGCAATCCAGGGCCGGGGCGCGCGGCTGGCCGCCACCCCCATGCCCATGCACGGCTGCATGATGAAGAACGGAAACACCACGGTTGCCACCCCAAAAGCCAGTGCAGGCCACAGGGTGGGCGCGCTCAGCCATGCCATACCCTCCAGGGCCACAAGGGCCAGGGCGAACACCAGGCCGATGAGGTAATGCACGGTCCAACCCACAACGGCCTCGTATGCCCTGGGTTTTGCAGCGGGTATCGGCACTTGCGCGGGGCGGCTCTCGGGCAGGTAGAGCAGCCAGCGCCCGACCAGTGCGTAGTTGAGTGCAGGGGTGCCGAACAGGCGCTTGCGCAGCAGGACCCAGAGGTCGGTGATGGCGGTGGCGCCCAGGCCCACTGCCAGGGTCTGAACCAGGATATGAGAGAGGAGAACAGGGTTTTCAATGTGCATGTGGCTTGCCTTGTTGGAAGAAAACGCCCACTATGCAAATTGAAGCCAACTTCAAGTCAACCACGCATGCTCATCGATATCGGCGAGGTGGCGCGCCGCTCGGGTCTTACCGCTGCCACCCTGCGTTACTACGAGGCCCAGGGCCTGATCTCCTCCTGCGCGCGGCATGGCCTGCGCCGCCAGTACCAGCCCCAGGTGCTGCAGCAACTGGCCCTGATTGCGCTGGGCCGCACGGCAGGATTTTCTCTGGCGGAGATTCGGCAGATGTTCGGTGACGACGGCGCGCTGGCAGTGGACCGGCAGGCGCTCGCCAGCAAGGCCGACGAACTGGACCGCTCCATACGCAGGCTGACCACGCTGCGCGAAGGCCTGCGCCATGCCGCCCAGTGCCCCGCGCCTCGCCATATGGACTGCCCGAAATTTCAGCGGATTCTGCGAGCGGCTTCGCGCCCGGTTCCCAAACCGGCTTGAACCTGCTGCTGCGCAGAAGATGCGGCGGCGTTTATAATGGCGCGCTATCCGAGGAGCGTTGCAGCGTCCCCATCAGGCGGGGCGTGAGGCTCGGATCCCCTATCGCAACGACGCTCACCCACGCTTTCTGTGCGGTGAGATGGTGTATCTCCTTCTGCCGTAGAACGTGGTTTTTCATTCATTTTTTGGAGAAAACCATGAACGCTGCTGTTCGTTTCAACCCCGCTGATTCCGCGATTGCCGATATTTCCCTGGCCGACTGGGGCCGCAAGGAAATCAAGATCGCCGAAACCGAAATGCCTGGCCTGATGGCCATCCGCGAAGAGTTCGCTGCGGCCCAGCCCCTCAAGGGCGCCCGCATCACCGGCTCGCTGCACATGACGATCCAGACCGCCGTGCTGATCGAAACGCTCAAGGCACTGGGTGCCGATGTGCGCTGGGCTTCGTGCAACATCTTCTCCACGCAGGACCACGCCGCCGCCGCCATTGCCGCGACCGGCACGCCAGTCTTTGCCATCAAGGGCGAATCGCTCAAGGACTACTGGGATTACACCCACGCCATCTTTGAATTCGGCGACAAGGGCGCCGAAGGCGAAGGCCCAAACATGATTTTGGACGACGGCGGCGATGCCACCATGCTGATGCACCTGGGCAAGAAGGCCGAGAAGGACCTGTCCGTGCTGGCCAACCCCACGAGCGAAGAAGAAAAGATCGTTTTTGCCGCCATCAAGGCCAAGCTGGCGGTCGATGCCACCTGGTACAGCCGCAAGTCGGCCCAGATCATGGGTGTGACCGAGGAAACCACCACCGGCGTGCACCGCTTGAACGAAATGTCGGCCAAGGGCACCTTGCTGTTCCGCGCAATCAATGTGAACGATTCGGTGACCAAGTCCAAGTTCGACAACCTGTACGGCTGCCGTGAATCGCTGGTGGACGGCATCAAGCGCGCCACCGACGTGATGATCGCCGGCAAGGTGGCCTGCGTGGCTGGCTATGGCGATGTGGGCAAGGGCTCGGCCCAGGCGCTGCGTGCGCTGTCGGCCCAGGTATGGGTGACCGAGATCGATCCGATCAACGCCCTGCAAGCCGCCATGGAAGGTTACAAGGTCGTGACCATGGAATACGCCGCTGACAAGGCCGACATCTTTGTGACCACCACCGGCAACAAGGACATCATCCGCCACGAGCACATGGCTGCAATGAAGGACCAGGCCATTGTCTGCAACATCGGCCACTTCGATAACGAAATCGACGTTGCCTCGATCGAGAAGTACCAGTGGGAAGAAGTCAAGCCACAGGTCGACCAGATCACCTTCCCCGACGGCAAGAAGATCACCCTGCTGGCCAAGGGCCGTCTGGTAAACCTGGGTTGCGCCACGGGCCACCCCAGCTTTGTGATGTCGTCCTCGTTCGCGAACCAGACCATCGCCCAGATCGAGCTGTTCACCAAGCCCGAAGCCTATGAAGTGGGCAAGGTCTACGTGCTGCCCAAGATTCTGGACGAAAAGGTGGCACGCCTGCACCTCAAGAAGGTGGGCGCGATGCTGACCGAACTGACCGACGAACAAGCGTCCTATATCGGCGTGAAGAAGGAAGGCCCTTACAAGCCTGAAACATACCGCTATTGAGCTTCAAGCTGCGTCGCACCGCTCTTTTAAAGAGAAAGACGGTGCAAAAATCATAGCTGTTGGCGCTTATTTAGAGCTGGTTGTAGATGAAAATCTATCTATGATTGGCTGTGGGTATGCGCCAATGGCTATCAAAATGAGAGAGGATTGCGCATGCGCGCTGATGTGTTTTTGGTGGATGCGGGCCTCGCATCAACGCGCTCGCAAGCGCAGCGGTTGATTGCGTCTGGCGTGCAGTGGCGCACCACGGTGCTGGCGCCATGGATCAAGGTTGCCAAGAATGGCGACGAGATTCCTGCGGGCGCCGAAGTGCAGTTGCTGGATGCGTCGGAAGCCAAGTACATCTCGCGCGGCGGCCTCAAGCTTGAAGGCGCGCTGGCAGCCACTGGCATAGCGGTCAAGGGCCTGCGCTGTCTTGATGTGGGCCAGAGCACTGGAGGCTTTACCGACTGCCTTCTGCAGGCAGGCGCTGCCCAGGTCATCGGCATTGATGTGGGTCAGGGCCAGTTGCATGAGCGGCTGCGCAGCGACGCACGCGTGGTCTGCGTTGAAGGTTTCAATGCCCGTTCACTGACTCCGGAATCACTGCAGGCGGCGTGCGATGAAGCCCTCTGCGAAATCGTCGAAGAGGAAGAGGACAACGACACCCAGCCCGTGGCGCCCTATGCATGGATGCGCAATGGCGGCCAGGTGAGCGACGACTACGACGACAGTGATGACGCCAAGGAGCAGGAGATCGAGAACTTCAAGGCTGAGCGCAGCGCCAAGGCGCGGGCCCGGCTTGAGGGAACGGCGCCTGTGGAGCGCCGCCGCAGGCCGGGCACCGAAAATGTGGACATCACACCCGTTTTCGATGTGGTGACCGGCGATGTGTCGTTCATTTCGCTCACGCTGGTGCTGCCTGCTGTGGCGCGTGTGCTCAAGCCACACGGCCAGTTGTTGATGCTGGTCAAGCCGCAGTTCGAGTTGCAGCCCGGCCAGATCGGCAAGGGCGGCATTGTGCGCGACAAGGCCTTGTACGCCGAGGTCGAGCAACGCATCCGTGACTGCCTTACGGAGCAGGGCCTCACGGTCAGGCAGTGGCTGGATTCGCCCATTGAAGGCGGCGATGGCAACCACGAATTTTTTGTGCATGCCCAGCAGGGCGCGCAGATCAAGGCGCCAGCAGATGCCGACACCTGTACCGATGCGGCAGAGACGGATGAGCCCAAGCCAACCGTCAAGAAGGCCACCAAACGCCCGTCACGTGCCGACATGCGTGCCAAGCGTGAGAAGCAGGAGCTGTATGAGGACCCCGAGGTGGCCAGCTTTGGCCAGCCCGGCCCCGCGCGTTCCAAACAGAAAAAGCGCAACGAGCGCTGATCAATTACACCGATGAGACCAAGAGCAGGACGGCCATGACATTCCCCATCAGCTTTGAATTTTTCCCGCCCAAGACGCCCGAGGGTGCGCAGAAGCTGCGCGGCGTGCGCCAGGAGCTGTATGCACGAAAGCCACAGTTTTGCTCCGTCACCTACGGTGCAGGCGGTTCCACGCAGGAAGGCACCTTTGGCGTGGTCAAGGCGATCCTGGAAGAAGGCGTGGATGCCGCGTCGCACTTCTCCTGCGTGGGTGCTACCAAGGCCAGCGTGCGCGAGCAATTGCAGCAACTCAAGGACATGGGTGTAAAGCGCCTGGTGGCATTGCGCGGCGACCTGCCCAGCGGCTATGGCCTGGGCGGCGAGTTTCACTATGCCAGCGATCTGGTGGCATTTATCAGACAGGAATTCGGCAAGGATTTCTACATCGAAGTGGCGGCCTACCCGGAAATGCATCCGCAGTCGCGCAGCCCCGAGGCCGACCTGCAGGCCTTTATCACCAAGGTGAAAGCGGGTGCTGATTCGGCCATCACGCAGTACTTTTTCAATGCCGATGCGTTTTGCAGATTTCAAGAAGATTTACAAAAACGCGGTGTCGACGTTCCGGTCATCCCGGGTATTATGCCGATCACCGGATCGACGCAGCTGATGCGTTTTTCCGATGCCTGTGGCGCAGAAATCCCTCGCTGGATCCGTCTGCGCCTGCAAGGCTTTGGCGATGATGTTGCCAGCATCCGCTCCTTTGGGCTGGATGTGGTGACGCAGATGTGCGAAGAGCTGCGCCGCAGAGGAGCGGTGGGCCTGCACTTCTACACGATGAACCAAAGCGCTGCCACGCTGGCGATCTGCGACCGCCTGGGGCTGTAAGCGCCACTGCCTCGGTCCGCAGCGCAGTGGCTACAAGCGCTGCATGCCGAGGGAGTTGCTGTTGCCGCCATTGTTACCATCCATTCCGCCCGCTTGCCGCCGCCTGCTGGCTGCCATGGGCGCGGCGCTGCTGGTCAATGGCTGCGTGCACGCGCCAGGGGATGGTGATGGCAACACACAAGCTGCAGTCGATACCGCATCTGCTGCAATGCAGCAGGCGGCTGCGGATGCAACTGCTCCGGCATCTTCTGCGTTGGCAAGCCCCACGCCGCCTGCTCTGCCGGATACAACCAAACCTGCCGATACCTCTGCTCCGGGTGTCGATGCCACTGCGGCTTCTCCGGCGCCCGACAGCGCAGGAGACCGCTCTGCCGGCCTTTTTGACGAACGGCGGGGCCTGGGCCTGGCGCTGCCGCCGTCAGGGCAGTTGGGCAGCAGCGACAGCCGTTCGCGGCGCTGGGATGTTCCCGATATTCCCGACACCCTGAAGCAAGACCCCTACCGTTCCAGTGACCAGCAGGGCATGGCCTCCTGGTATGGCGGCCAGTTTCACGGACGCAAAACCGCCAATGGCGAGCGGTTTGACAAGGAAGGTTTCACCGCAGCCCACAAAACCCTGCCGTTTGGCACGCAGATCTGCGTGCGCAGCATGGTCACCGGCAAAACGGTGGTGGTGCGTGTCAACGACCGCGGACCCTACTCGGGCGATCGCATCATCGACCTCAGCCAGGGGGCTGCGCAGGAGTTGGGCATGCTCGGGCTGGGTATCAAGCCGGTGGAACTGTGGACGCTGGACGATGATGCAGAGCGCTGCCCGTCCTTTGTGACAGCCGGGGGCCGCAATGGCGGGCGTCTGGCCGCGCCTGCGCGCCACGCGGGGCAGGGTAAAGCCACCGTAGCGCGAGACAGAAACACGGGCCGTGTGAAGGCAACCGTTCCCGCCCGGGCCAGCAAACCCGTGCCCGCCAAGACGGCGGCGCAGAAGCGCCGCTAAAAACAATAGCGGTCAGCGCTCAGCTGTCGCTGACTGGCGCGGTATTTGACCCAGTATTAGTGGCCGCCACTCTCGAGCGTGTACCCGGCGTTGCTGTCCTGCTGCAGCAACTCTGCCATCTGGGGCAAGGCTTGCTTCAACTGGTCTTGCAGCACATAGGGCGGGTTGATGACGAACATGCCGCTGGCAGGCAGACCGGGCCGCTTTTCTTCACCCTGGCGCATGGCTGCGGTGATCTTGCTGGACTTGACCGTCAGTTCGGCATTCAGCCAGCTCTTGCCTGCCTTGTTGGCCAAGGTCTTGAGACGGCGCGGCAGATCGTGCGCTTCCTGGCGCGGAATGATCGGGTACCAGACTGCGTAGGTTCCCGTGGGAAAGCGCTGCAGGCTGTCCGCCACCATGTCCTGCACGCGGCCATAGTCGCTCTTCAATTCATAGCTGGGGTCGCACAGCACCAGCGCGCGGCGCGACGGTGGCGGCAGAAACTTCTTGACGCCGTCAAAGCTGTCTTCCATCAGCACCTGTACCTGCCGGCCGACTTTGAGCTGGGCGATGTTGCCCGAGAGCGACCGGAAGTCCGTGGGGTGCAGCTCAAACAGCTTGAGCTTGTCGTGCTCGCGCAGCAGACGCTGCGTGATGAATGGCGAGCCCGGGTAGACCTTGACCGTGGTGCTGTGGTTGAACGCGGCCACCATGTCCACATAGTCCTGAAGCAGCGGGCACAGGTTTTCCGCACCCTCCAGGCGAAAGATGCCTTCGTTCGATTCGGCACTGGTGGTGGCGTAGTCGCCATCCAGCCGGTACAGCCCGGCACCGGCATGGGTGTCCAGCACCGCCAGCGCAGCGTCCTTTTGCGTGAGGTATTGCAAGATGGCAATCAGGGTCGTGTGCTTGAGCACATCGGCGTGATTGCCGGCATGGAAGGCGTGGCGGTAACTGAACATAGGGCGCCAATGGTAGCGATCTTGGGGGCTGCAACCGTGCCAAAGGGGCATGTTGATCCCCAAAACCCTTGGTCTGCAACGTGAATGGGTACTTTACGGCCGCAGCCGAAGCTTTTATAATGGAGGGCTTCGCAGCGATTTATGGGTCCCGCGGCGAAGCATGGCCGTCTTGTGCAGACATCTGCGCGAGCCAGTCATATCCCCGCCTAAGAGGCTTCCTGTACCGGCATTCCATAGGGCTGCCGGTATCAAGAAGAAGCACCGACCGCGGAAAAGGGCCTGCCAAACCCTCTATTGAAAGAGAAATCTCATGTCTACATTCAGCGCAAAACCCGCTGAGGTGCAACACGAGTGGTTTGTGATTGACGCCACCGATAAGGTGCTCGGACGTGTCGCCAGCGAAGTGGCACTCCGTCTGCGCGGCAAGCACAAGGCCATTTACACACCTCACGTTGACACCGGTGACTACATCGTCATCATCAACGCCTCCAAGCTCAAGGTCACTGGTACCAAGAACATGGACAAGGTGTACTACCGTCACTCCGGTTTCCCCGGCGGCATCACTGCCACCAACTTCCGCGACCTGCAAGCCAAGTTCCCTGGCCGTGCTCTCGAGAAGGCTGTCAAGGGCATGCTGCCCAAGGGTCCTCTGGGCTACGCCATGATCAAGAAGCTGAAGGTCTACGGTGGTGCTGAGCACCCTCACACCGCTCAACAGCCTAAAGTGCTGGATATCTAAGGAGTCTTGAGATGATTGGTGATTGGAACAATGGCACCGGCCGTCGCAAGTCCAGCGTCGCCCGTGTGTTTCTGAAGAAGGGCTCCGGCAAGATCACTGTGAATGGCAAAGACATTCAGCAGTACTTCGGCCGTGAAACCTCCATCATGATCGCAAAGCAGCCTCTGGTGCTGACCGGCAATGTCGAAGCTTTCGACATTCAGGTCAATGTGCACGGCGGCGGTGAATCCGGCCAGGCCGGTGCTACCCGCCACGGCATCACCCGCGCTCTGATCGACTACGATGCAGCACTGAAGCCACAGCTGAGCCAAGCCGGCTATGTGACCCGTGATGCACGTGAAGTCGAGCGTAAGAAGGTCGGTCTGCGTTCTGCACGCCGCGCAAAGCAGTTCTCCAAGCGTTAATTGCTGGCTACTTGCCTCGAAAAACCGTCCTTCGGGACGGTTTTTTTATGGCCGCCCCATTGCGCGCTGTGGTCTGCATTTCAGCGGCCCGGCCCGGGCGGCGGCCTGCGTGGCCCAATTCCCACACTGCAATTGGCGTCACCCCCTGGCGCTGCAGCGCCAGATGACTGATTGCGGTACCATTCTTTTCAATTACCAAATATTGACTGGAGTCATCTCCCATGAGCGAAGTTGCTGAAACCTCCGTGGCAGAAATGCCCGCCCCCATTGTCTTTACCGACGGTGCAGCGGCCAAGGTGGCCGACCTGATTGCCGAAGAGGGCAACCCTGATCTGAAGCTGCGCGTGTTTGTGCAAGGCGGCGGCTGCTCGGGTTTCCAGTACGGTTTTACCTTTGATGAAATCGCCAACGACGACGACACCACCATGACCAAAAATGGCGTGTCGCTGCTGATCGACGCGATGAGCTACCAGTACCTGCTGGGTGCCGAGATCGACTACAAGGAAGACCTGCAGGGTGCGCAGTTCGTGATCAAGAATCCGAACGCATCTTCCACCTGCGGCTGCGGCTCGAGCTTCTCGGTATAAGCCAGACGCTGCCCATGCAGGAAGGCGCCACAGCACCAACAGCCTTCCCACCACCATCCCCCAAGCCGCTGCCTGCCAGCGGCTTTTGTTTTGCCTATGCCCGCTGAAATCACCCGTGAACCCCTGGCGCCGCACAAGGAACGCCTGCTCTGGCTGGTGGCGATTGCCTTCTTTCTGCAATCGCTGGATGCCACCATCCTGAATACGGCGCTGCCCGCGATGGCGCGCTCGCTCGGGCAAAGCCCCCTGAAGATGCAGTCGGTCATCGTGGCCTATTCGCTCACCACGGCCATGCTGATCCCAGCCTCCGGCTGGGTAGCCGACCGGTTTGGCACCAAGCGGGTGTTCATGTGGGCCATTGGTCTGTTTGTATTGGGGTCGGTGCTGTGCGCGCTCTCGCCGAGCCTGAACTTTCTGATTGCCGCCCGCGTGGTGCAGGGTGTCGGGGGCGCCATGATGCTGCCGGTGGGGCGGCTGGCGGTGCTGCGCAGCCATCCCAAGGGGGATTTCATCCGCGCCATGAGTTTCATCGCCATTCCGGGCCAGGTGGGACCGCTGCTGGGCCCGACGCTGGGCGGCTGGCTGGTGGAGGTGGCAACCTGGAACTGGATCTTCTGGATCAATGTGCCGGTCGGCCTGTTCGGCGTCTGGGCAACAAAGCGCTGGATGCCCGAGAGCGCCCCCGTTTTGCAGCGCCAGTTCGATGGCGTGGGTTACGCGTTGCTGTCATTTGGCATGGTGGCGATTTCGGTGGCGCTGGACGGCATGTCCGGCATGGGGCTGGGCATGGCGCTGGTGGTGGTGCTGATGGTGTTCGGCCTCGCAAGCCTTGCCAGCTACTGGATGCACGCGCTGCGCGTGCCTGAGCCGCTGTTTGCACCAGTGCTATTCCGGGTGCGCTCGCTGCGTGTGGGGCTTCTGGGCAATCTGTTTGCCCGCTTCGGTACGGGCGCCGCGCCGTTTCTGATTCCATTGCTGCTGCAGGTGGGCCTGGGCCTCGCACCGATGAATGCGGGCCTGATGATGCTGGCCACCGTGCTGGGCAGCATGCTGGTCAAGCGCTTTGCGGTGCAGACCGTGCAGCGTTTTGGCTACCGCCGTGTGCTGCAGGTCAACTCCATCATGGTGGCCTTGATGCTGGCGACGTTTGGCTGGACGGTTCCTGGCCAGCCCACCTGGTTGTTGCTGCTGCAGCTATTTGTCTTTGGCGGCTTCAACTCCATGCAGTTCTCGGCGATGAATTCGGTCACGCTGAAAGACCTGGATGGCGAATTTGCCAGCAGCGGCAACAGCCTCCTGTCGATGGTGCAGATGCTGGCCATGGGCATCGGCGTGGCGCTGGCAGGGGCCTTGCTGTCGGGCTACGCAGAGATGTGGCAGACCGACCCGGCCAAGTCATTGCGGGCCATCCATGCCACCTTCATGACGGTGGCGCTGATGACCTTGGCCGCTACCCTGGTGTTCAGCCAGCTGGACAAGGATGAACCGGTCAAGCCTGCCCCCGATGGTGGTGATGCCTGATCGCTTTGGCACATGGTGCGAACCCGGTGATTTATAGCGAAATTGGCAATCAGCGCCAGATGGGTGAGCGCTGATCGCTATGAAAACGGTAGCTGGCGCGCTCAGGCGGGGTAGATGGCCCCCAGCACACGCAGCCCGCGTGCACCGGTTACCGCAGGCAGGTTGCCCGGCAGGCGATGCCAGCACTGGTGTGCCAGCCATGCAAAGGCAGCGGCTTCCACCTGCAGTGGCGGCAGGCCATGGGCAGCCGTGCTGTCCACCTGCATGCCGGGCAGCAGGGCGGCAAGGCGTTGCATCAGATACTGGTTGAGCGCACCGCCACCACACACCGCCAGTTGCTGGTCGGGGGCAGCGCCATGGCGCTGCATGTCCTGCGCAATGGCCTGGGCGGTGAACTCGGCAAGGGTGGCTTGCACATTGGCGGGGGCCGCCCCCGCTGCATGCGTAGCCAGCAGCGGCGCCAGCCACGCGGGGTTGAACAGGTCGCGTCCGGTACTCTTGGGCGGCTGCTGGGCCAGAAAGGGCTCGGCCATCAGGGCTGCCAGCAGGGCGGGAATCACCTGCCCTGACGCGGCCCAGCGTCCGCCGTCGTCGTAGGGCTTGCCGGTGTGCTGGTGGCACCAGTAGTCCATCAGCGCATTACCTGGGCCGCAATCCCAGCCACGGACATCGCTTTCCACATCGTTTTCCGTGCGCAGATCGAGGCGGCTCACATTCGAGATGCCTCCGACATTGAGCACCCAGCGCAGCGCACCCGGTGCGCCAAACACGCCCTGGTGGAAGGCGGGCACCAGCGGCGCTCCCTGGCCGCCCGCAGCCACGTCGCGGCTGCGGAAATCGGCTATCACAGAGATGCCGGTCAATTCGGCCAGCAGCGCCGGGCTGTTGATCTGCAGGGTGTAGCCGGTGCCATCCCACAGGCCTGGCTGGTGGCGCACCGTCTGCCCATGGGCGCCAATGGCGGTTATGTCCGAGGCCTGCAAGCCGCCGCCCTGCAGCAGGGCGTGTACCACATCGGCATAGCAGCGTGCCAGGGCGTTGGCGGCCAGAGCGGCGCGGTGCAGTTCGTTGTCGCCGGCGCTGTTGAGCGCCAGCAATTTGGCGCGCAGTGCTGCGGAAAACGGAGCGCTGGCGAACTGCAGCACCTGCAGCTGTCCCTGCTCGAACTGGGCCAGCACGCCGTCTGCACCATCGAGCGAGGTGCCGGACATCAGGCCGATAAAACGTTCAGTCATGACTGCAGTATTCCCTAGCAAAACCAAAGGCCCCAACGATAGCGCATCGCTGAGGCCTTTGGGCGTTTGGAGAGTCGCGTTACACGCGGCGGATTATTCGCTGGCCAGCGACTCCATCTGCGTATTGAGCGCGAGACGCATGCTCTTGGAGAGTGCATCGAATGCAGGGCGCGACTGCTTGTTGATCGGCTGGTTGGTTTCGCTGTTGGCCACCATGGCGAGCGGATCGACCTGATCACCTGCCACGCGGAACTCGAAATGCAGATGCGGGCCGGTTGCCCAGCCGGTTTGGCCCACAGCACCGATTTCCTCGCCCTGGGTCACTTTCTCGCCTTGCTTGACCTCGATGCGGCTGAGGTGGGCGTACACGGTTTCGTGCTTGTTGCCGTGGTCGATATAGATCACATTGCCATAGCCGTTCTGCACGCCGGCAAAGGTGACCACGCCATCGCCCACGGTGCGCACGGGCGTGCCCTGCGGGGCGGCCAGGTCCGTGCCCTTGTGGGCGCTCCAGGTCTTGTGGATGGGGTGCAGGCGCATGGCAAATGCGCTGGAGACGCGGGTGAACTTGACCGGCGAGCCGATGTAGGTGCGCTGGTTGCTGTCACCTGCGAAATTGTAGTAATCGCCCTTGACCTTGGGCGAGGGCTGGAACCACAGCGCTTCGTGCGTCTTGCCGTTGTTGCGGAACTCGGCGCTCAACAGGCGCCCCGAGCGCAGGATTTCACCGTCGGCTTCCAGGGTTTCGTAGACCAGCGAGAAGCGGTCGCCCGGGCGCAGCGCGCGGCGGAAATCGATCTTGTCGCCAAATACATCGGCCATCTGGTTGGCCACGTTGTCCGGGATGTTGGCTGCATCGGTGGATGCATACAGCGAGCTGCGGATGACGCCACCGGCCAAACGTGTGCCTCGGGAGAGTGGCACGAATTCGGTGATGGTGTCGAACTGCCGACCGTTCTTGCGGATGGTGAAGCGCTGGAAGACCTCGCTGCTCTCACCTGCCCAGCGCACGGTCAGGGCCGTCAGCTCGTGGGTGTTGGTGGTTTCTGCGGTGATCTGGCGGCCTGCCTTGCCAATGATGGCGGCGCGCGCCTTGGCATTGCTGCGGATGAAGGCGGCAGCGGCCGGATCGGCAACGCCCAGGCGGCGCAGGAGCGACTCGGGGGTATCGTTGCCGCGTACCTCATCGGTGCGGTACAAAGAAAAACCTGGCCCATCGACCAGGTCTGCAATGGAGAACTCCGAAGCCAGCGAAGGAACGCTGTATTCCACCGTGTGCACCGGCATGTCCGCCGGGTTGGGGCCCAGCTGGGCCACGGCGAAGGCACCGCCGCCGGCGGTCATCAGCAGAACAGCCAGGGCGGCCGCAATGCGCTTGGGGTGTTGTTGGGCGGTATTGACGAGCTGGCGCGCGATGGCGTGGCCTGCCGTGATGAATCCGTTGTTCAATGTTCAATCCCGATAAACGGTATGCAGTTTTGCCAGGCCACATGCGCTTTGCGACAGCGGGACACAAAATCGACCGCGCTGCTCTGCACGGTCCGTGACAAAAGGGCACAAAAAATGGATGGATGCAGTGTTAACAACTGTGGCTTTCTGCCACTACAGGCGACGTCTGACAGACGCGACTAGAATAAAACGCTGCAAAACAAGGGGCTGAGTATAACGCCCCTTGCTTTTTGGGCAACCTGAGAAACCCCATATGAATCAATCGACTGTTACAACTTATCCCGTGACCGACCGCGTACAGGAGGCTTTGCAGGTCAGCCTGCGTGGGGTGGACGAGCTGCTGCCTCAGGAAGACTGGATCAAGAAGCTGGCCAAATCGGAAGCCACGGGCGTGCCCCTGCGCATCAAGCTCGGCCTCGATCCGACGGCGCCCGACATCCACATCGGCCACACCGTGGTGCTCAACAAGATGCGCCAGCTGCAGAACCTGGGCCACACGGTGATCTTCCTGATCGGCGATTTCACCACCCTGATCGGCGACCCCTCGGGCCGCAACAGCACGCGCCCGCCGCTGACGGCCGAGCAGATCAAGGTGAATGCCGAAACCTACCGCGAGCAGGCCTACAAGGTGCTGGATCCGAGCAAGACCGAACTGCGCTACAACAGTGAATGGAGCGACAAGCTGGGCGCGCGCGGCATGATCGAGCTGTCGGCCAAGTACACCGTGGCCCGCATGATGGAGCGTAACGACTTTCACCAACGCTTTACAGAAGGCAGCTCCATCAGCCTGCACGAATTCCTGTATCCGCTGCTGCAGGGCTACGACTCGGTCGCGCTCAAGAGCGACCTGGAGCTGGGCGGCACCGACCAGAAATTCAACCTGCTGATGGGCCGCCACCTGCAGATGGAATACCAGCAGGAGCCGCAGTGCGTGCTGACCATGCCGCTGCTCGTGGGGCTGGATGGCGTGCACAAGATGTCCAAGTCCAAGAACAACTACATCGGCATCACCGAAGACGCCAACACCATGTTCGCCAAGGTACTGTCGATCTCGGACGACCTGATGTGGGACTGGTTCACCCTGCTGTCCTTCATGAGCCTGCCGGAAATCGCCGCGCTCAAGCTGGAGATCGAAGGCGGCCGCAACCCCAAGGACGCCAAAGTCATGCTGGCCAAGGAAATCACTGCGCGTTTCCACAGCGGCGCGGCAGCCGAAGCGGCCGAGCAGGATTTCATCAACCGCAGCAAGGGCGGCATTCCCGACGAGATTCCGGAAGTCACCCTGAGCGGTGCGCCGCTCGGCATTGGTGCCTTGCTCAAGCAGGCGGGCCTTGCGCCTTCGAGCAGCGAAGCCAATCGCCTGATCGACGGTGGTGGCGTGCGCATCGATGGCTCTGTCGTCAGTGACAAGGCGCTCAAGCTGGATGCCGGCACTTTTGTGGTGCAAGTGGGTAAACGCAAGTTTGCGCGGGTAACGCTGGCGTAAAGCTGGGCCTGCCGGGCTGGCCTTGCAGGGCTGGTTGTTCTATAAAAGAGCCGCTCCTCCAATGGGGGCGGCTCTTTTTCTATCTGAACTCCTATTTTCATAGCTGCTGGTGCGCACCAGCAAAGCCAGGAAGGCCTGATTCATGCAAAAAAACAAACCCCAAGCCTTGTGGGTGCTTGCCTTGGCGCTGGGCATGCCCGCCGCGGTCTGGGCGCGCGCCGGTGCCCAGCCTGCGGCTGCGGCCTGCCCGCCTTCGGTGCCTGCCGACGCGCATTGCTTTACCGCTGCAATGCCTTCCGGCGCGCAGGTGATGGCCATCATTCCAGCGGGCTGGCAGGCCGCGCAGGGCGTCGCGGTGATGCACGCCCACGGTGGCCCCAGCCTGGGCAAGGCCAGCATCAAGCGGGTGGAGGAGGACGCCACCCGCTGGGCAGTGATGCCGGCCACCGGCTACGCCTGGGCGGGCACCAGCTACCGGCGCGGGGGGTACGGCGTGACGATGGCGGCAGACGACATGGAGGATCTGCGCCAGTGGTTTGTGCAACGGTTCGGCCAGCCGCGCCGCACGGTGCTGCACGGCCAAAGCTATGGCGGCGGTGTGGCATCGGTTGCGGCAGAGCGGTACGGCAGCCAGCCGGTGGGCCAATCCGGCGGTCCCGCCTTCGACGGTGTGTTGCTCACCAGCGGCGTGCTGGGTGGCGGCATCGATGCCTACACCATGCGGCTGGATCTGCGCGCGGTCTACCAGTACTACTGCCAAAACCACCCGCTGCCCAGCGAGCCGCAGTACCCGCTGTGGCAGGGGTTGCCCGCTGGCAGCACCATGACGCGCGCCGAGCTGGAGCGCCGCGTGCACGACTGCACGGGCGTTGACAAACCTGCAGCCGAGCGCACGCCTGAGCAGGCCCGGCGCCTGCAGGGCATTCTGGCGGCGGTGCCCGTCACCGAGAAAAGCCTGAACGGCCACCTGAACTGGGCGACCTTTCTCTTCCGCGATCTGACGCAGCACCGCCTGGGCAACCGCAACCCCTTTGACAACACCCGTACCTATTACCAGGGTGTGGATGCACAGGCGCAGCAGCAGCTCAACGCAGGCGTGCTGCGCTACGCCGCCGACCCGCAGGCCGTGGGCCAGTTGCTGGCGGACAGCCGCCCCACGGGCCGCACGCAGCTGCCCACCGTCACCCTGCGTGGCATCCGCGACCAGACGGCCTTTGTGGAGCTGGCCAACAGCTACCATCAGATCCGCGAAGCAGCAGGCACGGCCGGCACGCTGGTGCAGGTCTACACCAGCGAGGGGGGCCACAGCTACCTGAGCGACCCGGAATACCGCGCGGCCATGACGGGCTTGCTGGCCTGGATCGACCAGAGCGACAAGCCCACGCCGCGCAGCGTGGCCGAGCGCTGCACCCAGGAAGCATCTCGCCCCGCTGTAACGCAGGAGGGCAAGGCCAGCAGCAACACGGGCTGCCATATCGAGCCCGACTACCAGCCCCGGCCCATTGGCAGCCGGGTGCCCGGGCCGCGCCTTTGAGGGCCGCGTGGGTACAGTCCGCGCGGTTATGCCGTTTTCAGGCGCTGGCGACCAGTGGGAAAGCGCTTTTTGCTATAAAAAAGATAGTTCTATTTGCGTTCGTGAAGCGGCGCGCATGAAGGCGCGCCGTGGACGCGGATTCTGCCGCGCTGCTATCGTCCACACCTTCTAAGAGCCTGGTTTGAAAGGACATCCATGCAAGACCGCGTCAATCTGGGCAAAGCCCTTCCCGCCATTTACAAAGCCGTTGCAGCCACCGACGAGCTTGCCACCGAGGCCGCCATCGAAGCGGGCTGGAGCGAGGGCTTCACCCATCTGATCAAGATGCGCGCCTCGCAGATCAACGGCTGCGCATTCTGCCTGCGCATGCATTCGCGCGACGCACTGGCCTCAGGCGAAAGCGCTGATCGCCTGGCCGTGCTGCCCGGTTGGCGCGAGACGGGCTACTTCAGCACCAAGGAACAAGCCGGCCTGGCGCTGACCGAGGCCATCACCCAGATTGCAGACGGGCAGTTGCCCGACGAGGTGTACGCTGCAGCTGCCACGCAACTGAGCCCCGCCGAGATCGCCTCCATCGAATGGCTGGCCGTCGTCATCAACATGTGGAACCGCGTGGCCATTTCCAGCCGCTACCCTGTGGCCCCTTGATTCGGGGCGAGAACAAGCGACGGCGCTCTAGTGGTGACCGCTGAATGCTATCGAAAATATAGTGCTCAGATCACTGCAGTTCGATCTTGGCCTGCGCGGCAATGCGCTTCCACAGCGCAATCTCATCAGCCTGAAACCTGCGCATCTGCTCGGGGCCGCCGCTCATGGCAGTGGCGCCCAAGTGGGCGTAGAACTGCTGGGTTTCCGGCAGGCTGGCAATCTGGGTGAACCAGCCGGCCAGCTTGGCGGCAATATCGGGCGGCGTCTTGCTGCTCACCATCGCACCCACCCAGGTATAGGCCTCGATGCCGGGCAGGCCCGCCTCCTTGGCGGTCGGTACCTGCGGCAAGGCGGGCACGCGCGCATCCGATGCCACGGCCAGGCCCTTGAGGCGCCCGGCCTTGATCAGCTCCTGCACCGAGGTGGCTTCGGCAAACGCATAGTCCACGGTATGGCCTGCGACGGCGGTGGCCACTTCGCCCGCGCCCTTGAAAGGCACATGCACGGTCTGCACCTTGGCCACATCGTTGAGCAATTCGCCCATCAGCTGGTAGCCCGCCGAGCCAGCGCCAAAATTGACCTTGCCCGGCGCAGCTTGCGCCTTGGCCACCAGCTCGCGCAGCGTCTTTACCTCGCCATCGCCGGGTGCCACCACCACGGCGGGGGCGCGCATCAGCATGGTGAGCGGCGCAAAATCCTTTTGCGGATCGTAGGGCAGGGCCTTGAACAGCGCGGTGTTGACTGCCAGGGTGGAATTGCTGCCGATGAACACCGTGTAGCCATCAGCAGGGGCCGACAGCGCCTGCTTGACGGCAATGAACCCGTTGCCGCCGGGCCGGTTTTCCACCACCACGGGCTGGCCGGTGACTTCCTGCAGCTTCTTGCTGTAGTAGCGCGCCGAGGTATCGGTGCCGCTGCCCGGCCCGAAGGGCACGATGAATTTGATGGGCTTGCTGGGGAAATCCTGCGCGTGCAGCACGGGGCTCAATGCGGCTGTCAGGCTGAAGGCGCAGAGCGCAAGCGCGCCGCGGCGGGTTAAGAAGGTGTTCAAGGCGGTCTCCTGCTGTCGTTATAGGCTGCGCGCCTGTGCGGCGCAGTCACAACCGACTGTAGGGAGGGCTCCTGGGCCTGTCTATGTGCGATTTAGGTCGGCGTGATACGCAGGGCGTATCAAGAGGATGCGCGGTTCAGAAACCAAAGAACTACCGGCGTCACGAGCAAGCCTGCAATCAGCAAAACCACAGGAATGCCTGCCAGCCACCACAGCATGATTTTGCTTTCACGCCGAAAGTGGTGGTTGATGCCTGGGTCTTTCTTGTCTTTCATCCGATCTCTGGCCGATCCCCGATCGCCGCCCGCGTTGCCGCGGCCTGCAATTGCAGCCAGGCGCAGAAGGCGGTGACCTCGGGGCGCTGCTGGCTGCGCGGGCCGATCAGCAGCCAGTAGGCGAGGGGCGAATCCATGCGGAATTCGGGCAGCACCTCGACCAGGTCGCCACTGGCCAGCGAATCGGCCACGAGCGGCATGCGTGCCAGCGCGAGGCCTTGGCCGGTGAGGGCTGCCTGAGCAATCTGGTGGGCGTAATTGAGGAACAGCCAGCGCTTGGGCTGCAGGTTGGCGCAGCCGTGCAGATCCAGCCAGCGCTCCCAGGTCAGCCAGTCCAGGTGCTGCAGGCGGTGGGCGTCGCCCGCTTCGATGAGGGTGTGGCGGGCCACATCGGCCGGCTGGGTGATGGGCGCTGTGCTTTTGAGCAGCCAGGGGCTCGCGACAACGGCCAGCTGCTCGCCAAACAGGCGCTGCGCGCCGCGCGCTGCGTGCTGGGGCAGGCTGTAGCGCAGGGCCAGATCGACATCGGAGGTTTCCAGGTCCAGCACGTTGTCGGTGGCGTCGATGCGGATGTCGATCTCGGGGTTGTCGCGCTGAAATGCTTCCATGCGCGGAATGAGCCACATCGACGCAAAGCTGGCCCAGGTGGTGATGGCCACGCTTTTGCGGCCGCTGGTCTGGCGGATCAGGCGCACGGAGGCATCGATGCGCTCCAGCGCCGGGGTGACGGCGCGCTGCAGCTGGGCACCGGCACTGGTGAGCTCTACCGCGCGGGTGTGGCGCAGGAAGAGTGCAACACCCACCTCGTCTTCCAGCGCCTGAATCTGCCGGCTGACGGCCGATTGGGTCAGTGCCAGCTCTTCTGCTGCCGCGCGGAAGTTCAGATAACGAGCCACGGCCAGAAAGGCGCGCAGGTGACCGACAGCAATCGGGCGGGTGCGGAGCGGCGATGTCGGCTGGGCGTCGTCGGGCATGGTGGGGGCAGTGTCGGCACAGGGGATTGCACCAGCTGGCAAAAAGCCTGGTGCAGAGGCGATCTGCCATTTTCAGGCTTTATGCGGGCGCGGCACCCGTTTCTGGTTCGCCGCCCATGGATGTACCGACTGCTGTGGCAGGAAGCACACAGGAGTTCGAACGGGTCGGTGGGTAGAAGGCCGTTAGCACTCATTTTTTGATAGCTGACAGTGCTTTACCCTTCTGCATTGGTGTCAGAAATTACCAAATACTAGGGTAAACCATTAATGCATAACCCGCATGGATCCGCATTCTTTAATTCATTGGACGGGCCGCAAGCTACGTAGGAAGATACGTGTCTAGGGTTAACCCGATGTTTCATTCGGCGCTCTACAGCAAGGAGTCCATACCATGGCAATGTCTGCATCTCATGTTCTGTCCGCTGGCACTATTGCGGGTGCTGGCGCTCTGCGTTCCTCCGGCCGTGCTGCTTCGGCAGCGGCAGAGATGCGCAGCCTGTCCATTGGTCAGGCCACTAGCTTTGTGCCCCAGCGCGATGCGGTACTGCGTATCTCGCAAGGCGCTGCCTGGGTCACGCTGGGCCTGGGTTTGAGCAACGAAGCAGGCCAGAAGGCTGGCGACGTCGTGCTGCAGGCGGGTCAGACCCTGCAGCTCAAGGCAGGTCAGTCGGTGGTGCTGGAAGGCAAGGGCGGCGAGCCGCTGGTCTACCACTTCCCCAAGAACCAAGGCGGTCAGCCCAATCTGGATGAGCAGCCCGCCAAGTGGTTCTCCCGCTTCCAGTGGGGCAAGACCGACGGCAGCATGCTCTACAACATCTGAGTTGACTCGCATGATGTACGCCGCGACGGCGTAATCCCCAACACCCTAGCAGCCTGCCTTGTGCAGGCTGTTTTGTTTCAGGGTGTCGCATCGGGTACCCGCCAGCACGGCCTGGGATACTGGCGCGCGATAATTGCGCAGTTTGTCCTTCTGTTCCCATTTGGCAGCGCAATAGCGCTGCCTCCCATTCATTCCCATGACTGCTCCACTCGACATCATCATCATGGCCGCGGGCAAAGGCACGCGCATGAAAAGCCGCCATCCCAAGGTTTTGCAGAAGCTGGCGGGGCGCGCCTTGCTGCAGCATGTGCTGCACACGTCAGGCCAGTTGCAGGCGCGCTCTGCCGTGGTGATTACGGGGCACGGTGCTGCAGAAGTAGAAGCCGCCACTGCAAAAGGGGCGGGCGCCGGAGCTGGTTTTGATCTGAAATTTGTGCGGCAGGAGCCGCAGTTGGGAACGGGCCACGCCGTGCAGCAGGCCGTACCGGCTTTGGCGGGCGATGGCATGGCGGTGGTTCTGTCGGGCGACGTGCCGCTGACGCAGGCCGATACCCTGCAAGACCTGCTGCGCGCCGCTGGCAACGACAAGATGGCCCTGCTCACGGTTGCCATGCCCGACCCGACCGGTTATGGCCGTATTGTGCGCAACGATGCAGGCACCGTGCAGCGCATCGTCGAACAAAAGGACGCGACCGAGGCCGAACGGGCCATTACCGAGATCTACAGCGGCATCATGGCCGTGCCGGTCAAACACCTGAAACCCTGGCTAGCCAGGCTGAACAACAACAATGCACAGGGCGAGTACTACCTGACCGATATCGTCGCCATGGCCGTGGCAGATGGTGTGCCGGTGGTTGGCCACCGCATTGGCGATGTGCTGCAGGTGGCAGGGGTCAACAGCCCCTTGCAACTGGCCGAGCTGGAGCGTGCCCACCAGTTGCGTGCAGCCCGGGCGCTGATGGAGCAGGGCGTGCGGCTGGCCGATCCGGCGCGCTTTGATGTGCGTGACGACGCACGGGGCGTGCCCGCGCAATTGGCCTGCGGACAGGATGTGGACATCGATGCAGGCTGCATCTTTACCGGCAAGGTATCCATTGGAGACGGCGCGCAGATCGGTGCGTACTGCCACATCAGCAACGCCAGCATTGCTGCGGGCGCCGTGATTCACCCCTTTACCCACATCGATGGTGAGAAGCTGGGAGCCAGCGTTGGCGAAGGTGCGCTGATCGGGCCATTCGCGCGTCTGCGCCCGGGCGCGCAACTGGGGCGCGAGGTGCATATCGGCAATTTTGTCGAGGTAAAAAACTCCACGCTGGCCGATGGCGCCAAGGCCAATCACTTGGCCTATCTGGGCGATGCCACGGTGGGCGAGCGCGTCAATTACGGCGCTGGCAGCATCACTGCCAACTACGATGGCGCCAACAAGCACCGCACGGTGATCGAGGCCGATGTACATATCGGCAGCAATTGCGTACTGGTGGCGCCGGTCACCATAGGCGCAGGGGGCACGGTGGGCGGCGGATCTACCATCACCAAGAATACGCCGCCCGGCGCCTTGAGCGTGGCGCGGGGCAAGCAGGTAAGCATTGCCAACTGGGCGCGGCCTGCCAAGAAAACAGGTAATTAAGCTAGCAATTGAGCCGTGGAGGTGCATTCCAGCCCAGCTGGGGGCGGACCATAAACGGGTAAGTGCGCAGGCCAAAGCAAAAAGCCCGCCGTGTTGAACTGGCGGGCTTTTTGGCGTGGGCGCCTGGGTCTCAGGCGCGGGCGGGTGCCGAAGGGGTGGGGTTGCCCGCCAGCTCGGCCAGGTGTTCGGCGGAGATTGGCTCCAGCTCCGGCATGGCGGCAGGCATGCGAGGGGCTCCCTTGGCTTGCTCCAGCGCGCTTTCGGCCTGCTTGATCCATTCTTCTACCGACTGGTGGTACTTGGCCAGACTGGCGATGCCGATGCTGACGTTGATCTGCACATCGGGCCAGTCCCGCAGGCGGCGCGTCTGCACCTGGTTGTGGATGCGGTCGGCAATCTTGTTGGTCACATCCAGGTTCACACCCGACAGCAGTACGCCAAACGAATCGCCACCAAAGCGGCAGGTGGCGTCACCGGGGCGCACGCAGGTGCGCAAGGTGTTGGCCACGGCAATGATGACTTCGTCCCCGGCAGTCTCGCCCTTGCGGCTGTTGATGTCTCGGAAGTTATCCACATCCACCACCAGCATGAAGGCGGGAATGTCTTTTTGCCTTGCATAGTTGAAAAGGCGTGCGGCCAGATCGTTCCAGTAGGCGCGGCCAAAAAAGCCGGTCATCGCATCCACCCGGCGCATCACGGTCAGCATCTGCTCCTTGTGCACCAGCGATTCCTGCAGCCGGCTGGTGATGATGCCCTGCGTGGTCAGGTAAATCGCCAGCCCCAGCAGGCTGCCCAGAACGGCGGCCATGCCCGGGTTGTACCGCATGGCAAAAGAAGTGAGCAGGCCGCAGACCGCCAGGCCCGCGATGGCTCCGGCCACCACGAGCACTGCGTGGCGAGCGCTTTGCAGCACGAAGGTGCTATGCACCAGCACCATCAGCATCACAAGGCTGGCCAGCAGGTTGAAATGGGTCAACGCCATCCAGATGCCGATAATGATGCCGTCTACAAAGGCCAGAATCACATCGTTGCTGTCCGATTGTCCGCTGCGCTGCGACATCCATTGGGCCAATGCCGGCCACAGCAGCGCGGGTGCCACCACGGCCAGCCATGCGGGCCAGCCCGCATCCAGTTGCCACAGGGCGCCTGCTGCAGCCAGCGCGCAGGCAAGCATGAGAACCATGCGGCCCCACTGACCTCGCTGCAAGGTGTTGTCGTTGTTGATGTGTTCCATGCGGACCTCTCTTTCTCAACGAGTGAACTCGTGATGGTTATCTGACCCAAATTTCAAAAACCAGTTACGAATTGATACCCGTATGGTAAGTATGAAGCTTCGCTTGCAAGGCGGCAAGTGTGTTGCGGATGGTTACCGGTGATATCTGACAGGCGGTGGATTCCAACGCCGTAGTGGTCATGCACCGATACGAATACAGGCAGGTGCCTCGCAGCTTGTGGGCTCCATGGGAGGCCCAGGCTATTGGTGCTGGAGGCATCCACGGGTTGCTGCGCTGAACAGACAGAGTTCAAACGAACTGCATTCATAAAAATAATCGGCAGCGCAATCCACGCAGACCTGAGCAGCTATCCATTCAAGAGCATATAGAGGGTCTGGCCTGGTGAGAGGCCAGTCCAGTTCTGCCGCCGAAGTTGCGGTCGTGTCCTGACCTTTGTTTGCATTGCCTGTGGTGCAGGAGCCGCGCAGGCCTGTGTGAACCGGTGATTTGCCAGGCGCATGAAAGGCTCTAAATTCATTCAACAGATCGAAAACATGTGCAACCCTGGTCACTGTACATGGGTGAGATGCGGCCCCTTCTGAATGGGAATGCGTGTTACAAATTTACTGCGTTTGGTCGCGAAATAGGCTTTGACATTGCGCACATTGGCTTGCGATGTAAAAAGCCTCTGTGCCAGCGCCAGATAGGCGGGCATGTCGTGCGCATACACCACCAGCACAAAATCCGGCCCCGGGCTCACGCGCCAGCATTGCTGTACATGGTCGCTTGCCACCACCAGGGCTTCAAATGCATCCAGCGCCTCGGCACCTTGCCGCTCCAGGCTGACTTCCACCAGCGCGGTCAGGCCAAAGCCCTGCAGCCGTGCCAGCGCATCGCTGGAGAGCAGGGCGACCTGCGCCTCGATCAAACCCAGCTCGCGCAAACGTTTGGTGCGGCGCAGGCAGGTGGGCGGCGAGACATGCACTCTTTCTGCCAACGCCTGGTTGCTGATGGCGGCATCCTGCTGCAAGGCGTCCAGCAATTGCAGATCGATGATGTCGAGTTCCAATTCAGTCAAAATTTTGTCCATTTAGAAATAATATTTCAAATCATTGAAATGGGGAAATTTAATTTCATATATAAGAAAAAATAGATTAATAATTTTCTTTAAGCGTATCTACACTGCAACCATCGATCAAGGAGTGAAACCCATGTGTGGCATTGTTGGAGCAGTTTCTACGCGCAATATCGTCCCGGTGCTGGTGCAAGGCCTGCAGCGGCTGGAGTACCGTGGCTATGACTCATGCGGCGTGGCCGTGCACGATGCCAGTCTGGAGGGCAACCAGGGAAGCGGCCTGAACCGTGCCCGCAGCACGGACCGTGTGGCAGAGTTGATGGAGCAGGTGACCAAGGAGCACCTGCAGGGCGCCACCGGCATCGCCCATACCCGCTGGGCCACCCATGGTGCGCCAGCCGTGCACAACGCGCATCCGCACTTCAGCGCCGGCCCGGGCGTGGGCGACACCAACGCTGTGGGTCGCGTGGCGCTGGTGCACAACGGCATCATCGAAAACCATGAAGCCCTGCGCGCCGCCTTGCAGGCCAAGGGCTATGAGTTCCTGAGCCAGACCGATACCGAAGTCATCTCGCATCTGGTGGACAGCCACTACAACGGCGATCTGTTCGAGGCTGTGCAGGTTGCCATCAAGGAATTGCGCGGTGCCTATGCCATTGCGGTGATGCACAAGGATGAGCCGCACCGTGTGGTGGGCGCGCGGGCGGGTTCGCCCCTGATTCTGGGGGTGGGGCAGAACGAGAACTTCCTCGCCAGCGATGCCATGGCGCTGGCGGGCGTCACCGACCAGATCGTCTACCTCGCGGAAGGCGACATGGTCGATCTGCAAATTGGCCGCTACTGGATCGCGAACCAGGCGGGCAAAACCATGGAGGCGAGCGAGCGCCCCGTCAAGACCGTGCATGCCCATAGCGGCGCGGTAGAACTTGGCCCCTACCGCCACTACATGCAGAAAGAAATCTTCGAGCAGCCGCGCGCCATTGCTGAAACCCTGGAAGGGGTGGTGAGCGTGGTGCCCGAGTTGTTTGATGGTGCGGATGGCTCGGCCGCGTGGCGCGTGTTCAAGGAAATCGACAACGTCCTCATCCTGGCCTGCGGCACCAGCTATTACAGTGGCTGCGCAGCCAAGTACTGGATCGAAGGTCTGGCGGGCATTCCTTGCAACGTGGAAGTGGCCAGCGAATACCGTTATCGCAAGAGCGTGCCCAATCCCCGGTCGCTGGTCGTCACCATCAGCCAGTCGGGCGAAACTGCTGATACGCTGGCTGCGCTGCGCCATGCACAAGGCCTGGGCATGACCCACACCTTGACCATCTGCAACGTTGCTACCAGCGCCATGGTGCGCGAATGCAAGCTGGCCTACATCACCCGTGCTGGCGTGGAGATCGGCGTTGCCTCCACCAAGGCCTTCACCACGCAATTGGCAGGCCTGTTCCTGCTGACCCTGGCGCTGGGCCAGGCCAAGGGCAGGATTACCGAGAGTGAGTCCGACCATTACCTGGAGCAGATGCGCCATCTGCCGGTGGCGCTGCAGGCCGTGCTGGCGCTCGAGCCGCAGGTGGTGAGCTGGGCCGAGGACTTTGCGCGCAAGAACAACGCGCTCTTCCTGGGTCGTGGCATTCACTACCCGATTGCACTGGAAGGTGCGCTCAAGCTCAAGGAAATCAGCTACATCCACGCCGAAGCCTACCCGGCCGGTGAGCTCAAGCACGGCCCCTTGGCTCTGGTGGACAGCGAAATGCCGGTGGTCACCGTTGCGCCCAATGACGAGTTGCTTGAAAAGCTCAAGAGCAACATGCAGGAAGTGCGCGCGCGGGGCGGGGTGCTTTATGTGCTGGCCGATGCCAATACCGACATCGAAAACGCTCCGGGCATCCATGTGATCCGCATGCCCGAGCACTATGGCGCACTCAGCCCCATCCTGCATGTGGTGCCGCTGCAATTGCTCTCGTACCACACGGCCCTGGCTCGCGGCACGGATGTGGACAAGCCGAGAAATCTGGCCAAGAGCGTGACGGTGGAGTGATCGGCAACTTCATGGTGGGCGGGGCAATGGCGCGTGGTATTTGCAAAGCCAGCATCTGCCCGGCAGGCTCAAAGCTCAGGGTCAGGTCTGACGCACAGCCGGCAAGGTGCGCAGCCGAGCTGCCACTCAATGGCATGAGATCAACGGACGCTCAAGAAGTCGCATGTCAGTGTGCGAAAAAGACCAAGTAGTACTGGGTGCATGTAAAAGTCGCGTTCTTGCGCTCAATGACTGCTGGGGCAGCTGTTTTGCCACATCCAGGGTTGCAGGCGCGAATGGCTAGCAACCTCTTCAAACAAGCTGCCATGGTTGGTATAGGGTAAGAGGTAACTTCTTGGGAGGTGCCTACATATCAGCTTGGTGCCCTGTTTGAGGTTGGTGAACGTTTTGTTCGTTAACAGTTCAAGCTGACAAAATCCTGACGTTGACCGTTTGTCGGATTGATCCTCCTGTCTTTACAAAGTAACTTGGCAGTCTTGTAAAGCTCGTTTACATTTGGTTTGATAGTCATACTAAATAGAGACGGGCTATGCATAGAAAAATACTGCCAGCTCAGCTGGCGAGGGGTTGGTTCGCCATATGCGCGTTATTTGTGCTTGGGGCGTTGTATTCCATCAGTAATGCATTTGCCCAGGCGGCAGATGCAGTTTGTGCTGAAGTCAAGATTGTCATCGAGCAAAAGCTATCGCTGGAGCGCCAGGCGTTTGATGCCAAGATGGTCATCACCAATGGCCTCTCCGATCAGAAGCTGGAAAACGTTTCCATCGAGCTCAAATTTCTCGACGCGAACAACAATGTTGTCACGGCGACCGCCGACCCGAACGCGCAGGGCGCGACCTTTTTCTACCGCACTGACCAAGTCACTGGCATTACCAACCTCAGTGGTGGTGTGATCGAGCCCAAGGCTGTAGCCAACATCAACTGGCTCATTATTCCTGCCGCAGGTAGTGGAGGTAACAAGCCAGAAGGCGCTGTTTATTACGTAGGCGCCAAAGTCACCTATACCTTGAATGGCAAGACTGACACGGTCGATGTCACACCAGAAGCCATTGTTGTGCGCCCGCAGCCCGAATTGGTGCTGGACTATTTTCTGCCTCGCGACGTGTATGCCGATGATGCATTTACCCCGGAGACCGAGGCGGCCGAGCCTTTTACCCTGGGGGTCAGAATCAAGAACCAGGGCGGCGGCGTATCGTATAAAACCAAGATAGAAACGGCCCAGCCCAAGATTGTCGAAAACCGGCAAGGCTTGGCCGTCAGCTTTCAGATACTAGGTGGATTCGTTGGAGACCAACCAGCAGGCAAAAGCCTGCTGCTCGACTTTGGAGACATTGAGTCCGGGGCCTCCAAAATGGGTCGCTGGTCCATGGTGACCAGTCTGGCAGGCAAGTTTGTCGACTTCACTGCCGGTTTTACACATGCCGACTCTCTGGGCGGGGCTGTTACTTCCCTGATCAAGGAGGTTCGTACCCACACCTTGATCCAGGACGTACGTGTCGATCTTCCCGGGCGTGACAAGGTGCGTGACTTCCTCGCCAAGGATGGTGATGTTCTCCGTGTCTACGAATCGGATGGGGCGGATGCGGAAGTACAGAACCAGACTGCTTCCGCGCAGATGACCGTACAGGGCAACAGCGCCATCCTCAAATTCACAGCTGTTGCGCAGGGCTTTGCTTATGCACGTGTCCCGGATTCCAGTCAGGGGGCGAAGGTGCCGGTGCAGGTGACACGCTCTGACGGTTATATCGTGCCTGCAGAGAATGTCTGGCTATCCAAGGAGCGCAATGAAGACCTCAGTTGGAGCTACTTTCTCAACATCTTCGACGCCAATACCTCGGGCCAATACACCATTGGTTTCGTAGCGGGATCTGCAGAGGCCAGCATTGCAGGCGTAGTCTACAAGGATGCCAATGCCAACGGGATGCGTGACGAAGGCGAGCCTGGAATCCCGGTCGCCGAGATCAAGCTCACAGGCACCCGGGCAGGGACCGGTGCGTCCGAGCTGCAAACTGCCTACACAGACGCGCAAGGCGCATTCAACTTTACCAAGCTAAAGCCCGGCGTTTATACCTTGGTCGCAGGCGTTACCGATGGCTTGGTGGATGGGGCGGCGCTGGCAGGTTCTGCAGGTGGTAAGAGCGAAGCGGGCAAATTCAGCAGCATCGAATTGACTGCTGGTACGGCGGCTACCGGCTACTTGTTTGCCAAACGTGCCGCCATACCCGAGACCACTGATCCTGAACCCAAGGCGGATCTCAAGATTGCCGCTGGTGCAACACCGTCTACGGTCAAGCGTGGCGACAAGTCCACCGTCACCATCACTGCAGAAAGCTTTGGCCCAGCGACTGCCAAGGCGGTCATGGTCAATGTGGAGCTGCCCGCAGGTCTCACGGTGCTCAGCCAATCGGCGGCAGTGGGCAGCTACGCCAATGGCGTATGGACCTTGGGCGACATGGCCAAGAATTCCACCGCTGTGCTGACCATGGAAGTGCAGACGGTTAAGGACAATACGGCCAAGGAATTCTCGGTGGCTGCTCGTATTGGTTCGTCCACCAAGGATGACATCACCAGCAACAACAGCGCGTCCACTCTCATCAAGATCCAGGACAGTGAGACCGTGACCGCTACCCAAACGGCAGGCCAAGGTGCGCGTGTACTGGCCTATATCGGCTGTGGTGCAGATCAGGCATGTGCTGAGACAAAGCACCAGAGCGCACAGGCTGTGTTGGCGACCTATGACAGCGAACCAGAAATCGTGGCGACTGCTGCTGCCTTCCAAAAAGCGTTGCGCGCTGGAGACTTCAGCATCCTGTGGCTGAGCGGATCGCTCCCTGACCTGAACACCCATCTGCAAGAAGAAGTGCGTGCTGCCGTATTGCGAGGCGCCTCGCTGATCGTGGATGGCGCTGCTGATACCAATCTGCGAGCTATCGCTGAAATGTGGGGTACCTATGCCGATCAACCTCTGGCGAGCGCAGCACTGCAGTTGGGTTCGACACAGCTGCCACTGGCGTCGCCAAGCTGGTCCTTGGTACCCAATGCCCAGGCCACCAGCCAGCTGGGTTACATCTCTGGAGAAACCGCCGCCGCACGAGCCAGCTATGGCAAGGGCCAGGTGCTGGCCATGGGCTTCGACCAGTTCGGCGACAAGCTCAGTGGCACTGCATGGACTGAGTGGCTCAAGGCGCAGATCGCTTCCAGCACACCCAAGCTGGTCGATCCGATGCTGGCCCAATCCAGTCTTCAGGTGAAGACCGTCATCACCAATGGCGACAGCAAGTCTCGCCAGGTGACTCTCTCTAGTGTCTTGGGCAATGGCACCAAGCTGCTCTCGTCCAAGCCCACCGCCTCGCAGAACGGCGATCAGCTCAGCTGGCCGCTGGATATGGCTGCGGGTGCAGAGCAGACGGTTGAGCTGTGGCTACAGCTGCCAGCAGACTCCAAAGCCTTCACGCTGGAATCCCAGCTGCGCAATACGGCAGATGCCACAGTGATCGACAGCTGGTCGCACAACGTGCGCACCATTGCTCAGCAGCAAGCTGAAGCCAATGCGCGTGCGGCAGTTCCATCTGTACAAGGTCTGACAGCTCCCGCCAAGGCTGAGATCGCTGCACTATTTGACCAGGCTGTGGCAGCTGTTCAGCAGCAAAAACTGGGTGATGCCATCGTTGCGCTGCTGCAAGTGCAGCAAAAACTGCGTGCGGTTGCACAAGATGCAGGCCGCGATGCGGCACTGCAATCGGTTGCACAGTGGATTGGCTTGGTGTCTGCCGCCTGGAAGGATGACGGCTCTACCACCAAGAACTGGACCTTGACCATCAGCAGTGGCAACCAGCAAGCCGCCAAGGTGGGGACCGCCTTCGGTGCTTCGCTGCAAGTGCGTCTTGCCGATGAAAACAACGTCCCCGTGGCAGGCCAAACCGTCAAGTTCCTGGCCCCAGCCAGCGGCGCTAGCGCTGTCTTCACCAATGGCACGCAGCAGTTGCAAGTGACCACCGACGCCCAAGGCTTTGCCTCGACGGGTGGTATCACGGCCAACGCGGTGGTGGGTTCCTACCAAGTCGTTGCCAGTGCAGACAATGTGACAACTTCGATGGTCTTTGATCTGAGCAACAGCGATGCCGCCGCGCCAATCCTGTCGCTGCAGTCGGTGGCGGGTGACGCCCAGTCCGCTCAAATCAACCAAGCCTTCGCCCAAACCTTGCGAGTCTTGGTGGTGAATGAGCAAGGCGTAGGGGTGTCGGGCAAGGTTGTGGTCTTCTCGCTGCCATCGGCAGGCGCCAATGTTGCTACGGCCAGCTTTGCCGGTGGCTCCAGTACCGCAAGCGTCACGACAGATGCCCAAGGCTTGGCCATCTCTCCGGTGCTGACAGCTAACGGCACCGAGGGCAGCTATAAGGCGATTGTCACTGCTGCAGGCGTCTCTGGCGAGGTTCAATTCTCGCTGAGCAACACCAAGCAGCCGGTGCAAGTGTTCAATCTGCTGAGCGTCTCCGGTGGCGGCCAGTCCGCCAATGTGGGCACCGCCTTTACCCAGGTCCTCAAGGTCAAGTTGGTCGACGGCCAAGGCGCAGGTGTGGCTGGCCATACGGTCAGCTTCCAGCTGCCATCCAGCGGTGCGAGCGCAAGGTTTGCTGGTGGCGCGCTGCAAGTGCAGGCCCAAACCGATGCCGATGGCTTCGCCAGCTCGCCATTGCTCACGGCCAACAACACGGAAGGCAGTTTCCAAGTGGTGGCGACGGCAACTGGTGTTGTGGATACCGTGCAGTTCGCGTTGACCAACACCGCGATCACCGTGCCAGTGCTCAACCTGCAAGTGGTCTCTGGTGGTGGTCAATCTGCCATCGTCGATACCGCATTCACCAATGTGATCCGGGTCAAACTGGTCAATGGTCAGGGGAGTCCGATTGCAGGACGCGTAGTGACCTTCACCCTGCCTGCGAGCGGCGCGAGTGCGGTGTTTGTGGGTGGCAGCGTGACAGCCCAAGCCACGACCGATGCCCAAGGCGTGGCAGCTTCGCCCAAGCTCGCAGCCAACAAGACCGTAGGTGACTACGAGGTGGTGGTTGCCACTGCGGGAGCGAAGGAAGTGCGTGTGGGCCTCAAGAACACGGCTGCGCCTGCGGGTGACAAGCAAGTCACCATCAAAACCCCAACGGGCACGGGCTCGCTCAAGGCCTCCGTGACCGGTGGCGGCGCAAGCTGCCGCTTTGACCCCAACAAGACCTTTGTCAAGAAGGCTGAAGGTCTGCTGCCGCTCTTTGATGTCCTGCTCTTCCCGCATGGCGTGTTTGAGTACGAACTCATCGGTTGCGATGTCGGTAGCACGGTCACCATCACCACTGAGTGGCCGAATATGCTGGGCATCAGCAACTACATGAAGTACGGCCCCACCCCAACGTCGCGTGGCAAGAGCCTGTGGTATGTGCCCAAGAACCTCAAGATCTCGGGCGGCAAGGTCAGCTACACCATCACCGACGGACAGCTGGGTGACGACGACTTGAAAGCGAACGGCGTAATCAAAGACCCAGGTGGCCCTGTGGTTCAGAGCGGGCCGCTGCCAGAAGGTGAACAGGCCGAGCCAATCGCCGTACCAGGCCTGAGCCCGCTTTCGGTGGCTGTGCTGTCTCTCCTGACCCTGCTGGGAATGGGGGGCTGGCTGCGCCGCCAGCGCATGCGCCCAGGGGCACACAAAGGAGCCGCCTCGCGCCATGCCACCAGCGGGGCTGCCCATGGGGAGTAAACAGCTAGCCTTTACCCTGATGTCTAAGGCATGTGCTGCGCTAGCTATCGCTGGCGTAGTACAGGCAGCACATGCATCGCCAAGCGCTGCAGCGGCAGATGCAGCTGAAGAGCTAACCTGCCAAGCGAAGAACTACGCTGCACATGAGGCCCAAGCGCAGGCACTGTACTGGCCCGCCCAAGTGGCTGCCCCTGCCTTGGATGGCGCTTGCTGGGTCAGCGCAGAACATTTGGCATCTGCGATGGAGAGTGCCAGCAAGCCCACTTTGATTGACGTCCGCCCCCGCAGTGTGCAAAAAGCGGCTCCGCTGGCCAATGCGCTGCAACTGGAATTGACCGAGGTCGCCAGCAAGCGGTTCTTGCAGCAAGAGCCGGTAGTGCTGATGGGTACGGGACTGGACTATGCCAACCTGAGTGACGCATGCGTGCAGCTGAAAAAGCAAGGCTTTTCCAGGGTGCAAGCCTTGCGAGGTGGTGCACGCTCATGGTCCGCCACTGCAAACGCAGGTGGCACCGCCTCCAAAGCCAATAGCCCCATGCTCCAGCCTTTGGACGCCAATGAATGGATCGCTTCTTTGGGACAAGGGCTGCAATGGACGGTGATCTCCGCGAGCACTGCAATGCAAAAGGCCTCCAAAGACCAGATGCCAGTTTCTGCAGGTCAACTGATTTCTATCCAGGTTGATGGCAAGGGGGGCAAAGAGCGAGATGCCAAGCTGGTAGCAGCCATCACCCGTGCCTACCTGGACAAAGTAAAGAGCCATAAGAACATGGCGCAGGCCCAGGCCGTGGTCGTGATCACAGATGACGCGGTCAGCGACACCGTTCGCTTGCAGGTCGAGCAGGCCTTGGCCAAGCCTGCGGCATCGCCAGGTAGCGCGATGACGACTTTACCGGCTTACTGGCTGCAAGGTGGGTGGCAAGGCTATGAGCAGCAAGTGGCGCAAACCGCGGCTATCCAACAAACCGCAAACCACAAACTTCAAGTTCCGTGTGGGCGGATTTAGGCACTACTAAGAATGACAAAGACTGAGGGACGTATGTTGTACCAACAACCAACAACCACTACATACACTTCGCCAAGCGCTGGCAGAAACGAGCGGCAGCCTGATCGTCATCGGATTGGTGCCAAAACACTAACTGTGCCCAAGGCATCGGAGGCCTTGGCGCGCAAAGCCTGCCAAGTACTGATTCAGCTGTGGATGTTGTTAGCGGCTCTGCTGGGTGTGCAGCAAGCAGTAGCCCAAACCACGGTCACCGGCACGATTACCGGCAGCACCACTTTGCGTGCTGCCCAGTCGCCCTATCTCTTTCAAGGTGATGTCGTACTAGACAACAACGCCACCCTGAGCATTGAGCCTGGCGTAACAGTCAAAATGGCTGCCGCCGCTAGCTTTACCCTCAAAAAAGGCGCGCTCCAAGCTGTAGGCACCTCCAGTCTGCCCATCAAAATCACCTCCGCTGCAGCCACTCCTGCTGCTGGTGACTGGCGCCAATGGCGCTTTACTGCGGGTACGAACAACTCTCTGACTCAGCTGGGATACGTCACGATTGAATACGGCAGCGGTGTTGCCATTGAAGGTGCATCCCCTGTCATCAACAACACGGCTATCAATCAGCACAGCGGCCCTGCCATTACCATCGATCTGGCGTCTTCTCCAGTCGGCACCGGCAACACCGCCAACGGCAACTCTTTGAACGCCATCTCCGTGCCATCGGGCACGATCCGCGCCCAGGTGGTGTGGGGCGTGGTGGGGATTCCGTATCTGGTGCAGCAAGGCATGGTCAATATCGGTCAAGCACCCTTGGCCCTGGAGCCCTCCAAGCTCAGACTCAGCCCCGGCGTCGTTGCCATGTTGCGCGTCACCCTCAATGCACCGGCTCCAACTGGTGGCATCTTGGTGGATGTATCCAGCAGTGTTCCGTCCGTTGCATCGGCTGTCTCTCGCGTCACGATTGCAGAAGGCCAGACCAGTGCCGACCTGGAAGTGCAGGCCAGCAGCTTAGGCACCACCAAAATTACAGCCAGCCACGCCACCTTGGGCTTTGCGGAAACCCAGATTGAAGTGGTGAACTTGCCTTCTTTGGGCTTGGCTCCAGCCAGCCCTACGGTGGGTGTCAATCGCAACTATCCCATGACTTTGTCGCTGCCATCACCTGCAACGGCAAATGTTGCCGTCCAGGTTAGCAATGCGGATGCTGCAGTCCTCTCAGCGCCCACCAGCTTGGTGGTGCCTGCCGGTCAGCAAAGCGTGAACTTTGAAGTGACTGGTTTGGTAGATGGTGTGAGTCGCTTGACTGCGCAGGCTGACGGCTATGCCAGTGCATTGGCGACCGTTACCGTGCGTGGCAAAGCATTGGTGTTGCCATCAAGCGTGGTTGTGGCCCCTGGCGGCACCACCACGGTGACGATTGAGGCGACTGAGCCTGCTCCAGCGGGTGGACTGACTATTGGTTTGACTTTGGCGCAGAGCAGCTTGGCGCAAATACCTGCCAGCGTGCAGATTCCAGCAGGTCAAAGCAAGGCGAGCTTCACGATCAACGGGACTACCTTGGGAACCACCACATTGACGGCTGCTGCCTCAGGCTACCAGTCTGGGCAGACTACGTTGCGAGTGGATGCGATCAGCTTGAATACCGACCCAGCCGCTGACTTAGTAATGAATGTGGAACTGAGCCGCACCGTGCGAGTGCAGTTGAACAAGGCTGCTCCGCAGGGCGGTATTACCGTGGCCGTGGTGAGCCAAGACCCAATGATTGCCACAGTGAGCCCGGCCGAGGTATTTATTCCGCAAGGGCAAATCTATGCGACGGTACCGGTGACGATCAAGGCATTGGCGGAAGGCAAGACTGCTATCAGTATCACTTCGCCGGGGTTGATTGCCAAGACGCTGAATGTGGATGTTAAGCAGAAGTTTGCATTGCAGCTAGTGCGACAAAGCGGGACAAAGATTGTTGTAGGCAAGGGATTGACTACCTATTACTACGAGATCTGGGTACAGAGGCTGATAAATGGGGTGGTCAGCAATGGAGCTGATCCCGTGGTGGTGAGCCTGCGCTGTGTTGCGACGGATGTCTGCGCGACTCCAGCGACGGTCACGATCCCTGCGGGGCAGAGCTCGGTAAATCTGCAGGTATCGGGTGTCGAGGTAGGGACAACACAGGTGGAGGCTACAGCGGATGGAGCTACAGCAGCAGCTCCCATGCCGGTGGAGGTAGTAGCACCAACTGTAGTGTTCAGCAGCTTGGATGGAGCTCGGTCCACAGCGAGCGTTAGAGACAACTTCTCGATCTCTCTACAAGTTCCCGGTGCATATTACTCCGGCAGCCAAACGGCAACATCGCCGCTTGCTGTCAATTTGGGTCTGGCAGATCAAAGTCCTGCAGGGGTGGTCAATGGAATCTACAACCAGGCGACTGGTGGGGGTTTGATCACGCAACTGACGATTGGTAAAGATGGTACTGGAACTGGCACGGCCTATATAGCGCAGCCAAGTTCTGCGGGAACTTATCGACTCAGTGCAGATGTGGTTGGTGTTACCAGTGGAAAGTCGGAGGTGCAGACCGTCACGGCAGCGCAGCAAGCATTGCAGCTAGTGCGACAAAGCGGGACAAAGATTGTTGTAGGCAAGGGATTGACTACCTATTACTACGAGATCTGGGTACAGAGGCTGATAAATGGGGTGGTCAGCAATGGAGCTGATCCCGTGGTGGTGAGCCTGCGCTGTGTTGCGACGGATGTCTGCGCGACTCCAGCGACGGTCACGATCCCTGCGGGGCAGAGCTCGGTAAATCTGCAGGTATCGGGTGTCGATATTGGATCAACTCAATTGGAAGCCACCGCAGTTAGTCACGACACGAGCTATGTCAATGTGGAAACTGTCACTCCTGTATTACATCTTCAGAATATTCCTTCCTCTTTAAATGTCGGGCAAAAAAGCAATTCTGTCTATGTCGCATCGGAGGTTCCCGGATCGTACTACTCCAGTAACCAAGTACCAGCAGCGGCTCTCTCTGTCACCTTCACCAATTCCGTCCCCTCAGTAGGCACGGTCACCAACACCGTGAACTGGCCCGCTAACTCGGGCAGCTCCAACTACGCGACCTTTACAGCCGTAGCCCCAGGCACCACCCAGATTACCGCAAGCAGTCCCGGCTTCACGCCAGCGACGAGCGGTACGATTACCGTCAACCCATAAGAAGGAGAAGACCATGCAACTCTCCCAAATCTCCCAATCGCTTTCCCGCCGAGTGAGGGTGCCTATTGCTCATCTATCCAAGTTGGCAACCCAAGTCACCAAGCAGCCCAGCAAAGCGGTTGCCGCTGTGGTACTGGCTGGTACCGCACTGGCGGGTGGTGCAGTAGCGCTTGCCGCAGGCAACGCCAAACTCACCATCGCTGATGGCGTTGTTGTCAAATTTGGGGAAGGGGCTGGCATCAATGTGCGCGACCAGCTGCAAACCGGCTCCAACGTCATCTTTACCAGCCAGTTTGATGACACAGCGCTCGGCGCAACCAATCCACAATCGGAAGCACCGGAAGCGGGTGATTGGCTGGGCGTTCTCGTCGCAAAAGACGTGCCTACCACGGGGCTGAAAATCGATGGCCTTACCATTCGCTATGCAGGTGGTACCACAGGCTTGCCCAGCTATATGAACGGTGGGGCGGGCTTGGTTCTCAATGGCGGTGCCTACGGCTTCAACCGACTCCAGTTCTCCGGCAATACTGTTGGTATTCGCGTGATTGGTACTGGCAGCCCCTCCATTGCCAAATCTCGTCTCGTGCAAAATGGCGTAGGCCTGCTGGCAGAACAAGGCGCAACCCCGGTCATTTCGGAATCTGATATCTCCGCCAACACCCAGTTCGGCGTACGCAATACCAACCCCGCCACCATTGTGCAGGCACAGGGCAATTGGTGGGGCCATGCCAGCGGTCCTAAAGACGCGGTTGGCAACCCAGCGGGTCAGGGCAATGCAGTCAGCACGGGGGTTGACTATGGTAGTTACCTTACTGCAGAGCCAGTCCTCACCTGCACCATTGCGCCGACACAAGGCTATATCACCCGGGTACGCAATATAGAGTTGATCCTCGACTGCCCGCAAGCTGCGCAGTACCGGATCCAAGAATCCGATCAGTTCACCGATGCCCTCGCCTGGCAGAACATGGCGGGCAACCCCACCAAGGTGGCTTACACCTTGTCGGCAGGTTCAGGCGACAAGATGCTGTATGTGCAGTTCCGCACTGCGCAAAACAAGATCAACCAATTTTCGCTGAGTCAACCCGTTGCCTATGCCCCAGAAGGCCCGGTCGTCCAGTTCACGCAGCCAGCTGCCAATGCTGTGCTGGAGCAAGACACTACGATTGCAGTGACTGCCACTGATGCAGAAGGTGTACGCGATGTGGAAATCCTCGTGGGTGACAACCGCTTGGCACTGCTCTCTGCTGCGCCATACCAGGCACAGTGGTCATTGGCAGGTGTGCCCAATGGCACCTACACCCTCAAAGCCAAGGCCACCAATACGGCGGGTCTGAACAACACAGTCACCCGCACTGTCCAGGTACAAAAGCAAGGCGGAAGTGGCCCTGCCATCGCCGCCAGCTTTGCAGGCCAACCACTGCAGGCCAATGCAGTGCCCAGTCCGGTAATTACCCAGCCGGGCCTTCTGGCTGTGACTGCGGAAAGTGCCGTGGGTGTGACCAATATCAAGGCTGCGGTTGATGGCGCTCAAATCTTTGATCGCAGCTACAGCAAGACCAGCCCAGTTACCCACAGCCAATTGGTGGATTTTGCCCAGCTTCCCAATGGCAACCACAAATTCACCATTACTGCGACGGATGCGGACGGCATTGCTGCCGTGTTGGATATTCCCTTTACGCTCACCTTGAGCGCACCAGCAGCGCCCTCCATCACCCAACCGGCAGCGGGTACCACTGTAGCCGTTCCGCAACTGAGCGTGGCAGGCACTGCCATGCCCGGCTCTCAAGTGCAATTGTTCTTGAATGGTCAGGCATCTGGTTCACCGGTTACTGTGGGCGTCAATGGCAGCTTTGGTGCAAGCATCACCTTGCCTGCAGAAGGCGCGCACCAAGTGGAAGCAACTGCAACCAACTCGCGCGGTACCAGCCCCAAGAGCGCCCCCGTAGGAGTTACCTACACCAGCGCTGCGCCGGTGGTGAGCTTTGTCGCACCTGCACCCAATGCGGTTCTCTCCAGCGCTACGACGGTCACCGTTGTGGCGTCTGCTCCCGCAGGTATTGCCAAGGTAGACATTTATGCCAATGACACCTTGATCGCATCGCCTGCACAAGCCCCCTACAGCGCTCAATGGGCCGCAAATACTGCGGCAGATGGCAGCTACACCTTGAAGGCGGTTGCAACCTCTTTGGCAGGTAAAACGGCGCAGGCGACCCGCGCTGTCTTGGTGCAAAACGCGCCCATCGCGCCGGAAGTTCCCAAAACGCCGTATACCGGTACCGTCAGCGGCATCACCCCTGCGGTCTCGTATGGCACCCAGCCCATCGTCATTACGGGGATGGCCGTGACTCGTGATACTGCGCAAGCCATCCCCAATGCTGCATTGCGCATGGTGCTCGATATAGCTGGCTTCAAACGCCGCATCAATATAGCCACCGATGCGAACGGCCAGTACCGCTATGAGTTTGTGCCCGCCGCCAACGACAACGGTACTTATATCGTCTCTGTCATTCATCCTGAGGAGTCGGTGACGACAGAACAAGGGCGCTTCACCATCAACCGACTGAGCTTCGACATGTCGGTCTACAACCTGACAGCAGCGCGCGACTTTGCATCAAGCGTCACTGTGAATGCACGTGCCAGCGCAGGCACTGGCGCCACAGGTGTACGTTGGGCTGTAATACCAGCCAACCAGCCAAGCGGCACCTTGCCGCCGGGTATCAGCATTGATGTTGGTCAACCCGTCAATATTGCCGCAGGCGCCTCCGTGCCCATGGTCATCAAGTTCACGGGCAGCTCCAGTGCTGGCGAGACGGGCACTGTCATCCTCACCGCCTTTGCGGCCGAGACGGGCGAAACCCCACGCGGCACCTTCACCATCAACTACAAGCTGGTGCAGGCGCGCCCGGATCTGTTTGCCAAACCTACGTTCATTGAAACCGGTGTCCAACAAGAGAGCACCGTCACAGAAAGCGTCGTTATCGGCAACCGTGGCTTGGTGGCGGCGCAAAACGTACAGGTCAAGCTGGTGGACAGCAATGGCAACCCGCCGCCAGCCTGGATGTTCCTGGCCAGCGGCAACCAGATCGGGGCCATTGATGTGGGCGGCGAAGTGCCGATCCAGGTGACCGCCAGCCCCGGTAAAACTGTCGCTGATGGTATCTACAACTTCAAGCTCATTGTCACGGCCACCAACAGTGGTGACGGCACCATCCCCGTGTCGGTCGCTGTTACCCAAAGCGGCCAAGGCGGCGTCAGTTTCCATGTCACTGACCTGTTTACCGAAACTCTGGGGGCAGACAACAAGCCTATCAAGGGCGTTGCGGGGGCCCGTATCCGTCTGCAAAACGATGCCGTGCTCACATACATCCGCACGCTCACTACCGATGCCGAAGGCAAGGCAGTGGTCACCGATCTCCCCCCTGGCACCTACACCTACCGTGCCAGCGGCCCACGGCACGCTGACAAATCTGGCCGCATCTTTGTACGCCCTGGCATTACTGCATCAGAGCGTATCCATCTGCAGTACCAAACCATCAGCATTGACTTCAGCGTCACGGAAACCACTATCCAAGACGTCTACAACATCAATCTCGAAGCCACCTTTCAGACCCAGGTGCCAGCACCCGTGGTGTTGCTCGAACCTCTCTCGATCAACCTGCCAGAGCTGCAGATTGGCGAAGAATTCACTGGCGAGTTGACGCTGACCAACTACGGCCTGATCAAAGCGGAAGAAGTCGCCTTCAAACCGCCGCAGTCCGATGAGTACTACAAGTATGAATTCCTGGCCGACATCCCCAAAGTGCTCGCAGCCAAGCAGCGCATCATCATTCCATATCGTGTGACGGCCATCAAGCTGCACCCCAAGAGCATTGGCTTTACCAAGGCCAAGGCTGGAGACTTTACCGAAGTGCAGCGCGCTTTGGCCAAGACTTTCAGCACCAAAGCAGCCAGCTGCTCGTCATACAGCGTCTGGGCGACGGCCGAATGCTCGTTCGAATGTGTGAATGGCGAGCGCGAGAACCGGGTGGTGTTCTCGCAGTACAGCCGCTTGGTAGGCACTGGAACGTCTTGTACTAGCGGTGGCTCGAGCGGACCACCTATTTACTACGGGCCTCGCTTGCCTGGTGGGGATGGGGGGGGCTGGGGCGGTAGCGGAAGTGGCTCTGGCACGCCATTGCCATTGGCCCCTGAGTGCACACCACATTGCCGAGGGGAATGCTGCGCCAAGGGCGGGTCAGGCCCTGGGGGGGGCGAATGATGCCAAGTATGCAGATAAACCATCTACCGAGGATTTTCGGGAAGCCGCCATGGCATAAGAGTGGCAGCTTGGTAGACCAAGCAGTAGATTGAGATTAGAGGGACGCAGAAATGATGACTGTAAGTCGAGTATTCAAGGAGCGCGGGGATATGGTCTTGGCAAGTAAAAAACATAAATGCAGTGATCAAGCAGTTATGCATCACAAACTCAAAACAACAAAGCCTCTTGCGCAATGGCTATGCACCAGTTTGTTAGTTGCCTCCGTGGTCTCTGCTTCGCTGGCCTCGGCGCAAGGCATCTCCGGCATCGGCGCCTTTGCTCCCAACACCGAACTGGGCTTTGCACCCGTTGCCGCGGCAGGCGAGCCACGCATCAACTGGATCAATGGGGAATACCAAGAAACCAACAAAGACCTTAGCGTCAAAGTGCTGGGCGGCACCCTGGACATAGCCCGCTCCTGGAGCCAGGGCCGCTGGTGGCTCAACCCCGCCTGGGCGCCCCTCAACTTCGAGCTCGATCCCCTGGGGGCAGATGTCAAAGTCATCGAGCGCGTAGGCGTCATCTACGAGCGTATTGGTCAAAGTGGCCAAAGCGCCCTGTACATGGCCAAAAGCAAAGGCAACGCTCCGGTCTACATCAAAAAACTCGTCGATGCTGCGCAGCCTCCCGCCCAGCAACACACAGGCTGGCAGTGGTATGACCGCTTTGGCAACACCATTACGTATGACAAAGACGGCCGCATCCTGAACTACGCCAACGCGAGCGGCGTCAAAGTCAGCTTTGCCTATGACACCACCAACACCAACAGCGCTACCAGCGCCCGCATCCTCGACCACTTTGGCAAAACCATCTACACGGTAATCATGGCCAATGGCCTGATCACCAAGGTCGATGACCTGGCAGGGCGCAGCGTCAGCTACCAATGGACGGGTACCCAACTGACCCAGGTCACTGACGTCATGGGCAACCTCTGGAAGTACGAATACGACGGCAACGGCCAAATCACCAGCCGTACCGACCCGGTAGGCTTCAAAACCACCGTCCAGTACAGCCAAAGCATCAAGGCACCCGAGCCCATGCTGGCCCTGGGCAAAAAAGGCACCACCATCGACCCCGCAGGCACCAGCGGCACCACGCAAAAACTTGCCAACATCTGGGGCGGCGGGCGTGTGGGCCGGTTTGACGGGCAAAGCGGGTGCTCGGCCACCGGCGCCAACCACTACCTGCGCGAGCAACGCGTCTTTGAAGTCACCTACACCGACTGCCGGGGCAACGCCACCGTCTACATCTACGACCTGCAAGGCAACGAACTTAACCGCACATTCAACGGAAAGAAAACCGCCTCCAACCAATGGGACGGCGCCTACAGCCAGAAATACACCAACGCACGCGGCTACAGCACCACCACCACCTACGACACCAACTACCAGCCCCTGCAAATCACCCACCCCGATGGCAGTGTAGAGAAATACACCTATGAGCCCGTGTTTGGCAGGCAGAGCAGCTACACCAACCAGCTGGGCGTCGTCAGCACCTGGCGCTACGACAGCAAAGGCAACGTCACCGAATGGGTGGAAGCCAAAGGCCTGCCCGAACAGCGCACCACCGTCTACACCTACGACCAGTACGGCCAACTCACCAGCACCACCAAAGGCGCGGCAGATGCCAAACAGCAGGACGCCATCACCCAAAGCTGGCAATACGACAGTGCGGGCAATGTCACAGCCCAAACCGATGGAGAAGGCAACACCAGAAAAATGGCCTACGACCTGCGAGGCGCTCCCACCAGCAGAACCGATGCACTAAATCGCACCACCAGCTTCACTTTTGATGCAGCGGGCAACCTCACCAAGACCACCAATCCACTGGGCAATGCCACCCAAATGCGCTATGACGCCAGAGGGCGCAGAACGCACACCATCACCCCGATGGGCAACACCTCCGTCACCCGCTATGACGAAAAAGGCCGAATCGTAGAAATCCTCGCCCCTGGCGAGACCGAAGGCGCGGGCCGCAGAACGGTCTATGACAGCAACGGCTGGCCCATCCAGTCCATCAGCCCCAGCGGGCTCATCACGGAAACTACATACGACAACGAAGGCCGAACGAAATCCAGCAAGGATCCAGCAGGCAACGTCACAAGCTATGAATACGGAGTAGGCGGGACAGCGCAAGCAGGCCAATTAACTGCAGCGCAGTACCCCACGTACAAGGAAACCTACCAATATGACCAGCAAGGTCGCCAAATAACAGTGACGCAGCATCTGGAGAACAGCCAGCCTAGAACTCAAAGTCAGACCTATGACGCACTAGGTCAACGAGTCGCCAGCACCGACCCCGCAGGTAGAACAATACTCGGCAAATACGATGCATTGGGGCGCCCCATTCTAATCACTGACCCTGTAGGTAACGTGACGAGTCAAAACTGGAATGCACACGACCAGCTTATCGCGGTGACCGATGCCAATGGTAATACTCATCGCTTTGACTATGATAAGACAGGCGGAGTCACCAAAGAAACCCGCCCCATGGGTGGAACAATCCAGTACAGCTACGACGCTGTAGGCCAGCTGATCAAACGAACCGACGCTGGCCAGAACACACGTGACTATAGCTACAGCGCAGCAGGCCTGATTGTGACGGAAGAGCACAATCTGCAAGGCACGCAAACGGATCAACGCATCAGCTACCGCTACAACGCTGATGGTCAACTGAGCGGCTACGAACAAAAAGATGGCAACAACGTCCTCATCAGCAGCGCCAGCTACACCAAAGACGACCGAGGACGCACCACGCAAAGCCAGATCACCTACGGTAAAGTTAATGGCACAGGCAGCTTCAGCTTCACTATCGGTCAGGGCTTCAATGCCGATGACCAACTGGCGAGTCAAACCTATCCTGAGGGCAGCAGCGGCACATTCAGCTATGATAAAGGCCAATTGGCAAGAGTGACACTGCCCAACCAAAGTGTAATTACCTATGGCAACTACCTATGGCAGATGCCAACGAAAATTAAAACGCCTGGCGCTACGAAAGTGCTCTCCTTCGATGCACTGCAAAGACCTTTGAGCATTGAAGTAATAAATAGCATGAGCACAGCCCCATTGGCAAGCCGTTATTACCGATACGACCAAGCCGGCAACATTGTGCAAACTAAAAGCGACTTGGGCCAAACACAATACGGGTACGACAACCTCGACCGACTCATAAAGGCACAGCCTGACGAAAGCCTGCAAAAACTGGGATTGCCGATAGAGCAGTACACCTATGATCTTGTTCATAATCGTACTAGCAGTGCACATCAACCTGGTACATGGAACTACAACGCGGATAACCAACTTACGCGCTATCCATACTTGAAACCCTTCACATTGGAAGCAACTCCACTCGACACTACCGTGAACTTCACGCCTCAGGGGCACACAAGCTTGGAAACTAATGCGCAGGAAGAAAAGCGTTATGTCTACAACGCGGCTGAACGCTTGGTAGAGTATAAATCAACCCGATTCGGAGACGCTATACCGAGTATCAAGGCTCAATATCGATATGACCCTATGGGTCGGCGTATCAGTAAGTCTATAACGGACGCACAACAGAGCGGAACAAGTACTACCTATTTTGTGTATACCGACGCGGGGTTGATGGGTGAGTTGAATGGCTTAGGCGAGCTCACGCGCGCATACGGATTTAATCCAAACATGGCGGAAAAAGGGCTGTGGAGCACGGAGCCTTTATGGCAGGCTGATAAGGATATCGGAAAAGGACAAAAACTAAACCTTGCAAATGACAATGATGCAGTCTATCAGTATTTGCAAACGGATTATTTAGGAACCCCGATGCTCGCAGTTAATAACGTTGGAGATGTTAGCTGGAGTGTATTAATGGAGGCATTTGGATCTGCGAATGTCAACAGTTCGGCATTTTTTGAAATGAATTTGAGATTCCCGGGGCAGTATTTTGATGTTGAATCTAATTTGCAATATAATTATAGACGAGATTATTTATCGTATAGAGGGGTTTATTTGCAAAGTGATCCTATTAGTATTCGTGGGGGGATTAATTTTTATGAATATTCGCGCAATAACCCAAACATGATATTTGATAGCAATGGGTTAATTTCCTCGGTGCAAGGGTATTCTCACTATTGTGGTAGATCTGGCACGGATTTAAGCATGAATTTTTCAGAAATTAATTTTTCTGGAGCTGAAGGCGAAATAAGAAATAAAATCGTGGAAAAAATTGGATCAAACTGCACGGAGAGAAAGATTCCGTTCTATTGGGTTAGATCATTCAATGCATCAGGAGATGATTTTTTTCTAATAGGGAGTCTTTCGGTAAAAATCGATGGCAACATATCTGTAAAATGTGATTGTTCATGGTCATTTTCTGCATCGATGGAATCTGCTGTTGGTTATGATTTGTACGATTTTAATAAGGCCAATAGGGGTTTTATTGGAGAAACACTAACCGCTATAGGGAGAAATGTCTGTGATAAAGGAGTCGACTACAAAATTCACCTGCTAGGGAAAAGTCAAATTAATCAAAATGGCATTGTAAGATTTGGAAAGAATACATGTTGTGGCGAAAAATGATGATTGGGTTTTCAGTAATTTTGATTGTCGTTTTTATTTCGATCTATATTTTTTATTTTAATAATTATAAAAATGATAACATGAGCTGTATATTTCAGGGGTATCAGAACTCTGTTGAAATGGCAATAAAAGGTCTTAGAGTGACAAATACACTGAAGAATGGGGAAAGCGCGAGTCTTATAAATACTGCCTCACATAACGGTCGTATTGATTATTTCTTTTTAATTGATGATGGCGTTTTTAAAGTTATTGTCTTGAATGACGGCTGTGTTTTGGAAATAGAGCGGCAGTAAGCACCACGATGGGGGTAGGTCTTTAATTTTGAGCCACCCGGCGTTAACATTGAGGTACGGTATATCTCTTTGGGCGTTGTTGCATAAATCCAGGTTCCAGCTGGGGTAGCCTCGAACGATGAGAGAGACGAGCTGGGGTCGGGTAGGTACCGCACAACAAACTGGAAGGCGTACAACGCAGCGTTGAAGGCGCGAGGGGATCTGACCATCTGGCTCGATAGGGAGATGCAGTGGCTAGCCCCACCCACGGGCAAGCGTGGTTGTTGCCAGAAGTTCTCAGATACGGCCATCCAGTTTTGCCTGACCATCAAGAGCCTGTTTGGCCAGCCCTTGCGCCAGACGCCGGGCCTGGTGTAGTCGCTATTGCGTATGGCAGGCCTATCTCAGTGCCCGACTACAGTACGGTGTGCCGCAAACAAAAGAGCTTGGACGTGCGGGTGCGTTACCTGGCAAGCGACAAAGGCTTGCACATGCTCGCTGACTCCACGGGCATCAAGTTCTTGGGCGAAGGTGAGTGGAAAACCAAGAAGCACGGAGCTGAGCGGCGCCGCCAGTGGCGCAAGGTGCATCTGGGTATTGATGCCCAGACGCTGCAGATTCGGGCCATCGCAGTCACAACCAATGAAGTGGGCGACTCGCCCATGGCTGCCGACCTGCTAGGTCAAATCCCAAGCCATGAAGAGATAGTTAGCTTTACCGGTGATGGAGCGTACGACACGCAGGATGTGCATAAGGCGTGCTACCTGAGGGGAGCCATTCCAATCATCCCGCCACGCAAAGGAGCGAAGCTGCGCAAAGGGCTGGCATTTGCTCACCGCAATGAAGCGGTCAAGGCGTGTAGGAGGTTGGGGCGGGCTATCTGGAAAAGATGGAGTGAATCGCCCCGACTTGGCTAGACACTCTTGAGCCGTTGGGAATGGCGCTGTTCAAACTCGATGGGCGATAGCCCTGCTGCCGATGAATGACGGCGCTGCGAGTTGTAGAACATCTCGATGTAGTTAAATATATCCGCTCGCGCATCGCTGCGAGTCGTATAGATACGACGTCGGATGCGTTCGCGTTTGAGCAGTTGGAAGAAGCTCTCCGCCACAGCATTGTCATGGCAGTTGCCGCGTCGACTCATGCTGCTGACTAGATTATGGTCCCGCAGGAAGGCCTGCCATTCGTGGCCTGTGAACTGGCAGCCTTGATCGGAATGGACCAGGACCGATGCATTGGCTTACGTCGCCATAATGCCATCAGCAGCGCATCCAGCACCAGAGCCGTATCGATACGACTGCCCATGGACCAACCCACCAGCACCAAGGCATGCGTTGCCCTCACCGTGGCAGCGCTGTATGTGCTATGGCAGCATCTGTTTACTGAGGGTCGCTGGGTGTTCTTGTTGGACCACGCCAACCTCGCCATCCATGAAGCCGGGCATCCCATCGTGGGCATCTTTTCCAGCCACCTGGCCGTGTATGGCGGCACCCTTTTCCAACTGCTGTTTCCGCTCTTGTTTGTGCACCACTTTTGGCGACAGCGCCAGAGCCTGGGTTTTGCCGCTAGCTGGCTGTGGTTTGGCGCAAGCCTGTTGAATGTGGCGCGCTACATGAAAGATGCACGTGCACAGCTGCTGCCACTAGTTGGTGGCGGTGACCATGACTGGACAGAGATTTTTGGCCGCTGGAATGTGCTTGGCAGCGATGTACGAATAGCCGGATTTTTTGGCTTGGTAGGTACAAGCATTTGCTTGGCTGCAATGGCTTGCCACTCATCCGTAGTCACTTCCTCCCAATAGTCCCTCAGCCACATACATTGCCTTCTTTGTCTATTCTTTAAACCCGCTAACACCACTCTTGATACGTCATTGCTTCGTCGGGGGCGCCCAGCCGGGGGCGCCCAGCTAGGAGCACCTAGCCTTGTCGTACGTTTGTGCTGCCTGCGGCTTCGCCTGACGCGGCCCGGCCTGGCGCGGCCCGGCGCCTCGTCTCAACCGCAAATCTACGATTTGCTGGGTTGTGTTGGCGGCTCTTCATGTGCGGCGAGCGGGTATGTTTGTGCGGCGGGCACAGTTGACGCTCAACAACGGTGTCTATTCTTTTGAGTGTTCGCCACAGGCCCAGCCATGTCAACCAGGGGTGTTGCGTTATGTGCTTCTGCGTTGAATTAGTCCGGTTTTGTATGGCGCATTCGGCCAGCCGCTCGCTTTGCCCTGCAAAGCCAGGGCGCCATGCACGCGCATGAATCCCTGTTTGCGTATGACGGGCGATTGCTAGCAGTGAATGGTGCTGTATGAAAAAACAGTATCATTTGCGCAAATGCTGCCGCCCCATCGTTTCTACTACCTGCACAACTTTCAGCGTGCGCTCGACTGGATTGGCGAGCGCTATGCGGATTTGCTGGATGCGCGCGAGCAGGCGTTTCTGGCCGGTTTTTCCGGGCTGCCGCAGCCGTCGCAGGCGTTGCTGGTGCGCATGCTGATGCGGCGGGGCCCGTGGTTTCGGGTGGACAAGCTGGTGTACGAGGAAATCCCCGATGTTCCGGCGGCCGCAGGCCCCTTGCTCGCGCAAGGCTGGATCGATGCGGATGCCGCCATGGCCTTGGCCGAGCTGTTTGCGCTGCACACCAAGCCAGAGCTGCTGCAGATACTGAGTGGTTTGGGCCTGCAGCGCTCGCTGGGTAAACGCGAAATGCTTCAAATTTTGCAGCAGACCGAACCAGAGGCGAAGCCCTACGCGGCATGGTTTCCTGCTGCTCCGCATGCGGCGTGGCGCGTGGCGATCAGCGATCTGGCCGAGCGGTTGCGGCTGATGTTCTTTGGCAATCTCCACCAGGATTGGTCGGAGTTTGTGCTGGCCGATCTGGGTATCTTCCAATACGAATCGGTGGCGTTCGATGCGCAGTCGCGGGCCTTCCAATCGCGTGCCGACGTGGATGGGTATCTGGCCCTGCAGCAGTTGCGCCAGTTGCTGGACGAGAGCGGTGATGCGGCGGCAGTGCTGGCGGCCATTGACGATGGCCGTGGCGAAGACTGCTGGCGCAACCCCTGGCTGGAGCGGCGCCGCGCCAAGCTGCTGCTGCGCGTGGGCCAGGCCTGTGAGCGTGCGCAGGATTGGGCGCTTGCCGGCGAGGCGTATGCGCGGTGCAACTACCCGGGCGCGCGCCACCGGCGCATTCGGGTGTTGGAGCGGCAGGCGCTTTTCGGTGATGCGCTTGCTCTGGCGCGGACGGCGCAGGCTGCGCCGGAGAGCGACGAGGAAAGCCAACGCATTGCGCGCATGTTGCCGCGCCTGCTGCGCAGCCTGGGTGAATCCCGCCCTGGCCGCCGTGCCCATCTGCAGCCCGAGGTGGCGCAGATGCGCATCGATGTGGAGCTGGAGGCGCCACGCCCACCCACGGCGGTGGAATACGTACTGCGTGACCACTGGCAGAGCGATGCGGCGCCGGTGTTCTATGTGGAGAACGCGCTCATCAACTCGCTGTTTGGCCTGCTGTGCTGGCCAGCCATTTTTGCGCCGCTGCCGGGGGCGTTTTTCCACCCTTTCCAAACCGGCCCGGCAGACCTCGGCGCGCCTGATTTTGCAGCGCGCAGGGCAGCGCTGTTTGATGAATGCCTGGCGCTGCTCGATGGCGATGGCTGGCACGAGGTGATTCTGCAGCGGTTTGACGCCAAGGCAGGCACGCTGTCGCCCTTTGTGTTCTGGGGCACGCTGACGCCCGAGCTGCTGGCGCTGGCGCTGGCCTGCATTCCTGCGGCGCATCTGAAGCTGCTGTTTGCGCGGCTGCTGCGCGATGTGAAGGCCAACCGCAGCGGTTTTCCCGATCTGGTGCGTTTCTGGCCCGCAGAGCAGCGCTACGAGCTGGTAGAGGTGAAAGGCCCGGGCGACAAGCTGCAGGACAACCAGATCCGCTGGTTGGAATACTGCGCCGCGCACGGCATTGCGGTGCGCGTGTGCCATGTGCGCTGGCGCGATGGGGAGACGCCTTCTTTGGGGGCGCCCTTGGGCGATTCCGCCGTGGGCACCTCTGGTGGGGGCATTGCGTGAGCTACGCCATTGCCGTGCGCGCGCTGTGCGAGTTCACGGCCCGTGCGGGCGATCTGGACTTGCGCTTCACCCCTGCGCCCACGGCGCTTGAAGGCGTGGAAGGCCATGGCGTGGTGCGCGCACGACGCAGCCAGGGGTACGAGGCAGAAATCAGCCTGTCCGGCCAGTGGGACGATCTGCTGGTGCGTGGCCGGGCCGACGGGTTTGACCCGGATGCGCAGCAGCTCGAAGAAATCAAGACATATCGTGGCCAGCTGGAACGGGTGCCCGCCAACCACCGCGCGCTGCACTGGGCACAGGCCAAGGTGTATGCGCACCTGCTGTGCCAGGCGCGCGGCCTGCCGCAGATACGGGTGGCGCTGGTGTATTTCAACATCGGCACGCAGCAGGAGACGGTGCTGGCCGAAACCTGGGACGCCGCGCCGTTGCAGCAGTTTTTTGAAGGGCTTTGCCAGCGCTTTCTGGCCTGGGCGCGCAGCGAGGCGGCGCACCGCAGCGCGCGCGATACGGCGCTGGCGGCGCTGCGGTTTCCGTTTGCGCAGTTCCGCGCCGGGCAGCGCGAGCTGTCGGTGGCGGTGTACCGCACAGCCAGCACCGGCGAGGCGGGAGCCTGCCTGATGGCGCAGGCGCCTACGGGCATCGGCAAAACGCTGGGCACGGTGTTTCCCATGCTCAAGGCCTGTGCCACGCAGGGGCTGGACAAGCTGTTCTTTCTGACGGCCAAAGGCACCGGCCATGGGCTGGCGCTGCAGGCGCTCGCCACGGTCAACACACAGCTGCGCACCCAGGGCGAGGCCGCGCAGCTGCGGGTGGTGGACTTGCAGGCGCGCGACAAGAGCTGCGAGCACCCAGACAAGGCCTGTCATGGCGATTCCTGCCCGCTGGCCCGTGGTTTTTACGACCGGCTCGCCGCTGCGCGCGCCCAGGCGTTTGCGCACCACAGCGCACTGGAGCCTGCGCAGGTACGCCAGGTGGCGCTGGCGCACCAGATCTGTCCGTACTACCTGACGCAGGAGCTGGCGCGGTGGAGCGACGTGGTGGTGGGCGATTACAACTACTTTTTCGACAGCGCGGCCATGCTGTATGCGTTGACGCAAGTCAATCAATGGAAGGTGGGCGTGCTGGTGGACGAGGCGCACAACCTGCTCGAACGCGCCCGCCGCATGTACACGGCCGAGCTGCCGCAGTGGGCGCTGGTGGCCGCGCGTGCATCGGCCACCGGTGCGGTCAAAAAGGCGCTCGATGGCCTGCAGCGCCAGTGGGCCGCCATCAACCAGGCGCAGGTACAGGATTACGAGGTGCATGAGAGCGTGCCCGCTGGCTTGCTGGGCGCCTTGCAGCGCGTGGTGGGGGTGATTGCCGATGCCCAGGGCGACAGCCCGCTGCTGCCGGGCGATGCGGTGCTGGATTTTTACCTGGCAGCGCTGCAGTGGCTGGCGCTGGCCGAGCAGTTTGGTCCCCACGCGCTCTTTGATGTGAGCCGCCATGCCAGCGGGCAGGCTGCCATGGCTCGCACAGCAGGGCGCAGAAAGCCGCTGTCCACCCTGTGCATTCGCAATGTGGTGCCCGCGCCGCACCTGGTGCCCCGCTATGCGGCAGCGCAGGCCGTGGTGCTGTTTTCGGGCACGCTGAGCCCGGCGCAGTTCTACCAGGATCTGCTGGGGCTGCCACAGGCCACCCGTTGCGTCGATGTGCCCGCGCCATTTGACGCGGCGCAACTGCAGGTACGGGTGGCGGGCCATATCTCCACCCGTTTCAGGGACCGCGAGCGCTCGCTGGCACCGATTGCCGATCTGGTGGCAGAGCAGTACGCCCGCCTGCCGGGCAACTACCTGTGCTTCTTCAGCAGCTTTGACTACCTGCAGCGCGTGGCGGCCTGCATGCTGGAGCGACACCCCCACCTGCCTCTGTGGCAGCAGACGGCGGCGATGGACGATGCCAGCCGCACGGCATTTCTCGACCGTTTTGTGGAAGACGGGCAGGGCATTGGCTTTGCCGTGCTGGGCGGCGCGTTTTCCGAAGGGGTGGATTTGCCGGGCAAGCGCCTGATTGGTGCCTTTGTGGCAACCTTGGGCTTGCCGCAGGTCAACCCCATCAACGAACACATGATGCAGGCCATGGTCGGGCGGTTTGGCGCAGCCCGGGCCTACGACTACACCTATTTCTATCCGGGTCTGCGCAAGGTGGTGCAGGCCGCAGGCCGGGTGATTCGCACCGAGCAGGACCGGGGAGTGGTGGTGCTGATCGATGACCGCTACCGGCGCGCTCAGGTGCGCGCCTTGCTGCCAGCCTGGTGGCATGTAGAGGGGCGTTAGCAGGCTTTTGCTATGCTATTTAATGATCTGGCGCGCACCCACCAAGCGCTGGCGGCCGGTTTTGTATAAATTCTGGCGCAGCGCTGCCGTGCCATGGCCTGCAACGGCGTGGCAGCCTGCCAAGACGGCATGACGACCGTACTGGCGCTTGGCGGGCCAGGGGCCTGGGCAAAGTCAACCAGCCCATCGCCAGATCGAGAGGCGCCATGAGCTGGGGCGCACTGCGGGGGCATAGGCACAACCCGTAAAATCACCGCTTTTGCAGATGCCCCCGTGGCCCTGCATGCCTGATTCTGAAACGCCCGATGTTCCTGGCGGCCCGGAGCGCTTTGCGCAGCCTGGGCTCCGGTGCGGGCGCCTGTTGGTGCTTTCATGAACAACACCCCCCCATCCTTTTTCAGCCGCATCGCCATTGCGATCGGCAGTTTTTTTGCCATTCTCGGCAACGGCCGTCTGGCAGGCGATGTCAGCCGCTTGCGCGGCGGCGAGGCCCTGGCCGCCGATGTGCAGCCCCAGGAAGTGCGCGTTGAGGTCCCCATCGAGAAGATCGTCGAAGTCCGCGTGGAAGTACCGGTGGAAAAAATCGTCGAGAAGACCGTGGAAAAGCGCGTCGAGGTGCCGGTCGAAAAACTGGTGGAGAAGACCGTTGAGGTGCCGACCGACACCGCCGCCCTGCAACTGCTGGGCCTGATGCAGCGCGAGGCGCGCTTTGTCGACTTCATCCAGGAAGAGGTCGCACCCTACACCGATGCCGAGATTGGCGCTGCCGCCCGTGTGGTGCACGAAGGCTGCCGCAAGGTGCTGCGCGAGCATTTCGCCATGGAGCCCGTGCGCCCTGAGGCGGAAGGCAGCCGCATCACGCTGCAGGCCGGTTTTGACGCCGCCGCCGTGCGGCTGACCGGCCATGTGGTGGGCCAGGCGCCCTTCACCGGCACGCTGGGGCATCGCGGCTGGCAAGTAACGCAAGTTAAGCTGCCGCAGCTCACCGATACGCAAGCCGCCAAAATCATCGCGCAGGCCGAGGTGGAACTGTGAGCATGGAGCACAACGCACAGTACAGCATCGGCATTGACCTGGGCACCACGCACTGCGCGCTGTCGTGGGTGGACAGGTCCGCCAGCGATGGCGAAAAAGTGGTGCAGGGCGTGCTGGACATTCCCCAGCTCTCCGGGCTGGCCAGCGTAGAGGCCAAGCCGCTGCTGCCGTCCTTTCTGTACCTGCCGCACGAGAGCGAGCTGACGGCCGCCGACATGGCGCTGCCATGGGGGGCGCAGCAGGATTTTGTGGTCGGCGAGCTGGCGCGCACGCGCGGCGCTGCCACGCCGATCCGTCTGGTCTCCAGCGCCAAGAGCTGGCTGTGCCACCCCGGTGTGGACCGCCGCTCGCCGCTGCTGCCCGCCGATGCGCCACCCGAGGTGCACCGCGTATCACCGCTCACCGCTTCCATCCGCTACCTCTCGCACCTGCGCTGGGCCTGGGAGCAGGCCCACCCTGAGGCGCCGTTTGACGCCCAGGACATCACCGTCACCATTCCCGCATCGTTCGACCCTGCAGCGCGCGAGCTGACGGCCGAGGCGTGCAAGGCCGCAGGTTTCCAGAACCTGACGCTGCTCGAAGAGCCCCAGGCTGCGCTGTACAGCTGGATTCAGGCCACGGGTGGCGACTGGCGCAAGCAGGTCAGCAACGGCGACGTGATCCTCGTCGTGGACGTGGGTGGCGGCACCACCGACCTGTCGCTGATCGCCGTGCTCGAGCGCGATGGCAATCTGGAACTGCAGCGCGTGGCCGTGGGTGAGCACATCCTGCTGGGTGGCGACAACATGGACCTGGCCCTGGCCTACGGCGTAGCGCGCAAGCTTGCCCAAGAGGGCAAGCAGCTCGACGCCTGGCAGACCCGTGCGCTCGCCCATGGCTGCCGCGCCGCCAAGGAGCAGCTGCTGGCCGACGAAAACCTGCAGGCCGTGCCCGTGGTGGTGCCCAGCCGTGGCAGCAAGCTCATCGGCGGCAGCATCCGCACCGAGGTGACGCGCGCCGAAGTGCTGGCCATGCTGGTGGAGGGCTTTTTCCCCCAGGTGGCCGTCGGCGACAAGCCCCAGACCCGTGCGCGCGGCGCGCTCACCCAGCTGGGCCTGCCCTATGCGCAGGACGCGGCCGTCACCCGCCACCTGGCGGCCTTCCTGTCGCGCCAGGCAGGGGCGACCGAGCAGATCGAAGGCCTGCAGGGCACGCAGCCTGCGGGCGCGAGCTTCCTGCATCCCACGGCCATTCTGTTCAATGGCGGCGTACTCAAGGCTGCGCAAATCGAGCAGCGCATTCTCGCCGTTGTGAACGGCTGGCTGGCGGCTGAAGGTGCGCAGCCCGCGCGCCTGCTTGATGGCGCCAACCTCGACCTGGCCGTTGCGCGCGGCGCTGCCTATTACGGCCATATCGCTGCCATGGGCCACGGCGTGCGCATCCGTGGCGGCACGGCGCAAAGCTATTACGTGGGCGTGGAATCGAACATGCCCGCCATCCCCGGCATGGAGCCGCCCATCTCGGCGTTGTGCCTGGCACCCTTTGGCATGGAAGAGGGTACGGAAGTGGCGCTGGACGCGCAGGAGTTCGGCCTCGTCGTGGGCGAGCCGGTGCGCCTGCGCTTCTTTGGCTCCAGCGTGCGCCGCAGCGACGCCGTTGGCACCATGCTCGACTTCTGGGGCCCCGAAGAACTAGTGGAACTGCAGGAGATCGAAGCCCATCTGCCCGCCGAGGGCCGCGCGAGCGGCGAAGTGGTGCCCGTCACCCTGCATGCCCGCGTGACCGACATCGGCACGCTGGAACTCAACGCCGTGCCTGTGGGCGGCAACGAGCGCTGGAAGGTGGAGTTCGATGTGCGGGCGGAGACTGTAGCCGCAGACGCCGAGTCTGCCGCGTATTGATACCTTGACCTGATCCACCTGCCGCATGACTGCCGTGACTGAAAGCACTTCTTTTGGCTCCGCACGTTATGTGGTGGGTATCGATCTGGGCACCAGCCACACCGTCGTCGCCAGCGTGCCTTTGAGCGGTGTGGCCGCAGAGATTGCGCTGCTGAACATTCCCCAGCGCAGCACGGCTGGCGAAGTGCTTGCGCAGCCCCTGCTGCCTTCGGTGCGCTACCAGGCGGCACCCGGCGAGCTGGGAGACGCCTGGCGCGAGCCCTGGCCGCCGCAGGGTGCCGATGCACAGGCACCCGCCATTATCGGCCGCTGGGCGCGTGATCTGGGCACGGCCGTGCCGGGGCGGCTGGTGGCCAGCGCCAAGAGCTGGCTGTCGCACACCGGTGTGGATCGCACGGCGCCCATCCTGCCCTGGGGGGCGGCTGAAGATGTAGCCAAGATATCTCCGCTGGCGGCATCGAGCGCCTATCTGGCCCACGTTCGCGCCGCGTGGGACCGCGCACACCCCGAGGCCCCGCTGCACCAGCAGACCGTGGTGCTGACCGTGCCTGCCTCGTTCGACGAAGGCGCGCGTGCGCTGACGCTGGAGGCCGCGCAGTTGGCGGGCTTGCCCGGCGTGCATCTGCTCGAAGAGCCCAAGGCCGCCTTTCACGACTGGCTGGTGCTGCAAGGCGAGCAACTGGCATCTCAACTGGCGGGCAGCCGGCTGGTGCTGGTTGTCGATGTGGGCGGCGGCACGACCGACCTGACGCTGATCCGCGTGGATGCGTCGCCCGATGGCGGCCTGCCCGTGCTCACGCGCACGGCCGTGGGCGAACACCTGATGCTGGGTGGCGACAACATGGATCTGGCACTCGCCCACCAGCTGGAGGCGCAGTTCGCAGGGGAGGGCGAGCGATTACCTGCGCCAAGATTTGCCCAGCTGGTGCAGCGCTGCCGTATCGCCAAGGAGCAATTGCTGGCGGCCGATGCGCCCGAGCGCGTGGCGGTGACGCTGCTGGGCGGCGGCAGCCGCCTGCTGGCCCAGGCCCGTAGCGCCACGCTCACGCGCGAGCAGGTGCGCCAATGGGTGGTCGATGGTTTTCTGCCGCCCGCGCAGATCAGCGATGTTCCCGCCCGGCGCCAAGGCGCGTTGCGCGGCTTTGGCCTGCCGTATCCGGCCGATGCGGCGATTTCGCGGCATCTGGCGCAGTTTCTATCGCAACACGCTGCAGGCGCCGGTGCGGCCTATCTGCCCGATACCGTGCTGCTCAATGGCGGCGTTTTCCACGCCCATGCCGTGGTGGAGCGGCTGACCGAGCAGCTCTCGGCCTGGCGCGGCAGTTCCGTGCGCGTGCTGCACAACCCGCACCCTGATTGGGCCGTGGCGCGCGGCGCGGCAGCGTATGGACTGGCGCGTTTTCAGCCAGTTGTTGAAGAAAAAGCGGATTCGCACGAACAGGGTCAGGCGCAGGTTGCTGTCAAAATTGACAAGCCAGTGGCTACCGCGCGCCTGCCACAGATCGGCGGCGGCTCGGCGCGTAGCTACTGGCTGCTGTTGCCCGCAAAATCCGGCGCCCGCCCGCAAGGCATCTGCCTGTTGCCGCGCGGCACGGAAGAGGGAGTGCGCATCGTGCTCTCGGGCCGGCGCTTTGCGCTGCGGCTGGGCGAGGCTGTGCGTTTCAATCTGCTGGCCAGCAGCCGCAGCGATATACCGGCGCAGGCGGGGCAGATTGCAGAGATCGGCGGCGAGGGCTGGGTGGAACTGCCACCGCTGTCCACGGTGCTGCCCGCACCGCAAGGGCGCGATAAGGCTCAGGTCGAGGTGCAGTTGCAGGCCAGCATGACCGAAGTGGGCACGCTGGAAGTGCGCTGCGTACCCGCGCAGAAGTCCGAAGGCGCTTCCCCATCCTGGCTGCTGCCGTTTGTGGTGCGTGGTGCGGTAGACCATGCTGCTGATGCTGCTGATTTGGTCGCTGATGGCGCAGATGAAGATGCCGTTGGGAGCCAGAACGGCTTGAAATCATCGGATGCGCGCCTGCCCGAGGCCGTGGCACTGATCGACCGCATCTTCGGCAACCAGGCGCAGGATGTGACGACCAAGGAAGTGCGGCAGCTGCGCCAATCGTTGGAAAAAGTGCTGGGCCCGCGCGAGGCCTGGGGCATTGCCCTGCTGCGTGCCTTGTTCGATGCCCTGCTGGCCCGCGCCCGGCGCCGGCGCCGCTCCGTGGAGCACGAGCGCGTCTGGCTCAATCTTGCAGGCTGGTGCCTGCGGCCCGGCGTGGGGGCCGAACTCGATGCCTGGCGCATGGAGCAGGTCTGGGTGCTCTATCCCCATGGACTGGGCCATGGCAAGGAAGCCGGCACCTGGACCGAGTGGTGGGTGTTCTGGCGCCGCGTGGCGGCGGGCCTGAGCGAAGCGCAGCAGATGGAGCTGCTCGAAGACGTGGCTGGCCACATGCAAAAAGCCGTGCAGCAAACTGCCCGGGGCAAGAGCAGCCATGGCAGCTACGACGACATGCTGCGCCTGTTTGCCGCCATGGAGGCCGTGCCCTGGCAGTACCGCCAGGAAATGGGCCAGTGGATGCTGCAACGCTTGAAGCGCCCCGAGGAAACCGTGCAGACCTGGTGGGCCATCGGCCGCCTTGCTGCGCGCCAGCCGCTGGCTGCCAATGCACACCGCGTGATGCCGCCCGAGGCTGCGCAGGAGTTTTTGAACGCCACGCTCGCCCAGGATTGGCGCAGAAACGAAACCGCCATGTTCGCCGCCGTGCAGATGGCCCGCATGACAGGTGACCGCGCGCGCGATCTGGCCGATGCCCCGCGCACCCAGGTGCTGGAGAAAATGCGCGCCGCAGGCGCCCCGCCGCGCTGGATCGCCATGGTGGAGCAGGTGGTGCAGATGGAAGCCGAAGACCAGAAGCGCAGCTTTGGCGACAGCCTGCCGCCAGGGCTGGTATTGCTGTAGCCGTAGCAGTTTTTGTCGCCAAGGCGGAACGGTTCGCGCGTGCTGTGGGCGCTTTGCCTGTAAATTGGCAGCTTCCGTGTCATCTGTGGGCCATGGGCCGCCGCGCCATGAAAGATTCTGTATTGCACATTCGGCCGCTTGCCGCTGGCGATTTGCAGGCACTGCTGGCGCTCTACCAGCATTTGCATGCATCAGACGACCCTCTGCCGTCTCCTGCTCGGGTGGAGGCCATCTGGGCAGACCTGGTGGCCGATCCGCACAATCTCTACCTGGGCGGCTTTGTGGGCGACCAACTGGTGGCCAGTTGCGTGCTCACCACCATCCCCAACCTCACGCGCGGCTGCAGACCGTATGGTTTGATTGAGAACGTGGTGACGCACGGGGCATTCCGGCAACGCGGGTTTGGCAAGGCTGTACTGCAGCACGCCTTGCAGCAGGCCTGGGCCCAGGGGTGCTACAAGGCCATGCTGATGACTGGCCGCAAGGACGAAGCGGTGATGCAGTTTTATGAAGGCGCGGGTTTTGACCGCCACGACAAGCAAGCCTTTGTCGCCCGGCCACCGGCGTGACCGGTGCAACAATGCACCGACTCCATTGCGCAGCAACCGGGAGGGTGCTGCCAACAAGTACAAACCTACCGAAAGAGTTTGCTATGAAATTTGATGTTGTGGTGCGCACTGGCCATGCGCCTGAAGCTGTTTTTTTCCCCAACCGACGGTGGCTGGTCTTGGCTGCTGGCGCTGCCGTGCTGGCTAGCATGCCGCAGGCCTGGGCGCAGGCGGTGGGCAACTGGCCTGCCAAACCCATCACCTTCATCGTGCCTCAGGCGCCCGGTGGAGCCAACGATGTGATTGCACGCGCGGTGGCGCAGGGCCTGGAGAACTCGCTGGGCCAGCCCGTGGTGGTGGAGAACCGGCCCGGCGCCAATGGCAACCTGGGCACGAGCCAGGTGGCGCGCGCTGCAGCAGACGGTTACACCTTCCTGGTGACGGCGCAAAGCGCCTACACCATCAACCCGGCGCTCTACACCACGGTGCCGTTTGATCCGCTCAAGGATTTCACGCCCATCATGCAACTGGCGGTGGCGCCATACCTGCTGGTGGTCAATCCCAAATTCCCCGCCAAAACGCTGGACGAGCTGGTGGCCTATGCCAAGGCCCAACCGGGCAAGGTGGAATATGCCTCGGCAGGCAACGGCACGCTCAACCACCTGCTGGGCGAAATGCTGAAAAAGCAGAAGAAGATCGAGTTGCTGCATGTACCGTACAAGGGCGCATCGGCTGCGGCCACCGATGTGGTGGCGGGCCAGTTGCCCATGACGTTCGGCAGCTTTCCCGGTGTGATGCCCTTTGTGACCAGCGGCAAGCTGCGCGTGCTGGGCGTGGCTTCCGACAAGCCCACGCAGTTGGCCCCCGATATTGTGCCCCTGGGCAAGGATCTGGCGGTCACCAGCTGGTACGGTCTGTTTGCTCCCGCTGGCACGCCTGATGCCATCGTCACCCGGCTGCACGCTGCCATCGCCAAGGTGATGGCAACGCCCGCCATGGCAGAGCGGTTGAAGGGGCTGGGCGCAGAGCCCGTGCAGTCCGATCCGCGCAGCTTCAAGGCAGCCCTGCCTGCCGAGTTGGCCTACTGGAAGCAGGTGGTGCAGGATTCGGGGGCGCACATTGACTGATGCACAACTGCTGGCAGCCTGCGCCACTGTGCCCCGGGTAGGCCATTTACCCGCCGGGCCGCGCAATGCCATTACCGATGTGGCGGGCCTGCGCGTGGGTCACTGCACCGTTGCCCAGGGCGACCTGCAGACCGGTGTGACGGTGGTGGTGCCGCCGGCGGCCAACCCCTTCTTGCACAAGCTGCCAGCGGGGCTGGCGGTGATCAATGGCTTTGGCAAGAGTGCGGGCCTGGTGCAGCTGGCCGAGCTGGGCCAGATTGAAACGCCCATCGCACTCACCAACACCTTTGGCGTGCCGGCCGTGGTGCAGGCGCAGATTGCCGAGTGCATTGCCGCCAACCCCGAATGCGGCCGCAGCCTGCCCACGGTGAATGCGCTGGTGCTGGAGTGCAATGACGGCTACCTGAGCGACATCCAGCGCATGGCGGTGACGGCAGACCACTATCGCCAGGCCGTGCAATCTGCCGCCTGTGACGTGGTCCAGGGCGCAGTGGGTGCGGGGCGCGGCATGTCGTGCTTTCAGCTCAAGGGCGGCATTGGTACGGCTTCGCGTGTGGTGGAGATGGCGGACCGCCACTACACCGTGGGGGCGCTGGTGCAGGCCAATATGGGCAAGCTCGCTGACCTGCGCTGGGGCGGTATGCCGGTGGGTGCGGCGCTGCAGCAGCGCCTGCAGGCCAAGGAGCAGCAGGCTGCGCCCGGCGATGGTGTGGACAAGGGGAGCATCATCATGCTGCTGGCCACCGATGCGCCGCTGGACAGCCGCCAGCTTAGCCGTGTGGCCCGGCGCGCCGCTGCGGGGCTGGCGAATACGGGCTCCTGCTATGGCCACGGCAGCGGCGATATTGCGCTGGCGTTCAGCTGTGCCTATACGCAGCCCGCCGATGTGAACGAACCCATGCCCGCCGTGGCAATGGCGCACGAGACGCAGCTCGATCCGCTGTTCCGCGCCGCGTCAGACGCCGTGGAGCAGGCGATCTACCATGCGATGTGGCATGCGCAGACGGTGCAGGGGCGCGATGGCCATCGCCGCTGGGGCTGGCAGGATCTGTGGAAAGACTGAGCAATGAAAGTACTGATTTCTGTTGATATCGAAGGCGTGGCAGGTGTCTACCACGCCGAACAGGTGCGTGCGGGCAACCCCGAGTACGAGCGTGCCCGCCGCTGGATGTCCCAGGAGGCCAATGCGGCGATCGATGGCGCCTTTGCAGCCGGGGCCACCGAGGTGTTCGTCAACGATTCGCACGGCGGCTTTCGCAATATGCCGCCCGATCTGCTGGATGCGCGGGCGCAGGTGATTCAAGGCAAGCCGCGTTACCTGAGCATGGTGGCCGGCGTGGAGCTGGGCGTGGATGCGGTGTGCATGGTGGGTTACCACTCGCGCGCCCAGGGGCGCGGCATTCTGGCGCACACCATCAATGGTTTTGCGTTTGCGCGGGTCTGCATCAACGGCCAGCCAGCCAGCGAAGCCCATATCTACGGTGCGCTGGCTGGCGCCTACGGCGCGCCGGTGGTGATGCTGGCAGGCGATGATGTGTTGCGCGCGGAAAACGAGGCCCTCTTTCCCTGTGCCGTGTTTGTGCAGACCAAGCGTGCCACGGGCCACGCAAGCGGCATCAGCCTGGCGCCCGAGCAGTCTCAGGCCGCGATCCGCGAAGGGGTGGTGCTGGCGCTGACGCAACGCGCGCAGTGCGAGCCGCTCCTGGCCGTCAGCCCGGTGCGGGTGGAGATCACCGCGACCTCGCCCGGCATGGCCGATCTGTTCTGCCAGTGGCCGACGCTGGAGCGTGTGGATGGCTGCACCGTGCGCTTCAGCGCGCCAGAGATCGAGTCTGCCGTGCGCATGGTCAACTGCCTGTCAGCCATGTCGTCAATGCTGCGTTAGGCCGCTGCACCTCGGTGCTGCGTGCAGCAGCCGCGGCGTTGCTCAGCGTATGGGTATCTGCACCGAAGCGGGTACCGGCACCGCCGTCACGCTGTTCTGTGGCGAGCCTTCGATCACGCGGTCGGAATAGGTCATGTAGACCAGCGCGTGGCGGCTGGTGTCGACCATGCGCACCACGCGCAGGCGCTTGAAGAGCAGCGACGTGCGTTCGCTGAACACTTCATCCTGCTGCTTGATCGGCTTGTCGATGGTGATGGGCCCCACCGGCACGCAGGCAATCGACGCTTCGGAGCGGTCTTCCGCCAAGCCCAGGCCGCCTTTGATGCCGCCGGTCTTGGCGCGTGAGACATAGCAGGTCACGCCCTTGACCTGGGGGTCGTCATAGGCTTCGACGACGATCTTGTGGTCGGGGCCGACCAGCTTGAAGACCGTGTCCACCGAGCCGATGGTCTCCGGGCTGGCCATGGCGTGGCCTGCTGCGGAGCAGGCACCTGCCACCAGCACGGCGCGCAGGCAAGGGGTAAATCGCATCATCGAATACTCCTGTAAAAAATCCTTGAAATCCGCGCTGCCGCGCATCTGTCAAGGATTTTGTATTTTATTTTGATAGAAGATGCCGGCGAGGCCGGCATCTTGGGGGCAGCGCGGTTTCAGCGCAGCCGCTACGCAGTTCTCAAGCCAGTGCAGCTTCCGCCACGTGCTTGCGCAGATGTGCCAATGCTTCTTCCACCTGGTCGACCAGCACCAGGCACAGGTCATCCGGTTGCAGGCGCGAGAGCGCGTGGTCGATGGCGATGAACTCGCCGTGGATTTCGGTGACATAGCTGGTGCGCGGCGCACCTTGCAAGCCCTTTTGCAGCAGGGCCAGCACTTCGCCGTCTTCACGGCCACGCTGGCAGGCATCCTGGTACAGGATCACATCGTCGAACACCTTGCCCAGAATCTGGGTCTGCTCGATGATGTCCTGGTCGCGGCGGTCGCCCGCGCCGCTGATGACCACGCTGCGGCGCTTGGCGGGCATGGCTTCCACGGCCTGCACCAGGGCGCGCATGGCATCCGGGTTGTGGCCGTAGTCGGCAATGATGGTGGCGCCCTTGTAATCCATCACATTGAAGCGGGCAGGCGCATTGTCGCTGTCGCTCAAGAAACCAGCAAGGCCGCGGCGGATGGTCTGCCAGGGCAGGCCCGTCGCCCAGGCGGCGCCGATGGATGCCATGATGTTTTCCACCTGGAAGGTGATGGTGCCGTTGCGGGTGAGCGGAATCTCGCGCAGCGGAATGGATTCGCGCCACGAGCCTTCGGCGGCCACGATGCTGTCGCCATCGACATAGACCACGCGGCTGCCCTGGGCGCGGTGCGTGGCCATGACGGGGTGGTGGCGGTCTGCGGCAAAGAAGATGACCTTGCCGGGGCAGACATGGGCCATGGCGGCCACGAGCGGATCGGCCGCGTTCAGCACGGCGTAGCCGGTGGGCGCTACGTTCTGCACGATGACGCGCTTGAGCACACCCACATCTTCCTTGGTGGTGATGTAGTTCAGGCCCAGATGGTCGCCTTCGCCCACGTTGGTGACGACCGCCACCTGGCAGCGGTCAAAGCCCAGGCCTTCGCGCAGGATGCCGCCGCGCGCGCATTCGAGCACGGCCGCATCGGTTTCGGGGTGTGCGAGGGCGTTGCGGGCGCTCTTGGGGCCGGAGCAATCGCCGCTGTCGATCTGGCGGCCATTGACCCACACGCCATCGGTGTTGGTCATGGCGGTGCGCCAGCCGTGCGAGGTGAACAGGTGGGTGATCACGCGCGTGGTCGTGGTCTTGCCGTTGGTGCCGGTGACGGCCACCACGGGAATGCGACCATCGTCGCCCGGGGCGAACAGCTCGTCGACCATGGGCACGCCGACATTGCGCGGGCGGCCGAACGAGGGTGCCAGGTGCATGCGCAGGCCGGGGGCGGCATTGACTTCGACGATGCCGCCGCTTTGCTCTTCCAGCGGCTTGAGCATGGTTTCGCAGACCACATCCACGCCGCAGATATGCAGGCCGATGGTCTGGGCGGCTTCAATGGCGCGGGCGGCGATCTCGGGATGCACATCGTCGGTCACATCGGTGGCGCTGCCGCCGGTGGACAGGTTGGCGTTGTTGCGCAGCACTACGCGCTGGCCCTGGGCGGGCACGCTGTCTGGCGTAAGGCCTTCGCTGGCGATGCGGGCAATGGCGATGTCATCGAGGCGAATCTTGGTGAGCGCCGTGCCGTGGCCCGAGCCGCGGCGCGGGTCCTGGTTGACGATGTTCACCAGCTCGCGGATGGTGTGCTGGCCGTCGCCCAGCACCTGGGGCGGCTCGCGGCGGGCCGCTGCCACCAGTTGGCCGCCAACGACCAGCATGCGGAAATCATGGCCGGGCAGGAAGCGCTCGACCAGGATTTCATCGCCGAATTCGCTTGCCACCTTGTAGGCAGCTTCCAGACCTTCGCGGGTGGTGATGTTGACCACCACGCCCTTGCCCTGGTTGCCATCCTGCGGCTTGACCACGACGGGCAGGCCCACTTCCTGGGCTACGGCCCAGGCGTCTTCCACATCGACCACCGGCCGACCCATGGGCACGGGCACGCCTGCGGCATGCAGCAGGCGCTTGGTCAGGTCCTTGTCCTGCGCAATCGACTCGGCCACGGCACTGGTGGAATCGAGCTCTGCCGCCTGGAAGCGGCGGGCCTTCGAGCCCCAGCCCAGCTGCACGAGTGAGCCTGTGGTCAGGCGCCGGAACGGAATGCCCCGGGCAACGGCGGCATCGACAATCGCGCCGGTGGAGGGGCCGATGCGGTCGTCTTCGTCCAACTCGCGCAATTGGGCAATCGTGGCGTCCGCATCAAAGGCGGTGTCGTTCAGCGCGGCCTGGATCAGCGCCTCGGCCTTTTCCATGGCCAGCTTGCCCACGGCTTCTTCGGTGTATTCAACCACGACCTGGAAGGTGCCGCGTTCCACGGTCTCCTGCGTGCGGCTGAAGGTGACGGGGCAGCCAGCCTGTGCCTGCAGCGACAGGGCTGCGCGCTCCAGCACATAGGCCAGCGACAGCTGCTGGGCCGCGCCGTGCGGCTGCAGCGTGCCAATGGTGGGGAAGCGCGCGCGCAGCTTTTCTTCAAAGCCGGGCATGGCGGTGTACAGCAGTTCGCTGTCGTCACAGTGCACGACGGCTTCGATGGCGGTGCTGCGGGTCCAGAGGTTGGGGCCACGCAGGGCTCGGGTGCGGGTGATCTGCATAGTGTTCTTTCAGCTGAATATCAAGCTTTGTATTGATTTGCGCTTCTGGGGTAAGCGGTAGCAGCTATATTTATAGGAGCAATTGAGGTGCAGGCTCAAACTTGGTATTCAAAGGTCTTGATGCCCGCGCCGATCAGATCGGGCGTGATATCGAGCGCCCAGGCTGTTGCAATCGCAGCCAGCAGCGCAGGGGTATCGGGCTTCTTGCCGCCGGGCAGCGACAGGGCATCGAGCGTGCCCAGGACGCGCTCCTGCGTGCCGGTGGCCAGCACCACGTTGTTGCCCTTGACGAACACGGCGCGGCCGCCTTCATGCTGGGCTTCGGTGTTGGCGCGGTGGGCAGCTACGGCTTCGTTGCCGGCATCGGTCGAATACAGGATCACTTCGCCGTCGCACAGTTCGGCGAGGTCGGCCACTTCGGGCAGGTCGGCGTTCAGCACGCCAGCGCCTTCGTCCAGCACCACATCGATCTGGGTGCGCATCACGCGGCGCATCTGGCCGGGCTCCAGCACATCGTGGTCGGCCAGTTGCTCGTAGCCATCCATGTCGGTGACCACACCAACCAGGCAGCGGTCGTAGGCGAGGCCTTCTTCGAGGATGGAACGGGCCGTGGTCTGGATGACGGCGGCCTGGGCCAGCCGGTTGGTGAGCAGGCGGTGGGCACCAGCCCAGTTGCCGGTATCGGTCTTTTGCGTCTGGCGGTTGGCGATGAACATGCCTTCGCTGCTGGCAACGCCGGTGGCCTTGCCCGACAGTTGCAGCAACCAGCCCACCAGGCGGGCGATGAAGGCATTGTTGCGGGTGCCGACGATGCCTGCAATGGGAATGCGGCCAGCGCCGGGTCCGTCTTCACGCGGGAAGAGATGATCGGCAATCGCCATGCCCACGGGGCGCGGTGCGCCGCTGGTGGGCTTGAGGTGCATGAGCAGGCCCGGGCCCGCGTTGACTTCCAGGATCGCGCCCTGGCCCTGCATGGGCTGGGAGACGTCCTTGAGGATCATGTCCATGCCGGCGATGTCGAGGCCCACGATCTTTGCCGCCAATACGGCGTAGTACGCCACGTCGGGGTGCACATCGTCCAGGCAATCGATTGCCATGTTGCCATTGCGCTGCAACAGCACGCCCTGGCCTTGGGGAATCACGCTGTCGGGGGTGACATGCTGGCGGTTGAGCTCCAGCTTGACGGCGCCGGCTTCCAGGTTGATCCAGTCGAGCGGGTATTCCTGCTCGGGGCCGCGGCGCGGGTCCTGGTTCAGCACGGCAACCAGCTCGCGCAGCGTGGCCTTGCCATTGCCGTACACGCTCACGGTTTCGCCCTTGGTGGCGGCGACGACCTTGTCGCCCACCACCAGCAGGCGGTGTTCCACGCCGTCGATGAATTTTTCGACGATGACATCCGAGCCTTCGGGCTCTGCCAGCGCAAAAGCGGCCTTGATGTCTGCTTCTTCAGACAGCTCCAGCGTCACGCCACGGGCGTGGTTGCCGTCCGATGGCTTGACGGTGACGGGAAAGCCGATGTCCTGCGCCACTTCCCAGGCTTCTTCGGGCGATGCCACGATCTGGCCTTCTGGCACGGGCACGCCGCAGGCGGCCAGCAGGCGCTTGGTGAAATCCTTGTCCTGGGCAATGCCTTCGGCAATCGCGCTGGTCTGGTCGGATTCAGCCGTCCAGATGCGGCGCTGTGCAGCGCCATAGCCCAGCTGCACGAGGTTGCCATCGTTCAGTCGGATATGGGGAATGCGGCGCTCGCTGGCGGCATCGACGATGCAGCCGGTCGACGGGCCGAGGTAGCGGTCATTGATTGCCGTCTTGATGGCATGCACGGCGGGCTTGAGATCGAACGGCTCATCGTTGATGGCCGCCATCAGCAGCTTGTGGCCATGCTCCAGCGCCACGCGGGCCACGGCCTCTTCGGGGCAGCGGAACACCATGCGGTAAACGCCACGCCTGGAGATCTCGCGCGTCTGGCCAAACTCTGCAGGCATTCCCGCCAGGTTCAGCAGTTCAATGACCACATGCTCCAGCACATGGCCCATCCAGGTGCCGCCTTCGAGGCGCTGAATGAAGCCGCCGCGTTCGCCGACACCACAGGTGTGCTCGATCAGGTCGGGCAGCCAGCTGGTCAGGCGCTCGTTGAGGCCGGGAATCTTGTTGGACGGATAGTCTTCCAGCTCTCCCAGATCCAGCCAGACCTCCAGTACCGGGCGGTAGGTCCAGACGCTGGGGCCACGCAGGAAAGTTGTGCGCAAGAGTTGGATGTCGTTGAATTTCGCCATATCAATCAGCGGATAAACATTGGTAACAATTCTGGAGAATTGCCGTCGATGGGAATGCATTGTGCGCCCAAATCGGGCAAGGCGGTGGGCTGTCAGCCCAAATGCATGGTCATGCGTTAATGGGGAGATGGACGGGTGCTAACGTCATTCCGTATCGCCGCAATAATAGGCGGCCTGCCGGCAGCAACGCCGGGCAGCTGCGACCGCCGAGGGCGGGGAAAAACAACGCTATATGCAAAATCACCAATCCGCGGATGCTTCAGCATTCTTTGCTGGCCCTTTGGGGGCCGAACTGCGAGCCAAGCTCAATACCCAAGAAAACGTCTTAGCCGTCGCTCCCGTTGACTTGGGGGCTGATTTGCGTTTTGCCAGTGGGCTGATTGCCCTGACGTCACAGCGCATTCTGGTGGCGGATCCCACGACCCGGCAGTGGAGCGAGTGGGCGCTCGCTACGGATTTGAGCGTGCGCTTCTATGACCACGGCGGAGTGGGTAATCTGGAACTGCACGACACCACGCAGCGCCTGGGCCTGTGGCGCATGACCTTGACCCACCAGACCGCCGTGCTGGGACTGGTGCAGAAATTCGAGCAGCAGCGCGAGCGCCTGTTGCGCAATGAGGCTTACCAGCACCTGGAGGATGAACGCGCCCACTGCCAGGTATGCGGCACCCTGTTGCCGCCCGACGCCGAAGAATGCCCGGCCTGCGCCCGCCAGAACAACGCCCCCACCTCCAGCTGGGTGCTGCTGCGCCTGTGGCGGTTCGCAGAGCCCTACAAAATGCAATTGTTGTTGGGTTTTGTGTTGACCTTGCTGTCCACCGCCGCGCACATGGTGGCGCCGTACCTGACGATCCCTTTGATGGACAAGATCCTGATTCCGTTCCAGAACGGCGAAAAGATCGATAAAAGCCTGGTGATGTTCTACCTGGGGGCCTTGCTGGTGTCGGCACTGGTGGCCTGGGTGCTGGGCTGGGCGCGCACCTTTGTGCTGGCGCGCGTGTCCGAGCGCATTGGCGCCAATCTGCGCACCACCACCTACAACCACCTGCTCAAGCTGTCGCTCGATTTCTACGGCAGCAAGCGCACGGGCGATCTGATGGCGCGCATTGGTGCCGAGACTGACCGCATCAACCTGTTCCTGTCGCTCAACGCGCTGGATTTCGCCACCGATGTGCTGATGATCGTGATGACTTCGGTCATTCTGTTCTCGATCAACCCCTGGCTGGCGCTGGTAACGCTGGTGCCGCTGCCTTTCATCGCCTGGATGATCCACACCGTGCGTGACAAGCTGCGCACCGGCTTCGAGAAGATTGATCGCGTCTGGTCCGAGGTGACCAACGTGTTGGCCGACACCATTCCGGGTATCCGCGTGGTCAAGGCCTTTGCCCAGGAACAGCGCGAAGCCGACCGCTTTGCCCATGCCAACCAGGTCAACCTGGAAGCGAATGACCGCGTCAACAAGACCTGGTCATTGTTCACCCCCACGGTCACGCTGCTGACCGAGATCGGCCTGCTCATCGTCTGGGCATTCGGTATCTACCTGGTGGCCAACGAGAAGATCACGGTCGGTATCCTGACGGCCTTCATCGCCTACATCGGCCGCTTTTACACCCGGCTGGATTCGATGAGCCGCATTGTCTCTGTCACACAGAAGGCAGCCGCTGGCGCCAAGCGCATCTTCGACATTCTGGACCATGTGAGCAACGTGCCCGACCCGGCCAACCCGGTCAAGCTGGGCAAGGTGCAGGGCGCGATCACCATGGAGAACGTGGGCTTTCGCTATGGCAGCCGTTCGGTCATCAAGGATCTGAATCTGCAGATCAGGCCTGGCGAGATGATTGGTCTGGTGGGCCACAGTGGCTCGGGCAAGAGCACGCTGGTCAACCTCATCAGCCGTTTCTATGATGTGACCGACGGCTCGATCCAGCTCGATGGCGTGGATGTGCGCCGCATTGCGGTATCGGATTACCGCAGCAACATCGGCTTGGTGCTGCAGGAGCCGTTCCTGTTCTTTGGCACGATTGCCGAAAACATTGCCTATGGCAAGCCGCACGCCACGCGCGAAGAGATCGTGGCTGCCGCCCGCGCTGCGCATGCGCACGAATTCATCCTGCGCCTGCCGCATGGCTACGACTCGCTCGTGGGTGAGCGCGGCCAGGGCCTGTCGGGTGGCGAGCGCCAGCGCATTTCCATTGCCCGTGCGCTGCTGATCGATCCACGCATCCTGATCCTTGACGAGGCAACGTCGGCGGTCGATACCGAAACCGAAAAGGAAATCCAGCGTGCGCTGGACAACCTGGTGCAAGGCCGCACCACCATTGCGATTGCGCACCGCCTGTCCACCCTGCGCAAGGCCGACCGCCTGGTGGTGATGGACCGCGGCGAGATTGTGGAAGTGGGCCCGCACGACGAGTTGATGGCCAAGGAAGGCGCCTACTGGCGCCTGTACATGGCCCAGGCCCGCCGCGCCGAAGAAGATGCCGAAGCCGCAGGCGTGGCCACGGTGCGCGCCGCTGGCGTCACCTACGACGTGCAGGCCATTCCCAAGACGAATGCCGAGTCGCTGAACGACAACGCCTGATCACCCGGTGCAGAAAGTACCCGCATGAATACGACCCTTACCCCTGCCGCCACTCAGTTGAATGCGCCAATGCCGCTCTCGCGCAACCCTTTTGGGCGCCTGGTGCTGCAAAAGGAAGACGGAACCAGCGCCGTGGTCAACCCGGTGCGTGCCTTTCCGCTGTCTGCCCCGGTGCATGGCATTTCGCTGATTGCCGAAGACGGCAAGGAAGCATTGTGGATTCCCGATCTGGACGCCGTTGACACCGCAGCGCGCGCCTTGCTCGATGAAGACCTGGCCGCGCGCGAGTTCCAGCCGCTCATCGAGCGCATCCTCAGTGTCTCGACCTTCTCGGTGCCCAGCATCTGGGAGATCGAAACCGACCGTGGCCCGGTACGCATGACCCTGAAAGCGGAAGAAGACATCCGCAAGCTCGGCAGTCGGCAGAACCTGCTGATCACGTCGGCCGACGGTGTGCACTACAAGCTGCCCGACACCACCAGGCTCGACAAGGCATCGCGCAAGCTGCTGGAGCGCTTTTTGTAGACGCTTGCCGTCGCTATCTATCCACCCGGATCCACCCAGGCCTGCCATGCAGGCCTTTTTCATGCCCGTGATGTGGAATAATGCAACGTTGTTGCAATAATTGTCGGTTTATATCGCGCAGTCCACCCCATGTTCCGACTTCACCCCACCCGCTGCTTCAGGGCCCGGCAGGCCAATGGACGGGTGCGTGCGGTCTGGGTGCGTTGGCTCTTGGCCTGCTGCGCCTTGCAGGTATTCATGGCCATGCTCGGCCAGATGCACCAGGTGGCCCATGCCCCGGGTGCAAGGGCGGCATGGAAGACCGGCACCGATGCGCTCAGTTTGCCTGTGCGCGGCATTGCCAAAGCCGCTGCAGATGGTTCCTTGACCGCCGCAGAGAAGGCGGCAGGCGATCCGGCGGCAGGCGATCCGGCGGCCGGCGACCCGGCGACCGGCGACCCGGCTGTCAGCGGTATCGAGCGCTGGTTTGGCGCGCACGGCAGCGCTGACTGCGAGCTTTTCCACCACCTGGCATTGGGGCCCGCCATGGCCGGTGTGGCCACGGCCTTGCATACCTTCCTGTTTGCACCCGTGCGCAATGCCTGCATGGGTGCCGTGCTGTTGCGCCAGAGCCCGGCACTGTTCTTTGCGCGTGGCCCGCCCAAGGCGCTGTTCCATTTCTGAATCCGGTATCTGCGCTGCCGAATGCGTCAGCCGGGCCAGGCCTTTGCTGGGCCGTGGCGCCGGGAGTGCGTTGCGTACCCGCGTGATTCTCTGATCTGAAATGGGTTGATGCTATTTAATTTGTAGCTTAAGGCGCTTCATTCAGAGGCGCAACAGGCCGTTTCTTTCTATCTTTGGTTGCCTGCCCGCTGGCGTTGCATGCGGGCGCGCAGCCCTTGGGCATGCCATGTCTTATTCTTCCAAATATTTTTCTTCCTTCACGGCGCGTCTGGCGCAACCGGCCATCGCTGCTGCAGTGGCTGCGCTGTGCGCCAGTACGCCCGTATTTGCACAAAACGCTGCAGACACGCAGCAAGCGCCCGAAGAGGTCACGCTAGGCCAGGTGACGGTGCAGGCCGATGCGCTGGCGCGCAGCGTGGATGACCTGACCACGCCTGCCGATGTGCTGACCGGCGACGAGCTGGTACAGCGCCGTGGCGCCAACCTGGGCGATACCTTGTCAGGGGAGCCGGGCATTCAGGCAACCCACTTTGGCGCGGGGGCGAGCCGTCCGGTGATCCGTGGCATGGACGGTGCGCGCGTCAAGGTGCTGCAAAGCGGCGCGGCGATCCAGGATGCCTCTACCGTCAGTCCGGACCACCTGGTGACCACCGAGCCCATGCTGGCTCGGCAGATCGAAGTATTGCGCGGCCCATCGGCGCTGATCTATGGCGCGGGTGCCATCGGCGGCGTCGTCAATGTGCTGGACGACAAGATTCCCACCAGCGTGCCGAAAAAAGGCTACGAAGGCCAGGTCGAAATGCGCGCGGGCACAGGCGGTGCGGGTGCAGCAGGTGCTGTGTCGGTGACCGGCGGCAGCGGCAATTTCGCCATCCATGCCGAGGGCATGGCCCGCAATGCGCACGATTACCGCGTCGGCAGCGGTTGGGAAGGCGGTGGCAAGGTGGCAGGCAGCCGCTCGCGTGGCAATGATGGCGGTGTCGGTCTCTCCTGGATTGGAGACGATGGCAGCTACCTGGGCGCGGCCTACACGCGGCAGACGGCAAACTATGGCCTGCCAGGCCACAACCATAGTATTGAAGGCTGCCACCTGCATGGCCTGCACCTGCACTGCGGCGGTCATGACCATGGCGACGGCGACGGCGACCATGAAGATCACGACCACGACCATGAAAGCGGCGATGTACCCGTGGTGCGCCTGAAGAGCGAGCGCTACGATCTGCGCGGCGAGTGGCGCAACCCCGTGGCAGGGATCAGCGCCGTGCGCCTGCGCGGCGGTGTCACGGACTACAAGCACGACGAGGTCGAGGATGGGGCTGTGGCCACCACCTTCCGCAACCGTGCGCACGATCTGCGCCTGGAAGCCGTGCACGAGCCCATTGCCGGATGGACGGGCGTGTTCGGTCTGGAAACCTCACGCCGACGCTTTAGCGCCGTGGGAGAGGAGGCCTATCTCCAGCCCACTGTTACACGCCAGAATGGCCTGTTTCTGATGGAGCAGCAGCGGTTTGGCAATGTCAGCGTTGAAGCCGCAGTGCGCCACGACTGGCAGAGTGTCGATGCCGACGAGGTGGAGGGCGGCGAGCGCCGCAGCCACCACGGCACTTCGGCTTCGATAGGAGCAGGCTGGCGCTTTGCCCCCGGCTGGCGCCTGACGAGCCATCTCACCACCGCGACCCGCATGCCGACCGCCGAAGAGCTGTATGCCAATGGCCTGCACATGGCAACGGCCACCTACGAACTGGGCAATTCGAGGCTGCGCGCCGAGCGCTCCAACAACATCGATCTGGGGCTGGAGCGCAAGTTCGATCCCCAGGGCAATACCATTGCCAGTGTCAACCTCTACCGCAACCACATTGCCAACTACATCTACGGCAAGACGCTGGACGCGGTGGACGGTCTGCAACTGCTGCAATACAGCCAGCAGACGGCCACCTTCACCGGGCTGGAAGCCAAGGTGCAGCACAAGATCAATGCCAACTGGCGTGCCACGGTCTGGGGGGATATGGTGCATGCAAGGCTGGACGATGGCAGCCACATCCCGCGCCTGTCTCCCGCACGCGTCGGCTTGCGGCTGGCAGGCCAGTGGGAGCATTGGCGCAGCGAAGCGGAATGGACGCTCGTCAAGCGCCAGGACAAGGTGGCGGAATACGAAACCGAAACGCCCGGTTACGGCATGCTGGGCTGGCGCCTGAGCTACCACGACCGCGCCAGCGACGGCTCGCCATGGCAGGCCTACCTGAAGGTGGACAACCTGACCGACAAGCTCGCGTATGCGCATACCTCGTACATCAAGAACGCAGCGCCGCTGCGGGGCCGCTCGGTGACCGTGGGGTTCGTCAAGCAGTTCTGATGGCTTGATCGCTATGGAAGAAGAGCAGCAGGCGTCTTTGTTGGAAGACGCCTGCAGCTCTTTTCATTTGCTTTGGAAAAAGGACGCTGTTCAAGCGTTGGGCGCAGGCAGCTTCCAATCTCAGGTGTTGGCAATCCCGCTGCTCACATGGCCGGCGGGCACATGGCGCGCGGCACTGTTGACGTGGCCGGTCTGGTCGTCAAAAAAGAAATCCGGCTCGAACTCGCGCAGGAACTCTCCCTTGGCCAGCCCTCCCAGAAACATCGCCTCGTCCACGCCAATATTCCAGTCCATCAGGGTACGGATGGCGCGCTCATGCGCGGGAGCGCTGCGCGCCGTCACCAGCGCCGTGCGGATGCGCATCTGGCTCTGCGTATCTTGCTGCAGGCGGTGCAGGGCGGCCAGCAGGGGTTTGAAAGGGCCATCGGGCAGCGGGTGCGAGGCGCGCTCGATCTCGTGGCGCTGGAAAGCATCCAGGCCCTGGGCCTGGTAGACGCGCTCGGCTTCGTCGGAGAACAGCACGGCATCGCCGTCAAAGGCAATGCGTACTTCATGCGGATGGCCGTCGTGCGCCTGCACCGATTCGGTCAGCACGCGCGCCGCCGGAAAACCCAGCTGCAGCGCCTGCTGCACATCCACTGCATTGGCGGAGAGAAACAGGTGCGCGCCCAGCGGCTTGAGGTAGCTGAATGGATCACGTCCTTGTGTGAACACCCCCCGCTGGATCGAATCGAGCCCATGCGCCTTGCAGGAGCGGAACACGCGCATGCCGCTGACCGGATCATTGCGCGACAGAAGCACCACCTCCACCTTCTGGTCGGTGCCACTGTTGAAGGCCAGGAGCTTCTTGACCAGCGAAAATGCCACGCCCGGAGGCGCAGGTACGTCCAGCTTCTGCATCTGCAGCGCGACATAGGCGCGGTCGTCACCCTGCTCGAACACGAGGTTCTCTTCCTCAAAATTGAACAGCGCCCGTGACGAGATGGCAACGACGAGCTTGTTATCGAGCGTGACGGGCATAGGGTTCTCTATGGACTCAGGAGGGCTAAAAATCCGGTGCGACAGATAAGGCCGAACAGCGCTGCGTGTGCTAGCGCACAAACTGGTTGAGCTGGATGATGGGCATCAGCACTGCCATCACGATGATGCCGACAATGATGCCCATGCCCACGATGAGCAGTGGCTCCAGAATGGTCGCAAGGCGCATCGACCGGCGCTTGACATCGCCCGCCAGCTGGTTGGCCACGCGCTGCAGCATCTGCGGCAGCTCGCCAGTCTGCTCGCCCAGGCGGGCAAACATGGACAGGAGCGCAGGGTAGCGCTTTTTCTGTGCCAGGGCCGATGCCAGCGGCGCGCCTTCGCGCACCATGTCCAGCGCGTCGATGGCATCCTGGCGCATGGCCTGGTTGTTCACGGTCTGCGCGGCAGCCTGCAGGGCTTTCAGAATGGGCACGCCAGCATTGCTGAGCATGGCCAGCGTGGAGGCAAAACGCGCTGCGTTGTAATTGCGGGCCAGCTTGCCCACGATGGGCAACTGCAGCCATGCTGCATCGAAACGTTGCCGAAAATGCGGCTGCCGCAGCGACAGGCGCAGCATCACCGTGCCCACTACCGCCACGCCAGCTGCCAGCCACCACCAGTGGCGGATCAGCTCGCTGAAGGCCAGCATGATGCGGGTGAGAATCGGCAGCGCGTGCTTGGTGCCGGCAAATACCTCGGCGACCTGCGGCACCACATAGCTCATCAGCACCATCACCACCACAAAGGCAAAGCAGGTGACGATGGCGGGGTAGAGCGCTGCGCCCACCAGGCTGTTCTTGAGCTGTTCGCGCTCTTCCAGGTCGTCGGCCAGGCGCTCCAGCACGCGGTCGAGGTGGCCGCTGTGCTCGCCTGCGTCGATCACGGCGCGGTAGATCTGCGAAAAATCGCGGGGATAGAGCCCCAGCGCATTGGCAAAGGTCGATCCGCCATTCACCTCGGCCCGCAGGCTGGCCACCAGTTGCCGCTGCGATTCGCTGTCGATCTCCTCCATCAGCGCGGTGAGCGCCCGCTCCAGCGGCAGGCCGGAACTGATGAGGCCCGCAAGCTGGCGCGTCCAGACCGCCAGCCCCGTCGCGTTGAAGACCGAACGGCGGCTGCGCGCCGCGCCGGGCATTGTGTCATCGCTGCCGGAGGTGGGTTCGACCACGAGCGGTACCATGGCCTGGGCGCGCAGCTGGTTGCGAGCTGCCTTGGCGCTGTCGGCCTCGATCATGCCCTTGCGGGTCTGGCCCTGGGCGTCTAGAACTTCGTACGAAAAAGCTGGCATGGGTGGCTGAGTGGAACAAGGTGGCACCGGCCACATCCGGTCTATTGTGCCTGATCCCCATGGCACGGCGATGGCACCACCCCACCTGCGCAGGCTGCGGGGTTAGGTGATGCCAATTGCTATCAATTTAGATGACCTGACGCGCGCCAGCCGGGCGGCGAAACCGCTTTTGCGCTAAACCGCAGCGGCAGCTTCGGTCTCCATGGGGCCGTCCAGCGCGTCGCCGCGCTGCGAGGCCGGGCGCTGCAGCAGGGGCTCGGCATAGGCCTTGAACTCAGGCAGGGACGGAAGACTGCCTTCCATCATGCCCCAGCCGATGTAGCTGGCAAGGCACAGGTCAGCAGCGGTGAAATGGTTGCCGCACACATAACGCCTGCCCTGGACGGCCAGCTGCAGGCTGCGCACCACATCGTCAAAACGGCCAAAGCCGGCCCGCAGCGCCTGCTCACTCGTCTGTTGGGCCAGCCAGCCTTCGGCCTTGGCGGTGATGGCGGCTTCCACCGGCCCCGCCACGAAAAACAGCCAACGGTAGTAGGTGCCGCGTGCCGGATCGCCGAGCGCTGGCGCCAGTTGCTTTTGTGGAAACAGATCGGCCAGGTAGGCCAGGATGGCCGCGGTCTCGGTGATCACCCTGTCGCCATGCTGCAGGGCGGGTACCTTGCCCATGGGGTTGAGCGCCAGGTACTCCGGCGCCTTCATCGTGGTGCCGAACTCCAGTGGCACAGGTTCATAGGTGGCGCCGCACTCCTCCAGCATCCAGCGCACGATGCGGGAACGCGATTGGGGGTGGTGGAAAAAGCGCAGTGGAGCGGGGGTGTGAGCGTTCACGGTGTGTCCTTCTCGTCATGGCGAAGCTGCCATGCAGGCACTGTAGAAAGAGGCGCTGACAGTTTTTGTCAGCAGTGAACAGGCTCTCGGAACGTAAGCCTCTTCTAGTCGAGCGTGTAGCCCGTTTCGGCCAGCCAGCGCTGGATCAGGTGCTGGCGCGCCTCCGGGTAACGCTCGCCCAGGTCTTGCAGGTGGTGCACGCGGTCGGCGCGGAAATGGCGAAACGCCTGGCGCAGTTCGCACCAGGCGGTGACGACCCGGCTGCGCTCAAAATAGGCCATGGCCACAGGCCAGACCAGGCGCTCGGTCAAGGTGCCATGCTGGTCCTGGTAGTGCAGCACTACCTTGTGCTCGGCGCGGATGGCGCGGCGCAGCGCGGCCTGCCAAGCCTCTGGCGCAGGAGTCTCATGCATATTGGGCACCAGCAAGCCGCTGGTGTCGACGGCAATGCGCAAGTCCAGCGGCAGCGCGGTGCGGATGCGGTCCATGGCGGCTTCGGCGGCGTGGGCGAGGTGCGGATCTGCCTGCAGGCTGGCCCAGCGTGCGCCCAGCAGCAAGGCCTCCAGCTCGTCGGCGTTGAACATCAAGGGCGGCAGCAGAAAGCCGGGTCGCATCTCGAATCCCACGCCAGGGTCGCCTTCGATGGCAGCGCCTTGTTCGCGCAGGCTGGCGATATCGCGGTAGAGCGTGCGCAGGCTGATGTCCAGCGTCTGGGCCAATGCCGGCCCGGTTTGTGGCTGGCGCGCACGACGCAGCAAATCGAGCAGTTGCAGTAATCGGGCAGAGCGGGACATGGCGCAAGCATAGCGCGCCTGCGCCGGGAGGCCGTGGAGAGCGGCGCAAAAAAGCCTGGCCAGCCCTTGTGGAGAAAGCGGTTTCCTTCCGGGCCATGCCTGCCATAAAAAAAGGCCGGCTCTTTTGGCCGACCATTCACTCGCAATGCCAACGGTTGTTTTATGCAGGCGCTTTCTGCCCTATCTCGAAGTTGGCCTGAATCTCCAGTGCGCGCACCAGACCCGAATGGTCCCAGCCCGCGCCGCCATGCGCCACGCAGCTGTTGAACAGCTCCTGCGCCTGCGCCGTGTTTGGAAGCGAAACACCCAATTGGCGTGCGCTGGAGAGCGCCAGGTTCAGATCCTTCTGGTGCAGCGCGATACGGAAACCCGGGGCGAAGGTGCGCTTGATCATGCGCTCGGCATGCACTTCCAGAATCTTGGACGAAGCGAAGCCTCCCAGCAGCGCTTCGCGCACGCGGGCGGGATCGGCGCCAGCGCGCGATGCGAAAAGCAGTGCCTCTGCCACGGCCTCGATGTTCAGGGCCACGATGATCTGATTGGCGACCTTGGCGGTCTGGCCGTCACCATTGCCGCCCACGAGCGTGATGTTCTTGCCCATCTTCTCAAAGAGCGGCTTGACGCGCTCGAAGGCGGCGTCCGGGCCACCGACCATGATGGACAGCGTGGCATTCTTGGCGCCGACTTCGCCACCGGAGACGGGCGCGTCCAGGTACTGAACGCCCAGAGCCTGTATGCGCTTGGCAAATTCCTTGGTGGCGACTGGCGAGATGGAGGACATGTCGACGACGATCTTGCCTGTGCTGCCCTTGAGGCCTGCAGCCAGGCCGTCTTCGGCGAACAGGACTTCTTCGACATCAGGCGTGTCAGGCACCATCACGAAGATGATGTCCGCCCGCTCGGCCACGCCGCGCACGGTGGTGCATTGGGTGGCGCTGCTTTCAGCGATGTTCGCAGGCATCTTGCCTCGGGTGTTGACGAACAGCTGGTGGCCGGCCGCGATCAGGTGGCTGCACATGGGTGCGCCCATGATGCCCAGGCCGATGAAACCGAGCTTGAGGGGCGTTGCATTCATGAAGAGATCTCCTTGGTTTTCTTGAATATGAAAATCAATTTCTATAGTGGATAGCGCTTATCAGGCGGCCACGGCAGCGCATTTCTGGCCTGCAACGGTCTCGATCCAGCGCAGCCCGGATTCGGTGTCTTTGGCGGGCTTGTATTCGCAGCCGACCCAGCCGGTGTAGCCGATGCGGTCCAGGTGCGAGAACAGGAAGGGGTAGTTGATCTCGCCCGAGCCCGGCTCGTTGCGGCCCGGGTTGTCGGCCAACTGCACGTGGCCGATGCGGGCCAGATGCTTTTGCAGGGTGGCTGCCAGCTCGCCTTCGGTGCGCTGGGCATGGTAGATGTCGTACTGGACAAAGGCGTTGGCGGCGCCCACTTCGTCCAGAATGTCCAGCGCCTGGTCCGTTCGGTTCAGGTAGAAGCCGGGAATGTCGAACGGGTTGATGGGTTCGACCAGCAGGCGCAGGTTGGCCATCTTGAGCGCGGCTGCAGCAAAGCGCAGGTTTTCGACGAAGGTGCGGCGCAGCGTTGCTGCGTCCACACCTGCCGGTACCTTGCCGGCCAGGCAGTTGAGCTGAGGCACGCCCAGTGCGTGGGCATAGGTCACGGCCTTGGCCACACCGGCGCGGAATTCATCCACGCGCATGGGGTCGCAGGCGATGCCGCGCTCACCCGCATCCCAGTCGCCCGCAGGCAGGTTGTGCAGCACGATCTGCAGGCCCGTGGCGTTGAGCCGCTCCTTGATCTCTTCGACCGTGTGGGCATAGGGAAACAGAAACTCGACGGCTTCAAAGCCTGCATTGGCGGCGCGCTCGAAACGCTCGAGGAAGGGTACCTCGGTAAACAGCATGCTGAGGTTGGCAGCAAAACGGGGCATGGCAAAACTCCAGTGAAAAAGAGGAACGTTCAATCCAGCAGCGCGAGTGCGCTGGGGGCATCGGCCTTGCCTGCGGCGAGGCCCTCGAACTCGACCACGTTGTCGATTTCGGTGCCCATGGCGATGTTGGTCACGCGCTCCAGAATGCATTCGATGACGACGGGGGTCTGGTGTTCGGCCATCCAGGCTTCGGCCTGTTGCATGGCGGGGGCAAAGTCTTCGGGGCGGTGCACGCGGATGGCCTTGCACCCCAGGCCTTCGACGACCTTGACGTGGTCTACGCCATAGCCGCGCGCGGCCTCATCCTCGCTCATGTTGATGTTGTCGAAGGCGAGCTGCACGCAGTAGTCGATGCTGAAGGCGCGCTGCGCCTGGCGGATCAAACCCAGGTAGCTGTTGTTGACCAGCACGTGGACATAGGGCAGCTTGAACTGCGCTCCCACGGCCAGCTCCTCGATCATGAACTGGAAGTCGTAGTCACCGGACAGGGCCACGATCTTGCGCTTGGGATCGGCCACACGCACACCCAGGGCGGCAGGCGTGGTCCAGCCCAGGGGGCCTGCCTGGCCGCAGTTGATCCAGTTGCGGGGCTTGTACACGTGCAGGAACTGGGCGCCTGCAATCTGTGACAGGCCGATGGTGGACACATAGGTGGTGTCGCGGTCCAGCGAGCGGTTCATGCACTGGTACACGCGCTGGGGCTTCATCGGCACATTGTCGAAGTTGGTCTTGCGCAGGTATTCGACGCTGTTCTTGCGGCCCTGGCACTCGGACACCCAGGCGCTGCGGTCCTTGAGCTTGCCTGCGGCTTTCCACTCGCGAGCCACGGCAACGAATTGCTCCAGCGCCGCCTTGGCGTCCGAGACGATGCCATAGTCAGGCGCGAACACACGGCCGATCTGGGTGGGTTCGATGTCGACGTGGATGAATTTGCGGCCCTTGGTGTAGACATCGACCGAACCGGTGTGGCGGTTGGCCCAGCGGTTGCCGATGCCGAACACGAAGTCCGATGCCAGCATGGTGGCGTTGCCATAGCGGTGGCTGGTCTGCAGACCGCACATGCCTGCCATCAACGGGTGGTCGTCGGGGATGGTGCCCCAGCCCATCAGTGTGGGGATCACGGGCACGTTCAGCGTTTCCGCCAGCTCCACGAGCAGATCGGCCGCGTCGGCATTGATGACACCGCCGCCGGAGACGATCAAGGGACGCTCGGATGCGTTGAGCATCTCGATGGCCTTCTCGGCTTGCTTGCGTGAGGCAGCAGGCTTGTAGGCAGGCAGTGGCTCGTAGGTGTCGATGTCGAATTCGATTTCTGCCAGTTGTACGTCGATGGGCAGATCGATCAGCACGGGGCCGGGGCGGCCGGAGCGCATCAGATGGAACGCTTGCTGGAAGGCGCGTGGCACCTGGGCGGGCTCCAGCACGGTGGTGGCCCACTTGGTGACGGACTTGGCAATGGAGGCGATATCTACAGCCTGAAAGTCTTCCTTGTGCAGGCGGGCACGTGGTGCCTGGCCGGTGATGCACAGGATCGGGATGGAATCGGCGCTGGCCGAATACAGGCCGGTGATCATGTCGGTACCGGCCGGGCCGCTGGTGCCGATGCACACACCGATGTTGCCTGCGACAGCACGGGTATAGCCTTCGGCCATGTGGCTCGCGCCCTCGACGTGGCGGGCCAGGATGTGGCCGATACCGCCGTGGTCCTTCATCGCTGCGTACAGCGGATTGATCGCAGCGCCGGGCACGCCGAACGCAACAGTCACACCTTCTTTTTCGAGCACGCGGACTGCGGCTTCGATCGCTTTCATTTTGGCCATGAGGTCTCCTTTACAACTGGGATTGACTGTATTGAAGACAAACGCTTGCCGGAAGGCGCATGCAGACCATAAAATTTATTCCACTCAAGAATAGATAAGAGTGTTCCGCTTGGAGCGCCGCGCCGCCAGCATCTGCGGTTCAGGCGCGACTGCGGCATTGCGCGCGGTCCGGGCAGAACACTTCAAGGAGACAAAATCATGGACAGACTCGATGCCATGCACATGTTTGTGCGCGTGGTGGAAACCGGCAGCTTCACCAAGGTGGCGCAGGAGTTCTCCACCACCCAACCCACCGTGACCAAGCAGGTTGCAGCCATGGAGGCGCGGTTGAAGGTGCGCCTGCTCAACCGCAACACGCGCGGTGTGAGCCTGACCGAGGCCGGTGCGCTTTACTACGAAAAGTGCAAGCTCATCGTGAACGATGTGGCCGAAGCCGAGAATGTGGTCAAGGTGCGGCAGACGCAGGTGCAAGGCCAGTTGCGTATTGGCAGCTCCGTCGCTTTCGGGCGGCGTGTGTTGATTCCGCTCGCGATGGAGTTCATGAAGCACAACCCCCAGGTGCAGGTGGATCTGAGCTTTGAGGACCGCTACACCGACCTGGTGGCCAATGGCATTGATGTGGCGCTGCGCCTGGGCAAGCTGGCCGATTCATCGCTGGGCGCGCGCATGCTGGGTGTGAACCCCTGGACGTTGGTGGCGTCGCCATCGTATCTGCGCAAGCACGGTACGCCACGCAGGCCATCCGATCTGAAAGAGCATTCTGCGCTGATCTACAGCAGTGTGCAGGGCAACGACATCTGGCGGCTGCGCAATGCCAGTGGTGAGCCGGTCTCGGTACCTGTGACGGGGCGCTTGCGCTCCAACAACCTATCGGCCCTGCTGGCGGCTGCGCGCTCGCACATGGGCATAGCGGCGTTGCCGCGTTATGTGGCGCATGAATCGCTGAAAGATGGCCGCGTGGTCGAGGTGCTCAAGACCTGCCGCCTGCCCGAGCAGGAGATCCACGCCGTCTACCCGTCGCCGCGTCTGGTGCCGCAGAAGGTGCAGTCGTTCATCGCGTTTCTGCAAGGCACCTTCGATGCTGCCTGGTGGGAGAATCTGCCCAATGGTGGCTAGCGGGAGGCGAGGGGTTGGGTGCCTCAAGCGCTTGTCAATCAAGCGCTTTTTGCTATGAAAATTAAAGCTATCAAAGCACCAGAATTGCGCGAAAATCGTTGACGTTGGTGTGTGTGGGGCCGGTCACCACGAGGTCATTGAGAGCCAGAAAATAGCCATAGGCATCGTTGCGGTCCAGATGGTCGCTGATGCGCAGACTTGTGGCTGCCGCGCGTTGCAGGGTGTCTGGAGCCACGCGGGCGCCAGCATTGTCTTCCACGCCGTCGATGCCGTCGGTATCGGCGGCCAGGGCCCAGACCTTTTCCTGGCCTTGTAGTGCTTGCGCCAGGCCCATGCAGAACTCCCCCGCGCGGCCGCCGCGCCCCTTCGCGGCGCCAGGCTGGCGCGGGCGGATGGTCACCGTCGTTTCGCCACCCGAGAGAATGACGCAGGGCCTGGCAAAGGGCATGCCATGGCGGGCTACGGCGCGCGCCATGGCGGCATGCACCTTGCCTACTTCGCGCGATTCGCCTTCGATCTCGTCCGACAGCACATGGGCGGCGATACCGGCCGAGCGTGCGGCTGCGGCTGCGGCGTCCAGCGATTGCTGGGGCGTGGCGATCAGGTGGACTTCATGGCCTGCAAAGCGTGGATCGCCGGGCTTGGGCGTTTCCAGTGTTCCATCTTCCAGCGCGGCGCGCACGGAGTCGGGCACGCTGATCTGGTAGCGGTCCAGGATGGCCAATGCATCTGCGCAGGTCGATGCATCGGGCACCGTGGGGCCGCTGGCGATGATCGAAGGATCGTCACCGGGCACGTCGCTGATGGTCAGCGTCACCACCTTGGCCGGGTGGCAGGCGGCGGCGAGGCGACCGCCCTTGATGCGCGAGAGGTGCTTGCGCACGCAGTTCATCTCGCTGATGGCGGCGCCGCTCTCGAGCAATACCTTGTTGATGCGCTGTTTTTCCTGCAGATCAATGCCTTCGGCGGGGAGTGTGAGCAGGGCCGATCCGCCGCCAGAGATGAGGCACAGCACCAGGTCATCCGCCGTCAAGCCATCCGTCAGCGCCAGTATGCGCTCGGCTGCGGCAAGGCCCGCCGCATCGGGTACGGGGTGCGCGGCTTCCACGACTTCCAGGCGCTGGGGCAGTCCCTGCGGGCGCGGCGGGATATGGTCGTAGCGCGTGACCACCAGGCCGGACAGCGGTGCATCCTTTGGCCACAGTGCTTCGAGCGCCTGGGCCATGGAGCCGCCCGCCTTGCCCGCGCCCAGCACCACCGTGCGGCCCTTCGGTGGCTTTGGCAGATGCTGCGCCATGCTGTGCAGGGGCTGCGCGCGCTGGACGGCGGTGCGGTACAGGTCCAGAAGAAACTGCTGGGGATCGCGGCGGGGATCGGCCAGCACGGGGTGCGGTGCGTTGTTCATGGTGTGGTGTCTCCACTGGCCATTATGAAAGCAGCCACCGGCCATGGGCGGAATATGCGTTATTCCCCCCAGGGCCTGCACACTTCGTGCCGTAAGAACGATTAGCCAAGCGGCGGTGTGCGGTTGCCCCAGTCGGTGTAGTACACACCGTCCGTGCCTTTTCGGATATAGGCGTAGGCCGGGCCAGCGTGCGTATCCCCGTGGGCATTGGCCTTGTCAGGAATGCGCCAGTAGTACACCGTGCCATCCGGTTCAGGGTAGTTGCCCATGTACTCCAGATCCTGGGCCTGGACGGCATGGGCGTCTTGCAGAGACTGGCCCAGTTCCATGCGCACGTAGCGCGGCAGTGCGCGCTCCTGTGCATCGCTCAGGCCCGTATGTCCCAGCCAGGGAGCGCTTTCCTGGATCTGCGCCTCGCTCTGCAGCTGTTCCTGCTTGGTGCGGTATTCGCGGCGGAACTCCGGCGTCTTCATGTGCGCAGCGAGCTGAGGGTCTTCGTTGGCAGCGGGGGATGCTGGCAAGGCCGTCGCCTGTGGCTGGGCAGGCGCGGATGCGGAGGGCGGGTCTTCAGGCGGCTGCTGAATGCAGCCAGCCAGCAGGGTGCTGAGCGCACAGGCACTCAGCACCCCGGTCAGGGCAATGCGAGGGTAGACGGACATGCCCCAAGCATAGCGCGGCTGTACACCCTTGCCGTGTGCTTTAAGTGAAAAGACGCAGTGGTGCAGGATTGATGCAGGCTGATAGCTATCAAAATAATAGTTTTTAACCCCAGGAGTGCACAGCCTGTGCGGCAATCTCCAGCGAGCGCAGGCGCAGTTCTCCGTCGTAGACGTCACTCACCAGCATCAGCTCATCGGCGCCGGTGGAATCGGCCAACTGCCGCATGCGCTGTTGGACGCGCTCGGGCCCGCCAATCGATGCAACGGCGAGAAAGCCTTCAATGGCTTGGCGCTCGGCCTCGTTCAGTTTGTCCATGAAGCCTTCCACCGGGCGCGGCAGCAGGCCGCGCTGGCCCGTCAGGATGCCGAGCACGCGCTGGTAGGTGCTGCTGGCCAGGTACTCCGCCTCGGCATCGGTAGGCGCGGCGATCACGGGCGCACCGACGATGACATAGGGCTTGGCGAGGACTGCAGAAGGTTTGAACAGATCGCGATACAACTGCACTGCCTGGTACAGCATGCGCGGCGCAAAATGCGATGCAAACGCATAAGGCAGGCCCAGATGCGCGGCCAATTGGGCTGAAAACAGGCTGGAGCCCAGCAGCCAGATCGGCACATGCGTGCCCGCGCCTGGTGTGGCAATCAGCTTTTGGCCCGGCTCTGCATCGGCCAGCAGGCGTTGCAGCTCCATCACATCGCGGGGAAAATCCTCTTCGCTCTCGACCCGGTCGCGGCGCAGTGCGCGCATGGTCATGCCATCGGTGCCGGGCGCGCGGCCCAGGCCCAGGTCGATGCGGCCCGGGTACAGTTCGGCCAGGGTGCCAAAGGCTTCGGCCACCACCAGCGGTGCATGGTTGGGCAGCATGATGCCGCCCGAGCCCACGCGGATATGCTGCGTGGCCCCGGCGATATGGCCAATCAGCACGGCGGTGGACGAGCTGGCGATGCCCGGCATGTTGTGGTGCTCTGCCAGCCAGTAGCGCGTAAAGCCGAGGGATTCGACATGCTGCGCGGTGCGCACCGCCAGTTGCAGCGCCTGGGCTACCGTGCCGCCTTCGCGCACGGCCACCAGATCCAACATCGAAAGGGCGGGTCGTTTGTGTGTCTCAGTCATGCAGACATTCTTGCCTAGGCAAATATCCTTTGCTGACTGTGGATATCGGTATGAGGTAAGGCTGCTTACACCCGCTCGAAAATCGCCGCAATGCCCTGACCGCCACCAATGCACATGGTCACCAAGGCGTAGCGGCCACCGGTGCGATGCAACTCATAGATCGCCTTGGTGGTGATGATGGCGCCGGTGGCGCCCACCGGGTGGCCGAGCGAAATGCCTGACCCATTAGGGTTGACCTTGGCAGGATCCAGCGCCAGTTCCTGAATCACCGCGCAGGCCTGCGCGGCAAAGGCTTCATTGGCTTCGATCACATCCATGTCGCCCACGGTGAGCCCGGTGCGCTGCATGAGCTTTTGTGTGGCTGGCACGGGGCCGATACCCATGTACGCAGGCTCCACACCTGCATGCGCCCAGCCTACCAGGCGCGCCAGCGGTTGGATGCCCAGCGCAGCCAACCGGTCGCCAGCCACCAGGGTGAGGGCAGCTGCGCCGTCGTTGATGCCCGAGGCATTGCCAGCGGTCACTGTGCCGCCATCCTTTTTGAAGGCCGGTTTCATGCCTGCCAGCACTTCGGCGGTGGTGCTGCCACGCACATGCTCGTCGGTGTCGAACACGGTGGTGCCCTTGCGGGTTTCCAGCAGTACGGGCGTGATCTGTTCCTTGAAATACCCTGCCGCAATGGCCGCAGCGGCGCGCTGCTGGCTTTGCGCGGCCAGCGCATCCTGCATGGTGCGGCTGATGCGGTAGCGCTCGGCCACGTTTTCGGCGGTGATACCCATGTGCATCTTCTGCCACGGATCGTGCAGGATGCCCAGCATATAGTCGATGCTCCTTGCATCGCCCATGCGCTGGCCCCAGCGCGCAGCCTGGTCGAAATAAGGGCCCCGGCTCATGCTTTCACTGCCGCCCGCCACAGCGATATCGCAGTCGCCATAGCCAATGGCCTGCGCTGCCGAAACAATCGCCTGCAGGCCCGAGCCGCACAGGCGGTTCACGTTCATCGCGGGCGTCTCGATCGGGCAGCCCGCATCGATGGCGGCCACGCGCGCGAGGTAGGCATCCTTGGTGTCGGTGGGGATCACATTGCCCATCACCACGTGGCCGACCGCATCGGCTGCAATGCCCGCGCGCTCGATGGCCGCCTTGACGACGATGGTGGCCAACTGGCTGTTGGGCACATCCTTGAGGCTGCCGCCAAAGGTGCCGATGGCGGTGCGGACGCAACTGGCGACGAATACATCACGATGGGACATGGGGAACTCCGAGGATATGCAAAAGGATGGGATGGCTCAGGCGCCAATGAACTGTGGCTGGCGTTTGGCAAAAAAGGCGTTGATGCCTTCGGGCAGGTCATGCGTTTGGGCGCAATGCAAGAATGCTTCGCCTTCGGCGCGCAGTTGCGTGGGCAGATCGCGCTCGAAGCCACTGCGCATCAGGCGCCGCATTTGCGCATAGGCTAGTGTGGGACCATTGGCCAGCCGCTCTGCCAGCGCGGTGGTGGCGGCCTGTAGCTCCGCAGCAGGCACCACGCGGTTGATAAGGCCCAGGCGCAGGGCTTCATCGGCGTCGAGGTTCTCGCCCAGCATCGCAATTTCCAGCGCGCGGCGCAGACCCACGAGGCGCGGCAAGGTCCACGATGCGCCAATGTCGCAGCTGGCGCCGATGTTGATGTAGGCCAGGTTCATGCGTGTTCCCTGCGCGGCCAACACAAAATCGCACAGCATCATCAGTGACAGGCCAGCGCCTGCCACCGCGCCATGTACCTGCGCGATGATGGGGGCGCGCAGCTGGTGCATCAGGGTGGCCGCCTCGATCAAGGGCTCCAGCAAATCCTTGGCGCCTTGCGTGGGGTTGGCCTGCAGAGTGGCCAGGTCGCCGCCTGCGATGAACGCCTTGCCCGCACCTTGCAGCACCAGGGCGCGCAGTCCCTGGTCGGCTGACAGCGAGCGCATTGCGGCGGCAAATTCCTGTGCCAGCTCCACATTCAGTGCGTTGAACGCTTCGGGCCGATTGAACTGCAGGGTGACAATGCCTGCCTGGCGCTGTATGAGCAAGGTCGCGGTGGATGTCATGTTTTGCTCCTGAATCGATAGCTTGATGCGCATGCAAGGTTTGCGCTGCCGCCATTCGCGAGATTACTGGTACAGCGCCTCGATCTCTTGTGCATAGGTCTTGTAGATGCTGGTGCGGCGCACCTTCATGGTGGCGGTCACTTCGCCGTCGTCGTGGTCCAACTCCTTCTGCAAGAGGTGGAACTTGCGGATCTGCGAGACCTGGGCGAGGCGGTGGTTGCCATCGCTGATTTCCGCATCGATCAGTGCGCGCACCTGCGGAGTATCGACCAGCGAGCGGAAGTGGGTGAATGGCAGGCGGCGGGCCTCGGCCCATTTGCCGACGGTTTCATAGTCGATCTGCACCAGCGCTGCAACAAACTTGCGGCCTTCGGCCACGATGATGCATTCCTTGATGTAGGGGCTGCCCTTCATTGTGTTCTCAATCTCGGATGGCGTCAGGTTCTTGCCGCCAGCAGTGATCATGATGTCCTTGAGACGGTCGACGATCTTGAGTTGGCCTTGCACCTCGCGCACCACATCGCCCGTGTGCAGCCAGCCGTTCTGGATGGATTGGGCCGTAGCCTCGGGGTTCTTGTAATAACCGGCAAATACCATCTCGCCCTTGATCTGCAGCTCTCCCTGGCTGGGGTCATCTGCTGGGCCCGCCTGACCAAGACGGTATTCCACGCCTTGCGTGACTGGCCCCACGGTGCCTACCACGACATCGTCCAGCCGGTGGCCGGTGATCATGCCGGTGGATTCGGTGAGGCCATAGACTTCGACCAGCGGCACACCCAGCACGCGAAAGTAACGCACTACGTCGGGTGGAATGGGGGCGGCGCCGGTGAGCGCCACCTTGGCCTCGCGCAGGCCGATGAAGTTCTGCAGCGCGCGAAAGACCAGCCAGTAGCTGGCGGCAAAGCGCAGCCGCTCGCCAATGGTCCAGCGGCTGCGCGGCTTTTCGGCCAGCGGCGCGCATGCCGCATAGGCCCTGGCGTACAGCGCTCTGCGCAGGCGGCCAGTCTCCATCGTCTTGATGGTGATGGCGGCATGGAGTTTTTCCCAGATGCGCGGCACGCCCAGGAACATGCTGGGCGCGACCTCGCGCAGGTCTTCCTGCACGGTGCGGATGGATTCGCCGAAATTGACCTGCGAGCCCAGATAGATGGGGCAGAACGTGGTGAGCATCTGCTCTGCCACATGGCACAGCGGCAGGTAGGACAGGTGCGTCGTGCGCATATCGAGTTGCAGGCGCTCGATGATGCCAGGCGCCACGCCACGCATGTTGCGCCACGAGATCATCGCGCCCTTGGGCTTGCCGGTGGAACCCGAGGTGTAGATCATCAGCCCGATGTCATCGAGCGTCTGTCGGGCCAGCGCTTCGTCGATGGTGTGGTACTGGCGGTTGGCAGCACCGAGCTTCTCCACCTCGTCGAATGTGGTGATCATCGCGCGTACCTCGGGGGCAAAGCTGCGCAGGCCCTTGGTTTCCATCACGATGATTTTTTTCAGCAGCGGCAGGTCGGGCAGTGCTTCCAGCACCTTGTCCGTTTGCTCCTGGTCTTCGCAGACCATGATCTCGATATCGGCGTGGCCAATCACATAGGCCACTTCGGACGTGGGGCTGGTGGGGTAGACACCCACGGTGATGGCCCCGATCAGCCCCGCACCCATCTGGGCCAGCACCCATTCGATGCGGTTCTCCGCAATGACGCCGACATGGCCGCGCTCCGTCATTCCCAGGGCGGCCAGACCCAGGCCGAAGTGGCAGGCGCGCTCGTAGTATTGCGCCCAATTGATGGGCTTCCAGATACCAAAATCCTTTTGCCGGATGGCGATGCGCTGCGCATCGGTGCGGGCGCGTTGGCGCAGCATCTGGGGCAGGGTGAGTTCAGGAAGATTCATAGCGCCCATCCAGTACGCCGTACCCGACGTATCCCTAAAAACTGGCACGGTCCAGGTGCGCGGCACCGAGGAAGGGCTGCCTCGCACCGAGGGTGTCGTCCCCCTGCCCACATCGTTTTGCGAAGCGGGAATGGGGGGAAGGCGCGCAGCGCCTCAGGAGGTTGTTCTTTCAAGACAGCCACCTTTTCCTGCGCTTGTAGTGCTTGATGTCCTTGAAGTTCTTTGCCTCGCCGCCGCCGCCCATGCCCAGATAGAACTCGCGCACATCCGGGTCGCTGGCGAGGCGCTCGGCCGTGCCGTCGATCACGATCTTGCCGTTTTCCATGATGTAGCCGCTGTGCGCTACTGCCAGCGCCACAGTGGCGTTCTGCTCCACCAGCAGCATGGAGGTGCCGCGTTCGGCGTTGATGCGGGCGATGATGCCGAAGATGTCTTCGGTCAGTTTGGGAGAGAGGCCAAGCGAGGGCTCGTCCAGCAGAATCAGCTCGGGCTGTGCGATCAGCGCGCGGCCAATGGCCAGCATCTGCTGCTCGCCGCCCGACAGGTAGCCGGCCAGGCCCTTGCGCCGCTCGTGCAGGCGCGGAAAGTAGGTGTAGACCAGGTCAAAGTCCGGCTTTGCGGCTTGCTGGCGGCCAGAAAGCGCATAGGTGGACGCCACCAGGTTTTCTTCCACCGACAGGTCTTCAAACACGCGGCGGCCTTCCATCACATGGCTCAACCCCTGGCGCACCAACTGCTGGGGCGCAATACCGGCGGTGCTGGCGCCGTTAAAGCGCACGGTGCCTGATTCAAGCGCGCCATTCTCCAGCGCCAGCAGACCCGATACGGCCTTGAGCGTGGTGCTTTTGCCGGCGCCGTTGCTGCCCAGCAGTGCCACGATCTGCCCACGCGGCACCGCCAGCGACAGGCCGCGCAGGGCCTGTACCACCTTGTTGTAGATGACCTCGATGTTGTTCACTTCGAGGACATGGTCCGAGCCGGTTTCGGTCATGGTCATTGGCAGAGCGTCACTGTGCATGCTCGATCAGGGGGGAGTTCACAACTTGATCCAATCAGAGGCAGCCACCATTTTTTGGGCCTTCATATCGGCCTGGTAGACGCGGCCAACCGGAATCGAGTTGCCGCTGATGGTGATGGGCACGCCGATCAGACCGCCGGTGTCGAATTCCTTGAGGCTGTTGAGCGCAGCCTTCAGGTTGGGGCCCGACAGCGGCTTGCCGGCATCGAGGCAGCGCTTGGCAGATTCGAGAAACAGCATGGCCGCCAGAAACCCCTGGACGTAGGCGGTACTCTGGTATTCGGGCCGCATGGCGCGAATCTTCTCCAGCATTGGGGCTTTCTCGGTGTCGTAGTAGTAGCGGAAAGGCATGACGCCCATGAAGCCGTCGGCGGCTTCGCCCATCTTCATGACGGTGGAGCTGTCCATCGTCCAGAAGGTACCCATCCACTTGCTCTTCATGCCTTGCTGCTTGCCCTGGTTGATGAATTCCGGGATGGGCGCAAGGATGTAGCCGTGGAAGATGGTGTAGTCGGGCGCGGCACGGCGCAGCTTGATGACTTCGGTGGAAACATCCACGCTGCCTGCGGGTGTCATGATCTTGATCGGCACCGACAGGCCGAGCTTTTTGGCCGCGGCTTCGCTCGCTTCGATCGGGTCACGGCCAAATTCCGAATCCGAGTAGACGAAGGCGACCTTGGCCCCTGGCTTTTCCTTGGCGATGTGCTTGAGCAGAATGCCGAACATCTCGGTGTAATCCGGCCCGACGAGGAACTGGTTGGGATATTTCTTGGGGTCGTTCAGCTCGGATGCGAACGAGGCGCCTGCCATCAGAATCTGGCCATTGCGATCCAACTCGGGGTTGATGGTCTTGGCAAAGCCGGTGCTGTCGCCGTAATACAGATTGATCTTGTTCTGGCTCGTGAGTTTCTTGAAGGTGGCGACCGAGACATCGACCTTGTAGCCGGTGTCCTCAGGCACGTACCTGACCTTGCGGCCCTTGATGCCGCCTGCGTCGTTGATGATTTTCACGTAATCCTGCATGCCGGCATTGATGCCTACCCCGGCAAAGGCGAACACGCCGGTCATTGGAATCGAGCCGCCGATGACGATCTCATCGGCGCCTTGGGCCAGCACCGACAGGGGCTGCGTCAGTGTCGCCACGCCCGCCGCAGCGGCTCCCAGCATCAGATTGCGGCGCTTGAGCGAAATGTGTGGTTGCTCCATGCTTGTCTCCTGTGATTCTGTTGAGAGGAAATCGGTGGCCCACACCATTCAATTGCGGAAAGGCCACAGGTGGAAGAAGCGCCGCACACGGCGCCACATTTCTGCGAGCCCCAGCGGCTCGAACACCAGAAAGGCGATGATCAGCCCGCCGAAGATGATCAAGCGCACGGGCGAGAGGAAAACGGTCAGCTCCGATCCGCCGGGCAGCAGATCGACGATGAGCTTGAGCAGCTCGGGCACCATGGTCATGAACACTGCGCCCAGGATGCCGCCCAGGATGGAGCCCATGCCGCCCACGATGATGGCTGCGAGAAAGAAGATGGACATGGTGAGCGGAAAACTCTCGGGCGTGACCACCCGAAAGAAGTACGCCCACAGGCCGCCTGCGATCCCCGCATAGAACGACGACAGGCCAAACGACAGCAGCTTGTAGCGCAGAAGCGGAATGCCCAGCACCTCCGCCGAGATGTCCCGGTCACGGATGGCGATAAAGGCGCGGCCGATGCGGGTACGGAACAGGTTGGCTGCGCCCAGCAGCATCAGCACCGTCACCGGCACGATCAGCCAGTACAGGCGGAACGATGTGTCCAGATCGATACCCAGCATGCGCGCGGGCGGCATGGAGATGCCTGCCGTGCCACCGGTGATCTTGAGGTTGGCGAACAGAAAATGGGCGATGAAGGAGGCGGCAATCGTGGCAATGGCCAGATACAGCCCCTTGACGCGCAGCGATGGAATACCAACGATGACGCCGCCCACCATGGCTACCAAGCCACCAGCCAGCAGATTGAATGCGAACGGCGTACCCCAGCGGGTTTGCAGAATGGCGACCGTGTAGGCGCCCAGCCCCATGAAGGCGGCCTGGCCCAGGCTGACCAGGCCGGTGTAGCCTGTCAGGATGTTGAGACCGGTGGCGCTTGCCACATGGATGGCCACAAGGCATGCCAGATAGAGCCAGTAATCGCTGGCCATGAAGGGAAACAGCACGAGCAGAGCGGCGGCAATGGCCAGCCAGAGCTTTTGCGTGCGCGAGTCGAACAGCGCGGCGTCTGCGGTGTAGCTTTCTTTGAGGGTTCCGATGCGCATGGTGTTGTGCCCTTAAAGACGTTCGATCTCGTGCGTGCCAAACAGGCCATAGGGCCGAATCATCAGAATGATGACCAGCACGACAAAGGTGGCCAGCAGTTTGTACTCGCCGCCCAGGTAGGCACCCGCCAGCGCCTCCACCAGCCCGATGATCAGGCCACCGATCAGGGCGCCCAGCACGCTGTCAAGACCGCCCACGATCACCACCACCAGTACAGACAGGCCAAACACGCCCATGCTTGACGAGATGCCGCCAATGGAGCCGACGATGATGCCGGAGATGGCGGCCAGCATGGCCGACACCACCCAGGCCAGCGAAAAGACGCGTGGCACATTGATGCCGACCGAATAGGCGGCAGCCTGGTCACTGGCCGTTGCCCGCAGCGCAACGCCGCCGCGCCAGAATCGGAACACCAACAATACGCACGCGATGAGGACTGCTGCAATCACCGCCCCCCAGAACACCTTGGGTGCCAGAAAGGCTTCGCCCACCATGATGGGCTGGTTGGGCATGAACTCGGGCAGGCGGCGCTGGTCGGCAGTCCAGATCATTTCAACCAGGCCAATCAAGACCGACGACAGACCCACGGTGACCATGAAGACGGAGATGGGCGGCTCGCCCAGCAGCGGGCGGATCATGGTGCGCTCAATCACCGCGCCGAGCAGGCCACAGGCCAGCACGGCCGCCGGGATGGCCAGCCACAGTGGCAGTGCCCACATGGCGGCAAAGGTGAAGAACAGGTAGCCGCCTGCCATCAGCATTTCGCCAATGGCGATATTGACCACGCGTGTGGCCTTGTAGACCATGACGAAGGCGAGCGCCGCCAGCGCATAGAGGCCGCCGCTGGCCAGGCCCGTCAGGCTGATCTCGAACAGGTAGGCCCAATCCATCATACCGCTCCTGCAGTTGCGGTGGCTGGGCTCGCAGCGGCCTGGAGCTTGCGGCGCAGTTCGCCCACATCGCCCGACCCGAGGTATGCGCGACCTACTTCGGGGTCCGCCTGCACCACGGTGGGCGTGCCCTGGGCAATCACCTGCCCGAAGTTCAACACCACCACATGGTCGGACAGGTCCATCACCATGCCCATGTCGTGCTCCACCATCAGCACCGTGACACCCCATTCAGCGCGCACGTCCAGAATGAAACGCGCCATGTCTTCGGTTTCTTCGCGGTTCATGCCGGCCACGGGCTCGTCCAGCATCAGAATCTGCGGCTGCATGGCCAGGGCTCGCGCCATTTCCACGCGCTTTTGCAGGCCGTACGAGAGGGCCGCAACCGGCGCGTGGCGGATGTGATCGATTTCGAGGAAATCGATGATGCGCTCTTCAATATCGCGGCGCAGTTCGGCTTCTTCCCGGCGGGCGCGGCCCAGGTAGAAGAGGGCGTCGAATACATTGGTCTTGAGGTGGGCGTGGCGGCCCAGTTTGATGTTGTCGAGCACCGTCATGCCGCGAAACAGCGCAATGTTCTGGAAGCTGCGGCCCAGGCCCAGCTTTGCCCTGCGGGGCGCGGAAATGCGTGTGATGTCCTGGCCCTGGAAGTGGATCCTGCCGCCGGTGGGGCGGTAGAAGCCGGAGATGGTATTGAACAGCGAGGTCTTGCCTGCGCCATTGGGACCGATGACGGCGGTGATCGAGCCTGGTTGCACGCCAAAGCCCACGCCTGACAGCGCCTTGACGCCGCCAAACGCCAGCGTGACTCCATCTACCTGCAACAAAGGGGCCGTTGCGTTGGCACTGCCTGGCTGTCTTGTCTCCATCGGCTTCCTCTACGGGTATGTTCGATGCGGTGATGATCTACTTTTGCGTAGACTCTTTACTCGTGAGTAGATTTTGAAGATGATGATCCCGTATGGCATCGGTACTTTCCCGCTCCGATGAGGAATGATGATGGCGTCAACAGTTGCTAAATCAACAGATAAACAGCGCAAAGTGGCATCTCGATCGGGCAGGACCACGGGTCGGTCGGTGGTGGAGGACTCGCCCTGGGCCAGTGCGCCCAGCCGTGAGATGCTGCGCGAGGCCAAGCGCAATGCGGTGCTGACGACCGCGGCGAAGATGTTCAACGAGCGCGGCTTTCCTGCCACCTCTCTGGACGATATTGCCGCGCGCCTGCAGGTCTCCAAGCCTACGCTGTACTACTACGTCAAGAACAAGGACGAGATTTTGCTGGAGTGCGTGCGCAAGGGCCTGCACATGACGCTGGACGGTATCGAGGCGTCGCGCCAGGCAGGAGGAAATGCGCTGGACCAGTTGCAGGCCTGCATGCGCAGTTATGCGGCCATCGTGATCCAGCCCTTCGGCACCTGCCTGATCCGCGTTGGAGACGAGCAGGTGCCCGCTGAAAGCCGCAAGGAACTGCGCAGGCTCAAGTCAGCCATCGACCACGAGTTCCGCAAGCTGGTGGCGCAGGGGATAGAGCAAGGCCTGCTGCGCCCCTGTGATCCCAAGATGGCAGCCTTTGTGATTGCCGGTGCGCTGAGCTGGATTGGCCGTTGGTACCAGGAAGATGGCGACTACACGGCAGAGCAGGTGATTGACCAGTGCGTGGAGCAACTGCTCTGCGGGGTGTTGATGCCGGTGCCGGCCTCGCCGACAGTTACACGCAAGCCTGGCACAAAAAAAGCACCGACCCGCAAGGGGCCAGTGCCTGAGATGTGACGGCTTGCAGGCAGCTTATCTGCGTCTGGCGATTTCGCGCGCGCAGGTGATTCCCACCAGAATGCCCCACAGCAGGATCAGCAGCGCTGTGGCCAGGTATTGCTCGCCCTGCTGCATGGCCACCCAGGAGCCCGCCAGGGCCACAAGGGCTGCAACGCGCATCATGCGCCGCAGTTGCTGGCCCGAGAGGCGCGGGCGCAGATGCCACAGTGCGGCAAGCGATACGACGGCCAGCGCCGTCATGGCAACAAACAGGGCGCCGCCGTACGGAGCGGCCCATTGGGTGAGGGAGTCGATCATGCGGCAATTGTCGCAAACACCGGGTCAGCTGGCGTCCGGCACGGGTTTATCGGGGGATGCGGCGCGTTATTAGAAATCGAATCCGGAATCAGTCTCGGGTGACGCGCATCACTTCTTCGGCGGTGGTGATGCCTTCGCGCACCAGGCGGTCGCCATCGTCGCGCATCAGGTGCATGCCGGCGGCAATGGCGGCGCCGCGAATCTCGGATTCCGGCGCCTGCGCATGGATCTGCGCGCGGATCTGGTCGTCCACCACCAGCAGCTCGAAGATGCCGGTTCGGCCGCGGTAACCGCTGGGCTCGGTGTCATCCACGCGGCGCACCAAGCGCTGGGCCAGTACTCCCAGGAGCGATGACGACAGCAGAAACGGCTCCACGCCCATATCGGTCAGACGGGTGATGGCGCTGGTGGCATCGTTGGTGTGCAGCGTTGCCAGCACCAGGTGGCCCGTGAGCGAGGCCTGGATGGCTATCTGCGCGGTTTCGAAATCGCGGATTTCACCAATCATGATGATGTCCGGGTCCTGGCGCAGGATCGCGCGCAGGGCCTTGGCAAAGGTCAGGTCGATCTTGGGGTTGACCTGTGTCTGGCCGATGCCGGGCAATTCATATTCGATCGGGTCTTCCACCGTCATGATGTTGCCCTGGCTGGCATCGAGCTGGCTCAGCGCGGCATACAGCGTGGTGGTTTTGCCCGAGCCCGTGGGCCCGGTCACCAGCACGATGCCGTGTGGTTGGGCCACCAGCTTTTCGAAGCGGCGCAGGGTTTCACCCTGCATGCCGACCGAGCCGAGGCTGAGCTTGTTTTCGCTCTTGTCCAGCAGGCGCAGCACGGCACGCTCGCCATGGGCACTGGGCAGGGTGGAGACGCGCACGTCGATGGCGCGCGTGCCCAGGCGCAGGCTGATGCGGCCATCCTGCGGCAGGCGCTTTTCCGAAATGTCGAGGTCGGCCATGATCTTGAGGCGCGAGATCAGTGCGGCGTGCAGTGCGCGGTGTGGCTGCACCACTTCGCGCAGCGCGCCGTCGATGCGAAAGCGCACGCTCGAATGGCGCTCGTAGGGCTCGATGTGGATGTCGCTGGCTCCATCACGCGCGGCCTGGGTCAGCAAGGCATTGAGCATGCGGATGATGGGCGCATCACCTGCGGATTCCAGCAGGTCTTCCACCGCCGGAATGTCCTGCATCATGCGCGAGAGATCGGTGCCTTCCTCCACTTCGCTGATCACGGTGGCGGCGTTCGATTCGCTGTGCGAGTAGGCAGCGCTGATGCGCTGGGCCAGCTCGGCATCGGCCAGTTGGGCCAGGTGCTGGACCGGAAACTTGCGCAGCACCTCGGACAGTGCGGCGCCGTTGGGCACGGCGCCGTGCCACAGCAGGTACTGGCCGGTATCTTCTTCCAGCAGCAACTGGCTGCTGCGCGCAAAGGCATAGGGCAGGGGGTGGCGCATCGGGTCAACCGTTCTTCGATCAAGGCTCGAAACGCATGCCTTGCGGCGTGACGGTGAGTGCTGGTGCCTGCAACACTGGCGCTTCGGAGTAGCCCAGCGGGGTGCCGGAGGTTTGCTGTGACATCGGCGTGATGATGGCCGAATCGTTGACCGGCACCATGGTGCTCGGTGTCGGCTGGTTGCTGATCTGCAGGCCGCGCATCAGGTCGTAGCGGTCAAGGCTGACCTGGCGCGTGGTATCTGCATCGCGCATGACAACGGGGCGCAGGAACACCATCAGGTTGGTTTTCTTGCGCGAGCGGGAGTCGCTGCGGAACAGCGCGCCAATGCCGGGCAGGTCGCCCAGGTACGGGATCTTCTGCACAGAGCCAGAGTACTGGTCCTGCAACAGGCCGCCGATGACGATGATGGAGCCGTCATCCACCAGCACGGTCGACTCGATGGAGCGCTTGGTGGTGGAGGGCCCGTTGGTGTCCTTGGCCGTGCCGTCGATGACGTTGGAGGTCTCCTGGTAGATGGTCAGCTTGACCGTGCCATTGGCATTGATCTGCGGGCGCACGCGCAAGGTCAGGCCCACATCCTTGCGCTCGACCGTGGTGAAGGGATTGACCGTGCTGGTGCTGTTGGTGGATGCATAGGAGCCGGTCACGAATGGCCGGTTTTCGCCCACCAGAATCTGCGCCTCCTGGTTGTCCAGGGTCAGGAGATTGGGCGTGGCCAGAATATTGCCATCCGCATTGGATTGCAGCAGGTTGGCCAGGGCGCCCAGCACATATTCGCCGTTGTGCTTGAAGGCGATGCCTGCGTTCATGCCTGCGCTGGGCTTTGCTCCAGAATAGTTGCCATTGTTCTGGCCGGTGGCAATGCCTGCTGCGAGGTCGAACAGGTTGGCGCCGCCCACGCTGAAATTGTTGCCCAGTATGCCCACCACGTTGTTGCCCTGGCCAAGAAGGCTTTGCCACTGCACGCCAAACTGGGCGGCCTTCTCGGCGCTGACTTCCACGATCAGGCTTTCCACCAGCACCTGGGCGCGGCGGCTGTCCAGTTGGTCGATCACGGCGCGGATCTGGCGGTACAGCGGCTCTGGCGCGGTGATGATCAGCGAGTTGGTTGCGGTGTCGGCCTGGATGATGCCGCCAGTGGCACTGCCGGTGTCGGTGCTGCTGCTCAGGGCCGTGCCGGTATTGAGGCGGTTGTTGCCGCCCAGGGTGCTGTTGTTGCTGGTGCTGGTACCCAGCGATCCCGAGGATGTGCCGCCCAGCGAAGTGCTGCCGCCCATGCGGGTGCTGCTGCTCTGGCTGCTGCCCGACAGGTTGGTGGCCGGGCTGGCACCGCCGCCATCCTGGCCGGTCAGCGCCGCGCGCAAGGTGGTGGCAAGCGCCGTGGCATCGGCATTGCGCAGGTACACGACGTGGATGTTGCCGGAAGCGTCGCCCCGGCTCGGGCTGTCGAGCTTGCTGATCAGGTTCTTGGCCTGCGTCAGGCGGGCCGGATTGGCCGCGCGCAGCAGGATGCTGTTGGTGCGGCTGTCCGCCAGGATGGCCGTGCGGTAGGCATTGTCCGCCTGGGCTCCGCCGGGTTGCGCAGCAGCGCTCGGCACGCCGCCACTGCTGGTGGCGGCGTTGCCACCTTCCACCAGGCGTTGGAGCAGCGGGACGATGTCGCTGGCCACGGCATGCTGCAGCGGCACGATCTCGACATCGCTGGCGTTGGCCACATCCATGCTGGCAACGATGCGCGAGAGGCGCTGCAGGTTGTCGGCGTAGTCGGTGATGACCAGCGAGTTGTTGCCGGGGTTGACGTTGATGGTGTTGTTGGGGCTGATCAGCGGGCGCAGCACGGGAACCAGGTTGCTGGCGTTTTCGTAGTTCAGCTTGAAGATCTGGGTCACGATCTGGCCGCCGCCCTGCACCTGGCCACCGGCTCCGCCCTGGCTGATGCGCACGGTGCCGCCCTGCAGCTTGGCATCGGCCTCGGGCACTACCTTGTACAGGCCTGCGGCTTCGACCACGGTGTAGTTCTGCAGGCGCAGCGCGGCAAGAAACTGCTCGAAGGCGGCGCTCGGCGTTACCGCCTTGTCGGTCACCAGGTTCATCGTGCCCTTGACGCGCGGATCCACCACCACATTCTTGCCGGTGATGGTGGCCATGGTACGGGCAATGGATTCGATGTCCGCATTGGCAAAGTTCAGCGTCACCGGCTCGCCCGGGCGAATGCTGGATGTGGCCGTGCTGACAGCGGTCTGTGCATGGATGCTGCCTGTGGCGCCCGCCAGCAAAAGGCTTGCTGCGATTGAATGCAGAGCAAATCGAACGCTGTTCTGTGTGAGATTCTTCATAAATTCAGTCATTCAGGTCGCAGGGCACCAAATGGGCGCTATCCATATTCATCGTCCTCTTGGGGGCGAAAGCGAAGCGATTCAGGGGAGCGTTCATCTAGCCCACCGATAGCAGCACACGCTTGCCGTTGCGCTGCCCAATCATAGTCAAGAGATTGGCAAGGGCTGCTTCGCGGCCCTCGGCCGCCCAGGCCTCACCCTGAAAACGCAGGCGCTGGCCAACCCATTGGCCTTTGCCCTGCAGTTGGAGGGCGCCGTCCAGGGTAGACAGTTGCAAGGTGGTCATGTCGCCGCCTTGCACCTGCACCCGGTAGCTGCCCAAAGGCTGGATGGTGGACAGGCGCGATGTCACGGCCATGGCATCCAACTCGGCGCCGCCTTGCACCTGCAGGCGCCCTGCATTCAAGGCCAGCGAAAGATCACGCGTTTTGAGCAGCAATTGTCCCTGGGCCTGGATGGTGTTCCACGGTGTGCCCAGGCCTGCCAGCAGGGCAGCAGGCCAGCGGCTTTCGTGCGATGCCAGTGTGATGGTGGCGCCACCCCAATGGGGTTGGATATGGATGGGCAGCGGCGTTGCCATGCAGCAGTCCGCATTCCAGCGCATGGCAAGGCCCGTGAACTGGGGGCGCAATTGCCAATCGACCCGACCGGGCAGCGCCATCTGGTCGCGGCTGGCTTTGCCACCGGTCAGCACCCACTGGGCCGATCCGTTCCAGACCGTGCCGCCCGTTTCGCGCAGTTGCAACTGGTCCTGGGTTGCCCAGGCAAGGCCCTGGGCCAGCCAATAGGCGGGTGCGTATGCCACCAGCGCCGCCGCTCCGCCCATGCATGCTCCGGCTACTGCCCAGCGCCAGGGTGCGCGCGCGGTCCTGGCAGCAGTCGTGGTCGGGTGCGAGCGAGACATGGACATGGAAATGCGCCGCCTTACTGTCCGGCCTGCACCGGCAGTTGCAGCACGATGCTGCCTGACCAGGTGGGTGCGGCATCCGCTTTGGCCGCATTGTTGCGCGTCAGGCGCAGTTCGGTTGGAATGGCATGGGCATTGGCCCGCACCTGCCCCAGCCAGCGCTGGGTGGAGGCTGCGGATGCATTGCTCAGTGTGACAGTGACACGTTCGCCCAGCACGGACAGCTTGGCGGTCGTACCCAGTTGCTGGGTGAGGCTGGATTCCAGCTGCTGGCGCGCCTGTGCGGTCGTCAAGGTGGTGGCCGATTGCAGCTGGCGCGCTTCGCTTTGCAGTGACAGCATGCGGGCAAGGTCGGCATCCAGCCGCGCGTGCTCTGCGGGCGCGGTACGCCAGGCCTGCAGCACAGGGGCGATGGCCAACCACCACAGCAGGGCAATCAGGACCACGGCTGCCGCCAGGGATACGCCACGGCGCTCGCGTGCATCGAGCGCCATCCAGCGCTGGCGCAGTTGCCCCATGGCGGTATGGGTGTTGGTGGCTGCTTTGCGGGCTGGCATGGGGGCGTTGTTTCTCATGGCCGGGCCTCCGCGCGGATCACCCACTGGTCGTTTTGCATGTCGGCGCGCAAGCCCTGGGCCTGCAGCTTGGTGCGGAAGGCATCAAAGCCATCGGTGGGCAGGCCGCGCAGGCGCAATTCGCTGTTGCTGTATTCGATGCCCGATGGTGTGGCGCTGGCTGGCAGTGCGGCGAGTGCTTCGCCTGCCGCAGCAAGCAGTGGTTCGGCGTCGCCCGCTGTCAGGCCGCCCGAGGCCTGGCGCAGGTTGGCCACTTCGCGGGCCATCTGCACAGGGGCATCGACCACCACCTGCACCTTGGGGAAGGTCGTGGTGAGCGTGCTGCGCACCAGCGCGGCCTTGGCGCGCAGTTGCTGGCGCTCCTGCCAGGCCCAGATGTTGGCGCCGATCAGGGCAATCAGCGCCAGGGTGACTACGCCCCAGCGGGCCGGTTTCCAGCCAGGGGCATGCAGTACATCGTTGAGCCCGCTGCCCAGGCGGCGTTGCAGGCGGTTGCGGCCACTGTTGGCAAATTCCAGCTGGGCCAGGTCCCAGTCGCTGCGTGCTGCATCCAACATGGATTGGGCCGGGGAGTACAGGCGTACCGGGCGCTGCAACAGTTGCTCGGTGGTACTGGCCACAGCAGGCTCTGCATGCACTGCGCTGTCAGCATCCAGGGGCGGCAGCAATGGCAGGGTGTCGCGCGACAGTGGCAGCACGAGCACGGCGTCATCCGGGCCGGTGCCATACACCACGGCCTGTGGCCACTCGGGGCTGCCGGTGATCAGCAGCTGCGCGCCATCTGGTGAGGGTTCGCCGGGCGCATGGCTGGGCACGACGCGGGCGACGGCGCGGCCAGCGGCTTCCAGGTTTTGCAGATGTTCGCGCAGCCAGGCGCGGGGGCAGCAGGCAATCCATATGGGCTCGCCTGCAGCGATGTGGGTGGCGTCCGGTTGCAGTGCAAAGTGCAGTTGGGCCGGGTCATCGAGCAGGTGTTCTTCCAGCACGCCCTCCAGCACGGCACGCAGGCGGGGCGACCCGGACCCCACGCCCTGCGGCAGGGGCGCACGTTGCCATGACAGCATGGCCGCCGGTACCACGGCCACCACTTCTCCCGTGCGGCCTGGCTGGGGCAGGAGTCCGGCAGTGGTGTTGCCTTGCTGGCTGATGGCCTCGCCGTCCGGCGACAGGGCATAGCTGTAGCTGGGGGCCGTGCCAGCTCCCAGGGTGCCTGTGTCCGGGCCATTGGCCATCGGCAATGAAATCAGTAATGTACTCATGAGCGTGTTGTGCGCTGCATTGTAGAGGGCTGGCGTTCACCGAACTGCAATACGCTTGTCATGGCTTGTCTCTACGGCGATCTCGTCGCTGCTGCCTTGTAGCGGTGGGTGTTTTCAAAAGTAATAGCGGCTGGCGCACATTGCGATTGGGCTTTGAATGAAATGTATGAAAAATTCAAGTCCAGAAAATAGATGAAGCTCTTATTTTTATAGCGTTGGATATTTTCTGGGTGACGGGGGTCAGCAAGCATGGCTGCCGTTGTTACAAGAAGAGCGCGTGCCGTCACTGCCCTCCCGGAAAAGCCGAGCTGCCTTCGGCCAGCAAAGAGGCGGGCATGGCCGCTCCGCGCTCGCGCACCACGGTCGACACGGACAGGCCCTGGCGGTAGACCAGCGATTTCTCCTGCACCACCAGGTCATCAAAGCGTAGACGAGCCCAGACTTCAAAGTAGGCGGTTCTCACATCGAGAAGGCTGGTGGTCGCTGCCACTGCCGCCGTCAGTGCCTCGTTGTTGGGAAAGCGCTGCTTGATGTCAGCGAGGTTTTCAAATGCCTTGGTTGTGCGCGTCTGAGTGATCTGCTGGGCTGTGGCAAAGTCCAGGCCATCGACTGCTGCCCAAATGACCGTGGGCGAAGCTGTATTGATATTGACCATCGTGGTTTGCGGCAGAAGCGTCACATAGGGCTCCAGCGCTGCCAGCGTGGCGGGTGACAAGCCCCACCAGGCCAATTCCTTGTAGGTACGGGGCAGGAGTGGGGCATTGGCGGCCTTGCCTTCGCTGCGCAATGCGGCCAGGGCCTGCTGGCTCAGCACGGTCAGCTCAGCGCTGGGCAGGCCCAGGCGCTCGAACAGACGCTCGAACTGGCGCCGGGTCGTTGGATTCAAGGCATTGCTGCTGACCAGGTTGCGGATGTTGAGCCGTGCCTGGGCGTCCACCACGGCACCGGACAGAAAGGCCTGCGCCGCGTCGATGGTGGCATCGTCCACATTGGTCTGGTTGTTGGTGGCCTGCAGAAAGGTGGACAGGCGTGCCTCGGCCAGTGGAACCGACCAGGGCTCGGTCAGCGAGTCGGTGCCGCCGCTGGTACGCGCATCATGGCGCAGGATCTGGCGCGAAAAGTCCAGCCCGCCCAGCAGCAGCCACGCGGCCTGCACGCGCGTGCGCTCGGCTCCTTCTACCTCCAGATTCCTCCATTGCTGCCACACGGCGCTGGCCGCAATGGTGGCCACCAGGGTGACGGTGAGCATGGCTGCCAGCAGGGCGGCGCCGCGCTGACTCAGGCGGGTGCCATGGCTCATGATTTGTTGCCCCCCAGAATGGGGTTCACCCAATCGGATGTGATGGTGCCGGACAGCGCGCCGGGCGCGGGTAGCTCCAGGCTCAGGCGCACGCCATCGGGCAGGGGTGTGTCGGTGGGGTTGTTCGGGTCGGCTCTGGCGTCGGTGGCGCCGCTCGACAGCGGGTTGCTCCAGCTGTTGCCGCGAAAATACAGCAACTGCCACCCGCGCACCGGCATCAGCACGGTGGTCTGCGGAATGCCGTCGCCGTTGTTGCCTGCATTGCCGTCGATGGCTCCATTGGTGACGGCGTGGTTGGCCATCTCCCAGGCCTGCTGCCATTCCTGTGCATTGCGTAGCGGGTGCGACTGCCAGCGCACCCAGTGGGAGCGACCCTGCACATTGCGCAACGCCCAGCCCACCACGCGCAGCCCTTGCTCGTTGATGTCGCTGCTGCGGCGGGTGATGCGCAATACCCGGCCATTCCATTCGATGGGGATGGTGGCGCCCACGCGCTCGATCGCGTTCAAATCCGTATTCCACTGCGCCAGCGCTGCTTGCGCCACCATCACTTCTTCGCTGTAGACCCTGGCCTGTTCCTGTGCACGTACCATGCCATCGATACCGCGCCAACTGGCCACCGTCATCACGGCCAGAATAGCAATGGCGATCAGCAGCTCAATCAGCGTGAAGCCTTGGGAGTCGCTGGTAATTTTGCGCAGCCTTGGCGCTCGATAGCCTGCCTGGGCCGCCCTACAACGCGGGTTGTCCTGGCAAACGCCATCTCTCCACTGGGGGGGGTATGTGAAACGACTCAGGGCAGGGCGCATCTCAGTATCTGCCTACGATCGTCGTGAGGCGCAGCAGTGGTGTGGCGCCGTCAAACACATGCGCGTCAATGCGCCGGAAATCCGGATTGGGAGTGGGAAACACGCCCACGCGCACGTCAAAAATGCGGCCGGCCTGTTCACAGGCCACGCTGCTGGTGCCCAGGCCCGGCAGTTGCTGTGACAGCCGAGCTGCAGCCAGCTGGTTCTCGGCACACAGCTGGGCCAGCATCACATCGCTTTGGCGCCCTGCAGTCTGCGTGAGGGCATTCATGGCCTTGCCACCAGCCAGCAGCGCAATGGCGACAATGGCGAGCGCCACCAGAACTTCGATCAGGGTGAAGCCTCGGCCATGCCAATGCAGGTTGCGCGTGCGGTGTTCCATGGCCTGCTGTGTTAGTGGCCTTGCAGCGCAAACGGGCGCACGCCGTCGGTCGCCACGAGTACCGTGTTGGCACTGCGGCTGGAATGCGCGATGGCAATGGCTTGCGGGCCAATCAACGGCTCGGGGCCCAGGATGATGTCGCCTGCTGTACGCGCTGCGACCGGCGGCTGCAGCCATGCCACCCGGCGCGTGCCGCCCTGCAGGCCTTCGATCACAAAACCATTGCTGTCCGCACGCCAGCGTGCAGGCTGGCCGCTGGCGCGAGACTGCGCGCGCGCCGCCTCCAGTTGCGCGGCAAGGCGCTGGCCTTCGCGCTGCAACTGGTCCTGGCTGTTATCTCCTATCGCAAACACGACGCCGACGCTCACCAGTGCCATCAGTGCGATCACGACCAGCAGCTCCACCAGCGTAAAGCCTTGGTGGAGTCTGTGCATTGATTTGCTATGGTTTTTGATGATCATCCGCAATATGGACACATGCCGGCAGCCGAAATAAGTTCGAAAACGCTGCGGATGCCCACGATTGTCAACAGGTTCCTGCCGGCTTACTGCCAGCTGCCGATGTCGGCATTGTTGCCGTCGCCGCCCGATTGGCCGTCTGCGCCAAAGCTCATTACATCCACTTCACCCTTCACACCGGGGTTCAGGTACTGGTATGGATTGCCCCAGGGGTCCTTGGGCAGCTTTTCCAGATAGGGTTTCCAGTTCATGGGCTGCGGGCCGCTGGCAGGGCGGTTGATGAGTGCAGCCAGCCCTTGCTCTGCAGTGGGATAGCGTTGGTTGTCCAGCCGGTAACGCTTTAGAGCGCCCATGATGTTGGTCACATCGGTGCGGGCAGCGGTGACCCGTGCTTCATCGGCGGCGCCGATCACATTGGGCACGATCAGTGCGGCCAGCACTCCGATGATGACCAGCACGACCATCAACTCGATCAAGGTAAAGCCACGCTGAACGTGGGCTGAGGCGCGGCGCGCAGCCGGCAGCAGGCGGGTAGAAAACATCATGCTCTCTGGGCAAAGTTTCGGAAATGACATCTGCGTGCATCATAATCTGCGAATGGTGACACTCTCGCGCAACCCCTGGTCTCCTCGGCTCGTGGCCGGCCTTTTATGGGCTGGCGCTGCTGCATTGGCAGTGTTCTGGGGGCTGACGCTCTCGGCGCCGCGCCAGGTGTCTGCAGTGCCCCAGGCGGGCGGTACCGCGCCCGTACAGGCCAGCGGCGCTGCCATGGCGCGCGTGCTGGGCGTGCTGGAAGGTGCGCCTGTTGCCGCTCCCGCAGCCCCCACGCGTTGGCGCTTGCTGGGAGTCATGGCTGGCAAGAACAGTGGCGGCGGAGCCGCTGTGATCGCGGTAGACGACCAGCCTGCCAAGGTGTTTCGCGTGGGCAGCACGGTGGCCGACGGTCTTGTGCTCCAGTCGCTGCGCAGCGATGCCCCCCGTGCCGTGAGCCTGGGCGCTGGCATCGATGGCCCCGCTGCAGTCACCATCGAGTTGCCAGCCATCAAAGGCATAGGCGCTGAGCCACAGCCTTCGGCCGTGCCGGCAGCAGCCGCGCAGCAAGCCAACGTGGACCACAGCACCGGCGTGCTGCGCGATCGCTGACCTGCACCATGAGCCGCATTGCGGATGCGCTGATCGGCCAGCCCCGGCAGGAGGGCGATATTGCCACTGCCATTGCGCAGGCGACGCAATGCCTCGAGCGGTTTACCGACGCTTTCAACCAGCAGGATCTGCCGGGCATGGACGCCTGCCTTCATTTTCCGCACCAGATGTGGTCGGGGGCGCAATTGCTGGTGTGGCAGCAGCCGGGGAACCATCCACCGGATTTCTTTGAACTGTTGCGCGCCACAGGCTGGACGCACACCCGCTACGAGGCCATTTCTTCGGTGCTCGCCAGTGCGGACAAGGTGCACTTCGTGGTGGATTACACCCGCCGAGGCTTGGGTGATGCCGAGCTGAGCCGCCACCGGAATCTGTGGGTTGCCGTGCAGCATGAAGGACGCTGGGGCATTGTGCTGCGGTCGTACTGACAGCCTGCCAGGCCTCACTCAAGGCAAGCCAGCAGGCTGGATGGGTAGCAATGGTTCAGCGAAGCGGTAACCGAATCCATTCACCATAACCCAGCTTGACCGAAGGCCAGTCCTTGGCGGTGGGCTGACGCTCGCCGCGCGTAATGAGCCAGTGCGCACATTGCGCCACCCCAGCATGGGCCAGCCACAGCACGGGCTGGCCTGAGGTCTGAGACTGTACGCGTGCAGCGGCCAAAGCACGGTCCACGCGAGCCATCATCGCAGCCAGCGATTCGCCACCTCCGGGTGGATGGTTCCAGAAATCGGCAGTCCAGGCGTCCATCTCGGCGCGCGCGATGGCATCCCAGCGCTGGCCTTCCCAGTCGCCAAAATCCATTTCGGCCAGATCGGGATCGGCTTTCAGTGTGAAAACAGCATCAAGCGCTTGAAGGGACAGTGCAAGTTGCTCACATCTTTGTAGTGGTGAATGCCATACTTCGCCAGGCGCCAGCCCCTCTTTCAGCCAGGCTTGCTGCAAGGCAGCGGCTGCAGCCGCCGTGGCCTTGTCGTCAGCCGCCAGATTGCTGCGTCCATAGCAAACCCCAGGAGCGACGATGGGCTGGGCATGGCGTTGCAGCCATAGGGAGCTGGGGCTGCTCATCCCGCAGCCTTGGCCAGCCAGGCCCCGATGGGACCCAACGACAGTGATATACCCAGGTAAAACGCAATCTCGCCCACCTGCTCGATTGCTCCCAACCCATCGCCGGTAAAGCCTTGCAGGCGGCGATGGAACCATTGGCGCATCCATAGTGCTGCGGCGGCGCTCAAGGCCAGAGCGCACAGCAGGGCGGGCAGGCCTTGCCACCAGGCAAGCAGCACGGCAGCAGGCAGCGCCCACAGCACGCAGCTCACCAGGCCATTGCGGGTGATGAATTCGGCCAGCGGCTTGCTTTTGGATTTGGCGGTGCTGCCGACATGCGGCAGGCTGCGGACCACGAACATGGGCCACAGCCTTGCAATGACATGGGCGCCGATGAGCGCGGCCAGTGCCAGGCTCAGGCTGTGGCTGGTCAGCAAGGCCAGCAGCGCTACTTTGCTCAGTACAGCCAGCAACATGGCCATGGCGCCATAGGCACCGATGCGCGAGTCTTTCATGATGTCCAGCGCGCGCTCGCGGTCATGGCTGCCGCCCAGGCCGTCCACCACATCGGTCAGGCCATCTTCATGGAAGCAGCCGGTCAGCAGCACCGTCGCCAGGGTGCTGAAGATGGCGGCAACCAGGGGGCTGTAGGTGTTGTCGGTAGGCAGCAGCTGGTCAAAGGTGGCCAGGATGCCCGCTGCCACCAGGCCCACGATCCAGCCTACACCGGGAAAGTGCCCTGCGCTGGCGCGCAGCATTTCGGGGCTGTAGCCCACCCAGTTTGCCAGGCGGCCCGTGATGGGAATGCGGGTGAAGAACTGTACGGCCAGCAAAAAATGGCGAAGGGCTTGCATGGTGCTGTTTTGCTATGCCAAAAATAGCATCCAATGCCCTGTTTGCTGGCGCTGCATGTTCATTTTATGACGAAGCCCTGAGGAACAGCTGGTAGGCCGGGTTATTCGTTTCTTCCACCCATGGGTAGCCCAGGTTGTTCAAGAATTTCTCGAAGGCCTTGGAGTCGCCCTTGGGTACCTGCATGCCCACCAGAATGCGGCCATAGTCTGCGCCCTGGTTGCGGTAGTGGAACAGGGAGATGTTCCAGTTGGGCGCCATCAGGCTCAGAAACTTGAACAGCGCGCCGGGCCGCTCAGGAAAGATGAAGCGCAGCAGGCGCTCGTCCTTGGCGAGCGCCGAATGCCCCCCCACCATATGGCGCACATGTTCCTTGGCCAGCTCGTCAAAGGTCAGATCCAGCGCCTCAAAGCCGTTTTTCTGGAAATTACGGGTGATCTTCTCCGATTCACCCTTGCTATTGGTTGAGATGCCGACGAACACATGGGCGCGGCGGTCGTCGCTGATCCGGTAGTTGAACTCAGTGACGCTGCGCGCACCGCCGGGCAGGTTGCCCACCACTTCGCAGAAGTGCTTGAAGCTGCCCCGCTCCTCGGGAATGGTGACTGCAAGCAGCGCTTCCTTCTCTTCGCCCACATCGGCACGCTCGGCCACAAAGCGCAGGCGGTCAAAGTTCATGTTGGCACCGCTCAGAATCGCGGCATAGGTTTCGCCCTTGGTCTTGTGCTTGGCCACATACTGCTTGATGGCGGCTACCGCCATGGCGCCAGATGGCTCCACCACCGAGCGGGTGTCGGCAAAAATGTCCTTGATGGCTGCGCAGACGGCATCGGTGTCCACGGTGATGTATTCATCGACCAGGCTCGCGGCAACGCGGAACGTTTCTTCACCCACCAGCTTGACGGCTGTGCCGTCGGCGAACAGGCCAACATCGGACAGGGCGACACGCTTGCCTTCTCGGGCCGACTGCACCATGGCGTCGGAGTCGTTCATCTGCACGCCGATGACTTTGATCTCGGGGCGCACGGCCTTGATGTAGTTGGCAACGCCGGCAATGAGGCCGCCCCCGCCAATCGGCACGAACACGGCATGAAGCTGTGAAGATCCGATTTTTTGCACCTGGCGCATGATTTCCATTGCAATCGTGCCCTGCCCGGCGATGACATCGGGGTCGTCAAACGGGTGGACGAAGGTCAGGTTCTGTTCCTTCTGCAGTTGGAGGGCGTGTTCGTAGGCATCGGAAAAGCTCTCGCCTGCCAGCACGGCCTCGCCGCCCATGCTCTTGACGGCATCGACCTTGATCTGCGGGGTGGTTGCGGGCATCACGATCACCGCGCGCACGCCCAGGCGGCTCGCGGACAGCGCCACACCCTGGGCATGGTTGCCCGCCGATGCGCAGATTACGCCGGCCTTGAGTTGCTCGGGTGAGAGCTGGGCCATCTTGTTATAGGCACCGCGCAGCTTGAAGCTGAACACCGGCTGCTGGTCTTCTCGCTTCAGGAGCACCTTGTTGTGCAGGCGGCGGCTCAGGTTCTTGGCGGGGTCGAGATCGGATTCCACGGCGACGTCATAGACGCGCGCGGTCAGGATTTTCTTCAGGTAGTCGGCCGGCGTCAGCGCGGCAGCAGTCTTGGAGGGCATAGGAAATGCACGCTTGGGAAAATGGGCAACAGGACAGACAGGCAAACGGATCGGCCAGGTGCAGACAAAGGGCGTCTGCCGATGCGCTGACCCGAGGCATCGCTTGTGGCTGCCTGGAGAGTGCCGGTGGACAATCAGCGCATCAATAGGGATCGCTGCACTATAACCGCTGGCGAGCCATACAGCGGCACGGCGGCAGATTTGTCGCCGCGTGGGCTGTTCGGCTGGCCTGGGATCGTTGCTGGGATCGCGGGCGATTGAGTGGAGGCGGCCGTGTGCTTGGGTACAAGGATAAAAAAAGCCCCTGATATGCATCAGGGGCTTGAAACCACCATTGAGAGGTGGAGGAGACAACCAGCATGCTACATTCGTCAGCCCTTGCGGGGCGAGGACTGCGAAGAGCAGATGAACCAAGTATAGCGGTGATTCTGTTGCAATGCAGCAAAATTATGTCGGCGGCTCATGTTTTTTCACAATCATGGCTATAGCCATCAACGGTTGGTGTGGGCAGCGCCGTTTCTGTCACACTGGCAGCCGTTGAATTTTGGAGAGATGCAATGGAATGCACAGTCACCTGGACAGGCGCAAGCGGTGCGCGATCAGGAATGGGTTTTGTCGCCGAAACCGGCAGTGGCCATGTGGTGGCCATGGACGGTGCGCCAGATGCGAACAATCCAGCCAATGGTGGTCAAAACCTGGCGGCGCGCCCCATGGAGTTGCTGCTTGCGGGCACGGGCGGTTGCACGGCTTATGATGTGGTCCTGATCTTGAAGCGTGGCCGTCATGATGTGAAGAACTGCACCGTCGCCTTGAAAGCGGAACGTGCAGACACTGAGCCCAAGGTCTTCACCAAGATCCACATGCAGTTCACGGTGACGGGCAAGGGCATTCCGCCTGCAGCGGTAGAGCGTGCCATTGCCATGAGCCACGAAAAATACTGCTCGGCGAGCATCATGCTGAGCAAGACCGCCGAGATCACGACCGGTTTTGATCTGGTGGAAGCCTGATCAGGGCAAAAAAGGTCTCTGGCGCTTGACTGGAAAGCGCGGGCAGCTATCAAAAATTACAGCGTTGCCGGGTGAGCTGCCCGGCAACGCCGTTTCATTGACGCTCCGTGGCTGTCAGGGAATTGGATCGCTGCAGGATGGCGGGGCCAACCTGCCTCAGGTGCAGCAGGCGCAAGGTCCATTAAGAATGCACTAGACACTAGATATAGTGCGCGGTGGTCGTCATCACCTTGGCGGCCACTTGCATCAAAGCCTTGGCGGGAGGGGGAACGGGCACCGCTCCGGCGTCCACTGCGGCGGCTGCGTGGCGCTCTTCGTCATCCTTCATCTGTGCAACCACGGCGAGCGACGCGGCATCCTGTGGGGGCAGGCGATCGATATGGGACTGTAAGTGAGCGGACACCTGGTTTTCGGTTTCTTCCACAAAACCCAGGCTGGCGCGGTCACTCACCTTGGCCGCCACGGTTCCGATCAGGAACGCACCGGCAAACCACAGGGGATTCAGAATGCTGGGGCGCTCGCCGAGAGCCTGAAGGCGCTGGTGGGTCCATGCCAGGTGGTCCATCTCTTCTTGCGCCGCTTCCAGCAGGTGTTCGCGCAGGCGTTCATCCTTGGTCACCATGGCCTGGGCCGTGTAGAGCGCCTGGGCGCAGACCTCTCCGACATGGTTCACACGCATATAGGCGCCAGAGAGTTTTTTCTCGGCCGCACTCAGGTCTGCCTCCTCAATGCCCGATGCCGGCGAAGGCTGGCTGGCGCGAGGTGTTGCAAAGAGGGTACGGAGCGCAGTATCAGCGGCACAAAGAAGTCGGTCTTGCATAACTGCCAATGGTACCCACTACAATGGAACTGCTGCAAACGGCAGGCATATTGCTCTCGCAAGGCCTTGTTTTGCGGCAAATTTTTTTGAAAAAAACAACGGCTGCTGACATTCGTTAAACGTTGCACACAAGCAACGATTTACACGGATTCGTCGTCCAAGTGGGGGAATTTGTTTGCGCAACCGACTGTGGTCTGTTGAAATAGAGATAACTTCCACACTAGGAGGTTGGCGCGGGAGCAGGTAGAAGTTGTGCAGATCCGTGAGGCTGACATCAACCCCCCCGTACCAGCGCCGTCTGTTAAACCTTGGAGTAACTCGCAATGAAAAAATCTCTTGTTGCCTTGGCAGTGCTGGCCGCTTCCGGCGCCGCAATGGCTCAATCTTCCGTGACCCTGTTCGGTATCGTTGACGCTGGCGTGACCTACGCTAAGACCAGCGGTGGCGACTCCGTGTACGGCCTGACCAACTCTGGTAACGCTACCAGCCGTCTGGGCTTCCGCGGCGTGGAAGACCTGGGTGGTGGTCTGAAGGCTGGCTTCTGGCTGGAAGGCGCTATTCAGAACGACTCCGGCACCGGTGCTGGCGGTGGCGCTTCGGGTCCTGGCTTCGAATTCAAGCGTCGCTCGACCGTGTCCCTGATGGGCAACTTCGGTGAAGTGCGTCTGGGTCGTGAACTGACCGCTGCTTACAACACCGTGAGCGCATACGACGTGTTCGGTCAAGTTGGTATCGGCCAACACTTCGGCTTCGGCGTGGCTGGTTCGCCTTTCCGCGTGTCGAACATGGTTTCGTACTACACCCCTGGCATGTCTGGCTTCAAGGCTGGCATCAACTACGGTTTCGGTGAAACCGCTGGCGACAGCTCGTTCGGCCGTTACATCGGTGGTTCCGTTGGCTATGACAACGGCCCTCTGAGCGTTGGCCTGGGTCTGGAACAACAAAACGACCCATCTGCTGCTTTCGACAAGGAGCAATCCCTGGGTCTGGGCGCTTCGTACAACTTCGGCGTTGTGAAGCTGGCTGGTCTGATCCGTCAACAACGTAACACCCCTGTTGGTGGTGGCGACAAGTGGAAGATGAACTCCGCTTCCCTGGGCGTGACCGCTCCTGTGGGCGCTGCTGGCGAAGTTCGTGCCGCTTACAACTACTACGACGTGAAGTCGGTGGACGGCAAGGCTCACCAACTGTCGCTGGGCTACGTGCACAACCTGTCCAAGCGCACCGCTCTGTACGGCACCTACGCTTTCCTGAAGAACCAAAAGTCTGAAACCTTCAGCGTCAGCGCTAACGGCCTGGGTATCGCTACCCCAGCTGGCGGCAAGAACCAAAACGCTCTGACCGTTGGTATCCGTCACGCTTTCTAATTGACTGCTGGGTCTCCCAGCTTCAATCTGAAAAGTCAAAAGCCCGTCGAAAGACGGGCTTTTTTATTTTGCGCATACCTCTTTGCGGGACGGAGAGGAAACTGAACGTGGCTGGATGGGCTGTTGGTGCATGCTGGAATTGGCTACCTGTCCATGCTTGTTGCCAACCTGATTTTGTTGTCAATTTGTAGGAAATTGTCCTACAAATAGTCGACTCCCATGCAGGTGTTCGCGGGATATTGAGGAATATCTGAAACCGGTATCCGTCGTCGTCCTCAATGCAGCGCGGCAACAGGAACTCTGCGCACCAAATGTTAGTGATTGCCATCTGTATTCTTGTTGCCAGATGGAGATTTTCATGTGGCAAACATTCTTGTGCAGTCTGGGAAATATGGCATAGGCAACGTTTAGCAGAAAACTCACAAATTTGACGATTTCCTACCCTGGGGGAAGCACCATGAGGCAGTTGAGTTCCTTGCGGCATAGTGGAACTCTTTTTTCTGCGAGACCTTATGAAACAGCCTTCTCTTGCTCTAGCTGCAATAGCGGTAGCCGCCGCCATGGCAACTGGTGTTGCCCAGGCCAAGTCTTTCAAATGGGCCAGCCAGGCCGATGTGGCCAGTTGGGATATCCACGCGCAAAACAACGGTCTGCACAACGCCATTCACCCCTACGTCTACGAAACTCTGGTTACCTATAACAGTAAAAACTTCCAGACCGAGCCGCTGTTGGCCACTTCGTGGAAAGAGGTGACTCCCAAGCAAATGCGCTTTAACCTGCGCACAGGCGTGAAGTTTCAGGATGGATCGGCCTTCACGGCCGACGATGCCGTGTTCTCCATCACCCGTGCGATGGGCAAGACATCCAACTACGGCCCATTTGTGCAGGGCATCGAGAAGGTCGTGAAGGTGGATGATTCGACCATCGACATCTACATGATCGATCCCAATCCGGTCTTGCTGCGCCAACTCACCGAACTGCGAATGATGAGCAAGGCCTGGGCTGAAAAGAACAAGTCCACAGAGCCGATGGACATCAAGAAGGCCGATGAGAACTTCGCGCACCGCAATGCCATGGGAACAGGCCCTTACATTCTGGAATCCTGGCAGCCTGATGTGAAGATGGTGCTCAAGAAGAACCCCAACTGGTGGGGCAACATGCCGGGCAATGTGACGGCAATCACGTATACACCGATCAAGTCGGCGGCCACCCGCATGGCGGCGCTGCTCTCTGGTGAAGTGGACATGGTGCTGGACCCTACGCCGCAGGATCTGAACCGCCTGCGTGCCAGCCCGGATCTGAAGATCCTCGAAGGCCTGGAAAACCGCACCATCTTCTTCGGCATGGACCAGTATCGCGATGAGCTGCCGGGCTCCAGCGTCAAAGGCAAGAACCCGCTCAAGGACCAGAAGGTCCGCCAGGCACTCTACCAGGCCATTGACATCAATGCCATCACCAAGACCATTCTGCGTGGTCTGGGCAAGCCTACCGGCACCTTGGTGGCGCCCCAGGTCAATGGCTGGACCGAAGCGGTTGGAAAGCGCCTGCCCTATGACCAGGAGGCTTCCAGGAAGCTGCTGGCCGAGGCCGGTTACCCCAATGGTTTCGAGGTCGATTTTGCATGCCCCAACAACCGCTACATCAGCGACGAGGCCATCTGCCAGTCGGTGACTGCCATGTGGGCCAAGGTGGGCGTCAAGGCCAAGCTCCGCACGTTGCCGATGGCTACCTATTTCCCCATGATTCAGCGCAACGAAGCCAGCATCTACATGCTGGGCTGGGGCGTGCCGACATTCGATTCGCTCTACAGCCTGCAATCGCTGGTGCGCACGGTGGGCAAGGGCGGCGACGGCAACTACAACGTGGGTCGTTACAGCAACGAGCGGATGGACTATCTGGTGGATCGCGTGAAGACGGAAACCGACCAGCCCGTGCGCACGCGCATGCTGACCGAAGGCCTGCAACTGTCGAACGACACCGTGTCCCACCTGCCGCTGTATGACCAGATGATTCCCTGGGCGATGAAGAAGAACATCGACATGGTGCACCGCGCGGACAACCGCGTGGACATCAAGCTGGTGACCATCAACTGATCGAGAACTTTGGTCTTGGGCCCGGTGCCATTGGCGGCACCGGGCTATTTAAGAGATAGCGGGTTAGGCAAACAGGATGGGCGCAAGCCGTTGCTTTGCCATTGAAGAGAGTCAGCTATGTTTGCATTCATATTGCGCCGATTGATACAGGCGGTGATCGTGATGGTCGCCGTGGCGTTCATTTCTTTCATGCTGTTCCAGTACGTGGGTGATCCGGTCACCTTCCTGCTGGGACAAGACGCAACTCCCGATCAGATCGCCGAGCTGCGCAAAGCCCTGGGGCTGGACCAGCCGTTTTTCGTGCAATTCTGGCACTTCCTGCTGAATGCTGCGCAAGGCGAATTTGGCATCAGTCTCCGTCAGGGCGCAAAAGTGTCCTCGCTCATTGCCGAACGCTTTCCAGCCACCTTTGAGCTGGCCATGGTCGCTGCCGTGCTGGCGCTGGTCATCGGCGTGCCAATGGGGGTGTACGCGGCACTCAAGCGCGGTACGTTCATGAGCCAGATGTTCATGACCCTGTCCCTGCTGGGGGTCTCGCTGCCCACGTTCCTGATCGGTATCCTCTTGATCCTGATCTTCTCGGTGCACCTGGGCTGGTTCCCGAGCTTTGGCCGTGGCACGACCACGCAGCTGGGTTTCTGGAGCACCGGTCTGCTCAGCGCCAAGGGCTGGCACCACATCATTCTGCCGGCTATCACCCTGGCTATTTTCCAGCTCACCCTGATCATGCGCCTGGTGCGTGCCGAGATGCTGGAGGTGCTGCGCACCGATTACATCAAGTTTGCCAAGGCACGCGGCCTGACCAATCGCACCATCTACTTTGGCCATGCGCTCAAGAACACGCTGGTGCCGGTCATGACCATTACTGGCCTGCAGCTGGGTGGCCTGATTGCCTTTGCCATCATCACGGAGACCGTGTTCCAGTGGCCAGGCATGGGGTTGCTGTTCATCCAGGCGGTGACGTTTGCCGATATCCCTGTGATGGCGGCATACCTGTGCCTGATCGCGCTGATCTTTGTGGTCATCAATCTGATTGTGGATCTGCTGTATTTCGTGGTGGATCCGCGACTGCGCGTCGAAAAGTCGGGAGGACACTGATATGCAGCGTCTTCCATACAGCGCCAGTTCGCGGGCGTTTTCTCACCTGGCGCAGATTCACCCAGAGCTCACGGCATTTCGCCGCGATCTGCATGCCAACCCAGAACTTGGCTTTGAAGAAAAATACACCGCAGCCCGCGTGGCAGAGGCATTACGTCTTTGCGGCGTTGACGAAATCCACCAGGGGATCGGCAAGACCGGTGTGGTGGGGGTCATCCGTGGCAAGAAGCATGCAAGCCGCCGCATGATTGGCCTGCGTGCCGACATGGACGCGCTGCCCATCACCGAGCAGGGCAACTGCAGCTGGAAATCAGGCAAGCAAGGCCTGATGCATGCCTGCGGCCATGACGGCCACACCGCCATGCTGGTGGGCGCGGCACGCTACCTGGCTGAAACCCGCAACTTCGATGGAAGTGCTGTGCTGATTTTCCAGCCAGGGGAAGAGGGCTACGCGGGTGCGCGTGAAATGATCCAGGATGGGCTGTTTGAGCAATTCCCGGTGGAATCGGTCTATGCCATGCACAACTGGCCAGCCATGCGCCAGGGCACGATTGGCATCAACCCGGGGGCAATGATGGCGGCGGCCGACCGCATCCAGATCAATGTGGCTGGAAAAGGCGGCCATGGGGCGCATCCTTACCAGACCAATGATGTGGTGCTGGCTTCTGCGCATCTGATCACTGCCATCCAGTCCATCGTCTCGCGCAACGTGCGTGCCATTGATGCGGCGGTTGTCAGTATCTGCGCAGTGCAGTCTGGCGACCTGGGCGCCTTCAGTGTCACACCAGGCTCTGCCACCCTGGTGGGTACAGTGCGCACCTTCAACCCCGATGTGCAGAATCTGGTGGAGCGGCGCCTGGGTGAGCTGTGCCAGGCCGTAGGGCTGGCCTTTGGCGTGACGGCGCAGCTTCAGTACGAGCGCTCGTACCCTGCCACCATCAACACACCCGATGAAGCCTTGTTTGCTGGCGATGTGGCTGCCGAGCTGGTCGGCGAGGCGCAGGTCGTGCGCAACATGGACCCCAGCATGGGTGCGGAGGATTTTTCCTTCATGCTGCAGCACAAGCCTGGTGCATATCTGCGCCTGGGGCAGGCGGTCGGTGACGACATCATCCCACTGCACAACAACCGCTACGACTTCAATGACGATGTGCTGCCCCTCGGGGCCGCGCTGCACGCCGGCATTGTGGAGCGTGGTATGCCACTTGCTTCGGTCTGAAGCGTGTCCAACGATAGCCGGCCACGAGTCGGCATTCACAAGGGGTAGATGATGAAACATGCAATGCACAAGACCTTGGTGGTGGCCATGCTGGCTGCCGGCTGCATGCTGGCGGGTGCACAGACGGTACGCATTGGAGCGCAAGGCGATGCCTTGTCGATGGATCCGCATTCCTTCAATGAAACCGTGCAGTTGAGCGTGACGGGCAACGTCTATGAGCCACTGGCAGGGCGCAACAAGGATCTGAGCCTGCGCCCGGTGCTGGCCACCAAATGGGAGCAGACATCGCCGACAGTCTGGCGCTTCACCCTGCGCAAGGGCGTTCAGTTCCACGATGGCTCACCGTTCACGGCAGACGATGTGGTCTTCTCGATGATGCGCACGCAGTTGGAAGGCTCGGACATGAAGACCTATACCAACGCCATCAAGGAGACGCGCAAGATCGATGACTACACCGTCGATATCGAGTCCAGGGAGCCCGCCCCCATCCTGCCCAGCATGATCTCGCAGGTCTACATCATGAGCAAGAAGTGGACGGAAGCGAACAACGCGGTCAACCCCGTCGACCGCCGCAAGGGCATTGAGAACGCGGCCTCCTTCAAGGCCAATGGCACGGGCCCATACCGTGTACGCGAGCGACAGCCCAATGTGCGCACCGTCTTCAGCCGCAGTGGAAACTACTGGGACAAGGTGGACAGCAATGTGCAGGAGGTGGTCTACACGCCGGTTGCCAACGATGCCACGCGTGTCGCGGCCTTGCTGTCGGGGCAGGTGGATGTGATCGACCCGGTGCCGGTGCAGGACATTGACCGCGTCAACAACACCGGCAGCACGCGGGTGGTCTCCGGGCCGGAGCTGCGCGCCATCTTCATGGGCATGGACCACAAGCGCGATGAGCTGCTCAATTCCAGCGTCAAGGGCAAGAATCCGTTCAAGGACAAGCGCGTGCGCCAGGCCTTCTACCAGGCCATCGATATCGAAGGCCTGCACAAGCAGGTGATGCGCGGAGCTTCTGGAAACCTGGCCACCTTGATCGGCAAGGGTGTCAATGGCTATACCGACGACATCAAACGCCTGCCATATGACCCGGCTGCTGCGAAGAAACTGTTGGCTGAGGCGGGCTACCCCGATGGCTTCGAGGTGACGCTCAACTGCTCGAATGATCGCTACATCAATGACAGCCGTATCTGCCAGGCAGTATCGGCCAACCTCGCCAAGATTGGCGTCAAGGTGCAGCTCAATGCAGAAACCAAGGGCACCTATTTCCCGCGCATCATGCGCCACGAAACGGCGTTCTACATCCTGGGCTGGACGCCGTCGACCTACGACGCGCACAACCCGCTGCTGGCCCTGATGAACTGCAACGATGGCAAGGGTGCAGGGGCGTTCAACTACGGTAACTACTGCAACCCCAAGGTGGACGCGCTGACCCGGCAGGTGCAGTCGGAGACCGACACGGCCAAGCGCAATGCGCAGATCCAGGAGGCGCTGAAGATCGTTGCCGACGATGTCGGCTACCTGCCGCTGCACCAGCAGTACATGAACTGGGGTGTGAGCAAGAACGTGGAGCTGGTGCAGATGGCCGATGGCTTCATGCCCTTCAAATGGATGACGGTGAAGAAATAAGCAGTGATGGACCGGTGCTGCCAGGCCATGACCGGCAGTGCCACCATAGATGAGAGAAATATTGATGACGACGAAAAACCGACTCAAACGCTGGCTCGATAGCGATGTGGGCTACAGCTTCCGAAAATCGCCGATGGCGATCGTGGCAGCCATCATTGCAGCCATCTGCGTGTTCTGCGCGATTTTTGCCAACTGGGTGGCTCCGCACAACCCGTTTGACCTGACGACCCTGGAGCTCAGTGACGCCCGCATTCCACCCGTGTGGAGCGAGGAGGGAAGCTGGAAGTACATCCTGGGCACGGATGACCAGGGCCGGGATATTCTTTCTGCGCTGATGTACGGCGCACGCATCTCGCTGATCGTGGGCCTGGCATCGGTGGCGCTATCGGTCGTCGTGGGGGTGGCCCTGGGGTTGCTGGCAGGCTTCAAGGGAGGCTGGATCGATTCGGTGCTGATGCGCCTGTGCGATGTGATGCTGTCCTTCCCTGCCATTCTGGTGGCTTTGCTGATCGCCGGTGTGGGCCGTGCGCTGTTTCCCAACGCCAATGAATCGCTGGCCTTTGGCGTGCTGATCATCTCGATATCACTGACAGGGTGGGTGCAGTATGCGCGCACGGTGCGCGGCTCCACGATGGTGGAGCGCAACAAGGAATACGTGCAGGCTGCCCGGGTGACCGGCGTTGCGCCGCTGCGCATCATGATCAAGCATGTGCTGCCCAATGTGCTGGGGCCTGTGATGGTGCTGGCTACGATCCAGGTGGCTACGGCCATCATCACCGAAGCGACGCTGTCGTTCCTCGGCGTGGGTGCACCTCCCACATCGCCTTCGCTGGGCACCCTGATCCGCGTGGGCAATGACTACCTGTTCTCTGGCGAATGGTGGATCACCATCTTCCCGGGCCTGATGCTGGTGCTGATCGCTCTGTCGGTCAACCTGCTGGGCGACTGGCTGCGCGATGCGCTCAACCCGCGCCTGCGCTGATGGTGCAATCACAAGACGAAGAAGGACGAACCACGATGTCGTTGTTGGAAGTTAAGAATTTGGTGGTCGAGTTCCCCAATCGCCATGGTGTATTGCGGGCTCTGGACAATATTTCGTTCTCCATCGCTCCCGGAGAAATCCTGGGCGTGGTGGGTGAATCGGGCGCGGGCAAGTCGCTCACTGGCGCCTCGATCATTGGCTTGCTGGAGCCGCCGGGCCATGTGGCATCGGGCGAGATCGTGCTGGAGGGCGAGCGAATCGATCATCTGCCGCCCGAGAAGATGCGCCATATCCGCGGTCGCCGCATTGGCGCGATCTTTCAGGATCCACTGACCTCGCTGAACCCGCTGTACACGGTGGGTCGCCAGTTGATCGAGACCATCCAGACCCACCTCAAGCTGTCGGACAAGGATGCGCGCGAGCGTGCGATCCAGTTGCTCAGGGACACTGGTATTCCGGCGGCGGAGGAGCGGGTTGACCACTACCCGCACCAGTTCTCCGGCGGCATGCGCCAGCGTGTGGTGATTGCGCTCGCGCTGGCTGCCGAGCCCAAGCTGATTGTGGCCGACGAGCCAACCACTGCGCTCGATGTGTCGATCCAGGCTCAGATCATCACCTTGCTCAAGAACATCTGCCGCACGCGTGGTGCTGCCGTCATGCTCATCACCCACGACATGGGGGTGATTGCCGAGACCTGTGACCGGGTGGCCGTCATGTATGCCGGCCGGGTTGCGGAAATCGGTCCGGTGCATGAGGTCATCAACCATCCTGCACATCCCTATACGCGTGGCCTGATGGCTTCGATCCCAGATATGGAGGCAGATCGTGAGCGTCTGAACCAGATCGATGGCGCCATGCCGCGCCTCAATGCCATTCCCAAGGGCTGTGCATTCAACCCGCGTTGCACCAAGGTGTTTGACCGCTGCATGGAGCAGCGCCCCGACCTGATGGCGGCAGGGGCCACGCAGGCCGCATGCTGGTTGCATGCAGCCGACGATCGGCCGGGTGTGGCAGCGACGGAGGAAACGGTATGAGCGAGGTGGCGACGATGGAAAAAAACACTGCAACTGGTGTGGCAGCAGGCTCGGCTGGACGCGGGCCTTTGGTGCAGGCACGTGACCTGGCAAAGACTTTTGATGTGTCGGCTCCCTGGCTCAACCGCGTGCTGGAGCGCAAGCCGCGCAGCCTGCTGCGTGCGGTGGACGGAGTGAGCTTCGATATTGAGAAGGGCAAGACGCTCGCCCTGGTGGGCGAATCGGGCTGCGGCAAAAGCACTGTGGCGCGCCTGCTGGTGGGCTTGTATGGCCCCACGCGTGGCACTTTCACCTTTGACGGCCAGGATGCACACGCGGCGTTCAAGGACCCGAACGCAAGAGCCATGCGCCGGCGCGTGCAGATGATCTTTCAGGACCCATATGCCAGCCTGAACCCCCGCTGGTCGGTCGAGCAGATCATCGGCGAGCCGCTCAAGGAGCACGGCCTGATCACCAATACCGAGCAGCTCAAGGCCCGCGTGGCGGAGTTGCTGGTGCAGGTAGGTCTGGCTCCCATGGACATGCTCAAGTACCCGCACCAGTTCTCGGGCGGGCAGCGCCAGCGTATTTCGATTGCGCGCGCCCTCGCGACCGAGCCGGAGTTCCTGGTCTGCGACGAGCCGACCTCGGCGCTGGACGTATCGGTGCAGGCGCAGGTGCTCAACATCATGAAGGACCTGCAGAAAAAGCGCAGCCTCACCTACCTGTTCATCTCGCACAACCTGGCGGTGGTGCGGCATGTGAGCGACCAGGTTGGCGTGATGTATCTGGGCCGTCTGGTGGAGCTGGCCGACAAGCAGACCCTGTTTGCCAAGCCGCGCCACCCCTACACGCGCATGCTGCTCGACGCCATTCCCAAGATGCACGATACCGGCAAGGCACGTACCCCTGTGCAAGGCGAGGTGCCCAACCCGTTGAATCCACCGACCGGCTGCGCCTTCAATCCGCGTTGCCCATTGGCCAATGACCGCTGCCGCACTGAGCGCCCTCAACTGCTGGATGACGATGGAGTGAAGGTGGCGTGCCATGCCGTGGAGGAAAAGCGCATTCCCGTCATTGCCGCTTAAGCAGACTCTCTCTTGAAAGGCCGGCAGCGTGCATGCCGGCCTTTTTGTGTCCGGGTTTGAAGAGAGTGAGCGCGCTCTTGTCGATGTACGGATGAAGATACGTTGACGCCTAGTGCCTTGCGGGATTCATACGCGCGTCATCAAACTGCCAAACCATGGAGTCCTTTCTTGAAACGGAGATGGGCATGGCAGCAGTGTGGATGCAAGAGGGTACGCGTCGGGCGATGTATTGGGCAGTGTGCGGCGTGTCTGCTGCGGTGCTGGTTGCCTGCGGAGGAGGCGGCTCGGACGATGATGCGAAAGACGATGTCCTGACCATTTTGCATGTCAACGACCATCACTCCACGTTGGCCAGCAAGACTGCGACTTTGCAATTGCCTGTGGATGGCAAGACGACGGCAGTCACCGTCAATGCGGCGGGCTTTCCGCGCGTGACGGCCGCCATTGAAGAGCTGGCTGCGAAATCGGGCAATGTACTCAAGCTGCATGCGGGCGATGCAATCACCGGCACCTTGTACTTCAACCGTGCGGGCGCGGATGGCGAGGCCGACATGGCGATGCTCAATACGGTGTGCTTTGACGCCTACACGCTGGGCAACCATGAGTTCGACAAGGGAGATGCCGGTCTCAAGGGCATTCTCGACCGACTCAAGAGCGGCAGCTGCAACACCAGCGTGCTGAGCGCCAATGTGCAGTTCGGCGCCAGTTCGGCATTGAATCCGAGTCGCGCGCCCAATATGGTGCGCCCTTCCACCGTGGTTGAGCGAGGAGGCAACAAGATCGGCATCGTGGGGCTGACCATTGCCCAGAAGACCAAGGCCTCGTCCAGCCCCGACAAGGACACGATGTTTGAAGATGAAGCCACGGCTGCGCAGCGCGAGATCGACAAGCTGCAAGCCCAGGGCGTCAAGCGCATCGTGCTGCTCAGCCACATCGGCTACGACAATGACAGGGAACTGGCCCGCAAGCTGCGTGGTGTGGATGTGATCGTGGGTGGCGATTCTCACACCTTGCTGGGACCGGAGGCGATGAAGACCCTCGGCGTGGGCTCTCCCGCCGGCGCCTACCCGACCGGTTCCACCGACAAGGACGGTAAACCCGTGTGTATCGTGCAGGCCTGGGAATATTCGCAGGTGGTGGGTGAACTCAAGGTCAAGTTCAACAAGAATGGCGAAGTCAGCGAATGCAAGGGAACGCCCCATGTGCTGATCGGCGACAAGTTCCAGATTGGCGGCAAGGATGTGACGGAGGCGCAGCGCAGCGCCATTGTGAACAGTGTCAACGCGGCGGGCTTTCTGCGGATGACGGTGCCGTCTGCCAAGGCCCAGGCTGTGTTGCAACCATTCACCGACAAGGTTGCCAGCTTCAACACCACCAAGGTTGCAGTGGCTCCGCAGGAGCTGTGCTCGCGCCGGGTACCCGGTGGTGAAGGCACCATGGACTACAGCCGCTCCAGCGCCGCATGCAATGCCGAAGGCAGTGTCAGCCTGCGCGGCGGAGATATCCAGCAGCTGGTGGCCCAGGCGTATCTGGAAGTGGCCAACGCCAAATATGGCGGCGCCGATATCTCGCTGCAAAGCGGTGGCGGAGTGCGCGTGCCCTTGAGCGGAGAAGTCACTGCTGCCAACGCCATCCAGGTGCTGCCCTTTGGCAATATGTTGTACCGCTTGAATGTGACCGGCGCAGAAGTGAAGAATATGCTGGAAGACGGGCTGGAGGCGGTCTATGGCGCGGGGGGCTCCACCGGCCCTTATCCATATACGGGTGGGCTGCGTTTTGATGTGAGTGCAGCGTCTGCCTTTGGCAGCCGTGTTTCTGGCATTGAAGTGCGAGATGCCTTGACCGGCCAGTGGGCCTCTCTGGACCAGGGCAAGACCTATCGGCTCTTTGTGCTGAGCTTCAATGCCAATGGCGGCGACGGCTACAAGACATTGGCATCGGTTCCGGCTGATCGCCGTCTGGACATTGGCGTGCTCGACGCTGACGTGTTCTTCAATTACATCGAGTCCCAGGCCAAGGATGCTGCGACAGGTCTGCCGGTGCTCAAACGTCTGCCCGCGGATCTGTACAGTACCAAATCGTTTGCAGGTGGCCGTTGAATAGTTGATGGTGCACATCAAAATGGGCAGCTGGTGCTGTCCATTTTTTATGCCCAGGACCCAGCGGCCAACCCTTGCGCCGCGTGGTGTCCGCCGTGGCCAAGCCGCTGCATCACGTATAGCGCTTGGCGCGCAGGTTGTCCTTCATCTGCAGCAGCACGGGTTGCAGTGGCTCACCAATGCGCAGGGCCACGCCGGTGGCAAGCACGTCGATGATCAGCAGGTGCAGCAGGCGTGAAACCATGGGGCTGTATCGGTCGTAGCCCTCGGGGTGGTCTGCGGCGAGGTGAATGTCGGCGGCACGCGCGAGCGGCGAGCCACTGGCGGTGATGGCGATGGTGGTGGCGCCGTTGCGCTTGGCGATGTCCGTGGCATCCATCAGGTCGCGCGTGCGGCCCGAGTTGGAAATCACGATGGCGCAGTCTCCGGCGCCCAGCATGGTGGCGCTCATCACCTGCATATGGCCGTCGCTGGTGGCGAGGCTGGTCACGCCCAGGCGGAAGAACTTGTGCTGCCCGTCCTGCGCCACGATGCCGGAGTTGCCCACACCATAGAATTCGATGCGCTTGCCCGCGCGCCAGGTCGCAACGATGGCGGCGGCTGCGGCCTCCAGCGCCGTGGTGCTGGCGGCATTGCGGTAGGCCAGAAATGCGGCTACCGAGTTGTCAACCACCTTCACCAGCACATCGCTGGTCTTGTCGTCGGCATCCACGCTGCGATGGATGAAGGGCACGCCTTCGCTCACGCTGCCCGCAAGCTTGAGCTTGAAATCTGCCAGCCCGTCATAGCCCATGCTGCGGCAAAAGCGCACCACGGTGGGCTTGCTGACATGGGAGCGATCAGCCAGCTCGCGCACCGGAAGGGATGCGAAGGCACGCGGGTCGGCCAGCACCAGACGCGCCACGCGCTGCTCGGCAGGGGCCAGCGAGGGCAGGGAGGCGGTTATGCGATCCAGCATCTTTACAGCTCCTCCATCCAGCTGTGGCCATCGCGTGCCACCAATGCGCTGGCAGCACCGGGGCCCCAACTGCCTGCCGCGTAGGGCCGTGGCCCTTCTCCGTTGGCGTTGGCCTGCTGCCAGTTCTCCAGGATCGGCTCCACCCATTGCCAGGCCGCTTCCTGCTCGTCTGCGCGAACGAACAGGTTCAGGCGCCCGGCGATCACATCGAGCAGCAGGCGCTCGTAAGCGCCGACCCGCTCGCTGCCAAAGCGCTGGTCAAAATCGAGGTCGAGCGCAGCGGGGGAAAGCGTCTGCACGCCGCCGGCATCGCCCTGGCTTTGCGCTGCCGCCATCAGGTGCAGGGTCAAGCCGTCCTTGGGCTGGAGGTGGATGACCAGGCGGTTGGCCGCGCCCATGGGCGTGCGGTAGATGGCGTGGGGCACCTGGCGGAAATGCACCACGATGGAGGCCTCGCGGCCCGCCAGGCGCTTGCCGGTGCGGATGAAGAAGGGCACGCCGGCCCAGCGCCAGTTGCTGATCTCGGTGCGCAGCGCCACAAAGGTTTCTGTCTGGCTTTGTGCGGCTACGCCCGCTTCCTGGCGGTAGCCGGGAACGGGCTGGCCCTTGATCTGGCCGGGCGCGTACTGGCCGCGCACCACATCACGGCTGAGCGTCTCGGGCGTCCAGCGCTTGAGCGATTGCAGCACCTTGAGCTTTTCGTTGCGTATCGCATCGGCATCGGCGCTGATGGGCGGCTCCATGCCGATTGCGCACAGCAGTTGCAGCGCATGGTTCTGCACCATGTCGCGCAATGCTCCAGTGGTGTCGTAGAACTCGCCGCGCTTTTCCACGCCCAGTTGTTCGGCCATCGTGATCTCGATGCTGGCGATGTTCTCGCGTCGCCACAACGGCTCGAAAATGGTGTTGCCAAAGCGCAATGCCAGCAGGTTCTGTACCGACGGCTTGCCCAGGTAGTGGTCGATACGGAAGATCTGCGCCTCGTCGAATACCTGCCGTACTGCGGCGTTGATGGCCATGTTCGATGGCAGGTCGTGGCCCAGCGGCTTTTCCAGCACCACACGCGTATGCGGCGTGTTCAGCCCACAGGCACCCAATTGCTCGACGACGGTGGAAAACAGTGAAGGCGCCGTTGCCAGGTACATCACCACCGTATCGGCCTTGCGCTGCAAAAGCAGATCGCGCAGCGCTGCATAGTCGCCAGGGTGCGACAAGTCCATGCGCTGGTAGCGCAGCAACTGCGCGAACTGTGCGAACTCACCGTTATTGGGGCGCTTGTCGGCCTCCACCTCGGCCAGGCGCTGGGCAATCAGCGCTCGGTATTCGTCATCCGACATCTCATTGCGGCCGACGCCAATGATGCGGCCATCTGCCGGCAAGCTGCCATGCCGAAAGGATTGGAACAGTGCGGGCAGCAGTTTTCGCCATGCCAGATCACCGGTGCCACCAAACAAAACCAGATCAAAGCTCATGAAACTTCCTGAACATTAAGGCAGTTATTAATGTAACTTAGTTTCATTGATCGGTGGAAGCCCTCAGGCGAATGAAACGTTGCTTTTTGAAATATGTCAGTTTGATGACGATAATCGATGGCGACAATCGAGCAATTAATACATTTATCCGGCAAGGAGAAAGCTATGCAGCGTTGGTTGATAGGTGGCGCATTGGTGGCCGCAGCGTGGGGAGCGCAGGCCCAGGGGCAAGTCAATGTGATCTGCTCGGTGCAAGCCGAATGGTGCAATACCATGGCCACGGTCTATACCAAGACGACGGGGGTCAAGGTCAACATCACGCAAAAGGGCTCGGGTGAGGCACTGGCACAGCTCAATGCCGAAAAGGCCAATCCCAAGACCGATCTGTGGTTTGGCGGTACCGGCGACACGCATTTGCAGGCGGCCGAGATGGCCCTGACCCTGGAATACAAATCGCCGCTGCTCAAGGAGCTGTACCCCTGGGCGGTTCGGCAGGCAGAAGATTCCAAGTTCCGCACTGTGGGTGTTTACCTGGGCCCCCTGGGCTTTGGTTTCAACAAGGAGCTGCTGGCCAAGAAAAAGGTGGCAGCGCCTGCCTCGTGGGCCGATTTGATCAAGCCCGAGTACAAGGGTGAGGTGCAGATGGCCAACCCGGCCAGCAGCGGAACTGCCTATACGGTGATTGCCACACTGGTACAGATCATGGGCGAGGACAAGGCCTTTGATTATCTGCGTGCGCTCAACAAGAACATCTCCACCTACACTCGGGCGGGTACGGCGCCGGTCAAGGCTGTGGCGCGGGGTGAGACGATGGTGTCGATCAGCTTTGTGCACGATGTGACCACCGAGGCCGTGCATGGCTTTCCGGTTGACGCCAACACGCCTGCCGAAGGTACGGGGGCAGAAATCGGCTCCATGAGCATCGTCAAGCATGGCCCCAACACCGCCAACGCCAAGGCATTCTATGAATGGGCGCTGACGCCGGGCGGCCAGCAATTCGGCTTGGCGGCCAAGCAGTACCAACTGCCCAGCAACAAGAATGTGCCCAAGGATCCGCGTGTCGTGGATCCCGCCAAGATGAAGCTGATCAACTACGACTACGCCAAGTACGGTGCCAGCGCCGAGCGCCGCCGCCTGATCTCCAAGTGGGAAAAAGAAGTTCAGGATTCCAAGTAAAAGCAGGTCTTAGCGCCCGTCATTCGGGCGGAGAAAGCAATGAATGCAGTAGCAAAAATGCCGGTGCCATCACCGGCAATACGCCCTGCACACAAGGCCCAGGGCGCCAACCAGGCGCTCTGGGCCTGGGTGTTGTTGGGGCTGGCAGCCTACGTGGTGCTGCCGTGGTATGCCATTCAGGATGCCAACGGGCTGGCCAAGGTCGCCGATGTGTTCAGCGACGAGTCGGCGGGCAATGGACTGATGCAGGCCTTGCAATGGGGCAGGGGTTGGCTGTGGGGCGGCGTGGCCGGATTGGCACTGGCTGCCGTGGCGGCGAGCATGCCTGCGGGCAAAAAGCAGGGTACGGTTCTGCTTCTGGGCGGTGCGCTGGGCTTGCTGGCATTGCTCGGCAGCGGTTTTTCCATTGGCGCGCGTGGTTGGTCGTATGAATGGATGAACCAGGCCTGGGGCGAGTTGGATGTGCGCCAATTCGGCTTCGGTTGGGGGGCATTCGTCGTGCTCACCAGCCTGATGGTTTTGTTCGCCTTTGGTCTGGCGCGACGCGGATTCTTCAAGGGCGATCTGTTCGTGGCCGCAGCCGTGGTGGGCTGCGCGAGCCTGCTGGCGCTTTTCATCGTCTACCCGGTTACCAAGGCGCTCGCAGGAGCGTTCTTCACCGAGGACAACCAATTGCAGTGGACCGCCATCATTGGCCGCGTCTTCAACGAACGCAATTTCGGGCTGGCCTGCATCAGCGATGGCAAGCGCTGTGGCGTGGCCTGGAATACCTTGTTCATCGGCCTGATGACGGCTGCCAGTACCACCTTCCTGGGGACCTTGATGGCGCTGATGGCCGAGCGCTCGGGCCGCAAAGGCAGCAAGGCGCTGAATGTACTGGCGCTGCTGCCCATCATCACACCGCCGTTTGTCGTGGGGCTGGGTCTGATTCTGCTGTTTGGCCGCGCGGGCATCGTCAATGCAGCGCTTGAATCCTGGTTCGGCGTTGAGCCCACGCGCTGGTTCTATGGCTGGTTTGGCGTGTGGGTGTCGCAGACCTTCGCGTTCACGCCGATTGCCTTCATGATCATGCGCAGCGTGGTGCAAGGTGTGGCGCCCAGCATGGAAGAGGCCGCGCAGACGCTGCGTGCCAGCCCGGTGCAGACTTTCTGGACGATCACCTTGCCGCTGCTCCAGCCTGGCCTTGCCAATGCGTTCCTGGTCGGCTTCATCGAAAGCATGGCCGATTTCGGCAACCCGATTGTGGTGGGCGGTCAGTTTGCGGTGCTCTCCACCGAAATCTTCTTCTCCATTGTTGGCGCGCAGTACGACCAGGGGCGTGCCGCGTCGCTTGCCTGGATTTTGATGGTGTTTGCGCTGGGTGTTTTCATGCTGCAGCGCAAGGTACTGGGCAGCAAGAGCTACACCACGGTATCAGGCAAGGGCGATGCGGGCATCCCGATGCCGCTGCCGACTGGCATTCGCCGTGCGGTATACGGCATTGCAGTGCCGTGGATGCTGTTTACCCTGGTGGTGTATGTGTTCGCATTTGCTGGCGGCTTTGTGCAGACCTGGGGGCGCGACTACACGCCAACCCTGAACCATTTCCGTTCGGCCTTTGCGCTGGAGTGGGGGCAGTTCGGCATCGTGTGGGCGGGCACGGCCTGGAACTCGTTCTTCACCACCATCAAGCTGGCCGCCATTTCGGCGCCAATGACCGCTACGGTTGGGTTGCTGATTGCGTGGCTCCTGGCGCGCACCGAATTCAAGGGCCAGAGCGCATTCGAGTTCTCGGCGCTGCTGGCCTTTGCCATCCCTGGCACGGTGCTGGGCGTGAGCTACATCCTGGCCTTCAATGTGCCGCCGTTTGAACTGACAGGGACCTCGCTCATCATCGTTCTGTGCTTCATGTTCCGCAACCTGCCGGTTGGCGTGCGTGCGGGTACTGCGGCGTTCAAGCAATTGGACAAATCGTTGGATGAAGCCTCGATGATGCTGCGCGCAGGCAGCGTGCAGACCTTGCGCCATGTGGTGCTGCCGCTGCTCAAGCCCGCGCTGGTGACGGCGTTGGTCTACAGCTTTGTGCGGGCGATCACGACGGTGAGCGCAGTGATCTTTCTGGTCACCGCCGAGAACGAATTGGCAACCACCTACATCATCGGCCGCGTCGGCAATGGCGACTATGGCATTGCGCTGGCCTACTGCACGGTGCTGATCGTGCTGATGTCTTTGGTAACGGCAGCCATCCAGTGGCTGGTGGGAGAGCGTTCGCTGGGCCGCCGCAAGGCCAAGGCTGCAGCAGGAACGCAGGGAGTGCATTGATATGAGCGGTATTGTTTTTGAAAATATCTCCAAGCGGTATGGCAGCAGTGCTGATGCGCCGCTGGCTGTGCGGGACATCAGTTTTGAGGTGCCCAGAGGCAGCCTGACCACCATCCTCGGCCCCTCGGGCTGCGGCAAGACCACGACCTTGCGCATGATTGCAGGGCTCGAATCGCCCACCGGCGGCCGCATCTTCATCGACGGACAGGATGTAACCACGCTGGGCCCCGCGCAGCGCAACGTCAGCATGATGTTCCAGAGCTACGCGCTCTTTCCGCACATGACCGTGCTGGAGAACGTGCAGTACGGTCTGCGCATGTCCGGTGTGGCCAAGGAGGAGGGCAGGCGCCGCGCGGTGGAGGCGCTGCGCAATGTGGGCCTGGACCGGTTTGACGACCGGCTGCCGAGTGAGCTGTCGGGTGGCCAGCAGCAGCGCGTGGCCCTGGCGCGGGCGCTGGTGCTGGAGCCTGCGGTGCTGCTGTTTGACGAGCCCCTGTCCAATCTGGATGCGCGCCTGCGCCGCGAAATGCGTGAAGAGATTCGCGCCCTGCAGCAGCGCCTGCAACTGACCGTGGCCTACGTGACGCATGACCAGAGCGAGGCGCTGGCCGTCAGTGACCAGATCATCGTGATGGATGTGGGCCGCATCACGCAGCGCGGTACGCCGCAGGAGTTGTACGAGGCACCGCAGTCCGAGTTCGTGGCGGGCTTCATGGGCGAAGCCATGCTGTTCCCGGGCGTGGCCCAGCCCGATGGCCGCGTGCATCTGGGGCCATTGGTGCTGAACCCACGCCAGCCGGTTGCAGCCGGAGAGGTGAAAGTGGCAGTGCGGCCCGAGGCATGGCAGATTGAGGCGGCAGGCACGGGCATCACCGCAACGCTGGTCAAGCGGGCCTATCTGGGAAGCGGCTACGAATACACATTCGATACGGCGCTTGGGGCGATTTTTGTCGTCTCACCCGATCTGGGCCGGGTGTTGCCGATCGGGGCGCAAGTTGGGTTAAGCTTGGGCCAGCACGGCGTCTCTGTCGTACAAACGAAGTGAGCGATGCATGCATTCCCCTGGAAAACAGCGGAAGTAGTGCAAAAACCATAGCTGATGGCGCTCGTCTTGATTGGAGTTTAGTGATAAAAATCATTGAAATTCAATATGGATGGGCGCTGAAAGCTCTCTTTTTTTAGCAAGCGACCATGAACCAACTCGATGCACTGAAAGCGCTGACCACGGTGGTGGCAGATACCGGCGATTTCCACCAGCTGGCGCAATTCCAGCCGCAGGATGCCACCACCAATCCGTCGCTGATCCTGAAAGCGGTGCAAAAGCCGGAATATGCACCGCTGTTGACGGAAACAGTGCAGAAGTTCCGCGGCAAGCCCACCGATGAAATCATGGACCGCCTGCTGGTGCGCTTTGGCACCGAGATCCTGTCCATCATTCCCGGGCGGGTTTCGACCGAAGTCGATGCGCGCCTCTCGTTCGATACCGAGGCAACCGTGGTCCGCGCCCAGCGCATCATCGCGCTGTACCAGGCCGAAGGCGTGCATATCGACCGCGTGCTGATCAAGGTAGCATCGACCTGGGAAGGGATTCAGGCCGCCAAGCGCCTGGAAGAACAAGGCATCCACACCAACCTGACCTTGCTGTTCGCGCAATGCCAGGCCATTGCCTGTGGGCAAGCCAAGGTTCAGCTGATCTCGCCCTTCGTGGGGCGCATCTACGACTGGTACAAAAAGCAGGCGGGTAGCAACTGGGACGAGGCCGCCATGGCTGGCGCCAACGACCCGGGCGTGCAATCGGTACGGGCCATCTTCAACTACTACAAGCACTTTGGCATTGCAACCGAGGTGATGGGTGCGAGCTTCCGCAATATCGGCCAGGTGATTGCATTGGCTGGCTGCGACCTGCTGACCATATCGCCCGATCTGCTGGCGCAGTTGGCTGCTGCCAATGCGCCAGTGGCGCAGGCGCTGTCGGCCGATGCTGCCAAGCGCATGCAGCTGGAGCCGGTTCAGTATGACGAAGCGGGTTTTCGCTTTGCCTTGAATGAAGATGCGATGGCGACCGAGAAGTTGGCCGAGGGCATTCGTGCATTTGTTGCCGATGCCATCAAGCTCGATAAGCTGCTGCAGGCGGCCTGATCGGGGACTGCATTTGGCAAGTGTTGCTGTCTGCGGTTGGCTTCTCGGCACCTGACCGCAAGGGCTGCAGCTTGCCAGGTCGTTTCAGTGATTGTTTCCAAGCGCCTGCGCTCTCAGTGTGCGGGCCCACCACCATGAATTCAGCTTTCTCCATGCAGCGCAAGCGCTGCGACCAGACGCCTGCCTGGCAGCGGCTGCAGCAGTATTTTGGGGCGACCGGCCAGCAACTGGACGTGCGCGAGGCCTTTGTGCAGGATTCGTCCCGCTATGCCTCTTTCTCGCAGCAGGCGCCACACGTGTTTGCCGATCTGTCCAAGAACCGGGTGGATGCGACCAGCGAGCAATTGCTGCTGCAACTGGCACGCGAATGCGAGCTGGAGCGCTATCGCGATGCGATGTTTGCAGGCGATGCCATCAATCAGTCGGAAGACCGCGCCGTCATGCATTGGCTGCTGCGCCAGCCTGAAGAAGGGCTGAACAGCTGGCTGCCGGGCAGCAACGCTGCGGTGCGTGGCGCTCTGCAGGAAGTTCATGCCAGCCTGAACCAGATGCTTGCGCTGGCCGAGCAGGTGCGAGCCAATCCGCAGATCACCGACATCGTCAATATCGGCATCGGCGGCTCCGACCTGGGGCCTGCCATGGTCGTCAATGCGCTGGAAGACTGGCGTATCGAAGGCAAGCGCTTCCACTTTGTCTCGAACGTGGATGGCCATGAACTGGGTCACGTGCTGGCGCAGGTGAGGCCCGAATCCACCTTGTTTCTGGTGGCTTCCAAGTCATTCACCACGCTGGAGACCATGGTCAATGCGCATTCGGCGCGTGAGTGGTTTGTGGCGCAAGGTGGCAGCGACGACCGTGCTGCGGCATTGTCGATTTCCAGGCATTTCTGGGCGCTGACAACCAACACCGAGGCTGCCGCCAAGTTTGGTATTGATACCACCCTGGGTTTCTGGGACTGGGTGGGCGGTCGCTATTCGCTGTGGTCAGTCATCGGGCTGCCCATTGCGATTGCGGTGGGGGCAGAGCATTTTCGTGCGTTGCTGCGCGGCGCGCATGACATGGATGTGCACTTCAAGACGGCGCCGCTGGAGTCGAACCTGCCGGTGCGCATGGGTCTGCTCGATATCTGGTATCGCAACTTCTTCGGCTTTGGTTCGCGCTGCGTCGCGCCATACAGCCATGGCCTGCGACGTCTCTCGGCCTACCTTCAGCAGCTGGAGATGGAGAGCAATGGCAAGGGCATGGATGTGCACAACCAGGTGTTGCCGTATTCCACCTCGCCGGTGGTCTGGGGGGAGCCTGGTACCAATGGCCAGCATGCATTCTTCCAGATGATCCACCAGGGGCGGGATGTGATTCCGGTCGAATTCATCGCTGCCCGCGATGGCGGCAAGACGCTGGCGAGCCACCAGAACAATCTGGTCATCAACGCCATCGCGCAGGCTCAGGCATTGCTGGTGGGTCGCACCGAGGAAACCGGCCCCAGATACTGCCCGGGCAACCGCCCCAGCACTTTCCTGCTGGTGGACAAGCTCTCGCCCACCACGCTGGGCGCACTGATTGCACTGTACGAACACCGTGTATTCGTCAGCGGAGCCCTGTGGGGCATCAATAGCTTTGACCAGTGGGGCGTGGAGTTGGGCAAGCAGCTGGCCAAGGATCTGTTTGCCCGGCGCGACCGCAACGACTGGCAGGGCGTGGACCCTTCCACCCAGGCACTCGTGAACAAGCTGGCGCCTTGACGACAACGGCTGCTTGACACTGCGCTGCAGCATGTTGTTTCCAATTCGGTAATACATGCTTCCGAATCGGCGTTTGGGAATCCCTTCAGTCTCTGGAATACTTGATCAGTTATTGCGCGAACGCAACTTTTCAGTTTGGCTCCTGCTCGGGGCTTTTCTGGATAGTCGGCGCGCAGAGCCGACAGCACACTGACAAAACTGGCGCGGCAGCCTGGCGATTGACCGGACTGCTGCATTCGTCATTTCCAAGGGGATTCCAATAATGAAGTTCAGCATCAAGATGGCGGTGGCGGCGATGGCCGTGGCCGCAGGCGGCGCAGCCATGGCGCAAAGCACATTCGACAAGATCAACAGCGCTGGCAAGGTGGTGATGGGCGTGCGCGAAAGCTCGGCACCCATGGCCTATGCCATCGGCTCCAACCAGACCTTTGGCGGCTACCACGTGGAACTGTGCGAGCGCGTGCTCAAGGAAATCGCGCCCAATGCCAAGATCGAATACATGGCATTGACCGCACAGAACACCATGCCGCTGGTGCAGAACGGCACGGTGGATATCGGCTGCGGCCCCACGACCAACAACCTCACCCGCCAAAAGCAGGTGTCGTTTGCGGTGACAACCTATGTGAGTCAGGTGCGTGCAGCCGTCAAGGCAGATTCCACCATCATCAGCCTCAAGCAGCTTGACGGCAAGAATGTGGCCGCCTCGGCAGGCACCACGGCTGTGCAGTTGCTGCGCAAGTTTGGCAAGGACAACAACGTCAACCTGCCCACTACCTTGGGCAAGGACCATTTCGAGAGCTTCATGCTGCTCGAATCCGGCCGTGCCGATGCCTTTGTGCTGGATGACAACCTGCTGGCAGGCGTGATTGCCAACTCCGCCAATCCCAAGGGCTACAAGATCGTGGGAGAAGTGCTGGGCTCCGAGCCCATTGCCATCCTGTTCCGCAAGGACGACCCCGCTTTCAAGAAGGCGGTGGACGACAGCCTGACCAAGCTGATGAAATCCGGCGAGCTGGCCAAGGTGTATGACAAGTGGTTCATGCAGCCGATTCCGCCCAAGAACATGGCCTTGAATCTGCCGATGAGCGACACGCTGAAGAAACTCATCCAGGAACCCAACGACAAGCCCTTGGAAGCCTACGCCGACCAGTAAGGCCCTCTCCCTGGCTTGATTGCAAACCCAGCTTTGGCTGGGTTTTTTGTTGCCAGGCGCTGTCAGCATCCGATCCACAGAGCTTGTATGGATGCGAAGGAGGTGGCGTTGAAAGACTTTCAGACCATGCAGACCGTGCAAATGTCGTCGCAATAGAGAGCTGTTGCGTAACTTTGATCTGTATTTGTATCTCGAAAAAAAGGGAATACCCTATTGCGTTGATGCAAGAAAGTATAGGTTCTGGAGTAAATGGTACCGAACTCGTAACTGGGCATGCGGACAATCCTTGGTCATACAAAACACCTAGGAGATGTCATGAAGCGTTTTGCCCCAGCTTGCCTCGTGCTTGTTCTCGCCACTGCTGGATTCGATGTCCATGCGGACACTGAGCTCGTCATTGCCACCGTGAACAACGGCCACATGATCGAGATGCAGAAGCTCACACCCTTCTTCGAAAAGGCCAATCCTGAGATCAAGCTCAAGTGGGTGACGCTGGAGGAGGGAACCCTGCGTCAGCGTGTGACGACCGATATCGCTACCAAAGGTGGGCAGTTCGATGTGATGACCATTGGCCTGTACGAAGCGCCGATCTGGTCGAAGAAAGGCTGGCTCAAACCCATAGCGACCGATGCCGCCTATGACGCGGACGACCTGTTGCCCGCCATCCGCAATGGCCTAAGCTACCAGGGGCAACTGTATGCGGCTCCCTTCTACGCAGAAAGCTCCATGCTCATGTACCGCAAGGATCTTGCTGACAAGGCGGGCGTCAAGTTCAGCGATCCGCCGACTTGGACAGAGGTCAAGGATTTTGCGACCAAGGCCAACGACCCCAAGGCGGGTGTATATGGCATCTGCCTTCGCGGCAAACCTGGTTGGGGCGACAACATGGCGCTTCTGACCACCCTGGTCAATACCAACGGTGGGCAGTGGTTCGACATGGCCTGGAAACCGCAGATCGACACCCAGCCATGGAAGGATGCAATCGGCTTTTACGTCGATCTGATGAAAAAGAATGGCCCGCCGGGCGCATCGGCCAACAGCTTCAACGAAAACCTGGCGCTCTTCAATGAAGGAAAGTGCGCCCAATGGGTAGATGCGACCATTGCTGCTTCTTTCATCTCCGATCCCAAGCAATCAAAGGTGGCCGACAAGGTGGCATATGCGCAGGCGCCGGTGGCTGTCACCCCCAAGGGGGCCAATTGGCTGTGGTCGTGGAATCTGGCCATTCCAGCCAGTTCATCCAAGGGCGAGGCAGCGCAGAAGTTCATCCGGTGGGCTACCTCCAAGGATTACATCAACCTGGTTGCCAGGGAGCACGGCTGGAGGGCAGTACCTACGGGTACGCGCAAATCGACGTACGCGAATCCGGAGTTCCAGAAGGTCGCCGGGTTCGCCGCAGCAGAGAAGCGCTCCATCGATGCGGCCAACCCCAATGCCGGAGAGAACACATTGCTTCCATCGCCCTATGCGGGCGTGCAGTACGCGGCCATTCCCGAGTTTCAGGCCATTGGCGTTGCAGTGGGCCAGCAGATGAGCGCGGCACTCGCGGGCAAAGTACCGGTCGAGCAGGCGCTCAAGACGTCGCAGGCGATGGCCGAGCGTGAAATGAAGAAGGGCGGTTACTACAAGTAAGCGCATCCGTGCTTCTTGCTTGCTTGTGCACTCCCTGTGGGATGCGCACCTGTCATATCCCTGCAGCCTTGGCTGCTGCGGGGATAGAGACAAAGCGTTTGAGAAGAGGCTGGAGCCTGTAGGTTGATGCGCCCCGCCAGCTCTCGCGCTCATGTTCATTGTTGTTAGCCGGAATGCCCTATGCAACGTCTGCTGCCCCGCGCCCTGATGGCGCCTGCCGTGATTGCGCTCCTTCTCTGGATGATCGTGCCACTGTTGATGACGCTGTATTTCTCGTTCATCAACTACAACCTGATGCAACCGGGTGAGCGCAGTTTTTCGGGTATTGAAAATTTTCAGTACTTCGTCACCGATCCCGATTTCTGGCCCGCCGTGTGGAACACGCTGCTGCTCATTGGCAGCGTGATCGGAATCACCGTAGTGCTGGGAGTGCTGCTGGCGCTCCTTGTCAACGAGCCTTTTCCGGGGCGCGGAGTCGTGCGGGTGTTGCTGATCTCGCCCTTTTTCGTCATGCCCGCGGTCAATGCGCTGTTGTGGAAGCACATGATGATGAATCCGATCTACGGGATTCTGGCCGATCTGTGGCGCAGCTTCGGGGCAGAACCGGTCGACTGGCTTACCGACTGGCCCTTGCTGTCGATCATCATCATGGTGTCCTGGCAGTGGCTGCCCTTCGCATGCTTGATCTTCATCACTTCGCTTCAGTCGCTGGATCGCGACCAGATGGAAGCTGCGCGCATGGATGGCGCGAGTGGACCGCAGCGCTTCTTCTACCTCATGCTTCCGCATCTGGGGCGGCCGATGGCGGTGGTCATCATGATCGAGATGATCTTTCTGCTCTCGGTCTTTGCCGAGATCGCCATCACCACCGGTGGCGGCCCGGGTAATGCCAGCACGAATATCACCTACATGATCTTCAAGCAGTCGCTGCTCAATTTTGACGTGGGTGTGGCCTCTGCCGGTGCGCTTTTTGCAGTGGTGCTGGCCAATATCGTCGCGGCTTTCTTGATTCGCATCATCGGAAAAAACCTGGATTGAGGAGCCCTGCATGTCATCCCACCCCTTTGCGCTCCGCACTCTTGTTCCCACCTTGGCCCGAACGGCGACTGCATGGGCGGTTTCGCTGCTGCTGTTCTTTCCGCTTGGCTGGCTGTTTCTCACGGCGTTCAAGACAGAGTTGCAGGCCATTGCCGTGCCGCCGCTCTTCGTCTTTGAGCCATCGCTGGAAAATTTTGCCGAAGTACAGCGCCGCAGCGATTACCTGCTGTATGCGCGCAACTCGCTTGTCACCAGTGTGGCCTCTACCCTCATCGGTCTGGCGATTGCATTGCCTGCGGCCTATTCGATGGCTTTCTTCCGTACCAGAAAGACGCGCGACATCCTGATGTGGATGCTCTCGACCAAGATGATGCCCGCGGTCGGTGCGCTGGTGCCTGTCTATGTGTTGGCGCAGACCGCAGGCATGCTCGACAGCCTGCCTGCATTGATCGTGGTATTTACCCTCTCCAATCTGCCCATCATGGTGTGGATGCTCTACACCAGCCTCAAGGACATTCCGCACGAAATTCTGGAAGCTGCACGCATGGATGGTGCCACGCTGTGGATGGAGTTCCGCCATGTGGTGATGCCGCTCATGGTGGGCGGCATGGCCTCCTGTGGCCTGCTGTGTCTGGTTCTGAGCTGGAACGAGGCTTTCTGGGCGCTGAACCTCACATCGGCCAAGGCAGGCACGCTGGCCACGCTGATCGCGTCGTACTCGAGCCCGGAGGGCCTGTTCTGGGCCAAGCTGTCGGCGGCTTCGCTGATGGCCATTGCCCCTATCGTGGTTTTTGGCTGGTTTTCGCAGAAACAACTGGTTCAGGGCCTCACCTTTGGTGCGGTCAAGTAACCGCAAGATGGAGACAACATCATGGCTTTCCTCCAACTCAAAAATATCCAGAAGAGCTTTGGCGATGCGCACATCATCAAGGGGGTGGATCTGTCGATTGAACAAGGCGAGTTCATCGTCTTCGTCGGCCCGTCAGGCTGCGGCAAATCGACCTTGCTGCGCCTGATTGCCGGCCTGGAGCCGGTCAGCAGCGGGCAGATGCTGCTGGATGGGCGTGACATCACCCACCTCCCCTCGGGTAAGCGGGATCTGGCGATGGTGTTCCAGAGCTACGCACTTTATCCGCACATGAGTGTGTTCGACAACATGTCCTTTGCGCTCAAGCTTGCCAAAGTTCCTGCGCAGGAGATCCGGCAGAAAGTCGAAGCTGCGGCCGACAAGCTCAATCTCTCCAAGTACCTGCAGCGCACGCCCAAAGAGCTTTCGGGTGGTCAGCGCCAGCGCGTGGCCATCGGGCGTGCCATCGTGCGCGCACCCAAGGTCTTTTTGTTTGATGAGCCGCTCTCCAACCTGGACGCTGCGTTGCGCGGCAATACACGGGTAGAGATCAAGAAGCTGCACGAATCATTGGGCGCCACGACGATCTACGTGACGCACGACCAGGTGGAAGCCATGACCCTGGCAGACAAGGTGGTGGTGTTCAAGGACGGGCTGATCGAGCAGGTGGGATCGCCGCTTGGACTGTACGACCGCCCGGCCAACCAGTTCGTTGCACAGTTCATCGGCATGCCATCGATGAACATGCTGCCAGCCAACGCGTTGCCCACGGTGTCGCAGCTGAGTGACGGCCGATTGCCGGCAGACGGATTTGTCGGCGTGCGGCCCGAGAGCGTTCGCATCCACCCAGGCGCAACCAGCGGTATGCCGGGGCGTGTGGAACTGGTGGAAGCGCTGGGGGCAGACACGCTGATCCACGTGAACATCGATGGCATCACCATGGTGGCGCGTCAGAACGATCGCACAACGCTGCATGCGGGCGACGGTGTGGGTGTGGAGGTGGATCCATCGATGCTGCACCTGTTCAACCGGGACGGCCGCAGCCTTTCCGTTGCGTGATTTTTTAGTCAGAATTTCTGGGAGGTCTTTGTGAAATCTTCTCCTGCACCCGCCGGTTTGGTGGTGCTTCATCTGGGATTGGGCTCCTTTCATCGCGCGCATCAAGCAGCGTACTTGCAGGCATTGCGCGGGGCGGGCGATATGCAATGGTCGCTGGCTGGCGCCAATCTACGGCCTGACATGGCTGACGTATTGAATGCGCTGCATTCGCAGGAGGGCGCTTACACGCTGGAAACCGTGTCTCCCGCAGGCGAGTACCGCTACGAGCGCATCGAAGCCATTCAGGAGATCATTCCTTATGTACCGGGTCAGGCCGCCATGCTGGCCCGAGGAGCCGATCCGGCTACACGCATCATCTCGTTCACCGTCACTGAGGCGGGCTATTACCTGAACCACGAGCATCGGCTGGATCTGAGCTACCCCGACCTGGTGGTAGATCTGGAATGCGCACGGCGCGGACAATTGCGCGCAGAAGGCACGACAATCTATGGCGCGATCACCGCCATTCTGCGCGCGCGCATGGCGGCCAAGGCCGGGCCGGTGACGCTGCTCAATTGCGACAATCTGCGCCACAACGGCGAGCGCTTTCGTGCCGGGCTGCTGGATTTTATTGAATACGCTGGAGATGCGCCGCTGCTGGCGTGGGCCCAGGCGCATACGGCCAGCCCCAACACCATGGTGGATCGCATCACGCCGCGCCCGCCCGCCGACTTGCGGGGCCGCGTGCGTCACGCCACTGGCTGGGATGATGCAGCGCCAGTCACCGCAGAGAGCTTCATTCAGTGGGTGATCGAGGATGATTTCATTGCTGGTCGCCCGGCCTGGGAGCGCGTGGGTGTGGAACTGGTGCAATCCGTGCAGCCATATGAAGAAGCCAAGATCCGCATTCTCAACGCCAGCCATAGCTGTATCGCATGGGCCGCTACGCTCCGCGGTCTGCAATACATCCACGAAGGCGTGCGTACGCCGGCCATTCGCCAGATGGCTTACGACTATGCCACCAACGATGCCATTCCCTGCCTGAGCCAACCCGGTCACGCCAGTCCCGTCGACTTGCCTGCCTACCGGGATGTGGTGCTGGAGCGTTTTTCCAACCCCGCCATCCGTGACACCAACCAGCGTGTGGCTGCCGATGGCTTTGCCAAAATTCCGGGCTTCATTGCACCCACCGTACGCGAGCGCCTGGCAGTGCATGCAAACATCGACAGCGTGGCCATGCTGCCTGCCCTGTTTCTTGCCGTTCTACAGCGCTGGCATACAGGGCAGTTGAGCTATACCTACCAGGACCAGAGCATGAATACAGCGGTAGCGCATGCCATCTGCGCTGCCACCGACCCTGTGGAGGCGCTGTGCGCCGACAAGATTTTGTGGGGCGATATCGCAGGCGATGCGCGTCTGACAGAGGCTGTGCGCCGCGCAGCCAGCCGGGTTGCACAGTTGCAGGCCGCAGCATGATACAGGCATGGACTGGCCTGACAGGGGGGCTTGTATGACAGCTTCAATGCGCATCGTTTTCATCGGCGAATCGCTGATCGACTTTACCGCTGCCAGTGGACTGGTTTTCCAGGGGCACGAAGGTGGCGCGCTCACCAACAGTGCGGTGGCCTGCGCGCGGCTGGGGCAACCGACAGGTTTTGTCACCCAGCTCTCGACCGATCTGTTTGGCGAGCGTCTGCTGGCTTATCTGCAAGCCAACGGCATCGACACCCGTTTTGTGCTGCGCAGCGACGCGCCCAGCACGCTGGCCTTTGTGGAGCGAACGACCACAAGCAACCGCTATGCCTTTTACATGCAGGGTACGGCAGACACGCTCTGGTCGCCAGTGGAGCTGCCCCTTCTGCCCGACAGTTGCCGCTGGCTGCATTTTGGATCGATCGCGCTGCTTCAGGAGCCGGCAGCCACCCGTATTACCGAATTCGTACAAGCACAACGCGGCCAGCGCATGGTGTTGTTCGACCCGAATGCACGGCCCAGCCTGATCGCCGATCCTCTCAGCTGGCGCAAGCGTTGCGAACGATGGTTTGCCGCCGCCGATGTGGTCAAGATGAGTGATGAAGATGCGGCACTGCTGATGCCCGGGCGGGGGCTCGCCGATGTGGCGGCCGATTGCTTGCGGCTTGGGCCGCGTGCCATAGTCATCACGCGCGGCGGAGAAGGGGCAACGCTGTATCGCCCGGGCACAACGCCATTGAATGTTGCATCGCCGACCGTCGAAGTGGCTGATACCATTGGTGCAGGTGATACCTTTGCTGCGGGCCTGTCGGTGGCTTTGCTGGAGCGTGGGGTTGAAGATGTTGCAGCCTTGGCGGCATTGTCCTCCGAGTGCTGGCGGGATGTTCTGAAGTTTGCCACTGCGGCAGCCGCCATCAACTGCATGCGTGAAGGCGCCGATCCGCCGCGCCGCGTGGAAGTGGATGCATTGCTGGCGAGCGGGAGCAATGCGTAAATGGAGCTGGCGTTGCTTGCCTGCAGTCTCTCATCCCAGCACAAGCAAAGACCTTGGGGTACAGCTGCAGATACCGTTTGGCAGAAATAGAAGGGAAGACAAAGTTTCATGGAGCAACGCAATCCTGGTCCGCAAAGCGGCTGGCACATCCGTGCACTGTGGCCCCAGAATTTGATGGCGGCCTTGTGATTTCCCGGCTTTGATGTCGCCATGAGCGCATTTCCACATCCTGTCCAGATACGCCCTCGCCAGCGCCAACCAGAATTGGAGCGTGAGTTTCTGCGCTCCCCGGCACTAGGCTATGAAACGCCTGAAGAGGCCGGCCTGGTGCGTTGTCTGGCGCATGGCTTTCCCACGCCATTGGCACGCTGGCATTTCCATGATGAGTACGAACTGCACCTCATCACGGCAACATCGGGAAAAGCCTTTATCGGAGACTGGATCGGCCCGTTTGAGCCGGGCCATCTGGTGTTGTGCGGGCCACGACTGCCACACAACTGGATATCGCTGGACACGGGTGGAAAAACGGTGGAAGAGCGCGATCTGGTTATCCAGTTTCTCCACGAACCCCTGCAAAGCGCAGGCGAGAGCATTCCCGAGTTGCATGATGTAATGCAACTCCTGAGCCGCGCACGCCATGGCGTGGAGTTCTTTGGCGTGTCCGAGCGTGCCCGCGCGCACTGGGACTTGATCAAGGCATCGCGTGGCATTCGGCGCTTTGGCCACTTCTGCGAGCTCATGGCCGATCTGACGCAATGCACGGATTATCGGCTGTTGTCCACCGTGCAAATGCAAGGTGACGGCGGCGCAGAGCAAGACCAGATCAGCCGGATCGTTGATCGCATCACCACCGATGTGGGCAGCTCGATCAGCATGGGCGATCTGGCGGCGGAGCTGGGTATGACGGAATCGCGCTTTTCTCGATTCTTTCGCCGCTCCACCGGCAACAGCTTTACCGATTTTGTCAATCGCGTGCGCATCAACAATGCATGCCACTTGCTGATGCAGACGGACCACTATGTCACGGACATTTGCTACCAGGTGGGCTTCAACAATGTGGCCAACTTCAATCGCCGCTTTCTGGAGATCAAGGGCATGACGCCGACCGAGTTCCGGCGGCAGGCAGACCACCGGTTCGGAGGCCAGCGCTGATGGTGCACCAGCGCCAGAGCTGCGAATGGCTGGCAAGACATTGCATGCACAGATTGCGCAACGCCGTCTCTCTTTGTATGAAGGATTGAACCCATGTATCTTGGGCTGGATCTGGGCACATCTGCGCTGAAGGCCTTGCTGCTGACGGATGAGGGCGACATCGTTGGCATCGCAGATGCGCCGCTTTCGGTCGATCACCCACAGCCGCTGTGGTCGGAACAACACCCCAGCCAATGGGCACAGGCCCTGGAGGTGGTGATGGCCGCGCTGGGCGGGCTTCACACGGATGCCTTGGCCAAGGTCAGAGGCATCGGCCTGTCAGGGCAGATGCATGGTGCTGTAGCGCTCGATGCTGCGGGCACAGTGTTGCGCCCCGCCATATTGTGGAACGATGGCCGCAGCGCCCCGCAGTGCATCAAACTCTGCCAGCGTGTGCCTCACCTGACCCGCATTGCAGGCAATCTGGCCATGCCTGGCTTCACGGCGCCCAAGCTGTTGTGGATGCGTGAGATGGAGCCCGCACTGTTCGCCCGCATCGCTCGCGTGCTATTGCCCAAGGATTGGTTGCGGCTGCTGCTCAGCGGCGATGCGGTGAGCGACATGTCGGATGCCTCCGGCACCCTGTGGCTGGATGTTGGGCAGCGCGATTGGTCGGATGAGCTGTTGGCTGCCACCGGCCTTACAAGGGCGCACATGCCGAAGCTGGTGGAAGGCAGCGACGCTGCAGCCTGGCTTCGGCCGGAACTGGCCAGGCGCTGGGGTGTCGGCACAGCGCACAAGAGTGGCGTGGTGATTGCGGGGGGCGGTGGCGACAATGCTGCCAGCGCGGTTGGCATGGGTGCGGTCAATCCGGGGCAGGGGTTTGTCTCCCTCGGTACGTCGGGGGTGATCTTCATCGCAGGCCAGCACTTTGCCCCGAACCCCGAGCAGGCCGTGCATGCCTTCTGCCATGCTGTGCCGGGCCGCTGGCACCAGATGTCGGTCATGCTTTCGGCGGCGAGTGCCGTGCGGTGGGCCGTTGGCACGCTGGGTTTCCAGGACGAAGCTGCGCTGCTCGCCGCTGCAGCGTCGCTGGACACCAACGCTCGTGCACATGCTCCGCTGTTTCTTCCCTACCTCTGCGGAGAGCGTTCTCCCCACAACGATCCCCACGCACAAGGCGTTCTGTTTGGCCTGACCCAGGCGCATGGCCGGGCAGACCTGGCGTACGCCGTTGTGGAGGGTGTGAGCATGGGCCTGCGCGATGGCCTGGATACGCTGGAGCGGCCTGCCGGTGCACTGGCGCTGGTGGGCGGGGGCGCACGCAGCGCCTGGTGGGCGCAATTGCTGGCGGACATCCTTGAAGCACCACTCACCTTGCACAAGGGGGGCGAAGCCGGCGGGGCGCTGGGAGCAGCCCGTTTGGCGCACCTGGCCGATGGAGGCAAGGCGAGCGCCGTGTGTACTACCCCTGCGGTGCGGCAGCGCTTTGAACCCGATTTCACGAAGGCTGAGAGCCACCAGAGGCGGCATATGCGGTTCAAGGCCTTGTATGCCGGACTGCGAGCGCACTTCACGCCAGAAGCGGGCGGCGTTGGTGGCTTGGAAAGCCAATAATTGTCTGCACCGATCACCAGGTTCCAATAGCCCTGGCAGCAGCCGATGCGCGCTGCAGAGGTATATGCGGCGCGCTGAACCCGCCTCGATATTGTGCGTATTTGGAACAAAGTCGCGCGCTATTGTCGTTTGACCTCGGACAAGGCGGCTTCTAGCATCATGCGCAGTGAATGGTAGTGCCTGATCAATGGAATGAAAATTTCCATTCCTGCCCATCCTGTCTTATTTTTCTGCTATTGAATTGATACTTTCAATGACTGCGTTTGTTCACCCCGATGAAGTTCGCGCGCGCTTTTCACGCGCCATGTCCGATATGTACCGCGAGGAAGTGCCGCAATACGGCTCCTTGATCGACCTGGTGGCCGACGTGAACGGGCAGGTGTTGCAGGCGCAGCCACAGCTGGCGGCAGCCATGCAGCAGGCCGATGAATTGGCGCGCCTGGATGTGGAGCGCCATGGCGCCATTCGCGTCGGCACGCAGCAGGAGCTGTCGACACTGCGCCGCCTGTTCGCCGTGATGGGCATGGAAGCCGTGGGCTACTACGATCTGTCGGTGGCCGGTGTGCCTGTGCATTCCACCGCCTTCCGGCCGGTCGCCACACAGTCGCTCAACCGCAATCCGTTTCGGGTGTTCACCTCGCTGCTGCGCCTGGACCTGATCGCCGATGCCGATTTGCGCAATGAGGCAGCCGCCATTCTGGCCAAACGCAATATCTTCACGGAACGGGCGCTGGCACTGGTTGCGCAGCATGAAGCCGCTGGTGGCCTGACGGACGCCGAAGCCACCGAGTTTGTGAACGAGGCGCTGGAAACCTTCCGCTGGCACAGCGAGGCCACTGTCGACGCGGCCACCTACGACAAGCTGCACAAGGCGCACCGCCTGATTGCCGATGTGGTCTGCTTCAAGGGCCCGCACATCAACCACCTGACGCCGCGTACGCTGGACATCGATGTTGCACAGGCGGGCATGCCGCAGCATGGCATGGATGCCAAGGACGTGGTCGAAGGTCCGCCGCGCCGCAATTGCCCGATTCTGCTGCGCCAGACCAGCTTCAAGGCGCTGCAGGAAAAGGTGAACTTTCCCGGCGGCGGCAGTGACCAGGGCACCCACACCGCGCGCTTTGGCGAGATTGAACAGCGCGGCGTGGCGCTTACCCGCAAGGGCCGTGCGCTGTATGACGAGCTGCTGGCCAATGTGCGCAGCATGGGCAATGCCGGCAGCGCCAGTACCAACTACCAGGATCGCCTGCAGACGGCGTTTGCGGCCTTCCCCGACACGCACGAAGCGATGCGCCAGCAGGGCCTGGCCTTTTACCGCTATGTGCTGCAAAACACCGATGCGGACCTGCCCCCAGATGCCGCTGATACCGATATCGAAGCGCTGATCGCAAGCGGCGTTGTCCGCGTCGAGCCCATCGTGTACGAAGATTTTCTGCCCGTCAGTGCGGCAGGCATCTTCCAGTCCAACCTGGGCGGCGAAGAGCAGAAGCATTACGCGGCCAACCAGGCCCAACAGGCTTTCGAAGCCGACCTGGGGGCCAAGGTGCACGACGAGATTGCGTTGTACCAATCGATGCAGGATGAGTCGCTGCGTGCTGTCCGCGCAGCACTGTCTGCCAATGCTGCAGAAAGCGTGGCCTGAGTCATGAGTGCAACCGAGGCAGTCAATACAGCGGACAACACGGCGCTGCTGGCCGAGCTGCATGCCATCGTGGGCGCTAGCGGTGTGCTGCAGGGGGCCGATATGTCCGCTTACGAAGAAGGCGCGCGCTACGGCCAGGGCCACGCGCGCCTGGTGGTGCGGCCGGCCAGTGTAGAGCAGGTACAGGCGGTGGTGCGCCTCTGCGCGGCGCAGCAGATTCCGCTCTTGCCGCAAGGAGCCAACACCGGCATGGTGGGGGCCAGCACGCCCGACATGAGTGGCACGCAGATCGTGCTGAACCTGTCGCGCCTGCGCGCCACCTGCGAGGTGGATGCCGCCAACCGCAGCGTGGTGGTGGATGCCGGCGTCACTCTGCAGGAGTTGAATGACAAGCTGGAGCCGCATGGCCTGTGGTTTCCCATCGACCTGGGCGCCAATCCATCGATTGGCGGCATGATTGCCACCAACACCGGCGGCACGCGCCTGATCCGCTACGGCGATGTGCGCGCCAACCTGATGGCGGTGCAGGCCGTGCTGATGGACCCTCCTGGTGAGGTGGTGGAGCTCGGCCGCGCGCTGCGCAAGAACAATACAGGCGTGGACTGGAAGCAGCTGCTGGTGGGGGGCTCAGGCGCTGGCGCCATCGTCACGCAGGCCACGATACAGGTGCATGCGCGCCCCACGCAGCGGGCCACAGCGTTGGTGGTACCCGCATCGGACGAAGCCGTGATGGAACTGCTGCAGGCCATGGAGCGTGATCTGGGCGACTGGCTGGCCGCGTTCGAAGGCATCTCCGGCAACGCCATGCAGGCTGCCATTGACCATGTGCCCAATCTGCGCAACCCATTTGCGCCCGAAGATGCACCCGATTACGCGATCCTGATCGAGCTGGAGGCCAATGCGGCCACCAAGTACAGCAATCTGGATCTGCAGGAGGCACTGAATGGCTTTCTAGAAGACCAGTTCGAATCGACCATCGTCAACGCGGCGCTGGGCAACGCGCAAGAGCTCTGGCACCTGCGCCACAGCATCAGCGAAGGCGCGCGTGCGCTGGGCAAGCCGATTGCGTTCGACGTTTCCGTACCGCGCTCGCGCATCATGGAATTCTGCCGCCAGGGCCGCGCATTGGTGGCGCGCGACTACCCATTCCTCACGGTGGTGGACTTTGGCCACATTGCCGATGGCGGCGTGCATTTCAATGTCATCTGGCGCAAGGATGCTGCTGAGCCCTACGACGCAGCGGTGGTGCAGCGCCTGCGCGATGCGATCTACACGATGGTGGTGCAGGATTTTGGTGGTAGCTACAGCGCCGAGCATGGCGTGGGCCCGCACAACATCGCTTACTACCGGCAATTCACACCTGCGCTGCTGCAGCAATGGGCCGATGGCTGGCGCGAGCGGCTCGATCCGCAGCGCCTGTGCGGCACGGTGGATCTGGGTGTGGCCAAGTAAGGAAATAGGAAATAGGGCGCGCGCAGTCTGGCAGATGCTTTCAAGAGCACCGCTGACAGCGTGCACCTTGCCTCACTCTGCAATATGAGAATTGCCTAAAACCGATAGAGACAGGCGCCAAAGGGGCGTTTTTTGATGTGACCGGGGCACGAGCCTGGTGTGCCGCATGCCTGTACGGACCAGATTTCCTATTCAAGAACAACAAGGAGACACGCAACCATGTCATTTTTCCGATTCACCCCGGCATTCGCCAATCCGCAGGGCTCGCCAATCCGCGAACTGTTTCCCTACCTCAGCCGCCCCGGCATGATCTCGCTGGCGGGCGGTTATCCATCGCCCAGCCTGTTTGACCAGGAGGGGCTCGCAGCAGCGGCGGCCCAGGCCATGACCACGGGAGCCACCGCGCTGCAGTATGGCGCCACCGAAGGCTCACCCGCACTGCGTGAGCAGTTGGCCGCACAGTGCCAGGCGCGCGGCATCCGCTGTGCTGCCGGCGACGTACTGGTGACCACCGGCTCCCAGCAGGGCTTCGACCTGTTGTTGCGGGTGCTGGTGCAGCCCGGCGATGTGGTGTGTGTGGAAACACCTGCCTATCCGGCCACCATTGCGGCGTTGCGCCAGGCCGGTGCCCGTATCCTGAGCACGCCGGTGGATGGGCACGGCCTCAACGTGGATGCATTGCAGGTGCTGCTGGAAGAGCTGCCTGCGGATGAGCGTCCGCGTCTCCTCTACACCGTGCCCAATTTCTCCAACCCGTGCGGCACCTTGCTGACGCAGGAGCGGCGGATCAGGCTGGTGCAACTGGCACTGCAGTACGGCTTTGTCGTGGTGGAGGATGATCCTTACGGCGAACTGGCCTTTACCGGCGAGCGCCCCGCGTCGGTTTATGCAGCGGCGCAGCAGCTGCTGCAAGAGCAGAGAGGCGAGGTGGAAGGAGAGAACCCAGTCGTATACCTGTCGAGCCTCTCCAAAACCGTGGCACCCGGCTTGCGCGTGGGCTGGATGGTGGCAGATCCCGCTGTGCTGCGCCGCTGCGTTGTGGCCAAACAGACCAACGACTTGTGCACCTCGCCGCTGGCGCAGGCGGTGGCGGCGAGCTACCTGCAGTCGGGCCGCTACGCCCAGGCGGTGGCTACGGCTTGTGCCGAGTACCGGCGCCGCATGCAGGCGCTGACCGATGGCATGAAGGCGAAATTGGGGAATCTGGTGCAGTTTGTGCAGCCAGCGGGCGGCATGTTTGTCTGGCTCACATTCGACAAAGGCATTGATCCGCAAAAGCTGTTTGATGCAGCGGTTGCTGCCAATGTGATCTTTGTGCCCGGCAAGGCCTTTTATGCCGACAACGCCGATCTGCACTCCATGCGCCTGTCCTTCGCTGCACCGGATGTGGCGCAGATCGAGCAGGCCGTGGAGCGCCTGGCACAGGCATTCGAAAAGGCGCGATAAAGGCAGGTTCCGGGCTTCGGCTCTTTGGCATAGCCAGGCCCGCGGTTTTCATGGAATCGCGGGCCTTTTCACGCCAGCGATTGCTCGGAGGCGGGTACCACCCGCCTTGTGCACCACCCGTCAGTTGCCCTGCATTCTTTGGCGCGTGTCCTCGTCCACCGCCTGGCGTAGCGCGGCAAAGAGCGGCGTAGCATCGGTGTATTGGCGACCATAGGAGAGGTTGAAGCCGTAATCGAAATCCGCAGGGTTCTGCCCCTGGTTGTGCTGCAGGATGGTCTCCAGCTTGTCCAGCGCCTTGACCGCCCGGGCCTCGGGGCTGGCGGCATCTTCGTACTCCTGCCACAGGGCCAGCAAGGCATTCTGCTGCGCGGGCTCCAGCGTTTGGCTCAGTTGAAGCAGATCGTTTTTTTCCTGCGCGCTCTTGTCGGGATGTGCACCTTTGTCGATGGCGGGAATATCGCCGTGAATGGCTTCGCCCAGGTCGTGAATGATGCACATCTTGAGCAGTTTGTACATGTCGAGCGGGCCCAGTTCCTGCTCGAATGTCATGGCCATCAGGCACAGCCGCCAGCTGTGTTCGGCGGTGCTTTCCGGTCTGCCGGTGGAAGTATGCGCGCTTCTGAGCACGCTCTTGAGACGCTCGGCTTCGCGCAGGAATTGCAGCTGGCCCAGGAGGTTCTTGCTTGTCATGGATTCTTTGGGATGAACTTGTTTCAAGACCAAGCCTATCGGATCTGCCTGTACCCATGTGGCGTGGGGATTTCGTGTGTTTTGCCAACCGCTGCAAATCACAACGCGCGAGCGTAGGAACACATGCGCGACAGCACTTGCGCAGAGCCGCCTCTAGCATGGCATGCGTTTAGCCCGACAGATCACAGACAAGGAGAGCCGCATGGCCGCAGGAAACTGGACACGCCGATGGGTAATGGCAGCTGCATGCGCGGCTGCCTTTGCAGCGCAGGCCGCATACCCGGACAAGCCGATCAAGATCATCGTGCCCGGAGTGGCGGGGGGCAGCCCCGATGTGCTCACGCGCCTGATCGGCAACGAGCTGTCCAAAAAACTGGGCCAGCCTGTGGTGATTGACAACAAGGGCGGCGCGGGCGGCAATATCGGCATCCAGGCCCTGGTCAGCGCTGCGCCCGACGGCTACACGCTGGCCTATGGCAACAATGCCACGCTGACGACCAACGAGTTTCTTTTCAGCCGCCTGCCCTACAACCCGCAAACCCTGGTAATGGTGGGCGGCATTGCCACCACCAGCAGCTTCTTGCTGGTCAACAACAACGTGCCTGCCAGAACGGTGGCCGAGCTTGTTGCCTACGGCAAGAAGGCAGACAAGCCCTTGCAGTATGGATCGGGGGGCATCGGCACCACCAGCCATCTGGGAGCGGAGCTGTTCAAGACGAAGATGGGCCTGCAATCGGCGGAACACATCCCCTACAAGGGCTCGCCACAGGCCATGGGAGATCTGATGGCCGGCAGCCTGCAGTTCTATTTTGAGAACATCGTAACCGCTGCCCCGCAGGTACAGGCTGGCAAGGTACGCGCGCTGGCGGTGACCAGCACGGAGCGCTCGCCTCAGTTCCCCGATCTGCCGACGATGCAGGAAGCCGGGGTGCCCGGCTTCGTGATGAACGCCTGGGGCGGGTTGGTGGCACCGCCGGGTACACCACGCGATGTGGTGATGGCGCTGAACACCGCACTGAATGATGTGCTCAAAACTCCCGAGATCGTCGCGCAGCTCGACCGGATGGCTTTCAAGCCCCTGGGCGGGCCCCCGGAAGCCTTCAAGACCCTGGCCGATTCGGAGCGCGCGCAATGGGGCGCCGTGGTCAAGGCCAGTGGTGCCAAGGTGGATTGATAATTTTTGATTGAAAATGGCCGTCAGCGCTTTCCCAGAATGCGCTGACAGCTTCTGTTTTTATAGTGTTTTCATCGTATTGAACCCCGGGGCTGCACCATGGCAGAACAACATTTTGAGATTTTGATTCGCGGTGGCGAAGTGATTGACGGCAGCAAGCGCCCGCGCTTCAAAGCCGATGTGGGCATTCGCGCGGGCCAGATTGCGGCCATCGGCGATCTGCAGGCTGCCACGGCTGATCAGGTCATCAATGCGGCAGGCAAGATCGTCGCGCCCGGCTTCATCGATTCGCATACGCACGACGACCAGGCGCTGCTGCTGCAGCCCCAGATGGAGTTCAAGGTGTCGCAAGGCGTGACGGCGGTGGTGACAGGCAACTGCGGTATCAGCGTGGCGCCACTGTTGCCGGAATCGCCTTTGCCTGCGCCGCTCAATCTGCTGAGCGACGCGAAGACCCGGTTTTCCACCTTCAAGGAGTACCTGGCCGCACTCACAGCAGCGCCACCTGCCGTCAATGTGATCCCCATGGTGGGTCACACCAACCTGCGCGTGCTGGCGATGAGCGATTTGAACCGCGCAGCCAGTCAGGACGAGATTGCGCATATGCAGGCGCTGCTGCGCGAGGCGCTGGCGGCGGGCGCTGTAGGACTCTCCACGGGTACTTACTACCCGCCGGCTGCAGCTGCCACCACTGAAGAGGTGAGTGAGGTAGCCAAGCCCCTGGCTGAATTCGATGCGCTGTACGTGACCCATATGCGCGACGAAGGTGTGCACTGCCAGCAGTCCATCGACGAGACCCTGCAGATTGGCAGAGGTGCGCAGGCCGCCGTTGTCATCTCGCACCACAAGCTGGCGGGCCAGGCCAACTGGGGCAATTCGGCCAAGACCCTGCCGCAGATCGAGTCGGCGATGCATTGCCAGTGCGTATCGCTCGACTGCTACCCCTACCATGCCAGCTCCACCATGCTGCACCTGCAGGAAGAGCGCCTGCCCGGCAAGATACTGATCGCCACCAGCGAGCCGCACCCGGAACTGCAAGGCAAGGAGCTGGGCGAGATTGCCGAAGACTGGGGTGTCTCTCGCGCCGAAGCATCGGCCCGCCTGCAACCGGCCAGCGCCATCTACTTCAGCATGGACGAGCGCGATGTGCAGCGCATCCTCCGTTTCGAGCCCACCATGATCGGCTCGGACGGCATTCCGTCGAACGAGCGCCCGCATCCGCGCCTGTGGGGCACGTTCCCGCGCGTGCTGGGCCACTACAGTCGCGATGTAGGCCTGTTTCCGCTGGAGACAGCCGTGTGGAAGATGACGGGCCTGACCGCTCAGGTCTTTGGTGTTGAGCGCCGTGGAGTGCTGGCAGAAGGCAACTTTGCCGATGTGACCATATTCGATCCGCACACGGTGCGCGACACCGCCACCTTTGACAACCCGATGCAGGCCGCCGCAGGCATTGACTGTGTGATCGTGAATGGCGCTGTCGCCTACGAAGCGGGTACCTACCTGGGAACGCGCACAGGCACGGTGCTCAAGCGCACGGCACCGACGAAGAAGAGTCCCGGGATGGCCGCGTAAATATATTTTTGGTGAAACTGACTGTTTACATACATCTGGTGGCGTTAGATGCTAATTAATTGATGGCAAATTGGCCTGCGACACAGATAGACGACACCTTGTATGCTTTTTTCAGGGATGCACTTTAAAGAGCTGAACGCGATAGGTACTTGATGCATCCAGGTTCTGGGTTTGTTTCTCTTTGCCTTCAAATACCAAGCTATCGGTGGCTACATCCCAGTGCATAGGCTGCAGGTTGTAGGGGTTGCGAAGTTCTTGGGGGGATTTTTCGAGCCAAGTGGGAATATTCGCGGGAGATTGTTGTTCCTTCAGCGCTTGGTATTGAAGCTGAACCAGTCGGCGGTAGCCCTCGATGTCAGAGACTCGGTGCATATATCTGAGATAGATTGAGTAAGAATCAGAAATACCGACAAGGCATCTGCCTACCGCATTGCGCATGTCAAACCAAGAGCTGCCACAGGGGCCACCTACCGAATCCAGCTGCACTTGGAATTGGCTATAGGCGGAGTCTTGCTCATGCGCAGGACGTAGGCTGATACTTCTTACGTGGTCGAGGTCTCGAATGCTTGTGTTGAGGGTCTCACCATGTAAAAAGCCGATATTGATCAAATGGTTCGCCATGCGCTCCCAAAGATCTGGCGAGCCCATCTGTTTTTCCAAGATCAGCGCGTTGTAGTTGACGTCTTTGATGGATGCATATACGCCCGCCATGAATTGCTTTTCACCTGCGAACGCTGAATCCAAGCTAGGAGGAGGGGTCTGAAGCAGGGCGTTGACGGTTGAAGATACCGCCCCTGAGGTATCGGGCGTGGTACGAGCGATTGCATTGCTCAGCCAGCGCAACTCCTGATACTGCAAGGCCAATGCAATCATGCTGGTGATCAGGCTATTGGAGCTTGCCGCCAGTTTTATGCGCAATACGGAGGCCTGCGTGACATGCGCGACTGCATCTGCCTGCTTTCCATTCTGCCATTCCAAGGAGGCCATGGCGAGCCACAATTCGTGGCTACTCCTCAGTAGTGAATAGGGGGGAAGGTCGGAATAAAGATAGTGAGGCCATGGGTTGCTGAATTGCTTGGCATTTGCAGCAGCATCCAGTCGCAAAATCAGCGCCTGATTAGCGCGAAAGGTTGATTCAATGGTTGTTTTGTACTGCTGGTACCATGCAAAACAATCAGCTTCGCCTTGTGGGCAGCGCAGTTGGGTCGGCACGATATTGAGCCCACTCTTTGCTCTTTCGATGAGCGGGGGCATGCCTTGTGTAGTGGTCGGATGCGCTTGCACCCAGGCATGGCGCTCAATCTCGCGCGTTAGGCGTTTGCGCCCGAGTTCCGCTGCGGTCGTTACAGCATTTTTGTCGGCGGCATCCCATGGCGCATCCAAGCCTGCGATGATGAGTAATCCATTGTCTTGCCATTGCGCTTGAGTCGGTGGCGTGTATTGCATGGCCTGCTTGGCTTCTTCGCTCAACGGATCATCGTTCCAGTTGGCAATCACCACCCATGCATATAGGCTGAAGGCCAGCAGCACGAGAAAAACCAGCAAATAGCCTAATACTTTGAGGCAGTAGCGCAGAATTTTCATGGATTAGTGGCTTGGACCAGAAACAGGGGTTTTGCCCAATCTACCATGCAGAATCAAAACGCATCTTTATCGCTAAATCTGCAAAGATCGCTCGTCTGTTGAGCGCTACACAGTCTCTCGATTGACAGCAACGTCACTCAGCAAGCAGGCATGAAAAAACCCGGCCACCAAAAGGTGCCGGGTTTTCTTTATCGGGCCCTGGCGCAGAACGCCGAGACCCGATGGTGTGCTATGACAGCGGTGGCAATTACATGCCCATGCCGCCCATGCCACCCATGCCGCCCATGTCGGGCATGGCAGGAGCGGATTCAGCCTTGGGGGCTTCTGCGATCATGCACTCGGTGGTCAACAGCAGCGATGCCACGGAAGCAGCATTCTGCAGGGCGGTACGGGTCACCTTCGTTGGGTCCAGGATGCCCATTTCCAGCATGTCGCCGTAGGTGTCGTTGGCCGCGTTGAAGCCGAAGTTGCCGTTGCCCTTGAGCACGGCATCCACCACCACCGATGGCTCGCCACCGGCGTTGGACACGATTTCGCGCAGAGGCGCTTCGATGGCCTTGAGCACCAGCTTGATGCCAGCGTCTTGCTCGGCATTGCCGGTAGCCAGGCTGCCCACGGCTTGCTTGGCGCGCAGCAGGGCAACGCCACCGCCGGCCACAATGCCTTCTTCCACGGCAGCACGGGTTGCGTGCAGTGCGTCTTCCACGCGGGCCTTCTTTTCCTTCATTTCGACTTCGGTGGCAGCGCCAACCTTGATCACGGCAACACCGCCAGCCAGCTTGGCCACGCGCTCTTGCAGTTTTTCACGGTCGTAGTCGCTGGTCGCTTCTTCGATCTGGGCACGGATTTGCTTGACGCGGGCTTCGATTTCAGCAGCTTGGCCAGCACCGTCGATGATGGTGGTGTTTTCCTTGCCGATTTCGACGCGTTGGGCTTGGCCCAGGTCTTCCAGGGTCACCTTTTCCAGCGACAGGCCCACTTCTTCAGCGATGACCTTGCCGCCAGTCAGGATGGCGATGTCTTCCAGCATGGCCTTGCGGCGGTCGCCGAAGCCAGGAGCCTTCACAGCCACAACCTTCAGGATGCCGCGGATGGTGTTGACCACCAGGGTTGCCAGGGCTTCGCCTTCGACGTCTTCTGCAATGATCAGCAGAGGACGACCGGCCTTGGCCACGGCTTCCAGCGTAGGCAGCAGGTCACGGATGTTGCTGATCTTCTTGTCGAACAGCAGCACGAAGGGGTTGTCCAGGATCGCGGCTTGCTTTTCGGGGTTGTTGATGAAGTAGGGCGACAGGTAGCCGCGGTCGAACTGCATGCCTTCAACGACGTCGAGTTCGTTGTCCAGCGACTTGCCTTCTTCAACGGTGATCACGCCTTCCTTGCCGACCTTGTCCATCGCGTCAGCAATGATCTTGCCCACGGATTCGTCGGAGTTGGCGGAGATCGAGCCGACCTGGGCGATTTCCTTGGAGGTGGTGGTGGCCTTGGATTGCTTCTTCAGCTCTTCCACCAGGGCGGCGACAGCCTTGTCGATGCCGCGCTTGAGGTCCATGGGGTTCAGGCCGGCGGCCACGTACTTGGAGCCTTCGCGCACGATGGCCTGGGCCAGCACGGTAGCGGTCGTGGTGCCGTCACCAGCGATGTCGTTGGTCTTGGAGGCCACTTCCTTCACGAGCTGGGCGCCCATGTTCTGCAGCTTGTCCTTGAGTTCGATTTCCTTGGCCACGGACACGCCGTCCTTGGTCACGGTGGGGGCGCCGAACGAACGCTCGAGCACCACGTTGCGGCCCTTGGGGCCCAGGGTCACTTTGACGGCGTTAGCCAGAATGTTCACGCCTTCAACCATGCGTGCACGTGCTTCACCGCCGAATACTACGTCTTTTGCTGCCATTTTTGGCTCCTCAATACTTGAAAACTTTGAAATAAAAATGGGTTGTAGGGGAAGAAAGCGTCGCGAGCAGGCGGTAGGCGAGGCGCACGGAGCACAGCAACCGGAACGTACTCAGGTACGTGAGGATTGCGAGCACTGCGCAACGACGCCTGGCGCCTGCGCAGTAGCTTTATTTCTCTACAACAGCGAACAAGTCTTCTTCCTTCATTACCAGCAACTCGTTGCCGTCGACCTTCACGGTCTGGCCAGAGTACTTGCCGAACAGCACGCGGTCTCCGACCTTCACGCCCATGGCGATGGCTTCGCCCTTGTCGTTCTTCTTGCCTGGGCCGACAGCCAGCACTTCGCCCTGGTCAGGCTTTTCCGCTGCGTTGTCAGGAATGTAGATGCCCGAAGCCGTCTTGGTTTCGTTTTCCAGGCGCTTAACGATCACGCGATCGTGCAGAGGACGCAGGTTCATAACAACTCCTTCAATATCAAATACCGGGTTTTGATGGAAAAAGGCCCAGCGCAAAGGGCCAAGCCTTGAGTGCAAAGCGGTCAGGAATGGTGAACCAGAGCCGCTAACACAACCCTGCAAATCGTAGATTTACGGTTGAGACGAGGCGCGAGGCCGCAGGCAGTACAGGCGTACGACCAGGCCGAGCAACGACGTATCAAGGGTTGTGTTAGCGGCTTTTAGCACTCCACCCCTTCGAGTGCTAATAATAAGGGTGTTTGATGACAGTTCAAGAGCGGGGGGTTAAAAAATCGGCATTGACCGCTCATGGTCTTGCAGGGTTTCAGGCGAAAGTGAGAACAAGCGCTTGCAGTACAGGCGCATATTGCTATTAAAACAGGAGCGAATTGAAGCCTTCGTATCTCTTGAAGGAAGCCATCAGCCCGCCAGATCGACCTTCAGGGTGGCGGCAATCATCTGCACGAGCAGGGTTTCAGCCACCAGGTAATCGGCGGGTTCGAGCTGGCTTTGGCCCAGCAGCAGGGCAAACTGGGTGCGCTGGTCCACATAGCCCTGGGTCAGCGCCCAGATGGTGAACATCAGGTGCGTGAAGTCGACCCGCGCTATTAGACCTTGCGTGGCCCAGTACTCAAACACGGCCACGTTGGCCGCCAGCAGCGGTGCGATGCGTTCGCGCACGGCAGCGCCCGCAAAAGGGGCGCCTGCAATCATTTCCTTGGTGAACAGCTGGCTGGCAAAGGGGCGGTTGCGCGAAAACGCAAACTTGGCGCGGATGTATTCGCGGATCTGCTGGCGTGGATCACCGTCTCTGGAGAGGTCTGTCATGTGGACAAGCCAGTCGTCCAGCAGCGATTCGAGGACCGCCTGGTACAGCACCTCCTTGCTGGGGTAGTAGTACAGCAGGTTGTGGCGGCTGAAGCCCGAGGCCGCGCCAATGGCCTCGAGCGAGGCGCCCTCGAAACCATCGCGTGCAAACACTTCTTCGGCGCAGGAGAGGATGTGGTTCTGCTTGCGCAGGCGTGCCGCCGACGGGCCACGCAGCAGGCTGTAGCCCGAAGATGAATCCGCAGAGGTGGTGGAGGACGGTGACGCGCTGGACATGGCAACTCACAAGCTCGGATGGCGCCACAAGTTGGGACGGGCGCCTACATGCCTATTGTGCGGCCAGATGCCATGCCCATTGCGTACTTTGATGCACAACAAAATGAACCCAGCCTTTCAGGTGTATGAAGGGGCGGCGGTCAACACGCTGTGCGGAAGCAGTCCGTGACCAATTGTTCAATGCTAGTGTTTTTACCAGTGCGTAAAACTTTAATAAGGCTTTTAATGGATTTCAACAGCGTTGCGACAACAGCAGCGCAGAAAGACAAAACACCCACGATGAGGGCCTGATGAACCCTCCCCGGTTGGTGCAGCTTTGGAGGCGGACGGATTGCGCAGCATTCCGGTCTGCTTGGTGAGTTGTGGATGCGATGGCGCTGGGAAGGCGGCAGAGTCACGACGCCGCTCGAACTGGTGCTGATAACCCGGTCGAGGAGGATGAGTCATGGACGGATCCAAGGGATGCGGTGTGCGCGCAGGACGGCTTGGCGCGGATCAATACGCCGACAATTTTTCCGATGCACACCCGCCGCTGACGTGGGCGCAGGCATCGATCGAAGCCGAGCGCTGCTATTACTGCTACGATGCGCCCTGTGCCACGGCCTGTCCCACCAGCATCGATGTGCCCAGCTTCATTGCCCGCATCGCGCAGGACAATATCCGGGGCGCAGCCAAAACCATTCTCGAATCGAATCCGCTGGGCGGCATGTGCGCCCGGGTGTGTCCCACCGAGGTGCTGTGCGAGCAGGCCTGCGTGCGCAACACCAATGAGGACAAGCCGGTGGAAATCGGCGCGCTGCAGCGCTACGCAACCGACCGGTTCATGGCTGCAGGAGGTGCGCCACTGTTCAAGCGGGCCGACCCCACGGGCAAGAAGGTGGCCGTGGTGGGGGCGGGCCCTGCAGGGCTGGCATGCGCCCATTTGCTGGCCTTGCAAGGCCACGATGTGAGCCTGCTGGACGCCAAGCCCAAGCTCGGCGGCTTGAATGAGTATGGTCTTGCCAGCTACAAGACGACCGATGATTTTGCGCAGAAGGAAATTGACTGGCTGCTGTCGGTGGGCGGCATTGCTCCGCGCAACAACCAGCGGTTGGGCCGCGACTTTACCCTGGACAGCCTGCTGGCCAGCCATGACGCCGTGTTTCTGGGCCTGGGCCTTGCCGGTGTCAATGATCTGGGCATTGCCGAGCCAGCGGCCCAGGGCTTGCGCAACGCGGTCGATTTCATTGCCGATATCCGCCAGGCCTCCGACAAATCCACGGTGCCGGTGGGCCGTCGGGTAGTGGTGATCGGCGGCGGCATGACGGCGGTGGACGCCGCCGTCCAGGCCCGCCTGCTGGGCGCAGAAGAAGTTACCATCGTCTACCGGCGAGGACAGGACGCCATGTCGGCGTCGGCTGTGGAGCAGCAATGGGCGCAGACCCATGGCGTGACGATCCGTCTGTGGGCAGCGCCGCAAGAGGTGCTGGTGGAAAACGGCTCAGTTACCGGCATCCGTCTGGCAAGCACGCAGCAGGTGGATGGCAAGCTGCAGAACACTGGGGAGACTACGGTGCTTGCCGCCGACATGGTGCTCAAGGCCATCGGGCAGAGCTATATCGCGGAGCCTGCGGGCTCGCGTGTCGCCCTCAAGGGGGGACGGATTGAGACGGACGATGACGGCCAGACCAGCGTGGAGCGGGTGTGGGCTGGCGGTGACTGCCGGTGGGGCGGCCGCGATCTGACGGTGGAGGCTGTGGAGCATGGCAAACGCGCCGCTGCAGCCATGCACCGCATGCTGATGCGCGAAGTCGGCATCAGCGCATGACAGCGCGCAATACGCACCGTTTCCACTGAATCAAGGAGTCGTCATGGCCGATATTCGCAGCAATTTCCTGGGTATCCGCAGCCCCAATCCCTTCTGGCTGGCCTCTGCGCCTCCCACCGACAAGGAAATCAACGTCACCCGCGCCTACGAAGCAGGCTGGGGCGGTGTGGTCTGGAAGACGCTGGGTGAAGACCCGCATGTGGTCAACGTCAACGGGCCGCGTTATTCCACGCTCCTGTCGCAGGACCGGCGCGTGGTGGGCCTCAACAACATCGAACTGATCACCGACCGGCCGTTGAAGGTCAATCTGGAAGAGATGACCCGGGTGAAGCGGGCCTGGCCGGACCGCGCGCTGATTGCATCTTTGATGGTGCCCTGCGTGGAAGAGAGCTGGAAGCGCATCCTGCCGATGGTTGAAGACACCGGCGCCGATGGTATCGAGCTGAATTTTGGCTGCCCGCACGGCATGAGTGAGCGCGGCATGGGCGCCGCCGTTGGCCAGGTACCTGAGTACATCCAGATGGTGACCGAATGGTGTAAGCACTACAGCCGCCTGCCGGTGATCGTGAAGCTCACGCCCAACATCACGGATGTGCGCTTTCCGGCGCGGGCGGCCAAGGCGGGCGGGGCCGATGCGGTGTCGCTGATCAACACCATCAATTCGGTGATGGGCGTGAACCTGGATACGCTGGTGATGCACCCCAGCACCGACGGACAGGGTTCGCACGGCGGCTACTGCGGCCCAGCCGTCAAGCCGATTGCCCAGAACATGGTGGCCGAGATCGCCCGCGATCCGCAGACTGCGGGTCTGCCCATCTCGGGGATTGGCGGCATCACCACCTGGAAGGACGCGGCCGAATACATTGCGCTGGGTTGCGGCACGGTGCAGGTGTGCACCGCCGCCATGGTGTATGGCTTCAAGATCGTGCAGGACATGTGCGATGGCCTGTCGAACTACATGGACTCGCATGGTTTCAAGACCATCGATGACTTCTGTGGCCGTGCGGTGCCCACCGTCAAGGACTGGAAGGACCTGAACCTCAACCACATCGACAAGGCGGTGATCAACCAGGATAGCTGCATCCAGTGCGGGCGCTGCCATGTGGTGTGCGAAGACACCTCGCACCAGGCCATCTTCTATAACAAGGGCGAGGCGGGTGAACGCCGCTTTGAGGTGAACGAAGCCGAATGCGTGGGCTGCAACCTGTGCGTCTCGATCTGCCCGGTGCCCGACACGATCTCGATGCGCAGCCTTCAGCCCGGCGAGGTGGACCTGCGCACCGGCAAAGCCGTGACGGGCGAGTACGCCAACTGGACGACGCACCCCAACAACCCCGCTCGGGTGACGGCGCAGGTCGCGCCATAAATGGCTGGCGCGCTTTTTGCTTTGTCAGAAGTGCCTACAGGATGGAGCGCAAGATTTTGGATTTGGATGATTAGAACGTATTGAAAACACCTCTCAAGGAGTGAGCAATGTCCCATGACGCGCAAGCAGGAGATGCCGCTGGCAGTGCAGCCGGTGGTCTCTGGAACCACGACCTCGCACCTACGCAAGCATCGCAGCGAACGTGGACGTGGTACCACTTCACGGCGTTGTGGATAGGCATGGTGATGTGCATTCCAGCCTACACGCTGGCAGCCAGCCTGGTGGAGGGCGGCATGTCGGCCATGCAGGCGGTCATGACCGTCTTCATCGCGAACGTGATCGTGCTCGTACCGATGCTGCTCATCGGGCATGCGGGCGCCAAATATGGCATTCCCTATGCGGTGCTGGCACGCGCTTCGTTTGGCACGCGGGGTGCAAAGCTCCCGGCGGTTCTGCGCGCATTGGTGGCTTGCGGCTGGTACGGTATCCAGACCTGGTTCGGCGGCCTGATGATCTATACGTTGCTGGGTGTGATCATTGGCCATCCGCTGGAGAGCGAGAAGATTGCGGGCCTGGGCATCAACATCGCGCAGCTCATCTGCTTCCTGGTCTTCTGGGCCATTCAGTTCTATTTTGTGGTGCATGGTATCGAGTCCATTCGCAAGCTCGAAACCTATACGGCACCGGCCAAGATCGTGATCTGCTTTGTGCTGCTGTGGTGGGTGTATGAAAAGGCCGGCGGATTTGGTCCGATTCTGGACAAGCCGTCCGCATTTGCCCCGGGCGAAGCCAAGGCGGGCCAGTTCTGGGGTACTTTCTGGCCGTCGCTCACGGCCATGATCGGTTTTTGGGCCACACTGGCGCTGAACATTCCTGATTTCACCCGTTTTGCCCGGTCACAGCGTGACCAGGTGGTGGGCCAGGCCATCGGTCTGCCCGTGCCCATGGGGTTGCTGGCGGCACTGGCGGTGATCGTCACCTCGGCCACCGTCGTCATCTACGGCAAGGCCCTATGGGATCCAGTGGATGTGGCTGCGCGCATGACCGGAGCTGCGGTGCTCATTGCGCTCATCGTGCTGCTGGTGGATACGGTGAGCGTCAACCTGGCTGCCAACCTGGTGGGGCCGGCCTACGACTTCTCTGCGCTCGACCCCAAGCGCATCAGCTACCGTACAGGCGGCTACATCACGGTGGCGATTGCCATCCTGATGATGCCCTGGAAGATTCTGGAGTCGACCCAGGGCTACATCTTCACCTGGCTGATTGGATATTCCGCACTGCTGGGGCCCATTGCCGGGATCTTGATGGTGGATTACTTCCTCATCCGCCGCACACAGCTCGATGTGTCTGAGCTCTACCGCGAAGGCGGCAAGTACAGCTATTCGGGCGGCTGGAACTGGGTGGCCATTGCCGCATTCGCCTGCGGTGTGGCGCCCAATATTCCGGGCTTTCTGAATGCGGCGTTTCCCGCCAGCTTCCCGAACGTGGGGACCATCTTCAAGGATCTGTATGCGTATGCGTGGTTCATTGGCCTCTTCATTGCAGGCGTGGTGTACCGCATCGGCATGGCAAGCCATGTTGTGGCTTCGCAGGCCGCATTGCGGCGAGCGTGAGTGGGGCCTGCGCGATTTTTGTGACGTGAATGCAAAGGAGAGACATGATGAGCACAGCCAGCCGCCCCCTTCTGATTCGTGGTGGCACCGTAGTGAACGCAGACCGCGAAGAGCGTGCCGATGTGCTGCTGGCCGACGGCAAGATCGTTGCAGTGGGCGAGGGGGCTGCGGCGCAGGCACCTTCGGGCACCGAAATACTCGACGCCAGCGGCCAGTATGTGATGCCCGGCGGCATCGATCCGCACACGCACATGCAGCTGCCCTTCATGGGCACGGTCACCGCCGACGATTTCTTCACCGGCACGGCAGCAGGCCTTGCCGGCGGCACCACGAGCATCATCGACTTTGTGATTCCCGATCCGCAGGAGCCGCTGATGGATGCCTACCGCAAGTGGCGCGGCTGGGCGGAAAAGGCGGCATCCGATTATTCCTTCCATGTGGCCGTGACCTGGTGGAGCGATCAGGTGCGCGAGGACATGGGGGTGCTGGTGCGCGATGAGGGCATCAACAGCTTCAAGCACTTCATGGCCTACAAGAACGCCATCATGTGCGACGACGAAACGCTGGTCAACAGCTTCCGGCGTGCGCTGGAGCTGGGCGCCATGCCTACTGTGCACGCCGAGAACGGCGAACTGGTCTATCTGCTGCAGCAGGAGGTAGCGCGCATGGGCATCACCGGCCCTGAAGGCCATCCGCTGTCGCGCCCGCCGATGGTCGAGGCCGAGGCAGCCAACCGCGCCATTGCGATTGCCGACGTGCTGGGCGTTCCCATCTACGTGGTGCATGTGAGTTGCATCGAGGCGGCAGATGCCATTGCCCGTGCCCGTGCACGTGGCCAGCGCGTCTATGGCGAAGTGCTGGCGGGCCATCTGACGATTGACGACAGCGTGTACCGCCATCCAGACTATGCCACTGCCGCCGCCTATGTGATGAGCCCGCCGTTCCGCCCCAAGGAGCACCAGGAAGCGCTGTGGCGCGGCCTGCAGGCCGGGCACCTGCACACGACGGCAACGGACCACTGCACTTTCTGCGCTGCGCAAAAGGCAGCTGGCAAAGATAACTTTGCCAAGACGCCCAACGGCACCGGCGGCGTTGAAGAGCGCATGGCCGTGGTGTGGGATGCCGGTGTGAATACAGGGCGCCTCACGCCCAGCGAGTTCGTCGCCATTACCTCGGCCAACACGGCCAAACTGTTCAACGTCTATCCGCGCAAGGGCTTCATCGGCGCAGGTGCAGATGCAGATGTGGTGCTGTGGGATCCGAAGGCCACCAAGACGCTGTCGGTGAAAACCCAGCACTCCAAGGGCGACTTCAACATCTTTGAGGGCCGACAGGTGACCGGCCTGCCCAGCCACACCATCAGCCGCGGCAAGATCGTGTATGCCAACGGCGATCTGCGGGCCGAGAAGAATGCAGGCCAGTATTTCAAGCGGCCGGCGTTTGGCCCCAACTTCCAGGCGGTGCAAAAGCGCGCGCAGGAGATGGCGCCCACTGCCGTTGCTCGCGCGCAATGAAACAAGGAGATCGAACATGGACACGAAAGTGAAGACCGATACCAGCCAGTTGCGCGTCAACGGAGAGCGGCTCTGGAATTCGCTGATGGAACTGGCCCAGATTGGTGCTACTGCCAAGGGAGGCGTGTGCCGTCTGGCGCTGACCGACCTCGACCGCCAGGGACGCGACCTGGTGACGCGCTGGGCGCAGGATGCAGGCATGACCGTTACCATCGACAAGATCGGCAATGGTTTCATGCGCCGCCCCGGCCGCAACAACAGCCTGCCACCCATCATGACGGGCAGCCACATCGACACCCAGCCCACGGGCGGCAAGTTCGACGGCAACTACGGCGTGCTCGCAGGCATCGAGGTGGTGCGTACGCTCAACGACCACGGCATAGAGACGGAAGCGCCGATCGAGGTGGCATTCTGGACGAATGAAGAAGGCTCCCGCTTTGTGCCGGTGATGATGGGTTCGGGCGTTTTTGCCAAGGCATTCACGCTGGAGCATGCCTATGCCGCGAAGGACACCGAAGGCAAGAGCGTGAAGGACGAGCTTGCGCGCATCGGTTACATCGGCCCGCAGGAGCCGGGCGACCATCCCATTGGCTACTACTTCGAAACCCACATCGAGCAGGGCCCGGTGCTGGAAGACCACGACAAGACCATTGGCGTGGTGACCGGCGTGCTGGGCATTCGCTGGTACGACTGCACCGTCACCGGCATGGAGGCGCACGCCGGCCCCACCCCCATGGCGCTGCGCAAGGACGCGCTCCAGGTCGCCACCCAGGTGATGCAGGAGGTGGTGGCCTGCGCGCACCGCCACCCACCGCACGGACGCGGTACGGTGGGCATGGTGCATGTGCACCCCAACAGCCGCAATGTGATTCCGGGCGAGGTGAAATTCAGCATCGACCTGCGCAATGCGACCGATGCCGATTGCGAAGCCATGGACCAGGACATTCGTGCGGTGGCCGATCGTATCAGCCGAGAAACGGGGCTGCCGATCAAGATCGATCTGGTGTCCAGCTATACCGCGCAGCCTTTCAACGCCGAGTGCGTCGATGCCGTGCGGCGCGGTGCGCAGATGCTGGGCTACTCACACATGGATGCCGTCTCCGGCGCGGGCCACGATGCCGTCTACATGGCGCGTCTGGCGCCTGCGGGCATGATCTTCATTCCCTGCAAGGACGGCATATCGCACAACGAGATCGAGGATGCCAAGCCCGAGCACATCACGGCCGGCTGCAATGTGCTGCTGCACGCCATGCTGGAGCGGGCGGGACGCTAAGCCCTTGAGGAACTGCGCGGCGTGTGCAGTTCAGGCCTGCGCCAGATCGTGCAGGGCCTGGCCGGTCATACGGTAGCGAATCCACTCGCTCTGCGGCTTGGCACCCAGACTGTCGTAGAACTGGATCGAGGGCGTGTTCCAGTCGAGCACGCTCCACTCGAAGCGGCCACAGTCCTTTTCGACCGCAATGCGGGCCAGATGCCGCAGGATGGCCTTGCCTGCACCGCTGCCGCGATGGGCCGGGTCTACATACAGGTCTTCCAGGTACAGGCCATTGCGCCCCTGCCAGGTGGAATAGTTGAAGAAGTAAACCGCAAACCCGATGGCGCGGCCATCCTGCTCGCAGATCAGCCCATGTGCCGTCGCGCCTTCGCTGAACATGGTCTTGTGCACATGGGCGGGTGTCGAGAGCACCTCCTGCTCGGCATTTTCATAGACGGCAAGGTCGCGCACAAAACGCAGAATGGTTTCGGTGTCGTGGATGGTGGCAGGGCGGATGTGGAGGGCGGACATGGTCAATCGGTCTTGGTGAAATGGATGTAGTCTTGGATGCTTTGAAGCGCGGCGATAGGGGCTCTGCTTTCAGTACGCAGTGAAACTGGGCACCAGGAGCTTCTGCAGAATCTGGAAATGGTCTTCAAAGAACTCTGCCTCGCGCGCACGGATGGCGTCGATGCTGAGCCAGAAGGCTTCTGCCGCATCGTCATCGGCACGCACGGCGGGCTTGGGGCTCTGCTTCAGGTCAAAGTAATGCACATGGGTGATGGTGCGGCCGCGCTGGCTGCGGTCCGGGTGGTCGAACACGGTGACCGACTGCAGTGCGGCGCGGAGGCTGGGCTCTTCCAGCGCGCAGTGGGTCTCTTCCTGCAGTTCACGCAGGCAGGATTGCCACAGGGTGTCGCGCGGCTCCAGAAAGCCACCGGGTAGCGCCAGCAGGCCTTTGCCTGGGGCATGTCCGCGGCGGATCACCAGCACTTCGTTGCCGCAACGCACCAGGGCATCAACGGTGACGAAGACCGGCGGGTAGGGTGCGGCCAACCATGATTGGCGGTACTTGCGCAGCATCTGCCATTCGGTGCACAGCTCCGCATACGCAGGCGTCTGGTTGAACCGCTGCAGAAACTCCAGCGAGCTGGCGGGCAGCATCTCTTTCAGCGGGCTCAAGTCGCCTGCTGGCCCGGCAGCCGGCGCATCAAAGTAGGCATCGCGGATGGGGGTGGCATCAATGCTGTTCTGGCGTGGCAGGCTCACCAGCTCCCAGCCGGGGAAATGCGCGAGGTAGCTGCTGCTTGCATCCTTGAAGTGGCCCACCAGGCCAATGCGTGCGCCGGGCTGGCTGTGGCTGGTAACGGCCTCGCGCACCGCAGTCACCCAGCGTGGCTCGTCGTAGTAATCACGGATGGGCACAAACTCCACACGTAAGGCATCGGCGGGGCTGAGCGCGCCTGCAAACATTTGCGCGCGCTCCTGCCAGGTGAAGGGGTTCTTGGGGCTGCGCGCCTGGATGGCCGAGCCCAGCACCACTATGACTCGGGACGCACGCGCCAGTGCCTGTTGCAGCAAGGCCAGGTGGCCCAGGTGAGGGGGCTGAAAGCGGCCGATCAGCACGGCGAGGTCATAGGTGTCGGTCGTAGGGCTCATGGTGTCATTGTCGGTGCATTGCGGTTGCAATTTCCAAAGCTGGCACGGCCCCCCATGCGGAAGGCCCGGAGGGAAGAGGCTGGGTAGCGGCCGTGCTCCGGGGTGTCACGGATACCATGCCGCAATCGGCATTTGGCGGCCGGTGCCGAATGCGCGGGGGCGCACGCGCAGTATCGGCGGAGCCTGCCTGCGCTTGTACTCGCTGCGGTGCACCATGCGCTGCACCTTGGCTACCATGGCGCGACCGTTTTCCGTCATCTGCAGGTTGCCGACAAAGACGCAGGCGGCTGTGTACTCCTGGGTGGAGAGGCGCTGGCCCTCGATGAGAATCTTCAAGATCTCGTCGAGGATTTCATATGGCGGCAGGCTGTCCTCGTCTTTCTGGCCCGGGGCCAGTTCTGCAGAGGGTGCCTTGTCGATGATGGCTTGCGGAATGATTTCGCGGCCCGCACTGTCATTGATGTGGCGTGACAGCGCGAAGACCTCGGTCTTGTACAGGTCGCCGATCAGGCCCAGGCCGCCGTTGGTGTCGCCATACAGGGTGCAGTAGCCGACCGAGATTTCCGACTTGTTGCCCGTGGTCAGCAGCAGGTGGCCGAAAGCATTGCTGTATTCCATGAGGATGGTGCCGCGAATGCGTGCCTGCAGGTTTTCCAGTGGCAGGCCTTGCAGCGGTGCTTCAAAACTGCGCTCGAACTGCGCGCTGTAACCGGCCACCAAATCTGCTATTGGGTGGGTTTTGAGCGCAATGCCCAGGTTGCGGCACAGTGCGACGGAATCATCCACCGAGCCGCTGGATGAGTAGCGCGACGGCATGGTGATGCCGACGACATTGTCGGGGCCGAGCGCTTCGGTGGCGAGCGCCAGCGTCAGGGCCGAGTCAATGCCGCCGGAGCTGCCCACCACCACTTGCCGGAAGCCGCAGCGCCGGGCGTAATCGCGCAGCCCCAGGATGATCTGCTGGCGGTAGAACTCCATGGTCGGCAGCCCCTGTATGGCCGGGCGTTGCGTGGCCTGGCCGCTGGAGCTGCGGAACTGGCCATTGTCAAAGCCCAGGGTGCAGGTGGCTTCTGCAAAGCGAGGGGCCTCCCACACAATGCCGTCGCCGGGTTGCACGGCAAACGAGGCGCCATCGAACACGATCTGGTCCTGGCCGCCGATCTGGTTGACGTAGAGAATGGGCAGGCCGTGGCGGGTGGCCGCTTCGCTGAAGATCTGGTGGCGCTGCTCGCGCTTGCCCAGGTGGCTGGGGCTGGCGTTGATGCTGACGACGACGTCGGGTGCAGCATCCGCCATGCGCTCGAAGGGGTTGGTGGCGTAGTCGGCACCGCTGTCGTTCCAGCCGTCTTCGCAGATCAGAAAGCCCACCTGTGCATTGCCGATCCGCAGTACCTTGGCAGCGTCGCGCCCCGGCTCGAAATGGCGGCGCTCATCAAAGATGTTGTAGGTGGGCAGCAATTGCTTGTCGTACTGCAGGCGCACAGTGCCGTCTTGCAGCACCAGCAGGCTGTTGTGCAGCTGCTTGCCGGGGCCCTGGCGGCGGGTGGGCGCGCCCACTACCCAGTACAGGCCGGGCAGCTTGCGGGTCTCTTCCCGCAGGCGGGCAATGCCGGCATCCACGCGGGCGAGAAACTCGGGTTCGTCGAGCAGGTCTCCGGGATAGTAGGCGGTGATCGACAGCTCGGGAAAGACCACCAGTTGCGCGCCATCTGCCTGCGCCTTCTGGGCAGCCTGCACCATCTGATCGATGTTGCCGTCGATGTCGCCCACGGTCAGGTCCAGTTGGGCAAGGGTGATCTTGAGCATGGCCATTTCCTTCCATTTCCTCCCATGTTCCCATCCACCGGTCGTTCTGTTAGCTTCCGGTGGCGGGATGGTCGATTCAATATTTCACGTGGAAGACCTGTTTCAGGTACGCCAGATAGGTTTCGTCGTCGCACAAGGTCTTGCCCGGGCTGTCGCTGAGCTTGGCCACGGGCTGGCCATTGGCGTGGGTGAGCTTCATCACGATGTTCAGCTGCTTGAGCCCCATGTCGTTGGCCAGTTGGGTGCCGATGCCAAAGCCGCATTGGATGCGGTCGGCAAAGTGCTGGTACAGATCGAGCGCGGCGTCCAGCGTCAGGCCATCGGAGAACACCAGGCGCTTGGAGTTGGCATCGATGCGCAGCTTGGCATAGTGCGCCAGTGCCTTTTCACCCCATTCCTTGGGATCGCCTGAGTCGTGGCGCAGGCCATCGAACAGCTTGGCAAAGTACATGTCGAAGTCGGCGAGAAAGGCGTCCATGCCAACGGTGTCGGTCAGTGCGATACCCAGGTCGCCACGGTATTCCTGCACCCAGTCTTCGAGCGCGGCGATCTGGAAGTCGCGCAGGCGCACGCCATGGGCCTGGTAGCTTTGCAGGTATTCGTGGGCCATGGTGCCGATGGGCACCAGGTTCAGGTCGCGTGCCAGCAGCACATTCGAGGTGCCCTTGAACCACTGTGCCGTCTGGCTGGCAAAGGCTTGCACCACCTCGCGCTGCCAGGGGCCAGAGAAACGCCGACGCACGCCGAAATCAAACAACTCGAAGGGATGGCGGTGCCTGGCTTCCTGCGCCAGCTCCTGCAGGCGCACTATTTTTGCTCCCAGGCGTCTGCGTCCTTCGGCGAGGGCAGAGGCCTGGTCAAAGCGGCGAAAATACAGCTCGTTGACGATGGACAGCACAAAAATCTCGAAGCCCATCACATGCACCTGTGGGCCATTGGCGACGATGTGCAGGCTGCTGCCGTCGGCCTTTACCTCGATGAAGTCGCGCTGGAACTGGAAGATGCGCAGAAAATCGATGAAATCGCTTTTCATGAAGCGCAGGCTGGCGAGGTAATCGAGCTCGTCCTTCTTGAACTTGAGCGTGCACAGCGCGTCAATCTCGGATCGCACCTCGTCCAGCAGATCCACCAGCGGAAACTCGGGCGTCGAGCGGCAGACAAAGCGGTAGGTGGATTGGGTTTGCGGATGGCGGTGCAGCATGGCCTGCCACATCGTGAACTTGTACAAATCGGTGTCGAGCAGGCTGGTGATGATGGGCTGCATACCGCGTCTTTCTCTATCAAAATGAGAGCTATTGGCGCTTATCCATCAAGCGCCAAAGGCCAAAAATACCTATAAGCCAAAAGCAGTGCTGGTGGTGCAGCGTACACCGATGGCGCGCATCTGCTGCAAAAAGGTTTCTTGCGCAGACTCAAAACCTGCAACCGGGCTCATGCAATCGGTCAGCAGCACCATGCGCGAGAAGTCGTCTCCCCCCCACAAGGTGCCGATGTTCTGCACGATGTGCTCGGTGGTGGCGCGCACGCAGTGGCTGCTCGCCTCACCGGCAATCACCAGGGTGTCCGCCTGCGCCAGATGCTGCAGCAGGGCGGTGTTCAGGCCGGTCTCCGGGTCTTGCGGATCGGGCACTTCCGCGCGGATGGCGCTGTAGTGTTCGGTGAAGGGATTCATGCCTTTAAACACATGGCGCACAGCGCATTGGCGTGCAGTCTGCCAGTGGCGGCAGGCGTCCAGTACATCGGCATGCACGCCGTGGCCGATGCTGCCGATCTCGCAGTGCAGCGGCCATACCATCAAGGTGTAGCTGCCCTGGGCCTCCAGCGTATCGAGATAGGCCAGTGTGCGATTGCGCTCTGCAGCGTTGCGGGGCGTGAAACTGCCAGCACGCACCTGATCGGCCGTGATGGCGCTGAAGGGCTGTACCGCGCTGCCGTCCCCCTGCTGCCAGAAAGCGGGGTGCGCAATGTCATAGGCCTGGTGGGAATCGAGCGTGATGGTGATGTTGTCCAGCCACTCGCTCTGGTGGCTGATCCACTGCGCAAGGCGTTGCATGTCTGCATGGGCACCTGCCACCGGCAGGCTGGGAGCAAAAGGCATGCTGGCTGCGGCAGTGGTGGGGCACCAGTCCTGAGGCAGATCACAAAAGTCGTTTTGCGGGTCGATGATGAGTAACTGTGTGCGGTGGCGCATGTCCATCTCCTTCGATGTATTGCAGTCTATGCTAGTTAGAATAATTTTGCAACTAACTAAGTGAAGCAAGGCAGGGCATATTCATGAGGAGAATGATGCATGCATATTGATGCCTGGGGGTGGCGGGGGCATACTCTTGCTTCATAAGAAATACTTGGTACAAAAATGAAGCAAAGTGAAACGGCGCATGCCCATGTGCTGACCAGCGTGGATGTCGTGGTGCTCACGCTGGTGGAGGGCGTGCTGAGCGTGGTGCTGGTGCAGCGCGCCCGCGCACCGTTTGCTGGCGTCTGGGCCTTGCCGGGCGGATACATCCATGCGGACGAGGACGCCGATGCCCATGCCAGCGCAGTGCGCGTGCTGCGCACCAAGGCGGGTATCGAGGATGCCTACCTGGAGCAATTGGCCACTTTCACCGGCCCGGCGCGCGATCCGCGTGGCTGGTCGGTGGCGATTGCCTATTGCGCACTGATTCCGCAGGAGAGATTGCCCGCGCAGCGCTCGGATATGAAGATCGTGCCCGTGAATGCGCCCGGCCAGTTGCCGTTTGACCATGGGCTGATCCTGCAGGCGGCGCTGGCACGCGTACGCAGCAAGAGTCAGTATTCATCGTTGCCTGTGCATTTTTTTGGGGAGGCCTTCACGCTGCCGCAACTGCAACAGGTGTATGAGGGCATTCTGGGCGAGCCTTTGAACAAGGTGAGCTTTCGGCGCAAGATGGACGAGTTGGGCATGCTGGAGCCCGTGCCGGGTGAAATGCAGGCCGGAGGCGCCCATCGCCCGGCGCAACTGCATCGGGTGCGGCCGGCCTTTCGGCAACAGCTGGCGCTGAGTGTCCGGGGGCTATAGCGGACCGAGGCGGCTCAATAAAAAATCCGCCAGGATTGCTCCAGGCGGATTGCAGAGAGGCCGGAAAATTTACTTCAAGCCTGCAGCAGCGCGCAGCAGCGCCGCTTTATCGGTCCGCTCCCACGTAAACTCAGGCTCTTCGCGGCCAAAGTGGCCGTAGGCAGCGGTCTTGCTGTAGATCGGGCGCAGCAAGTCCAGCATCTGGATGATGCCTTTGGGGCGCAGGTCAAAGTGCGCAGCCACCAGCTTGGCGATTTCCGCGTCGGGGATCACGCCGGTGCCTTCGGTGTACACGGTGATGTTCATGGGGCGTGCCACGCCAATGGCGTAAGCCACCTGCACCTGGCACTGGCGTGCAAGGCCTGCAGCCACCACGTTCTTTGCCACATAGCGGGCAGCGTAGGCGGCCGAGCGATCCACCTTCGTTGGATCCTTGCCCGAGAAGGCGCCGCCGCCGTGGGGGCAGGCACCGCCGTAGGTGTCCACGATGATCTTGCGGCCGGTCAAGCCACAGTCGCCCTGAGGGCCACCAACGACGAAGCGGCCGGTCGGGTTGATCAGGTACTTGGTGTCCTGCAGCCATTCCTTGGGCAGCACGGGCTTGATGATCTCTTCGATGATGGCTTCGGTGAAGCTGGCCTTCATCTTGGTGGCAGTCTCCGACTGGTCAGGGCTGTGCTGGGTCGACAGCACCACCGTGTCAATGCTGTGGGGCTTGCCGTCCACATAGCGCATCGTCACCTGGCTCTTTGCATCGGGGCGCAGGAAAGGCAGGCGGCCGTCCTTGCGCAACTGGGCCTGGCGTTCCACAAGGCGGTGCGCGTAGTAAATGGGCGCGGGCATCAGCTCGGGCGTCTCGTCGCAGGCGTAGCCAAACATCAGGCCCTGGTCACCAGCACCGGTATTGAGCTCGTCATCGCTCGCCTTGTCCACACCTTGGGCGATATCCTGGCTTTGCTTGTCATAGGCCACGAGCACGGCGCAGCCCTTGTAGTCAATGCCGTAATCGGTGTTGTCGTAGCCGATGCGCTTGATGGTGTCACGCGCCACCTGGATGTAATCCACGTTGGCGCCGGTCGTGATTTCGCCTGCCAATACCACCAGACCGGTGTTGGTCAGTGTCTCGGCCGCCACGCGGCTGTGCGGGTCTTGGGTGAAAATAGCGTCCAGAATCGCGTCGGAGATCTGGTCAGCCACTTTGTCGGGATGGCCTTCAGAGACCGATTCCGAAGTGAAGAGAAAATCGCTGTTTGCCATAAATAAAAAACTCCTTCAGTACTTGGGCAATTGCGTTGCCCGAGTCCTTCAGGAGCTTGGCGAACGCTTTAGCAGTTTTGTTTTAAAGTCGCCCTGCAAGTTGCTCTTTAACTCAGCGACTCCCTTATTGTAATGCCTTTCTTGTTTCGACTGTTTGCTGCACTGCCATTGTGGCTATTGCATGGGTTGGGTGCCGCCATGGGGTGGGTCACTTTCGCCGTCTCACCCACCTACCGACGGCGCTTTGTAGCCAACGCGGCGCAGGCGGGGTATTCATTTGCCGAAGTGCGCCGCGCCGTTGCCCATGCCGGGCGCATGGTGGCCGAGGTGCCACGCCTATGGTTTGGCCAGCCGCTGCCGTGCGAGATGCATGGTGCGGAGGTGATCGATGACGGTATTTCCGCAGGCAAGGGCATCGTCTTCCTGACGCCACACATGGGCTGTTTTGAATTGTCGGCGCAGGCCATGGCCCGGCGCTGGGGCGTGGTGCACGGGCCGATCACGGTGCTGTACCGCCCGGCACGCCAGGCATGGCTGGCCAGATTGATGGAGACCGCAAGATCCCGCCCCGGGCTGGAGTCTGCACCCACCACCATGGCGGGCGTGCGCCAGATGATCAAGGCCTTGCGCCAGGGACACAGTGTGGGATTGCTCCCTGACCAGGTGCCTCCCGATGGTCAGGGCATCTGGTCGCCGTTCTTTGGCAAGCCCGCCTATTCGATGACGCTGGCCGCCAAGCTGGCCCAGCAGACGGGTGCGGCTGTTATATTGGCGCGCTGTGTGCGCCGGCCATGGGGGCAGGGTTTTGATCTGTATGTACACAAGCTGGCCGAGCCTTTGGCCGCCGATATGGATACAGCCGTGCTGCAGATCAACCAGGAGATGGAGCGCTTGATCCGCGAGAGCCCCGAGCAGTATCTGTGGGGCTATGCGCGCTACAAGCAGCCCCGGGGGATGGTCTCGGCGCCGCCAGAAAGTCACAAGCATGGGTAAGTTGTTTATTGGCTGGATGTGGTTGATGTCGCATCTGCCCCTGTCGGTATTGCGCGGCATCGGTTGGTGTCTGGGGCGCATTCTGTTCTATCTGGTGCCCTCGCGCCGAAAAATCGCCTTGCGCAATCTGAAGCTGTGCTTTCCGGAGGCATCGCTTGCTCAGCGCACGGAGTGGGTTAAAGAGAGTTTTGTTGTCTTCTGTCAAACGTGGCTCGATCGCAGTTGGCTGTGGTTTGCGCCACAAAAGACGGTGGAAAAGCGCACCCGGATGACAGGCGCGCTCGAAGAGCTGGAGGGTGATACCCCCACCATCATGTTCGCGCCGCATTTCTATGGCATGGACGCAGGGGGCACGGCGCTCACCATTTACTGCAGCCGGCCGTTCACCTCCATCTTTTCCACCCAACCCAATGCCGATGTAGATGCCTGGATCCGCCAGGGCCGCCAGCGCTTTGGCGATGTGCGCATGCTCAACCGTGACGATGGTGTCAAGCCGATCATCGCCAGCCTGCGCAAGGACCATGGCCTCCTGTATCTGCTGCCGGATATGGATTTCGGCCCGAGCGATTCGCTGTTTGTGCCGTATTTCGGCCAGGTTGCCGCGACGATTCCTTCCTTGTCACGTTTTGCGAAGCTGGGCCGTGCCAAGGTGATCGGCATGTACACCCGCCTGACGCCTGCAGGCTATGAGGTGACGATCTCGCCCGCATGGCAGAACTTCCCGACGGATGATGTGGTGGCCGACACCACGCGCCAGAACCGGGAGCTGGAGGCGCAGATCCGCACCATGGTGCCGCAGTACTACTGGGTCCACAAACGCTTCAAGACCCGGCCGGAGGGAGAAGCGTCGGTCTACCAATAAAAATAGCATATGGCGCTCTTCCGCTAAGCGCAGAATGCTATTAAAAATGCAGTTTTAAGGAAGTTGCGTTGAGATGCGGACTGACCAGAGGAAGCTGCGGAATGCAGCCGGCCCAAGCTGCAAGGTGTCGGGCTGGGTTTATGTCTGGGACTGCGGGGTAGGTTCTGCGCTTGCAACGCCTTCCGGATGAGACCACTGCCACAGCAATTGGGCCACCTTGTCCACGTTTTGCTTCTTGAGCGCACTGAACATCATCACTTCGCCGCCACCGGCATTGAGCTTGGTGATCGACAGAATCTTGGCCTGCTCGGCGCGAGTCAATTTATCGGCTTTCGTCAATAAAACCAGAAATTTCAGGCCTTGTTCGACGCGTGGGCGAATGATATCGAGCAATGCCTCGTCCAACTCGGTCAGTCCGAGGCGCGGGTCGCACAGCAGCACGATGCCAGTCAGGCTGGGGCGGCTGACGAGGTAGTTCACCATCACCTGCTGCCAGCGCTGCTTGTCTTCGCGCGACACGGCAGCGTAGCCGTAGCCCGGCAAGTCGGCCAGCACGGCATCGGTCACGCCCTTCTTGCCTAGCGCAAACAAATTGATGTGCTGGGTGCGTCCCGGTTTCTTGGATGCAAACGCCAACTGGTTCTGTTGCGTCAATGTATTGATCGAGGTCGATTTTCCTGCATTGGAGCGGCCCACGAAGGCAAATTCGGGCACATCGATGACGGGCAGTTGATGTAACTGGGCTGCCGTTGTCAAAAAGCGCGCAGTGTGCATCCATCCCATGGCAGACTTGCCATCAATGTTTGGCGCGTCTGCAACGGCTGGGGAGGTACTAGGCATTGTCATCATATGTTTTTGAATTCATCTAAGGTAGCATTGTAGGAGCCGGTCGTTCCGGCCGTGTGCATATAAACCAGATAAAGACCCTCGATATGAAGTTGATCGCCTCCCTGTTGACGACTGCTGTATTGGCTTTTTCGTCCGTTTCTGCATTTTCGGCATCGGAGGCCGCGCCCAAAACTGCCAAGCCGGATCTGGTCAAAGGCGAGGCCTCCTACACCGCCGTCTGCGCGGCTTGCCACAATGCAGACGGCAATTCTTCCATTGCCATCAATCCCAAGCTGGCGCAGCAGCACCCCGAATACCTCATCAAGCAACTGGAAGAATTCAAGAGCGGCAAGCGCAGCAATCCCGTGATGCAAGGCATGGTTGCTGGCCTCACGGATGGCGATATGCGCAATATCTCGCACTGGCTGGCCAGCAAGCCGGGCAAGCTGGGCTTTGCCAAGAGCAAGGATACCGTGGCTCTGGGCGAGCGCATTTACCGCGGAGGCTTGCCTGACCGCCAGATCGCCGCCTGCGCCGGCTGCCACAGCCCCAATGGTGCGGGTATCCCGGCGCAATACCCCCGTCTGGCGGGTCAGAATGCGGACTATATGGTTCAGACCATGCATGACTTCCGTGATGGCAAACGCAACAACAGCATCCAGATGACGGGAGTGACCGCCAAAATGAACGACAAGGAGATCCAGGCGGTGGCAGATTACATCGCCGGCCTGCGCTGATCGCCTCCGCGCTGTTGGGGAATCGTCCCTGGCAGTTCAGGGATTACGGGTTATCCCTGGCAGTCTACCGTCTAAGATGGGCCCTCTACAGGGAACCTTGCTCGCAAGCGCTGACCCAACCGGGGCGGACTGATCGGACAACGACGGTTCGCCCTTTGCTTTTGTACCGATTGCGTTGTTGATACATGTCTGAACTCTCTTCTGTGCAGGGGCACGCGCCCAGGCCACGTCTTCAAGGACGTGCACTGTACGAGCTTTTCTCTTCCATGCGCTTTGCGATTGCCCTGCTGACGGTGATCTGCATCGCCTCCGTCATCGGTACAGTGCTGCGCCAGCACGAGCCTGCGGCCAACTACGTCAACCAGTTCGGCCCTTTCTGGGCGCAGCTGTTCATGGCACTCAAGCTCAATGCGGTCTACAGCGCATGGTGGTTTCTGCTGATCCTGGCGTTCCTGGTGACCAGCACCAGCCTGTGCATCGCCAAGCATGCGCCCAAGTATCTGGTTGATCTGCGCAACTACAAGGAAAACGTGCGTGTGCAAAGCTTGCAGGCCTTTCACCACAAGGCACAGGCGCATTTGGCGGAAACCCCGGCGCAGGCGGCCCAGCGTGTGGGTGGGCAACTGGCTGGCAGCGGCTGGAAGGTGCGGCTGCAGGAGCGCACGGGTGCAGGCCACGAAGGCTGGATGGTGGCTGCCAAGGCGGGCGCAGCCAACAAGATCGGGTACCTGGCCGCGCACAGCGCCATCGTGCTGATCTGCCTGGGCGGCTTGCTGGATGGCGATCTGATCGTGCGGGCGCAGATGCTGCTGGGAGGCAAGTCGGTCTATACCGGCGGTGGCCTGGTCGCGGAAGTGGCGCCGCAGCACCGCTTGTCCACCAGCAACCCCACATTTCGCGGCAATCTGATGGTGGCCGAGGGAACGCAGTCCGACACCGCCATTCTCAGCCAGTCGGATGGCATCCTGTTGCAGGAGCTGCCATTCGCGGTCGAGCTCAAGAAATTCATCGTCGAATACTACTCCACCGGTATGCCCAAGCTGTTTGCAAGCGATGTCGTGATCCACGACAAGGAAACGGGTGAAAAAGTCGAAAAGCGCATTGAAGTGAACCACCCGGCCAGCTTCAAAGGTATCGAAATCTACCAGTCGAGTTTTGACGATGGTGGCTCGCGCCTTTCATTGCGGGCTGTGCCGCTGGCTGCTGGCTTCAAGACCTTCGACATTGAGGGCGAAGTGGGTGGCTCCACCACCATCAACACCGGCGAAGGCAAGTCGCCGCTCAAGCTGGAGTTCACAGGCTTGCGCACCATCAATGTGGAAAACATGGGTGGGGACGGCGAAGGTGGTGAAGGCGCTACCGATGTGCGCAAGGTAGATCTGAAATCGACCCTGGACAACCACCTGGGAGCCGGCAACAAGGTGCTCACACCCAAAGAGCTGCGCAATGTGGGCCCCAGTGTCAGCTATAAGCTGCGCGATGCATCTGGCCAGGCGCGCGAGTTCAACAACTACATGCTGCCCGTGGATACGGGCGATGGGCAGCCCGTGTTTCTGTGGGGAGTGCGCGATACCCTGGCAGGCCAGTTCCGCTATCTGCGCGTGCCTGCGGATGACCAGAGCAGCTGGCGCGGCTTCATGCGCTTGAAAACGGCCTTGCAGGACCCGGCGATGCGTGAAGCTGCAGTGGGCCGGTATGTGGAGGCTTCCGTCGCACCCGGTCGGGCAGAGTTGCGCGAGCAGCTGCATGCCTCTGCCCTCAAGGCATTGACGATCTTTGCAGGTGCCACCAACGACAAGGGCGAGCGGGTCGCGGGTTTGCAGGCGATTTCGGATTTCATGGAGCAGAATGTGCCCGAGGCCGAGCGCCCCAAGGCCAGCGAGGTGTTGGTGCGCATCCTCAATGGCGTGCTGTTTGAGTTGATGCAGTCCGCACGCGCTGCCGATGGCCTGCAGCCTCTGGCTGCGGACGAGAAAACGCAGAAGTTCATGACCCAGGCCGTGCTGTCGCTCAGCGATGTGCAGCTGTATCCCGAGCCTGTGGTGTTTGAGCTGACGAATTTCGAGCAGGTGCAGGCGAGCGTCTTTCAGGTGGCCAGGGCGCCGGGCAAACTGGTGGTGTACCTGGGTTGCCTGTTCCTGATTCTGGGGGTGTTTGCCATGTTGTATGTGCGAGACCGGCGTGTCTGGGTCTGGCTGGCTCCGCGGGCCGATGGCAGCACGGACGCGCGCATGGCGCTGTCCACTAACCGCAAGACCATGGATGTGGACCGTGAGTTTGAAGGGCTGAGTGAGAAATTGTTGGGCGTCAAGCCTGTGGGAGGCCAGTGATGAATACCGCGACAACCGGCGTGCAGCAGCCGCCTGCAGGCAATGTGGTCAAAACCGTGCAACTGAGCGAAGGCTACTTCAGCGGCCGCTCTCTGTGGGACTGGCTGTTTGCCCTTGCCCTGGCTGCAGGTGGTGCCTACGCCCTGTTCCTGTATGGCCATCACATGGATGTCTACGAAAAGGGCATTCTGGTGGCCAGCGTGCCATTCTTCATCTGGCTGGGTTGGTTGTGGCGACCGCTGCAGCTGCTGATGGTGGTGGTGGCGGCGCTGTCGCTGCTGGCAATTGGCCTGTACCGGGTGGACGGCGCGGGCGAGCTTGCGCGCTCGGAGACGGTATTCGGCCTCAAATACTTTCTCTCCAGCCAATCGGCCATTCTGTGGATGAGCGTGCTCTTCTTCATGAGCACGCTCTTTTACTGGATCGGCATGTTCTCCAGGGGGGAAGGCTCGACGCTGTCGGTGATCGGCACGCGCCTGGCTTGGCTGGCGGTGACCATGGCCCTGGTGGGCACGATGGCGCGCTGGTACGAAAGCTATCTGATGGGGCCGGACATTGGCCACATCCCGGTGAGCAACCTGTATGAGGTGTTCGTGCTGTTTGCCTGGATGACGGCGCTTTTCTACCTGTATTTCGAGCAGCACTACCGCACCCGCTCCCTGGGAGCATTTGTGATGCTGGTGGTGAGCGCTGCCGTGGGCTTTTTGCTGTGGTACACCGTGGTGCGCCAGGCGCATGAAATCCAGCCGCTGGTGCCGGCTCTCAAGAGCTGGTGGATGAAGCTGCACGTACCGGCCAACTTTGTGGGCTACGGCACGTTTGCGCTGGCTGCCATGGTGGCGCTGGCGTATCTGCTCAAATCGGCCACCCAGCGCGCGCTGTGGCTGGGCCTGGTGCTGGTGCCCATGCTGGTACTGGTGCTGCCGCTTGGAGCATTCCGCCTGGCGGGGGACCCCAATTTCTTCCCAGCCATCGACAAGACCTTGCGCATGGCCGTGCCGCTTCTGGTGTTTTTTGCACTGATGATTGCTGCACGCAACTGGATCAACCGCGCCACACCCCGGCAGGAAGTGATGGATGACCTGATGTACAAGGCCATCGCCGTCGGGTTTGCCTTCTTCACGATTGCCACCGTGTTGGGCGCCCTGTGGGCGGCCGAGGCCTGGGGTGGCTACTGGAGCTGGGACCCCAAGGAAACCTGGGCGCTGATCGTCTGGCTGAACTATGCGGCCTGGCTGCACATGCGCCTGGTCAAGGGGCTGCGCGGCACCGTTTCGGCTTGGTGGGCACTCGTGGGGCTGGTGGTGACGACGTTCGCCTTTCTCGGAGTCAATATGTTTCTCTCCGGTCTGCACAGCTACGGTACTTTGTAGAAGGCCGGCCTCGGCAAAAAGACTCCCTGCGGGGAGTTTTTTTGTTTTCAGGGGATCGGGCGGGGAATTTTTGTATTCTTGGCAAACTCCAATGCCTACCGTTTTGAGGAATTCGCCATGCTGATACGAGACAACGATAGCGGCTTTATCCACCCGAACAGCAGCGAAATCACTTCGCAGAGACTGTACCTGCAGCGCCGCCAGTGGCTGCGCCTGGCCGCCGCGGGCGGGATGGCGGCAACTGGCAGTGCCGTATGGGCGCAAGGCAAGGCGGTGGAAGGGCTGGCGCCGATGACATCGGTCAAATCCGCCGTTGCAGGGGCGATGACCATGGAGCCCCTCACACCCTATACCGACGCGCGCAGCTACAACAATTACTATGAGTTCGGGTTGGAGAAGGAAGACCCGGCGCGCAATGCCCCAAGCCTCAAGACACGCCCCTGGACGGTGAAGGTTGAAGGTCTGGTGAACAAGCCCAGGACTTTTGGCATTGAAGAGCTGCTCAAGCTCAGCCCCATGGAAGAGCGCATTTACCGCCTGCGGTGCGTCGAGGGCTGGTCCATGGTGATTCCGTGGATTGGCTATTCGCTGTCCAAGCTGCTGGCGCAGGTGGAGCCGCAAGGCAGCGCCAAGTATGTGGAGTTCGTTACCCTGGCAGATGACAAGCAGATGCCGGGCCTCAAAAGCCGTGTGCTGGACTGGCCCTACACCGAAGGCCTGCGCCTGGACGAGGCCATGCACCCGCTAGCTCTGCTGGCCTTTGGCATGTATGGCAACGAGCTGCCCAAGCAAAACGGCGCGCCGCTGCGCCTGGTGGTGCCCTGGAAATATGGATTCAAGAGTGCCAAGAGCATCGTCACCATCCGTCTGACCGAAAAGGAGCCTGGCACCGCCTGGAACAAGGCGGCACGCAACGAATACGGCTTTTATTCCAATGTGAACCCGGGTGTGCCGCACCCGCGCTGGAGCCAGGAGACCGAGCGCCGTATTGGCGAGGGCGGCCTGTTTGCCAAGCGGCACAAGACCTTGCTGTTCAATGGCTACGAAGCGCAGGTGGGGCAGTTGTACGCGGGCATGGACCTGAAGAAGAATTTCTGAGAAAACTGGCCGTCAGGGCTTATCCAGCAAGCGCTGCAACTCCTTCATTCATCGCAAATGACGTCATCTTCCGCCGCAAAGGCCGCCATCCGCGCGGCCCTGCACCTGCTGTGCTGGCTGCCTGCAGCTTGGCTGTTCTATCTGGCTGCCACGGACGGTCTGGGGGCCAACCCTGCCGAGGCGCTGCTGCGATCTCTGGGAGACTGGGCCTTGCGCTTTCTGTGCGTGGCATTGGCTGTAACGCCGCTGCGCCAGTGGCTGCACTGGCCGCAACTGGCGGCATACCGCCGCATGCTGGGTCTCTACACCTTCTTTTATGCCACGCTGCACTGGCTGGCCTATGTGGTGTTCGACATGGGGCTGGACTGGGCAGGCATCGTAGCCGACCTGCCCAAGCGGCCCTTCATTCTGGTGGGCACCCTAGCGTGGCTGGTTTTGCTGGTGCTGGCGGTCACCTCCCTCCCCGCCCTGGTGCGGCGCCTGGGCGGTCGGCGCTGGCAAAAGCTGCACCGCGTGGTCTACGCCGTCGCCACCCTGGCCGTGCTGCATTTTTGGTGGATGCGCGCGGGCAAGAATCACTTTGGCGAGGTGTGGGTGTACGGCAGCATACTGGCTGCACTGCTGATGGCGCGCGTGGTGTGGGCGGTGCAGCGCAGGCGCTTGCGGGCCGCAGTGCGCTGACGGCTCAACGTGCCGCAGACACCGGTTGTGGCGAGATCGATGCGTGGGGCAGGGTATAGCTTTGGTTGTTCATCAGGTCGATACCGCACATGAGGTGATCCAGCCAGTCAAAAAACTGTGCAATCGCCCGCCCCATGATGGGGGCGCCATGTTGCGGCACGATGAGCGAGATATCCAGCTGGCGCGCCATGGCCACCCACAGGCGCAGCACCTTGTTGGAGACCATGTAGCGGCGGTGAAAGCCTTCCATGCGGGCGATGTGCGGTGCGAGATCCGTCACCGGCGTGCGGGCAATGTAGCCGTCAGTCAGCGAGACACCCAGGTCGCCAGTGAACAGAATGCGGCTGATCGGGTCGTAGAAGTGGAAATTGCCCTCGGCATGCAGAAAGTGTGCGGGCAGAATGTACAACTGGCTCTGGCCCAAGGGCAGAATGCCGCCGGCATCTTGCACTGGAATGACGCGATTTTCCGTCTTGCCCACCTTGGTGAAGTGGGGAACGAAGCGCTCCCACACGCGGGAGATAACCAGCGAGGCCTTGGTAGAGGTGAGCCAGCGGTCCAGCGACGCGATGATGTCCGGATCGGCGTGCGAGGCAATCAGGTACGAGAGCTTGTGCGGCGAAAAATAGCGCACCATGCCCATGTATAGCTCGTTGAAGGCCAGATTGCCACCCGGATCGATGATGGCTCCGGTGCCATGGTCTACGATCAGGAATTGGTTGGCTTGTACGGCCTGCGCATCTTCCTCCACCAGATCGGTGAACATCAGACAAGCGTGGTGCTCGTCCCGGTACAGTTCCACAGGTGCCAGCGCCATCTCTTTTCCATGCATTCGTTACAACGCGTTGCACTGTAGCGAATGCAGGGCGAGGGAGACTTGATGTAAATCAAGTAGCGGCCAAGCGGTGGAATGGCTTGCTGGTAGGAAGCCGCGCGCGGTGATGGCGCCCGGTTTTCATGCGCAGCACGCTATTATTTTTGATTGCTGATGTTGGGCTGCAGAGGCTTGAGATCGGGCTCGGGAGTTTCCCCGCGCGGATCAAGGGTTTGGGGCAGTGTGGCGCGGTTGGCAGCCGCAGGCTCCTGGGGCAGGTACAGTGGGCCCTTTTGGCCGCAGGCCGCCAGGACTGCCGCACCGCCGGCAAGGACAATGGCCTTGCATACAATTTGAGAAATACTCCGCATAGAGACATTGTAATGAACGAACTCGAATACCTGGATGCTGCCGAAAAGCTGTTGCTCTCCGTGGAGCAGACGTGTGACCGCATCAATGACGACACCGATGCTGACATTGACGCCCAGCGTGTGGGGGGTATGGTGACGCTGACCTTTCCCAACCGCAGCCAGATCATCATCAACCTGCAACCGCCCTTGCATGAGGTGTGGATGGCGGCCAAGTCGGGCGGTTATCACTACAAATGGGACGGCAAGCTGTGGCGGGATACGAAGACCGGCAATGACTTCTATGCCGATCTGACGCGCGATGCGACAGCGCAATCTGCCATGAAACTGGTGTTTGGCGCTTGATGGAGTAGCACCAGTAGCTGCGAAATCGATAGCATCATGAAACAAGCCCCGCAATGCGGGGCTTGTTTTTGTCGGCAAGAGAATCTCTAGTCTCGGAACAGATCGAGGATCTTGTTGCGCTCTTCCGCATTGGGCGCCGGCACGGGCGAAGTCGCTCCCGGAATCGGTGTGTCCAGGCCCAGGTTCGGGCCGCCGCGTGCATATTCCTCGTAGTACCAGTCGCCACCCTGGTTGACCAGGCCGCTGGGGGCCTGCATCTGCGTCACGGGCACGCCCTTGAGTGCATGCTGCATGTAGTTGATCCAGATGGGCAGGCTCAGGCCACCGCCGAATTCACGCGCGCCCAGGCTGCGCGGGTTGTCATAGCCCATCCACACGACCGCTGCCGTGGTGGGCTGGAAGCCTGCAAACCAGGCGTCGACCGAGTCATTGGTGGTGCCGGTCTTGCCGTAGATGTCCGGGCGCTTGAGCTGGGCCTGGGCCTTGGCGGCAGTGCCGTAGCGTGCCACGTCCTGCAGCAGCGAATCCATGACAAAGGCGTTGCGTGCATCGATGGCGCGGGGCAGGTCCTCTACCGCCGGAGGCGTGAACTCCGACAGCACGTTGCCGCGGTGGTCGGTGATTTTGGCAATCAGGTACGGATTGACGCGGTGCCCGCCATTGGCAAATACCGAGTAACCTGCCGCCATCTGCATGGGGGTGACGGCACCTGCGCCCAGAGCCATAGGCAGATAGGGCGGGTGTTTGTCGGCATCAAAGCCAAACCTGGTGACCCATTCCTGCGCCTTCTTGGCACCCACGGATTGCATCACGCGGATGGTCACCAGGTTCTTGGAGCGGGCCAGGGCCTGGCGCATGGTCATCGGGCCATCGAAACGGCCGTCGGAGTTCTTGGGCTCCCAGGGCTGCTGTCCGCCCGAGCCGGGGAAGGTCAGCGGCGCGTCGTTGATCACCGTGGTCGGAGAAAACCCTTTTTCCAGCGCAGCGGAATAGATGAACGGTTTGAAGCTGGAGCCGGGCTGGCGCCAGGCCTGGGTGACATGGTTGAACTTGTTCTTGTCAAAGTCAAAGCCTCCCACCAGGGCTTTGATGGCACCGGAGTTTGGATCCAGCGAAACAAAGGCGCCTTCCACCTCGGGCAACTGGGTCAGCTCCCAGGTTTTTTTGCTGGTTTCCATGATGCGCACCACGGCACCAGGGCGCAGCTTGGTGTTGGGCGGCGCCTTGTCGCTCAGCCCCGATTGCACGGGCTTGAGGCCTTCGCCGGTGATCTCGATCGGGTCGCCGTCGGCACGGGTCACCACCACCTTGCGCGGCGTTGCTTCCAGCACCACGGCAGCCAGAATGTTGCCGTTGTCGGGGTGCTGGGCCAGGGCTTCGTCGATGGCGTCGTCGCGCTCCTGTTGGGTCTTGGGCAGGTTGATGAACTTCTCGGGTCCCCGGTAGTGCTGGCGCTTTTCGTAATCCATGATGCCCTTGCGCAGCGCATCGTAGGCCACTTCCTGGTCGCTGGCGATCAAGGTGGTGTAGACATTCAGGCCACGGGTATAGGCTTCGCTGCCGTATTGCGCAAAGATCAGCTGGCGTGCCATTTCGGCCACATATTCGGCGTGGACCTTGTTGTCGGCGTAGCTGGAGCGGATGCGCAGCTTCTCGGCACGGGCTTCGTCGGCCTGCGCCTTGGTGATGAAGCCGTTTTCTTCCATCCGGTCGATGATGTAGAGCTGGCGCACCTTGGCACGCCTGGGGTTGCTGATCGGGTTGTAGGCCGATGGCGCCTTGGGAAGGCCGGCCAGCATGGCTGCTTCGGCCACCGTCACGTCTTTGAGAGGCTTGCCGAAGTACGTCTCTGATGCTGCCGAGAAACCATAGGCGCGGTTGCCCAGGTAGATCTGGTTCATGTAGATTTCCAGGATCTGGTTCTTCGTGAGCGTGTGCTCCAGCTTCAGGGTCAGCAGGATTTCATAGATCTTGCGGGTATAGGTCTTTTCTGAAGACAGATACACATTGCGCGCCACCTGCATGGTGATGGTGGATGCGCCCTGGGCCTTTTCCCGCCCCAGATTGGCCAGCAGGGCCCGGGCCATACCCTTGTAGTCGACACCATTGTGCTCAAAGAAGCGCGTGTCTTCGATGGCGAGAACGGCATCCACCATGATCTTCGGAATTTCCTTGATGGGTGTCAAATTTCGGCGCTCTTCACCGAATTCACCCAGCAGTGCTCCTTCTGACGAGTAGACTCGCATGGGGAGTTTGGGGCGGTAGTCGGCCAGTTCCGAAACATCGGGCAGATTGGGATAGGCCATGGCCAGGCCGACAGCAACGACAGCGACCGCAGCGATTGCCAGAGCAATGAACAATGCAATCAGGCCGCCAAAGAACTTGAGCACCTTGCTGCCCATGCTGCTTGGCTTGGGTTGGGGCTTTTCAGGGGTTCGGCGCGAGAGGGGGGCGTCTGGATTCATTGGGTCAGACAGTCAAGATAGGCATGCATAAGCGGGAAATGCTATCACGCGGGGCGCAGCCGCGCTTGCACAGGCAGGTGTGATTTAGGCTGGGCCAAATGTCATCTAAATTTCAATGTATACCTTGTATCGTATTGTTTTGACAACGAATTGAAATGCAGATCACGCCGTTCTTTGCTGCGCGACTATCTTGCTGATAGCATCCATAGAGGGTGTTAAGTTTTGTAGCTCAACATAGAGCAAAAATAAGGGAGGAGTCCATCTTGGTCTCAATGGGATCTATGTTCCGACGCCAGCCGCCAAGCCTGTTAGGCATTGACGTGAGCGCGTCGAGCATCAAGTTGGTTGAACTAGGGAGGAGTGGCGGCGGTCAATATGTGGTTGAACGCTGTGCACAAGAGCTACTGGAGCCTGGCTGGGTCACCGAGTCAGGCATTGAGCGTTTTGATGAGGTCGCCGATTCGTTGCGTCGGCTCGTCAAAAAAAGCGGTACGCGCACCAAACAGGCTGCGTTGGCGCTGCCCCTTTCTGCAGTCATCCAGAAGAAAATCGTGCTCCCCGCCGGCCTGTCCGAGCTGGAAATGGAGTTTCAAGTTGAATCAGAAGCTAACCAATACATACCTTTTTCCCTGGATGAGGTGAATCTGGACTTCTGTGTGATCGGGCCATCCGCCAACTCCGTGGGAGACGTGGATGTGCTGATTGCTGCTGCCCGCAAGGAAACGGTACAGGATCGCCAGGGCCTGGCAGAAGCGGCAGGGCTCAAGCCCGCTGTGCTGGAGATTGAATCGAACGCCACGGCGCTGGCAGCACGCCGTCTGATCAGCAATATGCCCAGCAAGGGCAAGGATGCCTTCATCGCCATCTTTGAAATTGGCGGCAATGCCTCCTTTCTGCAGATCATCCACAACAGCAATGTGATCTACGAGCGCGATCAGTCGTTCAACGGCGGCCAACTCACGCAGATGATCATGCGGCAGTATGGCTTCTCGCAAGAGGAGGCCGAGCAAAAAAAACGCAACAACGATCTGCCTGCCGATTACAAGACTGTGGTGCTGCGTCCGTTCGTGGAAAGCGTGGGGCAGGAAATCAACCGCGCGCTGCAGTTCTTCTTCACCAGCACGCCGCACAACAGAATCGACCACATTCTGCTGGCGGGCGGCTCAGCGGTTCTCAGCGGCCTGACCGATGCAGTGATTGACGCGACAGGCTTTGCGACGTCCGTGGCCAACCCGTTTGAAGAAATGGTGATGGACGCGGCGGTTCGCTCGCGCAGCAAAACCAAGGATTTCTCCACCTATCTGACGGCCTGCGGTCTGGCTCTGCGGAGGTATGCAGCGTGATTTTGATCAATCTGCTTCCCCACCGGGAGCTTGCACGAAAAAAGCGCAAAGAGAGCTTTCAGGTCTCCATGCTGGCTGCTGCGCTGTTTGGCGCGGCCATCTGTGGCGCCATTTACCTGCTCTACCAATACCGGCTGGACCAGCAGGAGCAGCGCAATGCGCTCCTGACTTCCGAGATCAAGGCGTTGGATGAAAAGATCGCCGATGTGGCCAAGATTGACGCTGAAATCGCAGCGCTGAAGGCACGGCAGAAGGCGGTGGAAGACCTGCAGTCGGATCGCAATCTCCCTGTGCATTTGCTCAATGAACTGGTGTTGCAATTGCCGGATGGTGTCTATGTCGAAAGCCTGAAGCAACAGGAGCAAACCGTACAGATTCAAGGGATTGCGCAGTCCAATGAGCGGGTGTCGGAATTGCTCAATAGCCTCGCCACCAAAACCCCCTGGCTCTCCAAGCCCGAGTTGGTGGAGGTCGTGGGCACCACGACACAGGTCAATGCCAAAGAGAAGAAACGGGTATCTGGCTTTAACCTTCGCTTCCGGCTGGTCCGCTCCAGTGAAATGGAACAGGCGAACGCCTCGCCTGATCAAAAGAAATAGGGACTGCCATGGCAACCAAAAAGAATATGCAGTTGGGAGAGGGATTCAAAAATCTGCAGCGGCAGTTCCAGAATCTGGACCCCAAGGATCCTTCGCTATGGCCTGCGGCCCCGCGCTGGATGCTTTTGATCGTGATCGCTGCTCTGGTCGTGGGCCTGGGGTGGTATCTGTATCTGAGCAACTTCGACGAGGAGCTGACCGCCTCCCAAGGCAAGGAATTGCAGCTCAAGGACGATTACAAATCGCGTTTGCGCAAGGCCGTCAATCTGGATGCATTGCGCAAGCAGCGCGAGCAGGTATTGCAATATGTGACGCAGCTTGAAAAGCAGTTGCCCAGCAAGGCTGAAATGGCCGCTCTTCTGTCCGACATCAATCAGGCGGGTATTGGCCGCAGTCTGCAGTTTGATCTGTTCAAACCCGGGCAAACGGTGGTGAAGGATTACTATGCAGAGTTGCCAATTTCAATCAAGGTAAACGGCAAATACCACGATATCGGTTTTTTTGCTGCCGATATTGCAAACCTCTCGCGCATCGTAACGCTGAACAATATTGGACTGGCACCTGCAAGCAAGGACTCTAACATGCTGATGCTTGATGCCACTGCCCGCACCTTCCGCTATCTGGATCCGCAAGAGCTCAAGGAGCAGCAGGATGCCAAGACCAAGGCCAAGGCCAAGAAATAAGGGGGCGGAATGAATCGTTTTACTCAGCTTCTCTTGGGTGTTGCCACGGCGTTTCTACTCGTTGCGTGTGATGATGAAAGCGACAATCTCCATACATGGATGCAGCAGGAACAAGCGGCAACCAGACCATCCGTAAAGCCCATCTCCCCTCCCAAGGAGTTTGTGCCACAGGCGTATGTGGCAGCTACCACCTTGGATCCTTTCAGCAAGGAACGACTGGCTGCCGTCCTGCGCGGTAGCGGCAGTGCGCCACCCACGATCTCCGATGCACTGGTTGCACCAGAGCGAGCCCGTCGCAAGGAGCAATTGGAGTCATTTCCGCTGGATGGCATCTCCATGGTGGGCTTTCTCAAAAAAGGCAGTGCAGATGTAGGCCTGGTCAAGGTGGATGGCCTGATCTACCAGGTCAACAAAGGCATGTACATGGGGCAGAACTACGGCAAGATCAAAAACGTCAATGAGAGCTCCATCACCATACGTGAAATCGTCCAGGACGGCGTTGGTGAATGGGTAGAGAGAGATGCAGTCCTCGAACTGCAGGAGGCCAAAAAATGAAAAAATTCACTCTTTTGCTGCCGCTGGCAGCGATGCTGCTGTTGCCTGCCTCGGTGCTGGCGCAAGGCAAGATCAACAGCGTCTCCACCGTGGTGCGTGATGGTGTGGAACTGGTCAAGATCGAGACCGACGGCGCGCCTCTCGCACTGCCCGAGACGTTCAGCATCCAGTCTCCTGCACGTGTCGTCCTGGATCTGCCCGGCTTCAAGAGCGCGTTGCCCAGCAACCGCATCGAGCTCAACCAGGGGAATCTGCGTTCATTGAACGTGGTGGAAACCGATACCAAGGCGCGACTGGTACTGAATCTGAAAGAAAGCACCACTTACAAGACAGAAGTCAGTGGGAAAGATCTGCTGGTTGCCATTGAGCCAGCCGCCAAGAAAGTGACTGCCACTCAGCAGGATCAGCAATTTTCCGTAGACGGCAACGCGTTCTCGCAGCCTCTGTCTGACGTTGATTTCCGTCGTGGAACCGATGGTGCCGGACGCCTGGTCATCGCTCTGCCCAACAACCGGGTAGGCGTGAACATTGCCAAGATGGCAGATGGATTGACCCTGGAGTTACAGCACACGACGCTGCCTGAGGGATTGCGGCGCAAGCTGGACGTGTCCGATTTCGGCACACCTGTGCGGATGATTTCCTCTCGTCAGGCCGGTAATGCCACCTATGTGGATTTGAAGAACACGGGCGAGTGGGAGCATAGTGCCTACCAAAGCGACAACCAGTTTGTCGTTGAAGTTCGTCAGCGCAAGTCTGACCCCAACAAGCTGGGCTCTGGTGGAACATTCACCGGAGAAAAACTGTCGCTGAGCTTCCAGAATATTGAAGTCCGCTCTTTGCTGCAGGTCATTGCTGACTTCACCAACTTCAATATCGTCACGTCAGACACTGTCAATGGATCTTTGACATTGCGTTTGAAGGATGTGCCTTGGGACCAGGCACTCCAGATTATTCTTGATGCCAAGGGCCTGGGAATGCGCAAGTCAGGAACCGTACTTTGGATCGCTCCCAAGGATGAGATTGATGAGCGCATTCAAAAGGATTTTGATGCAATCAATAAAATTGAAGAAAAAGCACCGCTTCAAACAGAGTCATTTCAACTGAATTATGCAAAAGCTACCGACTTATTAAAGCAGTTAACAACTTCGTCAAATAATGGAGGTGTGGGTGGTAATAATCAAAGTGCGCGTTTTCTTACTGCTAGAGGTTCTGCTATTGCAGAGCCTAGAACAAACCAACTTTTTATCACGGATATAAAATCAAAACTTGACGAATTTAGAAGGCTTTTGGTGACTTTGGATATTCCTGTCCGTCAAGTGCTAATTGAAGCTAGAATAGTAGAGGCTCGAGATACATTTGGACGATCTTTAGGGGTTCGGCTGGGTGGCGCAGATATGCGAGCATCTAAGGGGGGGGACGGTGGGTATGGTATTGGTGGTGGTAATAGAATTGGTTTTGGGACGAGTTATGAAAATGCCTCTTCAACCTCGGGGATGACCGGAAATTCTCCCAATACAAATGGGAATTTTGTGAATTTGCCTGCTGCGCTAACTGGTGTTTCCGGTTCATACGGGAATTTTGCTCTTTCAATTTTTAACTCGGCTGCCAATAGGTTCTTGTCGCTCGAGCTTTCGGCAATGGAGGCGGATGGGAAGGGAAAGGTGGTTTCAAGTCCGCGCTTAATTACTGCAGATCAAACGAAGGCATTGATTGAACAAGGTACCGAAATTCCATACCAAAGCTCTGCTCAAAATGGTGCGACTACAGTGGAATTCAAAAAGGCTGTTTTGAAATTGGAAGTGGTACCTCAGATAACGCCTGAAGGGAATATAATTCTAGATCTTGATGTGTCGAAGGATTCCAAAGGTGTTGACACGGTATCCGGACCTGCGATTGATACGAAGCATGTTAAGACGCAGGTGTTGGTTGAGAATGGGGGTACCGTTGTTATCGGAGGGATTTTTGAGTTACAAGAAAGTGAGTCAGTGAATAAGATACCGCTACTTGGAGATGTTCCTGTTTTGGGGAATCTGTTTAAAAATAGGACTCGAGAATCTGAAAAGCGAGAAATGTTGGTATTTATTACGCCGAAAATGATTTCGGATCGTGGTGAAATGCGTTGATTAATTGGGGAGATGTATGAAAAAGTTCTTTAAGCCATTGATTTTTCTTGCGCCTTTGGTAATGGCTGCATGCGGTGGCGGTGGTGGTAGTGGTGGTGACACGCAACTGCAATATTCGATTAAAGTAAATGCCTCAAAGACTTCAGTTCCTGTTAATCTGAATTCGACTCTTCCTGGCTTTGGTGGGGACTATTACCCCTACATGTCTACGATTTACGTTCAGGGATACGAGGGAGGTAGCCCTATTCCTAATAAGGAAGAGGGCGCATTTGGATGTAACGTCACTTCCGGGCTGGACTCGGGATCGCTGTACTATCTCGACGGCAAAGATGAGCACATGGTTGAGGTGGATGACGGTAAGGGCGGTAAAAAGAAGGTGCCCGGTTCATACCGCTCTATTACGCTTGGCTCCAACTCCGGTGGTGCATCCTTTCATGTGATATCCAAGGATATTGCAGGCGATGTGGTGGTTGTCTGCTCTGTGACAGACCCTCGGGACAATAAGGTGTACGCAAGCTCGGTAACAGTGAAGGTTGGTGGTGGAAGCACCGCAACCCCGGCTGGTGTTACCTTCTCTGCGCAAACCAATTATTTGGGGTCGCGTAATAATATTAATAATGTTCCAAATCAAGTGGCAGTAGAGGCAACGGTTCGCAATGATGCAAATCAGCCCATCTCCAACACTGGTAAGCCCAATTTGCAAGTGGCCATCATTCCAAACGGCACGTCTTCTGGCGCGCGTTTGATGGCTAATGGTCAAAACAGTGGCGGCTCCATGCAAGTCAGTACAGTCAATGGCATTGGTCAGTTCTCGGTGGCAAGTGGTCCTGCTACCGGTGCCTTGCTTCTGCAGTTGACGGTGGATCGTTCGGACAATGATGTGTCAAATGGCATTCAGGATGCCATCACTCAGTATGCAGTGCTGGATGTGGTTGACGGTATTGCAACCACTGCCTTGGCAGTTGACGCAACGCAATTGACCATGAACGCTGTAAGCGGTGAGGCTTTTGCGCAAGCCGTGGTTGCCAAGGGCGGGGTTCCACCATATACGTGGTCTGCTACCTCTACCTTGCCTCCAGGATTGACGTTGAGCGCTTCGGGTCTGGTTTCTGGCACGCCCAAGGTGAGCAAGGCCGCAGATTACAACGCTGTCGTGACAGTAAAGGATGCGAATGGTGTTACAGCAACCGGTACTTTGGTCATCAAGGTAACGGTGCCTGACGCTCCTGTGGCCTTCAGCATCAATGGCTGCAGCTCTTCTATGGCAAGATGCCCTCTGCCTACTCAAGAGGTTGGATCGTCCTATCTGTATGCCTTCTCTGCAACTGGCGACAATGTGACGTGGTCTATTACTGGTGGACCAAGCTGGTTGACTGTGAGTCCCACTGGCGTCATTTCGTCGGGCAAGCTGCTGACCTGCACTGAAGTCGGCGAATACAACTTCCAGGTAACTGCGAAGAATGCGACCAGTTCGGTGAGCCGCGAAGTGAGGGTGACCATCACTGATTCGGCCGAGTCCTGCAAAGTTGAGAAGCCCTAACCTACGCGCATAGCCTCAAAACCTCCGGTACACCCGGAGGTTTTTTTATGCCTGTTTGGGCTCGTTTATGATGTGTTATTGGTGTTGCGAGGCTGGATGATGGTGCTTTCCGTGTGTTTTATTGGATTGCCGGGTAGCGGGAAGTCGACGATTGGCCGACAACTTGCCCGTCATTGGGGCGTAGAGTTTGTGGATTCAGATCTTGTGTTGGAGCGCCGCCTGGGCTGCTCCATCAAGGATTTTTTCGCAGCGCATGGCGAGCAGGCTTTCAGGGATGCGGAAGCGGAAGTTCTTGCCGAGCTTGCGCGTGGACCGACAGCCTGTGTGTTGTCAACGGGGGGCGGGGCGGTGCTGCGGGCTGAGAATCGGGAGGTGTTGCACGAGAACACCACCGTTTTCTATTTGCAATCCAGCCCTGAAGACATTGCCCGCCGCTTGCGAAATGACACCAGCAGGCCGTTGCTGCAGGGTGAAGATCCGCTCAAGCGCTTGCGAGATTTGTTGGCGGTGCGCGCGCCTTTGTATGAGGAGACAGCGCATTTCGTCATTGACACCGTGCGCTGCTCGACCGCGCAGGTGGTGCGTAAAGTGACGATGCAGGCTGAGTTGGCGGGGGTGGTACCTGTGGCTATTCCGGGCTCGCAGTCATAATGCAGTAGGGTGAGGCCATGACTTGGTGCACTTGGTTCAGAATGGCTGATATCTCCTTGGCGCGTTGTTGCTTTGTTTTGTCGCGCGTTTGTATTGATCGAGTTGTCGGACCCATGTGTCATGGTGAAGCAGCGATTGGCTGGGTGGCGTGGTCCACCCTGAGAGCTGACATGATCCCTGTATGGAGAAGTACAACTGAACGCCAAGCACGGCAACCCAATTTCAAACCAGTTCAAACCGCTAAACAGGTAGGGCCTGGATATTTCTCCGACATTCACCATTAGTTCCCGCAACCGTGACCGAAACTGTCCATATCGATCTGGGTGATCGTTCCTATCCCATCGTGATTGCTGGTGGAGCCATGTCGTTGGTAGACACCTTTGCGGCCTGTCCCAAGGCGGCTCTGGCGTTGATTGTCAGCAATGAAACCGTGGCACCGCTGTATGCCGAGCGGCTGCAGCGCGCGCTCTCGGGCCGCTATCCACAGGTGCAGGTGCTGCAACTGCCCGATGGTGAAGCGCACAAGAACTGGCACACCCTGCAAACCATATTCGATGCCTTGCTGCAAAGCGGCGCCGATCGCAAGACGGTGCTGTTTGCACTTGGCGGGGGCGTGGTGGGAGACATGACGGGCTTTGCCGCCGCCAGCTTCATGCGTGGTGTGCCTTTTGTGCAGGTTCCAACCACGTTGCTGTCCCAGGTGGATTCGTCGGTGGGGGGCAAGACCGGCATCAACCATCCACAGGGCAAGAACATGGTTGGCGCGTTCTACCAGCCCCAAATGGTGGTGTGCGATCTCGATTCGCTCGATACCTTGCCTGCGCGTGAGCTGAGCGCTGGGCTGGCAGAAGTGATCAAGTACGGGCCGATTGCCGACATGGCCTTCATGGATTGGCTGGAAGCGAACATGGATGCGTTGATGGCGCGCGACAAGCAAGCCCTGGCTCATGCCGTGCGCCGCAGTTGCGAGATCAAGGCCGATGTCGTCTCCAAGGACGAAAAGGAAGCCGATCTGCGCGCCATTCTGAACTTTGGCCATACTTTTGGCCATGCCATCGAAGCTGGCATGGGCTATGGCGTGTGGCTGCATGGCGAAGGCGTGGGCGCCGGCATGGTGATGGCCGCAGAGCTGTCGCAGCGCCTTGGCCTGGTGGATTCCGCTTTTGTCCAGCGCCTGCGGGCCTTGATCGAGAGGGCTGGTTTGCCTGTGCAGGGCGCCATTCTCGATGCGCAGGACAACGCAGGCCGCTACCTGCAACTGATGCGTCTGGACAAAAAATCGCAGGCGGGCGCCATCCGCTTTGTGTTGATTGATGGCCCCGGCAAAGCCGTGGTGCGCGAGGCGCCTGATGCGCTGGTGCGTGAAGTCATCGATACCTGCTGCGCGGCATGACGGTGTCTTTCTGCAAGACAGCTGCCAGCGGTGATGCGGTATGCGGCTTTCTCTCGCAATTGATGGCATCCCGAGATTGATGGAAAGGGCAGCATGCAGGCCGTAGATTCATCTACTGTATGGACCGAGGCCGGGCTTGCGCCGTATGCCTGTTATTCGCACCTCAGCAAGGGCCGCATCCATGCGCAGGATGCCGCGCCCACGCGCAGCGAGTTTCAGCGCGACCGCGACCGCATCGTGCATTCCTCTGCTTTTCGCCGCCTGGTCTACAAGACCCAGGTGTTCCTGAACCACGAAGGCGACCTGTTTCGGACAAGGCTGACCCATTCGATCGAGGTGGCTCAGCTGGGCCGCTCCATTGCACGCGCACTGCGCATCAACGAAGACCTGACCGAAGCCATTTGCCTGGCACACGACCTGGGACACACGCCGTTTGGCCATGCCGGGCAGGATGCCCTCAACGCCTGCATGGCTGGCTTTGGCGGTTTTGAGCACAACCTGCAGAGCCTGCGCGTGGTGGACGATCTGGAAGAGCGCTACCCCGGCTACAGCGGCCTCAATCTGTGTTTTGAAACGCGCGAGGGCATCTTGAAGCACTGCTCTGCCGCCAATGCCCGCAAGCTGGAGGCGCGGGAGCCCGGTGGCGTAGGCCACCGCTTTCTGGTGGGCGGGCAGCCCGCGCTGGAGGCGCAGCTGGCCAACCTCGCCGACGAGATCACCTACAACGCCCATGACGTGGATGATGGCGTGCGATCAGGCCTCATTACCGTTGAGCAACTGATGGAGATTCCGCTGTTTGCACGCTATGCGGACGAAGCGGTGCGCGAACATCCGCAACTGCAGGAGAGCAGCTGGCAGCGCCGCTGGCTGTACGAGGCCATTCGCCGCATGCTCAGCGAACAGGTATACGACGTAATCCGCAACACCGGCGCTGCTTTGCAGGCTGCGCAGCCCGCAAGCGCCGATGCGGTGCGGGCGCTGCCGCCACTCGTTGGCTTCAGCGATGCCATGCGCGCGGAATCTGCAGCGCTCAAGCGCTTTCTGTTTCAAAACCTCTACCGCCATCCCCAGGTGGTGGATACCACCAGCCGCGCCAAGATCGTGGTGCGCGAGCTGTTTGATATCTACCTGGCCCGGCCCCAGGAGATGAAGCCGCGCTATGCCGCGCGGGCCCAGGGCCTGGAGCAGGCCCACTGCGCGCGCGTGGTGGCCGATTTCATCGCTGGCATGACAGACCGCTATGCCCTGCGTGAGCATGAGCGCTTGACCGGCAAGCAGCTGTTGACCGAATAGCGGTTTTGACGGGGTAGGCACGCGCTTGCAACGGGCGGATAGCCGTCCATCGTGCAGGCTCGGAGCCTCTTGGGCGCCGCTGCGCAAGCGAGCGATTGCTCCACTGCCATGGGCGAGAAAGGCGTAATCGCTACAATGTGCCCAATTCCGCCTTGCCCTGCAGCCCTGGGAGCGTAGACACGCTCCTGTAAGCCCTGCAGGCTGTCAACGCCGCTGTGCACCGCCTGTTTGTGCCGTCTGCGAATACCTACACAATACCCACTAGAAAGCCCGCCATGACCGATGACCACGCGACGCCTGCGCAAGGCACATCCATGCACGAAGTCGTGATTGCCGACACCGTGAACTGGCTGGAGAAGGCGGTGATCGGCCTCAACCTGTGCCCGTTTGCCAAGGGCGTGCATGTCAAAGGGCAGATCCATTACACCGTCAGCGACGCCGACGATGTGGAGGGCGTGGCCCAGGCGCTGCACCGCGAACTGGAGGCGCTGGCCGAGGCCAACCCTGAAAGGCGCGATACCACCTTGCTGATCCTGCCGTATGCGCTGCACGATTTCCTGGATTTCAACGAGTTCCTGGAGTTGGCGGACGACATGATCGACGAGCTGGATCTGGGCGGCATTCTGCAGGTGGCGTCATTCCATCCGCTCTACCAGTTCGAGGGGACGGACGTGGACGATGTGACCAACTGCACCAACCGCTCGCCGTATCCCACCTTGCACCTGCTGCGCGAAGACAGCATCGACAAGGCCGTCGAAGTGTTTCCCGAAGCGGAGTCGATCTACGAAAAGAACATGGACACGCTCGATCAACTGGGCCTGGAAGGCTGGCTGGATCTGGGCGTGGGTGCGCGCTGTCCCTTCCCTCACAAGGAATCGCAAAAAAATGCCGCAGCAGACCATGCCGACGACCAGAAAGCCGATTGATGACAAAGACCAAGCCCCAGCGTGACGTGAATACCGCTGGCAAAAAGCAGCCTGTGATGCAGGACATTGCCGAGCAACTGGGTCTCAAGCCCGGGCAGTCGATCGAGCTGCTCAAGGCGCTGCACATCCTCACGCGCGACGGCAAGATGAACCAGGATTCGCGCCGCAAGCTCAAGCAGGTCTACCACCTCTACCAGTTCATCGAACCCCTGCTGGCCGAGCTGTCGCAGAACGAGCACGCCGTGAGCCTCGCCGACCATGGTGCGGGCAAGTCGTACCTGGGTTTCATCCTGTACGACCTGTTCTTCAGGCAATTGGGCCGAGGGCGCATTTATGGCATCGAAACGCGCGCGCCCCTGGTGGAGGCATCGCAACAGCTGGCCGCCGACCTGGGTTTCGAGCGCATGGCGTTTCTGAACATGTCGGTGGCCGATTCCACCCGTGCCGACGCCATGCCCGAGCGCTTCGACATCGTGACCGCCCTGCATGCCTGCGATACTGCCACCGACGATGCCATCGCCTTCGGCCTGGAGAAAAAGGCCCGGGCCATGGTGCTGGTGCCCTGCTGCCAGGCCGAAGTGGCGTCCTGCCTGCGCCAGAACAAGGCGTTGCAGTTGTCGCGCACGCCGTTGGCCGAACTGTGGCGCCACCCCATTCACACGCGCGAGATAGGCAGCCAAATCACCAATGTGCTGCGCTGCCTCTACCTGGAAAGCCAGGGCTACCAGGTGACGGTGACGGAGCTGGTGGGTTGGGAGCACAGTATGAAGAACGAGTTGATTCTGGCGCGCTACACCGGCCAGAGAAAGCGCAGTGCGGCCGAGCGGCTGCAGCAGTTGCTTGCCGAGTTTGGCCTCGATGCCTCGCTCCAGCACCGCTACCCTTTGCCAGCTGCTGCAGATATCCAGCAGGCATAGCCTTATTTGCTATCAAAACAAGAGCTTCTTGTGCATGCCACTATTGTGCAGAAAGCTCTTTTTGCCAACATATCAGCGCGCCAGGGCCAGTGCGATGCCCATGGCCATCAATACGGCGCCAATGCCCCGGTTGAGCCATTGCGCTTTTTGTAGCACGCGATTGCGGATCGCTGGGGTTGCCAGCACACAGGCCACCGCCGTGAACCACGCGCCATGCGCTACAGAGATGAACAAGCCGTAGCTCACCAGCACCCATGACGGCGCGCCGGGCTGAACCACCTGCGAGAAAACGCTCACCACAAACAAGGTGGTCTTGGGGTTCAGCGCATTGGTGAAAAAGCCGGCGCGCACTGCCGCCCAGGGGCCGATGGTACTGGTCTGCGCCGGGCTGTGGTTGCCTTCAGGCCCATCCGCTGCTGCGGGCAGGGCAGTGCTATGCAAGGTCTGCCAACCCACCCAAACCAGGTAGGCGGCGCCCACCAGCTTGAAGGCCGTGAACCACGCGGGTGAATGCTGCATCAGCCATGCCACGCCCAACATGCTGTAGCACACATGCACCTGCACCCCCAGGGCAATGCCCCAGGCCACCAGCATGCCGATCCGCTTGCCATACAGCAGGCTGCAGCGCGTCACCATCGCAAAATCGGGCCCGGGGCTGATGACTGCCAAAATGGTGATGCTGATCACTGCGAGCCATTCCATATACATTCCTTCAATTCAATGATGAGGCGCATTGTGAAAGAGGTATAAAAGAAAGAATATCGATTTATTCTCTGCAAGAAATATGAGAAAAACTCAATGAATTCGGAGCGCCTTCCCCCATTGAAAAGCCTGCAGGCCTTTGAGGCAGTGGCGCGCACGGGGTCTGTGGTGCGGGCGGCAGACGCCTTGCACGTGACGCAAGGTGCCGTCAGCAAGCAGTTGCGGCAATTGGAAGAGGTGCTGGGCGTGGCCTTGTTCGAGCGGCGCAACCGGGGCGTACACCTCACCGCTGCAGGCCAGCAACTGCACCAGGCATGCACGCACGCGCTGCAGACGCTGGCACAGGCTGTGGATGCCGTGCGCGCGCCTGCACCTACGCGCCCGCTGGTGCTGTCGTGCGAACCAACCTTGGCCATGCATTGGCTCATTCCCCGTTTGCCGCAGTTGCAGGCGGAGTGCGCTGGCGTGCAGTTGCACCTGGTGGCGGGCGGTGGTGCGGTGGATTTTGAGCGGGATGGCATCGACCTCGCCCTGCGCCGCAACGATTTTGCGCTGCAGCCGCATTGGCAGGTGCATGCCGTGGCACCGGAATACATGGGGCCGGTGGCCCAGCCAGCGCTTGCACAACATTGGTTATCGCCTGATTCGGCGGGTGCAAAGCCTTCTGCCGCACGCGTGGCCCTGCATTCCTCCACGCGCCCGCAGGCATGGGCCAACTGGTGGGCTGGCAGCCCGGCGGGCAACCGCCCGGCAGACCTGCCGCAACGCATGGTGCTGGAGCATTTCTATCTGTGCCTGCAGGCCGCCATCAGTGGCCTGGGCGTGGCCATGGCGTCGGTGTACATGGCCGATGCCGCCGTGCAGGCAGGTAGCCTGGTGGCCCCGCTGGGCTGGCGCGCAGATGGCTCCGGCTATGTGCTGATCCATGCGCGCGGGCTGGAGGATGCGCGCACTGCCGGGGTACATGCCTGGTTGCAGCAGGCGATGGCGCAGACACTGGTGCAGAACGGGCTTGCACCGTAAACGCAATGGGGGCTTCACTGCCACGTGCCATCCCAAGCATGTAAATTGCTATTTATTTGATAGCTTTTGGCGTTTGATGGTAGGGCGCTGGAACTTCTTTTTGTTGAATTATTTCAATGAAAGACGGCCTTTCGGCCGTCTTTGGGTAGGTGCTGGTGTGCGCCGGGGAAAGGTTTTCAGACCTTTTCCAGAATCACCGCAATGCCCTGGCCCACGCCAATGCACATGGTGCACAGCGCGTAGCGGCCGCCCAGCGTGTGTAACTGGTTGACTGCCGTGGTCGCCAGGCGCGCGCCCGATGCGCCCAGCGGGTGGCCCAGGGCAATCGCGCCGCCCCATTGGTTGACGCGCTTGTCGTCATCGGCCAGACCCAGATCGCGCAGCACGGCCAGGCCTTGCGCGGCAAAGGCTTCGTTCAGTTCGATCACGTCCATCTGGTCCAAGGTCAGGCCCGTGAGCTGTAGCACCTTGCGCACCGCAGGCGCCGGGCCAAAACCCATGATGCGCGGCGCCACACCCGCAGTGGCCATGCCCACCACGCGTGCCCTGGGGGTCAGCCCGTATTGCTTGGCGGCTTCGGCGTTGGCCAGCAGCAGGGCGCAGGCGCCGTCATTCACACCCGATGCATTGCCCGCTGTTACCGTGCCGCACTCGCGCACCACGCCTTTGAGCTTGGCCAGCGCTTCGATCGTGGTGGCGCGGGGGTGCTCGTCCTGGCTCACAACGATGGGGTCGCCCTTCTTCTGCGGGAGGACGACGTTCACGATTTCCTGGGCCAGGTAGCCTGCGGCAATGGCGGCGGCGGCTTTTTGCTGTGATGCAAGCGCCATGCGGTCTTGCGCTTCACGTTCGATCTTGAAGTCATCCGCGACGTTCTCTGCCGTCTCGGGCATGGAGTCCACGCCGTACTGCGCCTTCATCTGCTTGTTGATGAAGCGCCAGCCGATGGTGGTGTCATACACCGCATTGCTGCGGCTGAAGGCTGATTCCGCCTTGGGCATCACAAACGGTGCGCGGCTCATCGATTCGACACCGCCTGCAATCATCAGGCGCGCCTCACCCGCCTTGATGGCGCGGGCAGCGGTGCCGATGGCATCCAGCCCCGAGCCGCAGAGGCGGTTGATGGTGGCGCCGGGCACATCCACAGGCAGGCCTGCCAGCAGGCTCGACATATGGGCCACGTTGCGGTTGTCTTCACCGGCCTGGTTGGCGCAGCCGTAGATCACGTCGGTCACTGCCTTCCAGTCCACGCCGGGGTTGCGCTCCATCAGCGCCTTGATGGGCACTGCGCCCAGGTCATCGGTGCGCACGCCGGAGAGCGCGCCGCCATAGCGGCCAAAAGGGGTGCGGATGGCATCGCAGATGAATGCGTCGGTCATGGTGGTCTCCTGAATGTGTGTCAATGAAAAGGGATTAGAGCAGGCGCAGGCCGATCATCTCTTCCAGCGCAGGCTTGTCCAGCCCGGGCACGGTGTCGATGAGCTTGAGGCCCTGGGGCGTGACTTCGATCGTTGCCACATCGGTGTAGATGCGCTTGACGCAGCCGATGCCGGTGAGCGGGTAGCTGCATTGCTTGACGATCTTGCTCTCGCCCTTCTTGGTCAGCAGATCCATCATCACCCAGGTCTGCTTGGCACCAATGGCCAGATCCATCGCGCCGCCCACGGCAGGAATGGCGCCGGGCTCGCCGGTGCTCCAGTTGGCCAGATCGCCGTTCTCGGCCACCTGAAAGGCCCCCAGCACGCAGATGTCGAGGTGGCCGCCGCGCATCATCGCAAAGCTGTCGGCATGGTGAAAGTAGCAGCCGCCCGCCAGCAGCGTCACGGGCTGCTTGCCGGCATTGGTCAGGTCGTAGTCTTCTTCGCCAGACGCTGGGGCGGGCCCCATGCCGAGGATGCCGTTTTCCGACTGCAGAATCACTTCGCGGTCTTTGGGGATGTGGTTGGCAACAGCGGTCGGCTGCCCGATGCCGAGGTTGACGTAGGCACCGTCATGAATATCTTGTGCCACACGTGCGGCCAGCTCGTCCTTGGTGCGTTTCTGGTAGCTGCTCATGGTGTTATCTCCTGCGCTGCGGCCGATCAGGCAGCCTGTTTGATGCCGACGGCCTGTGTGGCCACGCGGTCGATCTTGATTACCTGGTTGACATAGATGCCAGGGGTGACGACGGCTTCCGGGTCCAGCGTGCCCAGCTCCACAATCTCGTGCACGGTGGCCACGGTGTATTTGGCCGCTGCCGCCATCACCGGGCCGAAATTGCGCGCCGATTTGCGGTAGGTGAGGTTGCCCCAGCGGTCGCCTTGCTCGGCCTTGATGAGGGCCACATCGCCGTAGATGGGGTATTCGAGCACGTAGTGCCTGCCATTGATCTCGCGCGTTTCCTTGCCCGCAGCCAGTTCGGTGCCGTAGGCCGTGGGGCAGAAAAAGGCGCCAATGCCGGCGCCTGCTGCGCGCATGCGCTCGGCCAGATTACCTTGGGGCACCACTTCCAGTTCGATCTTGCCGCTGCGGTACAACTCGTCAAACACGTAGCTGTCTACCTGGCGCGGAAAGCTGCAGATGATCTTGCGCACGGCGCCCGTCTTGAGCAGGGCTGCCAGGCCCGTGTCGCCATTGCCCGCGTTGTTGTTTACCACGGTCAGCCCGCGTGCGCCCTGGGCGATCAGCCCATCGATCAGCACCGAGGGAATGCCGGCCGTGCCAAAACCGCCGATCAGCACTGTCGAGCCGTCCTGAATCTTGCTGAGCGATTCGGCCACCGAGTCCGAAATCTTGTTGATCATTCGCTGTCTCCTGTCTGTAGAAACCCGTGCTGCCATTCGGTTCGGCAGCGCATGGCCCCATGTGACCACAGAAGTGCATCAGGCACGATGGCGACGCTGGTGCCTGGGTGACATTTGCCGTCTTGTGGGGGATTGACCAAAATGTTCGTATATAGAACAATAGTTCGATAAAAGAATTATAGGCTTGCTGTTATGCCGCCATCGACGCCTTGGTGACTGACTTTTGCAGTTTTGCAGCGATGGCTGCGCGCCACCTTGCTGCCATGTTGCGCTTGCCGCAGAGATCGCTATGAAAGATGACAACCAGACCCTTCGCCCCAGCGACAGCTATGTGCAATCCTTTGCGCGCGGGCTGGACGTGATCCGTAGCTTTGGTGCTGCCGCGCCGCGCCAGACACTCACCGAAGTGGCGGACGCCACGGGGCTGACCCGCGCGGGCGCCCGGCGCATTCTGCTGACGCTGCACACCCTGGGCTACGTGCGCATGGAAGGCCGGGCATTCGAGCTGACGCCGAAAATCCTCGATCTCGGCTTTGCCTACCTGACATCCATGCCGGTGTGGCACAGCGCCCAGCCGGTGATGGATGCGCTGGTGGAGCAGGTGCACGAGTCCTGCTCCATTGCCGTGCAGGACGGGCAGGACGTGGTGTATGTGATGCGCGTGCACACCCACAAGATCATGAGCACCAACCTGGGAATCGGCTCGCGCCTGCCTGCGTTCTGGACGTCGCTGGGACGCGTGCTGCTGGCCGAGTTGCCCGTGCACGAGCTGCAGCATTTGCTTGAAACACGCGACCGCAACCTGTTCACGCGCTTTACCGTGCAGGACGACGACGCGCTGCTGGCGCAGATTTCCCTGGTGCGCGCGCAAGGCTGGTGCCTGCTGAACCAGGAGCTGGAGGAGGGCCTGACCTCGGTCGCGGCCCCCATCCGCAATGCCGCAGGCAAGGTGGTTGCCGCCATGAACATCAGCGGTCAGGCCAACCGCACCACGCCCGAGATCATGCGCCAGGCGCTGCTGCCACAGCTGCTGCAGGCGGCTGGGCGGATGTCGGCGCTGCTGGGCTACCGGGCAGGGTCCGGTGCGACGCGGGCCGGAGCGGTGCGGCGCTGATTGTGCTGGGCGGGGGGGTGGGGTGAAAGCAGCCGCTTGCGCACAACAGCAAAGCGCTGCACTATCAAAAATAATAGCAAAGCATGCTATGGATCATTGACCCATCTTGCCGAGGCCTTGCAGATTGCCAAACCGGTCACGAATCTGGATCCACGTGCTGCCCTGGTTCAGGAGCGGCAATGGAAAAACAATGATCCGGCTATCTACGTGCTTGCATCGCACCCAAGTGGGTCGCTCGGTGGAGCCATACTCGCAGGCCAGCGACCCATCGGCAGACTTCACCAACCCATTCTCTTCCTGGTTGAACACGATGTGCGTTGCCTGTATGGGGTCGTACCATTCGCCAAACAGGCGGTCCGCCAAGGCTGGAGGAGCATCCAGTTGCAGGCGCTGTATGGCGCGGGGCGTTTCTCCGGGAAAGGTCACCGTGCCGCGCTGTGAAAAATGCCTGACGGGCGTTGTCTCCTTCAAAGAGAACTCTACGGTCACCACGCCTGCACTGTCTTGCCAATGCGCAGATTGAGGCGGTCCACCCAGGCTGCGCCCTCCGGCATAGCGGTCCAAGCTCAGGTCTGCACGCGATGCGAGGGTATTGGCCCCCGCACTGGTGTAGGTGCCACTGCCCATATGAAAGGTGGGGTGGCCGTCGGCGCCATAGTTGAAGACCTGCAGCACCATCGTGCTGTTCTGCACATCCAGTGCCAGGCCGCGCCCGGGCTTGCCGGTCAGCTCATCCGTCACAATCCAGGTGCCATTCACCGGCATCAACTGATGGAAATACGCACGGGGAATCCCTGTGATCGTGGCGCCTGGCGCAGTGAATTCCCAGTAGTTCTGCTGTACCCATGCTCGGCCTCCATTGACAACAGCATTCATGTCGTATGCAGACCTGATCTGCCCCATGACTGGCAGCGGATGTTCGGGGGTATTCGACATGGTGATGGCGCCGGAAACCTGACCCGCTGCCAGCCGCAAGCGCAGGCTTTTGACACCACCGCTGGCTGCGCTGGCGGCATTGCACTGAAACTGCGCAAGATCAAAATCCAGGGTGCAGGGCAGGGTTTGGGCCGTGCGGTCAGTAGGCCCGGTCAGGGCGATTTCCGTCTGGCCTTGTGCGTTGCGTGTCAGCATGGCCCAGTAGTATTGCGTCCATTGCATCGCGTCATCCAGAACCAGAAGATGCATGCCTCGGTCCCCGATCTGTGCCAGCAGATTGCTGACGCTGGGCGTGAAATCCTTCACCAGAAAGCGCTCTATCGCCGCCGGGGCTTCGCCGGGAAACTGCACCGTCCCTTGGAGCCCGTTGCTGAACGACACGGTGACATCGCCAGGTGAACTGTCTTGCTCCGCATCGCGCGCCTCGCTGCCAAAGCTGCGGCCTCCCTTGTAGCGAATCAGTGGTGCGGTTACCGTGGTGCCATCCAATAGGCCTGTGGCCGTATAGAACGTGGCGTTGCCATTCTTTTCATAGCCGAACACCTGCATGAAAAAGGTGTTGCCTTGCACGTCAATGGCCAGGCCGCGTCCGGGTTTGCCGTCTACCTCGCTGCTCACCACCCAGGTGCCTGCTTGCGGTGTGAAGTCACGCGCGGCCCAGGCTGCGGTGGCGCCAATGATCGAGGTGGTGAATGCGAATGCGCGTATCCAAGGGTGCATCGGGTCTCCAGCGGTGTTTCTATGTCATGGGCATCCTAATGGGTGGTGGGCGATGGCGCCACTTTCAGGCGGTTTCACAGGTACATCGTCTTGAGGCTTGCTATGGCCGGATTCACACAAATTCAGTAGTTATTCACAAATGGGAATCATTTCTTATTAATATGTGCGGGCTTTCTCGGTAGTAGCAAGACAAGCCGGGCTTCCCGCCCCCTGCAGCCAGACCAGATTCGTGCCAACCCATAACAGGAATCGAAATGGCTCATCCCCTCAAACCTTGGGCTGCAACAGCTGCGGCCCTGTTTTCCACTTGCGTGCAGGCACAGTCGGCACCTCCTGCACCTGTTGCACCTGCTTTGTCCACAGCGCCCGCTGCCGAAGCCACGCTCGAAGAGGTGCGCGTGCAGGGCAGCGCAGAAGCCGAAGCGCGTTACGACGCAGTCACCGCCACCAGCGCCACCAAGATCGAAGCGCCTTTGCGTGATATTCCGCAGACCGTGAACGTGGTGCCGCAGACCCTGATGCGCGACCAGGCAGCGCAATCCATGCAGGATGTGCTCAAGGCCGTGCCCGGCATCGGCATGTCGCACGGCGACGGGCAGCGCGACCAGGTCACGATCCGGGGCTTTTCGGCGATTGCAGACCAGTTTGTCGATGGGATGCGCGATGACGCGCTGTACTTTCGGGATCTGTCGAACATCGAGCAGGTGGAAGTGCTCAAGGGCCCGGCATCGGTGCTGTATGGGCGCGGATCATCGGGGGGGCTCATCAACCGCATCACCAAAAAGCCGGGCGCCAACCTGAACGAAGTGGGCCTGACCCTGGGCAGCTGGAAGCAACGCCGAGGTGAGTTCGACATTGCGCGCGCTCCTGCGGACAGCGTGGTGTCGTACCGCCTGACGGGTGCACTGGAGCGCGCCGATAGCTACCGTGATCCGCAGTTTCTCGACCGCAAGGCGCTGGCAGGCTCGGTGCTGTTCAAATTCAGCGCCGACACGAACCTGCTGCTGCAGGCCGATTACCTCAAGGACAGCCGCATCACCGACTTCGGCGTTCCTGCCTACCAGGGCCGGCCCGTGAATGTGTCGCCGGGCACCTACTATGGCGCAGCCAATGCGCGGCAGGCGGATGTGAGCACCAGCGAGGTCAGCTCGTTCTCCGCCACCTTCAACCACCGGTTCAACGACAGCCTGAGCCTGCGCAATGCGCTGCGCTACTACGATTATTCGCTGGACCGCAGCAACACGCTGGTGGGCTCGGTGAACGAGGCCGCCCAAACCGCAACCCTGACCCGGGGCCATGTGGAGCGGGGCGAGCACGGCTTTTTCAACCAGACGGAGCTCACGCAGAAGCTGCAGCTGGCGGGCATGCAGCACCAGATGCTGTACGGGCTGGAACTGGGGCGGCAGAAGAAGGCGCTGCTCAACATCAGCCAGGCGGTGCCGGGCACCATCGACCTGTTCAAGCCGGTGCTGCCCGTGGTGCCGCTGCAGTTGACGGCAGCACCTGGCGCCAACAACGACAGCGTGTTCAATGTGGCCAGCGCCTACGTGCAAGACCTGGTGAGCCTGGCGCCGCAGTGGAAGCTGCTGGCGGGCGTGCGGTACGACCGCTTCCGCCAGGAAACCGACGACCTGCTGCCGGCCAACGCCGATCTGGCGCGCACCGATGTGGCCTGGAGCCCGCGTGTAGGCGTGGTGTACCAGCCCAGCGCCACGCTGTCGTACTACGCCTCATACAGCAAGTCGTTCCAGCCGTCTGGTGAGACCTTTGCGCTGGCCGCCAGCAACGCGCAGTTGGCGCCCGAGATGACCACCAGCAAGGAGGTGGGTGTGAAGTGGGATGTGCTGGATGGCAAGGCAACGGCGACCGCCGCGCTGTTTCAGGTGGAGCGCACCAATATCAAAAGCGTGGATGCGGTAACGAACAAGGTGGTTCCGCTGGGCGTGCAACGCACGAATGGGCTGGAGTTGAGCCTGGCGGGCAACCTGCCCTATGGCTTGCAGATCTGGTCGGGCTACGCCTACCTGATGGGCGAAATGACCTCGTCGCCCGCCAAGGATGCGGGCCAGCCCGTGGAAGGCAAGCGGCCCACGCTCACGCCACGGCACAGCGCCAACATCTGGCTGACCAAGGCGCTAGGCAACGGTTTTGGCATTGGCGGCGGCGTGAACTATGTGGGTGCGCGCTTTGCCAACCCGGGCAATACCGTCACCTTGCCGGGCTACACCACGGTGGACGCCATGGGGTACTACCGCATGAACGGCGTGGATCTGCAGTTGAAGCTGAACAATATCTTTGATCGCCGCTACACCGTGGCTGGCCACGGCTCCAGCCCCAACCTCAACCTGCCCGGCGCGCCGCGCTCGGTGCAGCTGGTTGCACGCTACCGTTTCTGAACCATCTGCATTCCATGACATCCCCCGCAAGCGGCGATGCGCAGCACAGCGCGCGCCTTGATTTTCAGCAAGCTTCATCGCAGCCTGGCAAGCGCCCGCAGCCAGCGGGCGGCCACCTCTTTGTGCCGCGGCGCTGGCACCGCCCAGCGGTGCTGAAATGGCTGCGCCGCACCCACGCATGGTTGGGGGTGTGGGGCGCAGTGATGGGCCTGCTGTTTGGGCTGACCGGCTTTTTCCTGAACCACCGCGCCACCATGAAGGTGCCGGGAACCAGCTATGCCAAAACCCAATGGCAGCTGGAGCTGCCGTCTCCGCCGCCCGCCACGGTTGATGAACTGGCGGCGTACCTGAAGCAATCGATGGCGCTCAACCGCGAGCCGCACCGCAAGAAGGTGGAGCCCGCAGGTCCCGCGCCCTGGCCCGGGGCCACGCAGCCAGAGCATTGGCAGATCGCGTTCAACACGCCGCGCGCCGTGGTCAATGCAGAGTACTGGGTCGGCAACCGCTCCGTCAGCGTGGAGCGCACCGATCCGAATTTTCTGGGCAAGCTGGTACGGCTGCACACCGGCGCGGGCGCCAGCGTGGCCTGGATTTTGCTGACCGACACCCTCGCAGGCGCGCTGATCGCCTTGTCGCTCACCGGGTTTCTGCTGTGGACCAAGCTGCACGGCCCGCGTCTGCTGGCACTGGGGCTGGCGGGCACCTGCCTTGCACTGCTGCTGGTGCTGGGCGTCACCAGCTGGTAGCTGCTGGCTGATTGGAGGCGCGAAGTGGCGCGGTGGGTTGTTTTTGCACCGCCGGGCGCAGGCACGGATAATCCCCATGCCAGATTCCGCATCGACCACGCACTGATTGACCCCCATGGCCCGCCTTCCCCGTCTCACCATCCCCAACCTGCCGCACCATGTGCTGCACCGGGGCAACAACCGGCAAACGGTGTTTGTGGACGCGGACGATTACCAGACCTTTGTCGATCTGCTGCAGCAACTGGCGCAGACGCATCTGGTGGCGGTGCATGCCTTTGTGCTGATGCCCGATCATTTTCAACTGCTCGTCACCCCGCAGACCGAGCAAGGCCTGCCGCAGCTCATGCAGGCGCTGGGCCGGGCCTATGTGCGCTACTTCAACGCACGGCATGCGCGTACCGGCACCTTGTGGGAGGGGCGCTATCGCTCCACGGTGGTGGAGCCAACGGCACCGTTGTTGCAATGCATCATCTACGTTGACACCTGTGCCCAGCGGGCAGGGCAGGCCGTGCAGGCTGCAGATTACCCTTGGTCCAGCTGCGCGCACCATTTAGGTGCAAAAAACATTCCCTGGTTGCGCGACCCCGCTGCCTTCTGGGCCTTGGGCAATACCCCGTTTGCGCGCGAGGCGGAATACGCGCGCTTGCTGGCGCAAGGCTTGTCGCAACGGGAATCGAAGGCTCTGGAGGCGGCCGTCAATGGCGGCTGGGCACTGGGCGGGGACGGCTTTGTGCAGCAACTCCAGTCCACGACCGAGCGGCGTCTGCACAAAAAGAGTGCAGGACGACCACGCCTGCAGCCCCTCAAGGTCGAATAAATTCATGAAATCCATATAAATCAACATCTTTTTCATTGAATTTGATATGTCCCCAATTTAATTTTTGAAAATTCAATATCAAATAAATTAGTATCTGACCCTAAATAAAGTTCTTGCTCGGGTATTGTCTGCTGCTCTACATTGGCCTTCCCGCGATAGATTATTTGAAGGATTGCGCCATGGTGGCATCTGCACGCGAGCACATGCAAGCTCAGGGTCTGTACGACCCGACAATGGAACACGACGCCTGCGGCGTTGGCTTTGTGGCACACATCAAGGGCCACAAGAGCCATGCCATCGTGACCCAGGCCCTCAAGATTCTCGAGAACCTCGACCACCGCGGCGCAGTGGGTGCAGACAAGCTGATGGGCGACGGCGCGGGTATTCTGATCCAGCTGCCGGATGCGCTCTACCGCGATGAAATGGCCGCCCAGGGCGTAACCCTGCCGCCTTTTGGCGAATATGGCGTGGGCATGGTGTTTTTGCCCAAGGAACACGCATCGCGCCTGGCCTGCGAAGAGGAGCTGGAGCGCGCGATCAAGGCCGAGGGTCAGGTGCTACTGGGATGGCGCGATGTGCCGGTCAACCGCGACATGCCGATGTCGCCCACGGTGCGCGAGAAAGAGCCGATCATCCGTCAGGTGTTCATTGGCCGTGGCGCCGATGTGATCGTGCAGGACGCGCTGGAGCGCAAGCTGTACGTGATCCGCAAGACGGCCAGCGCCGCCATCCAGAACCTGCAGCTCAAGTACAGCAAAGAGTACTACGTGCCCAGCATGAGCAGCCGCACCGTCATCTACAAGGGCCTGCTGCTGGCCGACCAGGTGGGCACCTACTTCCGCGATCTGGAAGACGAACGCTGCGTCTCGGCGCTGGGCCTGGTGCACCAGCGCTTCTCCACCAACACCTTCCCCGAGTGGCCACTGGCCCACCCTTACCGCTATGTGGCGCACAACGGTGAAATCAACACCGTCAAGGGCAACTACAACTGGATGCGCGCCCGCGAAGGCGTGATGAGCTCGCCCGTGCTGGGCAACGATCTGCAAAAGCTCTACCCGATCAGCTTTGCGCACCAGTCCGACACCGCCACCTTCGACAACTGCCTGGAGCTGCTGACCATGGCGGGTTACCCGCTGGCGCAGGCGGTGATGATGATGATCCCCGAGCCCTGGGAGCAGCACACCACCATGGACGAGCGCCGCCGCGCGTTCTACGAGTACCACGCCTCGATGATCGAGCCCTGGGACGGTCCGGCCTCCATCGTGTTCACCGACGGCCGCCAGATTGGCGCCACGCTGGACCGCAACGGCCTGCGCCCCGCGCGCTACTGCGTGACCGACGACGACTTCGTCATCATGGGTTCCGAATCGGGCGTGCTGCCCGTGCCCGAGCACAAGATCATCAAGAAGTGGCGCCTGCAACCGGGCAAGATGTTCCTGATCGATCTGGATCAAGGCCGTCTGATCGACGACGAGGAAGTCAAGTCGTCGCTGACGAATGCCAAGCCTTACATGCGCTGGATCGAAGATCTGCGCATCCGCCTCGATGATGTGGAAACCCCTGTGGCTGGCGAGTCGCAGATCGACCAGCAGGCCCAGGCTTCGCAGGAGTTCGGTGCCATTGCCGACGAGCAGGATTCGCCCGAGCTGCTGGATCTGCAGCAGGCCTTCGGCTACACGCAGGAAGACATCAAGTTCCTGATGAGCCCGATGGCTGCCAACGGCGAGGAAGGCATCGGCTCCATGGGCAACGACAGCCCGCTGGCCGTGCTGTCGGACAAGAACAAGCCGCTGTACAACTACTTCCGCCAGATGTTCGCGCAGGTGACCAACCCGCCGATCGACCCGATCCGTGAAGCGATCGTGATGAGCCTGGTGTCCTTCATCGGCCCCAAGCCCAACCTGCTGGACATCAACCAGGTCAACCCGCCGCTGCGTCTGGAAGTGACGCAGCCGGTGCTCGATTTTGCCGACATGGTCAAGCTGCGCAACATCCGCGAGCACACGGCCGGCAAGTTCAATTCGGCGGTGCTCGACATCACCTACCCGCTCGAGTGGGGCAGCGAAGGCGTGGAAGCGCGCCTGGCCTCGCTGTGCGCGCAGGCTGTGGACGCCATCAAGACTGGTCACAACATCCTGATCATCAGCGACAAGGGTGTCAGCAAGAACCGCGTGGCCATTCAGGCACTGCTGGCGCTCTCGGCCATCCACCAGCACCTGATCCGCGAAGGCCTGCGCACGGCCTGCGGCCTGGTGGTGGAGACCGGCACCGCCCGCGAAGTGCACCACTTCGGCGTGCTGGCCGGCTACGGTGCCGAAGCCGTGCACCCCTACCTGGCGCTGGAAACCATCACCTCGATCCACAAGCACCTGCCCGGTGACCTGTCGGCCGACAAGGCGATCTACAACTACATCAAGGCCATCGGCAAGGGCCTGTCCAAGATCATGTCCAAGATGGGCGTGTCCACCTACATGTCCTACTGCGGTGCGCAGCTGTTCGAGGCCGTCGGCATCAACAGCGAAACCATCGACAAGTACTTCACCGGCACCTCCAGCCGCGTGGAAGGCCTGGGCGTGTTCGAGATCGGCGAAGAGGCCATCCGCCGCCACAAGGCCGCGTTTGGCGATGACCCGGTGCTGGCCACCATGCTGGATACCGGCGGCGAATACGCCTGGCGCGCCCGTGGCGAAGAGCATATGTGGAGCCCCGATGCGATTGCCAAGCTGCAGCACTCGGCGCGCTCGAACAGCTTCAACACCTACAAGGAATACGCGCAGCTCATCAACGACCAGAGCAAGCGCCACATGACCTTGCGCGGCCTGTTCGAGTTCAAGATCGACCCTGCCAAGGCCATCCCGGTCGAGCAGGTCGAATCGGCGGCCGAGATCGTCAAGCGCTTTGCCACCGGCGCCATGTCGCTGGGCTCGATCAGCACCGAAGCCCATGTGACCCTGGCAGTGGCGATGAACCGCATCGGCGGCAAGAGCAACACCGGCGAAGGCGGTGAAGACCCTGCGCGTTACCGCAATGAGTTGAAGGGCATCCCGATCAAGAAGGGCGAGAGCCTGGCGTCGGTCATCGGCAAGGACCAGATCGAGTCCGACTACGTCCTGCAGGATGGCGACAGCCTGCGCTCCAGGATCAAGCAGGTGGCATCGGGCCGCTTTGGCGTGACGGCGGAGTACCTGGCGTCGGCTGACCAGATCCAGATCAAGATGGCCCAGGGCGCCAAGCCCGGAGAAGGCGGCCAGCTGCCTGGCGGCAAGGTGTCTGAATACATCGGCAAGCAGCGCTACTCGGTGCCCGGCGTGGGCCTGATCTCGCCCCCGCCGCACCACGACATCTATTCGATCGAAGACCTGGCGCAGCTCATTCACGACCTCAAGAACGTCGCCACGCACTCGTCGATCAGCGTCAAGCTGGTGTCCGAAGTCGGCGTGGGCACGATTGCCGCAGGCGTGGCCAAGTGCAAGGCCGACCACGTGGTGATCGCCGGCCACGATGGCGGCACGGGCGCATCGCCCTGGTCCTCCATCAAGCATGCGGGCTCGCCATGGGAAATCGGCCTGGCCGAAACCCAGCAGACCCTGGTGCTCAACGGCCTGCGCAGCCGCATCCGTGTGCAGGCAGATGGCCAGATGAAGACCGGCCGCGACGTGGTGATCGGCGCGCTGCTGGGCGCCGATGAATTCGGCTTTGCCACGGCCCCCCTGGTGGTGGAAGGCTGCATCATGATGCGCAAGTGCCACCTCAACACCTGCCCGGTGGGCGTTGCCACGCAAGACCCCGAGCTGCGCAAGAAATTCAGCGGCAAGCCCGAGCACGTGGTGAACTTCTTCTTCTTCATTGCAGAAGAAGCGCGCCAGATCATGGCCCAACTGGGCATCGCCAGGTTCGACGACCTGATCGGCCGCGCCGACCTGCTCGACATGAAGGCCGGCATCACCCACTGGAAGGCCAAGGGCCTCGATTTCAGCCGCCTGCTGGCGCGTGCCGAGGTGGGCGCCGATGTGCCGCTCTATCACACGCAAGAGCAGGAGCATGGCCTGGAGAAAGCCTTCGACAACATCCTGATCGAGAAATCGCGCCCTGCTATCGACAAGGGCGAGCGCGTGAAGATTCTGGAGACCGTGCGCAACGTCAACCGCACCGTGGGCGCCATGCTCTCGGGTGCGGTCACCAAGGTGCACGCAGAAGGCCTGCCGGACGACACCATCCACATCCGCGTGGAAGGCACTGGCGGCCAGTCGTTTGGCGCCTTCCTCTGCAACGGCATCACGCTGTACCTGATTGGCGATGCCAACGACTACACCGGCAAGGGCCTGTCCGGCGGCCGTGTGGTGGTGCGCCCAAGCCTCGATTTCCGTGGCGATGCGCACCAGAACATCATCGTCGGCAACACCGTGATGTACGGCGCAACCACGGGTGAGGCCTTCTTCAGCGGCGTGGCTGGTGAGCGCTTTGCCGTGCGCCTGTCGGGCGCAACGGCGGTGGTGGAAGGCACGGGCGACCACGGCTGCGAATACATGACCGGGGGCACCGTGCTGGTACTGGGCAAGACCGGCCGCAACTTTGCAGCAGGCATGAGCGGCGGCGTGGCCTACGTCTATGACGAAGACGGCCAGTTTGCCAGCCGCTGCAACACCGCGATGGTGGCGCTGGACAAGGTGCTGCCGCAGGCGGAGCAGGAGGCATCCATCGACAAGGCCGTGTGGCACCATGGACAGACCGACGAAGCCCAGCTCAAGCAGCTGCTGGCCGACCACCTGCGCTGGACGGGCAGCAAGCGGGCCCGCGAGCTGCTGGACCACTGGGAGGCTTCGCGCGCCAAGTTCGTCAAGGTCTTCCCGACCGAGTACAAGCGCGCGCTGGGCGAGATGTATGCCAAGGCAGAAGCCAAGGCGCAGCTGACCAAGGCCAAGACCTCCGCCAAGAAGAGTGCAGACGCAGCGGCAAAGTGATGCACAACGGCTGCGCTGTACCAATGGCGCAGCCGCTGACGTCCACCACCCTTTTTCAAAAGACCTAATAGACCACGATTGCTGCCTGCCCACAGGGTGCAGGCAGTAGCCAAGCAAGAGATCCGATCATGGGAAAAGTCACTGGCTTTATGGAGTTTGCGCGTATCGACGAGGGCTACGCGCCCGTTGATGAACGCGTCAAGCATTACAAGGAATTCGTTGTCGGCCTGAACTCGCAGCAGGCCAAGCAACAAGGTGCCCGTTGCATGGACTGCGGCACCCCGTTCTGCAACAACGGCTGCCCGGTCAACAACATCATTCCGGATTTCAACGATCTGGTGTACCGCGCGGATTGGGCAGCGGCCTTCCACGTGCTGGATTCGACCAACAACTTCCCCGAGTTCACGGGCCGCATCTGCCCCGCGCCGTGCGAAGCCGCCTGCGTGCTCAACATCAACAACGACCCGGTGGGCATCAAGTCCATCGAGCACGCCATCATCGACCGTGCCTGGGAAGAAGGCTGGGTGCTGCCCCGCCCGGCCAGCGCCAAGACCGGCAAGAAGATTGCAGTGATTGGCTCCGGCCCGGCCGGCATGGCTGCGGCGCAGCAGCTGGCGCGCGTGGGCCACGACGTGACCCTGTTCGAAAAGAACGACCGCATCGGCGGCCTGCTGCGTTACGGCATTCCTGACTTCAAGCTCGACAAGAGCCATATCGACCGCCGCGCCAAGCAGCTGGAGGCCGAAGGCGTCACCATCCGCACCGGCGTGCTGGTGGCCGGCAAGGATGGCCTGGGCAAGGACAGCAAGGTCACCAACTGGGCCAAGGAAACCGTCTCGCCCGAGCAGCTCAAGGCTGAGTTCGACGCCGTGCTGCTGACCGGCGGCTCCGAGCAGTCGCGTGACCTGCCCGTGACGGGCCGCGAGCTGGACGGCATCCACTTTGCGATGGAGTTTCTGCCCCAGCAGAACAAGATCAATGCGGGCGACAAGCTCAAGGGCCAACTGCGTGCCGATGGTAAGCACGTCATCGTCATCGGTGGCGGCGACACCGGCAGCGATTGCGTGGGCACCAGCAACCGCCACGGTGCCAAGAGCGTCACCCAGTTCGAGGTGATGCCCATGCCGCCCGAAGAGGAAAACAAGCCGCTGGTCTGGCCCTACTGGCCGATCAAGCTGCGCACCAGCTCCAGCCACGAGGAAGGAGCGGTGCGCGAGTTCGCCATCTCCACCAAGTCGTTCAACGGCGACAAGGGCAAGGTCAAGAGCCTGACCACCGTGCAGGTCGAGTTCAAGGACGGCAAGTTGACCGAGGTCAAGGGTACCGAAAAGGAATGGCCTGCTGACATGGTGCTGCTCGCCATGGGCTTTGTGAACCCGGTCGCCAGCGTGCTCGACGCCTTTGGCGTGGACAAGGACGCACGCGGCAACGCCAAGGCAACGACCGATTTCACGGGCGGCTACGCCACCAATGTGGACAAGGTATTTGCTGCGGGCGACATGCGCCGGGGACAGTCGCTGGTGGTCTGGGCGATCCGGGAAGGCCGCCAGGCAGCGCGCGCGGTGGATGAGTTCCTGATGGGGGAGAGCGACCTGCCACGTTGACAGGGTGGGGCGGCCTTCCCGGTCGCCCTTTGGGGTTTCGTGAAAAGGCAACCTGACCGGTTGCCTTGCGGGAAGGCCGCCAGGCAGCGCGCGCGGTGGATGAGTTCCTGATGGGGGAGAGCG
>NZ_JBEBNZ010000002.1:0-364870 GCF_040396735.1 Comamonas odontotermitis
TTTTGCACTCATTGTGCGGTTCCTCACGGGCCGCGCCAGACACCTGCACAGCAGGAGACCAGAAGAGGCGCGGGCCCAAACAAAAAGCCCCGGCGGGGAAGCCAGGGCTTTTGTCGATCCTGCCTGCAAGGGGAGCGGGCAGCGATCTGGGCCGAGGCTGAACGGTGTGACCACAGTTCAGCCGGGGCAAGAACCGTGTTCAGTCGAAATGGTTGAACATGAAACAGGACATAGCAAAAACTCCTTGCGGTGCGCTGCAGAAGGTCATTCGTTACTGCAGCGATAGGAAGATGAGCGCTGAATGTAGTGCCAAGACTGGCGGGAATCAAGCATTATACAAAATTCGTTGCAAAAATGCAACCCCTCAACAGCGGGCTTTGCACGACTTTTTGCTGGCTTTGGGCGCCATCTGCCGGCAAGTTGCCAATGATGCAAAACGCGCGCTGCAGGGCGTCGCGGTTGGCGGCATTTTTGCGTACCCCGCCGTCGGCGGCCCGCAGCAGCCAGCCAGCAAGCGCCAACCGCTGTTATTTCAATAGCGCTTGCGGCCTGCCTTGCGGTGCTTGGCGTGCTCGGCCTTCCTGGCCTGGTGCTCGGCTTCCGTGGCCTCTCCTGCAGCACGCCACTGCTCGAATTCTGGCGGCGTCTCCAGCGTGATGCGGCCCAGCATCTGCGTGCGGAAATCGGTGATCAGCAGCTCTGCCGCCTTTTGCAGGTTCACCCGGCCACCGCTCATCACAGCGCCGCGCTTCTTGCCAATCAGGGTCAGCAGTTCGTCGTCGTGCAGCGCGGCAATCTCCTCGTCGTCCAGACCGAGCTTGTAGCGTTCGTCCAGCTGGCGGGCATAGTGCTTTTGCAGGTACAGCAGCAATTCCAGGGCAACCAGCTCGTCGTCATACGCATTGCGGCCCACCGAGCCGCAGGCGGCCAGGTTGTAGCCGGTCTGCGGCACGATGATCTTGGGCCACAGCATGCCGGGCGTGTCCCACAGGTAGAAATCGTCGTCCAGCACGATGCGCTGCTCGTCCTTGGTCACGCCGGCCTCATCGCCTGCCTTGGCCTGGCTTTTGCCGCTCATGCTGTTGATCAGGGTGGATTTGCCCACGTTGGGCACGCCGCAGATCAGCACCCGCATCGGCTTGGCCATGCCGCCGCGCCCGGGGGCCAGCTTGCGGCAGGCTTCCACCAGGCGCTTGGCGGGCGCGGGCTCGCTGGCATCGAGCGGCAGGGCCTTGGTTTCGTGCTGCGCGTCGTACCAGTCCACCCACAGCGCCGTGCGCGCGGCGTCGGCCATGTCCTGCTTGTTGATGATCTTGAGCGTGGGCTTGTGGCCGGTCAGCTCGGTAAGCGCCGGGTTGGCGCTTGATCCCGGCATGCGCGCATCAAGCACCTCGATCACCACATCGATGTCTTTGATGCGTTCGGCAATCAGCTTGCGCGTCAGGTGCATGTGCCCCGGGAACCATTGGATACTCATAATCTTGCTTTCTGCAGGCTGCCAGGGCCCGGTGCGCCTGCGGACGACGCAGGTGCCGGATAATGCAGCCATGTCTTCTTTATCTCAACGCCAGTGGGATGCGCAGCGAAAATCCGATCAGGATCTGCTCATCAAAGGCATTATTCTGGTCATGATCGGGCTGGTGATTGTTGTGTCGCCCTCTGTCAGCCAAGGCGCTATTGTGCAGGGAGTTTTCGCCAAGGCCGCTGCGGTGGGTTGGTTTTCCCTGGTATTGGGGGCGGCCTTTGTGGTGCGCTTTGGCCTGCGCCGCAAGGCCGTGCCGCCACGCCCCACGGAATGACAGCCCCTTCGGGCGCCACTGCCCTGCCCACCCTGCAGCCGCTCACCAGCCTGCGTGCCGCGCGGGACTGCTTTGACACGCTGCTGGCGGCAGCCACGGCGCGCGGCATCAGCCTGCGCACGCCGCCCGACGCCCCCACCACCTGCTGCGGCCGTGGTTGCAATGGCTGCGTGTGGGAAGGTTTTTTTGCCGCCGCCATGTATTGGCAGGAATGCGCGCTGCAGGCCCTGGCCGACACCGAAGCGCACCCCACCTCGCCCGGCGCCCCATCGGGCATTCAATCCTGCGCCTGATCAATTCGCCTGCGCGGCCTCTGCGGCAGGCATTTCGGGCTCCTGCCGTGCCAATGCCTGGTGAATCTGCGCGGCATCGGCCTGCAGCTGCCGCGCCAGGATGCGCGATGCCGCAAGGCGCCGCATCAGCCAGGGCAGCAGGTCGCGGTCTTCCGGGTCGGGCACAGGCTCTGGTGCGGGCGGTTTGGGCAAAGCGGCGTCTCCGGGCTGCGGCGTTGCAGCCACGGGCGCCAGCAGGTGCGCGTCGACGTCGGCCACCGTCTCCTGCAGTTGCTGCACGGCAAACGACGACGGCGTCTGCCCCCGGCGCATCATCAGCATGATCTTGACCGAGGTCATCTGCCCCAGCAACTGGTAGCAGTGGGCCTGCAATTGCTCCAGCGCCTGCAGCGGCGGCTGCACGGCGCGCGGCTCCTTGAGCGAACGGTCCACCGCCTGCACCAGCGCCGAGAGGCTGTCATAGGCTTCGCGCCGGGCGAGGCGCCAGGCGAGCTCGGGGGCGTTGTCCACGGCCTGCAACTGCTCCACCGAGAGCGATGTGCGCACATGCGCGGCCTGGGCCTTGAGCACTCGCTGCACCAGCGCAGGCACTTGCGAGCGCTCCCACGACGGCAGCACATAGGCAAACGCCCAGGCGATGCCGGTGCCGATGATGGTGTCGACCACGCGCTCGAACATGTGGAAGCTCGTGCTGCCCTCGGCATTGAGCATGTGCGCCTGCACGAGGCCCAGCACGGTGGCACCCATGGCGGTGAACAGGTAGCGCCGCAGGGCAAAGCCGTGCGATATGCCCTGCGCGAGCGTGAGGCACAGAATCAGCGCCAGCGGCGGCAGATGTGCCGACAGGATGGCCAGCGCCGCCACGCAGCCCAGCAAGGTGCCCAGCACGCGGATGGTGCGCCGCTCCAGCGTCTGCGCCAGGCTGCCGCGCAGCACCACCACGATGGTCAGCAGCACCCAGTAGGCGTGCGCCTTCCAGGGCAGAAGCTGCACCACCACATAGCCCAGCGCAATCGCCAGCGCAGCGCGAATGGCGTGGCGCAGCGGGGGCGCGTCCCAGCTCATCAGTCCCTTGAAGGGCGACCACGACCAGGCGGTGGGGCTGACGAACATCTGCCAGCTGGCGCGCACCACGGCCAGATCGGGCTCGGCCTCGTCGCGGCCCAGCTGGATCAGGCGGTTCACCTCGCCATGGATGCGCACGATGCGCTCGCTCAGCTCCTGCGATAGCGCCTGCGGCGGCAGGGCTGCGGGGTCGTACTGGTCGGGCAGCGCCTCTTCCAGGCGTTGACGCGGTGTGCAGGCCGCCTTCATGGGCAGCAACAAGGTGTTCAGGTTGGCCATGGGCTGCGGCTTGCGTGCCCACAGCAGGCTGTCTGCCAGGTGCACCAGCTCCAGCGCCAGCGCACGCAGCATGGCCTGCTGGGCCAGCAGCATGGGCGCCTGCTCGGGCACCTTGCGCAGGTGTTCCAGATCGAGCTCGCAGGCGAGCAGATGGTCGCGGATGTCGAGCATCTGCATCAGCATGCCCGCCAGTCGCTGGCGGCGCGGGGTGCGCGGGCTCTCCAGCACGATGTCGCGTGCCGCCTGCAGCTGGTCGGCAAAGGCGGCGTGCCGCGCCAGCAGGTTTCCCATGTGCGCCGCCTGCGGGCTCTGGCGCGAAAAGCTGCCGAAATTGCGGTCGGCCAGGTTGTCGCCATAGGCCTCGCCGTCCACCGTTTCGTCGTCCAGCCCGACATGGCGCGCGGCGTCGGGCAGCACCATGCGTGCCTGCTCCAGCATCAGCGCGGCCAGCGACAGCACCGTATCGGCGATGAACTGCACGCGGTAGCGCAGGTTGAGGATAGCGTTGGCCGCCACGGCATACACCAGGTAGACGGCAGCACCGATGACGAAGAACAGGGTCGATTGCGTTGCCACTTCCAGCACATGGCCGGGCTGCGGCGTGATCGACATGGCCAGCACCATCGCCAGCACGACGGCAATGGCCACCGGCCCGCCCCGCTTGCCCCAGGCCATCCACAAAAAGCCGAAGAAGGTGGAGAACACGGCCAGAAAACCCAGCAGCACCGGGTGCTGGTGCAAAAGCTGCACCAGCCAGAACAGCGGCGCCCCCAGCAGTGGCGCTGGCAACATGCGCCAGAATTTGCCGCGCTTGGGCGCCGGCATGTCCACCACGATGGTGACGATCACCCCCACCGAGGCCGCCGCCGCATGCTGCACGCCCCAGACCAGGTGCACCAGCGTGGTGACGAGGAACAGGCCCAGCGCCACCTCCAGCCCATTGAGCACATAGTGATTGAGCAGGCTGCGCTTGAAGGTGCGCCAGCTGCGGTCGGGAGAGAAATGCGCCATGGCTGAACGATACGGGATGGATGGAGTTCTTGTTGTCAGACAAATGATAGCGCCGCGATTGTGCGCGCCGTCAGCTATCAAAAAAGAAGCAGGCTGCCGCTTGCAACTTCTTGCAATCCACTGCCCTGCGCTGCAGCCTGGGTGCAACAAAAAAGCCCGCGCAGGCGGGCTTGGGTATGGATGGCTTTACCAGCGGTGTCAAACGACCAGGTGTTCGGGCGACATATAGCACTGGCGCCATTCTTCAAACGGCACGGTGTCGGCCGCTTCCAGCGATTTCTGGGCGCTCACGGAATCGGTGGCCAACGCCTGGTAGCGGGCGGTCAGTGCCTCGCTCCAGGGCTGGGCCAGCGTGGCGGCGCGGGCCGCTTGCGACTGTGCGGCGCCAAAGGCCTTGAACTGGCCCTGGAACTGCCCGGTCACCGCTGCCAGCACCTGGGCCGATGGCGTCTGTTCGGGATTGGCCAGCAACTGGTGCGCTGCAGCCAGCGCCTGCGAATAGTCCTGCACGCCGTGGGCAGCATCCAGCGCCGCCGCAATGGGCGCGCAGGCCTGCAGCACCTCTGCGGCCCACTCGGTCAGCAGCACCGGCTGGCCGTTGCGCTGCAGTTGCAGGCCCGGTTCGCGGCCGCGTTCGGCAGTCAGGTGCTGGTTGTGCTTCATCTCGGCGATTTCGGCAGGCGAATCGGGCGGGCTGTCCGACAGCAGGCAGTGCAGCAGGAACACGTCCAGCAGGCGCATGGTCTGCGCCGAGATGCCCATGCTCTCGAATGGATTGATGTCCATCAAGCGCACTTCGACATATTCGACACCGCGCTCCCGCAGTGCATGCAGGGGGCGCTCGCCGCGCTGCACGGTGCGCTTGGGGCGGATGGTGCCGTAGAACTCGTTTTCGATCTGCAGCAGGCTGGTGCCCAGTTGGTTGTATTCGCCGCCCAGGTTCTGGATGCCGATCTTCTCGTAGGCAGGATACGGCTGGGTGAGCGCGCCGTACAGCGAATCGGCGTAGCCCTTGAGGTGGTTGTAGCTGACGCTGATGGATGCCTGCGCATCGCTCTGGTAGCCCAGGCGCCCCATGCGCAGCGATGTGGCATGCGGCAGGTAGAGCGCGCCGCTGCCGTCGCCCAGTGGCTGCAGCTGGTGCTGCCGGCCTTCCACAAAGCACGGACAAAGCAGCGGAGACGCGCCAAACAGGTACAGCAGTACAAAGGCCTGGCGGCGGAAGTTGCGGATCAGCGCAAAGTACTCTTCGCTGCTGATGCCGGGCATGGACCAGTTGTAGTGGATGCCCGAGATGGTCTGCATGCGGCGGCCATAGCGGTGGCCCAGGCCCATGCGGTACACGCTTTTGCTGCGGCCGATGTTGGACGAGCCGTAGCTGCCCAGCGGAATGGTTTCGTCCGGCGGCAGCGAGCAAGGCATGCTCGAAATCCACAGGCGCTCGTCATTGGCCTGCAGCACCTGGTACACATACTGGTGTACCTGCGAGAGGTCGTCCAGGCACCCCTGCACGCTTTGGTGCACGCCGGTGATGATTTCGATCTGCGATTCGCTGAAGTCGGTCGTGATGCTGGGGTGCGTCAAGGCCGAGCCCAGGGCAGCGGGGTGCGGCGTCATCGCCAGCGCGCCGTCCTCGGTCACGCGCAGGCCTTCTTTTTCAATGCCTCGGCCGATGTGCAGCAGGCGCTCGCGGCCGACCGCGTCGATTCGTTGTTGGATATGGTTCATCTGCATTGTTGTGTGCCAAGCTGAGGCAGCACATTATCAGGTTGTGCCCGCCTTGGTTGCGCCATGCGCAGTCAGCCCGCGCCCGCCCCGGGATTTTGCCAGCCCGCCGCTGCGCAAGCGCTGCCGGCAGTGTAGGCGGCCGCAGCCCGTCGCCTTTTGCCGGCAAAAAAGAGAGCTGCCAGTGATTGCCAGCCCTTCGTTACAACCACAAAACCCATTGAAACCAAATATTGGCGAGCGCTACCAGCTATTGTTTTGTGCAACGCCCCCCTGTATGCCAGTGCAGGCGGCCTGCTCAATGCAGCTTTTGCAGGGCCTTGCGCATTTCCATGTCGGCCTGCACAAAGCCGTTGTCGGGCACGGCATCGCCCTGGCGGTCGAGCACCTGGGGCAACTGCTCGGCCAGACGCGTATCCATATCGGCCAGCGGCACGCAATCGGTGCTGATGTGGACGCCGCGCGTCATGGTGATGTGCGATGCCTCGAAGCTGCCTGCGCCTGCGCACAGGATGGTGCGGGTGGGCGCGCTCTCGTGCGCCAGCACCAGCATGGCAGGGCACACCAGCTCAGGGCGCAAGGCTCGCAGCACCTCGGGCGCCATCAGGCCCTCGGTCATGCGGGTGGCCGCCGTGGGCGCCAGTGCATTGACATGGATGTGGTACTTGGCGCCTTCAAGCGCCAGGGTCTGCATCAGGCCGACCAGGGCCATCTTGGCCGCGCCATAGTTGCTCTGCCCAAAGTTGCCGAACAGGCCCGATGACGAGGTGGTAAGCACGATGCGCCCGTACCCGGCCGCCTGCATGTGGGGCCACACCGCCTTGCAGCAGTGCACGCTGCCCATCAGGTGCACATCGAGCACCTGGCGAAAATCGTCCAGCTCCATCTTGGCAAAGCTTCTGTCGCGCAGGATGCCGGCGTTGTTGACCAGCACGTCGATCTGGCCCCAGCGCTCCATCACCTGGGCCACCATGGCTTCGACCGCTGCAAAATCGGTGACCGATGCATGGTTGGCCATGGCGGTGCCGCCTGCCGCCTCGATCTCCTGCACCACCTTTTCGGCCGCCGACGAGTTGCCGCGGCCATCGACCGCGCCGCCCGGATCATTGACCACCACCTTGGCGCCACGCCGCGCCAGGGCCAGCGCATGCTCGCGGCCCAAACCGCCGCCTGCGCCCGTCACAATCGCTACCCGTTCGCTGAAGTCCAATCCCATAGCTGCACCTTTTTGGCTGCGGAGTGCGCGCAGGCACCCCTGTATTGTTTGACTGCCTCCGCCCAAGCGCGAAAGCCGTGATGCAGAGGCACTGTAAGCCAGCCGCCCCACCATTTGCGCCGCTTGGGCGACAGGGCTGTACTCCCAGGAATCCGCTGCAACGCCGTCGCCAGTTGGGATGAACGCGGAACGGGATGAGCCGCAAGACGTCTTTTGAAGGCGAGCCGTAGCCATTGCCGAGGAAGACAACGCAGCGGATCGCCCGAGACCGCGTTCAGACCACGGCAGGGTGTTTTGCAGAAGATCCCTAGGGTTATCCCGAAATTTACTGAACAACCATGTGGATAAGTGGCCGATCCCGGCCAATTCAACCGCTAAGCCCATGTTTTTATTACGCACGTGTTACATTGCCCGCAATTTCAGCAAAACCGGGTCCACCAATGGTTTTGCTCATTTGCATATACCAGGCAAGCGCGAGGCGCTATGCTTTTTTCAGTTGATTTGTTACCAGCACCGGCGTCTGCCCGTGCATTGATTTCCCATGCCGATCACTCCAGAGCTTTACAACGCCCAAATTGATAACGAAGACATCCAGGTCGACGCCTGGGCCGACACGCCATTGCTGCAATCGCTGGAAGAAGGTGGCGTGGACTGGCCCAGCAGCTGCCGCAACGGCACCTGCCGCACCTGCGTGGGCCGCCTCAAATCAGGCAGCGTGCACTACGAAATTGAATGGCCGGGCCTGAGCCCCGAGGACAAGGAGGCAGGCTGTATCCTGCCTTGCGTCGCCTACCCCGACGGCAATGTGGTGCTGCTGCGCGGCGAATATTGATTCAAATTTGATTCAAATCAAGCGATCCATCCCGGTGCGGACCGAGGCCCTCCCATGCCCTCAAGTATGGGAACCTCCCCGCAGGCGCCATGCGCCTGGTCTAAAATTGGGGTTTGTACTGCCTGCCGGGTGCCACCAGCGCCTGCCAGGTCACGCAACGGCAACCCGCCACCTATGTTCTTTAAAGGCAATCCATGAGCAGCCCCTTGTCCCCTGCACCGATCTCCCCGGTGGAGGAAATCGTTGCCGAAATGCGCGCTGGGCGCATGGTCATCCTGGTCGATGAAGAAGACCGCGAGAACGAAGGCGATCTGGTGCTGGCGTCCGACCATGTCACGCCCGAAGCCATCAATTTCATGGCCAAGTGGGGCCGTGGCCTGATCTGCCTGACCCTGACCCGCGAGCGCTGCGAGCGCCTGGAGCTGCGCCAGATGACGGCGCGCAACGGTGCCCCGCTCTCCACCGCCTTTACCGTCTCCATCGAAGCTGCCGAAGGCGTCACCACCGGCATCTCGGCCGCCGACCGCGCCCGCACCGTGCAGGCCGCCGTGGCACCCCATGCCAAGGCCAGCGATCTGGTGCAGCCCGGCCACATCTTTCCGCTGCAAGCCGTTGATGGTGGCGTGCTGATGCGCGCCGGCCACACCGAAGCGGGCTGCGACCTGGCCCGCATGGCTGGCTGCTCGCCTTCTGCCGTCATCTGCGAGGTGATGAAGGACGATGGCACCATGGCCCGCCTGCCCGACCTGCAGCTGTTCTGCGCCGAGCACGGCATCAAGATCGGCACCATTGCCGACCTGATCGAATACCGCAGCCGCAACGAAACCCTGGTCGAGCGCGTCAGCAGCCGCAGCCTGCAGACCGCGCACGGCGAATTCACCGCTCACCTGTATGAAGACCGCGCCAGCCACGCCGTGCACATCGCCCTCGTCAAGGGCGAAGTAAAGGCCGAGATCGACGTGCCCGTGCGCGTGCACGAACCCCTGTCGGTGATGGACCTGCTGGAGACCAACCGCTCCATGCACAGCTGGACGCTGGACGCCAGCCTCGCCTACCTGGGTGGGCAGGACAGCGGCGTGGCCGTACTGCTCAACTGCAATGAAAGCGCCAGCCAGCTGGTGCAGCAGTTCGACGGCAAGGCCCGCGCTGCCCAGGCGCCCGAGCGTGGCCGCATGGACCTGCGCACCTACGGCATTGGCGCGCAGATCCTGCGTGACTGCGGCGTACAGAAAATGCGCCTGATGGGCGCCCCCCGCCGCCTGCCCAGCATGGCAGGCTACGGACTCGAAATCACCGGATATATCAGCAAGGAATAAGCCATGTTTGGAGCAGAAAAAGGCAAGGCCATCAACCTCGACGGCAGCAAGCTGTCCATCGGCATCGTGCAGGCGCGCTTCAATGAAAGCATCACCAACAGCCTCGCAGACGCCTGCCTCCAGGAGCTGGCAGCCATGGGGGTGCAGGCAGACAACATCCGCCACGTCCTCGTGCCCGGCGCGCTCGAAGTGCCCGTCGCCCTGCAGGCCATGGCCGAATCGGAAGATTTCGATGCACTGATCGCCCTGGGCTGCATCATCCGAGGCGAAACCTACCACTTTGAACTGGTGGCCAACGAGTCGGGTGCCGGTGTCACGCGCATTGCGCTGGATTTCCAGATTCCGATCGCCAACGCCATCATCACCACCGAAAACGAAGCGCAAGCCATCGCACGCCAGACGGAAAAAGGGCGCGATGCCGCCATCGTCGCCGTCGAAATGGCCAACCTGCTGGAAACACTATGAACAACCACGACCAGAGCGAATCCTCTCCCGACAAGCGCCCGCCACGCCAATCCCGCAAGGGCCTGACCTCGACCGGCGCGCGCAAGGCAGCCTCCAAGTCCACCCGCAGCCGCTCGCGCGAGTTTGCGCTGCAGGCGCTCTACCAGCACCTGGTCAGCGGCAACAGCGCCAGCAGCATCGACAGCTTCACGCGCGACCTCGCAGGCTTTCACAAGGCCGACGCCGCGCATTACGACGCCCTGCTGCACGGCTGCATCGAGAACGCCGAAGCGCTCAACACCCAGATCGTGCCGCACCTCGACCGCCCGATGGCCGAGATCTCGCCCATCGAGCACGCCTGCATGTGGATCGGTGTGTACGAGTTCCAGCACTGCCTGGATGTGCCATGGCGCGTGGTCATCAACGAAAGCATTGAACTGGCCAAGGAATTTGGCGGCACCGACGGCTACAAATATGTGAACGCCGTGCTCAATGCCCTGGCGCCCGCCCTGCGCGCTGCCGAAGTGGCAGCCGACCGCAACACGGCGGCCTGATCCCCAGACAACCGATGCCCGCACTGCCTGCCGGCATCGGTTCTGTCTTTTGCGCTTGTCCGTCATGCAGTTATACTTTTGATAGCGCATTGCGTATCAACAGCAAGCGCCAGCACCTGTTTCACCCTTGATTGCAGAGACCATGAAGATTGCCAACCGTGCCGACCGCATTGAACCGTTCTATGTGATGGAAGTGGCCAAGGCCGCCCAGGCACTGGCGGCCAAGGTGGCGGGCACGGCCGATCCCATGATCTTCCTGAACATTGGCGAGCCCGATTTCACCGCGCCACCTCTGGTGCAGAAAGCCGCCAGCCAGGCCATCGAAAGCGGCCTGACGCAGTACACGCCTGCGCTGGGCATTGCACCGCTTCGCGAGGCGCTGTCGGCCTGGTATGCGCAGCGCTTTGGCGTCGATATTCCGGCCCGCCGCATCGTGATCACGGCAGGCGCATCGGCCGCGCTGCAACTGGTGTGCCTGGCGCTCATCAATGCGGGCGACGAGATTCTGATGCCCGACCCGAGCTACCCCTGCAATCGCCACTTTGTGAGCGCCGCGGAAGGCAATGCCGTTCTGCTGCCCACCACGGCCGCAGAGCGTTTTCAGCTGAGCGCCGACAAGGTGAGCACCACCTGGGGCGACCGGACACGTGGCGTATTGCTGGCATCGCCCAGCAACCCCACCGGCAGCTCCATTGCTCCCGCCGAGCTGCGCAAGATTCACGATGTGGTCAAGGCACGGAATGGTTTCACCATCATCGACGAAATCTACCTGGGCCTGTCGCATGACGACACCTACGGCCAGACGGCACTCGCCCTGGGCGAGGACATCATCTCGATCAACAGCTTCAGCAAGTACTTCAACATGACCGGCTGGCGCCTGGGCTGGGCCGTTGTGCCCGAGGCGCTCGTGCCCGCCATCGAGCGCCTGGCGCAGAACCTCTTCATCTGCGCCAGCACCATCAGCCAACATGCGGCGCTTGCCTGCTTTGCCCCCGAGAGCATTGCCGAGTACGAACGCCGCCGCGCCGAATTCAAGGCGCGCCGCGACTACTTCATCCCCGCGCTCGAAGCGCTCGGCATGCCCGTGCCGGTGGCGCCCGATGGCGCTTTCTACGCCTGGGCCGACTGCACGCAGGCAGCGCAGAAGCTGGGCATCGCACCCGGCAAGGATTGCAGCTGGGACTTTGCCTACGCCGTGATGGAGCGCGCCCACCTGGCCATCACGCCGGGGCGCGATTTCGGCACGGTGGACACGGGCCGCTTTGTGCGCTTTTCCACCGCCAACTCGATGGAGCAGCTGCAGGAAGCCATCGCCCGCCTGCGCAAGCTGCTGGCCTGAGGCGCACTGCAATGACCTCCAGCGCCCTGCCCTTCACACACAGCCTCCGGATCTACTGGGAAGACACCGATGCTGGCGGCATCGTGTTCTATGCCAACTACCTCAAGTTCATGGAGCGCGGCCGCACCGAATGGCTGCGCTCGCTGGGCATCGAGCAGCAGCGCCTGCGCGACGAGGTGGGCGGCATGTTCGTGGTGAGCGAGGCCAATATCAAATATTTACAACCTGCGCGGCTGGATGATGAACTCGTCGTCACCGCGCAACTCCAATCCGCAGGCCGCGCGTCCATGACCATAGCGCAGCAGGTGCTCTTAAAACCGAAGCAACCAACGGATACACCTGTGCTGCTGTGTGAAGGCACAATCCGTATCGGCTGGGTCGATGCTGCCAGCATGCGGCCCGCAAGAATTCCTCCAACCCTGATTCAAACCATCTCATGAACCCCCAAGAAATGTCCATTGCCAGTCTGGTCTTGCACGCCAGCTGGGTAGTGCAACTCGTGATGCTGATCCTCGTCGGCGCCTCGGTCGCCTGCTGGGCCACCATCTTGCGCAAGGTGGGGATGCTCAAATCGATCAAGAACAAGAATGAAGCCTTCGAGACCGATTTCTGGTCTGGATCGAGTCTGAACGAGCTCTACCAGAACGCCATCCACAACGTCAAAACCTGCGGCCCCATGGAACGCATTTTTGCCAGCGGCATGCGCGAATACCAGAAGCTGCGCGAGCGCCACATCACCAACCCCGACACCCTGCTGGACGGCACCCGCCGCGCCATGCGCGCCAGCTTCCAGCGCGAGATGGACGAGATCGAATCGGGCCTGTCGCTGCTGGGCACCATCGGCTCGGTCTCGCCCTACGTCGGCCTGTTCGGCACCGTATGGGGCGTGATGCACGCCTTCACCGGCTTTGCCAACATGGAGCAGATCACGCTGGCCACCGTGGCCCCCGGCATTGCCGAAGCGCTGGTGGCCACCGCCATGGGTCTGTTCGCCGCCATTCCGGCCGTCACGGCCTACAACCGCTTCTCCAGCGGCATCGACCGCATCGCCAGCCAGCAGGAAACCTTCATCGAAGAGTTCTCCAACATCCTGCAGCGCAACCTGGGTGCCCAGCCGCTGCACGCTGCGCACTAACAAGATTCAAAGGAAACTGCCATGCCGGCCGTAGCCTCTCGCGGAAAACGCAACCGCCGCACCGTGAACGAAATCAACATGGTTCCGTTCATCGACGTGATGCTGGTGCTGCTCATCATCTTCATGGTGACGGCACCCATGCTCACGCCCGGCGCCATCAATGTGCCCAAGGCGGGCAAGAGCGTACGCCCGCCCACCAAGAACATCGCCCATGTGCTGCTCGAAAAGGACGGCACCATCCAACTCAAGACCGGCAAGGCCACCAAAGCCCTCACGGTGAAGGAGCTGGGCGACGCCGCCAAGGCCTGGCAGACCGAACAGCCCGATGACAGCGCCGTACTGCTGGTGGCCGACAAGGACCTGAGCTACCAGAAGGTGATGGACGCCATGGGTGCCCTGCAGCGGGCCAACGTGCAGCGCATTGCCCTGCAGGTTGCAGGCGGCGCCAGCAAGTAAGCAAAAAGACGAAAAGCTTCCATGTCCCCTCGCCAAGAACGCGACCAGTTCGCACCACCCAAGCCACCGTCGCGGACCAAATCCTGGTCCCTAGCCGCGGTTGCGCACTTGCTGGTGGTGATTGCACTGTTGTGGACGGTGCGCAACCCGCGAGACAGCGACCAGCCCGCTGTCGAGGCCGAGCTGTGGGCCCCCACCAATGAACAGTCCGCGCCTGCCCCGGTCACGCCCCCGCCAGCTCCCCAGCCGGTGCCTGAACCGCCGCCACCGCCTCCCCCACCACCTGCTCCCGCGCCCCAACCCGTGGTGACGCCGCCGCCCAAGCCTGTTGCAGCACAGGAGGATGACGACGACCACGAAGCCGAGATTGCCCTGCGCAAGAAAAAGGAGCAGGAAAAGAAGCTGCGCGAGCAAAAGGAACAGAAGGAGCGCGAACTGGCCGAACGCAAGGAAGCCGAGCGCAAGAAGCAAGCCGAGCAGGACAAGAAGGACCGCATCGAGCAGGAGAAGAAAGAAGCCAGGGAAAAGGCGCAGAAAGCCGAGGCCGAACGCAAGGAAGCCGACCGCAAGAAGCAGGCCGAGCAGGACAAGAAGGACCGCCTGGAGCAGGAGAAGAAAGACCGCCTGCAAAAGGAAAAGGACGCCAAGGAAAAAGCCCAGAAGGAACAAGCCGAGCGCGAAAAGGCCGAGAAGGCCGAAAAAGCCAAGGCCGATGCCAAGGCCAAGGCGGAAGCCGACGCCAAGGCCAAAGCCAAGGCAGCAGCCGATGCCAAGGCCGCCGAAGCCCAGCGTGCCGCCAATCTGGCGCGCATGCAGGGACTGGCGGGGGCCGATGGTGCATCCGGCGCCTCCAAGGGCGGCTCGCCCGGCGGTACCGCGAAGGGCGCAGGCGGCCCATCCGGCGGCTATGGCGGCCGAGTGGCAGCCAAGGTGCGCCCCAATATCGCCTTCCCGGACGATATCCAGGGCAACCCCCGCGCCGAGCTGGAAGTGCGTGCCGCACCAGACGGCACCATCGTCGGCGTGCGCGTGGTCAAATCCAGCGGCAACAAGGCTTGGGACGACGCCGTGGTGCGCGCCATGCACAAGACCGAGACGCTGCCCAAGGATGTGGATGGCACGGTGCCGAGCAACCTTGTCATCGGCTTCCGCCCCAAGGACTGAGCGCACGGCAAACTCCGCACATGTGCTGATCGCCAGCAGCAAAAAACAAAAGCAGCTTCGGCTGCTTTTGTTTTCAGCGCACTTTTTCAGCGAACTGCCATATAGGTCCCCAGCAACAGCAGGCTCGCAAACAGGCAGCGCTTGAAGAGCTGGGGCGACAGCCGCCCGCGCAGCCGCTCGCCACACCACATGCCTGCCAGTGCGGGCAGCAGCCACAGTGCAGACCATGCCCATTCGGCCATGGCCACGCCGCCATGCTGCTGCAGGCTGATGGCCAGTGCGATGGTCGATACCGAAAAGCTCAGGCCCATGGCCTGGATCAGGGCATCCTTGCCCAAGCCCAGGCTCTGCAGATACGGCACCGCCGGGATGACGAACACGCCGGTCAATGCCGTCACCACACCCGTGGCCGCACCCACCAGCGCGCCCAGCATGGCATGCGCCAGCGACTGCTGCCTGCCGTCCGCAGAAGCCGGAATCACCAGGGGCCTGCCCCACAACCCCCATAGCGCATACAACACCAGCGCCGCGCCCAGCCAGCGTTGGCTGCTGGCCAGTTGCAAGGCGCCAAACTGCCAGGCTGCGCCCAAGGTACCGATCACCACGCCCAATTGCATGGGCCACAGCTGCCGTGCCAAGACGCGCAACTGTGGCCAGGGGCGCATTTGCCACATATTCGTCACCATCGAGGGCAACACCAGCCAGGCCGCAGCGGTTGCCGGGCTCAGCCACAGCGCCAGCAACGCCATCGATACTGTGGGCAAGCCCAGGCCCACGACCCCTTTGACCATGCCCGCAACCACAAAGACGGCTGCAACACCCAGCCACCAGCCCGGATCCGTCATGCGCCACCTCCATAGGCCCGCGTGTTTGCAGCAGCCATGGCAACACAGCCCGCATCTGCAACCGGAGGGAGCAGTGGCAAGCCATGCAGGCACCCATTCATTTCAGTTTTTTCCATAGAAAAAATTCTGAACCAAGCGTCTTCACAATACAAACTGGATAGTTTTGACAATCAGTATGGAAAATCCATATCAAAAACATCAACACCCCGCTACCATGGATTGATGCATCCAACCTCCCTTTCACGCTTTGCCTGCCATGCGCTTTGACCTGCAAGACCTGCGCCTCTTTGTGCACACGGTGGAATCGGGCACCATCACGCAGGGCGCCGAGCGCAGCCACATCACCCTGGCGTCGGCCAGCGAGCGCATCCGCGGCATGGAAGCCGTGCTGGGCACGGCCCTGCTCTCGCGCAGCAAGCGCGGCGTGTTGCCTACCGAGGCCGGGGCCGTGCTCCTGCCCCACGCGCGCCGCATGCTGCTGCAGATGGAGCAGATGGCAGGCGACATGCAGGCCTTTGGCGAAGGACTGGGTACACGCATCGAACTGCTGGCCAACACCTCGGCCATCAGCGAACACCTGATTGCACCGCTCGGCGCCTTCATGCAGGCCAATCCGCTGCTGCGACTGGAGCTGCGCGAATGCACCAGCGACACCATTGCACGCGCGCTGATGGACGGAGAGGCCGACCTGGGTGTGCTCTCCAATGCGGCACCCTCCGGCGCGCTGCATACGCAGACCTGGCGCGCCGACCCGCTGGTACTGATGGGCCCTGCGCCGCTGCTGGATGGCATGCCAGCAGATATTGAGCTGCCCCACCTCAAGGATTTGCCGCTGCTGGGACTGCTCCCGCAGCATGCCTTGCAGCAGCTGATTGCCACGCAGGCGTTGCAGGCAGGCGTTGGCCTGCGCTACCGTGCCAGAGCGCCGCATCTCGACGCCCTGTGCGACTGGGCCGCCATGGGCCTGGGGGCAGCACTGGTACCGCAGGCTGCCGCGCAGCGTTGCGTTGAGCGCTGGCCACAGGCGCCACTGCGCATCCTCCCCCTGGCTGCCGGATGGGCCGCGCGCCACCTGGTGCTGGCCTGCCGCAACCCCGAGCAATTGCCTGCGCATGCGCAGCAACTCTGGGCTTTTTTGATGGAACTGCCTGCAAGCCCATAGCCGTTTCAATGCCCGCAACACGCGAGGTTTTTGGCCGCAAGCCCGCCAAGTTGTGCAACACTTGCGCGCTTATGTTTTTCCGCCCCTCTTTTCTTCTCGCGCCCGCCCTGCTTTCCTGTGCCGCTACGGCTTTTGCAGCAGGTTTTGATGACTGCCCGCAATTCTTCGCTGGCAAGGCCCCGGTCATTCAAGGCTATGGCCAGCAGCGTGCGCTGTGCTTTGAGGAGTTTGCGGTGCTGCACTCGGGCCAGACCAAGACGCCGCTCTACACCGCCCAGCGCCTGAACGCCCGAATGCTGAACAAGGCCAAGGATCTGAAGCGCAATGACAAGTTCTATGAGGAAGCCCGCCTTCCCGAATCCGAACGCGCCCTGCTCTCCGACTACCGCCGCTCTGGCCTCAGCCGGGGCCACATGGCAGCCGCAGGCGACATGAGCACCACCTTTGGCAAGGCGCAGAGCTATTCGCTGGCCAATATGGTGCCGCAGGACCCGACGCAGAACGGCAAGCCCTGGTCGCAGATCGAGCAGGATACGCGCCGCTACATCCGCCGCGCCCGGGGCGATGTGTACGTGATCACCGGCCCGGTGTTCAGCAGCCGCCAGCCCCGCACGATCGGCAACAGCGAAGTCTGGGTGCCGGACGCCGTGTTCAAGATGGTGTACGACCCGGCCACCGGCGAGCGCTGGGTGCATCTGCAGGCCAACCAGAAATCCACCCGTGCCGGCAAGCCGATCAGCTACGAGGAATTTGTTCAGCGCACGGGCATCCGGCTGCTGAACTGAGTGGCCTGGCCCCTGAATGGCGTAGCCCCCGGGGAACGACCATGAAAAAGAGGCCTTCCGGCCTCTTTTGCGTCATGCGGTGCGCGGCAATCACCGCCTAGGCGTCGTTGGCGGCATCCAGAAAGGCCTTGCCTTCCGTCAACGGCGCAAAGCGGTAGGACGCAGGCGTGCGGCTGAGCTTGACCGGCGCGCCCAGGCCGGTGTATTCGCCCATTCTGACGACCAGCTCGCGGTGCTGGGTGTGCGGAGCCTGCAGGGCCTGTTCCACATTCAGCACCGGGGCAGCGGGCACGCCGATGTCCATCAGCTCCTCCGCGAGCTTGACACCGTCCAGCGCAGCAAAAGCCGTCTCCAGCAGCGGCTTGAGCGCGGCCCGGTGCACCGAGCGCTGGCCCGCCGTGGCGTAACGCGGGTCGTCCGCCAGCCCTTCTTGGCCAAGGTGCTTGCACATCAGGCGGAACTGGCGGTCGTTGCCCACAGCCAGAAAAATGGGCGAGGTACCGGTGCTCACCACATCGTAGGGGTAGATGTTGGGGTGGGCATTGCCGGAGCGGCCGGGAATCTTGCCATTCATGAACCAGTTGGCTGCATGCGGGTGCAGCAGCGAAATGCCTGCGTCGTAGAGCGATGCATCCACCAGCTGGCCCTGGCCGCTGGCCGCGCGCTCGTGCAGCGCCAGCAGCACGCCGATGACGGCGTTCAGGCCCGTCACCATGTCGACCACGGGCAGGCCCACACGCAGCGGATCACGGTCGGCTTCGCCATTGATGCTCATCAGGCCTGCCATGGCCTGGATGGCGGCGTCGTAGCCGGGCAGGCTGCCCAGCGGGCCGTCGGCGCCAAAGCCGGTCACACGGCACCACACCAGGTGCGGAAACACATGCTGCATCTGCTCGTAGCCGATGCCCCATTTCTCCATGGTGCCGACCTTGAAGTTTTCCACCACCACGTCGGCCTGCGCCATCAGTTCCTTGATTTCCCGCTGCCCCTCGGGGCTTGCCAGGTCCATGAACTGGATGCGCTTGTTGCGGTTGAGGCCAAAATAGTACGAAGCTACGCCGTCGCGGAACGGGGGGCCCCAGGTGCGGGTGTCGTCGCCCTGCGGCGGCTCGACCTTGAGCACATCGGCGCCATGGTCGCCCAGGATCTGGCCGCACAGCGGGCCACCCAGGATGCGCGAGAGGTCCAGCACGCGCACGCCCTTGAGCGCGCCGGTATTGGGAATGGATTGCGGAGTATTGCTCATGCTCGGATGCTGATGGTTGGGCCCTGATTGTGCGTTCAATCCAGCGTCACACCCGACTGCTGCACAACGGATTTCCACTTGTCCACTTCGGTCTTGATGAAGCCCGCCAGGTAGGCTGGCGAACGGTCAGGCGATGCCTCCAGCCCCTGGGCGGCAAATGCCTTCTTCACAGCGTCCGAATCCAGCGCCTTGGAAAAGGCCTGGTTCAGCACCTGAATGCGGTCCTGCGGCGTTCCCTTGGGTGCCACCACACCAAAGAATACGCTCACGTCATAGCCTTTGAGGCCCTGCTCGGCCACGGTCGGAATCTCGGGCATGGCGCTGGATTTTTTGGCGGTGGCCACGCCCAGCGCCTTCACCTTGCCGGTCTTGATGTACGGCATGGCGGTGAGGATGTCGGTGAAGGTCATGTCCACCTGACCGGCCAGCAGGTCGTTGAGCGCAGGGCCCGTGCCCTTGTAGGGAATGTGCTGCAGATGGGTGCCGGCAACGCCGTTGAACATGACACCTGCCAGGTGCGACGAAGCGCCGTTGCCCGACGAGGCAAAGTTGAGTTTGCCAGGCTGGGCCTTGTCGAGAGCAATCAGCTCCTGCACGTTCTTGACGGGCAGATCGGGCTTGACCACCAGGATGTTGGGCAGGTAGCCCACGTAGATGATGGGCGCAAAGCTGGTGCGCGGATCGTACTTGATGGCCTTGTACAGGCTCTGGTTGATGGCCAGCGGGCCGGAGGTGCCAAACATGATGGTGTAGCCGTCAGGCTTGGCACGCGCCACGTACTCGGCGCCAATGTTGCCGCCAGCGCCCGCCTTGTTTTCCACGATCACGCTCTGGCCCAGCTCCTGCGTCATTGCGGTGGCCAGAATGCGCGCCATGGCATCCGTGGGCCCGCCCGGCGGGAAGGGCACGGTGAACATGATCGGGCGATCAGGAAACTTCTCTGCCGCACTGGCCACCGAAGCGCCCATCCACTGGCCCATACCTGCGGCCACGAGGGCCAGCAACATGCTGCGTTTTTTCATCATCTGTCTCCTTGCATCTTGTTGTTGCGCTGCCTGCAGCACGGTTTTGCGCCGCACCACAGAACAACTCACTATCAAAAAAGCAGCTTATGGCGCACACACCGTGCGTGCCATCAGCACTTTTTCCTAAAACTGCTTGTATCAACCGGTCGCCGCCTTACCGCCAGTCGGCAGGCACGGCGCCGCTCTCCAGCGGATCGCGTGGCAGCACGCGGTGCAGCAGCACCAGTTGCGACAGGCGCAGGCGCTCTGCAGATCCGGTCTTGCCCGCTTCCCATGCCATGGCAATCGCCGTGGTGCAGTTGTACAGGCCCGTGGCGGCCTGGCGGGCCAGCGCGTCGCCACCTTCCTGCGCGGCACGCTCGGCCAGCGCACTGGCGCGGCCCAATGCGTCTTCCAGCGCCTTGCGGTAGCCTGGGCTGGTCGTGCTGTGGTCGAGCAAATCCTTCAGATACGCCTGCAATACCGGCAGCGAGCCTTCGCGCTTGATGGCGCGGATCACATCGAGCGCCACGATGTTGCTGGTGCCTTCCCAGATCGAGCCCAGGTGCGAATCGCGCACCAGGCGCGGATCGCTCCACTCTTCGATATAGCCGCAGCCGCCACGCACTTCCATGGCGTCGCCCGTCACCTTGCGCGCATCGCGGCAGGCGCGGAACTTGATCATCGGCGTGAGGATGCGCAGCAGCGCGTAGGCGTTTTCTTCACCCGCGTCCGAGCGCATCAATGTGCGCGCGGTCTGGAACACCATGGTGCGGGCCTGCTCGGCGGGCACGCGCAGCTTGTCGAGCTGGCGCTGCATCAGCGGCATGTCTTCAAGGCGCTTGCCGAAGGCGATGCGCTCGCGTGCGACGAACTCGGCCTCGGCCACGGCGCGGCGCATCATTCCTGCCGAACGCACGCCATTGGAGAGGCGCGAGTTGTTGACCATGTCGGCCATCTGCACAAAGCCCCGGCCCTGCTCACCCACCAGGTAGGCCACGGCGCCGTCCATGCGGATCTCGCCACTGGCCATGGATTTGGTGCCCATCTTGTCCTTGAGGCGGATGATGCGGTAGTGGTTGGCGCTGCCGTCGTCCAGCGTGCGCGGCAGCAAGAAGAGCGAAATGCCCTTCATGCCGGCAGGCGCGCCATCGACATGCGCCAGCACCATGGCAAATGCTGCATCGGGGTTGGAGCAGAACCACTTGTCGCCTGTCAGGCGCCAGCTGCCATCGGCAGCCGCCTTGGCAACGGTCTGGGTGTTCGAGATATCGGAGCCCGCCGCCTGCTCGGTCATGAACATCGCGCCCTGGGCCTGCGTGTCCCAGTCCAGCGACAGGAGCTGAGGCAGGTATTTGTCTACCAGCGCCTGGTCACCGAACTTCTTGAGGGTGCGGGTGAGCGAGTCGGTCATCGACAGCGGGCAGCACAGCCCGAACTCGGACTGCACGAACAGGTACGTCAGCGCATATTTGACGATGGGCGGCATCTTGCCCTTCCAGCCCAGCATGTCGTCGCGGTGCGAGATGGCCTGCAGGCCGAACTGGCCGTAGGCAATGCGCTCCAGCTCTTCATAGGCCGGGTGCTTGATGATGCGCTGCCTGTCTTCGCCCGCGCGGGTGCGGTATTCGAGCGTGGGCGGGTTCTTGTCGGCAATGCCTGCCAACTCGTCGATCCGGCCACCTGCCAACTCTCCCATGCGCGCAAAATGCGGCTGCAGATGCGCTAGCAGATCGACAGGCAGATACAGCTTGAGCAGTGCCTGCAGCTCGGGATCGGTCTCGTAGAAATTGGCGCCATGGCGATCTGGCACCGGGTGTTCGTTGGACAGCACCGTCTTGGCAATGGCAGTATGCTGGGGCTGGTCATGGGCGGACATGCGCGTCTCCTGGAAAGCGGGTCTGTCGCCACAGTTCCACCTTGGAGCCTGCAGCGCAGCCTGTGTTCGATCGCTGAATTTCAGCACCCTGGCCGATTCGCGTCAAATATTATTAAAATCTTGATCGATACATATTAAGTATGAATAGCTTCCCAGAGCCATGGAACCAACCGTGGATGAAGGAGCCCGGATTCAAGGAGACAGCATGGAGCTGCGCCTTCTCAACTACTTCGCCACCCTCGCCGAAGAACTGCATTTCAGCCGCGCGGCCAGGCGCTTGTCCATATCGCAGCCGCCGCTGTCGGTAGCCATCAAGCAGCTGGAAGAGGAAATTGGCGCCCAGCTGTTCGAGCGCACCAGCAAGGGCGTGCGCCTGACGCCTGCGGGCGAGCACCTGCTGCCCCGCGCGCGGCAACTGCTGACCCTGTCCCAGCAGGCAGTGCAGGAGACGCGTGATGTGGGCCATGGCGTTCGCGGCCACCTGCGGCTGGGTTTTGTCGGGTCGGCCTTGTACCGTGGCGTGCCGCAGGCACTGGCAGCCTTTCAGGCGCAGCACCCGCAGGTGCGCGTGGACATGCTCGAACTCAACAGTGCCGAGCAGGTGCAGGGCCTGCAGCAGGGCCGGCTTGATCTGGGTCTGGTGCACAGCATTCTGCTGCCCGAAGGCATTGCCAGCCAGTTGCTGATGGAGGAGGCCTTCGTCGCCTGCCTGCCCGAAGGCCACGCATTGGCGAAGGAGCCGGATATCGATCTGGCGCGCCTGAAGGACGAGCGCCTGATTCTCTTTTCCAGCGCCGTCTCGCCGGTCTACCACCAGCGCATCTACCAGATGTGCATGGCGCACGGCTTTGCCCCGGAGATTCGCCACGAGGTACGGCACTGGTTATCGGTGCTGTCGCTGGTCTCCCACGGCCAGGGAACCGCCATCGTGCCCGCTGCCCTGCAGCGCGTGGGCATGCCACGGCTCGTCTTCAGGCCGCTGCAGGGCCAGCACCCCGTGTCCGAACTGCTGGCAATCTGGCGCAGCCAGCCGGACAACGCGCTGGTGCAGGATCTGCTGCACAACTTGCGCGCTGCCGTCAGCGCCATTGGCAAAGGCAAGGTATAGCAGCCAAAGGCACGGGTAACCTCATCCAAGTGAGACTACTCACTAGTGCTTATACAGCGTGCACTTCAACTATTATTTTCATAGCGTTTTCATTCAAGACCGGCAGCGTTTTTTCCGCCGGTTTCTGTGCTTGGGCCTGACGGGCCGCCTGCCATGCAACACCCTCTTCAGCGGATGCAGCGAAACAATTTGCACAAAATAACTGTACAAATAAACAGTTTCATAAGATACTTAATACTGTTTTTATATACAGATATTCATCCATGGAAACTGTCACCCTGATCGAAGCCCACCTGCAGGATTGCCAGGGCATTGAACCGGCGCTGCGCAGCAAGGCAGAAGCGCGTTTTGTCAAAGAGCTGCAGCGCCAGTTCCCTTCGGAACAAGCACTGGTGGAGGCATGGGAAGCGTGGAGCAGCGCTGCAGAAGGCGCTGATGAGATCAACCCCGGCCAGGAACAGTTGGCCCGCAGCTGGCTCAAGGCCTTTGAACGCGCCCGGTTTGCCGGCTTTCGCGACATCGCGGTAGAAGAAGCGTTTTTTGAAGTCAAGCTGCATTGATGCCTTGCTAGCAGGCCCAGCGTGGAAGCTGGGCTCCGGCTTCCAGCTGTCTGCAAGTCGAGCGGGGCGGCCTCTGGCGGCAAGTTCAGACAACCGCCCGCTGACTCGGCATGGCTGCCCGCCGCGTGGCGCGCAGCCCCATCCACTGCAGATCGGCCAGGGCCAGCACAACAACCGCCTGCACCGCCACCCATGCCACGCCCCAGCCGCTCAATACCAGGCTGGAGCCCAGAACCAGGGCCGCACAAGCCAGCGCCCAGCCCAGATTGCCCACGGCCACCAGCCCGATCAGTGTGCGCGGCACTGGCTGGCGGCGCGCCATCCAGCCCGCAGCCAAGGCATAGGCCAGCAAAAAGAGCCCCGTCCCGGCCAGCAAGGATGGAGGCAGGCCCGTCAAGCGGGCGAGCGGCTGCGTAAAAGCCAGCTGGGCAATGCCTGTACCCGCACAGGACGCTGCATCGGCCCACATCACACGGGGCAAGAACCGGGGAGAAGCAAAGACGGACATGAAAGACTCCTGTTGAATGAAGTAGGTCTGCGGCCAGTCCAGTACCGGCTGCTGGGCTCCATGATTCCCGCCTGCTCGCATGGCGTCGATAACCTCGCAGGTCATGGCGCGCTCTTCCCAGTTGCCACTACGATGCAGGCATGAACACCAGCACCGCGCCCTCCCCTCATGCATCTCGTGCACCCGCTGCGCCTCCAGGGGCCCGCACCCCATTTGGCGAGCACCTGCGCCATTGGCGCCAGCACCGCCGGTTGAGCCAGCAAGGCCTGGCGCTGGAAGCCGATATTTCGACCCGGCACCTGAGCTATGTGGAAACCGGCCGCGCGCAGCCCAGCCGCGAAATGGTGCTGCGCCTGGCCGAGCGCCTGTCGGTGCCGCTGCGCGAGCGCAATGCGCTGCTGGTGGCTGCGGGCTTTGCGCCCATGTACCAGGCGCGCCCACTGGACCATCCTGATCTGGCGGCAGCACGCCAGGCCGTGGAGCTGGTGCTCCGGGGCCACGAGCCCAACCCCGCGCTCGCGGTGGATCGGCACTGGAATCTGGTGGCCGCCAATGCCATCGTGCCGCTGCTGCTCGAAGGCGTTGCGCCGCACCTGCTGGTGCCGCCGGTGAATGTCCTGCGCCTGAGCCTCCACCCCGAAGGGCTGAGCCCGCGCCTGGCCAATGCCACGCAATGGCGAGCCCACCTGCTGCACCGCCTGCAACAGCAGATTGCAGCAACAGCCGACAGCCAGTTGCAGGCCCTGCATGACGAAATCGCCGCCTACCCCTGCCAGGGCGGCGAGGATGCCTCGCACGGCGCTGGCCCCGACAGCCACATTGCCGTCCCCTTCGAGCTGCACACCTCTGTGGGAAAGCTGAGCTTCATCAGCACCATCACCATCTTCGGCACGCCGGTGGATGTGACCCTGCAGGAGCTGGCGGTCGAATCCTTCTTTCCTGCGGATGCCGCAACCAAAACGGCCTTGGCGGACATGCGTGCCGCCATGCAGGCTGCGGCTGGCGCCCCCGATGCCTGATTGCCCGGCTGCACGGGCCGAACGCAGCCCCCCCTTGCCGATGCAATGAAAAAACCCCGCCAGACATCATCTGGCGGGGTTTGTCTAGGGGCGTGGCAAATGCAGCCCTGTGCTTCAGCAGCCCTCAGGCTACTGAGCCTCAGACCTTCTCTGCGACTTCTGCGTACTCCGAGATTTCGTTGAAGTTCATGTAGCGGTACACCGAGGCCTTGTCGGCATCGATCACGCCCATTTCCTGCAGGTACTCTTCCTTGGTAGGCAGCTTGCCGATGCGCGATGCAATGGCAGCCAGCTCGGCCGAGCCCAGGAACACGTTGGTGTTCTTGCCCAGGCGGTTGGGGAAGTTGCGGGTGGAGGTGGAGATCACCGTTGCACCTTCGCGCACCTGGGCCTGGTTACCCATGCACAGCGAGCAGCCGGGCATTTCGGTACGTGCACCAGCAGTGCCGAAGGCGGCGTAGTGGCCTTCCTTGATCAGCTCGCTCTGGTCCATCTTGGTGGGCGGTGCCACCCACAGCTTGACGGGGATGTCACGCTGGCCGCCCAGCAGCTTGGCTGCAGCGCGGAAATGGCCGATGTTGGTCATGCACGAACCGATGAAGGCTTCATCGATCTTGGTGCCGGCCACTTCGGACAGGAACTTGGCGTCGTCCGGGTCGTTGGGGCAGCAGACGATAGGCTCCTTGATGTCGGCCAGATCGATCTCGATCACGGCGGCGTACTCGGCGTCCTTGTCGGCTTCGAGCAGGTCGGGCTTGGCAAGCCAGGCTTCCACCTTCTCGATGCGGCGCTGCAGGGTCTTGGCGTCGGCGTAACCGTCGGCGATCATGTTCTTCATCAGAACGATGTTCGAGGTCAGGTACTCCTTGATCGGCTCGGGGTTGAGCTTGATCGTGCAGCCAGCGGCCGAGCGCTCTGCCGAGGCGTCGGACAGCTCGAATGCCTGCTCCACCTTCAGGTCGGGCAGACCTTCGATTTCGAGAACCTTGCCCGAGAAGATGTTCTTCTTGCCAGCCTTGGCCACGGTCAGCAGACCTGCCTTGATGGCGTACAGAGGAATTGCGTGCACCAGATCGCGCAGCGTCACGCCGGGCTGCATTTCACCCTTGAAGCGCACCAGCACGGATTCAGGCATGTCCAGAGGCATCACGCCGGTGGCGGCACCGAAGGCCACCAGGCCCGAGCCTGCAGGGAACGAGATGCCGATGGGGAAACGCGTGTGCGAGTCGCCGCCGGTGCCCACGGTATCGGGCAGCAGCAGGCGGTTGAGCCAGCTGTGGATCACGCCGTCACCAGGACGCAGGGCCACGCCGCCACGGTTGGAGATGAAGGCAGGCAGCTCGCGGTGGGTTTTCACGTCCACGGGCTTGGGGTAGGCTGCGGTGTGGCAGAAGGACTGCATCACCATGTCAGCCGAGAAGCCCAGGCAAGCCAGATCCTTGAGCTCATCGCGGGTCATCGGGCCGGTGGTGTCTTGCGAACCCACGGTGGTCATGCGAGGCTCGCAGTAGGTACCGGGACGAATGCCCTGGCCTTCTGGCAGACCGCATGCACGGCCGACCATCTTCTGCGCCAGCGTGAAGCCTGCATTGGAAGCAGCAGGGGCTTGCGGCAGGCGGAAAGCGGTGGATGCAGGCAGGCCCAGCGTTTCGCGGGCCTTGGCGGTCAGCGAGCGGCCGATGATCAGGTTGATACGGCCACCGGCTTGCACTTCATCGAGCAGCACGTCGCTCTTGAGGGCGAAGTCGGCGATCTTGGCGCCATTCTTCTCGACCTTGCCTTCGTACGGGAAGACGTCGAGCACATCGCCCATTTCCATCTTCGAGACATCGACTTCGATCGGCAGCGAGCCGGAGTCTTCCTGCGTGTTGAAGAAAATCGGCGCAATCTTGCCGCCCAGCGTCACACCACCAAAGCGCTTGTTGGGCACGAAGGGGATGTCCATGCCGGTCGCCCAGATGATGGAGTTGGTGGCCGACTTGCGCGAAGAGCCGGTACCGACGACGTCGCCCACGTAGGCGACGAGGTGGCCCTTTTTCTTCAGGTCGTCAATGAACTGCATCGGGCCGCGCTTGCCATCTTCCTCGGGCTTGAAGGCCGCGTCTGGGCGGGTGTTCTTCAGCATCGCCAGGTAGTGCAGCGGAATGTCGGGGCGGCTCCATGCATCGGGCGCTGGCGACAGATCGTCGGTGTTGGTTTCGCCAGGCACCTTGAACACGGTGACCGTGATCTTTTCCTCGACCTTGGGGCGCGAGGTGAACCATTCGGCATCGGCCCAGCTCTGCATCACTTCCTTGGCCTTGGCATTGCCAGCCTTGGCCTTGGTGGCGACGTCGTTGAAGTAATCGAACATCAACAAGGTCTTCTTGAGCGCTTCGGCGGCCACCGCGGCGACTTCGGCATCGTCCAGCAATTCGATCAGCGGCTGCACGTTGTAGCCACCCACCATGGTGCCCAGCAATTCGGTCGCCTTGGCCTTGGAGATCAGGCCCACCTTGATGTCGCCATGCGCAACCGCTGCCAGGAAGGACGCCTTGACCTTGGCAGCATCGTCCACGCCCGGGGGCACGCGGTGGGTCAGCAAATCCAGCAGGAAAGCGTCTTCACCAGCGGGAGGGTTCTTGATCAGCTCGATCAGCTCGGCAACCTGCTTGGCATCCAAGGGCAGCGGGGGAATGCCCAGTGCGGCGCGTTCAGCCACATGGTCGCGGTAGGCTTTCAACATACTTACTCCGGTTCTCTATTTCAATGGTGGGGCGCGCCGTGCCTGCTGCATCCGCGCCGCTGACAGGGATCAGCGGCCGTTGCCTTCAAACAAGGCGGCGGGGGGGTTTTTCTTGATGGCTTCAGCCACCTGGCTTTGCTCCGGGCTCATGCATTCGTCAGCCATGCGCTGGCCCAGCTTGCGGTTGATGAGCATGGATTTGTTGGCCACTTGCAGCCACATCGCGCCTGCCTTGGCATCTTCCAGACGCACCGTACCGGTGGAGGTGGAAACAGGCGACATGTGGTACTTGAAGCCCTTGCCTTCCACAAAGAAGTAGCCGGGGTTGACCGAATCCTTGGCAATGCTCACCGAAGCGCCCAGTTCGCAGCTGATGCGGCCCTGGTACACCTGCTCGGCAATGGCCAGCTCGGCAGGCGTGAGCGTCTGCTGGGTAGGAATGGCGGCGGCAGAGCCGACGGCTACTGCACCAGCAGCGCCAGCGGCAACCGCGGCGCCCTTCTTGGCGGTGGATTTTTTGGCAGCCGTTTTCTTGGCGGGGGCTGCGGCCTTCTTGGCCGTAGCGGCGGCAGGCTTGGCGGGCTTCTTTTCTGCAGCCTGTGCACCCACTTGAACCAAGGCCAGCGCAGGAGCCAGCACCAACAACGAAATCACGCGATTTTTCATAACAATAACTCCCGCGATACAACGCAGAAACAGATTGGAAATAGGCTGACCGGATCTGGTTACAGCCACTCCCGCACTGTACTCGGCAAAGGGCAGCCAGTTTGCGCAGCCCGCTCCAAAACTTGCCAAAAGTAACGATAACTGGCGCGATCGTGTAACACTCCATCCACACTGATGGGGGCCCACTGCGCATCGGCCGCAGCCCGCACAATGCGTGCAGCCAGTGCGACTTCCGCCTCCGCCGGCGCAAATGCCTGCAGGATCGGGCGAATCTGTGCGGGGTGAATGCTCCACATGCGCGTATAGCCAAACTCGCTGGCCGCCCTGTGGGCAGCCTGCTGCATCGCGTCAGGATTTTTAAACTCTGTTACCACGCAATGCGACGGCACCTTGCCATAGGCGTGGCAGGCAGCGGCAATTTCGAGCTTGGCCCGCACCACGAGCGGATGCGTGAATTGCCCCTGCACGCCCATGGCGCTGGAAGGAATTGCGCCGCCGTGGGCAGACACAAAATCCATCAGCCCGAAGCTGATGCTCTGCACGCGCGGGTGCGCGGCAATCTCGAATGCGCGGTGCACCGCCTGCGGCGATTCGATCAGGACATGCAGAGGCACATCCGCATCGGTCGCACGCTGGAGCAGCTTTTCCGCCTGCACCACATCGTCCACCGACTCCACCTTGGGCAGCATGATGTGGCAGAGCCTGCTGCCCGCTTCGCCCGCAATCATGGCGATGTCATCGGCAAACGACGGATGATCCACCGCATGCACGCGTGCAGCCACCCGAGCACCCGGCGCGGCGCCATTGGCCAGCGATACGACGAGCCGCGCATGTTCCTTCTCCTGACCGACGGCAGCGCCGTCTTCACAGTCCAGGGTCACATCGAACACGCAACGGCCAAACTCGGCCATCATCTCTGCCTGCAAGGCCAGGCTTTTGCGCATGCGCTCTTCCACGCCGCTGTAATGGTCGCACACCGGCAAGCTCAGGGCGCCGCCCTGGGCGCCGAGCAGAACCTGTGCAGGATGGATGGCAGAAACGCTCATATCGGGCATCAGATGGGGCGCCTGGCCACCAAAAACAAGCGAGGGAATGCCAGCAGGCGCTTGCCATCGTTGCGCTTGCCGTAGGCCGCGTCGATGCGGCGCGTGTATTCGGTCAGAAAGCTGGCTTGCAGTTCGGAATTCAAAGGCTCCAGGAACGGACGCAGTCCGGTGCCACGAACCCATTGGACAATGGCCTCGGCACTGTCCATTGGGTGCTGGTATGCCGTGCGCCACACATCCACCTGCGCGTCACGGGCCAACAAATCGTAGTAGTCATTCAAGGCGAGCAAATCGGTGCGAACCGCATGCGGATCACCGATATGGTCTGCCCAGGGTTGCTCGGCAGCCACTGCACGCATCAGGCGGTGCGTAGGCTCTTCGCGGTTGTCCGGCATCTGGATGGCGAGTACGCCACCGGGCGCCAGCATGCCAAGCAGGCGCGGAAAAAGCTGTTCGTGATCCGGCACCCATTGCAGTGCGGCATTGGCAAAGATCAGGTCAGGCAGGCGGCCATTGATCTTTTCAGGTTGCCAACTGGCGATATCTGACAGTTCGAAGCGGGCATTCGCAAGACGTGCACGCGCAGCCGTGAGCATGTCCTGCGAATTGTCGACACCCAGCACCTGTGCATGCACAAAGCGCCGGGCCAGAAGTTCAGTGGAATTGCCCGGGCCGCAGCCGATGTCCACGACATACGCCGCGTCATCAGCCAAAGGGACTCGCGCCAGCAGCTCGGCGGCCGGGCGCGTGCGCTCGTCCTCAAAGCGGCTGTAGAGTTGGGCGTTCCACTGAACCATGTCTATTGCCTCGCCAGATTACAGCAGGTGCTTGACGCCATCCTGCTCGCCTTGCAGCTCGGCCAGGGTCTTGTTGATGCATTCTTGCGAGAAGGCATCGATTTCCAGGCCGGTCACGATCTTGTACTCACCGTTTTCGGTGGTCACAGGGAAGCCGAACACGATGCCGGCAGGGATGCCGTATTCACCGTTGGAAGGCACGCCCATGGTGACCCACTCGCCATTGGAGCCCAGGGCCCAGTCGCGCATGTGGTCGATGGCGGCATTGGCGGCAGAGGCTGCCGACGACAGGCCACGAGCGGCGATGATGGCAGCACCGCGCTTGCCCACGGTAGGCAGGAACACATCCTTGTTCCATTCCTGGTCGTTGATGGTTTCCTTCACGGATTTGCCGTCCACCGTGGCAAAACGGTAGTCGGCATACATCGTGGGCGAGTGGTTACCCCAGACGGTCAGCTTGCGGATGTCGCCCACCTTGAAACCGGCCTTGGCAGCCAGTTGCGAGGCAGCACGGTTGTGGTCCAGACGCAGCATGGCGGTGAAGTTCTTCGCTGGCAGGTCAGGTGCCGACTTCATGGCGATGTAGGCATTGGTGTTGGCAGGGTTGCCCACCACGAGCACCTTCACGTTGCGCGAAGCCACGGCGTTCAGCGCCTTGCCTTGTGCAGTGAAGATCTGTGCATTGGCGGCCAGCAGGTCGGCACGCTCCATGCCAGGGCCGCGGGGACGGGCACCCACGAGCAGTGCGTAGTCGGTGTCCTTGAAAGCCTGCATGGGGTCGCTGTGGGCTTCGATGCCGGCCAGCAGCGGGAATGCGCAGTCTTCCAGTTCCATGATCACGCCCTTGAGCGCGTTCTGGGCCTTTTCGTCCGGGATTTCCAGCAATTGCAGGATGACTGGCTGGTCCTTGCCCAGCATTTCGCCGGAAGCGATGCGGAACAACAGGGCGTAACCGATTTGACCAGCGGCGCCGGTGACAGCGACACGTACGGGCTTCTTGCTCATGGGAAAACTCCAGAAAATAGATGAGAGGTGTCCATCCAGGCCATTACCGGTAAAACATGTCGCTTTACGGCTGGCAGCATCCCAGTTACAGGCCTGTAAACAACGTGCAAGTGTACTCTTGAACAGATCACTCAGTCAATTTGTCTTATGTCTTATATAAGATATGATTGCAGCTTCGGTTGCTACAATATGTGCATCCGAGATACGTACTGACTGGCGCCGCCCGACGAGCGGCGCACGAGAGGTTAAGCCTCCGAAGAGACAAGCGCATGACATCCTCCACCCCCAACGCAAACGACACCAGCAGCACGCCTGCGGGCGACAGCGTGGGTGGCGGCGCACCGGCTTTCAGCCCGCTCTATCAGCAGATCAAGAGCCTGATCCTGCAAAGCCTGCAGGCAGGGGCCTGGAAGCCAGGGGAGATGATTCCCAGCGAAATGGAGCTGGCTGCCCGCTACCGCGTCAGCCAGGGGACCGTGCGCAAGGCCATTGACGAACTGGCTGCCGAGAATCTGCTGCTGCGCCGCCAGGGCAAGGGCACTTTTGTGGCCACCCATGCAGAGCGCAATGTGCAATACCGCTTTCTGCGGCTGCTGCCCGATGCCGGTGATCGCAACGAAGAAGGGCCCACCCAGCGCAATATCATTTCGTGCCGTACCATCAAGGGCCTGAGCGACATCTGCAAGCTGCTGCAGGTTCCCACGGGTGAATCCCTGATCCACGTGCGGCGCGTGCTGGTTCTGGCGTCCACACCCACCATTCTGGAAGACCTCTGGCTGCCCAGCAGCAACTTCAAGGGCCTGTCTGCCGAGCAGATGCGCGACTACCCCGGCGCCACCTATGCCATGTTCGAGGTGGAATACGGCGTGCGCATGGTGCGTGCCGAGGAGAAACTGCGCGCCGTACTGCCGGACGAAGCGCAGGCCCAGCTTCTGCACGTAGACCAGGCCACCCCGCTCCTCAGTGTGGAGCGCGTGGCCTATACCTATAACGATGTTCCCATGGAATTACGAAGAGGACTTTACCGCACGGACACCCACCACTACAGCAATACCCTGAGCTAGTGCGCCGGTCAAGTCATAGCGATCACCCAGGGGTTAATGAAAAACCCTCAGACCTTTGCGCTGCATTGCAATAAAATTTTCCCGGTTTGAGCAACCCGATTACATAGCAGTTACATCCACGAAAGATATCCTCACCATGACAGATACCACGAAAAAGCGGCCAGAGTTCCGAAATATCAACCCTCTATCGGACCTCACGACCTATCGCCTGCCCGCGGCTGCCAAGCTGTCGATCCTGCACCGCGCCAGCGGTCTGATCATGTTTGTGCTGCTGCCATTCGTGATCTGGCTGCTCGATACCTCGATTTCGTCGGAATACTCCTACGCCCGATTTGCCGCCGCCTTCAACACGGGTGCCGGCATTTTTGCTGGCTGGTTCATCAAGCTGGTGGTGCTGGCACTGATCTGGGCCTACCTCCATCACTTCTGCGCCGGTCTGCGCCACATCTGGATGGATGTCTCGCACAAGTCGGTCACCAAGGAATTTGGCCGCTCTTCCGCCCTCGCCTGCTTTGCAATCAGCCTGATCCTCACCGCGATCCTGGGTGCCAAGCTGTTTGGCCTGTATTGATCGCCTGCGACTGCATTACCCAAGAATAGAAAGGAAATCCCATGTCCGTCAATTACGGCTCCAAGCGTGTCGTGACAGGTGCCCACTACGGCTTGCGCGACTGGCTGGCCCAGCGCGTGACCGGCCTGCTGATGGCGCTGTTCACCGTGGCCCTGCTGGTGCAGGTACTGCTGATCAAGGGCCCCATCGGCTACGAGCAGTGGGCAGGCATCTTTGCCCACCAGTGGATGAAGTTCATCACCGTCGGCACCCTGGTCGCCCTGGCCTACCACGCCTGGGTGGGCATGCGCGAAATCTTCATGGACTACATCCAGCCTGCCGGCCTGCGCCTCGTGCTGCAGGTGTTCGTGCTGGTGTGGTTGGTTGGCTGCCTCGGCTGGGGTCTCCAGGTCCTGTGGCGTCTGTGATCCCTGCGATTGAAAGAAAACAATGAGCTATACAAAAGAGAACATCACCAAACGCAAGTTTGACGTGGTCATCGTTGGCGCAGGCGGGTCTGGCTTGCGCGCTGCACTGGAGCTGTCCAAGGCTGGCCTGTCCGTTGCGGCACTGTCCAAGGTTTTCCCCACCCGCTCGCACACCGTGGCGGCGCAGGGTGGTGTGTCCGCATCGCTGGGCAACATGTCGCCGGACAACTGGGAATGGCACTTCTACGACACCATCAAGGGCTCCGACTGGCTGGGCGACCAGGACGCCATCGAGTTCATGTGCCGTGAAGCACCCAAGGTTGTGTACGAACTTGAACACTTCGGCATGCCTTTTGACCGCAATCCCGATGGCACGATCTACCAGCGTCCATTTGGCGGCCACACGGCCAACCATGGCGAAAAGCCTGTGCAACGCGCCTGCGCCGCAGCCGACCGTACCGGCCACGCCATGCTGCACACGCTCTACCAGCAGAACGTCAAGTCCAAGACCAACTTCTTCGTGGAGTGGATGGCACTGGATCTGATCCGTGACGAATCGGGCGATGTGATCGGCGTGACCGCGCTGGAGCTGGAAACCGGAGACCTGTATGAGCTGCACGCCAAGGCCGTGCTGCTGGCTACCGGTGGTGCTGGCCGCATCTTCCAGGCATCGACCAACGCGTTCATCAACACCGGCGACGGCCTGGGCATGGCGGCGCGCGCTGGCATTCCGCTGCAGGACATGGAGTTCTGGCAGTTCCACCCCACCGGCGTGGCCGGCGCGGGCGTGCTGCTGACCGAAGGCTGCCGTGGTGAAGGCGCCATTTTGCGCAACAGCGACGGCGAGCGTTTCATGGAGCGCTATGCGCCCACCTTGAAGGACCTGGCTCCGCGCGACTTCGTCTCGCGCTCGATGGACCAGGAAATCAAGGAAGGCCGTGGCTGCGGTCCCAACAAGGACTACATTCTGCTGGACATGACCCACCTGGGCGCCGAAACCATCCACAAGCGCCTGCCGTCCGTGGAAGAGATCGGCCACAACTTCGCCAACGTGGACATCACCAAGGAGCCAATCCCCGTGGTGCCCACCATCCACTACCAGATGGGTGGCATTCCTACCAACATCAACGGCCAGGTCGTGGTGTGGGATGGCGAGAAGAACAACGTGGTCAACGGGCTGTACGCCGTGGGCGAATGCTCCTGCGTGTCGGTGCACGGCGCCAACCGCCTGGGCACCAACTCGCTGCTGGACCTGCTGGTGTTCGGCAAGTCGGCCGGCAAGCACATCGTCAACTACGTCAATGGCTATGGCGAATTCAAGGAAATGCCTGAAAACGCTTCCGACTTCTCGCTCTCGCGCCTCAACAAGCTCGATGAATCGAGCAGTGGCGAATATGCGCAGAACGTGGCCAACGACATCCGCAACTGCATGCAGCAGCACGCAGGTGTGTTCCGCACGCAAAAGAGCATGGACGAAGGCGTCAAGAAGATTGCCGAGATCCGCGCTCGCGTGGGCGGTGTAACCTTGAAGGACAAGTCCAAGGTCTGGAACACGGCCCGCATGGAAGCACTGGAAGTGGCCAACCTGATCGAAGTGGCGCAAGCCACCATGGTCTCTGCGGCTGCCCGTACCGAATGCCGTGGCGCCCACACCGTGGATGACTACGAGCATCCCGCCGACGATCCCAAGTACCCTCTGGGCCGCAATGACATCGACTGGCTCAAGCACACCCTGTGGTACAGCGATTCCAACAGCCTGGATTACAAGCCGGTCCAGCTCAAGCCTCTGACCGTGCCATCCGTACCTCCCAAGGTCCGTACGTTCTAAATCCACGCAGCCCACGAAAGAACATCCCAAATGAAGCGTACTTTCAAAATCTACCGCTACGACCCCGATAAAGACGCCAAGCCTTACATGCAGACGGTCGAGGTGGAACTCGACGGTCACGAGCGCATGCTGCTGGACGCACTGGTCAAGCTCAAGGAGATGGATCCGTCCATCTCGTTCCGCCGCTCCTGCCGTGAAGGCGTTTGCGGTTCGGACGCCATGAACATCAACGGCAAGAATGGTCTGGCGTGCCTGACCAACATGAACACCTTGAAGGGTGAGATTGTGCTCAAGCCGCTGCCTGGCCTGCCCGTGATCCGCGACCTGATCGTGGACATGACGCAGTTCTTCAAGCAGTACCACTCGATCAAGCCCTACCTGATGGCTGACAGCTTTGTCGCCAACGACAAGGAGCGTCTGCAGTCGCCCGAAGAGCGCGAAGAGCTCAATGGCCTGTATGAGTGCATTCTGTGCGCCAGCTGCTCGACCAGTTGCCCATCGTTCTGGTGGAACCCTGACAAGTTCGTGGGCCCGGCCGGTCTGCTGCAGGCCTACCGCTTCATCGCGGACAGCCGCGATGACCACACCAGCGAACGCCTGGACAATCTGGAAGACCCGTACCGTCTGTTCCGCTGCCACACCATCATGAACTGCGTGGACGTGTGCCCCAAGCACCTCAACCCCACGAAGGCGATTGGCAAGATCAAGGAACTGATGGTTCGTCGCGCCGTCTAAGAACCGGGTAGAGCAAAGATGGAAAACGAACTGCTGGATGAACGTGCCCGTGATCTGCTGCGTTGGCGCAGCCGCCGCGGCCTGGTGGAGAACGACATCTTCATCGAGCAGTTCTTCCACACCTATGGAGCAAGCCTGAATGTCCGCCAGGCGCAAGGGCTGACCGCTTTGATGAATCTGTCGGACAACGATCTGTTGGATTTGCTGCTCAACCGCAAGGAACCAACAGGCGACCTCGACACACCTGATGTTCATGAAGTGCTGGGAATGCTGCGCAGCCGAAAACACCGCACATCCCTAGCGGACTAACTCGAGAAGGAACCAGTTATGAAACTAGCAGACAACAAAGCCACGCTATCGTTTAGCAATGGCTCAGCAAGCGTGGACCTGCCGGTCTACCAGGGCAGCATCGGCCCGGATGTGATCGACATCCGCAAGCTGTATGCCCAGACCGGCATGTTTACCTATGACCCAGGTTTCCTCTCGACGGCTGCCTGCCAGTCCGCCATCACGTACATCGATGGCGACAAGGGTGAACTGCTGTACCGTGGCTACCCCATCGAACAGCTGGCCAAGAGCTGCAACTACCTCGAAACCTGCTATCTGCTGCTGTACGGCGAACTGCCCAACGAAAAGCAGAAGGCCGACTTCGAGAACACCGTGACCCAGCACACGATGGTCAACGAGCAGATGCAGTTCTTCCTGCGTGGCTTCCGTCGTGACGCGCACCCCATGGCTGTGCTGACCGGTCTGGTTGGCGGCATGTCGGCCTTCTACCATGACAGCACCGACATCAACAACCCTGAGCACCGCAACATCGCCGCGATCCGCCTGATCGCCAAGATGCCAACCCTGGTTGCCATGGCGTACAAGTATGGCGTTGGCCAGCCCTACATGTACCCCAAGAACGATCTGTCGTATGCAGGCAATTTCATGCGCATGATGTTCGGCAACCCTTGCGAGGAATACCAGGTCAATCCCGTGGTGGAACGCGCACTGGACCGCATTTTCATCCTGCACGCAGACCACGAGCAGAATGCATCGACCTCCACCGTGCGTCTGTGCGGCTCGTCGGGCACCAACCCGTTTGCCGCCATTTCCGCTGGCGTGGCTTGCCTGTGGGGTCCTGCCCACGGTGGCGCCAACGAAGCCTGCCTGAACATGCTGGAACACATCCAGGCCAATGGCGGTATCGCCAAGGTGGGCGAGTTCATGGAACAAGTGAAGGACAAGAACAGCGGCGTCAAGCTGATGGGCTTTGGCCATCGCGTCTACAAGAACTACGACCCACGCGCCAAGCTGATGCAGGAAACCTGCAACGAGATCCTGGAAGAACTGGGGCTGGAAAACGATCCGCTGTTCGCCCTGGCCAAGCAGCTGGAAAAGATTGCCCTGGAAGACGACTACTTCGTGTCGCGCAAGCTGTACCCGAACGTCGACTTCTACTCCGGCATCGTGCAGCGCGCCATCGGCATCCCTGTCAAGCTGTTCACCGGCATCTTTGCCCTGGCCCGCACCGTGGGCTGGATCGCCCAGCTCAACGAGCAAATGGCAGATCCCGAGTACAAGATTGGCCGTCCTCGCCAGCTGTACACCGGCTCGGTGGTGCGCGACGTCAAGCCTATCGCGCAGCGCTGATCTGCCTCTGCAAGCACCTCATATCGAGGTGCGCCCGCAGCACAAACCCGCCTCTGGCGGGTTTTTTCTTGGCCTGTACGACACGCAGCACCCTCTTACCTGGCAATAACCTGCTCAAGAGGCTGTCAAGGGGCAATTTCATATCTGTGACACATTAATGCCGCTTTAAGCTGCTCCCGCGACCATGCGCGGATGAAGTTTCTTGCCCGGCTGCTCTCTCTCGCTGGTAAATCCATTGTCCCCCCCGGCAGTGCTGCCCTCCCGCCCTCCATGGCTGGCAACCCGCCCGCTCTGGGTGAACTGGCATTGCGCTCCAGCCGAGGCCTGGTACGGGCTCGTCCCGTATGGTGGGTTGCGCTGGTCATCAGCCTATGGCTTGCCAGCATTGGAAATCTGGCCTTGTGGAAGGCTGTTGCAGGCATCTCCGGCCTGGGAAATACCCAGCAGTGGGGATTGGGTCTTGCCCTCGGCCTGGCCATTGCCTTCGCTTGCTGGGCCATCCTGAATCTGCTCAGCTGGGGCCGTGCATCCAAGCCAGTGATGGTGCTTCTGTGCTGGGTGTCGGCGTTCGCAGCGTACTTCATGCTCAATTACGGCATCTCCATTGACGCGTCCATGCTGGTCAATGTGCTGCAGACCGATGTGCGTGAAGCGCGCGATCTGCTGCACTGGAGCCTCTTTGTCACCGTAGGGGCCATCGCGGTACCACCTACCTGGTGGTTGCTGCGCCAGAACCTGCAGCCCAACACCAGCTGGCGCCCGCTGCTGCGCCAGTTTGCGTTCATGCTGCTGGCCGTGGTGGCCATGGTGCTGGTGGTTCTGGCAGGCTTTCGCCCCATCTCCTCCACCATGCGCAACCACACACAGCTGCGCTACATGATGAACCCGCTCTCCACGCTGTATGCCGCAGGCAGCCTGGGCGTGCAGCAATTCCATCGCCGCGACACCACGCTTTACCCCATTGGTCAGGATGCCAAGCTGGGCGCCAGCTACATCGGCCAATCGCAATACCCCATCTATGTGCTCGTGGTGGGAGAAACCGGCCGTGCGGGCAACTTTGGCCTGTATGGCTATAACCGCGCGACCACGCCCCAGCTTTCTGCCCGCAATGATCTGGTTGTAGCCAAGGATGCCTGGTCCTGCGGCACCAGCACTGCAGTATCGCTGCCATGCATGTTCTCGCACCTGGGGCGAGACGGTCAGAACAGCAGCAAATCCTACGAAAACCTGCTGGATGTGCTGCAACGCGCTGGCCTCGCCGTGCTGTGGGTAGACAACCAGTCGGGCTGCAAGGGCGTATGCGCTCGCGTACACAGTGCCGGAACCCTGCCCGCCAGCAATCAGCCATCCGCTCCCGAAAAAACCGATGCAGGCAAAGCCATTGGCCTGAACCCACAGGAACAAGCCGCCCTTTGCAAGGATGGCGAGTGCGTCGACATGGCCCTGCTGGACGATCTGGACAATCGCATCGACGCACTGCCTGTGGAGCAGCGTGCGCGCGGCGTGGTGCTGGTACTGCACCAGATGGGCAGCCACGGACCGGCATATTTCAAGCGCTCGCTTTCCCAGGATAAGAAATTTGCGCCCGAGTGCACCAATGTGGCCCTGCAGTCATGCGACCGTGAATCGCTGGTCAACGCCTACGACAACAGCATCATCGCGACCGACCGGATGCTGGGCGGCCTGATTGGCTGGCTGGAGCAGAAAGGCCAGCGCCAGCCCACCGCCATGATGTACGTGGCCGACCACGGCGAATCGCTGGGCGAGAACAATATCTATCTGCACGGCCTGCCCTACTCCGTCGCACCCGACGTGCAAAAGCATGTGCCCTGGATCACCTGGCTGTCGCCGCTGATGCAGCAGCGCATGGGTGTCAATACGGCCTGCCTGCAGCAATCCCTGGGCAGCAGCAGGATCAGCCACGACAACTACTTTCACTCCGTGCTGGGCCTGACGGATGTGCAAACCAGTCTGCACAACGCCAAGCTGGATATTTTTGCCGGTTGCGCCAATCCCGGCAGCAGCCAGGCACGCCCGGGTGTGGCGGGCATGCCAGCCCATACCGGCGCCCCCGCCTGAATATCTGCCCCTGCAGCACGGGTGGCAGCTCTGTATGCACCCAAACCAGGCTAAAAAAGGCTGCTTTGCTGCGGCCCGCGCTGGCGCTGCTGCCAAGCGGCAAAGGGGGCCCAATCCAGCGGCTCCCGCTCGCGTCCGTAACCCAGCTGCTCGCAACTGCGCACAAACCGCTGGCGAACCAATTGCGCCCACAGGCCCTGGCCTTTCATGCGGGTGAGATAGTCGCTGTTGTAGCTTTTGCCACGCGTGCGCTCCTCGTCGCTGATCTGGTGCAGGTCGCGCACACGCTCCATCACCCGCGCGGCTCTCTGCGGGTAGTGTGCCTGCAACCATTGCTGAAACACACCGTTCAGCTCCCAGGGCAGACGCAGCACTGTGTAGAAAGCGGTGGTTGCACCTGCTTCACGTGCAGCCTCCAGCACCTGCTCCATGTCGTCGTTCAGAAAGGGGATGTGCGGCGCAACACTGACGCCCACAGGAATCCCTGCTTCTGCAAGGCGGCGTATGGTTTGCAGCCTTCGGCGCGGTGCGGCAGCGCGTGGCTCCAACAACCTTGCCAGCCTCCCATCCAACGTGGTGATGGTGATATAGGCCGCAGCGCGCTTGTGGCTTGCGGCTTGCGCTATCAAATCAATATCGCGCTCGACACCACTGCTTTTGGTGATCACCGAGAACGGGTGGCAGGCTTCGTTCAGAACCTCGATCACCTGCCGCGTCAGCCGCCAGTCTCGCTCGATGGGCTGGTAGCAATCGGTCGCCGAGCCAATGTTGAGCGAGGCCGGCCGGTAGCGGGGATGGCCGATCTCGCGCCGCAGCACCTCTGCAATATTGGTCTTGGCAAACAACTGCGTCTCGAAATCCAGCCCCGGCGATAGATTGAGGTAGCTATGGTATGGCCGCGCATAGCAATAGATGCAGCCATGCTCGCAGCCCCGGTACGGGTTGACCGAATGGTCGAAGAAGATGTCTGGGGAATCGTTCTTCTGGATCGCACTGCGTGCCCGCTCCTCGTGCACCTGGGTGCCCAGTGCCTGCGCAGCCTGCTGCCACCAGATCGCTTCGTCATGCGAGGCCTCCTGCTCTTCCGCATCCATACCGACACCTTGAGCCACGGCTCCATTCCAGCCATCATCCAGCCATTCGCGCTGCTCCTTGGCAAACCGGTGCAGGGGCGCAGAGACGGCCCCGCGCCCTTTCAGAGGCGGGCGAGCCGGCCCAACCGCCACTGGAACCGGCTCCGCATCTTCACCGGAACGCACCCACTCCTCACCATCAGAGACGATGGGAGAGCGAGAGGAATGCTTGTTTTGCGGCACGGTACTTCATCATTGATACTGTGTATTCATACAGTATACAAAGACAAGACAGACTTGCCAATGGGATGAATTGACCAACTTCTATTCGCACCAATATGGTGCGAGATTGCGGATCGCCTACAGTTCGACTTTTCATCATCCGGAGGAAGTTTTGATGTCTCGCAAGCCCCATCTCATCTTGTCGTCGCTGGACGTGGATCGCCTGGAGGCATTGCTGGCACAAATGTCTGCCGCAGCTTTCCCTGGAAAGGCCGATCTGGAAGCGGAAATTGCGCGTGCCGACATCGTCGATCCCACGGACATTCCGCCCGATGTGGTGACCATGAACTCGACTGTCACCTTCGACATGGCTGAATCGGGCAAACAGTTTCAGCTCACCCTGGTCTACCCCAAGGATCTGGATGGCAGCACCGAAAAGGTCTCGGTCTTCGCCCCGGTCGGCAGCGCACTGCTGGGCCTGTCGGTCGGAGACGAGCTGGCATGGCCTTCGGTGGGCGGCAAGAGCATGACCGTGCGCGTGACCGGTATCGTCTACCAGCCGGAGCGCGCTGGCGAACTGCACCGCTGACCCTTCAGGCCATGGCAACCCCATGAAAAAGCACGCCATGGCGTGCTTTTGTTTCAGGTCGCATCGACCAGCGCTTACAGCGCAAAACGGGCACTCAACAAGCTCACGACAAGGCCTGCGCCGATAAAGCCCAACTCCCAACGCGCCACGCCTTTGAGACTGGGCGTACGCGCCTCCACAAAATGATAGAGCACGCGCCCCGACAGCAGTGACAGTGCGAATGCCACACACATGCCCAGCCAGTTGAGCCAGGGCTGTGTCGCAATCACTTGCGAAGCCACGGCATTGCACAGCACCACGATGGAAAAGTGGACGAGGAATACCGAGTACGAAAACTGCCCCAGCGACTGCAACCAGCGCAGCGGAGCAATATGGCCGGCCAGCCAATCGCCCACCTTCCCATCGGAGGGTACACGCATCAACCACAGCAAAGCCACGGCACTGGCGCAGGCTACGGCAATGCGCAGGCGGAACTCGATCTCGAACGAAACGAACCCCAGCAGGAGAAGCAACGCCGTCCATGCCCAGGGACGGCTGCTGGACCTGCCCCAGTAAGCCAGCATGCCCACGCCATAGGCGCCGATGAAGTAGACAAACCACATGTCCAGATCGCTGTTGCGGTTGAGCACCCACAGTGACAGTGCGGTCAGACCGATCACCAGGTACTGGCTGACGGACAGACCCATCCAACGCCGCTCCCAGCCACGCGTGGCGGCAAACAGCAACGTCACTGCAGCAAACAGCTGGAAATCGATGGCCACATACCAGACACCAGCCGACAGCGCGTCTTCACCCGTGATGTCCTGCAGCATCAGGGCATTGGCAATCAGTTGGTGCCAGCTGGGCTCGCCGGGTACGGATTCATGCGCAAACCAGGGGCGTACCAAGGCGGCAATCAGAACGGCAAACAGCAGCGCAACGGAATATGGGGCCAACAGTCTCAGCGCGCGTTTGCCGATTTTTTCCAGCGGCTGGCCAAACCGGGCAACGCCCTGGGGCGCCAGGCTGGCGGCAGCCAGGTAGCCGCCCATGACCAGGAAAATCTGCACGGCGATGCGGGCATAGTCCGCCAGCCAGTCGATGACTCCCGGGGTGACTTGGCGAGCCACGTCGGACATCGGGCCATAGAAGGCCAGGTGATGCCACACGATGGCCGCGCAGCATGCTCCTTTGATGACGTCCAGCCACAGATTGCGATTGTTATGCGTTGTTGTAGAAGACAAGGTCGTCAGGCTGGCCGCTCACCGCTGGGGGAAAGACCGGCCCGTTCCAACCAATCGCTGCAAACGTGGATTGGAGGGGCACGCCAGGAAAGTCTTCCAGCAGTGGAGACCAACAATGGTCAAACACAGTGGCAACACTGCATAAACAGTGCCGCTCAAGGTCTAACGCCTGTTTGCGTATGCTGGTTGACGCCGCAACACACAAATTCGTCCTCTTTACACAGAACAAACTTCACTGCGCTGCTGCCCTGCCACAATGGATTCAGCATTTTCTGAAAAGACCGATAATCCGACCATGAAAACGCCCGAAGCTCCTCTGCCCGAACTCACCCGCCAGTTTGTTTCGCATTTTGGCGAAATGGGCAGCCGCTGGGGTATCAACCGTACCGTCGGGCAGATCTATGCACTGATCTTTCTGTCGCCCCGCCCAATCAATGCCGATGAGATTGCCGAAGGCCTGTCGTTCTCGCGCTCCAATGTCAGCATGGGGTTGAAAGAGCTGCAGTCCTGGCGCCTCGTGCACATGCGCCACCTGCCTGGCGACCGGCGTGAGTATTTCGAATCGCCCAACGATGTGTGGGAGATATTCCGCACACTGGCGGAAGAACGCCGCCGCAGAGAGATCGAGCCCACGCAATCCATGCTGCGCTCCGCCCTGCTGCAGGAAACCCATTCGGACGATGAGAAGTACGCCCAACAGCGCATGCAGGAAATGTACGATCTGATCGACCGCCTGATGACCTGGTTTGACGACGTGCAACGCCTGAACCCGGAAACCGCGATGCAGCTGATGGGCATGGGCAGTGCGGTCACCCGCGTGCTCAGCCTCAAGGATCGCCTGACGGGTAAATCCGCAGGTAAAAAAGAAAACAACGACTAAGAACGTGTTGACGCTCTAGGGCTGCTCAGTGCCTAGCGGCTTGGGCGCAAGAACGATGCGCAGCTTGTCCGCCTGCACTTCCATGCTGTGCACCGTATAGCCCAGTCCTTTGAGCAGCATGCGCTGGCTGGCAGGAAGCTCATACACGGCAAGGCCGTTCAACACTTGCTCCGCCAGGCGCGGCGCATAGGTTTGGAACATGGGCTGGTATTGAAGCGGCACGCCTTGCATGTGGAGTTGCTCCACGCGGACATGCTGCATGCGGATGGTACTGTCGGCATCGCTGTAGTACAGGCCGAAATCCAGCGCTATCTGGCCCGGATACTCGGTGTTCATCAGCTTTTCAGTCACCCAGATATCCAGCATGGTGCGCAGGCTGTTGCTGCTGGCCAGCAACTGCACGGCGGGCTTTTGCAGCTGAATCACCACCATGCCCTGCCACGACCGCGCCAGTGGAAACTTTGCCGCCACAGCGCTTTGCAATTGAGACTGGGTAATGCTGATGCTGCGCGCGCCCTGCGGCAGGGCGGACGAGGCCGCTCTCTCCACGCCTGCGGCAAAGCCGGGCAATGCCGAAAGCGCCAGCAGCCCACCTATACAGGCGCGGCGGGATATTGAAAATGCAGGTGGCCTGCGTCGCTGAAACATACAAAACTTATAGCAGATGGCGCACCATTGGAGCGCACCATCAGCCAAAAGTTCTGTAAACAGCTGTACAACTGTCGAAACGCAAGCTCGCAGGCCAGCGCGGTGCTCAGGCCACAGCGCTCTCACTTGCTGCAGCGGAGCGCTCGGCAGCGGCAGCACGTTCCACCAATCCGTCACGGGCAGCGAAATACTCGCGCTTGAGGCGCGCCACCAGCTCCGCTGCCGGCACCACCTGCTTGATGGCACCAATGCCCTGGCCACTGCCCCAGATGTCTTTCCAGGCCTTGCGCTCCTTGCCAAAGCTCATCGAGCTTGGATCAGAGACCGGCAGATTGTCCGGATCCATGCCAGCCGCGCGGATCGACGGGCTCAGGTAGTTGCCATGCACGCCGGTGAACAGGTTGCTGTAGATGATGTCATCCGAATTGGAGCTGACAATCATCTGCTTGTACTCTTCCACGGCACGTGCTTCGTCGGTCGCGATGAAGGCCGAACCGATATAGGCAAAGTCCGCACCCATGGCCTGCGCCGCCAGTACCGAGCGGCCGCTGGCAATGCTGCCCGACAGCGCCAGCGGGCCATCGAACCATTCACGGATTTCCTGCACCAGTGCAAACGGGCTCTTGATGCCCGCGTGGCCTCCCGCGCCTGCTGCCACGGCAATCAGGCCATCCGCCCCCTTGTCGACGGCCTTGTGCGCAAAGGTGTTGTTGATGATGTCGTGCAGCACCACGCCGCCCCAGCTGTGCGCTGCCTGGAACACGTCTTCGCGCGCTCCCAGCGAGGTGATGAGGATGGGCACCTTGTACTTCTCGCACAGCGCCATGTCGTGCTCCAGACGCTCGTTGGTGCGGTGCACGATCTGGTTGATGGCGAACGGTGCTGCAGGGCTGTCCGGATTGGCGCGGTTGTGCGCAGCCAGCTCTTCGGTAATCTCCGCCAGCCAGTCTTCCAGTTGCTCGGCCGGCCGGGCATTGAGCGCAGGCATGGAGCCCACAATGCCCGCCTTGCACTGTGCAATCACCAACTTGGGATTGCTGATGATGAAAAGCGGCGAACCGATCACTGGAAACGGCACGTGTTTCAATGCGCCAGGAAGTTGGGACATGGGATCTCCTTCGATTCAAAAGGCCTTCGGGCCTGCCGACGGCCACTCTTGCCAAAGGCCGCCTGTCATAGGTAATCGGTGTAAAAAAAGCTGCTCACGCCCACCATGTTTGCGCAAGCAGCCCCTTGCTTCATGGCAATCCGGGCGGTCATCATTGGCCGCCTGCCCTGCCGTCAGAAGCTATCGAGCGGCAGGGCCATCACCGATGCGCCGCCGTGCAGAATTTCATCACGCAATGCCGAGGTTTTTACCAAAATATGCTCGCCATAGAAACGAGCGGTTGTCACCTTGGCTTCGAGGAAAGCCTTGTCGCCATTGCCAGCCGCCAGCAGCTCCTGCGCTGCCAGCAAGGCGCGGCCCATCTGCCAACCCGCCACCAGGTTGCCCGCCAGCATCACGTACGGCACACTGCCGGCAAACACATCGTTGGGTGCCGATTTGCTGGTGCTGACGACAAAATCCACCACATCCAAAAACGCCTTGCGGGCTTTTTCCAGATTGATGGCCAGTGAGCTTGCACCCTCGGTACCGCTGGCAATGAGTGCCTTCTCGGTCGCCTCGATCTGGCTGGCGATGCCCTTGGCCACCTGCCCGCCATCGCGCGCCGTCTTGCGGCCCACCAGGTCGTTGGCCTGAATGGCAGTGGTGCCTTCGTAGATGGTCAGGATCTTCGAGTCCCGGTAGTACTGGGCTGCCCCGGTTTCCTCGATGAAACCCATGCCGCCATGCACCTGCACGCCCAGGCTGGTCACCTCCTGGCTCATTTCGGTGCTGTAGCCCTTGATCAGTGGCACCAGAAACTCATAAAAGGCCTGGTTGACCTTGCGGACCTCTGCGTCGGGGTGCTGGTGTGCAGCATCAAACGATGCGGCCCCCGTCAGCGCCATCGCACGGCAAGCCTCGGTGTAGGCGCGCATGGTCATCAACATGCGGCGGATATCCGGGTGGTGAATGATGGTGGCACTGCCCGCCACGCTGCCGTCCACCGGGCGGCTCTGCACACGCTCTTTGGCGTAGGCCACTGCATGCTGGTAGGCGCGCTCGGCAATGGCCACGCCCTCCATGCCCACGGCGTAACGCGCAGCGTTCATCATGATGAACATGTATTCGAGGCCCCGGTTCTCCTCGCCCACCAGGTAACCCACCGCACCGCCGTTGTCACCATACTGCAGCACGCAGGTGGGCGATGCCTTGATGCCCAGCTTGTGCTCGATGCTGACGCAGTGCACATCGTTGCGCGCACCGAGCGATCCGTCGCCATTCACCAGGAACTTGGGGCAGACAAACAGGCTGATGCCCTTGACCCCTTCGGGCGCCCCTGCCACGCGGGCCAGCACCAGGTGCACGATGTTCTCTGCCATATCGTGCTCGCCGTAGGTGATGAAGATCTTGGTGCCAAAGAGCTTGTAGCTGCCATCGGCTTCCTTGTCGGCACGCGTTCGCACCAGGGCCAGATCGGAGCCAGCCTGTGGCTCGGTCAGGTTCATCGTTCCCGTCCACTGGCCGGAAACCAGCTTTTCGAGATAGGTATTCTTGAGCGCATCGCTGCCGGCAGTCAACAGGGCTTCGATGGCACCATCGGTCAGCAACGGGCACAGGGCAAAGCTCATGTTGGCGCTGTTGAGCATTTCGACACAGGCCGCGCCAATCGTCTTGGGCAAGCCTTGCCCGCCCGCATCCACGGGGTGCTGCAAACCCTGCCAGCCCCCCTCCACATACTGCTTGAAGGCATCCTTGAAGCCGGGGGTTGTGGTGACCGTGCCGTCCTTCCAGGTGGAGGGATGCAAATCCCCTGCCACGTTGAGTGGTGCCACCACTTCTTCATTGAAGCGCGCGCACTCTTCCAGCACAGCCTGTGCGGTATCCAGGCCGGCATCCTCAAAGCCCGGGATCTGCGCCACCTGGTCGATCCTGGCCAGGTGTTCGATCGCAAACAGCATGTCTTTTACGGGCGCCTTGTAGCTCATTGTCTTGTCTCCAACCATCAAATCAATCGCGTATCGCTCAAAGAAAAAGGCACCACGCCGGATGCCTTTTGTATGCGCTCTTTTACAGCTTGCCCACCATCTCGGGCACGGCCTCGAACAGGTCGGCCACCAGGCCATAGTCGGCCACGCTGAAGATCGGCGCCTCCTCGTCCTTGTTGATCGCCACGATCACCTTCGAGTCCTTCATGCCCGCCAGGTGCTGGATCGCCCCCGAGATGCCCGCTGCAATGTACAGCTGCGGCGCCACGATCTTGCCCGTCTGGCCCACCTGCAGGTCGTTGGGCGCGTAGCCCGCATCCACCGCCGCGCGGCTCGCGCCAATGGCCGCGCCCAGCTTGTCGGCCAGCGGGGTGATGACTTCGTTGAACTTTTCCGCACTGCCCAGCGCCCGCCCGCCCGAGACGATGATCTTGGCAGCCGTGAGTTCGGGCCGGTCGTTTTTGGTGACTTCACGGCCTGCGAAGGCGCTTTTGCCGCTGTCAGCGACAGCAGCTGCGGTTTCGACGGCCGCCGTGCCGCCGGTCGCTGCTGCTGCGTCAAAGCCGGTGGTGCGCACGGTGATGACTTTCTTGCCGTCGGTGCTTTGCACGGTGGCGATGGCGTTGCCCGCGTAGATGGGGCGCTCGAAGGTGTCGGGGCTGTCCACCTTGGTGATGTCGCTGATCTGGGCGACGTCGAGCTTGGCAGCTACGCGCGGGGCGACGTTCTTGCCGCCTGCCGTGGCGGGAAAGAGGATGTGGCTGTAGTTGCCTGCGATGGCGAGCACTTGCGCGGCCACGTTTTCGGCCAGGCCGTCCTTGAGCGATGCGCCTTCGGCGAGGATGACTTTGGCAACGCCTGCGATCTGGGCTGCGGCCTGGGCAGCAGCGGCTGCGCCTTCACCTGCCACGAGGATGTGGACGTCGGCTCCGCAGGCCTTGGCGGCCGTGACGGTGTTGAGGGTGGCGGGTTTGATGCTGTGGTTGTCGTGTTCTGCAATAACGAGTGCGGTCATGATGTTTCTTTCAAAGCCATTGATGCGTTGGTCTGCCCTAGCCGGGGTTAGATGACTTTGGCTTCGTTCTTGAGTTTGTCGATCAGGGTGGCCACATCGGGCACCTTCACGCCTGCGCCGCGCTTGGCAGGCTCTGCCACTTTGAGGGTTTTGATGCGGGGGGCCACATCCACGCCCAGCTCTTCGGGCTTGACGGTGTCGAGCTGCTTTTTCTTGGCCTTCATGATGTTGGGCAAGGTGACGTAGCGCGGCTCGTTCAGACGCAGGTCAGTGGTGATGACCGCTGGCGTTGTCAGTTGCAGGGTTTCGAGGCCGCCGTCGACTTCACGGGTGACACTGACCTTGTCGCCCGCGACTTCGACCTTGGAGGCGAAGGTGGCCTGGGGGAGGTCTGCCAGCGCTGCGAGCATCTGGCCGGTCTGGTTGCAGTCGTCGTCGATGGCTTGCTTGCCGCAGATGATGAGGCCGGGCTGCTCCTTGTCGACCAGGGCTTTGAGGAGCTTGGCAACCGCCAGGGGCTGGAGCTCTTCGGTGGTCTCGACCAGGATGCCGCGATCGGCGCCAATGGCCATGGCCGTGCGCAGGGTTTCCTGGCATTGGGCCACGCCGCAGGAGACGGCGATGATTTCGGTGACGACGCCTTTTTCCTTGAGGCGCACGGCCTCTTCCACCGCGATTTCGTCAAACGGGTTCATGCTCATCTTGACGTTGGCAATGTCCACTCCCGTGCCGTCGCTTTTGACGCGCACTTTCACGTTGTAGTCCACCACGCGCTTGACGGGTACCAGTACTTTCATAAACCTCGACTCCTGAGTTATTTGAAATGGGTCTGCGCCAGTTGGCCTGCTGCTTGCATCCACCTGACAACGGGAATGGCTGAAGCGATCATCGCACAAATTAGCACGACCGTGCTTTTTTATACCCAATCGACAACGTCGCCTTGATTATCTGCGCATCACTGCGCACTGCTCCATTTTCCGCACAAGTTGGCAGTGCATCAGCCTTGTGCGGCAGGTATTGCACCGCCCGCATTGTTCTGGATATGCAAAACCCGTTGCGGGAACGGAATGTCGATCTGCGCAGCGCGCAGTCCTTCCAGCATGGCGATATTGACCGCCGAACGGATGTTGGCCTGCCCGTTGACTGGGTCATTGATGTAGTAGCTGAGGCTGAATTCCAGCCCATCGGCGGCAAAATTGACCAGGTAGGCCACAGGCGCAGGCGTTTTGAGCACCCGTGTCTGCGCGATCGCCGCCTCCTGCAGGATCTGCTGAACCTGGGCCACATTGCAGTCAGCCGCGACCACGATATTGCTGGTCAGGTTGAATTTCTGGTCGGCAGCGGTAAGGTTTTCCACCCGCTGGGTGATCAGGGTTTCATTGGGCACGATGGATTCGCGCCCGTTGCCGGCGCGTATCACGGTGTAGCGGGTACGGATGTCGGTGATCCGGCCTTCAAAACCATCCACGCGCACGTTGTCGCCAATGCGCAGGGCCCGCTCGATCAGCACGAGAAAGCCGCTGACATAGTTGGAGGCGATCTTCTGCATGCCAAAACCCAGGCCGACGCCCAAGGCGCCACCGAGCACGGACAAGGCAGTGAGATCCACCCCCACCAGCGACAGGGCCACCAACAGCCCCACGGTGATCAGCACCATCCGCGTCAGATTGACGGCCATCTTGCGCATCGACAGATCGCTGACCATGTCGTCGATCACCCGCTGCTCGAATGTGGCCGAAATCCACAGCACCACGATCATCACGATGCCGACCGACAAAACGCCCTGCAGCAACTCCAGAACGGAGATCGAGGTCTTGCCAAACGCAAAGCGGATCGCATCGAGCTCGCCCGTCACAGCTGGCAGCACGCCCAGAATACCCAGCACAGCGACACCCCAGGCCAGCCAGGAGAAGATACGCTCGATGAGCCTCACCACGGTGGAATGCGGAAAGGTTTTGGCCAGCACGCGCGCCACCAGGCGGATGACTGCCAGCGACAGCAGAATCTGCACGCCCAGGCGCAGCAGAAACACGGGCTGGTAGTGCTCCACCACCATACGGGCCCCGGCGGTGAACAACAGGGCCAGCAGTGGAAACAGGGCACCACCCCAGGCTGAAGTGCCAAACCAGACGGATGGCCCGCCATCGTAGCGGCGGTACAAGGCGCGGGCTAACAAGCCAGCGAGCACCAGACAAGCCAGCAACACCCCCAGCTCCAGCAAGGTGCTGGCCTGGCGAAAATCGTGAATCAGTTTCTCAAAGATATCCATAGACCATTCCATGACCACCCGGTAGCCATTCCATTCCCTAGAAAAGATTGACGCCAAAACACAAGGGCGGCATATGCCACGCACATGCCGCCCTTGCTGTCCATTACCGGGCTTGCTCAGCCCTGCGGCCAGACCGGCTTGCGCTTTTGGGCAAAGGCCTGCGCGCCCTCTTGTGCATCCGCATCCATCATATTCGTTGCCATGCACTGGCTGGCCATCTGGTAGGCAGCCTCCAGGCCCAATTCGCGCTGCTGGTAGACCAGGGCCTTGCCCATGCTGACGGCAACACGCGGCTTGCTCACGATTGCTGCAACGAGCTGCTCCACCTCGGCATCGAGCTGGTCTTCGCTGGCAAGCCGGTTGACCAGCCCTTGCGCCAGCGCGTCCTGCGCGCTGATGAAATCGCCCGTCAGCAGCATTTCCATTGCCTGCTTGATGGGCACGTTGCGTACCAGCGGCACACTGGGCGTGGCGCAGAACAGGCCATAGTGGATGCCACTGGTGGCAAAGCTCGCGTCGCTGCTGGCCACCGCCAGATCGCACTGTGCAACCAGTTGGCAACCGGCTGCCGTAGCCATGCCCTGCACCCGTGCAATCACCGGAACCGGTAGTTTTTGAATGGCCAGCATGACCTTGGTGCAGCGGTTGAACAGGTCCTGGTACCACGCGCGATCCGGGTGCGCAGCCATGTCCTTGAGGTTGTGGCCCGCGCAGAACGCGCGGCCACTGGCTGCCAGCACCACGGCTCGCACGGTTTCGTCCTTGCCAATGGCCACGAGGGCCGCCTGCAGTGCGGCGAGCATCTCGTCCCCCAGTGCATTGAAGCGTGCGGGGTCATTCAGCGTCAGGGTCACAACGCCCCGCGCATCGCGGGTCTGCAAAAGAACAGCGGAATCCGTCATCAGAGCTTCACCTCACAAATCGGCCAGAACACGGATGTGGGCCTCCACGCTGGCGGCCAATGGCGCCATCATGTAGCCCCCTTCCAGGCAGGAGACGATTCGCCCCTTGCTGAAACGCCGCGCCACATCCTTGATGCGGTGCGTGATCCAGGCATAGTCGGCCTCGACCATGCCCAACTGGCCCATGTCATCCTCACGGTGGGCATCAAAGCCGGCACTGACAAAGATCATCTCGGGCTTGAACGCTTCCAGCCGCGGCATCCAGTAGGTCTCCACAATCTCGCGGATGTCCATACCCTTGGTATAGGCAGGTACCGGCACGTTCAGCATGTTGCCAGCTGGGTCCTTGTCGCCGCTGAATGGGTAAAACGGATGCTGAAAGATGCCGCACATCAGGATGTGCGGATCACCCGCGCAGATGTCTTCGGTGCCGTTGCCGTGGTGCACATCGAAATCCACGATCGCCACGCGCTGCAGCTGGTGTCGCATCAGCGCGTACTTAGCCGCCAGTGCCACATTGTTGAAAAAGCAAAATCCCATGGCCTGTTTGCGCGTGGCATGGTGGCCCGGCGGGCGCACCGCGCAGAAGGCATTTTCCATCTCGCCGCCAATCACGGCATCGGTGGCGGCCAACGCGGCCCCGGCAGCGCGCAGGGCTGCGTTCCAGGTATGGGCGTTGACGGAGGTATCGGTATCCAGCATCAAGGTGGCCGGGCCGCCCACGGCCTGGTTGTCGCCCGCCATTTCCGACAGGCCCCGGATCGCGGCAATGTGCAAGCGATCGTGGCCCAATTCCAGATCGGAGACCATGGCCTTGGGCGCGTCGCGCCGCTCCAACGCATCGCCCACGCCCGTCATCAAAAGCCGGTCTTCAATGGCATCGAGCCGCTGCGGACACTCCGGATGGCCTGCGCCCATGTCGTGCATCCAGCAATCGCGATGTGTGAAATAACCTGTCTTGGACACCGCTTTCGTCTCCTTGATTGTTTTTGTCGTATATCGTTATGGCATGCAAACGCAGCACACCATACAAAAATTATTGGCTCAGCTTAACACGGTGATTGTGGGGAAACCGGCTCAGGTTCAGGATTGTCTGACCTGTTTGCTGGCGGGAGGTCACCTGCTGATCGAAGATGTACCCGGCGTGGGCAAGACCACGCTGTCGCACGCTCTGGCGCGCACATTGGGCCTGCAGTTCTCGCGCGTGCAGTTCACCGCCGATCTGATGCCCAGCGACTTGACGGGCGTATCGGTGTATGAGCGCGAACAGCAGAATTTCGTCTTCCACCCGGGGCCCGTGTTCACCCAGGTCCTGCTGGCCGACGAGATCAACCGCGCCAGCCCCAAGACGCAAAGCGCCCTGCTCGAAGCCATGGAGGAAAAGCAGGTCACCGTCGAGGGGGCCACGCGTGCGCTGCCGCAGCCGTTCTTTGTCATCGCCACACAGAACCCGCTGGAGCAGTTGGGCACCTACGCCCTACCCGAGAGCCAGCTCGATCGCTTTCTGATGCGCATCTCGCTCGGCTACCCCGACCAGGCGGCCGAGTTCCAGCTGCTGGCTGGCCAGGGGCACCGCGACATCGCCAACCAGCTGCCCGCCCTGACCTCTGCCGTCGAGTTGAAATTCCTGCAGCAGGAAGTGAGCAGTGTGCGCGCCAGTGATGCGCTGATCCACTATGTGCAGGCGCTGATTGCGGCCACACGCTCAGGGCGATGGTTTGTGCAGGGCCTGTCGCCACGCGCAGGTATCGGCCTCATCCGCGCCGCCAAGGCACAGGCACTGATCCATGGCCGCGACTATGTCGCTCCCGATGATGTGCAGGCCATTCTGCCGCAGACCACGGCGCATCGCCTGGTGCCGGTGAGCAGTGCAGGCCGCAGCGCAGTCGAGCAGGTGCGCGCCATGATGGACAGCGTGCCGCTGCAATAAGGTGAGCACTCTGCGTTTTACAGATGTGCGTCAAAGCCCATTTTGGCCCAAACAATGGCGCCAGCGCATGCGCCTGTGGTGGCTGGGCAAACTGGCCCATAGCAGCGTCCACACCATCACGCGGCGCAATCTGTACCTGCTGCCCACCCGTGCGGGCTGCATGCTGGGCCTGACCTTGCTGGTGCTGCTGGTGGCCAGCATCAACTTTCAGCTCAATCTGGGCTTTCTGCTGACCTTCATGCTGACTGGAGCGGCTCTGGTCTCCATTGGTATCGGCTACCGCAACCTGCTGGGCCTGCAGTTGTCATTGCATGCGCCGCAAACGCAGTTTGCCGGGCAGGCGCTGCGCGTGGAGCTGCGCATCGACAATCCCAGCCGCCGCGCGCGCTTCGCCCTGGGCGTGCGGCACTACCAGGATGAGGAATACAGCATGGCAGACGTCGGCGCTCAGGCCAGCGCCACCGTGCAGCTCGCCGTACTGGCACAACAGCGCGGATGGCAGCCTTTGCCAGCGGTAGTGATGGAGACCCGCTTTCCGCTGGGCGTGTTCCTGATGTGGACCGTGTTCCGCAGCAGCGAAAACGCCCTGGTCTACCCCAGCCCCGAGGCCCACCCGCCGCCATTACCACTGGGCGCAGCCGATGCAGGCATGGGCAGCAGCGCCAGCCTGCGTGCAGCGAGTGGCGAATTCGATGGTGTGCGCGGCTACCGACGCGGAGATCCCTTGAAACTGGTGGTGTGGAAGAAGGCCGCCAGTGCCATGGCGACCGAGATGGGCACTGGCAGCAGCCATTTTGTGGTGCGCGACAACCAACACCAGGCCCAGCAGGACCTGTGGTTGGACGCGAGCCGCTGCGGCCTTGCCGAACGCGAGGCGCAGCTCTCCCGCCTCACGGCCTGGGTGCTTGCTGCAGACCAGCAGGGTTTGCGTTACGGTTTGCGTACACAGACCGGTAGCGGCGAGATAAGCCCGGACGCCGGCGCAGAGCACCGCCTGGTCTGCCTTCGGGCTCTGGCGCTGGCTTGAGGGGGAGCACATGGCACAAAACCTGTCCCCATCGACCACTGCAATGCGCCCCACATGGCCCAGCCTGCCGCGCGAAGCGCGCGATACCGTGTTTCTGCTCGTCGTCGTGGCCTGGGTGCTGCTGCCGCTTGCGGCATCCCTGCCCATCTGGGCGACGGCACTTGCGTACACCCTGCTGCTGTGGCGCGGTGTGCTTGCCGTGCGCCAAAAGCCGCTGCCCGGGCGCTGGGTGCTGGTGGCGCTGCTGGCATGTGTGGTGGGAGCTACGGTTGCCAGCTACAAAACCATTGTCGGTTCGGAGGCCGGTGTCACCCTCATCAGTATGCTGCTGGCACTCAAGACCATGGAGATGCGTGCCCGGCGTGATGCCATGGTGGTGTTCTTTCTTGGTTTTTTTGCGCTGCTGGCCAATTTCCTGCACTCGCAATCGCTGCTCACCGCCCTGGCCATTGCCATTGGCCTGGTGGGCCTGCTGACCGCCTTGGTCAACGCGCACATGCCGGTGGGCCAGCCTTCGCTCAAGTACGCTGCAGGCCTGTCGCTGAAGATGATCGCCATCGGCGCGCCACTGACACTGGCTCTGTTCGTACTTTTTCCGCGCATGGCTCCGCTATGGGGCGTGCCCAACCCGAATGCCGGGAAAACAGGGCTCTCTGATGAAATGACGGTCGGCAACATGGCATCGCTGGCGCAGGACGAAGGCATCGCGTTTCGCGTCAGATTCGATACCCCTGGCAACCAGCCGCCACCCGCCAACCAGCTCTATTGGCGCGGCCCGGTATTGGCTGATTTCGATGGCACCACTTGGCGCACCACTCCCAGCTTTCGCGCAACCGACGACAAGCTGTTTGACGACATCGTCACCACCGGCGAGCCACTGCGCTACGAACTGACACTGGAGCCACACCAAAAACCCTGGCTGCTGGCACTGGATCTGACCCGCACCCCGCCTGTACTGCCCCGTGGCCGCGCCTACAGCACCGGCGATCTGCAATGGCTGAGCAACCGACCGATTGCCGAAGTCACCCGCATCGCCATGCAAAGCCATACCAGCTATCGTTTCGGTATGCAGACGGGCAACCGGGAGCTGGCCTTTAATCGGCGCCTGCCCGCAACCAGCAATCCGCGCACCCGTGCCTGGGTGCAGCAGCTGGTGGCAGACATCGGCGACACGCCCAACCGCGACCAGCAATTGGTACAGCGCCTGCTGGCCCAGTTGCGCACCGGCGGCTACACCTACACGCTCGATCCCGGCATCTACAGCGGTCAGGCGGCCGACCTGTTCTGGTTTGACCGCAAGGAGGGCTTTTGCGAGCACATCTCCGCCGCTTTTGTAGTGGCCCTGCGCAGTGCAGGCGTGCCTGCCCGCATCGTGACCGGCTACCAGGGCGGAGAGCTCAATGGCGTGGATGGTTACTGGACGGTGCGCCAGGCCGATGCGCACGCCTGGGCAGAAGTCTGGCTCGGTGAGCAGGACGGCTGGGTGCGTGTGGATCCCACCGGCGCCGTTAGCCCCGGGCGCGTGGGTGCCGCGCAACGCCTCAACACCAGCAATTTCATGGGCATCAGCGTGAACAGCCCCGCCGCCATCAGCGGCCTGCAGCGCATGCGCGCCGTTTGGGAAGCTGTCAACAACAGCTGGAACCAATGGGTGCTGAACTACACCCAGCGCGAGCAGATGGATCTGCTCGGCAAACTCGGCCTGCAAAGTCCGAACTGGATGGATCTGGTGCGAATCCTGGGCGTGCTGGTAATGGCCGGCGCCCTGATTGCAGCCGCAGCTCTGCAATACCAGCGTCGCCACACCGATCCCTGGCTGGCACTGATCGCGCAGGCGCGCAAACGCCTGGCCAAGGCCGGCATCGCCAGCAGCGACAGCAGTACACCACGCAACCTGGCAAACGCCATTCGCCACCGGATACCGGATTCTCCCGAAGCCCGCGCCTTTGCCAAATGGCTGCAGGCCATGGAGCAGCTGCGCTATGCCACGCCAGCAGGCAAAGCTGCACCACAACACTCCCTCGCCGCCTTGCGCAAACAGTTACGACAATTGCCCTGGCCCAGCCTGGCAACGCAAGCCAACAAGGTATAAAGCCCCCATGCACCGCATTCTCCAAAGTACGATTGTTCTCATAGCCGCCACGGCCTGCCTGACAAGTGCCCATGCACAGAAATCCTCCAAGAAAGCACGCGACAGCGAAGCCAGCGCTTCGACGCAGAGCTACGCCAGCCGCCCGGAAGCCGATGTCTTTGTGCGCGAAGTTGCTTCCCGCCGCCATATCGACGAAGCATGGCTGCGCGCCAGCCTGAGCCAGGCGCGCTTCAACCCTACAGTGCAGCGCCTGATGACCCCGCGCACGGGCCCTGCAGGCGTGAAAAACTGGCGCGCCTACCGCAGCCGTTTTGTCGAACCCATCCGCATCCGCGCCGGTCTGCGCTTCTGGAACGAAAACGAGGCCACCCTGGCGCGCGCCAAGCAAACCTATGGCGTGCCTGCCGAGTACATCGTCGGCATCATTGGCGTGGAAACCATCTACGGCCAGCAGATGGGCAATTTCAGCGTGGTCGATGCACTGGCCACCCTGGCATTCGACTACCCTTCGAGCCACCCGCGCGCAGCAGACCGCGCCCAGTACTTTCGCGGTGAGCTGGAGCAATTTCTGACGACGGCTTATCTGAACAACGCCAACCCGTTCGACACCGTAGGCAGCTATGCAGGCGCCATGGGCATGCCACAGTTCATGCCCACCAGCTGGTCCAACTTTGCCGTCGATTTCGATGGCGATGGCAAGATCAACCTCTTCACCAGCAAGGCCGATGCCATCGGCTCGGTGGCCAACTACTTTGTCGCCCATGGCTGGCAGCGCGGCATGCCGGCCTATTACGACATGCAGCTGCGCAGCACACCGGCGCAGCTGGCTGCCTTGCTCGAGCCCGACATCAAGCCCAGCTTCAGCGCCGCAGACATGGCCACCAACGGCGTTCAACTGGCGCCGCCCGGCAACAGCCATAGCGGTCTGCTGGCTCTGATCGAGCTGAAAAATGGCGACGGAGAGACGCAGTACGTGGCAGGCACGCAGAACTTCTACACCATCACCCGCTACAACCTCTCGAGCTTCTACGCCATGTCGGTGATCGAGCTGGGCCAGGCCATCAAGCGCGCGCGCACCGGCGCGCCAGCCCTGCCCGATACCGACAGCGAAGCGCAGGAGCCCAGCAGCGAAAGCACCAACTCACCGGCTGCCGAAGCCGCCGCCAAAGCCTATCTGCGCAACAAGGCGCGCCAGCAGCGCACGCCTGACCCCGCCAACTTCAGCACGCCATAAGGCGCGCAATATGGCCGCTGTCGAAAGGGTTTCAAGAGCAGCTCCGTAAAAATAAAAACAGAGAATTTCTCTTGAAATCAACGCTTCTCCATCCAACTACCAGTCATCCAGCAGCAATCGTGCTGCGCTGATAGAAAAGGAATGAAGATGATCATGAGCCCTCTGCTGCATCGCTCCGCTTTTGCTGTTTCGCCCGTCGCCATGGACGCTGCCCTGCAGCGCTTCCTGCAGACCACCACCTCCACGTCCGCGAACGAAAAGGTCAACCAGGACGCCAATGTTTTCACCATCCAGCTTGATGTGCCTGGCCTCTCCCGTGAGCAGCTGACCATTGCGCTGCAGGACAAGACGGTGCGGCTGAGCAGCGTGGAAGGCGCACCGCGCAGCGTGCAACGCGCCTGGAAACTGCCCGCTGTGATTGACGCAACCCTTTCCAAGGCAACATTGGAGAACGGCGTGTTGACCTTGATCCTGGCCACCCACCAGCCAGAGCCCACGGTACAGACGCTCAGCATCCAGTAACGAGGCAATCACCCAAAAGCAAACGGGGCCCAAGCGGCCCCGTCTTGCTGCCCGAAGGCGCATGTGCGGCCTACACCACGGCGGACGGCACCACGATGGAATCGAGCGGCCAGCGCGGCTTCACGTCAAAAGCGTAGATCTTCTCGGCCTGTTGCTGCCCTGCCTGTATGCGCATGGCAGCCGCCATGGCAATCATTGCGCCGTTGTCGGTACACAGATGCAGCTCCGGGTAATGCACGCGCACGCCGCGCTTGGCGCAGGCAGCATTCAATTGCTCGCGCAGCAGGCGGTTCGCGCCCACCCCACCAGCAACCACCACGCGCTTCATGCCGGTGTCCCTGAGCGCATTCAAGGTTTTCTTCACCAGTACATCGACGATCGCCGCCTGCGTGGAAGCCGCCAGATCGGCCTTGCGCGTATCCAGCGTGTCACCCAGCTTCTTGGCCTGCGTCAACACGGCTGTCTTCAAGCCTGCGAATGAAAAATCCAGATCGCCACTGTGCAAGAGCGGGCGCGGCAGCTTGAAGGCTTCGGGATCGCCGCCTTGTGCAAGGCGCGAAAGCTCCGGCCCGCCCGGATACGGCAGCCCCAGCAGCTTGGCAGATTTGTCGAAGGCCTCGCCTGCAGCATCGTCAATGGTCTCGCCCAAAATTGCGTACTGCCCCACGCCATCGACGCGCATCAGTTGCGTGTGGCCACCCGATACCAGCAGTGCGACAAACGGGAATTGCGGCGGATCATCGCTCAGAAATGGCGACAGCAAATGGCCTTCGAGGTGGTGGACACCAAGCACAGGCTTGTCCAGCGCCGCAGCCATGGCGCAGGCCACGCCAGAGCCCACCAGCAGCGCACCGGCAAGACCCGGCCCGCGTGTGAAGGCGATGGCATCGATATCATCCAGCGCGCAGCCAGCGTCCTGCAGCACCTTTTCGGTCAGGGGCAACACACGGCGGATGTGGTCGCGGCTGGCCAGCTCTGGCACCACGCCGCCATAGGCACGGTGCATCTCGATCTGGCTGTAGAGCGCATGGCTTAGCAGTTGCGGCACAGCGCCACCTTCCTGCGTGCGCACCAAGGCCACACCCGTTTCATCGCACGACGATTCGATTCCCAAAATCAGCAAACTCATGGGGCGAAAGTGTAGGCGCTTCAAGGGGCGGACATGAAAAATCCCCAACACCACCCCGCGTCGCGGGAAGGTATTGGGGATGCATTGAAGCAGTGGCGAGCGGGCCTGCGATCAGCGGCGGCCACCGAGCAGCGAGCCGCCAATCTTCATCAGATCGCCCACATCCAGCTTGCCGTCGCCATTCTGGTCCAGAAGCGATCCCAGCAGGCCGCCGCCCAAGCCACCTTGCTGTTGCACGCGGCTCTGCTCCTGGCCCAGGGCACTACCCAGATCGGACGAATTCATGCCGCCAGCCATCACGCGCTGCGCAAGGAACGACATCACAATGGGCGCCAGCATCTTGAGCAGGTTGCCTGCATTGTTTCCAAGACCCGTGGCCTGCCCCAGGTTGCTGGAAGCCTGGTCCTGCTGGCCACCAAAAATGTGACCCAGGATGCTGCCACCATCAAGCGCAGCAGGGTTGCCGCCCGCGGGAGCGCCGCCGCCCATGGCACCACCCAGCACGCTGCCCAGCATGCCGCCAAGGCCACCCAGGCCGCCACCGGCCTGGCTGCCACCTGCACCTCCGCCCAGCAACGAGCCCAGCAGACCTCCCAGGTCCGGGCCGCCGGCGTGGTCACGTTGCAGCGCGCCAAACAGGGCATCGGCTCCTGCGGCGTTTTGCGTGTTGTTGCCCAGGGCGCCCAGCATCATCGGAATGGCAGCCTGCACGGCCTGCTCGGTCTGTGCTTCGCTCTCGCCCAGGCTTTGCGCCATCTGCTGCATGGGTGCGCCTTGCAGTTGCTGCAGCAGCTCTTCAACCATCGATGGAGATACGGACATAGGGTTTCCTTTCATGCGCCCAAAAAGGCATTGGCTCAGACCGCCGATATTAGGCCCTTGCCACCGCTTTGCAGCCGCTCACAGCGCAAAACTTCGTCAATTGTCACAGCACTCGGAATGATTGGCATGACAAATGCAAGTCTGCGAAGCATTTGCACCGGACAAGGGCGGCAGGCGCCATACCCGCATGTTGGGAAGCATGATTTTTCTTATTACTTTTCCATCTATAAAACCTAAAATAATATGCCAAACATTCCTGCATACCATGGCCATACAGCACTACATCAAAGAGATCGGTCGCGGCGCACGTGGCGCCAAGGCGCTGGACCGCACACAGGCGGCTGACCTGCTTGGCCAGATTCTGGATGGTCAGGTCAGCGACTATGAGGTAGGCGCCTTCTGCATCGCCATGCGCATCAAGGGTGAAACCGCCGACGAGATGTGCGGCCTGTGGGATGCCGTGCATGCGCGCATCACTCGCATTCGCGTGCGAGGCTCTCAGGGATCGAATGGTGCAGCCATCGTCATCCCCAGCTACAACGGCGCACGCCGCCTGCCCACCCTCACGCCATTGCTGGCGCTGCTATTGGCGCGCGAGGGGCTCCCGGTCCTGGTGCACGGCATGCAGACCGAAGCCAGCCGCACCTCGGTGTTCGCCGTGCTGCAACGCCTGGGCATCAGCACACTCCCTCAGGCAGGCATTCTGGAGCCCGCCCAGGTTACCGCCGTGCATACGGCCACGTTGCTACCGGCGCTGGCGCGGCTGCTGGCCGTACGCCAGGTGATCGGCCTGCGCAACCCGGGCCACAGCGTTGCCAAGCTGCTGCAGCCCGTAGCGGGCCCCGCCCTGCTGCTGGGCAGCTACACCCACCCCGAGTACCTGCCCATGCTGCAAGCTACGCTGACCCAACTGGGTCTCAATGCCCTTCTCTCCCGTGGTCTCGAAGGCGAGGTCTGCGCGGACCCGCGCCGCACGCCTCAGTACGACGGCTTCGTACATGGTCACCATCAATTGCTGCAGGCGCGTGCCGCAGGCACCGACGGCGAAGTGCCGGGCCTGCCTGACAGCATTGACGCCGATAGCACCGCCCGCTATACCGAGGCAGTGCTCGCGGGCCGCCTGCCAGTGCCTCCCGCTCTTGCGCAACAAGTGCAGCACATACGCTGCCTGGTGGATTTGGTGAGAAATTCGGCCTTATCGCCGTCCGAACAATCGCAGAATGCTATTGAATCAGGAACAAAATCCCATGACTGATGAACTTTTTGCCCCTTCTGACAACGCCGATCTGCCCACTACGGCCAAGCCATTGGCTGGCAGCTGCACGCTGGTGGGTGCCGGACCGGGCGACCCAGACCTGCTGACCATCGCTGCCGCCAAGGCCATCGGACGAGCCACGGTATTGCTGGTGGACGATCTGGTGAACGACGCGGTACTGGAATGGGCAGCGCCCGGCGCGCGCATTGTGCATGTGGGCAAGCGCGGCGGCTGCCAGAGCACACCCCAGGCCTTCATCCAGCGGCTGATGCTGCAGGAGGTGCAAAGCGGCGAGCAGGTCGTGCGCCTCAAGGGGGGCGATCCATTCATTTTTGGCAGAGGCGGCGAAGAAGTGGAATTTCTGCGCGCCCATGGCGTCACACCCCGCATCATCAACGGCGTCACGGCGGGCCTTGCCGCCGTCACCAGCCTGGGGGCGCCGTTGACCCACCGCGAACATGCGCAAGGCGTGGTGTTCATCACCGGACACGCCAAGCCCGGCGGTGCAGGGCCCGACTGGGTGCAGCTTGCCCAGACGGCCCACAGCGCCCGGCTCACCCTTGTGATCTACATGGGCGTGGCCAGCGCCAGCAGCATCACCCAAGGCCTGCTGCAGGGATTGCCTGGGAATACGCCAGTGGCCGTGGTGCAGCACGCCAGCCTGCCGCAGCAACGCCAGGCGATCACCACCCTGGCAGAGCTGCCCGCCACCATGGCACGCGAGCAGCTGAGTAGCCCGAGCGTCATCGTGGTGGGCGATATCGTCCACTGCGCGGCCCTGGCGGCTCAAGCCGAGCAGTCCGTTGATCCGCAACAAAGTGGCGATACCGCACTCCACGATACCTCCTCTTTTTACGACTACGATAGCGAGACGCTGCTCGCCCGTGCACCACGACGAGCAGCGCAACCGTAAAACTGCAGCCGGGTGCCCCAGCGCCCCTGGCAATGGCAGTTACGGCCCGCCAGCAGGCCACCCAGCTGCTGGCCTCACTAACAAGACGAGGAGAAAACGTGAAGCCAACGCAACATGCATGGCGCTTGGGAGCCATCGCCATCACCGGCCTGTGTGCAGCGCTCATCAGCGGCTGCAACACCGAATTTGGCGTGGACCCCGGCGACGGCGAAACCCCGGGCAACCCCGATTACCCCACGCTGGATAACAAACGTCCCCAGAGCTTTGCACTGGCCAGCGTTGGCAGCCAGCCCGCCAATTCGCTCGAAAGCATGGCCCAGGCCATGACGCAAAGCGCTGATTTCATTGCTGTGGATCTGGTCATGAGCAAGGATGGCACTCTGGTGGCCCTGGGCTCTCCCGATATCACCAACATTACCAATATCGCCGACCACTCCGAGTTCTCCGACCGCAAGACCACCAAGGTGATCGACGGCATTTCGGTCACTGGATGGTTTGCTTCCGACTTCACGCTGGCAGAACTGCAGACATTGCGCCTCAAGAATCCAACGGGCTCCAGCACTTCGACCGACATCAACAGCTTCCGTATCCAGTCACTTGCGCAGGTGTTCGATTGGGCAAAACGGCAAGCCCGCACGCCCGGGCTCTACCTGCAGACCCACAACCCCACCTACCATAGCAAGCTGGGGCTCCCCATGGAAGACAAGCTGATCGCCGCGCTGCAGCAGGCAGGAAACACGTCAGCCACCTCGCCCGTGATGATCCGCTCAACGGAAGTTCAGCACCTCAAAACCTTGCGCGACAAGACCAAGGTACGGCTGGTGCAGATGATTCAGGGCAGTGACCTCTCCCCCTGGGGCGTGATCCAGTTGTCAGCGCCCTATGACCGTCCGTATGATTTCACAGTGGCAGGCACGGCAACCACCTATGCCGACATGGTCACCACTGCAGGCCTGGCGCAGATCAAGACCTACGCCGATGGCATTTCGCCATGGAAGCCTTATGTCATCTCGGCCACCTATCTGGACAAAAACAATGATGGCCAACCTGACGATCTGAACAATGACGGCAAACTGGACTACCGTGATCGTCAAATGATGACCGCCTCCGACTTGGTAAAAAACGCCCACGCAGCCAACCTGTTTGTGCACCCGTTTAAGTTCTCCAGCGATGTCATCACGCTGGCCAGTGATTTTGCAGGTGACGCCAGCAAGGAATACAAGCTGTTCTACAAAGTAGGCGTGGATGCCGTTTTGTCTGCCAACCCGGCAGATGCCAACAAGGCACGCTGATCACTTGCCTTCGCGCTCGCACATCTGTGCCTGAAAATACAAAAGCCAGCGCCTTCGCTGGCTTTTGTGTTTCAGAGTCATTTACAGGTTTGACGGGATCGCGCGGCGCGCAATCAATTACTGCCCACCCGCACCTCCTGCCGCAACGTCGGTCTGCCGGGTTTCGGCAAAGCGCCGGGCCAGCTCCTTGCGCAGTTCCTTGCGGGTGATGGCAGCATTCCAGCGGCGCTTTTCCTCATCGGTTTCGGGCTGCAGCGGTGGCACGGGCACTGGCTTGCGATTGTCATCCACCGCCACCATCGTGAAAAAGCAACTGTTGACATGGCGCACGCTGCGCTCCTGGATATTCTCGGCCACCACCTTGATACCCACCTCCATCGACGAAGTACCGGTGTAGTTGATGCTGGCATAAAACGACACCAGCTCACCCACATGAATGGGCTCCAGAAACATCACCTGGTCGACGCTCAGCGTGACCACATAGCGCCCTGCATAGCGGCTGGCACAGGAATAGGCCACATTGTCGAGCTGACGCAGGATGGCCCCGCCATGCACATTGCCAGAGAAATTGGCCATGTCGGGCGACATGAGCACGGTCATCGTGAGTTGGTGGTGTGGAAGACGCATGGCCGCAATTGTAGGGATCTGCGGCCCAAAGCGACACTGCCCTCCAGGCAATAGACCCACGCCCCCGGCTGCTATGCTGGCGCCACCATGCGAACACCTGCCCCCGAGCCCGCATCCCCCGTGTTGCAGCCTGCCCAGTTGCAGGCGCTGCAAGCCGTGCAAAGCCGTGGCACCAGCCACCACGGTGCAGCAGCGCTGGCCCCCATTCACATCCACTTTCATGCCGATTGGATGTATGGTGGCCAGCCGGTAATGGCACAACTGGCGGCCAGCGGACGCTACCAATCGCAGTTTGAAAGCGGCTGGAGCAACGGCAGCTACAGCCCGCAATCCGGTGGTCAGCGCTGGCAGTGGGAACATGACTGGTTTGGGGGCGCCTACGACACATCGCCTGCATGCAGCCGCCCGGTGTATGGTGCCGTGGATCTGACCCCATTGGGCCATGCAAGCAGCATTGGCTACGGCGCGGCTCCGCGTTTTGGCAGCGCCTATCTTGTGCTGCACCCGCAACTGGCAATGCGCAGCAGCTTCTGCGACCCTGACAGCTACTGGCAGCCCACGCATGTGGGCCTGTGGCCGCAGATGGATTGGCAACAGCTGCGATGCCTCGCACTGCCCGACCCGCTGGACCAGTATGTGGAGGCACAAATCCATGGGGGCCTGGTGCTGGCACGCGATGTGGCGGCCATCGTGCTGGATCCGAGCCTGGCGGACAGCCCGGCTGCGGCTGCGGCCACGCGCTGCGGTGTGCCGGTGCGCTGGCACGGCGGCTACCGGTTGACGGCAGCCATGCTGATGGATGCTGCCGCCTATCGCGGCGCAGAAATCGCAGATGCGCTGCAAGACATGTTGGTACAGCTGGAAGGCACTGAGCACCAATGCCTGACTCCCGCAACGCTAGGCAGGGCACAGGCAGAGCACCCTGCTCGCTACGGTGGCCCTATCCTGAAAAAGGCCTGGCACTGCATGGCCCGTTTCGGGCGAACGATGTGATGGCGTATGTATCGCCGATAATGCAGCGCTTTTCAGGTGTTGCACCGTCCCCAAGCGCAGCCCGTGCCTGCATCCCCCCAGGCGGCCTCTTGAAAGCGCGGTTCAGCGCGATGATTCATTTCAAGAAAATTGCATAAGCCGTGCAGCCCTCAAGCACAGCCAGCTCTCTTTTTAATAGCATTTCAGCATGTCCCCATCCAACGCCTCTCTGCAATTTGACGCGGTCATCATCGGCGCCGGTGCTGCCGGACTGTTTTGCGCCGCTCAGGCGGGGCAGCGCGGGCTTCAGGTCCTTTTGATCGATCATGCGGCCAAAGTGGCGGAGAAAATCCGCATCTCAGGCGGCGGGCGCAGCAACTTCACCAACCGCGATCTGGATGTGCGCGCACCGCACAAGCACTTTGTCGGCCAGAATCCGCAGTTCTGCCGCTCGGCGCTCTCGCGCTTCACGCCTGCCGATTTTGTGGCCCTGGTCGACAAGCACGGCATTGCCCACCATGAAAAACACAAAGGCCAGTTGTTTGCCGACCGTTCGGCCGAGGACATCATCGCCATGCTGCTGGCCGAGTGCGAGGCCGGCCGTGTGGAGCGCTGGCAGCCCTGCGCTGTCAAAAATATAGAAAAAATGGCAGACAGCGAAGATGCAAAAAGCACCTATCGCTATCAAATTGATACTGATCGCGGGCGCGTGCAGGCCATCAACCTCGTCATCGCCACCGGTGGCCTCTCCATTCCCAAGATCGGCGCCAGCGATCTGGGCTACCGTCTGGCCCAGCAGTTTGGCCTGAAGCTGGTGGCACGCGAGCCCGGCCTTGTGCCCATGACCTTTGACGGTGCTGCGTGGGCACCCTACGCACAACTGGCAGGCCTCGCACTGCCCGTGGTGATTGGCACGGGCAGCAAGAAGACCCGCATGGAGTTTCACGAAGATCTGCTCTTTACCCACCGAGGCCTCTCTGGCCCGGCGATTCTGCAAATCTCCAGCTACTGGCAGGCAGGCACGCCCATCGACATCAACCTGGTGCCCGAGCTGGATGTGGCCGCGCACCTGCTGGCCGCCAAGCAACACTCACGCAAGCTGATTGCCAACGAACTGGCCGCCATCGTGCCGGCACGCCTTGCCGACGCCTGGGTGGCACAGGATTCTGACTGGCAGCGCCCGATTGCCGAGGCCAGTGACAAAGCCCTGCTGCGCCTGGCAGAACGCCTGGCATGCTGGCAACTAACACCGACAGGTACAGAAGGCTACCGGAAAGCCGAAGTAACCGTGGGCGGGGTCGACACCAGCGAGCTGTCGCAGCAAAGCATGGAAGCCAAGCACGTGCCCGGCCTGTTCTTCATTGGCGAGGTGGTCGACATCACCGGTTGGCTGGGTGGCTACAACTTTCAATGGGCCTGGGCCAGTGCAGCTGCGTGTGCAGGGTCGTTGCAATCTTCCAATTAATTTATTAAAAATATACAATTGATTTGAAATTACAATTATTAAAATTGCGATCGCCCTAAAATAACGAAATATTACAACTTTGGCACAGGGGTGGTCATGTCCTTCATATCAAACCATTTCGGGCGTGGCGCCCTTCGGGCCGCCCTGGGTGCGCTTTGCATCGGCGCTGCAACAATGGCGGCAGCACAGGTGCCCAAGGTGCTGATCATTGGCGATGCGTATGTGTTGTCAGGCACCTTTTTCGGCCAAACCTATGCAAACGGTGCCTATAACGAAATGGTGGCAGCGGTCACTGCATTGGGCGGCTCTGCAGCAGACGTCACGCAAAAGAACTTTGATATCACAGGGGCCGGCGGCAACCCGACAACAATCACGGCCAGCGATTTCATTCCACCCGGCGGCGGACAATACGACATTGTGGTGATGACCGCTGTTTATGGCGGCTTCAATGCAGCCAGCGTGAACGCATTGCAGTCCGCCATCCAGAGCCGTGCGGCCAATGCATTCTTCCTGTACCCCGACCAGTGTTCGGCATGCGCACCAAATATTGACCAGATCACCAGTCCCATCATCAATGCGGCAACTGGCTGGGGTATTTCAAGAGGCGTCTTGTTCAACGACAGCTCACAAGGAGCCGGGCCTGGCAGCGTTGTTCTCAACACCGCCACGCCCCTGGCAAGCTCGTTTACCTCGCTCAACCCCATGACGGTGCTCGATTATCGAGCCCTAAACAATGTGCCCGCGTACAACGTGCTGTACATGCCGCCGCAAACTGCCTCGCCCGGAGACCCATCACCTCGCCCCCCGATCACGATGCCCACCCCGGCGGACGTCGCCAACAACACCCGCATCAACAATGTCTCAGCCCTGATCGTGCCCCGGGCACAATCCTTCAGCGGCAACGGCGCCTGTATCTTCACGATCAGCGATGTCAATCCGCTGGCCCTCCCGGGAAATCCCCCTGTAGGCAGGTTGGGCTCGATCATGGTCAACGCCGCCACATCCCCTACCGGCTCCTGCGCTGCGCAATCAGGCAGCATTGCGATCAGCAAGACACTTGCACCGCTGCCCGCTCAGGCTCCCGTGGTCTGGCCATTGAACTTCCAGTTCACGGTCACCTGCGACAAACCTGCGGCAGGCACCAACTATGCCGTTCCCCCGCTGGCATTCAGTGCAGCTGGCACACAAACCACCACCGTCGCCGACATTCCCGCAGGTGCCAACTGCAGCGTTTCCGAGCAGGCCCCCGCAGCCATCTTCGGCTTCCGCTGGGAAATCGCCCCTGCGGCTCCCGTCAACGTAGCAATCACTGAAGGTGCGCAATCCCCTACTGCGTTCACCAATACCCTGGTGCCGACGACCGGCAGCATCGCCATCAGCAAGACCCTGGCTCCGCTGCCTGCAGGCGCGCCAGTGACCTGGCCACAGAATTTCAACTTCACTGCCACCTGCAGCCTGCCGACGGCAGGATCTACCTATACCGCCAGCGCCAGCTTCAATTCCGCGGGTAGCCAGACTGCCACCATCACCAATGTGCCAGAGGGCGCTGTCTGTAGCCTGAGCGAAACGCAGCCCGCCGCGCCTGCGGCGCACACCTGGGATGCGGCGGCATTCTCTCCTTCAAGCGTTACGGTAGCCGCTGGTCAGACTGCCAGCAGTGCCATCACCAACCGCCTGCAGACCATCCCTCCAGCGCTGGGCACGGTCCTCATCACCAAGACCCTGGCACCACTTCCTGCCGGAGCACCGGTGACATTGCCTCTCACCTTCAACTTCACGGCCACCTGTGACAAGCCAGCGGCAAACACGCCCTACACCACAAGTCTCAGCTTCGCTGCCGCCGGTAGCCAGACCGCCACGCTGGCCACCATTCCTGCAGGCTCCAATTGCACGCTGAGTGAAGCGCTGCCCGCTGCGCCTTCCGGCTATACATGGGACGCGCCTGCTTTTGCCCCGGCAACGGTCAGTGTGGCTGGTGGGCAATCGGTGAGCACGGCGATCACCAATACCTTGCGCACCAATGCGGCGCCTGCTGGTGCAGCGCCCGTGCCCAGCAATACGACTGCGGGCCTTGCGGCCATGGCGGTACTGCTTGCCGTCCTGGGCATCCGCCAACGCCGCAACACCGCACGGTCGTTGCATTCGGAGAAAAACCAGTTATAATCTCAGGCTCTTTGCTGGCAAAGCCCTGTCTGCCAATACTAGTCAATATGACAGGGCACAACCGCCATACAAGGCTTTGGGGCCCGATCTTCCCCAAAACCCTCTGTTGGCACCAATGGAAAACATTAGCTAATGACGACTATCCGTGTAAAAGAAAACGAACCCTTTGACGTTGCTCTGCGCCGCTTCAAGCGCACCATCGAAAAACTGGGCCTGCTGACCGATCTGCGCGCTCGCGAGTTCTACGAAAAGCCAACTGCCGAGCGCAAGCGCAAGAAGGCTGCTGCCGTCAAGCGCCACTACAAGCGCGTTCGCAGCATGCAGCTGCCCAAGAAGCTGTACTGATCGCAGCTTTCACACCAGGCGCATTGACTGCCCAGGTTGTGACACCACCCGCGCTCGGGACGCCAGGCGCGGGTTTTTCATTTTCTGGCGTAGCCGCCCCGGCCCACCCATACAACTTCGGCAGCCCGCCGCTCGCGCCTCCGGCCTGCCCCACAAGGAGAAAGCCATGAGCTTGAAAGCACAAATCACCGAAGACATGAAGACCGCCATGCGCGCCAAGGACCAGGAACGACTGGGCACCATCCGCCTGCTGCAGGCTGCGATGAAGCAGAAGGAAGTGGATGAGCGTGTCGAGCTGGATGACGCCATGGTCATTGCCATCGTCGACAAGATGATCAAGCAGCGTAAGGACAGCATCGCAGCCTTTGAAACCGCGAACCGCCAGGACCTTGCCGACAAGGAAAAGGCCGAGATCGAAGTGATCCAAGCCTACTTGCCAGAGCGCATGTCCGCAGAAGAAGTCACCGCAGCCGTTCAAGCCATTGTTGCTGAAGTGGGCGCCTCAGGCCCCGGCGACATGGGCAAGGTCATGGGCGCCGTCAAGGCCAAGCTGGCTGGCAAAGCCGACATGGGCGTGGTGTCTGCCGCCGTCAAGGCTGCACTGAGCCGCTGAAGCCTTTTGAAGGGGCTGCCGAGCCGGTTTCAATTTGTCGCACTTTAGCGCCCAATACCTGCTTTTCAGCACCAATACAAGCTGCCGTACAATACCCGGTTGGTTACGCAGGCAATGCGTTGCCAATTTTTTGCCCGTCATTTAATTGAAGAGACCCATGCGACTGTTTACAAAGAGCATTACCGCTGCACTGATCTCCTGCGCGTTTTCTGCAGGCTGGGCCGCAAACACGATCACGCCACAGAACGGCAACTGGATCATCACCAATGAACTGACGGGCAAACCTGGCCGCGGCATGGGTATCGACGTACAGGACGGCGTCTTCCTGATGCAGCTGTACAACTACAATCAGGACGGCTCGGCCACCTTCCACATGGCTACCGGCCCCGTGGTTGACAACAAAGTGGTTGCTCCACTGATCCAATACAAGGACGGCCCTTCGTTTGGCGGCGCTCCCAAAAATGGCACCGAAGCAGCCAACGCAGGGAATGTCGAAATCGAGTTCACGAGCCGCACCACGGCGACCATCAAGTTGCCTGGCGAAAAAATCAAGCGGATGCAGCGCTTCAACTATGAGAGCATGCCGGAAGACCAATGGTCTGATGTCGCATTTTCTGAGCGTTGGGCCATGGTGGAGTTCGATGAGAACGACAAGCCGGTCAAGACCTATTTTGCCGACATCGGCCTCGGATCGCAGCTGGCCCTCAATCCGGACATGGATCCAGGCTGGCCTTATGGCAAAAGCAATAAATTCACGGTTCGCCGCTTTGACACCGCCACGCCCAAGCAGTATGGGTTCATGGAGTGCAATTACACGGGTGCCGACCATCTGTTTGCCTGCGAAGGCGAAGAAATCAACAATAGCGGCACCGCCACCGCTCGCCAGCCTACAACGCTGACCATGGAGCGCAGCCTGGACGAGCTGCACGGCACCATCACCGTGGGCACTGGCGGCGCCAAGCGTCGTGTGCTGGGCGCACGGGTAGAGAAGGTGGCCTACAGCATCAAGGATAACAAGCTGGTTACCGACCAGTTCTTCCGCCGCAACTCCTTGCCCGAAGCTGGCACCTGGATTGTCACCAGGGAAGTTACCGGCAAGGCTGGCCGCGGCATTTCCCTGGATGTGCAAAAGCCCACCAATGCCAAGCACACCTTGTTCATGCCTATCTACAACTATACGAACACAGGCAAGGCAACCTTCCATATCGGACTGCAGGTCCACAGCCCCAGCGTGGTACCCGTCCCCGATACTCCGTCCATCCGACTACTGCAATACAGGGAAGGCCGCTATCTGGGTGGCCCAGCTGCCAATGGCGTCGAGGACGGCTATGCAGGTATGGCCGACCTGACATTCGCCACCACCGCAACCGGCCTCATCCAGTTCCCGCAGGAAGATTCTCTGCGCATGCAGCGCTTTTACTTCGGGGTCAATGCGGAAAGTGTCGACAGCCTGGTTGGCACCTGGGCACTGGTTCCCCATGCAGGCGCACTCAAGCATCGCATCCTGAATCTGGTGAAGACCGGCGATGGCGTGGTTGAAGACAAGGAAGCGGGCTACACCTGCTTCTCCAACTACTGGTTGGAGTTCCGCTTTGCCTGCGAACCAAAGACGCCAACCGGTGACCAGCAGCGCATCCGCATCGGAACCGGCTTCTATGGCGCAGCGCGCGCCATCATGGGAGATGGTGGCCCGTTGCCCGATACCTCTCCCGAGTTGACCGTCATGCGAATTGCAGATGGCAAGGGCAATCTGGTTCAGGCTGGCCCACTGTATCTTGATCCATCGATCGATGATGGCACAAACGGCCCCGATGATGGCTCCGAGCAGCCTGCACCCAAGCCCAACAAGCCCCCTGTTGCCGTGATTGCAGATGTCACCAATGCTGTCCATGGCAAGATTGTCAATCTGGACGGCAGCAGCAGCTCCGATGCAGACGGCAACCCCATCACCTACAAATGGGCGCTGGTTTCGGCACCTGAGGGCAGCACCGCATACCTGTCATCGAGCACCAGTGCCAAGCCCAGCTTCCTGGCAGACAAGGTGGGCCAGTATGTGATCGTGCTGATCGTCAATGATGGCAAGGACAACAGCCAGGCCGCCCAGACGACCGTCAACGTGAAGGCCACCAACAATGTCCTGCTCTACAGCATTGGCAGCACGGGCACCAATGACACCACGGAAAACCTGGTGACCTGGCCCTACACTGCGACGCCAACCTCCACCGTCAGTTGCGAAGGCAATTGCGGCACGACCTACAAAGTGGCCGGCTACAAGCTGGTGGCCAATGGCAGCAACTACACCATTGCCGACCTGAAGACGGAGAACCTGACGCCAGACTCTCCAGTGAAGCCCACTTTTGACGGCCTCAGGGACGGTCAGGTCGTGACGGCGGGCCAACCACTGGCATTTGCCCTGCGCAGCACTTTCACCAATGGTGAGACCGTGAAGCTGCAATACAGCTTCACCATCAAGGAAACCGGTCAGAAATTCTCATACCTGGCGACGTTCAAGAGCAACTGAGCGTTGACGCCATGACTGAGCCTTCTGTGCACTGCACAGAAGGCTTTTTTACTTTCACCGCCACCTCAAAGGCATCAACGAGTTCAATAGCGCCACCGCTAAATGCGAGCCGATGAAGGGCCATAGCCACTCAGATACCCCAGCAGTGCCCTTGCAGCTAGTGGCAGTTGGCTCTCATCCCTGCAACTGATCGCAAAGCGCCGGTACGCCCAGCTGTCGGCAAGCGGGACCACGCGCACATCGGTATTGGCTACGTAGGATTGCGCCACTTCGCGTGGCACCACGCTGATGGCCAGATTGGCCTGCACCACGCGCAGGGCAGCGTCGAAATTGGAAACATGTACCCGGTGGCGCAGGCTTTTGCCTTCCTGTGCCGCAGCGCGGGTCAGCAGAATCTGTACCGCGCTCAGGGCCGGCATGCTGACGTGTTCGTAATCCAGCACATCGGCAAAGTGCACCTCGTCCAGCCGGGCAATCGGGTGAGTCTTGTGGGCGGCAATAGCCAGCCGGTCGCTGCGGTAGGGGCGCGTCTGCAGACCAGCCAGATCAGCCGCATCCCAGCAGATGCCCATGGCTGCTCTCCCTTCTCGTACACCACGCACCACGTCCGGGCTTACACATTCTTCCAAGGTAACGCGGATGTTGGCGTGCGCAGGCTGCTGCAAGAAACAGGCAACATCTTCGGCCAGCGATTCGGCCATCACCGAGGCTGTCACCAGCACCCGCACCTGCCCTTGCACGCCCTTGCTGTAGGCGGCCATCTCCTGCTGCATGTGGTTGGCGGCCGCGAGCATGGTGCGGGCGTGCTCCAGCAAGGTCTCCCCCGCTGCAGTGGGCCGCAGGCCGCGCTTCTCGCGCAGAAACAGATCAGCTCCCATCTGGTGCTCCAGCTGCGCCAGACGCTTGCTGATGGCCGAAGCCACCAGTGCTTCTGATTGCGCCACCTTGGCAATGCTGCGCTGCTCGCACACCTGCACGAACAGGCGCAGGTTCAACAGGCTGAGGTCATGCATGGGCGCACCTCCCCAGGCAATCATAGGCTGCACATACAGACCTGAAGGCGGGGAGCTGCGCATAGCTGCAGGCTTTTAGATCTTCCATTTTGGAACTACATAGCTTCTCAAATTGATTATTGCTGACGCTTTGGAAATTTTAGAATCCAAGCCAGAACAACCCCACGGAGACAGCCTCTTGCAAACCGCACTCCCTTCTGGCGTTTCCGCCACCATCCGCGAGGTAGGCCTGCGCGATGGCCTGCAAAGCGTCGCCACCATCGTAGGCACCGCAGAAAAATGCATCTGGGTCGACGCCGCCTACGCTGCCGGCGTGCGCGAAGTGGAGGTCGGCTCCATGGTGCCCGCCCGGCTGTTGCCGCAATTGGCCGATACCGAGGCCGTGCTGCAGCATGCGCTGCAATTGCCGGGCCTCGTGGCATCTGTGCTCGTGCCCAATCTCAAGGGGGCGGAACGGGCCTTGGCAGCCGGAGCCCATGCGATGATCGTGCCGCTGTCGGCCAGCCATGCCCACAGTCTGGCCAATCTGCGCAAGACACCCGATGAAGTGGTGGCTGAAGTCGGTCGCATCCGCGCAGCGCGCGATGCATCTGGCGCTCCTACCACCATCGAAGGGGGAGTCGGCACGGCCTTCGGGTGCACCTTGCAGGGCGAAGTGGCAGAAGCAGAGGTGCTGCGCCTGCTGCAGGCCCTGCTCGATGCTGGCGCCGACCGCGTCAGCCTAGCCGACACCGTAGGCTACGCCGATCCAGTTTCGGTCGCCCGCCTGTTTGACAAGGCCTTGCGCCTGGTCGGCGACAGATTGCGCTATGCACATTTCCACGACACACGCGGCATGGGCCTCGCCAATGCCTACGCAGCCTGGCAAAGCGGTATGCGCGGCTTTGATGCCTGCCTGGGGGGCATTGGCGGCTGCCCGCACGCGCCAGGCGCCAGTGGCAATGTGGCCACCGAAGACCTCGCCTACATGCTCGAACGCATGGGCGCCAGCACGGGCATCCAGGTGCCTGCATTGCTGCAATTGCGGCAGCAGCTGCAGCACTGGCTGCCCGGCGAAACCTTGCACGGCAGCCTGTGGCAGGCCGGTGTCATTGACGGCGGCGCCGAGCTATCTCCTCTCGCAGCCACAGCCTGAGTTTTCACAAATATTTTCAACGAAATCCATCTGTCGCTCATACACAAAGCGCTGACAGTTATCAAATCATGAGTCACCTATCTCCGTCCGGAACCCCAGCCTCTCTGCCACTTGCGGGCCTGCGCGTGGTCGAATTCACCCACATGGTCATGGGCCCTACCTGCGGCATGGTGCTGGCCGACCTGGGGGCAGAGGTCATCAAGGTCGAGCCGGTCGAGGGCGACCGCACCCGCCACCTGCTGGGCGCGGGGGCTGGTTTCTTCCCCATGTTCAACCGCAACAAGAAAAGCATCGCCCTGGATCTGCGCCAGCCACAGGGGTTGGAGGCGGCCATCCGGCTGGCCAGCACCGCCGATGTGGTGGCGCAGAACTTCAAGCCCGGCGTGATGAAAAAGTATGGTCTCGACTACGCAACGCTCTCCAGGCTGAACGACCGCCTCATCTACGTGAACCACACCGGCTTTCTGCCCGGGCCGTACGAGCACCGCACCGCGCTCGACGAAGTGGTGCAGATGATGGGAGGCCTTGCCTACATGACAGGCCGCCCCGGCGACCCGCTGCGCGCGGGCACCAGCGTCAACGACATCATGGGCGGCATGTTTGGCGCCATCGGCGCCATGGCTGCGCTGATGCAGCGGGCGCAGACCGGCAAGGGCCAGGAGATCGATTCCGCATTGTTCGAAAACAATGTGTTTCTCGTCGGCCAGCACATGATGCAGTACGCCGTGACCGGCCAGGCCGCCGAGCCCATGCCCAATCGCATTTCGGCCTGGTCGGTGTACGACGTTTTCACGGTGCAAAACGATGAGCAGATCTTTCTGGCCGCCGTCAGCGACGCGCAGTGGACGGCAATGTGCACCGCCTTTGGCTGGAGCGATCTGCTGGCCGACGCGCAATACGCCACCAACAACAGCCGGGTGCGCCTGCGGCCCCGCTTGCTGCCCGAACTGCGCCAGCGCTTTGCGCCGATGACGGCAGCACACATCGCCCAACAGTTTGATGCCAGCGGCCTGCCCTATGCCCCCATCAGCAAGCCCGAGCAGTTGCTGAGCGACCCGCACCTGCTTGCCACGGGCGGCCTGGCCGATGTGCGCCTGACCGATGGCGAGCGCGCCGGCCAGCAAGCGCCCACCACCCTGCTGCCCATCCGCCTGGGAGGCGAGCGCCTGGGCGTACGCCTGAACCCGCCGCAACTGGGTGAGCACACCCAGGAGTTACTGCACAGCCTGGGCTATGACGACGCAGCGATTGCAACCCTGCGCACCTCTGGAGCCATTGCAGGCTAGCTGCAGAGACAAACTTTTGATTTGATAGCAATCACCGCTTACCAAACGGGCGCAGACCCGCATTCAGGAGACAAGGCATGAACGCATCCCCATCCATCACCCGCCGCCAATGGCTGGCTTCCACCATCGCCTGTGCCGCTGCCGCCACAGTGCCACCATGGGCCCAGGCAGCAGCCTCCCACGGCAAGCCGCTGCGCGTCATCCTGCCGCTGTCGGCCGGCTCGGGGGCAGACGGAGCCATCCGCGCCATCGGCCCCAGCATCGGCAAGGTGCTGGGCCAGGCCCTGGTGATCGAGAACCTGCCCGGCGCGGGCGGCATCACCGGCACCGCGCAGCTGGTGCGCGCGCCCAAGGATGGCTCTACGATCGGCATCATCAGCAACAACCACGTCGTCAACCCCAGCCTGTACAAGAACATTCCGTTCGATTCGATCAGCGACATCACGCCCATCACCATCATTGGCAGCACGCCTTTCGTGCTGGTTGCCAGCCCCAAGCTGCCCGTGCGCAATGTGCAGGAGCTGATCGCCTATGCCAAGGCCAACCCGGGCACGCTCAACTATGGATCTTCAGGCAACGGCACTATCCTGCATCTGGGTGCAGCCATGTTTGTGCAGCAGGCCGGGCTGCAGATTCCGCACATCCCCTACCGCGGCATGGGCCAGCTGATGAACGACCTGCTCAGCGGCCAGGTACAACTGGGTGTGGTGGCCGTTGCACCCGCTGCGCCACATGTCAAAGCCGGCGCGCTGCGTGCCCTGGGCGTCACCAGCGCCAAACGGTCGGACGCACTGCCCGACGTGCCCACAATCGCTGAACAGGGACTGCCAGACTATGTGCTGGATGGCTGGATTGCCGCCATTGCACCGGCCGGGCTGGCCGACGCGGAACGGCAACGGTTGTACCAAGGCTTTGTGCAAGGCGTTGCGGCCCCCGAGGCCACGCAGGCGCTGGTGGCGCAGGGATACGATATCCAGCTGATGCCGCCTGCACAGACGACGGCCTTCATCCGTGAAGAAAAATCACGCATGGAAGCCGTGGTGAAAGCAGCCAACGTGAAATTAGATTAACCAAAGGCATTGCGGCAGCTCTCCTACAGGCGCGGAACTATTGAAGCCCTACGCTGTCACACTCCATCGCAGTGCAGACCATGTACGCCACGGCAAAATGCGGGATTCACCTGCAAAGCTGTGGGCCCGGCTGCAACTACCATCGCAAGGACCACCAAGGCATCGCTCACCAGGCCGATGACGGGCCCTGCCTTTCTACGAGGAGTTTTCATGAAAAAAATGCGCTTGCTGGCTACCGCCGCACTGATCGCCGCCGCCCCTTTCGTCACCACCACCGCCATGGCTCAGAACCACACCAACAACTCCAATGCAGCCGATACCGGCCCCACGCTGACCCTGGATGCCGAGGCATCGACCCGCGTGGCCGAAGACACGGCCTGGGCGCAGTTCAGTGTGGAGAAGGAGTCAAAAGACCAGGCGCAGGCACAACAGCTGGGCAAAACCGCGCTGGCTGATGTGCTCGCCACGGTGAAGAAATCGCCTTCGCTGCAGGTCACCACCGAGAACCTGTTCACCACGCCCGTCTACAACAAGGACGGCAAGATCTCCAGCTGGCGCACCAACTTCAATGTGCAGATCGAATCGACCGACACCGCCCAGGTCGGCCAGACCATGGCTGCCTTGATGGACAAGGCGCGGCTGGCGGGCTCCGGCTTTCGCCTGTCGGACGCTGCCCGCAAAAAAGCGCAGGATCAGTTGATTGCCGAAGCCGTCAAGACTTTTGAGGCCAAGGCCAAGGTCACAGCAAGCGCCATGGGGTTTGCGCGCTATGAATATGGCAACATCAACCTGAACCAGAGCGGCACCAGCCAGCCCATGATGCGTGCCAACCGCGGCTACGCCATGGCCATGTCCAAGTCGGCGGATGCCAGCGAACCCGTAGGCCTGGAAGCTGGCTACACCACGGTATCGGTCACGCTGTCGGGCTCCGTCAAGCTGATCAAGTAAGCGTTGCGCGCAGCCTGTACAGCGTTATAGGCTGCGCGACAGAATCAGCGCCACGCCTGCCACCGTCAAAACAGCGCCAAGGCATGCACCCCAGGTGGGCGCCACGCGGGTCTTCCACCACAGCAGCGGCAGCAGCAGAATCGGTGAAATCGACGACAGCATGCCCACCAGGCCCGCGCTACCGTATTTGAGCGCTGCCAAAATCAGCGTCATGCCAAGCGCCATCGACAAGAAGGCGCTGCCCGCTACCAGAGCCCAGTCACGCTGCGCCATGGGCGCCTGCAAACGGGCAGGCTGCCAGCGCGCCACCAGCAGCAATGCATGAAAGCCAAAGCCTGCCGCCATGCGGATGGCCGATGCAGCCACAGGATCAACCTGCGGCCCCATCACCGGCTTGACGACCAAGGTACCCAAGGCCTGTCCCAGTGCAGCCAACAGGCCCAGGCCTACACCCGCCGCCAGGCGGCCACGCGTGGCTTCCCACTCCGTAGCGCTGCCCGCGCGCGAGCCAAAGGCAATCGCCGTCATCACCCCTCCCACCAGCAGGGCGCAGCCCACCATGGCAGTGCCGCCCATGCGCTCGCCCAGAAACAGCGTAGCCAGCACGGCAGACATCATCGAGTGCGTGGCAAACAGGATTCCCGAGCGGCGAGGCCCGAGCCGGTTCATGCAGGCGAAAAGCACCGTATCGCCAATAAAGATGCCGATGAAACCCGAAAGCACCAGCACCGCAACCAGCGTGGGATTGAGCGTGCCCCAGCTACCCGCAACGGTAGCCCAGCCGCCCAGCATGACACTGGCAAATACCATGCGCCAGCGCGTAAAGGCGAATGCCCCCATCTTGCGCGAGACCGGGGCAGAAAAAAGCGCAGCCATCGCCCAGCAGGCGGCAGCCAGCACGGCCAGGAATTCAGGAGGAAAAGGGAGGTGAGACACGGCAGATCAGCGAAAACCGCAGCAAGGGCACATGCTGTCCCGCAAATGCTGCACAGCCCATGCCAATGGCGCTAGGATGCGTGGCAAAGCTGGCATCCTCCTTGCAAAATGGCAAGGACGCGCCATTGTAGGTCTGCCGCCGCAGGCTGGCAGTGCCACCTAGACACCTAGAGGACGATCCATGAGCAAGAAACAACGCATCGCCGTACTGGCTGGCGACGGCATCGGCAAGGAAGTGATGCCCGAAGGAATCCGCGTGCTGGAAGCTGCTGCCAAGCGCTTCGACCTGCCGCTGGAGATGCAGCACTTCGACTGGGCGCACTGCGATTACTTTGCCCAGCACGGCCAGATGATGCCCGACGACTGGAAAGCCCAGTTGCAAGGCTTCGATGCCATCCTGTTCGGCGCCGTAGGCTGGCCCGCCACCGTGCCCGACCACGTCTCGCTGTGGGGTTCGCTGCTCAAGTTCCGCCGCGAGTTCGACCAGTACATCAACCTGCGCCCGGTACGCCTGTTTGATGGCGTGCCCTGCCCGCTGGCTGGCCGCAAGCCGGGCGACATCGACTACTACGTGGTGCGCGAGAACACCGAAGGCGAGTACACCGCGCTGGGCGGCATCATGTTCGAAGGCACGGACCGCGAAATGGTGCTGCAGGAGGCCGTTTTCACCCGCAAGGGCGCAGACCGCCTGCTCAAGTTCGCGTTTGACCTGGCCCAGAGCCGCAGCAAGAAGCATGTGACCCTCGCCACCAAGTCCAATGGCATTGCCATCAGCATGCCCTGGTGGGACAAGTGCGCAGAAGCCATGGCCAAAAACTACCCCGATGTGGTGCTGGACAAGCAGCACATCGATATCCTCACCGCCCGCTTTGTGCTGCAGCCCGGCCGTTTTGACGTGGTGGCAGCCACCAACCTGTTCGGCGACATCCTCTCCGACCTGGGCCCGGCCACCACCGGCACGATTGGCCTGGCACCATCGGCCAACCTGAACCCCGAGCGCAACTTCCCCTCGCTGTTTGAGCCTGTGCATGGCTCCGCACCCGATATCTATGGCCAGAAGATCGCCAACCCTATTGCCATGGTCTGGTCCGTGGCGCTGATGCTGGATTTCCTGGGCAACGGCCAGGGCGCATGGCGGCAGGCACACGATGCCATTGTGGACGCGATCAGCCAGACCATTCTGAGCGGCCCGCGCACGCCCGATCTGGGTGGACAGGCCAAGACAGACGATGTGGGCCAGGCCATTGCGCAATTGCTCGCCTGAGCGCCTGGCAAGGCTGCGCACAGCCACTGCGTTGGCCGCCTTGCTGGCATGCGCGCCCCAGGTACAGGCGCGAGGCTACACGCCGCAGGGCAGTTGTGGCGGCTACGAGCGCGTGAGCATCGGCAGCCCGGCAGGAACCTGCGTAGCCCTGGTGGCCGATGAACGCGATGGCCTGCGCGCGCCGCGCCGGGTGCTGGAGATCAGCCCGGGCCGCCTGTGGATCATCGACATGGGCAGCTGGGTGCCCCACCAGGGACGGCTGCTGGAAGTGACACTGCCCGCGCAACCGACTGCCACGCCCATGCAGCGCCCACAGATCAAGGTGCTGGCAGACAAGCTGGACCGCCCCCTGGCACTGGTGCGTGGCCCGGATGCGCAGGTCTACATTGGCGAGGCGGGCCGCATCTGGCGCACGCCGGTGCCAGCAGCAGGCCAGCCGGTACAGCCGCAGACGGTGCTGGACGCACTGCCCAACGACGGTGCCCACCCGCTCAAGGAAATCACGTTCGGGTTGGATGGCAGCCTCTATGTCAACATGGGCTCGGTCACCGACCGCTGCCAGGACGCGCAGGGCGAGCTTGCCTATCCGTGCCCCGAGCGCGAGGCCATGCAGTTCCGTGGTGCCGTCTGGCGTGCGGTGCTTCACAACCCGCCAGTACCTGGGCAGCCGCCTGTGCAGCAATTTGCACCCTTTGCACTCGGCCTGCGCAATTCGGTGGCGCTTGCCACGCTGCCCGATGGCCCGGCCGCAGGCAGTCTGTGGCAAGGCGAAAACAATATCGACTACCGCGACAAAAATGAACCGCCGGAAGAGCTGAACGAGCTGGTCGCGGGCGCAGACTACGGTTGGCCCTATTGCGTGGGCCAGCAACGCGTGGCGCGCGGCTACGACAAGCGCGTCCAGTGCGCGTCCACCAGAGCACCCCGCATGCTGTGGCCTGCGCACACGGCGCCGCTGCATTTGCTGACCACATCCGTTGCCAGCCCCTTCCAAGGTCAGTTGCTGGTGGCCTGGCATGGCCCGCAGGGCCATCGGGTGGTGGGCTTTGCGCGCCAGAAGGACGGCAAGCCAGGCGGAAAACCGGTGGAATGGCTGACCGGATGGACGGCAGACGGAAACATGCGCCCGCTGGGCCGCCCCACCGGCCTCGCGCTGAACCACCTGGGGCAATTGATGGTGGTGGAAGACTACAACCGCACGCTGCTGATGCTGTTGCCCGACACCACGACCCGAGCCATTCGCAAGCGCTGAACCGCAGCCAACCATGCCGCGTGGGCGACATCCAGCCGCTCCACGTGCTTGCTGATCCTGAGCCCCGGCCTATCATCTGCAGTTATCCATCCCTGCTGCGCAGGCCCGCCTTAGGGCGCCCTGCAGCCACCGCGACATGACTGCGCTCCCCTCTTCCGTGCCCCCGGGCCCTACCCCGCCGCCCGGCCTTTACTTCGGCTGGGTGATCGTCGCGGCTTCCACCATCCTCACGCTGCTCACGGTTGGCATGCGCATGGGCATTGGCCCGTTCATGCTGCCCATGTCGGAGGATCTGGGCTTCAGCCGCAGCCTGCTCTCGTCCATCGTGGCAGTCGGCATGCTCTGCTATGGCCTGGGCATGCCAGCGGCAGGCTGGCTGGTGGCGCGCAAGGGCACGCGCACCGTTTTGCTCACAGGCACCGCCATTGTCGTGCTCGCCTGCCTCTGGACGGTGAACGCCCGCACGCCATGGAGCTTTTTCTGGGCCTATGGCGTCGCGCTGTCACTCGGGCTGGCCTTTACCAGCCCGGTGGCAGTCACACCCATGATCAGCCGATGGTTCACGCGCCAGCGTGGCATGGCTTTGTTCTTTCTGTCGACAGGTTCGATGGCGGGCATCGCGGTGATGACACCCGTCTTCACCACCACCATCGGCCTTTGGGGTTGGCAGCGCACCCTGCTGGGATTTGCGGTGGTGTTTGCGCTCATCATCGGCGCCATGGCACTGTGGATCGTGCGCGACGATGCCCCCGAAAATACCGATCTGACTGCTGCGCAAATTGACAAAAAACGGCAGACAACGCCAGCGCATCAAACGCCAGCAGCTAAGAAATCAGAAGCAATCACCTTTACCCAGGCCATCGCAACCGCACCGTTCTGGCAGATATTCCTGGGCCTGTTTGCCTGCGGCTTCAGCATGAACCTGCTGGGCACCCACGGCATGCCCATGCTGATGGACCATGGCTTTGACGCGGGCAGCAGCGCGGGCGGCATCGGCCTCATCGGTTTTGTGGCGATTTTCAGCACCCTGGCGCTGGGCAAGCTCTCCGACATGGTGCCGCGCCGCTACATCCTTGCTGTCATCTACCTGGTACGCGGCCTGGGCTTTGTGGGCCTGGTGGCGGTCGTTCACCACTGGCAGCTGTATGCAGTGGCTGCCATTGGCGGCATTGTCTGGGCTGGCTCGATTGCTGCGTCTTCTGCCATTCTGGGCGATCTGTACGGCATCAAGCTGGTAGGCCTGCTATACGGATGGGCCTACCTGGGCCACCAGATCGGCGCCATGATCAGCAGCTGGCTCGGTGGCTGGGCCTTCGAGCAGTTTGGCACGCACTGGATTGCCTTTGGCGCCGCTGCCATGCTGCTGCTGGTTGCGGCGTGCGTCTCGCTGCTGCTGCCCACCAAGCTCAAACCATGAAAAATACCCGCATCAGCGGGTATTTTGACGGGCCAAGGCTAGGGCAGGCCAGATTGGGAAGACTCCCTGCCTGGCCCCTATTTCCGTGGCAACTGCGGCGGCTTGACCAGATCGTCCAGCGACAGGCCCCTCTCGCGCAGCAGACTCTCCAGCAAGGGCTTGAGCTGGCCCAGGCTTTCATCCACGGCTTCGCGCACGGTATCCACCACCACTTGCGTGCCGCGCTCGATCTCGATGTTGAGGCCATCGCCCACACGCTTGGCTTCAAACACCGTCATGCGGCGGGTTTCGGGGATGAGCCAGACCTCGAACCAGCCTTCCTGGCGGTTCACCTCGGCAACTGTCAGGCTGGCGCCGTTGATGGCGATATAGCCCTTGGCAAACACGTAGCGTCGAAAGGCTTCGGGCACGGCCACGCGCATCACATAGTTGTTGTCGAATTCGCGAATCGCAGCCAGGGTTCCGGTGAAATCCACATGGCCGGACAGCGGGTGGCCGCCAATCTCGGCCCCGTCCTTGGCTGCGCGCTCCACATTGACGGGCGAGCCCACCTGCAACTGGCCCAGGGTGGTGATGTTCAGGCTTTGCAGCATCACATCAAACCGTGCATGCTGCGCGTCCACCAGTTCGGTCACTGTCAGGCATACGCCATCGTGCGATACGCTCGCGCCAATGGCCAGATCCTGGCAAAAGCCTGGAGGAAAGGCAACCGTGAACGTGCGCAGGCCGGGCTGGTCGTCAATGGCGCTGATGGTGGCGACCGCCTGAATGATCCCAGTGAACATCAGGAACCCGCCACCTTCATCTTGCCAACAAGAATGCTGCCCAGGGTCTTGGAGCCCGCGCAGTACTCATCGGCACCCACAGCCAGAGTGTCCTTGAACATGTCCTTCAAGTTGCCAGCAATCGTGATTTCCTGCACGGGAAAGGCAATCTGCCCATTCTCGACCCAGAAACCGCTGGCGCCACGCGAGTAATCGCCCGTCACCGGGTTCACGCCCTGGCCCATCAGCTCGATCACGAAAAGACCCGTACCCAGCTTTTGCAGCATGGCGGCAAGATCGTCAGTTGGCCGCGTCTTGGAGGAATAGAAGTGCAGGTTGTGCGCTCCGCCCGCATTGCCCGTGGTCTTCATGCTCAGCTTGCGGGCCGAGTAGGTGGACAGAAAATACCCATTGACCTTGCCGTCTTCCACCACATGGCGCTTGCTGACACGCACGCCTTCGTCGTCGAACGGCGCACTGCCCTTTCCGCCAATCAGGAAGGGATCTTCCACCAGCTGGATGTGCTTGGGGAACACCTTTTTACCCAAGGAACCCAGCAGGAAGGAGCTGCGGCGGTACAGCGCGCCGCCGCTGATGGCCTGCACCAGCGAACCCACGAGGCCCGCGGCCAGCGGCGCATCGAACAGCACCGGGCATTCGGTGGTCGGAATCTTGCGTGCATTCAAGCGCGACAAGGCGCGCTCTGCGGCGTAGCGCCCGACGATAGTCGGGTCGGCCAGGTCTTGCGCGCGGCGCATGCTGCTGTACCAGGCATCGCGCTGCATGTCGGCACCCTTGCCCGCTATGGGGGCCACCGAGATACTGTGGCGTGAGCTGGCGTAGCCGCCGGCAAAGCCGTTGGTATGCGCACTGTAGAAATGGCTTTGCTGGGCCGATACGCCAGCGCCCTCGCTATTGGTGATGCGCTTGTCGGTGGCAAAGGCGGCCGCTTCGCACTGCAGCGCCAATTGTGCGGCTGCCTCGCTGTCAATAGCCCACGGATGGAACAGGTCAAGTTCGCGTTGCTCGGCTGCTGGCACAATATCGGCTGCATCGGGCAGGCCGGCAACCGGGTCTTCGGCCGTGAAACGGGCGATGTCATAGGCTGCTTGCACCGTGCGCTTTACCGCTTCGGTCGAAAAATCCGAGGTGCTGGCATTGCCTCGGCGTTTGCCGATATACACCGTCACACCCAGCGACTTGTCGCGGTTGCGCTCCACCGTCTCCAGTTCGCCCTTGCGCACGCTGACCGACAGGCCTGCGCCTTCGGAGGCATCTGCTCCGGCGTCGGTGGCACCCAGTGTTTTGGCATGCGACAGTGCCTGCTCGACAAGGTCTTTGAAAAATGCGCGGCTGTAACTGAAGCCGGTTGCGGCCTGGGCATCGCCCTGGCTGTTGGAGCTGGATACGGTTTTTTTCATACTGCCCGCTATGATACTGATAACCGCCATCGCCCTGGCACTGAGATGGGCTGAACGACCTGCGCAACCAGCGTGCGCAGCAGAGGCAATGGCCCGTTCAGCTCCTCCCTGCCGGGCTGTGGCCTTTTGAACAAAAGCATAACCATGTCACGCAAACCCAAAAAAGGCTATTTCGTTCGCGGCAAGTTCGTGGCCGAAGGCAGCGAACTCGATATCGAGCTGAAGGCCGAACTCAAAGGCACGACCGAATCGAGCAAGTCCGATCTGAAAAAGGAAATGGACGCCCTGCAGGACCTCGGCAAGGAACTGCTCACGCTGCGCAGCGATCTCTTCAACCGCCTGCAACTGCCCGAGATTCTGGTGAACGCGCTGGCCGAAGCCAAGCGCATCACCAACTTCGAAGGCAAGCGCCGCCAGATGCAGTTCGTTGGCAAGCTGATGCGCAGGCTCGACGAAGGCGAGGTGGCCGCCATCAATGCCGCACTTACAGAGCAGAAAGAAGGCTCCGGCATTGAAAAAGCCCTGCTGCATGCCTCGGAACAGTGGCGCGACCGCATGATTGCAGACGACGATGCCGTGGCGCAATGGATCAACGAGGCGCCGCAGACCGATATCCAGCAGCTGCGTTCGCTGGTGCGCCAGGCGCGCAAGGACATGCCCGGCGCCCATGAAGCCAATGTGCAGGAATCCACCGGGCAGGCCGCCCGCAAAGGCCGCGCATACCGCGAGCTGTTCCAGCTGGTACGCGACCATGTGATGGCCGCCCACGCAGCACGTGTGCAGGCATCCGCGGCAGATGACGATGCCAGCGACGAGGATTGAGAGAAAACAGCCTCTGGCGCATGGTGGATGCCCACAATCAGCTATCAAAATATGAGTATTGCATACGACTCCGTCAAAATCGGCATTGTCTCGATCAGCGACCGCGCCAGCAGTGGTGTGTATGAGGACAAAGGCCTGCCCGCCCTGCAGGATTGGCTGGGCCGTGCGCTGCACAACCCGGTGGCCTATGAAGCACGCCTGATTGCCGACGAGCAGGCGCTGATCAGCCGGACCCTGGTCGAACTGGTGGATGCAGGCTGCAGCCTGGTGCTGACCACGGGCGGCACCGGCCCGGCGCTGCGCGATGTAACGCCTGAAGCCACCCTGGCCGTGGCTGACAAGGAAATGCCTGGTTTTGGTGAGCAGATGCGCCAGATCAGCCTGCGCTTCGTACCCACGGCCATCCTGTCGCGCCAGGTCGCCGTCATTCGGGGCCAATGCCTGATCATCAACCTGCCCGGCCAACCCAAGGCGATTGCAGAGACGCTGGAAGGCCTGAAGGACGCCGAGGGTACGCAAATCGTACCTGGCATTTTTGCCGCCGTACCTTACTGCATTGACCTGATCGGCGGCCCCTATCTGGAAACGCAAGACGCGGTGTGCAAGGCCTTTCGGCCCAAGAACGCCGTCCGCGCTCCTCGCAACTAAATCCGGCTACGCCTCACCCGACTGCGGCAAGAAAAACCCGCCAGGGCATTCAGCAACTGGCGGGTGGGGTTATTTCAACGCAGCGATCAGGCTTGCGCCTTGCGTTGGCGGCGCCAGGCCAACAGGCCAATGCCGCCCGACAACAGTGCCAAAGCCGCCTGACCCAGGATAGGAACCGGCGTGGCCTGCGCCGATGGCGTACCGGGGTCGCCCGCCACCATAGCAACACCGCCCGGATCGCGGATCACACCGTCAGCCACCAGATCGTCATCGCCCAATTGGCCGTCCGTCAGGTTCAGCACCACCTTGTTGCCACTGATGGTGGCATTGGGGTATACATACCAGTGGTCCTTCTGGTTGTCTGCCGTCTTGCCAAACTTGTAGTACCTGGCGTTTGCGGGCAGCGCCTCGGGATAGGTCAGTTCCACCGTGGCGTTCTGCCCTGCCTGTCCACCCGTGAGCTGCAGGCTCACCAGGCCAAACGGAAAGCTCACGCCTTGAGGCGGCTGTGAAGCAGCGCTGACGGCCACCGGCTTGCCAGTATCAAACGCCCACAGACCTGTGCCACCGCCACTGACACTGGCCTGTACATTGCCTGCCTTACCAACTGCCGCCAGGGAAGCCGTTGCAGGCTGGGCCGCGAAATCAAACTGAAGCTGGCACTGGCTGGTCAGCGTGCCCGTGGTGTAGATGGAGCGATCCGCGTTCCAGCTGCCTGCCGGGCAGCTGCTGCCGGCGGCTAGCCCGAGCAGCTGGTAACCCGGCTGCGGCACCACCGTGCAGCTGCTGGTCTGGCCCGGTACGGCGCTGGAGCACCCAACGCTGCCCGCCGATGCCACGTTGGGCACGCCCACTACGCCATGGCTGCCATCGCCAACAATCAGCGTCACGGGCTTGCCCAGGATCACATAACTGTAGTTGGCATCCATCTTGTGGCGATAGCCGGGCATGACGATGGCCGTGCCAGCCGTGCTGAAGCTCAGCGTGCCGCCGTTGCCCTGCGCCACGGTGGCAGTGCCTCCCAGGTACACCAGCTCATTGGCCACTGCAGCCTTTTTGTCCTGCAACTGCGTGAGCAGCTCAACCTCCAGGTTCACCGGCGTGTTGAGCGCCAGCACGCCTTGCTGTGGCTTGGCAGAAATATCGACCGGGAAGTCGCTGGCCAGATAGGCGTGGTCGGTGGTAATGCCGTGCGTGCCCCAGCTGTAGTACTTGTAGAAATCTGCGGGCGTATTCACCGTCCATGGCCAGAATGTAACGCCGCGGTGCTTGGCCGCCTCCATGGTGCGCTGGCTGATGGCGCCATAGCTGGGGTTGAAGGTGGAGGAATTGGCCTGGGTGGCGTCCAGCACGTTGCGCACGCTGTTGGTCACATCGGCGTTCTCGGCAATGCTGTTGAGAAAGCCGCCAGTCAACTCCGGCATCTGCTCGGCACTGCGCTTGAGCTGGTCGCTGCTGAACGAGATGGCAACCGACTGGTCGGCCACGCCCTCTTGCTCCATCTCCTTCCTGAGCTGGGCAATGATGCGTGGGTTGGCACTCTTGAGCTCGATCACATGGGTGATGGGCTTGTCCTTGAAGGCCTGGAAATACTCGCGCATGGTGGGCACCTGGTAGCCCTTGCCCTTGGTGCGCAGGGCCTTGACCTGATCGAGGCTCATGCCTTCGACAGCGCCGGTGCCGGTCGTGGTGCGGTTGACCGTGTCGTCATGCATGATGACAAGGTGGTCGTCGGTGGTGATGTAGATATCGTTTTCCACCGCATCGGCCCCGGCGGCCACGGCTGCTCTCGCGCTTTCCAGCGTGTTTTCGTCTTCACGGCTGGGCATGCCGCGGTGGCCGATCACCAGCGGCTTGCGCAGCAGGGTGTTGGCGGGCAGCTTGCGCAGCACCTCGGCGTAGGCAGCGCTGTTGGCCGACACCACGCCGTTGACGCCGCTGGTCAGGATGCGCGCCGCCTGTTCAGGGGTATCCGCTTCGGCACTTGTCCATACCGTGATCAGCAGGCGCTGCAGGCGGGCCACGAAATCACGGTGGCTCAGGTTCGCGGGCAGAATGGCGATCTTGGCGCCAGCGCGATTGGTGTCGCCGGAGATCGTGAGCAGATCCTGGGTCGATGTGCCCAGATTGCGCTGGCTGAAATCCGCGGCCGTGCGCACCTTGGGCAACGCCACGCGCGCCTGCTTGAGCAGTGCCACGTCGCCAGACAGCAGCGTGACATCAGCCAGGTTGTGTACATCGTTGGAGAAAGCCACCAGCGCATTCACCGTGGCCGCATCGGCGATACGCAGCAGCGGTATGGTGTTGCGCGAAGCCTGCTCGTAGTACGCCTTGAGGGTGCCCACCACGGCGCCATTGGCGTCCTTGAGGTTGAGCGCGCTATCCAGGCTCAGCAAGCTCGTGCTGACGCCCGTTCCATCCAGCACCACGCCAGCATGGGCCGCCTGCACCAGCGTCGGCGCCATGGCGGCCAGCGTGCCGGTGTCCTGTACGGTGACAGGCATGTCAAGATCGGGCAAAGGGGTCAGCTGCTCGGTCACCTTCAGGCTCTTGACGCGCATGACCAGCCCCGCCGTCTGCATGCCGATACCGCCTTGGGTCAGACCAGATGTGATGACGACATCGTGCAGCAAGACTCCATTGAGGTATTGCCGAACACGGTTCCCATGCACCACCACGCTGGCAATATAGGTCTTGTTCCTGTCGATGGCTTCGGTAAAAGCCTTGGTGCTGGTCACCGACCATGCACCCGCCTTGCGGAACGCGAATTCAGTGCCGTTGCTAGCCGTGGCGTTCTGTCGCATCGCGAATTGGTGATACGGCTCATAAGGATAGGTTCCGCCGTCTGCAGAACTGCGGTACATCACACTGCCCCAGCGGGTATTGCTGTTCACCTTGTCGAAGGTGAACTCCATGTCGATGCGGTAGTTGGACAGCTTTTCCAGCTCCACCGGCAGCATGACGGCCGTCATCGCGGTGTCGTTGGCGGTGCCGTCGATCAGCAGGTTGCCGGTTGCCGCGTCGATGGACGCCTTGCCCTTGTTCCATCCAGGCGTGCGCCAGCCGGCTGGCAGGCCGGTTGCGGCCTTGTCGTTGAATACCTTGTCGAGATACACCTGCCCTTGCGGATCTGCCTTGGCCAGCCTGGCCTCCAGTGCCTGCAGCGACTGATCGTTTGCAACCACCGCCCTTTCAGTGGCCAGTGTGGTTTGAAAGGACAAGGTCAGCAATGTTGCCATTGCTGCCACAAGAGGTAGGCGTCGCATAGTATCCCCAAATGAAAGGCGAGAGTTTTGCAACAATGAATGACAGGGTCATGAAAAACATCCAGCCCCTTCCCTTTGGAATCCACCAGAATTATCAAAAATAGATATTTTGAAATTCATTGTTAGATTGGAAATATCCGCACCATAAATATACAAAGCGACGTAACTTGGGCGACAAGAAAAGGCAGGTGCAACGGTTTTCACTATCACGCACCACAAGCAATGCTTCTAGCATGCATGCAGAGACCTATCCACTCCAACCGATCACAAAGGAGCCATTCATGTTCAAGCCCTCGTCCCACGTTCTGCGCCCTGTCATGGCAGCCTGCGCGCTCGCATGCGGCCTGCTGGCAATCCCAGCCCACGCCCAGAACAAGGTTCGCCTGGGTTTCCTGACCGACATGTCCAGCCAGTACGCCGACGGCGACGGCAAGGGCGGTGCCACAGCAATCCAGATGGCTATTGACGACTTCGGCGGCAAGCTGCTGGGCAAGCCGATCGAATTGATCGCTGCAGATCACCAGAACAAGGCAGATATCGCATCCACCAAATCACGCGAATGGGTGGACACACAGGGCGTGCAATTGTTGATCGCTGGCACCAATACCGCCACGGCTCTTGCCATGGGCCAGGTAGCCAATGAGAAGAAGCGCGTGCTGCTCATCAATGGCGCATATTCCTCGGGCATCACCGGTGCCAACTGCTCGCCATACTGGGTGCACTACAACTCCGACACCACAGCCATTGCACGCGGCACTGGCAAGGCCGTGGCAGAGCAAGGCGGCAAGAGCTGGGCTCTGCTGGTGTCCGACTACACCTTCGGCCACACGCTGGAAAACGACATTACCAAGGTCATCACCGCCAACGGCGGGCAGGTGCTCAAATCAGTTCGCGCACCTTTTCATGCCAACGACTTTTCGTCCTACCTGATGCAGGTGCAGGCGAGCAAGGCGCAGATTCTGGGCCTCGCCAATGCAGGTGGCGATTTCATGAACTCGCTCAAGGCAGCGCGCGAGTTTGGCGTCACCCCCAAGATGAAACCTGTGGCGCTGATGGTGTTTGCCAATGAAGTAGAGAGCCTGGGGCTCAAACTTGCCGGCGGCCTGATGTTCACCGACAGCTGGTTCTGGGACCGTACCCCTGAAGCGCGAAAATGGACGGATCGCTTCTATGCCAAGACCGGCAAGATGCCGACATCGCTGCACGCATCTGACTACTCCTCTGCAATGAGCTATTTCAAAGCCGTGGAAAAGGCCCAGACCCTGGATGCCGACAAGGTGATGGCCACGCTCAAATCCATGGAGCTGAACGACATGTTCGGCAAGGGCAAGATCCAGCCCAATGGCCGCTATGTGCACGACATGTACCTGCTGCAGGTGAAGACGCCCGAAGAATCCAAGGCCAAGCACGACTCGTTCAAGCTGATCAAGGAGCTGCCCGGCGACACGCTGTTTGCCAGCAAGGAAGAGGCCAACTGCCCTATCTGGAAATAAGCCCGGCCAACCGCAGGCCCATACAGCACAAAAAACACAAAAGCCGCAAGAGTTTCTTGCGGCTTTTTGCTATGAAAATTAAAGCGATAGCGCGCTACGGACAAGCGCCAGCTGCCACTTTCACCCCAATCCTTTCATTCAAAGCCACGCATCTGCGCCCACTCGGCAAACGGCGCCCGGTCGGCGCGCAAGGTATTGATCGGTGCCTGCGTGTCTTCATAGCCCAGCGCCACACCGTAGGCAACGCGGTAAGGCTCGGGGGCCTTGAGGACCCGTTCCACCGTATTGCCATATCGGCGCCAGAAACCTTGGGGACAGGTGGCCATGCCGCGCTCGGTGGCCAGCAGCATGAAGGACTGCAGATAGATGCCAAGATCCACCCACTGCGCATAACCCATGCGCTCATCTGCAAACACCACAATACCTACCGGCGCCCCGAAGAACTGGCCATTCCTGGCCAGTTGCTCCAGGCGTGCCGCCTTGTTCTCGCGCGGGATGGCAATGGTCTTGTACAAATCTTCTCCGTTCTTGAAGCGTCGGCTGCGGTACGGCTCCCACAGGTTGGGCGGATACGACAGGTTGCTGACCTGCTCTTCGTCGGGCTGCGCCGCAGCAATGGCATCCGTGAGCTGCGTCAAGGCCGCCCCCGCCAGCGCCACCACGCGCCAGGGCTGCAGATTGCCTCCGGAGGCCGCCTGCGCCGCATCGCTCATCAGGCTGTGCACCTGATCTGCCGTAGGGGCCTTAGGTAAAAACGCGCGCACCGAGCGGCGCTCTTTCATGGCTTGAGAGACATTCATGGCTGGGTCTTTCTTCGATGGAAATCACAGGCGATAGGCCGTCACTGCAGGGAAGTTTAGTGCAGCGCAGCAAATAGGTCTGACACTTTCGTTGCAAGATACAGGTGAGTCACTTGTGGAGGCGCTACGATGAAACCCCAGGGACCCTCTGCAAACCGCCTTTGTACAGGCCCTCATTGCCGGACGCTTGCCATGCACATCACTGCCATCCAATCCGACATCACAAGCTTGCAGGTGGATGCCATCGTCAATGCCGCCAACTCGTCGCTGCTGGGCGGTTGTGGTGTCGACGGCGCCATTCACCGGGCCGCTGGGCCCGAGCTGCTGCACGAATGCCGATTGCTGGGCGGCTGCAAAACGGGTGACGCCAAGATCACGGGTGGCTACCGGTTGCCCGCCAAGCACATCATCCACACGGTAGGGCCTGTGTGGCGCAATGGCGAAAATGATGAAGCAGCAATGCTTGCGGCATGCTACCGGCACTCGTTGGCCCTGGCCGAAAGCGTGGGTGCACAGACCATTGCCTTCCCCAGCATCAGTACCGGCATCTATGGCTACCCCATTGCACTTGCAGCACGCATCGCCGTGGCAACCGTCAAGGCATGTGCAGGAAACGCGCCCTGCGTTCAGTCTGTGGTGTTCTGCTGCTTTTCGGCCAGCGACCTGGAGGTGTATGTGCAGGTACTGCGTGAGCTGGCAGACTGAAGACGACGACTCTCCATCAATAGCTATCAAACAAATAGCGGCCAGCGCTTGATGGATTGGCGCTGGCCGCTATTTTCGTCTCTATCTCACACCGCTCAACGCGCTGTCGTATCCGATGCGATCGGAATGTAGAACTCCCCGCCCGTGCGGTTGAACTCTTCTGCCTTGGCCTGCATGCCCACCGAGATGCCCTGCTCTGCCGCCACGCCTTGCGACTTGGCGAAGTCCCGCACTTCCTGGGTGATCTTCATCGAGCAGAACTTGGGCCCGCACATGCTGCAGAAGTGCGCCACCTTGGCGCTGTCCTTGGGCAGCGTCTCGTCGTGGAACGCACGCGCCGTGTCGGGATCCAGGCCCAGGTTGAACTGGTCTTCCCAGCGGAAATCGAAGCGCGCCTGAGAGAGTGCATCATCGCGCGAACGTGCGCCCGGGTGGCCCTTGGCAACGTCGGCAGCGTGCGCCGCGATCTTGTAGGCGATGATGCCCTGCTTGACGTCGTCACGATCGGGCAGGCCCAGGTGCTCCTTGGGCGTCACATAGCACAGCATGGCGGTGCCAAACCAGCCGATCATGGCCGCACCGATGGCGCTGGCGATGTGGTCGTAGCCCGGGGCGATGTCGATGGTCAGGGGGCCCAGGGTGTAGAACGGCGCTTCGTGGCAGTGCTTGAGCTGCTCGGTCATGTTGGCCTGAATCATGTGCATGGGCACGTGGCCAGGGCCCTCGATCATGGTCTGCACATCGTGCTTCCATGCGGTCTGGGTCAGTTCGCCCAGTGTCTTGAGCTCGGCAAACTGTGCTTCGTCATTGGCATCGGACGCGCAGCCAGGGCGCAAGCCGTCGCCCAGCGAGAAGCTCACGTCGTACTGCTTCATGATGTCGCAGATATCCTCGAAGTGCTCGTACAGGAAACTCTCGCGGTGGTGGGCCATGCACCACTTGGCCATGATGGAGCCGCCGCGCGAGACGATGCCGGTGCGGCGCTGGGCCGTGAGGTGGATGTAGGCGAGGCGCACGCCGGCGTGGATGGTGAAGTAGTCCACGCCCTGCTCGGCCTGCTCGACCAGCGTGTCGCGGAAGATCTCCCAGGTCAGGTCTTCGGCGATGCCGCCCACTTTTTCCAGCGCCTGGTAGATGGGTACAGTGCCAATGGGCACAGGCGAGTTGCGGATGATCCAGTCGCGCGTGGTGTGGATGTTCTTGCCGGTGGACAGATCCATCACGTTGTCGGCACCCCAGCGAATGGCCCAGACCAGCTTTTCGACCTCTTCCTCAATGCTGGAGGTGACCGCCGAGTTGCCGATGTTGGCGTTGATCTTGACCTTGAAATTGCGCCCGATGGCCATGGGCTCAATCTCGGGGTGGTTGATGTTGGCCGGAATGATGGCGCGGCCGCGCGCCACTTCGTCGCGCACGAACTCGGGCGTGATGATCTTCGGAATCGCTGCGCCCAGGCTGTTGCCAGCCAGGCGCGCTTCGCGCGCCGCATCTTGCTGGTACTCGGCCATCCATTCGCGGCGGCCATTCTCGCGCAGGGCTACATATTCCATCTCGGGCGTGATGATGCCCTTGCGCGCATAGTGCATCTGGGTGACGTTGCCACCGCTCTTGGCCCGGCGTGGCTGGCGCTGCAGCGCGGCGGCCTCGGCCCGCAGCTGGGCCACGCGTGCATCTTCTTCACCGCGCTTGCCACCATCGTCCAGCGCCACGCGCAGGCGGCCTGCATAGTATTCGCTGTCACCACGTGCTTCGATCCAGCCGCCACGCAGGCTGGGCAGGCCGCTGCGCACATCGATCACCGCCGACGGGTCGGTGTAAGGCCCCGAAGTGTCATACACGCTGACCTGCTCGCCATTGGTGAGTGCGATGTCGCGCACTGGCACGCGCAGATCCGGGTGGAGGGCGCCACTCAAATAGCGCTTGGTAGATGCCGGAAAAGGCTGGCGGGATTGGGCCAGCAACTGGGCAAAGCGGGCTGCATCAGGGGCGTTGCCTGCGGCGGGGGTGAAGATCGAATCGGGGGCGTTCATTGCAGTCTCCAAAAAGCGTATGAAGTTCATCAAACGCTCCGTGGAGTGCTGGGCCCGCTCTGATCTGGTGGTGATGGCTTTGGTGCCACAACCATCCTGTACCGGAGGAGCCCTTTGCACTGGCTGGCCAATGCTGAGGCTCCCTCTGGAATCTGCCGATTCCAGCCAAGGCCGTTGCGCCCCGAAAGCTCGCCCAAAAAAGACAAAACCCCAGTGCGCGAGGCGCCTGGGGTGTGCTGTGCCCATGGATGGATGCCCCGCATCCTCTTGTCCAAGGGCCCTGCGTCAGGGTCCCGCTCTTCTTCCGCCGGTATGAACCGGATCAAGTTCGTCGGGTTCGCTAGTCAACAGTCTTGCAACTGCCTTTCGCATCTCAGCGCTTTCGCACACCCCGGAGCTGCATGCAGTATAGCCGGTTCAAGCCGTACTGCGCCAGCCCTTCCTCCTCAATGTGTACACCAGCCCCATTCGCTCAAGCCCATGCGGGGTTTGCCCTGTTTTGGTGCTTACCCCAGTAGGCACTGCCCATTCCGCCTGCAACCATCGGGGCGCAGCAGCCCATGGGTCTCCCGCACCGGGCTTGCGCGCCATACGCATGTCTTTTTTTGAACAAGGAGTGCTCCCATGAATATTCCTGCAATGCCACGCCCACCCTCGCGCCGCGCGCTCCCACTCCGCAGGCGCGCAATAGCTGCAGCGGCTGCCGGCTGCGTGCTTACCTTGGCGGCCCAGGGTGTCCTGGCGCAGGACAAGGTGCGAATCGGGTTCATCACCGACATGTCCAGCGTCTATGCGGATGTAGACGGCAAGGGCGGTGCTCTTGCCTTGCAGATGGCGATTGATGACTATGGTGGCAAGGTGCTTGGCAAGCCGGTGGAGCTGATGGTTGCCGACCACCAGAACAAGGCGGATCTGGCAGCGTCCAAGGCGCGCGAATGGTTTGACCAGCGCGACATGCAGATGCTGGTGGGCGGCACCACCTCCAGCACCGGCCTTGCCATGGCCAAGGTGGCCGAGGAGAAAAAGCGCCTCATCATTGTGAACGGCTCGGGCACATCGGCCCTCACCAATGACCAGTGCAGTCCGTACACCGTGCACTACGCCTATGACACGGTGGCGCTGGCAAAGGGCACCGGCGGCGCCATTGTGGGCCTGGGAGACAAGGACTGGTTCTTCCTGACCGCCGATTACGCCTTCGGCCATGCCCTGGAAGCCGACACCACCAAGGTGATCAAGGCAGCGGGAGGCCGCGTAATCGGCTCGGTCAGGCACCCCATCAATGCATCGGATTTCTCGTCCTTTCTGCTGCAGGCACAGAACTCCAAGGCACAGATCCTTGCCATGGCCAATGCAGGGGGAGACACCATCAATACCATCAAGGCGGCGCGAGAGTTTGGCGTGACCAAAACCATGAAGCTGGCGGGCCTGCTGCTTTTCAGCTCGGACATCCACAGCCTCGGTCTCAAGCAGACTGAAGGGTTGATGTTTACCGACAGCTGGCACTGGGATCTGAACCCGGAAAGCCGCAAGTTCTCGGATCGCTTCTTTGAGAAATTCAAAAAGATGCCCACCTCGCTGCAGGCGGCCGACTACTCGGCCATGATGACTTATCTCAAGACTGCCGACAGGATCAAATCCACCGATTCGGACAAGGTGATGGCCGCACTCAAGTCAGAACCCTTGTCCGATTTTTATGCCAAGGGCACCATTCGCCCCGATGGCCGTTACGCCCATGAGATGTACCTGATGCAGGTGAAAGCACCTGCAGAATCCAAAGGTGCCTGGGACTACTTCAAGGTCCTCAAGACACTCAGCCCGGATGAGGTGTGGACGACCAAGGCGGAATCCACCTGCAAGCTCTGGAAATAATCCTACTCCCCAAAAAACCAAAGGCCCGCACATGCGGGCCTTTGTCGTTGGCAGCGCAGCGGAGAAGCTGCGCAGAGGGGCTTATTTCTTCCTGCGATCCACAAAGGCGATCAATTCGCCCATGATGCCCCGACGGAAGGCCAGCACGCAAATCACAAAGATGAGGCCGGTGACAATGGTCACGGATTCACCCAGGGTGTTGAACCATTCCACACCCGTCCAGCGCGACAGCGCGCTGCCGATATCACCGATCTTGTTTTCCAGGGCCACAATCACCGCAGAACCCACGATAGGTCCGGACAGCAAGCCCAGACCACCCACCAGCGTCATCAGGATGACCTGGCCCGAAGCGGTCCAGTGCACATCCGTCAGCGTGGCAAAGCCCAGCACGACCGTCTTGAGCGAACCAGCCAGTCCTGCCAGCGCTGCCGAGATGACAAACGCCAGCAGCTTGAAGCGATTGACGTCGTAGCCCAGCGAGATGGCGCGTGGCTCGTTCTCCTTCAGGGCCTTGAGCACCTGGCCAAACGGTGAATGCACGGTTCGCATGATCAGCAGGAAAGCGAGCACGACAATGACGAGCGCCACGTAGTACATCGTGATGTCGCTCTCCAGGCTCAGCACGCCAAACAGCTTGCCGCGCGGTACGGCCTGCAGACCATCTTCGCCGCCGGTAAACGGCATCTGCAGGCAGGCAAAGAACAGCATCTGCGCCAGCGCCAGGGTAATCATCGAGAAGTAGATGCCCTGGCGGCGAATGGCCAGCCAGCCAAACACCAGGCCCAGCAGCGCACCGAAGGCCACACCAAACAGAATGCCGAGTTCAGGTGTCAGATGCCATGTCTTGATGGTATGACCCGTGATATAGGCAGCGCCACCAAAGAATGCAGCATGGCCGAACGACAGCAGCCCGGTATAGCCCAGCAACAGGTTGAAGGCGCAGGCAAACAGCGCAAAGCACATCAGCTTCATGACGAACACTGGATAGGCGCCCATCAACGGGGCTGCAATCAGCCCCAGCAGCAGCAAACCGTATCCCCATTTGGCAAATTTCTTGGAATTCATCCCCTAGCCCTCACTTCGCTTTGCCAAACAGGCCTGCTGGGCGCACCAGCAACACAATCACCATGATCACGAACACCACGGTGGCCGAAGCTTCTGGATAGAACACCTTGGTGAGGCCTTCGATCACGCCCAGGCCCAGGCCCGTGACGATCGCGCCCATGATCGAGCCCATGCCGCCAATCACCACCACCGCAAACACGGTGATGATCAGGTTCTGCCCCATGAGAGGCGTAACCTGGTAGACCGGCGCCGCCAGCACGCCGGCAAAGGCAGCCAGGCCTACGCCGAATGCATAGGTCAGCATGATCATCAATGGCACATTCACACCAAAGGCTTCAACCAGGCGTGGGTTTTCCGTACCGGCGCGCAGGTAGGCGCCCAGGCGCGTCTTTTCAATGACGAACCAGGTCGCAAAGCACACCACGAGCGAAGCCACCACCACCCACATGCGGTAGTTGGGCAGCATCATGACGCCAACATTGGTCGCACCTTCGAGCAGCTCAGGCGTGTCGTAGCCCAGGCCCGATACGCCATAGATCGAGCGGAACACGCCCTCGATCAACAGCGACAGGCCCAAGGTCAACAGCAGGCCATAGAGGTGGTCGAGCTTGTAGATGTGGCGAAGCAGGAAGCGCTCGATGACCATGCCGATGAGACCCACCAGGATGGGCGAGAGCAGCAGCATCACCCAGTAGTTGACCTGGAAGTACGATGCGGCCATCCACGTGAACATGGCCCCCAGCATGAACAGTGCTCCATGTGCGAAATTGATCACATTGAGCAAGCCGAAGATAACTGCCAACCCCAGACTGAGGATGGCATAGAACGACCCGTTGACGAGGCCCAGCAGGAGCTGGCTCATCAAGGCCGGAACTGAAACACCAAAAATTTCCATGAGGGGCTCACGAATCAGTGGATGAACACGCGCCGGGATTCAGCTTATTTCCAGAGAGCGCACTTGGATTCGGCCTTGGTGGTCCACACCTTGTCAGCCGGCAAGGTCTGCAGCACCTTCAGGTAGTCCCAGGGCTTCTTGGACTCGGCCTGCTTCTTGACCTCCACCAGATACATGTCGTGTGCGTAGCGGCCATCGGGGCGGAGCACACCCTTGCCGTAGAAGTCATTGAGCGGCGTGCTCTTGAGGTGTGCCATTACCTTGTCGGCATCCGCTGTCTTCACAGCTTCGACGGCCTTCAGGTAGTTCATGGTGGCGGAGTAGTCTGCAGCCTGGATGTCGGTAGGCATGCGCTTGGTCTTGGCGAAGAACTTCTCGGCGAACTTGCGCGATTCGTCGTTCATGTCCCAATACCAGCTGACGGTGTGCAGCAGGCCTTCGGTGTTCTTCAGGCCCAGGCTGTGGATGTCGGTCAGGAACACCAGCAGACCTGCGGTCTTCATGGTCTTGTTGATGCCGAATTCTTTCGCAGCCTTGACGCTGTTGATGAAGTCGCCACCTGCATTGGCCAGGCCCAGCACCTGGGCCTTGGAGTTTTGCGCCTGCAGCAGGAAAGAGGAGAAGTCAGATGCATTGAGCGGGTGCTTGACCGTACCCACCACCGAGCCACCGCTGGCCTTGACGACGGCTGCGGTATCGTTCTCCAGCGAATGACCGAAGGCATAGTCCGCAGTCAGAAAGAACCAGCTCTTGCCGCCACGCTCGACCACGGCACTACCCGTACCCTTGGCCAGAGCCATGGTGTCATAGGCATAGTGCACGGTGTAGGGGCTGCATTGCTCGTTGGTCAGGGCTGTTGCGCCAGCGCCGTTGACGATGAACACGCGCTTTTTCTCCTGCGCAATCTTGGCCATTGCCAGTGCGGTGCCGGAGTTGGTGCCGCCAAACAGCATGGTGACGCCTTGGGTATCTACCCACTCACGTGCCTTGGATGCGGCGATATCCGCCTTGTTCTGGTGATCTGCGGACACCAGCTCGATCGGCTGGCCCAGCACCTTGCCACCAAAATCGTCAATGGCCATCTGGATGGCTACCGCGCCGTTCTTGCCCTCGACGTCTGCGTACAGACTGGACATGTCGGTAATGAAGCCGATCTTGACCTTTTCCTGCGCCTGGGCCGCGCCGGCAGCAAGGGCCATCAAGCAAGTGACCTGTGCAATGGTTGTGAGCTTCGCTTTCATCTCTGTCTCCTGTAAAAACACTTCTGATGGTCCAGCAGTGGTTGTCATGCTTTCTGCGGACCTTGAAAAAGAGAGCAGTCAGCGCTTATTGATTGCGGGTGTCAAAGACTTCTCTACCCCAAACCCAATCAAGCCAGGCGCTGCCAGCTATTATTTTTATCAAACACCCAACAAGGTGTTGAGCAGCGGCATCTTGGCCTCCAGCTCATCAGCCCCAAACTGCTCAACGATCTGGCCGTGTTCCATGACATAAAGGCGGTCTGCCAGAGGAGCAGCAAAACGGAAGTTCTGCTCCACCATCACCACCGTATAGCCCTTGGCGCGCAAGCTGACGATCATGCGGGCCAACGCCTGCACGATCACGGGCGCAAGCCCTTCGGAGATTTCATCGAGCAGCAGCAGCTTGGCGCCTGTGCGCAAAATCCGCCCCACGGCCAGCATCTGCTGCTCGCCACCCGACAGCCGGGTGCCCTGGCTGTGCTTGCGCTCGGCCAGGTTGGGGAACATTTCGTAGATTTCGGCGACCGACATGCCTGGCGTCCCCATCTTCAGATCGGGCGGCAACATCAGGTTTTCCTCACAGGACAGGCTGGCGAAAATACCGCGCTCTTCCGGGCAGTAGCCCAGCCCCAGGTGGGCGATCTTGTGGGTTGGCATGCCGATGGTTTCGACGCCATTGACCTTGATCGAGCCCTTGCGAGACCCTGTCAGGCCCATGATGGCGCGCATGGTGGATGTGCGACCCGCTCCATTGCGCCCCAGCAATGTGACCACTTCGCCCGGCATCACGCGCATGTTCACGCCATGCAGCACGTGCGACTCCCCATACCAAGCCTGCAGGTCGGAGATTTCCAGGGCAGGCGTCATATTCTTGTCGTTCATCTCAGTGCGCTCCCTGCAGCTGGCCGTCCGTCGTGCCCATGTACGCTTCCATCACCTGCGGGTTCTGGGACACCGTCTGGTAATCGCCTTCGGCCAGAATCGCGCCGCGCTGCAGGACGGTGATGCGGTCCGCAATGGTGGAGATCACCTTCATGTTGTGTTCCACCATCAAAATGGTACGGCCTGCCGACACCTTCTTGATCAGTTGCGTCACCCGGTCCACGTCCTCATGGCCCATACCCTGCGTTGGCTCGTCGAGCAGCATCAGCTCAGGCTCCATGGCCAGCGTCGTCGCAATCTCCAGCGCCCGCTTCTGGCCATAGGGCAGGTTCAGGGTCACCTCATTGGCCATGTGGGCCAGGCCCACTTCATCGAGCAACTCGACGGCGCGGCCGTTGAGGCTGTCGAGCGTGCGCTCGCTGCTCCAGAAATGAAAAGAGGTTCCCAACTGGCGCTGCAGTGCGATACGCACGTTTTCCACCAAGGTCAGGTGCGGAAAGACTGCCGAGATCTGGAACGAGCGAATCACCCCGCGCCGTGCAATCTGCGCTGGCTCTTCCTTGGTGATATCGACGCCATTGAAATGAATGACGCCCTTGGTCGGGGTCAGAAACTTGGTCAGCAGGTTGAAGCAGGTGGTCTTGCCCGCGCCATTGGGCCCGATCAACGCGTGGATGGATCCCCGCTGAACGGACAAGTTCACGTTGCTGACCGCTGTAAATCCACGGAACTCCTTGGTGAGATCCTGGGTTTGAAGAATGACATCACTCATTGGCACTGCACCACTTCGCTTAAAAAAGTTCGGCGCATCCTTGCACGTAAAGGACACGCCGCTTCGACAATGCCCATGTTAGGAAAAACTATCAAGAAGTCATAGTGGGGAAAGCCTGTAAGTACGCATGCGTAAGCGTTTTCCCGTGGGCGCGAGCTGCTCATATTTTTATAGTCATCGGGATGACATGCAAGATGCCCGCCAGACCTGCACCCTCAATGACTGTGATGCCCTCAATGACGATGAGATTGCTATGAATTAGGAAGCAGAAAACACAAACAGCCAGTGTGGTACTGGCTGTTTTGATTGAAAAATGAAAATGCTACTGCAGGCTGTGTTTTGCAGCTTCGGGCAGCAGCAAGGGAACGACGTCGATTCCGTCGTCCGCCAACGATCGCCGCTCGTCTGCAGTTGCCGTGCCGCGAATGGCACGGCCCTCCACTTCACCTTCATGCATCTGGCGTGCAAGCCCTGCAAAACGCGAGCCCACGTCTTCGGTGTTCTCCACGATGTGGCGAGAAACCGCGAGCCATGCCTGCTGCATGGCTTGAAGATCGGCAACCGGCGCGGCCGCATCGCCTGCCGCTCCCTGGCGAACCTCTTGGGTGGGCTTGACGCGAGCGGATACTGCGTTGGATTTGCGTGCCAGGCGCGGAGCGTTCAGACCCTTGACGATCTCGGCAGAGCCGCACATCGGGCAACTGAGCCAGCCATCCTGCTGTTGCTGCGCAAACTCTGCATCGGAAGCAAACCAGCCTTCGAACACGTGGTTCAAAGGGCAGCGCAGATTGAGAACCTTCATGCGCTAGTCCGCCGAACGGCTTTTGCGAGTCAGGTATTGGTAGACGAATCCTGGAAAGGCAAAAGTCAGAAATAGCGTGGCAGTAATGGCGTAAAACTCCCAGCCCTGGGAGCTGCGCTGCCCGGCCTTGCCTTCCAGCAGCAAGGCCAATGCCCCTGTCAGCACATACAGCACCACCAGCTCGACCAGCCGTATCCACAGGGCTTTGCCGCCCACACTGCCTCGGGGGCCGACGGCGAAAAGGCGCTGGTTGAGAAAAGGAATGTTGGCTGCGACAAAGCCCGCCACTATCACGAGCCAGATGGATGCAGTGATAGACATGCGGGCTTTCTTGCAGAAGGACTACAGCTTAGCTTGCCAATGCACGCAGCACGGCATCGGAGCACAGCTTCATCAGGCCGCCGGGCACAATGCCCAGGATGAGCACCAAGGCACCATTGACGACCAGCACGGCACGCACATCCAGCGGGGCCGAGACCTTGGCGGCCGTGATGGGCTTGTCAAAGTACATGACCTTGACCACGCGCAGGTAGTAGAACGCACCGATCAGGGACATGATCACGGCAAAAACGGCCAGCGCAATGTACAGACCGCTGCCCGATGCCACCAGCGCTTGCAGCACAGCCAGCTTGGAGTAGAAGCCCACCAGCGGAGGAATACCCGCCATCGAGAACAGGCAGATGGCCATCACACCGGCATACAACGGGCTGCGCTGATTCAGGCCTGCAAAATCGGCAATCTCTTCGCTCTCGAAACCTTCGCGGGCCAGCAGCAGCACCACGCCGAAGGTGGCCAGCGTCGTCAGCACATAGGTCACCACGTAGAACATGGCGGCACTGTATGCGTTGCCAGCGGTAGCCGCCTCTACATTGCCATTGACCACACCGGACATCAGGCCCAGCAGCACAAAACCCATTTGCGAGATGGTCGAATACGCCAGCATGCGCTTGATATTGGTTTGCGCAATGGCGGCGAGGTTACCCACCAGCAACGACATGATGGCCAGCACCGCCAGCATCTGCTGCCAATCAATGGCCAGCGGCAGCAGGCCGTCCACCAGCAGGCGGATCACGATTGCAAAAGCTGCCAGCTTGGGGGCACCGCCAACGATGATGGTGACAGCCGTTGGCGCGCCCTGGTACACGTCAGGAACCCACATGTGGAATGGAACCACACCCAGCTTGAAGGCCAGGCCAGCCACCACGAACACCAGACCGAAGACCAGCACTTGGTGGCGGATTAGGCCGGAGTTCACAGCCTTGAAGACCTCGCCGATGTCGAGCGAACCGGTCGCACCATAGATCATGGACAGGCCGTACAGCAGGAAGCCCGAAGCCATGGCACCCAACACAAAGTACTTCATGCCGGCTTCAACAGCTTTTTCGTTTTCACGGCGCAGGCATACCAGCGCGTAGCTCGACAAGGTGAGCAATTCCAGGCCCAGGTAGATGATCAGGAAATTGTTGCCCGAGATCATCACGTTCATGCCCAGCAAGGCCAGCAGGGACAGCGAGAAGTACTCGCCACCACGCAGCATTTCGCGATCACGCGCATAGCCGCGGCCATAGACCAGGGTCACCGCCATGGCGATGGCTGCAAAGCACTTGAGCCAGTTGCCCATGGAGTCGGAAACCACCATGTTGCCAAAGGCGTAGAAGGTATTGCCCGCACTGGCATACATGCCTGTGATCACGGCCACCACCACCAGGGTCAGCAGCGACAGGATGTAGGTCACGGTACGACCACGGCTCTTGACGCCGAGGTCCACCAGGGTGATGACGCAGCCCATCACCAACAGCACGATTTCAGGATAGATAGCCAGCCAGCTGATGTTATCAATCATCTCAAGTCTCTCAATTCTGTCCGGGCATCACAGCTTGGACGTGGCGACATGCTTGAGCAGGTCAGCAACCGACGCACCCATCACATCCGTGAATGGCGCAGGATAGATACCCATGTACAGCACTGCGGCTGCCAACACGGCCAGGATAAAGAATTCGCGGCCGCCGATATCCTGCAGCTCACGGACATTGTCATTGGTCACTGGGCCAAAGTACACGCGCTTGTACATCCAGAGGGTGTAGGCCGCGCCCAGGATCAGGGCAGTTGCAGACAGCACGCCGATCCAGAAGTTGAACTTGGTGGCACCCAGGATTACCATCCATTCACCGATGAAACCAGCGGTGCCCGGCAGGCCGCAGTTGGCCATTGCAAACAGCAGCGCGAAGGCAGCAAACTTGGGCATGGTGTTGACCACGCCGCCATAGGCCGCAATTTCGCGGGAGTGCACGCGGTCATACAGCACGCCGATACACAGGAACATGGCGCCTGAGACGAAGCCGTGGGCAATCATCTGCACAATGCCGCCCATTACACCGATATCGTTGAAGATGAAGAAACCCAGGGTCACAAAACCCATGTGAGCCACCGACGAGTACGCCACCAGCTTCTTCATGTCCTTCTGCACGATGGCCACCAGGCCCACGTAGATCACGGCAATCAGCGACAGCGCGATGATGAGCCAGGCCCACTTGTGGGCAGCGTCAGGCGCAATCGGCATCGAGAAACGCAGGAAGCCATAGGCGCCCAGCTTCAGCATGATGGCAGCCAGCACGGCAGAACCACCGGTAGGCGCTTCCACGTGCACATCCGGCAGCCAGGTGTGCACCGGGAACATCGGAACCTTCACCGCGAAGGCAGCGAAGAAGGCAAAGAAGATCAGCGTCTGCTCCGTCATCGACAACGGCAACTGGTGCCAGGCCAGAATTTCGAAGCTGCCTGCCTTGGTGTACAGGTACAGGATCGCGATCAGGGTCAGGAGCGAGCCCATCAGCGTGTACAGGAAGAACTTGAAAGCCGCGTAGATGCGGTTGGGTCCGCCCCAGATACCGATGATCAGGTACATCGGGATCAGCGTCGCTTCGAAGAACACGTAGAACAGCAGACCGTCCAGTGCCGAGAAAACGCCGATCATCAGACCCGACAGAATCAGGAATGCGCCCATGTACTGGTTGACGCGCTCGGTAATGTTCTCCCAGGACGCCAGCACCACGATCACCGTAATGAAGGCCGTCAGCGGAACAAACCAGAAGGAGATGCCGTCAACGCCCAGGTAGTAATTGATTCCAAAACGTGGAATCCAGGAAGCCTTTTCGACGAACTGCATGGCCGAAGTACCAAGCTGGAAGCCTGTGTACAGCGGTATCGTGACCAGCAAGCCAGCCAGCGCGCCGATCAAGGCGATCCAGCGCACCATCTTGGCTTGTTCTTGCTTGCCGAAAGCCAGCACCACCGCGCCAAAGACGATGGGGGTCCAAATTGCAAGACTCAACAATCCCATTTTTCTTCTTCCTTACTTGTTGAGCAGCACAAAGTACGTCATGGCCAGGAAGATGCCCAGAATCATGACCAGTGCGTAGTGATACACATAACCCGTCTGCAGCCAGCGCACCAGTGCAGCGATACGGCCAACCACCTTCCAGGAGCCATTGACGATCAGACCGTCGATGAGACCCTGGTCGCCAACCTTCCAGAACACATTGCCGAATACGCGTGCGCCACGGGCAAAGACGTTCTCATAGACCCAATCCACGCCGTACTTGCCTTCCAGCACCTGGTACAGGCCGATCTTCTGCGAAGCGCGCTTGATGGCTGCAGGAATCTCGGGCTTGACCATGTAGAAGATGAAGGACACCACGACACCTGCCAGGGCCAACCAGAAAGGCGCAGCGGTGAAGCCATGCAATGCCATCGGCACCCAGCCGTGAATCTTCTCTGCCAGTTCCGCCATGGCACCATGCTTGGAGCCATCGACATAGATCACGCCCTTGAAGAAATCGCCAAACAGCATGGGCATCAGCGCGATGGCGCCAATCACCACCGAAGGAATGGCCAGCAGTACCAGAGGCAAGGTCACAACCCATGGCGACTCATGCGGCTTGGCATCGTGGCCATGGCCGTGATGGTCGTCATGACCATGGTGGTCATCATGGTGCGCATCGGGGTTCTGGTCGTAGCGCTCCTTGCCGTGGAACACGATGAAATACAGGCGGAACGAGTAGAACGCGGTGATGAACACACCGGCCAGCACGGCAAAGTTGGCAAAGCCGGCAGCAGGCAGGTTCGAAGCATGCACCGCCTCGATGATCGCATCCTTCGAGTAGAAGCCCGAGAAGAATGGCGTACCGATCAGCGCCAGATTGCCCAGCAGGAAGGTGATCCAGGTGATGGGCATGTACTTGCGCACGCCACCCATCCAGCGGATGTCCTGGTTGTGGTGCATGCCCATGATCACGGAACCAGCTCCGAGGAACAGCAGCGCCTTGAAGAATGCGTGGGTCATCAGGTGGAACACCGACACCGAATAGGCCGACACACCCAGTGCAATGGTCATGTAGCCCAGTTGCGACAGTGTGGAATATGCAATCACGCGCTTGATGTCGTTCTGGATGATGCCCAGAATACCCATGAACAGCGCAGTGATCGAACCAATCACCAGGATGAAGTTGAGCGCAGCGTCCGACAGCTCATACAGCGGCGACATGCGCGAAACCATGAAGATACCGGCGGTCACCATGGTAGCCGCGTGGATCAGTGCCGAGATGGGGGTTGGACCTTCCATCGAATCAGGCAGCCAGGCGTGCAGCGGAAACTGTGCCGATTTGCCCATGGCGCCAATGAACAGGCAGATGCAGATCACGGTCATCAGCGACCAGGTGGTACCCGGCAGAGTGATGGCACCCAGCTCATTGGTCTTGGCGAAGATTTCGGTGTAATTGAGCGTGCCGGTGTAGGCAGCGATCAGACCAATGCCCAGAATGAAGCCGAAGTCACCAACGCGGTTGACCACGAAAGCCTTCATGTTGGCGAAGATGGCGGTTTCCTTCTTGAAGTAGAAACCGATCAACAGGTACGACACCAGACCCACCGCTTCCCAGCCGAAGAACAGCTGCAGCAGGTTATTGCTCATCACCAGCATCAGCATCGAGAAGGTGAACAGCGAGATGTACGAGAAGAAACGGTCATAGCCGTCGTCTTCCGCCATGTAGCCGATGGTGTAGATGTGCACCATCAGCGACACGAAGGTCACCACGCACATCATCATTGCCGTGATGGAATCGATCATGAAGCCGATTTCCATCTTCAGCGAACCCACCGTCATCCAGGTGTAGAGCGTCTGGTTGAAGGTGGCACCTTCGAACACAACGCTCTGGAACGTCATCGCAGAGATGACGAAAGCAATCAGCACACCCAGGATGGTGAGCGAGCGGCTACCGACACGGCCAATACGGTTGCCACCAAATGCGGTACCGAATATGCCTGCCAGCAAAGATCCTGCGAGCGGAGCCAATGGCACCGCCAACAGTGTTGAAGCAGAAAGGGTTTGACTCATTCTTCTTAACCTTGCAAGTATTGGTGCCTCAACCCTTCAGGGCATTGAGATCTTCCGCATCAATGGTGGATTTGTTACGGAACAGCAGCACCAAGATAGCCAAGCCAATAGCCGACTCCGCAGCGGCAACCGTCAAAATAAAGAACACGAAGATCTGTCCGTGCATGTCACCCAGGTAATGGGAGAAGGCAACGAAGTTCATGTTCACCGCGAGCAGCATCAGCTCGATGGCCATCAGCAGCACAATCAGGTTCTTGCGGTTCAGAAAGATTCCGACCACAGACAGGGCAAACAGCATTGCCCCGAGAGTCAAAAAGTGACCAAGTGTCAGTGTCATGCCTTCTTCTCCTCGGTTGCGGCAGCTTCTTGCACCACAGGGGCAGCAGGCTTCACCGTTTCCACCTTCACCAGCTTCAGACGGTCTTCGGCACGCACGCGCACCTGCAGCGAAGCATCGATCGCCTTGGAATCCTTGCGATGGCGCAGTGTCAGCGCAATCGCAGCAATCATGGCAACCAGCAGGATCACAGCGGCGATCTGCACGGGGAACAGGTACTCGGTGTACAGCAGCGTGCCCAGCGCCTTGACGTTGCTGTAGGGAATGACCTTGCCGGCAGCATCCACCACCGTTGGAATCACCTTGGGCTCATCCACCATGCTGAAGCCGCCGATGAGCACGACGCCCATTTCGAAGGCAACAATCGCAAAAATCACAGCGGCGAGTGGAAAGTTCTTCCAGAAGCTCTTGCGCAGCTGGTCGATGCGGATATCCAGCATCATCACCACGAAGAGGAACAGCACCATCACGGCGCCCAGGTACACCATCACCAGAACGATGGCCAGGAACTCAGCCTTGAGCAGCAGCCAGATACCGGCAGCCTGTGAAAACGCCAACATCAGGTGCAGCACAGCGTGCACCGGATTTGGGGCAGTAACGACCCGGAATGCCGCGTATAGCAGCACCACCGAGAACAGATAGAAAAAACCAGTTGTGACGTCCATGTGGGGCTCTTTTCAATCAGTCTCCAAGCGCCGCCTTAACGGTACTTTGCGTCCGCAGCCTTGGCTGCAGCAATTTCAGGTTCGTAACGGTCGCCCACGGCCAGCAGCATTTCCTTGGTGAAGTACAAGTCGCCGCGCTTTTCACCGTGGTATTCCAGAATCTGGGTCTCCACGATCGAGTCAACGGGGCAGCTTTCTTCACAGAAGCCACAGAAAATGCACTTGGTCAGGTCGATGTCATAACGGGTGGTGCGGCGCGAGCCGTCATCACGCACATCCGACTCGATGGTGATCGCCATGGCAGGGCAGACGGCTTCGCACAGCTTGCAGGCAATGCAACGCTCTTCACCGTTTTCATAGCGGCGAAGCGCATGCAGGCCACGAAAACGTGGAGAAAGCGGCGTCTTTTCCTCGGGGAACTGAACGGTGATCTTGCGCGCGAAGGCGTAGCGACCGGTCAGGGCCATGCCCTTCATCAATTCCCAGAGCATGAAGCTCTTGAAAAAGTCCTTCACCGAGAAAGTGCGGGGAGAAACTGCAGTAGTCATGTTGTGTGCCTCCGCTTACTTCCAGATGTTCCAGGGCGACAGCAGCCAGCCGCCGACAAAGACCAGGTACACCAGGGTCACGGGGATGAAGATCTTCCAGCCCAGACGCATGATCTGGTCATAGCGGAAACGCGGGAAAGTCGCACGGATCCAGATGAACATCGACACCACCAGGAAAGTCTTGGCAGCCAGCCAGATCCAACCGGGGATGAACGACAGGAATTCGAAAGGTGGCAGCCAGCCGCCCAGGAACATGATCACGGCCAGGATGGACACCAGCCACATGCTGGCGTATTCGGCCAGGAAGAACACGGCAAAGCCCATGCCCGAGTATTCAACCATGTGGCCGGCCACGATTTCGGCTTCGCCTTCCACCACGTCGAACGGGTGACGGTTGGTTTCGGCCACGCCCGAGATCAGGTAGACGATGAACATCGGCAGCAGAGGCAGCCAGTTCCATGACAGGATGCTTGCGCCAGCCGAAGCCATCATGCCCTTGCCCTGCGCAAGCACGATTTCGGTCAGGTTCATGCTGCCCGTGACCATGATGACCACCAGGAAGCAGAAGCCCATGGCGATTTCATAGGACACCATCTGGGCCGATGCACGCAGCGCGCCCAGGAAGGCATACTTGGAGTTCGATGCCCAGCCAGCGATGATCACGCCATAGACCTCGATCGAGGTGATTGCCATCACCAGCAGCAGGCCGACATTGACGTTGGCCAATGCCACATCAGGTCCAAAAGGAATCACCACCCAGGCTGCCAACGCAGGCATGATGGCCATGATGGGGCCCAGACGGTACAAGCCGGAACTTGCAGCCGTCGGCGTGATGATTTCCTTGGTCGCCAGCTTCAAGCCATCGGCCAGAGGCTGCAGCAAACCGAAAGGGCCCACACGGTTGGGACCGTAGCGCACCTGCATGAAGCCCAGCAGCTTGCGCTCCCACAGCGTCAGATAGGCCACCGCGCCCATCAGGGGCAGCACGATGCACAGAATCTTGATCAGGTTCCAGATCACCGGCCAGACCAGCGTTGACCACCAGTTCGCTGCGATCAGTGTCAGACCGCCGTTGTAAATCGCGTCAATCATGGTGCCACCACCTCCGAGGATTGGCGGGCATCCGCAGTCATTTGCAGCGCAGGCGCACGACGCACGATTCCATCCAACTGGTAAATGCTTGCGACAACCGGCTCCTGGGTTGCAGGGGCCGACACCGCCATATTCGTCTTGGTGCTGTTGGACAGCAGCTCAGCAGGAACCTGGTCCTGCGAGCGCGTGGCCACGGCCAGCACATCCTGGGACGACTCGAAGTCCATGCCTGCTGCACCGAGCAGATTGCCCATGACGCGCAGCACCTTCCAGGCTGGTCGTGCATCACCCAGCGGCTTGACGACGGCATGGAAACCCTGCACGCGGCCTTCGGCGTTCACGAACGAGCCCGATGTCTCGGTGAATGGCGCAATCGGCAGCAGCACATCGGCGATGTCCATGTTGGCCTTGAACGGGCTCAGGCTCACCACCATCTCGCAGCCCTGCAGACCATTGCTGCCAGCGGCTGAATCGAACGCGGGTTCCGTGTTCAGCAAAATGGCTGCCTTGATGCCGCCAGCCAGCATCTGGCCTGCATGGAGACCCTGCCCTTGCGGCACGGCGCCCACCCATTGCGCACCCACCGTATTGGCCGCTTCCGTGAGGAAGCCGACGGTTGCACCCGTCTGGGTACCAATCCAGTTGGCGATCGCCAGCAGGGTGCTGGCTTGCGCATGGTGCGCTACTGCATTGCCCAACAGGATGGCCTTCTGCTCACCGCTTTGCAGTGCACGAGCGATCTCGATGGCTTCAGGCGTGACCGTACCTGCATTGTTCGGCGCCTCAACGCCCTTTGACTGGGCGATGGCGGCTGCGACCGAAGACAGCGCGTAAGCCCACTGCGCAGCAGGAGCCAGCAACTGGTGAGCCACAGGCATGGCCAGATCGAAGGCCTTGGCATTGATCGTGGCGACCACCGCTCCCTTGCGGGCAGCCTGGCGAATACGCTGTGCGAACAGCGGATGTTCCTTGCGCACGTTCGAGCCCACCACCAAGGCGGTGTTCAGATCCGACAGCGAAGCAATGGAACGGCCCAGCCAGCGAACGCCGTCGTCCTTGGCAAATTCGGCATTGCGCAGGCGGTAGTCGATATTGCGGCTACCGAGGCTGCGCACCAGCTCGCCTGCCAGGAACAATTCTTCCAGCGTGCTGTGCGGGCTGACCAGCGCACCCAGTGCCTCGGCACCATGATCGCGCTGCACACCCTTGATGCCATTGGCCACATATTCCAGGGCGACCTGCCAGCTGACTTCCGACCATTGACCACCTTGCTTGATCATGGGCTTGGTCAGGCGCTCTTCGCCGTTGAGTGCTTCGTAGGAGAAGCGGTCACGGTCAGCGATCCAGCATTCGTTGACGGCATCGTTCTCGAAAGGCACGACACGCATCACCTTGTTGTTCTTGACCTGAACGATCAGGTTCGCACCCGTGGAGTCATGGGGCGAGACAGACTTGCGGCGGGACAGTTCCCAGGTACGGGCGCTGTAGCGGAAAGGCTTGCTCGTCAGTGCGCCAACGGGGCAGATGTCGATCATGTTGCCCGAAAGCTCGGAGTCGACCGTGTCGCCCACCACCGTGGTGATCTCGGAGTGCTCACCGCGGTTGACCATGCCCAGCTCCATCACGCCGGACACTTCCTGTCCAAAGCGCACGCAGCGGGTGCAGTGGATGCAGCGGCTCATCTCTTCCATGGAAATGAGCGGGCCCACGTTCTTGTGGAACACCACGCGCTTTTCTTCCTGGTAGCGCGAGCTGCTGCCGCCGTAACCTACGGCCAGATCCTGCAGCTGGCACTCGCCACCCTGGTCGCAGATCGGGCAATCCAGCGGGTGGTTGATGAGCAGGAACTCCATCACCGATTGCTGGGCCTTCACCGCCTTGTCCGAGGTGGTGCGCACAATCATGCCTTGCGTCACTGGCGTGGCACACGCAGGCATGGCTTTGGGAGCCTTTTCCACGTCCACCAGGCACATGCGGCAGTTTGCCGCGATCGACAGTTTCTTGTGGTAGCAGAAGTGAGGGATGTACTTGCCCGCAGCGTCAGCCGCGTGCATGACCATGCTGCCTTCCGCGACCTCGACCTTCTGACCGTCTATTTCAATTTCAACCATATGCTCACTCGCGATCAGGAAGAAGCAGCGGTCTGCTTTTCAGCAGCGTTGATCTTTGCTTCGAATTCATGGCGGAAATGCTTGATCATTGCGCGCACCGGCATGGCAGCCGCGTCGCCCAATGCACAGATCGTGCGCCCCATGATGTTGCCGGCCACAGAGTCCAGCATGTCCAAATCTTCCTTGCGGCCATGGCCATGCTGGATACGATCCACCATGCGCCACAGCCAGCCCGTGCCTTCGCGGCAAGGCGTGCATTGGCCGCAGGATTCGTGCTGGTAGAAGTACGACAGACGCAGCAGGCTCTCGACCATGTCGCGCGAGTCGTCCATCACGATGACGGCACCCGAGCCCAGCATGGATCCGGCCTTGGAGATGGAGTCGTAGTCCATCGTGCATTCCATCATGATGTTCGCCGGCAGCACTGGCGCGGAAGATCCACCAGGAATCACTGCCTTCAGCTGGCGGCCCGTACGCACACCACCGGCCAGCTCCAACAGCTTGGAGAATGGCGTTCCCAGCGGAACCTCGTAGTTGCCTGGCTTGTTCACATCACCGCTGACCGAGAAGATCTTGGTGCCGCCGTTGTTCGGCTTGCCGCACTCCAGATAGGCCTGACCACCGTTTCGGATAATCCATGGCACCGCAGCAAAGGTCTCGGTGTTGTTGATGGTGGTGGGCTTGCCGTAGAGGCCAAAGCTCGCAGGAAAAGGCGGCTTGAAGCGAGGTTGCCCCTTCTTGCCTTCAAGCGACTCGAGCAGAGCCGTTTCCTCGCCGCAGATGTAGGCGCCAAAACCATGGTGTGCGTGCAGCTGGAAGCTGAAACTGCTGCCCATGATGTTGTCACCCAGGTAGCCGGCCGCACGGGCTTCTTCCAGAGCAGCTTCGAAGCGATCGTAGACCTGGAAGATTTCGCCGTGGATGTAGTTGTAGCCCAGCGAAATACCCATCGCGTACGCGGCAATGATCATGCCTTCGATCACGATGTGCGGGTTGTACATCAGGATGTCGCGGTCCTTGCAGGTGCCCGGCTCGCCCTCGTCCGAATTGCATACCAGATGCTTTTGGCCGGGGAAGTTGCGGGGCATGAAGCTCCACTTCAGACCGGTAGGGAAACCTGCGCCACCACGGCCACGCAGTCCCGACTCCTTCATGGTCGCGATCACCTGGTCTTGGGTCAGGCCCTCGCCACCGTCCTTGCCCAACAGTTTGCGCAGGGCCTCATAGCCACCACGCGCCTCGTAGTCCTTGATTGACCAGTTGGTGCCGTTCAGACCCGCATAGATCTGCGGATCGATATGGCGGTCATGGAAGCAGGTTTCGACGCCAGTTGCCTGGAACTGCTTGAGAATTTGAGCGGATGTAGTCACTTGGTGTCCTCCGCTGCGCGCAATCCATCCACCAGCTGGTCCAGTTTCTCGTCATCCATGAAGCTGCACATATGGCGGTCATTGACCAACAGCACCGGCGCGTCCGCACAGGCACCCAGGCACTCGGACTGTTCGACGGTGAACACGCCATCGGCGGTGGTATCACCCATCTTGATGCCCAGCTTGTCTTCGAGGTGCTTGAGCGCCTCACGGCCACGGCGCAGCTGGCATGGCAGGTTGGTGCATACGCTCAGCTTGTATTTGCCAACCGGATGCTGGTTGTACATGTTGTAGAAGGTGGTCACTTCATGCACGGCAATTTCCGGCATCTCCAGGAATTCGGCAATGACTGCCTCGCTCTCCTGGCTGACCCAGCCCTCTTCCTGCTGCACGATCGACAGACAGGCCATCACGGCCGACTGCTTCTGCTCTGCCGGATACTTGGCAACTTCGCGTGCAAAACGTGCTTTTGTTGCTTCGGTAATCATCGGTCAACATCTCCAAACACGATGTCCAGGGTGCTCAGCACCATCACGGCGTCAGCCAGCATGTGGCCGCGGCTCAGCTCATCAAGAGCGGCCAGATGCACGAATCCCGGTGGACGAATCTTCATGCGATAGGGCTTGTTGGCACCATCGCTCACCAAATAGATGCCGAATTCACCCTTGGGGTGCTCCACAGCCGCGTAGGCCTCGCCCTCGGGCACCTTGAAGCCTTCGGTGAACAGCTTGAAGTGGTGAATCAGCTCTTCCATGTTGCTCTTCATCGCTTCGCGATCCGGAGGAGCAACCTTGTGGTTGTCGGTGATCACCGGACCGGGATTGGCGCGCAGCCAATCCACACACTGCTTGACAATGCGGTTGGACTGGCGCATTTCCGCCACGCGAACCAGGTAACGGTCATAGCAGTCGCCCGTCGTGCCCACTGGCACATCGAACTCCATGCGGTCGTAGACCTCGTAGGGCTGCTTCTTGCGCATGTCCCACGCCACACCGGAGCCGCGCAGCATCGGGCCGGTCAGGCCCAGGTTCAGCGCGCGCTCGGCGTCAACCACGCCGATACCAACATTGCGCTGCTTCCAGATGCGGTTGTCGGTCAGCAGGGTTTCGTATTCATCGCAGCACTTGGGGAAGCGCGCCGTGAAATCATCGATGAAGTCCAGCAGCGAGCCCTTGCGGTTGCTGTTCATCAGCTCCAGCGACTTGGCATTGCGCACCTTGCTGGCCTTGTACTGCGGCATGCTGTCAGGCAGATCGCGATACACACCACCGGGGCGGAAGTAAGCAGCATGCATGCGGGCGCCAGAGACAGCCTCATACATGTCCATCAGGTCTTCGCGTTCACGGAAGGTGTAGATCAGGATGGTGGAGCTGCCGCCGTCATTGCCCGAAGAGCCCAGCCACATCAGGTGATTCATGATGCGGGTGATTTCGGAGAACATCACACGGATGTACTGCGCACGGATAGGCACTTCCAGGCCCATCAGCTTTTCGATGGCCAGGCAGTAGGCGTGCTCGTTGCTCATCATCGAGCAATAGTCCAGGCGGTCCATGTAAGGCAGCGACTGGATGAATGTCTTGCTCTCGGCCAGCTTTTCGGTGGCGCGGTGCAGCAGACCGATGTGCGGGTCAGCGCGTTGCACCACTTCACCATCGAGCTCCAGCACAAGACGCAGCACCCCGTGTGCTGCAGGGTGCTGAGGACCGAAGTTGAGTGTGTAGTTTTTGATTTCAGCCATGTTTTTTCATCGTGAGGACCGAAGGCCTCAGTGCAGGCCTCCGTAATGCTCTTCACGAATAATGCGGGGCGTGATCTCGCGCGGCTCGATCGAGACAGGCTCGTAGATCACCCGGCCCTGCTCCGCGTCGTAACGCATTTCGACATGGCCGGACAGCGGGAAATCCTTGCGGAAGGGATGGCCAATGAAACCATAGTCCGTCAGAATGCGTCGCAGGTCGGAGTGGCCTTCAAACACGATGCCGAACAGGTCGAAGGCTTCGCGCTCAAACCAGTTGGCAGAACCCCACAGCTCGCTCAGTGTGTCGACGACTGGAAAATCATCGTCCTGGCAGAACACGCGCACGCGCACACGCTGGTTCAGGCTCACCGACAGCAGGTGGCACACCACCGCATAGCGCGGGCCATCGGTACCGACATCCTTGTATGCGGAGTAATCCAGGCCACACAGGTCCATCAGCACTTCAAACTTGCATTCAGGCGCATCACGCAGCAGTTGCATTGCAGCCAGATAGTCCTGGGCAGCGACTTCCACAGTCACTTCATCCAGCGCCAAGGTTACGGAACGCGCCTTGTCGCCCAGCACACGGGCGATGTTTTGTTGCAGCACAGTCGGCTGTATCAGTTCAACACTCATTCCGACTCCTAGGCGCGCGCAATGGTATGGGTGCGGCGAATCTTCTGCTGCAGCTGGATGATGCCGTAGATCAGCGCCTCGGCAGTGGGAGGGCAGCCTGGAACGTACACATCCACCGGAACAATACGGTCACAGCCCCGCACCACCGAATAGCTGTAGTGGTAGTAGCCACCACCATTGGCGCAAGAGCCCATCGAGATCACCCAGCGCGGCTCCGCCATCTGGTCGTACACCTTGCGCATGGCCGGAGCCATCTTGTTGCACAGCGTGCCAGCCACAATCATCAAGTCCGCCTGACGTGGGCTCGCGCGGAACACTTCGGCACCAAAGCGGCCGATGTCATAACGCGCTGCAGCTGCGTGCATCATTTCGACAGCGCAGCATGCCAAACCAAACGTCATGGGCCAGATGGACCCCGTCTTGGCCCAGTTCACCACCGAGTCGTAGCTCGTGGTGACAAAGCCCTTTTCCAACACACCTTCAATCATCGTGCACCTTTGTGATTTCCGGTTATTCCCAGGTCAGCGCGCCCTTTTTCCATTCATAGGCGAAACCCACCACCAGAATGGCCAAGAACACGAGAACCGCGATAAAACCAGGCATTCCCACTTCATGCAGCGATACTGCCCAGGGGAAGAGGAAAGCAATTTCCAAGTCGAAGAGAATGAACAGAATGGCGACGAGATAGTAACGCACGTCAAATTTCATGCGTGCGTCTTCAAACGCCTCAAAGCCGCATTCGTAAGGGGAATTTTTCGCCGCATTCGGGCGATTGGGACCAAGGATGTATCCCGCCACCAGAGGACCTACACCGACAAGAATGCCCACCAGAATGAACAGGAGGACTGGGAGGTATTGATCGAGATTCATCTGAGTACTCACCGCAGGAGCCAACCTGGGTAAGCACAAGATGCGACCCAGGCAGGCCTTTTTTTGTGTTGGTGCCGTCGGCGAGACTCGAACTCGCACAGCTTTCGCCACTACCCCCTCAAGATAGCGTGTCTACCAATTTCACCACGACGGCTGTTTTTGACTGGTCTGGCAGGTGCAATTGCTTTTGCAACAATTTACTTCCCAGACAGACCAAGATTCTACTCTGTAAAAACCCTGATATCGGGGATTCTTTCCAAAATAGTTGACTTATTTCACTGCGGGTTGCGCTGGCTCGGCAGGCGTTGCAGCGGCAGGAACATCTGCTGCTGCAGGCGCGGGCACAGCAGCATCACCGCCAGCGGCTGGGGCAGCAGGCGTTGCCGGTGCAGGCACCGAAGAGCTTGCAGGAGGCACTGCGGCATCAACAGCCGGTGCATTGGACTGCGGAATGGTTGCAGCAGGACCTTCCAGCACGCTACCAGCGGATGTGGGACGGGCATTGCCAAAATAGGCCAGTGCCAGCGTGGCTGCAAAGAACACCGCAGCCAGTACTGCCGTACTGCGCGAGAGGAAATTGGCGCTGCCGGAAGCACCGAACAGGCTGCCCGCACCGCCGCCGCTACCAAAAGCCGCGCCCGCATCTGCACCCTTGCCATGCTGAACCAGCACCAGGCCAATCATGCCCAGTGCAGCCAACATCTGAATTGCCAACAAAATCGTTACCATCATCTACCCTCTTTATCAAAATCGATAGCTGCCTGCGCCCATGTATCAAGCGGCAGCGGCAATAATCTTCAGAAAATCTGGCGCCTTCAGCGCCGCACCACCAATCAAGCCACCATTGATGTCCGGCTGCGCCAGCAGTTGCTCGGCGTTGCCCGCATTCATGCTGCCACCATACAGCAGCGGCACCTTGGCCGCTTGCGTGCTGGCCGCAGCCAACTGCGCGCGCAATACAGCATGGACAGCCTGCGCCTGCTCGGGCGTGGCCGTCTTGCCGGTGCCAATGGCCCAGACAGGCTCATAAGCAACCACGATTTCCGTCGTGCAGGCGCCAATGGCATGGATCACCGCCGCCAGTTGGCGCTTGACCACAGCCTCCGTCTCACCTGCATCGCGCTGCGCCAGGGTCTCCCCCACACACACAATCGGTGTAATGCCTGCATTCAGCGCCTTCTGCGCCTTGGCAGCCACCACGGCATCGGTCTCGCCATGGTACTGGCGCCGCTCGCTGTGCCCCACCAGGGCATAGCGCACGCCAAACTCGCGCAACATGGCAGCAGACACTTCACCAGTGTAGGCACCACTGTCGTGCGCAGATACGTCCTGGGCACCCAGGTGCACCGTAGAGCCCTGCAGCAAGCCTTGCACCTGGGGGACATAGACGGCAGGCACAGCCACCGCCACATCGCACGCAGCCTGCCCCAGTCCTTGCAGAATTTCTTGCAGCAAGGATTGGTTGGCAGCCAGGCTGCCATTCATCTTCCAATTGCCTGCAATCAGTTTTTTCATTGCTCGCTCCAGCTCAGCATGATCTTGCCGATATGTTGGTTGGATTCCATCAGCGCATGGGCTTCGGCCGCACGCGCCGCAGGGAACCGGCTATGAATGATGGGACGCACCTTGCCTGCAGCCAGCAAAGGCCACACTTTGGCTAACAAGGCCTTTGTGATCGCAGCCTTGAAAGCCACAGGACGGGGACGCAGGGTGGAACCGGTGATCTGCAGGCGGCGGCGCAACACCAGGCCGGCATTGAACTCCGCCTTGACGCCACCTTGCACGGCAATGATGACCAGTCGGCCGTCTTCCGCCAGCGCCTCAACCTCACGAGCCACATAATCGCCAGCAACCATGTCCAGGATCACATCCACGCCTTTGCCTGCGGTGATGCGCTGGACTTCTGCGACAAAATCCTGCGTCCGGTAGTTGATGGCAAGGTCAGCCCCGAGGTCGCGGCAGGCCTGGCACTTTTCGTCCGAGCCCGCCGTCACAATCACTTGCGCACCAAAAGCCTTGGCCAGCTGGATTGCCGTCACACCAATGCCGCTGCTGCCCCCCTGGATCAACAAGGTCTCACCCGCCTGCAGCGCACCGCGGTCAAACACATTGCTCCAGACCGTGAAAAAGGTCTCAGGCAGGGCTGCAGCCTCCAGGTCCGACAGACCCGCAGGCACCGGCAGGCACTGCGCAACAGGCGCCACGCAGTACTCTGCATAACCACCACCGGCAACCAGCGCGCAGACACGGTCGCCCAGCTTCAACCCCTGCGCAGCCATGGCAGCAGCATCACCGGCAACGATGACACCGGCAACCTCCAGCCCCGGCAGATCGGACGTGCCCGGAGGCGGTGCGTAGTGGCCCTTGCGCTGAAGCACATCCGGGCGATTGACACCGCTGGCAGCCACATGAATGCACAGCTCGCCCTGCCCCGCTTGCGGCATGGGGCGCTCGCCCAGCTTCAAGACGCCTGGCTCGCCAAAGCCATTCATCTCGACAGCACGCATTTTGTCCATGGCGCTTCCTTGGTACATCACATCATTCACATTGTTCGATCAACAAAAACGCACCCAGGCCCCAGGACCTCGGGTGCGCCCAGCAGGCATTACTGCTGCTGTTGTTGCTGCTGATCGCCCTCAGCACCCACGCGCGGCTCACGCGGCTCGCGGTGCTGGCGTGGTGCACGCTCGCGGAATTCACGCGGCTCGCGAGGCTCGCGAGGCTCGCGCTCCGGCATGCCCGCTGGACGCTCGGTCAGCGCCTTCATCGACAGCTTGACGCGGCCCTTGTCGTCGGTTTCCAGAACCTTGACCTTGACCACTTGGCCTTCCTGCAGGTAATCGGTAACCTTTTCCACGCGTTCGTGGGCGATCTGGCTGATGTGCAGCAGACCATCCTTGCCCGGCAGCAGGTTGACCAGGGCGCCAAAGTCCAGAATCTTCACGACCGGGCCTTCGTAGACCTTGCCGATCTCGACTTCGGCAGTGATCTCCTCGATGCGGCGCTTGGCTTCGTCTGCCTTGGCGCCATCGGTGGCGGCGATGGTGATGGTGCCATCTTCCTCGATATTGATCTGGGTGCCGGTTTCTTCAGTCAGTGCACGGATGGTGGCGCCGCCCTTGCCGATCACGTCACGGATCTTTTCAGGGTTGATCTTCATCGTGTACAGCTTGGGAGCAAACGACGAGATCTCGGCCTTGGCCTCGCCCATGGCTTCCTGCATCTTGCCCAGGATGTGCATGCGTGCTTCCTTGGCCTGTGCCAGGGCAACCTGCATGATTTCCTTGGTGATACCCTGGATCTTGATATCCATCTGCAGGGCGGTGATACCGTTGGTCGTACCCGCCACCTTGAAGTCCATATCGCCCAGGTGATCTTCGTCACCCAGAATGTCGGTCAGCACAGCAAACTTGTTGTCTTCCTTGATCAGACCCATGGCGATACCTGCCACGTGCGCCTTCATGGGCACGCCGGCGTCCATCATGGACAGGCAGCCGCCGCAAACCGATGCCATCGACGAAGAACCATTGGACTCAGTGATTTCCGACACTACACGGATGGTGTAGGGGAACTCTTCCTTCGAGGGCAGGCAGGCCGCCAGGGCGCGCTTGGCCAGACGACCGTGACCGATTTCGCGGCGCTTGGTCGAGCCCATGCGACCCACTTCGCCAGTGGCAAACGGAGGCATGTTGTAGTGGAACAGGAAGCGGTCTTCGAACTCACCAGCCAGGGCGTCGATGCGCTGTGCATCACGCTCGGTACCCAGGGTGGAGATCACCAGCGCCTGGGTTTCACCACGGGTGAACAGTGCCGAACCGTGGGTGCGTGGCAGCACGGAGTTACGGATCTCGATGGGACGCACGGTGCGGGTGTCGCGGCCGTCGATACGGGGCTCGCCAGCCAGAATCTGCGAACGCACGATACGTGCTTCGATGTCAAACAGCATGCCTTCGACCTTGACGCCGTCAAACGCCACGCCTTGCTCCGTCAGCGCGGCCTTCACATCGGCATAGGCGGTGCGGCAGGCGAGCGTGCGCACTTGCTTGTTGCGCTCCTGGTAAGCGGCGCGCAGCTTGGCTTCGCCCAGCTCGGTCACCTTGGCAATCAGTGCCTCATCCTTGGCGGGTGCAACCCAGTCCCAAGCGGGTTTGCCGGCATCGCGCACCAGTTCGTGGATGGCGTTGATGGCGATCTTGCCTTGGTCGTGACCGAACACCACGGCGCCCAGCATCACTTCTTCGGGCAGTTGCTGTGCTTCGGACTCGACCATCAGCACTGCGGCTTCGGTACCAGCCACCACCAGATCCATCTGCGAATCCTTGCGTTGGGTCTGGCCGGGGTTGAGCACGTATTCGCCATTGATGTAACCCACACGGGCAGCACCAATGGGGCCGTTGAAAGGAATGCCCGAGACGGACAGTGCAGCAGACACGGCGATCATTGCGGCGATATCGGCATCCACTTCAGGGTTCAACGAGATGGTGTGGATGACCACGTGCACGTCGTTGTAGAAGCCTTCGGGGAACAGTGGGCGGATCGGACGGTCGATCAGGCGGCTGGTCAGGGTTTCCAGCTCGCTGGGCTTGGCTTCGCGCTTGAAGAAGCTGCCAGGGATCTTGCCTGCAGCGTAGGTCTTCTCGATGTAGTCCACGGTCAGCGGGAAGAAATCCTGGCCGGCCTTGGCAATCTTGGAACCGACGACGGTGGCCAGAACCACGGTGTCATCGATGTTGACCAGCACGGCACCAGAGGCCTGGCGTGCGATTTCACCGGTTTCCATGGTGACCGTGTGCTGGCCCCACTGGAAAGTCTTGGTCACTTTATTGAACATGGTCATATTGACTCCTTGTTGGATAGCTGGGCACGCAGGCCCGGCTTGATTTAAGGGTACAAACAGAACACGATGCCATTCCAGTGCTGCACTTATAGCTACAAATATTGCAGCATTGGAATGACACAGCTTCGCTCTGCTTTACACCCTCCGAAGTAAAAAACGCCTGAGCTAGCGGACTAACTCAGGCGTTTTCATCTCACCCCAGGCTTACTTACGCAGGCCCAGCTTGGCGATCAGCGCAGTGTAACGGTCAGCGTCCTTGGACTTGAGGTAGTCCAACAGCTTGCGACGACGGCTCACCATGCGCAGCAGGCCGCGACGACCGTGGTGGTCCTTGGCGTGCGTCTTGAAGTGAGGGGTCAGTTCGTTGATGCGGGCGGTCAGCAGAGCCACTTGGACTTCTGGGCTGCCCGTATCGGTAGCGGAACGTGCGTTGGCCTTTACAACTTCGGCCTTGATAGATGCGGCGATCATGTGTTTTCCTTCTGAAAAATGCAGCTCGCGCTGGCATTTTTGGTTACTTGCGTCGCAGCCGGAAAAGCTTGCGACGTGCGTCTTGCACCATGCAAAACCGGTCGATTATACCAAAGTGCTGAACCGCTGTGCCAGGAACTGCTTTGCGGCGCGAGGAGATCTCAAACACGTTCTTACATCCACCAGCGCACGGCCGCTGACGCCCCGGCCCCCAGCACCACCACCAGCAGGAACGGAGCCCTCAGCGCCAGCGCAATGGCCGCAACCACCAGGGCCGCCAGCCGCGCATCCAGAACCAGTTGCTGGCCGCCGGCAAAGGTGTTCATTGCTGTCAGCGCAGCCAGCAAGGCGATGGTGAGCGAGCCCGCCACCCGTGCCATGCGCGGATGGTGCAGCCAGCGTGCGGGCACGCCGTAACCCAGCAGCTTGGTGGCATAGGCAATGGCGCTGGCCAGCAACACCCAGAGCCACCAGTGGCCGCCCATCTGGACAACGGTCTCCGTGTTCATGCGGCGCCTCCTGCGGCGCGGGGTGCCTGCCCACTGCTGCGGGTACAGTAACCCCACACACCGCCAAGCACGGCAGCAATCAGAATCGGAATGCCCGGCGGCACCATGGGCACCGCCAGCATGGCAACTGCCGCAGCCGCCACGGCCAGCGCAATCGGCTCCCGCCCTTTGAGGCGCGGCCACAGCAACCCCAGAAAAGCAGCCACTGCCGCCCCATCCAGCCCCCAGCGGCTGGGGGCGCCCAGTGCATTGCCCAGCAATGCGCCTGCTGCCGTAAACAGATTCCACAGGACATAGACGCCCACGCCCGCCGTCCAGAAGCCGCGCCGCTGCTCGGTCTTATCTGCCTGCCCCAGGGCAGTGGCGGCGGATTCATCGATTGTCAACTGTGCCGAGAGCAGCCGAGCGAGCCCCTTGGGGCCCAGCAGCGCTGCCATCTGCATGCCGTACACCGCATTGCGCACACCCAGCAGGCTGGCAGCGCCCAGCGCAGCCACTCCGGCGCCACCACCCGCCACCACACCGACGAATGCAAACTGGGAGCCGCCCGTGAACATCAAAAGGCTCAGCGCGCAGGTCTGCCATACCGAAAGGCCTGCGGCCACACCCAAGGCACCGAAGGAGATGCCATACAGCCCGGTGGCGATACTGATCGACACCCCCATGCGAAAAGCGGACGATTGCCGCCACAGCGTTGAAAGTTGCATGGGCAGCGATTGTAGGGAAGGCGTACGGGTTGTGCAGGCGCCGTGCTACTTCTGCGTCGCCTGCAGCACATCCAGCCGCCGCTGCACCTGCGCCGCCAACGCGGTATCGCCCTGCTCTTGCGCCAGACGCTGCTGGTTGAGGAGCCAGGCGAGCAGCGCACGGCGCCAGCCCTGGGCAGAAGCAGTATCGACCGCCTGCTGCACCACCGCCATGGGCAGTGGGCCGCGCACCGCCAAGGCGCCTGCCGCCACCAGGCGCGAGAGCGGGTCGTCAATGGCTGCCAGCGCCCCAATTGCACTGGCAGGCTGCTGCGCTGCCACTGCCTGCTGGGCTTTGGGCAGCAGTGCGATGTCTGCCATCTGCTGGGCGCCGCGCAGGTAGCGGGCGTAGGCCTGCTCTGGCGCTGCCGCATCATGGGCCACAGCCTCATAACCACTGCATGGCGACGTATCCAGCGCAGCCACCTGTGCGGCGCAGCGTGCCAGCTCCAGCCGGGCCAGCAGGTCGGGCCGCGCAGTGCGGCGAACCTCCTCGCGCGCACGGCGCCACTCCGCATCGGCAACGCGGCTGTTGCCAGACAGGTAGGCATCGGTCGCCCGCTCGGCCGCCCCTTGTTCATTGACGGCCCAATCTGGTATTTTTTGGCCGCCAGCGCAAGCCAGTAAAGCGCCAGAAGCTACCAGAACAATAGCAACCCGATGTACAGCAGAAGACGAGAAAAAGCGCGTCGACATCATGGCAGCTTGACCTCCGCCTCTTTCTTGGCAAACGGCCATTTGCGGTTCAGCTCGGCCAGCATGCCCTCCACTTTGCGCAGGCTGGCCTCGACATCGGCCCGCAAGTCACCCAGGTTGGAAGTCGCGTCCTTCGCATTGGCGCCTACGGCCTGCGCCTCTACCAGCACGGCATCCACCTTCTTGAGACTGCCGCGCACATCCGCCAGCACGCCATTGAGCTGCTGCACGGTCGCGCGTACCTCGGGCATGACGCCCTGCGCGCCAAACACCTGCTTGTCCGTATTCTTGACCAGGCCATCCAGGCGGGCGAGCAACTGGTTGGCTCGGTCGAGGGTGACGGAGATCTTCCTGGCCTCTTCATCTCCACCCAGCGCCACGCCCAACGCGCCGCCGGGGCCATTCAGTTTGGTGCTGAGCGTGCGCAGCTGCACCAAGGTGCTGTCCAGCGCCGAGCCAGCCGAGGTCATCATGTTCAGGTTTTCCAGCAACTGGCGAGCATTGCTCATCAGTTGCGGCAACTCAGCCGTGGCATCGCCCAGCAACACGGCGCGCACCGCGCCATCTTCCAGTGGTGGGTCATCCAGAATGCCTGAATACGCCTTGATCGTGGTCCCTCCCACCAGGCCCTTGACCAGGGTGAACACGCTGCTGATGCGCAGCCAGTGCGCATCCTTTTCCGGCACAGCCACATGGATGCGCACCGTGCCATCCTTGGCCAGCTCGATCTTGTCCACCTTGCCGATGGGAAAGCCGGAAAAAGTCATGTCCATGCCAATGGTCACACCCTCCGAGTCTTCCGCCGTCAGGATCAGCTCCTGCTTGGGCTCGAAAACACCGCGCGCATACAGCAGGTACAACGCCGATCCCAGGATGAGCAGCATGGTGAACAGCAGCAGCGCAGCGGCCTTGCGCTCCAGATGCGGAACGGGCGCCAGGCCATCAATGGCTACGCCATCGGCCACTGCCGTATGCCGCGCCGAAGCCGTTGCATGCGACTGCACGGGCCGGTCGGCGGAGTCGTGGGGTTCTGGTATATGCATGTGGGCCTGATCTTACCCGTGCTGCAAGCCATGGTAATAAAAATCCTGCCAGCGCCATCTGGCAAAGCATTGTGCGCTATGCATTTGATAAGAGGAAACCCTCTTGCCCCGACCGTTGCAGACAAGCACCTCGCATCACTTTATACTGTATATATAAACAGTATTTATCATGCATTCCATCCCTTCCAATCCGGCTCCTGTCTTGCCGCCATCGGTTGCCGCCAGCATCTGGCGTGGCGACTGCCTGGTGCGAACACAACTGGCCTGTACACCTACGGGATGGGAAGCGCTGGATTGCGAACTGCCCGGCAAAGGCTGGCCCAGCCAGTGCCTGACAGAAGTGCTGCAACCCCAGGCAGGCCAGCTGGAATGGCGGCTGACAGCCGCCGCGCTGCAGCAACACAGCCTGCAGAAAAAAGCCATCGTTGCCATCGGCCCGCCGCTACCGCCTCATGCCAGCGGCCTGGCACAGCAGGGCGTGGCGCCCGAGCAGTTCGTGTGGATCAACACATCCACGCCGCAGGACCGGCTCTGGACGCTGGAGCAGCTCATCCGCGCCAATGCGGCAGGCGTGCTCCTTGCCTGGCTGCCGCAGGCCAGCCCCGAGCAGATTCGCCGCCTGCAGATCAGCGCGCAGCAATTTGAAGGACTGGTCTTCCTCTTTCGGCCCAGCAGTGGCCAGCACCAGGCATCGGCCGCGCCGCTGCGCCTGCTGGTGCATGCCAGCAGGCCGTGGTCGCTGCAACTGCAGATCGTCAAGCGGCGCGGGCCGGCACATACCGGCACGCTCGATCTGCCTGCCGCACCGCGCAGCCTGCAAGCGTTCCTGACGCCTCGCATGCTGGGCAATGCAATCGCTACACCGTCCTCCGCCCCTCTTTCAGCGCCCTCCTCCTCTCCTGTACGCCATGACACCACTTTGGGCCGCACTGCTGCCCCATCTGCAGAACACGCAGACCGCGCCACCGCCCAGCATTGATGCCCATATGCATGGGCTGGCGTTGTGGGCCCTGCAGTTCACCCCGCGCGTGGCCTGCGTGCCCTCCCCTGCGCCGTTTGGCAATGCACTGGTGCTCGAGCTGTCTGCCAGCCAGCGCCTGTTCGGCGGCCGCCAGCAACTGGCCCGGCGCCTGTTGCGCGAAGCACGGCAGCAGGGCGTGCGCGCCATCAGTTGGGCCCCCACCAGCCTGGCCGCCATTGCCCTGGCACGCTGCGGTCTGCGCCACGGCTTTGGCGCGCCACTCGCGCAAGTGCTGGCACCGTTGCCGTTGGCCGCCCTGGATGCGACCGCACACCACGCCCAACTGCTCTCGCAACTGGGCTGCACCAGCCTGGGAGCGGTGCAGGCCCTGCCGCGCGGCGGCGTGGCAAGGCGCTTGGGGGCAGATCTGCTGGCCGCACTTGACCAGGCCTGCGGCCTGCGCCCCGACCACTACTCCTGGATAGACTTGCCTGCACGCTTTGATGCCCGGCTGGAGCTGCCCATGCGCATCGACCAGGCCGACGGTCTGATGCACGGCGCGCGCCACCTGCTGCTGCAACTGTGCGGCTGGCTTGCCGCGCAGCGGGCAGGCATACGCAGTTGCACCTTGCGCTGGTGCCATGACGCAATGCGCTCAAAACATGTGGGCGATGGAGGTGAGCTGGTGCTGCACACGGCCACCACCACACGCGACGTCGGGCACCTGGCCCGCTTGCTGCAAGCGCATCTGGCCCATGTGCAACTGCTCGCGCCCGTAGGCGAGCTGAGCCTGCACGCCGATGCCCCCGAAGCACTGCACGAAGCCAGCGCCAGCCTGCTGCCCGACACCACCGCACAAGGCGAAAGCCTGGTGCAAGTGCTCGAACGCATCACCGCCCGCCTGGGCAGCCACCAGGTGCAGCGCCCCCAACTGCAGGCCGACCACCGCCCTGAATGGCAGGTGCAGTGGCAACCTGCCTGCCAGCTTGGCTACACCTCCCCCGCACCACCCGCCGTGCCGCCCCTGCCCCAACCCAGCTTTCTGCTGGCCGAGCCCCTGCAGCTGCTGCAGGACGGCAACAGCCAGCCCCTCTACCAAGGCCCGCTGCAGTTGCTGGCAGGGCCTCAGCGCATTGAAGGCGGGTGGTGGCACCGCAGCCCTGGCTTTGTGCCGCCCGGCGATGGCGAGGCTGATACGAAGCCCGGCGCCAGCACGCCACCGCCCATGGCCCAGATCGCGCACACCGCCGTACGCGATTACTGGGTGGCACACAGCGCGCATGCAGGCCTGCTGTGGGTCTTTCACACCCGCCTGTCGGCGCAGGACAGCGCCTGGTTTCTGCATGGCCGCTTTGCATGAGTCTTGCCATGACATTACCTCCCCGCCCCACCATTCCACGCTACGCCGAGCTGTGGTGCCTGAGCAATTTCAGCTTTCTGCGCGGCGCCAGCCACCCGCACGAGCTGGTGACACGTGCGCACCGCCAGGGCTATGCCGCACTGGCGCTGACCGATGAATGCTCGCTCGCCGGCATTGTGCGCGCCCATGTGGCGGCCCGCGAATGCGGCCTGCCACTGATCATTGGCGCGCAGTTCCAGGTGCAATGCAGCGACAATGATGCGCCGCCCTTCACCCTCATCGCGCTCGCCTGCAACCTGCGCGGCTACGGCAACCTGTGCGCACTGATCACCCATTTGCGAAGAAGAGCGCCCAAAGGGCAATACGCGCTTGCGCAATCCGCCATCAAGAAAAGAGTGTTTGACGACTGCGTGCTGCTGCTGGCCCCGCACCGCCAGGCAAGCGCCGCCCACATCGATACCCAGGCCCGATGGCTGCAGGATCACTTTGCCGGCCGCTGCTGGCTGGCGGTGCAGCAGGACCGCAGCTTGGGCGACGAAGCCTGGCTGCTGCAACTGCGCGCTGCCAGCCGCGCCACAGGCGTGCCCCTGGTGGCTGCAGGCGATGTGCACATGCATGTGCGCTCGCGCAAACCACTGCAGGATACGCTCACCGCCATCCGCTTGCGCAAGCCGCTGGCCGATTGCGGCTACGGCCTGCAGCCCAATGCCGAGCACCATCTGCGCAGCCTTTTGCGGCTGGCGCAACTCTACCCCCGCGATCTGCTCGATGCCACGCTCACCGTCGCGGCGCACTGCCATTTCTCGCTGGATGAATTGCGCTACCAGTATCCCGACGAGGTCGTTCCCGTAGGCCTGTCCCCCGCCAGCTACCTGCGCCAGCTGACTTACGAAGGCGCAGCCAGCCGCTGGCCGCAAGGCATTCCCACCAAGGCCCAGGCCCAGCTGGAGAATGAACTGGCCCTGATCAGCGAGTTGCACTACGAACATTATTTTCTGACCGTGCACGACATCGTGCGCTATGCGCGCAGCCAGGACATCCTGTGCCAGGGCCGGGGCTCGGCAGCCAACTCGGCCGTCTGCTATTGCCTGGGCGTGACCGAGGTAGACCCCGCCGAAAGCACAGTGCTGTTTGAGCGCTTCATCAGCAGGGAGCGCAACGAACCGCCCGATATCGACGTGGATTTCGAGCACGCGCGGCGCGAAGAAGTCATCCAGTACCTGTACAAGAAATACGGCCTGCACCGCGCCGGCTTGACGGCGGTGGTCATCCGCTACCGGCGAAAATCCGCGATCCGTGACGTGGCCAAGGCCCTGGGGTTTGCAGCGGAGCAGATCGACCTGCTGGCACGCGACCACTCGCAATGGGACGCCGAACTGCTGCGCAGCGAAGCGCTGCAAAAGGCTGGCCTGCAGGCCGATGACCTGGCCGTGCGCCAACTGGTGGAGCTGGTGGAGACCTTGCGCCATTTTCCGCGCCACCTGTCGCAGCATGTCGGCGGCTTTGTGCTGACGCGCGGGCCGCTGTCGCGCATGGTGCCGATCGAGAACGCCAGCATGAAAAACCGTACCGTCATCCAGTGGGACAAGGACGACCTGGATGCCGTGGGTCTGCTGAAAGTGGATGTGCTCGCCCTGGGCATGCTGACGGCACTGCAAAAAATGCTGTATCTGGTTGGCGCGCGCAAGGGCGGCACCTTCGGGCTGGGCGACATCCCGCACGGAGACCCCGCCACCTACGACATGATCTGCGCCGCCGACACCATCGGCGTCTTCCAGATCGAAAGCCGCGCGCAGATGAGCATGCTGCCGCGCCTCAGGCCCCGCAACTACTACGACCTGGTCATCGAAGTGTCGCTGGTGCGGCCCGGGCCCATACAAGGCGGCATGGTGCACCCGTATCTGCGGCGCAGGCAAGGCCTGGAGAAAGTCAACTATCCCAGCAATGATCTGGAGCACGTTCTGCAGCGCACGCTAGGCATTCCGATCTTTCAGGAACAGGTCATGCAGATCGCCATCGTCGCCGCCGGCTTCACCCCCGGCGAAGCCGACCAACTGCGCCGCAACATGGCTGCATGGAGACGCACCGGCGACCTGCAGCAATACCATGCCAAGATTATCGAGGGCATGACGCAGCGAGATTACACCCCAGAGTTTGCCGAAGCCATCTTCCAGCAGATTCAGGGCTTTTCGGAATACGGCTTTCCCGAAAGCCATGCAGCCAGTTTTGCCATCCTGGTGTACTTCAGCGCCTGGCTCAAATGCCACTACCCGGCTGAATTTCTGGCCGCCATGATCAACAGCCAGCCGCTGGGCTTTTACAGCAACAGCCAGCTCATCCAGGATGCACAGCGCCATGGCGTGCAGGTGCTGCCGGTCGATGTGATGCACAGCATGGTGGACTGCACAATGGAATACAGCGGCGGCGCGCAGCCTGCAGTGCGCCTGGGGCTGCGGCTGGTCAAACAGCTGTCGCAAGCCCAGAGTGAACGCGTAGTGCAGACGCGCGAGGCCGCGCCCTTCATCAGCGCCGAAGACCTGGCCCAGCGCGCTCGGCTGGATGCACCTGCCATGCAGCAACTCGCCGCCGCCGATGCATTGGCCAGCCTGGAAGGCCACCGCCGCAACCAGCTATGGCAAGCAGCCGCACCACGGCCCAGCAGCCCCTTGCTGCAAGCCGCTGCCATCCACGAAAGCCACCTGGAATTGCCCTCGGCCGCCGAGCAGGAAGACATCCACTGGGACTATGCCGCGCTGGGCCTGAGCCTGCGCCGCCATCCGCTGGCCTTGTTGCGCGAACGCCTGCAGCGCCACCGGTTCCGCACCCATGCAGCCCTGCGCGATGCGCGTGACGGCAGCTGGGTGCGCGCCTGCGGCATCGTCACCTTGCGCCAGCAACCTCCTACTGCCAAAGGCGTGGTGTTCATCACCCTGGAAGACGAGACCGGCAACCTGCAGGTGATCTGCTGGCCAAAGATTCGCGAACACCAACGCGAGGCGCTGTTGCATTCGCAATTGCTGGCGGTGGAGGGGCGCTGGCAGCGCACGGGCGATGTCGGCAACCTGATCGCCCATCGGCTGCGCGATATGTCCGACTGGTTCGACACCTTGCGCATCCGCAGCCGTGACTTTCACTGAGCACTCCGTATCGAACTGCGCCATATGCCCCCAGCATGACGGCGCGTCCTCATTCACTCCATCCAAGGGCACACCCGCACCCCGTTCTGTTGCACCAAGGCATGCAGAAATGTTTTAAATAATTTCATCATTTACGCGCGCCCATGCTTGTAAGCGCGCCACAATAACGATAGCAGACAGCTCTCTGTCGCAACACCAGTTGCGCATGCGTCTTCTGTCTGCAGCTCTCCTGCAAAGGGCGCATCGAGCGCCCCGGTGTCTGTTCATCCATGGCCTGTCCCCCGTCCCGCTCCCGCTCCGCATCCCGTGCTGGCAAACGCAGCAACACATCCCGCAAATCCTCCAACAGCCTGATCGCCCGGCTGCTGCGCCCGCTGGTCGGCAAGGCAGCCATTGCGGCTTACAGCGCAGCAGCTGCGGCAGGCTCTTTCGTACTTGCTCCCCAATTGGAAGGGGCCCGCCACTGGGCCAGAGACAAAACGCAGCATTGGCTGCAAGCCCAGCCGCTGGTACGCGACGCCAACCACTGGTTTGAAGAGCAACAGGACCGCTGGGCCAGCTGGCAGGAAACCCTGCAGACCCTGGCCCGCCAAAGCCGCGAATCTGCGCATCCTTCATCCGGAGGCAATGGGGTCAACAATGGGGCCAGCCAGCCTGCCCCGCCCAAAGGCCAGGCCGGCAAGCAACCATCTGCATCAGACAGTTTTGCGCAGTGCGCAGAACAATTGCCCGCCAGCGCCCCGCTCGGCCTCGCCAGCGTGGGCGCCACCTGGATGCCGGTAGCGCTGTGCTCTGATGGCTTTGCAGTGCTGTATTCGGGGCTGTCTAAAACCCCGATCGTCACCATCGAACGACTCAATCGCAATCGCCTGCAGCATGCTGCGGGCCAGGAACGGACTGACCGCTTCTATGCCGATGCACGCTTGCGCTCCGCGTACAAGGCCGATCTGTCCGATTACCAAGGCAGCGGCTACGACCGAGGCCACATGGCAGCCGCCGCCAACCAGAGCACCGAAACCGGCATGGCGCAGTCGTTTGCGCTGTCGAACATGGTGCCTCAGGACCCCACCAACAACCGCAAGATCTGGTCCAAGCTGGAAGGCGATGTGCGCAAGTACGCCAAGCGCGCCAACGGCAATGTGTTTGTGTATACCGGCCCGCTGTTCGAAGGCGGCGCACACACCATTGGCCGCAACCAGGTATGGGTGCCCAGCCACCTGTACAAGCTGGTGTTTGACGAACAGCAGCAGCGCGCCTGGGCCTGGGTACTGCCCAACAACGCCAGTGCCACGCTGGGGCCGCCGATGAGCTATGCAAACTTTGTAGAGCGCACGGGGCGGAACTTTCTGCCCCAGTTGCAGTGAACAGGCTGCAGCAACACTCCCTGAGCCCTAGGGCTTGGACTGCAGCACTGCTGCATCCGGGGCCTGCATCCACGGTGCATGCCAGCCGCCACCCAGTTCCTGGATCAGTTGCGCTGCTGCCAGTTGCTGGTTCAGTTGCAACTGGATCAGCGAGCGGCGCGCATTCAGCGCTGTCGCCTGCGCGGTCACTACATCGGTGTATTGCACCTGACCTTCCTTGTAGCGGTTGAGCATCTGCTGCTCCACCTTCTCGGCCGAATCCAGGCTTTGCTGCAGCAGCGGCTGCTGGGCGTTCAGAGCTGCGATGTTGCTGAGCACATCTTCCACTGCCTGGAAGGCTCCCAGCACCGTCTGCCGGTAGCTTGCCGTCTTGGCGGCATGCCCAGCCCTGGCCGAATCCACCTGCGCCGCAGTGGCCCCGGCATTGAAGATGCTCTGGCTGATGGACGCGCCCAGCGACCACAGCAGGCCCGAAGCGCTGAACAGGTCGCCCAGATTGGAGCCCGTGCGGCCCAGCGACCCCGACAGGCCGAGGCTTGGGTAGTACGCCGACTGCGCAACGCCGATCTGTGCATTGGCAGCAGCCACGGCACGTTCGGCCGATGCAATATCTGGCCTGCGCTCCAGCAGGGTTGAAGGCACCACGCCCGGCACCTGTGGCACCGTTACCTGCCAAGAGGCAGCAGGCAGATCGAACTGGGCTGGCGCCTGGCCGGTCAATACGGCAATCGCATGCTCATAGGTCTGACGCGACTGGCGCAGCGACTCGGCGCTGGCCTGGGTATTGGTCAGGGTGGTTTGCGCCTGCAGCACGGCCGTCCTGGCTTCGATGCCGCTGTCATAGCGGTTCTGTGTGATCTGCAGGCTGCGCTGGTAGCCTTCGATGGATTGCTGCAGGATCTGCAGTTCCGCATCGGCCTCGCGCAGCCGGAAGTAGTTCTGCACCAGGCTGCCCACCGCCGACAGTCGGGCAGCGGCAAGGTCTGCCTCGCTCGCCTGTGCGCTGCTCTGCGCGGCGCTGACGGACTCCTTCAAGCGCCCCCATACATCCGCATCCCAGGCTGCATTGATGCCCAACGATGCACTGCCACTGCCGCTGGCCTGGCTGCCTCCTTGGCGTGTCTGCCCGAGCGAGCCACTGACCGTTGGCAACAGGCCGGCACGCTGCACGCGCACCGCAGCCTGGGCCTGGGCCACAGCAGCGGCGGCAGCAGCGATGTTCTGGTTGTTCACCTGCACCTGCGCGGCCAGCTGGTTCAATTGCGCATCGCCAAACAAGGTCCACCATTCGCCACGGTCCATGGCGTCATTGGGTTGGGCGCCTTGCCATAGTGCCCCTGCCTCCTTGAAGCTGGCGGGCGCTGGTGTGCTCGGCACTTCATACACAGGTGCCACCGAGCAGGCGCTCAACATGCCCGCACAGCACAGCGCAGAGGCCAGAGTGCGCAGCGCGTTGGCACGGGAAGAAGGTTGTTGGAGTTGTCGTTTCATAAGTTTCTTCTTAACCCGGTGCAGGCCCGGCCTCTTGCGGCTGTGCGCGGCTCAGATAGCGCTCATCGGGCGCATGGCGGCGCAGCCTGTCCATCAGCACATACACGACAGGTGTGGTCACTAGGGTCAGCACCTGGCTGGCCAGCAGGCCGCCAATGATGGCAATGCCCAGCGGCTGGCGCAGCTCCGACCCTTGCCCAAAGCCGATGGCCAACGGCAGCGCACCCAGCGCGGCAGCCAGGGTGGTCATCAGAATGGGACGGAAGCGCAGCACGCAGGCTTCGTGCACGGCATCCGTGGCGCTGATGCCCCGCGCGCGCTGCGCTTCCAGCGCAAAATCGATGATCAGGATCGCGTTCTTCTTGACGATGCCGATCAGCAGAAACACGCCGATGAGCGCAATCACCGTGAACTGCATGTCGAACAGCATCAGCGCAATCACCGCACCCACACCTGCCGACGGCAAGGTGGACAGCACCGTGACCGGATGCACCAAGCTTTCATACAGGATGCCCAGCACGATGTAGATCACCACGAGCGCCGCGAGAATCAGGTACAGCTGCTGCGACTGCGTCTTCTGAAAGCTGAGCGCCGTGCCCTGAAAACTACCACGTACATTGATCGGCATGGCGATATCGGCTTCCGCCTGCCGGATCACGGCCTGCGCCTCGCTCAGCGCCACACCTTCGTCCAGGTTGAACGAGATCGTCGTGGCCAGTTCGCCATCCTGGTGGTTGACCGAGGTGGGTGCAGGCCGCTCCACCACCTTGGCAAAGGCAGACAGCGGCACCATGGTGTCGGCGGCCGTGCTGATGACATTGCCGGTCGAGGCGCTCTTGAGCGCCGGATTGGCCGCCGTTCCCACGGTACCCGCCAGGTTGGATGGCACATAGATGTCCTGCAGTGCAGGTGGGCCGCGTGTGTACTCGGGCGCCCATTCCATGATGACCGAATACTGGTTCAGATCGCTGTAGATGGTGGCAACCGAGCGCTGGCCAAACGCGTTGTAGAGCGCATTGTTGATGGCCTTGGAGTTGACGCCCAGGCGCGCTGCGGCCTGCTTGTCCACATCCACATACACCTCGACGCCGTTTTCCGCCTGGTCGGTATCCACGTCCTGCAGCAATGCCTCCTGCTTGAGACGGTCGGCAAGGCGCGTGGCCCATTTCTTCAGGTCTGCCGTGTTGTCGCTCTTGAGCGTGTACTGGTAGGTGGAATTGGACGAGCGCCCGCCCATGCGCAGATCCTGCACCGGATTGAGGAACACACGCAGGCCGGTGATCTGCGACAGCTGTGGCCGCAGACGCGCCACCACCTGCAGGCTCGTCACATCGCGCTCCTTCACGGGCTTGAGATTGATGAACATGAAGCCCCCACCCGCACGGCTACCGCCTGAAAAGCCCACCACGGTATCCACAGCAGGGTCGCGCTGGATGATGGCCAGCGCATCCTTGAGCTTGTCGGCCATGGCCGTGGAAGAAATGCTCTGGTCCGCACGCAGGCCGCCCGCCAGCTGGCCGTTGTCCTGCTGCGGGAAGAAGCCCTTTTGCACATGCACGAAGAGGTAGCCGTTCATCCCGATCACCACCACCAGAATGGCCATGACCAGCGCCTTGCTGTGCAGGGCCCAGTCCAGACTGCGCTCATAGGTGCGCAGCATCCAGGAATAACCGGCCTCCAGAGCACGCGCCATGCGGCCCTGGGGTTCGGAGCTGACGGCATCTTCGTCGCGCAGGAACCACGCACACATCATCGGCGTGGTGGTGAGCGAGATCACCAGCGAGATCATCACCGCTACCGACAGGGTCACGGCGAACTCCTTGAACAGCCGGCCGATCTGCCCGTCCATGAACAGCAGCGGAATGAACACCGCCACCAGCGACAGGCTGATCGACAGCACGGTAAAACCCACTTCGCGGGCACCCAGCAAGGCAGCGGCCATCTTGTCCATGCCCTGCTCGATGTGACGGCTGGTGTTTTCCAGCACCACAATCGCGTCGTCCACCACAAAGCCGGTTGCCACCGTGAGCGCCATCAGGCTCAAGTTGTTCAGGCTGAAGCCCAGCAGATACATGATGGCAAAGGTGCCCAGCAGCGACACCACAGTTGCTACCGCGGGGATGACCGTGGCGCGCGCCTTGCGGATGAAGGCCCCCACCACCAGCACCACCAGTGCCACGGACACCATCAGCGTCGTCTCGATCTCGCGCAGCGACGAACGGATGGAATTGGTGCTGTCGCTGGCCACCTGGATGGTCACATCCTTGGGCAATTGCGCCTGCAGCTCGGGCAAGAGCTTGCGCACGTTGTCAACCGTGTCGATGATGTTCGCCCCCGGCTGGCGCGTGATCAGCACCAGAATGGCAGGCTGGCCATTGAACAGGCCCATGGTGTGCACATTGGCCGGGCCGTCGATCACGCGTGCCACATCGCCCAGCTTGACGGCGCCATTGTCGCGCCAGCCCACTACCAGACCCTGGTACCAGGACGCCTTGCGCTCGGGCGCGGGGGTATAGATCTGCAGGCGATTGCCTTCGTTCTCGATCGCGCCCTTGGGGCGGTTGGCGTTGGCAGCCTGGATGGCGGCACGCACGTCCTCGGTGGCAATGCCGTATTTGCTCAGGGCCTGCGGCAGCAGTTCCACGCGCACCGATGGCAGCGACCCGCCACCAATTTCCACATCACCCACACCATCGACCTGCGAGATGCGCTGGCTCACCACGTTCGAGACCTCGTCGTACAGCTCGCCGGGTGTGCGTGTGGGCGATGTCATCGCCAGGATGATGACCGGCGCATCGGACGGATTGATCTTGCGGTACGTGGGGTTGCTGCGCAGGTCGGATGGCAGATCGGTGCGCGCCGCATTGATGGCGGCCTGCACCTCCCGCGCGGCGCCGTCGATATTGCGATTGAGGTCAAACTGCAGGGTGACGCGCGAGGAGCCCGTCGAGCTGTTCGACGTCATCTCGTTGACGCCGGCAATCACCCCCAGGTGTCGCTCCAGGGGCGTGGCCACGCTCGATGCCATGTTTTCGGGGCTGGCGCCTGACAGGCTGGCCGATACCGAAATCACCGGGTAGTCCACCTGCGGCAGCGGCGCCACCGGAAGCACAAAGAATGCAGCCATTCCCGCCAGCGCGATACCGATGGTCAGCAAAACCGTGGCCACCGGGCGTTTGACAAACGGCAAGGACAGATTCATGCCGCCACTCCATCGCCCGCGCCGTTGCCATTCACGCCGCCACCGGGCGCACCAGACGGGCCAGGAGGTTGAGGCCTGCGGCGAAAACGTGCTCCCAGGCGGTCAAAGGCCAGATAGATCACCGGCGTGGTGAAGAGCGTGAGCAGCTGGCTCAGCATCAGCCCGCCAAAGATTGCCAGGCCCAGCGGGCGGCGAAGCTCTGCACCATCGCCCCAGCCGAACATCAGCGGCAGCGCAGCAAACAGCGCGGCCAGCGTGGTCATCAGAATGGGACGGAAGCGCAGCAGCGCCGCCTGGTGGATCGCATCCTGCGGCGCCATGCCCTGGCTGCGTTCGGCATCGATGGCAAAGTCGATCATCATGATCGCGTTCTTCTTGACGATGCCGATCAGCAGGATGATCCCGATGATGCCGATCACGCCCAGGTCATTGCCGCTCAGCATCAGCGCCAGCAAGGCGCCCACACCTGCGGACGGCAGGGTGGAGAGGATGGTCAGCGGGTGCACATAGCTCTCGTACAGCACACCCAGCACGATGTATACACACACCAGCGCAGCCAGGATCAGCAGCAACTGGCTGGTGAGCGACTTCTGGTACGCGCCGGCCGCGCCCAGGAACTCCATGGTCAGCGACCGGGGCATGCCGATGTCCTGCGCAGCCTGCTTGATCGCGTCGACCGCATGGCCCAGCGACACGCCGGGCGCAGTGTCAAAGCCCAGCGTGGCTGCGGGGTACTGGGCCACACGGGTGACCTGCAGCGGCGCCATCTGCTCTTCGATCCGTGCAATGGCCGACAGCGGCGTGGCCCCCGTGCTGTTGGCGTTGATGGCCAGATTGCCCAGGGTCTGCACGCTGTTCAACTGGCCCTGCTGCGCCTCCAGGATCACGCGGTACTGGTTGGTCTCGGTGAAGATGGTAGAGACAATGCGCTGACCAAAGGCGCTGTAGAGCGTGTCATCAATGCTGCTGGCACTGATGCCCAGGCGCGATGCGGTGTCGCGGTCCACATTCACATAGGCCGACAGCCCCTGGCGACCGGCGTCGCTGGTGGCATTGCGCACCTCGGGCACCTCCTGCAGGCGGGCGGCCAGCTTTTGCGTCCACTGGTTCACCTCGTCGGTGCTCACTCCACCGATCGACAGGCGGTACTCGGTAGGCCCGCTCTGCGAATCGATGGTCAGATCCTGCGCGGGCTGCAGAAAGATCGACACGCCCGCCACCTGGCCCACGCGGTCGCGCAGGCGCTGCATCACCGCGTCCTGCGCATTATGCGGCCGCTTGAGGTTGATCGACAGGCTGCCGGTATTCAGCATGGTGTTGTTGGCAGCATCCACACCGACGACCGAGCTGACCGATTCCACATCCGGGTCGTGCAGGATGGCGCTCACCGCCTGCTGCTGCAGCGCACTCATGCGGGCAAAAGACACCTCCTGCGCGGCCACGATCTGGGCCTTGAGCTGGCCCGTGTCCTGCGTCGGGAACAGTCCCTTGGGAATCATCAGGTACAGCAACCCGGTCAGCGCCAGGGTGGCCACGGCCACCACCAGGGTCAGGCCCTGGTGGCGAAACACCCACTGCAGCCCCCGGTCGTAGTGGTGGATCACCTTGTCAAAGCCGCGCTGCACAGCCCCCACCCAGCCATGGCTGTGTGCGCCCGTGTCTTCGTGCTTGAGCCAGCGCGCCGACATCATGGGCACGAGGGTAAGCGACACCACGGCAGAGATCAGGATGGTGATCGCCAGGGTGACGGCAAACTCGCGGAACAGCCGCCCCACAATATCGCCCATGAACAGAAGCGGTATCAGCACCGCGATCAGCGACACGGTGAGCGAGATGATGGTGAAGCCGATCTGCGACGCTCCCTTGAGCGCTGCCGCCATCGGCGTCTCGCCCTCCTCGATGTAGCGGGCGATGTTCTCGATCATCACGATCGCGTCGTCCACCACGAAGCCGGTCGCAATCGTCAGCGCCATCAGGCTCAGGTTGTTGAGGCTGTAGCCCAGCAGGTACATCAGGCCGCAGCTGCCGATGAGCGAGATCGGCACCGCCAGACTGGCGATCACCGTGGCACGCAGGCTGTGCAAGAAGAAGAAGATCACCAGCACCACCATGATGACGGCCAGCGCCAGCTCCATCTGCACATGCTCCACCGACGCGCGGATGCCGGTGGTGCGGTCGGTCAGCACCTTCACCTCGACCGATGCGGGCAAGGAGGCCGTGAGCTCCGGTAAGCGCGCCTTGATGGCATCGACCGTGGCGATCACATTGGCGCCGGGCTGGCGCTGCACGTTCACGACGATGGCCGGCGTCTCGTCCACCCAGGCAGCCAGCCGGTCGTTCTCGGCGCTGGCTACCACCTGGGCCACATCCTTCATGTAGACCGGCGCGCCGTTCTTCCAGCTGACGACGAGGTTCATGTAGGCCTCGGCGGTCAGCAACTGGTCGTTGCTGTTGATCGAGTAGGCGCGCTTGGGGCCGTCAAAGCTGCCCTTGGCGGTGTTGGAATTGGCATTGCTGATGGCGGTGCGTAGCGTGCTCAAGGTGATGCCATTGGCCGCCAGCGCCTGCGTGTTGGCCTGGATGCGCATGGCCGGCTTCTGCCCGCCTTCAAGCGTGACCAGGCCCACGCCAGAGACCTGGCTGATCTTTTGCGCCAGCCGCGTGTTGACGATGTTCTGGACTTCCGTCAGTGGCAGTTCTTTAGAGGTAATAGACAGGCTCAGTACCGGCGTATCGGCCGGATTGACCTTGGCATAGACAGGCGGCGCAGGCAGATCGGCAGGCAGCAGCGCACTGCTGGCATTGATGGCGGCCTGCACCTCCTGCTCGGCCACATCCAGCGACAGGCCCAGTTGAAACTGCAGGGTGACCATGGAGACCCCTGCCGCGCTGGTGGACGACATGCGGTCCAGCCCGGACATCTGACCGAGCTGCCGCTCCAGCGGCGCCGTCACCGTGCGGCTCATCACCTCGGGGCTGGCGCCGGGGTACAGGGTCTGCACCTGGATCGTGGGGTAATCGACCTCGGGCAGCGCCGACAAGGGCAGCAGCTTGAAGCCGACCAGGCCCGACAGCACAATGGCCACCATCAGCAAGGCCGTGGCCACCGGCCTTTGAATGAATGGACGGGAAGGACTCATCGATCAACCCGCCTTACTGCGCCTTGGCGGGCGTTGCCGGAGCCGCAGAAGAGGCAGGCGTCGTGGGCACCACGTCAGGGACAGGCACCGCAGGCGCGGCCGGTGTGGGTTGCGCCGCATTGGGAACCACTCCGGCGGGGTTGCCTGTGGCTGCGCCGCCTCCACCACCGCTGGCTGCAGAGCCGTTGGAGGGCGAGCCGGAAGCCGCTGGCGCATCGCCCGGGCGGCCCGCGCCGCCGCGCCGTCCACCACCGCCATTGCCGCCCTCACCCCGGTTGCCTCGGCGGCCACTGCTAGCGCCCGGCGCCTGCGTGGGTGTGTCGCCTTGCAGGGCAACGCTGGCACCGTCCTTGAGGCGATCGGCTCCTTCGGTCACCACCAGTTCGCCCTCCTTCAGGCCGCTGCTGATGGCCACCCACTCGACCGTGCTCATGCCGCGGATCACGGTGCGCTGGTTCACCGTGCGGTCCTGGTTGATGACATAGACGAAATCACCGTTGCCACCCGTGCGGATGGCGGTGACCGGCACCACCAGGGTGCTGATGTCCTTGAGCGTGAGTCTGGTGTTGACGAACTGGTTGGGAAACAGCGCACCATCGGCGTTGTCAAACCGCGCCTTGGCCTTGACGGTACCCGTCGTGGTATCCACCAGATTGTCCAAGGTGAGGAATGCACCGGTGGCCAGCGGTTTGCTGCCCGCGCGGTCCAGCGCGACCACCGGCAAGCGGGCGTCCTGCTTTTGTGCGTCAAGAACCGAGGGAATATGGTCTTGCGGCACGGTAAAGCTCACATCGATAGGCGCCACCTTGGTGATGACGGCAATGCCCGTGGTGCCACCCGCGCTCACATAGTTGCCGGGGTCGATGCTGCGCAGACCGATGCGGCCATCAATGGGCGAAGTGATGCTGGAATACCCCAGGTTCAGTTGCGCGGACTGCACCGCTGCCTGATCGGCGATCACCGTGCCTTCCAGTTGCTTGGCAGTGGCCGCCTGCGTATCCAGGTCCTGGCGGGCGATGGAGTCCTGGCTCCACAGCGTCTGGTAGCGCTTCAAGGTGACGCGCGCGGCGTCCAGCTGGGCCTGGTCACGCGCCAGTTGGCCCTTGGCCTGCATCAGCGCCTGCTCGAAGGGGCGGGGGTCGATCTGCGCCAGCTTCTGGCCCTTTTTCACCATCTGGCCTTCGGTAAACAGCACATCGCGCAGCACGCCGGAAACCTGGGTGGTCAGGGTGACGGTGTTGGTGGGCACCACCGTGCCCATCGCGGTCAGAGTCACGGGCAGGTTCTGCCGTTTGACAGTGGCGCTGCCGACTGTCACGCTCATGGACCGCATCGCACCCGGGCCGCCAAAGCCGGAGCCGCCCGGCCCGCCGCTGCCGGCTTTTTTGCTTTGCACCAGGTACCAGGCACCGCCCGCCAACGCCGTCACCAGCAGCACGGCAATGGTGGAGCCCACCCAGCGCCTGCGTGGCTTGAGGGCCGGACTGTTCAGCGGCGCAGCAGAAGGCTGGGAAATATGGGCAGGATGGGCGGAATTGTTGGAATTGTGGTCCATGGCATGCGATCGATCAGTGGTCTTACATTCGCAGGCACCCCCACCCTCAGGAGGACGCCTCATGTAAAGAAGAATGATCGCATCCTAGTGCAGCAGTGTTGCCTTTGCTTTATCCCGACTGCGAAGAAAAGTAAATGCCGCATTGCAGCAAGCACCCGCCGCCTGTCTTGTCTCGGTGCCTCAGCGCTGCACGGCCCGCAATTCCTGCCAGCGATAGCCCACCACCGCCACCACGATCAGCCCCATGCCGAGCCACTGCGCAGGCGCCGGGTGCGCGCCGAACCACCACAGATCGACCAGCAGGGCCACGGCAGGATAGACAAAGCTCAGCATGGCGATGGCTGCAGCCCCCAGGCGCTGGAAGGCACCGTACATCAGTCCGTACATGAGCGATGTATGCACCAGCCCCACCACCAGCACGCAAGCCACGGTCTGCGTGAGCGGAACCCCTTGCGGCTGCTGCCAGCCCTGCAGCACCATGGCGGCCATTGCAGGCGCCTGCCACAGTGCCAGCAGCGATCCACCCGCCAGCATCTGCACCATGGCAATCTGCGCCGGCGCAGTATTCTTCACGCGCCGGGTGGTGATCACCGTCACCGTGTAGAGCGCTGCCGCCAGCAATGCCAGCAGCACGCCCCAAACGGGCAGGCCTGCCGCTGCATGTGTACCCGCCAGAGCTGCATCGGTGCGCAGCCCACTGGTGAGCACCACGCCTGCCAGGGCCAGCAGCATCCACGGCCATTGGCGCCAGCGCAGCGCCTCGCCACCCAGCGCTGCCGCCAGCACGAGCAAGAACGGCTGCACATGGTAGACCACGGTGGCTACTGCAATGCCAACATAGGCGTAGGCATGGAACAGCGCCACCCAGTTGCCCACCAGGGCCGCACCGCCTGCGGCCATCATCCAGAAACCGCTCCGGCTGGGCGCTACCCACGCCTTGCGCCACCACAGCCATGCACCCAACCCCAGTGCGCCCAGCAGACAGCGCAGCAGCACCACCAGCTCCACATGCAGGCCGCTTTCGATCACCACGAGGCCAATGGTGCCCGAGAGCAGCATGGCGGCCACCATGCGCCAGGTGCCTCCGCCAGTTTTCGCCTGGGCTGAAGAGCCCCTCAACCCCGCCGCCGGAGAGACCGTACCTGAATGCGCCATCACCAACTCCTTGTCTTTGCCATGTGCGCATGGTCATACATCAATGAAAAATCAACAATCTACTTTCATTTCAATTTATTATTGAATTTCAATCAATAGTCTCAACAGACTTAACAAACCACTGCCATGACTTCCGACACGCTTCCGTTGGCCGATATGCAGGTATTCACGCAGGTGGTGGCCCACCAGAGCTTTGCCGGGGCGGCCCGCCAGTTGCGGCTCACCACCGGTGCGGTAAGCCGCAGCGTGGGCCGGCTGGAATCGCAGTTGGGCGTCAAGCTGCTGCATCGCACCACGCGCTCGCTGGCGCTCACCGAAGTGGGCGCCGCCGTGCACGCCGACTGCCTGCAGATGCTGCAGAGCGCCGAGCTGGCCGTATCGCGCGCAGCGGCGCACCGCGAGCAACCCCTGGGCGTACTGCGCATCAACGCGCCACTGGTGTTTGGCGACTGGTGGCTGGCTCCGTTGCTGCCGGGCTTTTGCGCACGCTGGCCCGAGGTGCAGGTACAGGTGTCCATGACCGATGCCATGGCCGACCTGACTGCCGAGCGGCTGGATCTGGCCATCCGCATTGCCGCAGCCGAGGCTTTGCCGCCCGCGATGGTGGCGCGGCCACTGGCGCGCATGGCCTATGTCCTGGTGGCGCACCCCGATTACCTGCGCAAGCACGCCCCCATCGCCATCCCGCAGGATTTGCTGGCCCACCGCTGCATGAGCCTGGGCTATGGCCTGTTTCAGAACACGGTGGAGATGGTCCCTGCCCAGTCGCCAGCCACACCCGCCATCAAGCTGCGGCTCAACACCCCCATCACCATCGCCAGCAGCCACGGCATGCTGCGAGCGCTGCAGCAGGGGCCTGCTGCAGGCATTGCATTGATGGCCGATTTTGTGGCGCGCAGCCACCTTGCCGATGGCAGCCTGGTGCAGGTGCTGCCCGACTGGGAACTCACCGGCGGCTATGCCCCGCGCATGGTCTACGCCGTCTATGCGCCAGGCCCGCACATCCCGCCCAAGCTGCGTGCCATGCTGGACTATCTGCAGGAGCAGTGCACCCCTCTGGCTGAAACCGAGGTGTAAGCCGGTCTACACGCCCGTTGTCCCCATCTGGCGGGCACAATACTGTGGAAAGCACTGTGCACAGCTGTAGATAAGCACAGCAAGTATTTGATAAGACACCAAAAATATGAAGCAGCCCAAATTTTAAGCAACAGGCGTTTTTATCTACGTTCCGACTGGCTTTCAGTCGAAAATATGCCTGTTTTTGTAGCAGCCAGCGCCCGCCACATGGACTTTGCAGATCCTTTTTGCCCAACACGGGTGGACAATTCATCCATCCGCCGCTTGTCCCCATCCACCGGGCACAATGCTGGGGAAAACACTGTGCACAGCTGTAGATAAGAGGCCCATCACCTTGATTTGTAATGGTTTAAATACAGGTGATGAAAAAAAGGGCAACCAGTGCGGTTGCCCTTTCAGTGAGGGAGAAGATTCTTCCGGCCTCAGCCGGTACGCATTGCCCTTGCAGTGCGCCCGTACAGCCACTATTCAACACGGCGAATCTGCTGCAGGCCCAATGCCGTGATCGCCAGATCACCATCACGGCGATCCACCATGCCCCACTCGAACAGCCGCTTGGAGACATGGTCGTGCAGGGCGGTCGCTATCGAGATCACTTCGCCCAGCTCCAGCTTCTTGAGCAAGGCCAGTTCGTCGACGGTGGGCTCAAACACAGGAGCGTGGTAGACGGTTTCGGGCTTGACGGGATTGAGAGACAACATGGCAACTCCTTTTCTGGTTGCGATGCGTGTTTCGTAGGTCGTAGGCCTCGGATTCAGGTGACTTCGGGGTCTGCGCCATCGCGCATCTGGTGAGATAACGCCGCTAGCGTAGGCCTGCGCCATGGCCTGTTTTGTAGGCCAACACCGCCAACCGTGTCATCCACAAGCCGACATTGCACTGCTTTACCAAAGAGCGACAGAGTGTTTACACGAAGCCTCGCGCAAGCAGGGCCGGGCAGCGCCCGTGCCTCCTCCATCGATGGCCTGGTCAACTGGGCCCCATCACCTACACACACCTGTGGCAGGGCGGAGTACAACGAAAAGTACGCCATCCGCCCACCCACCAGGAGATTCCCATGACCCCTACCCCCAGCTACCAGGCCTGTATTGACGCCTGCAACGCCTGCGCCACCGCCTGCAATGCCTGCCTGGCCGGTTGCCTGCGCGAGGAAGACATGCAGATGATGACGCGCTGCATTGCGCTGGATATCGATTGCGCAGCCATCTGCCAACTGACCGCTTCTGCCATGGCCCGCAACAGCGAAATGGCCAGGCACCTGGCCCGCGTATGCGGCGAGATCTGCCTGGCCTGTGCCAATGAATGTGTGCAGCACCACCACGACCACTGCCAGCGCTGCGCAGACGCATGCAGGCAGTGCGCCGCCGCCTGCGAGGCGGTGAACCGCTGAGCAAGCCCTTGGGGCAGGCTGCAGCGAGCGCCCGATGCGCCCAAAGATACGTCTACGAATGCGTTTTCAGCGGCGCGTCGGCCAGCCGCCCAACTGGTAGGCGCTGTCCCAGAACAGCCATTCCAGCTCCGCCGAGTAGCGGTAGGCCTCTGCCATGCGCTGGTGTGTCGCACTGTCAGCTGCGTCGGCCACGCGGTCGATCGTCGCAATCACACCGCGTACAATGGCGTGGAATTCATCGCCCGCATAGGTATCGATCCATGCCTGGTACGGATTGCCCGGCATGGAGCGCGCATGGATGTCCCGCCCCACCTCGGCATAGATCCAGAAGCACGGCAACAAACCAGCCAATGCCACGGGGTAGCTTTCGGACCAGCTATTGGCCACCAGAAAGCTCGCATAGTGGTGGCAGGCCGGAGTGAGCGGCGTCGCGGCAAATTCTTGGGCGGTGATGCCGAAGTCGCGCATGAAGCCGCTGTGCAGCTTGCGCTCTTCCACCACCGCCTCATTGGCCGCATTGGCAAACTGCACCACACCTTCCGCATTGTCTGCCTTGGCCGCAGCCACGGCCAGCGCCCGGCCATAGGCCACGAGGTAGTGCGCATCCTGGATCATGTAGTGGCGAAAGCGTTCGCGGCTCAGGGTACCGGCGGCCAGTTCGCGGTTGAAGGGCAGATCCAGCGTGCGCTGGTACAGGGCATGGTTGGCTTGCCAAAGCGTTTGGCAGAAAGACATGGCGACTCCTGAAAGGTTTCTGTCGGTTTTCTCGGAAATGACCCGGGATTGTCGGCGATGGGCGCCTGGCTTCTCTGCGAATACCGTATTCAGCCAGCGGCTCGCCCCACCAGCCAGCGCGCAAAGGCTTCCAACGCCGCCCGCATCGGTGCTCCGTCAGTGGCCAGGGGCGTGATCAGGTAATAGGCCCGGCTGCCCCTGAGCGGCAGGTTGCAGGCCACCACCAGCTCACCCCGCGCGAGTTCGTCCTCGATCAGCATCGGTGGAATCAAGGCCACCCCCATGCCTTGCGCCGCTGCCACGGCCAACATGGAAAACAGTTCATAGCGCGGGCCGTCGAGCGCATGCGGCGCGTCCACGCCCACCTCGTCAAACCAGCTGCGCCAGCCATCCGGGCGTGTGCTTTGCTGCAGGAGCGGCAGCCGGGCCAGCACCTGGGGCGCAACCGGCTGATACGCACGACCCCGTCCACGGTCAATGGCAGGCTCCAGCAGGCGCGGGCTGCAGACGGGAACGATGATCTCGTCCATCAGCCACGTAGCCTGCGTGCCTGGCCACTGCCTCGCCTGCTCGGGCGTGCCGGCATAGATGGCCGCGTCCACCTGCCGCTCGGCAAATACAAAGGGACGGGTCTGCACATCGATATGCACCACCACGCCGGGGTGCACCTGCTGGAACTGCGGCAACCGAGGCAGCAGCCAGCGCGTGGCAAAGGTAGGCACGGCGGCAATGCTGATGGCGCCCCCTGCGCCCTGGTGGGCCATGATGTCCAGCGTGCCACGCTCGATGCCCTGCAGCCATTGCGCCACCTGCTGGCTGTACTGGTGGCCTGCGGGTGTGAGCACCATGCCGTGGCGCGATCGCTTGAACAGCTGCACGCCCAGTTGCTCTTCCAGCGCAATGATCTGGCGCGAGACGGCGCTCTGCGTCAGTGCCAGCTCCTGCGCAGCGCGGGTATAGCTTTCGTGCCGGGCGGCGGCCTCAAAGCAGGCCAATGCCTGGGTAGATGGAATCATTCGGCGCATAACTCAACCTTTTCCCCTGGCCTCACAGAACAATTTCTCCTGTCCATCTGAAGTGTTTTCCTTCTACCAATATACGCTACCTCTACCAATTTGATAGCAGACATGGTGTTCAGCCAATATTCATAAATGATCTTTTAGCATATCTGGATGATAAACAATCGTTTGCGTCACGGCACGTCCCCACCTACGATGGCGGCTGTACAGGAGTGGGAGGGCACACGTTGCCCTCGCCGCCTCCCCCTACCCATTCAATACACATCCAAACGGATTCAAGGAGCACAGACAACATGGCCAATTTCACCTGGGACGATCCCCTGCACCTGGACGAGCAGCTGACCGAAGACGAGCGCATGATCCGCGACGCGGCGCGCGCCTACTGCCGTGACAAGCTGGCACCCCGCGTGCAGGAAATGTTCCGCAAGGAATCGGTGGACACCAGCATCTTCCGCGAAATGGGCGAGCTGGGCCTGCTGGGCCCCACCATCCCCACCGAATACGGCGGCGCAGGCCTCAACTACGTGAGCTACGGCCTGGTGGCCCGCGAGATCGAGTACATCGATTCGGGCTACCGCTCGATGGCCTCCGTGCAGTCGTCGCTGGTGATGGTGCCGATCAACGAGTTCGGCACCGAAGCGCAGAAGCAGAAATACCTGCCCAAGCTGGCAACCGGCGAATTCATCGGCTGCTTTGGCCTGACCGAGCCAGACCACGGCTCCGACCCCGGCAGCATGGCCACCCGCGCCTACAAGGTGGACGGCGGCTACAAGCTCAAGGGCAGCAAGATGTGGATCACCAACAGCCCCATTGCCGACGTGTTCGTGGTGTGGGCCAAGGAAGTCTCCGAAGGCGGCGCCGTCGGCCAGATCCGCGGCTTCATCCTGGAAAAGGGCTGGAAGGGCCTGACCGCCCCCGCCATCCACGGCAAGGTGGGCCTGCGCGCATCGATCACCGGCGAAATCGTGATGGACGATGTCTTTGTGCCCGAAGAAAACGCCTTCCCCGAAGTGCGCGGCTTGAAGGGCCCGTTCACCTGCCTCAACAGCGCCCGCTTTGGCATTGCCTGGGGCGCGCTGGGCGCTGCCGAGTTCTGCTGGCACACCGCCCGCCAGTACACCATGGACCGCAAGCAGTTTGGCCGCCCACTGGCTGCCAACCAGCTGATCCAGAAGAAGCTGGCCGACATGCAGACCGAAATCAGCCTGGGCCTGCAGGCCGCACTGCGCGTGGGCCGCATGAAGGACGAGCACCAGAACGTGATCGAGGTGACCTCACTCATCAAGCGCAACAACTGCGGCAAGTCGCTGGACATTGCCCGCATGGCGCGCGACATGATGGGCGGCAACGGCATCAGCGACGAATTCGGCGTGGCCCGCCACCTAGTGAACCTCGAAGTGGTGAACACCTATGAAGGCACGCACGATGTGCATGCCCTCATCCTGGGCCGCGCGCAAACCGGCATCGCCGCATTCGCCAACTGAGCGCATACCCGAACCGGCCCCGCTTCGCCTATCGCATGGCACCTGATTAGCTATATATTTAATAGCTATCAACACCCATCAATAAAGCGCCAACGGGTACATTGATTGCAATCCATGACAAACCCACCGCACAGCAGGCCATGCCGTGGGTGGGTTGTCTGCCTTCTGCGCCCAGCGCTTTGCGATCCTTTAACCGGCCCCTTGCGGGATGCGAATGGTACAGACGCAAAGCTGGCCGTACCATCGGCAGGATTTGCTGAAAATTTCAGGCCATAGCGCGCATCTGACAAGCGCTGCCAGCTATCAAATTTGGAGACACCATGACCCAACCCATTGCGCCGCTGGACGGCATCAAAGTTCTCGATCTCTCGCGCGTGCTGGCAGGCCCCTGGTGCGCCCAGATGCTGGGCGACCTGGGCGCCGATGTGATCAAGGTGGAACGACCCATTGCAGGCGACGACACACGCCACTGGGGCCCCCCGTATCTGCACACCGATGATGGTGAAAAGACCGACCAGGCCAGCTACTACACCTGCTGCAACCGCAACAAGCGCAGCATCACCATCGACATGGCCACGCCAGAAGGCCAGGCGCTGATCGTGGAGCTGGCCCGCGACGCCGACATCCTGGTGGAGAACTTCAAGGTAGGCGGCCTCAAGGCCTACGGGCTCGACTACGAAAGCCTCAAGAAGATCAACCCGCGCCTCATCTACTGCTCCGTCACCGGCTTTGGCCAGACCGGCCCCTACGCGCCGCGCGCAGGCTATGACCTGATGGTGCAGGCCATGAGCGGCATGATGAGCATCACCGGCCACCCTGATGGCGAGCCCGGCGGCGGCCCGCTGAAGGTGGGTGTGGCGGTGACCGACGTGTTCACCGGCATCTTCTCGTGCAGCTCCATCCTGGCGGCGCTGCATGCCCGCCACCGCACGGGCGAAGGCCAGCACATCGACATGGCACTGCTCGACGTGGGCATGTCCGTGCTCGCCAACCAGGCCGTGGGCTACCTCAATGCCAACGTCATTCCCGAGCGTGCGGGCAACATCCATCCCAGCGTGGGCCCATACCAGGATTTTCCCAGCAAGGACGGCAACGTGCTGCTGGCGATCGGCAACGACGGCCAGTTTGCCCGCTTCTGCGCGGCCACCGGCAACCCGGATTGGTCGCAGGATGCGCGCTTCACCAAGAATTCGGACCGCATCATCAACCGCAAGGCCCTGTCCGAGCTGCTCTACCCGCTGATGAAGACCCGCACCACCGCCGAGTGGATCAAGCTGCTGGAAGACAAGGCCGTGCCCTGCGGCCCGATCAACAACATTGCCGAGGCCTTTGACGACGAACAGGTCAAGGCGCGCGGCCTGCATGTGCAGACGCCACGCGATGCGGGCGACGGCATTGGCACCATCAGCACCGTGGCTAGCCCCATGCGCCTGACCGCCACGCCCCCCGTGGTGCGCCGCCCCCCACCCGCCATGGGCCAGCACACCGACGAGATTCTGGCCGAGATGGGCCGCAGCCAGGCGCAGATTGCCCAGTTGCGCGAGAGCGGCGCGGTGTAAGCCTTCTTTCCCATCAAAAGCTAAAAACCAAAACCAAGAGCCGCAATCGCGGCTCTTCTTCGTTCCTCGTTTTATTCGCCTGCGTTCAGAACAGTGGCAGTGTCGCCCCATCGCCCAGCGCAGCGCCTTCCCATTCCAGCAAGCTGAGCTTGGTGCGCGTGCCGCCACTGGCCGAAAAACCTCCTGATCCGCCCTGCGCCGCCAGAATGCGGTGGCAAGGCACCACCGGTGCAAACGGATTGGCGCCCAGCGCCTGCCCCACGGCCCGCGCCAGGCCCCGGCCACCGTTCGCGCTGCTGGCAGATCCGTCAGCATCGCCGCCCGCACCCAGGTCGGCGGCCAGTTCGCCATAGGTGCGGGTGTGGCCCGGCGCAATCGCCAATGCCAGCCGGTACACATGCCGGGCAAATTCGGGAACGCCATGCCAATCCAGCGGAATGTCGTCGAGCAGCGGAAGGCCGTTGGCTGCCCAGCGGCTGGAGCTGAATTGCGCACGCACATCCGGCAGCACCATGCCAGCCGCTGTCAGACGCGGCTGGGCAAAGGCCCAATCCTCCCTGGTGGCCGGTGCGCCCCCTGCCCCCTCGGCACGGCCAGCCATCAATATCTGCACCCCTGCCACGGCCTGCAGCGCAGCCGGGCTCAGACTGCCTGCCGACACTGCCTGCCGCCAGCCCCCCGGGCGACGACGGGTAGCGCTGTGCAGCACACGGTCGCGCGTGGTATCGGGCGATGGGTCGGGCAGCATCACTGCCACCACGCCCTGCTCGCCCCAGGCAAGAGAGCACACACCCAACCGGGTGGTGAACAGGGCGTATCCCGTACGGTCGGGCTGCCAGTTTTCATCGTCAGGAACAGGGCGAGTGGTGGGACGCATGCCTGCATCTTGCCGTTTTGCCGGTGCCTTGGCTAGCGCAGCTTGTGGAAAGCCCGCCCGAAACGGCGGTAAACACATCTTCGCACCTCGGCCTTTGGAAGTGCGCCACCCGGGGTGCGCGCGCCAAAGGCAAAATGGAATGCTGTAGAGAAATATTCAAAAAGTGGCTTCCTCGCTTGCGTTACAAGCGCCAATAGCTCACTAATTCATAGCAGATGACCAACAAGAATTCTGATGTGGCGCTGATGCGCCAGGCGGTTGATCTGGCCCACCGCAATCGCCTGGCTGGTGGCCGCCCCTTTGGCGCCGTGTTGGCGCAGGACGGCGTGGTGATCGCCACGGGTGTCAATGAAATCATCGCCAGCCACGACCCAAGCACCCATGCCGAGCTGCAGGCCATCCGCGCCGGCACCCGTGCCCGTGGCAATCCCAGCCTGGCTGGCCTGAGCATTTACGCCAGCGGCCACCCCTGCCCCATGTGCCTTGCCGCGCTGGTGGCAGGCAATGCCAGGCAGGTGTTCTTTGCGTTCGACAACGCCGATGCCGCGCCCTACAACCTGTCGAGCGAAGGCACCTACCAACGCCTGGGTATCCAGCTGACCCCGCCACCGCTGCCCATCACCCGCATCGACACCGGCATTTCTGCCGCCCAGCTGTACGGCGACAGCCCCTGGCCGCAGCAGGGCTGAGCGGCCATGTCGTCTCCGACCCAACCAGGCGCCCAGGCGGCGCCTGCCATCACACCTGCACTCTGGCTGCTGACGGTGGTGCTCGTCACCCTCAACCTGCGCCCCTTTCTGACGGCCCCCGGCCCACTGGGCCACGCCATACAGCAGGCCACTGGCATGGACTTGCGGGCCTTCTCCTGGCTCACCCTGCTTCCCATGGCCTTGATGGGCGTGGGAGGCTGGCTGGCACCCGCAGCCCTGCAGCGCCTGGGCGCGCGCACGGCCGTCTGTGCATCGCTGCTGCTGATCGCCCTGGGTTGTGCGCTGCGCCTCATGCCCGCGGGCCATGCCACCACCATCGTGCTGATTGCCACTGCCGGCCTGTGCGGCGTGGGCGTCGCTCTGGTGCAAAGCGCCTTGCCTGGACTGATCAAGCGCCAGTCGCCGGGCCACGTGGCGCCGATGATGGGCGTGTATTCCGCCGCGCTGATGGGTGGCGGCGCACTGGGCGCGCAGCTCTCGCCACTGGCCATGCAATGGGGCATGGGCTGGCAGGCGGCCATGGCCATCTGGGCGCTGCCCGTGCTGGCCGCATTGCCGCTCGCCTGGTGGGCGCTCACGCGCATTCAGCGCAGCACGCAGGCCCTGGCGCCTGCCGCATCCGGCACCGTGCCCGCCAGTGATACCGGCTGGCTGATGCGGCGGCCCCGCACCTGGCTGCTGCTGATCAGCTTCGGTCTGATGAATGGCGGCTATGCCTCGACGGTGGCCTGGCTCGCGCCCTTCTACCAGGGCCATGGCTGGTCGGCCTCGCAAAGCGGGTCGCTGCTGGCCATTCTCTCCATTGCGCAGGCTGCATCAGCCCTGGCCATGCCGGCACTCGCTCGCCGCCATATCGACCGGCGCGGTTGGATGCTGGTGGCCCTGGCTGCGCAGGTCATCGGCTTTGCCGGCCTTGCGCTGTGGCCCGATGCCATGCCCACCGCCAACGCCATCATCCTGGGCGTGGGGCTGGGCGGCTGCTTTTCCCTCTTCATGGTGCTGGCGCTCGACCACCTGCCCCGCCCCACCCAGGCGGGCGCTCTTAACGCGTTGATGCAAGGCGGCGGCTTTGTGCTGGCGGCACTGGCGCCGCTCGTGATGGCGCAGTTGCACCATTGGAGTGGCAGTTGGACCAGCGGCTGGCTCTACCAGGCGGGCATGGCGCTCGCCGTTGCGGTACTGGCGCTGCGGTTTGCGCCGCAGCACTATGCAAAAGCCATGCAAGCCCCTGTGCAACCGACACTTTCCTGATTGCGGCGCTATGCTGTGCCATCAGGCAGATCTGCTTTGCGCTGCCGCTCGGCACATGGAACTGAACGGATTCAACTCTTCACTTTGAAAGGCTTTCTCCTTATGCAAGCACTGCAAGGAATGGCTTGGCTTCTTGTGCTCCAACTCACCGGCGAAGCACTGGCGCGCCTCCTGAACCTGCCGTTTCCCGGCCCGGTGGTCGGCATGCTGCTCCTGGTGGTGGCACTGCGTGCGCCCCTGGTGCGCGAGCCGGTGCAGGCCACAGCGCGCTTTCTGCTCTCGCACCTGTCACTGCTGTTTGTTCCGGTGGGTGTAGGCGTCATCACCCACCTCGATCTGCTGCGCGACTACGGACTCAAGCTGATGCTGGTGATTGCCCTGTCCACCTGGGCGGGCATGGCCGTTACCGTGCTGCTGGTGCGGGTGCTGATGCGCGGCCAGTTCACAGATGGCAAAAAGGAGTCCGGTGATGCCTGATTTCGTTCAGCTCTGGGTGTACCTGTCGTCTGCGCCACTGTTCGGCCTGACGTCCACCCTCGTTGTCTACGTGCTGGCACAGGCCCTCTATGTGCGCTCCGGCCAGGCACCCTGGGCCAACCCCGTGCTGTGGTCGGTGGTGGTGCTGGGTTCGGCCCTGATGGTGACGCGCGTGCCCTATCCTACCTACTTTGCCGGCGCGCAGTTCATCCACTTTCTTCTGGGGCCTGCCGTGGTGGCGCTGGGCTTTCCGCTGTGGGAGCGGCGCGCCGAACTGCAGCGCAGCTGGAGCCGCTTCCTGCTGGCAGCCCTGGCCGGGGGCGCTACCGCAGCCATTGTCGCGGTTGCAGCAGGCTGGGCCGTGGGCCTGTCTCCCGAGGTGCTGCGCTCGCTCGCGCCCAAATCGGTCACCGCACCGGTCGCCATGGGCATTGCGGAGAAGATCGGAGGCGTTCCGGCGCTGGCTGCCGTGTTTGCCGTGCTGACCGGCCTCGTTGGCGCACTCTCGGCGCGGGCCCTGTTCAGGCTGCTGGGCGTAGGCACCAGTGATCTGGACTGGGTCGCACGGGGTTTTTCCCTTGGAACCGCCTCGCACGGCATCGGCGCTGCGCGTGCCCTGCAGGTGAACGCCGATGCGGGCGCCTACGCAGGCCTTGCCCTGAGCCTGCAGGTGCTGCTGGCGGCGCTGCTGATGCCGCTTGTGGCTCGCTGGTTCTGAGAAAAATTCGCTGCAGTGCATGCTTGGCAAGCACAGTCCGCTATAAAAAAAAGAGTTATTCAATGTCCGTACCAAGCCCGATATGATCAAGGCATCATGACGAGCTATCCGATGGTGACTGTATTTTGGCAATGAGCGCTTCTTCCGACACCACCGCGCAGGCACCCAGCCGGGCGCCCTGGCTCTGGATTGCCGCGCTGGCGCTGCTGGTGATCATCACGCGGCTGTGGATGTCTTCTGCCGTCTCGTGGGACCAGAACGAGCAACTGGTCTGGTCGCAACGGCTGCGGCTGGGCTACGGGCCGCAGCCACCGCTCTATACCTGGCTGCAATGGGCGGTGAACCTCGTTCTGGGCCCCACCACCCTGGCAGTGGTGCTGGTCAAGAACTCCCTGATCGCGCTGACCTTTGTGTTCATGCTGCTCGCGGCGCGCCAGGTGCTGCCGGAGCGCACGGCGTGGCTGGCGGCGGCGGGTCTTGCCTGGCTGCCGGGCATCGGCTGGCAACTGCTGCGCGACCAGACCCACACCGTCATGCTGACCTGTGCGATTGCCTGCACCTGGTGGCTGGTGCTGCGCCATGTCCGCAATCCGCGTCCGCTTGGCTTTGTATGGATCGGTCTGGCCGTGGCCTGGGGAATTCTGTCCAAGTACAGCTACGCACTCGTCGCTGTCGCCCTGCTGGTTGCGGCGCTGTCCGTGCCAGCCCCGCGCCATGCATTGCTGTCGCGCGGCTTCTGGCTGGCGCCGCTGGTCACCCTCGCCCTCGTGGCTCCGCATGCCTGGTGGGTGCTGGAGCACTGGGACAAGGCCAGCGGCTCGACCCTCGACAAACTGCATCCCGCCGATACGCCCTCGCGCCTGCACGGGCTGGCCACCGGCTCAGGCGACCTGCTGGCCTTCTTGCTGCTGGCGGTGCTGCCCTGGCTGCTGATGGCTGCCTATACGCTGGGAAGGTTCTGGAAAACGCCTCGGACATCCGCTGCACCCGCCGCATCCACCAGCCACCAACGCCCCGGCACCCTGCCATGGGTAGAGCCCTTGCTGCGCCACTACGCGATCGTGGTGGTTGCGGTGCTGGCGTTGATGGTGCTGGCAGGGGCCTCCAAGTTCGATGGCCGCTGGATCCAGCCCCTGCTGCTGATGGCTCCGCTGTGGGTGCTGTCGCGCTGGCCCCAGGCAGGCAACAACGAGAGGGGTGCACGGCGCTATCTGGCCGCGTGCCTGGCCATGCTGGTGCTGATGTGCTCGATTGCCATGCTCGCGCCGCTGCGCGATGCCCAGCGAGGCAATGGCGACCGGCTGAACTGGCAGCTGGATGCCATTGCAGCCAGCCTGCGCCAGGCCGGCTTCAATGGCCAGGGCATGATTCTGGCCGAGCACCACACCACAGGCGGCGTGTTGCACATGCTCTTTCCGCAGGCCAAAGTGGTGGTCTGCGACGCAGACGACCCCGGCTTTCACCTCGGATGCGCCTGGCGCAAAGCGGAGAAGGCCCGCGCGAAAGGCCTGCCCCTGTTGCAGGTATCGACCGAAACCCCGGCGCCCGACGCCTGGTGGTGGGCGGCCTGGCCGATCGGCAGCATGCCCGAGCGCCGGGTCTACAACCTGCCCTACCGCTGGACCGACCCGGACCAGGCGCGCATGAAGCTCGAATTCATTGTCTATCCGGCAGACCCCTCCGCCGCTGTGTCCACTTCAGCTGCTGTACATCCTGCCTTGCATGCTTCTGCGCACAACCACCTGCAATGACGACCATCACCACCCACCAACACTGGATGACCATCCCTGAGGGGCGGCTTTTTGCGCAGTCATGGACGCCTTCTGACAGTGCAGGCAGCGAAGGCAGCGCGCCCATCGTGATGCTGCATGAGTCGCTGGGCAGCGTCGCGCTGTGGCGGGATTTTCCGGCCCAGCTGGCACAGGCCACGGGTCGCCGGGTGGTGGCGTACGACCGGCTGGGTTTTGGCCAGTCCGATGCCCGTCAGGGTCTGCCCGATCTCGATTTTGTGGCACAGGAAGCCACGCGGTACTTTCCTGCCATGCGCGAACAGTTGCAACTGGCAAGCTATGTGCTGCTGGGCCACAGCGTGGGCGGCGGCATGGCGGTGGAAATTGCCGCGCGCGCTGGCAGCGAATGCCGGGCCGTGGTCACCATCGCCGCGCAGGCGTTGGTGGAGCCCCATACACTGGCAGGCATCCGCGAGGCACGCGCCCGGTTTCAGGAGGCCGAGCAGCTGGCGCGCCTGGCCAAATACCATGGCGACAAGGCGCGCTGGGTGGTGGACGCCTGGACGGAAACCTGGCTGAGCCCGGCCTTTGCCGACTGGTCGCTCGACAACAGTCTGCCCCGACTCACCTGTCCGCTCCTGGCCCTGCACGGCGAGCTGGATGAATACGGTTCCACTGCCCAGCCCGCCCGCATCGCCCAACTTGCCGGCGGCGGCGGGCTTTGCGAAATTCTGCCCGGTGCGCGCCACATGCCGCACCGCGAGATGCCCGAGCAGGTGCTCTCGCACATCACGCAGTTTCTGAAGAACATTTGAAACTACAAAAACAATAGCTGCTGGCGCTTTGCAGGAGAGCGCCAGCAGCTATTTTGATGACTATCTACCTGTAATCATCAGTAGGCCACGGTAAACCGCTGCTGCAGATGCGTCTCCTGCTCCAGTGCATCCACCAGCGCCACCGCCAGATCCTGCACCGAGATATCGCCGCTCTGGCCGTCCGCCTGCATCAGCGGCTCGTCCCTGCCGGTGCGGTACTTCCCCGTGCGGCCCTGTGCCTGCGCCGCAGACCCGCCATGAAAACCTACGGCAGGGCTGAGCACCGTCCAGTCCAGGCTGTGCTCCTTTTGCAGCTCGGTGTACATGTCACGCGCCGCGCTGGCACCCGGCTTGATGGCGGCGGGAAACTCGGGCGAATCCACCAGTTGCTGGCCGTTGACGAACAGGCTGCCTGCGCCGCCCACCACCAGATAGCGCTTGATGCCTGCTGCCTTGACGCCTTCCACAATGGCGCGCGAGCCGCGCATGAAGTCGTCATAAATATGCGGATTGGTCCAGCCCGCGTTGTAGGCGCTCAGCACGGCCTCGCTGCCTGCCACTGCGCTTTTCACGGCCTGGGCGTCCATCACATCGGCCTGCACCACTTTCAGGTGCGGCTGCGCGGCGATTTTTTCGGGCTGGCGCGCAAGCGCCACCACTTCGTGGCCGCGTTGCAGCAGCTCGTTCAATACGGCTGCGCCGACAAATCCGGTAGCGCCAATCAGTGCGACTTGCATGGTGAGTTCCTTGGTCAAAATGAAGGGTAGGCGTCTGGTGCGCCTGTGGTGTGCGTAGGTCTCTACTGTAGATTGCGGCCGCTCATTTGATAATTCATCAATTTCTGCAATGATTGTTTAGCTCTACTTCAAAATTACCCCATGGAAGACCTCAATCGCATGGCCGTGTTCGCCACCGTGGTGGAGCAAGGCTCGATGAGCGCCGCCGCGCGTGCGCTGGGCATGACGGCCTCGGCCGTGAGCCAGCACATTCGGCAGTTGGAAGCGCAATCGGGCCTGCCACTGCTGCAGCGCACCACCCGCAAGCACAGCCTGACCGATGCGGGGCAGCGCTTCTATGCGCAGTGCGCCGTCATGCTGCAGGCGGCCCGCCAGGCCCGCGCAGAGCTGGAAGCCGAACGCGAAGAGCCGATTGGTGAACTGCGCATTGCCGCCGTGCTGGGCCTGGCCGCCCCACTGGGCCGCGCGCTGGCGCCCCTGCTGCATGCCCACCCACAGCTGCGCCTGCAACTGCTGCTGGACGATGCGCACACCGATCTGGTCTCGGAGCGCATCGACCTCGCCGTGCGCCTGGGCAGCCTGCCCGACTCCACCTGGGTGGCCCGCCCACTGGGCCGCCTGCCCTGGTGGATCTGCGCAGCGCCCATCCTGCTGGGCCCGCAGGCCCAGTTGCCCGAGCAACCTCGGCAGCTGGGAGCCCTGCCGTGGATCGTGCGCAACACCGGAAAAGCCCTGGTGACCGAGTTGCGCCTGCAGCACCCTGCCACGGGCGCTGTCGCACAGTTGCAGACCACGCCGCGCATCATCTGCAACCAGCAACAGGGCCTGCAGCAGCTGTGCAGCGAAGGCCTGGGCCTGGCCAAGCTCTTTTCGCTGGACGTTGCCGAGCCCGTGGAGAGCGGCCAGTTGCTGCGCCTGCTGCCCGACTGGGACTGCGGCAGCCTGGACATCTGGGCCATCACGCCCCAGCGGCACGCCCTGCCGGCGCGTGTGCGCCTGGCACTGGCGGCACTGCAGGCTCACTTTGCGCCGCTGGCCATGGAAGAACGTGCCTTACGATCTCCTCGCGTGTAGAGATCGTAAACACCTTCTAATGGTCCCTGTGCGCTACCGCGCAAGCCCTGCGGCGCGTCTTTCCATCCGGTGGCGGCCCCAGTTCATCAACAGCATGCCCAGGATGGCCAAGGCGCCGCCATGGAGCAGCGATGCGGTGAAGGGTTCGTTCAGCCAGAGACTGGAAAAAACCATGCCAAACAAGGGCACCAGCGCCATATAGGCTGCGGCGGCTCCGGCTCCCAGCGCCTTCACACCGTTCAGGTACCAGGCGTAGGCCAGCGCCGTGGCGCCGAAAGCCAGCGCCGCAATGCCGAACCACGCCTGGACAGGCGCGTCTGCCAACCTCCCCCACGCCGCAGGCCCCTCCAGGGCCAGGCTTGCTGTCAGCAGCAGCCCGGCACCGATGGCCGCAGTCACGGTCGTGGTGGTGAGCGGATCGACACGGGCCAGCACCATCCGCCCCATCAAGGTATAGGCCACCCAGCAGGCCGCGCAGCCCAGCAGCAGCAACTCCCCCGCACCAGCGGTCGGAGACTGCAACAAAGACAGAGATCCGCCACTGAGTGCATACAACGCACCTGTCACGGCCAGCACCAGGCCCAGACACATGGGCGTGTTGACAGCTTCACGAAACAGCAGCACGGCAAAAAGCATGGTCAGTACCGGGTTGAGGGCCACCACCATCGCCGCCTTTCCCGCTGGCACTGTTTGAAGCGCCAGCATGAAGAACACCGAGTAACCAAGCACGCCCACGGCGGAAGCGCATGCCAACCCCATCCACTGCCGCGCGCCAAGGACGCGCAGTGCGCCTGTGCGCCCGCTGCGGTGCAGCCACAGCAAAAGCACTGCACTGGCCAGAAGAAACCGCAAGCTGGCTGCAGCAAGCGGCGGCATGGACTGCGCGACTATGCGCCCCCAGGGCCAGGAAGCGCCCCATAAGGCAGCCATGCCAACCAAACCCCAGTGTGTGGAATACCGTGATGCGTTCATGAGGCGTTACTATCCGCTTATTGACGTTCATCATCAAATGAGCAAACACTCATGACATTCGCACAACTGGAAATCTTCTCGATGCTGGCCCGAATGGGAAGCTTCTCCCGCGCTGCCGCCGCGCTGGGCATTACCCAGAGCGGCGTGAGCCATGCCATCAAGCAACTGGAGACGGAATGGGGTGCCAGCCTGTTCGACCGCGACGGAGTTGCTGCGAACTTGACCAAGGTGGGTGCCCGGCTGCTCACCCGTGCGAACGACATTCTTCAGCAAAAAGATGCCCTGCAGCAGGAGGCGCTTGCGGAGCGCGGCATTGCACGCGGAACCCTGCGCATTGCCTCGTTTGGTGCCACTTCATCGCTGCAGCTGCTGCCCGGGCTCATGGCGCGCTACCAGCAGGCCCATCCATTCGTCGAAGTGCAGATTGAGGAAGCGCAAGACAGCGTAGTGGTGCAATGGCTGCTGGAGCGGCGTGTAGAGCTGGGCTTTGTGGTGCTGCCCGACGAGCGCTTCGACACCCTGCCCCTGGCAGAAGACGAACTGGTGGCCGTGCTGCCCGCCACACATGCCCTGGCCCGCAAGGCTGCCATCTCCGCCATGGATTTTCATGGCTTGCCATTCATCCGCACCTCTGCGGGCTCTGGCCCGTACATCGACGCCTTTCTGGCGGGCGAAGGCGCGGTGCCCAGAACCCTGTTTCGGTTCGAGCAGCTCAGCTCAATGATGGGCTTTGTGGCGCAAGGCAATGCGGTCACCATCGCGGCCCGCCTGGCGTTGCCGGAGGCGCCGGATGGCGTCGCCTACCGCAGCCTGGAGCCGCCCCGCCGCCGGGAAATTGCGCTGGCCGCCCTGCACTTTGACAGGCTCTCGCCCGCTGCGCGCGCCTTCATCGACCTGGCACGCAAAGCGCGAAAGCTGGTGGTGCCGGAGAATATCAGGAGTTAGCTCAACGCTGCGGCTTTGGCGCGAAGGTGCCCACCCAGTACCAGCTGGCAAAAGCGCACCACAGCACACCCGCCACGGCAATGCCGCCGCCCACGGGCCCCAGGTACTGCAGGCCCCAGTGCGTACCGATCTGGCTACCCAGCAAGGCGCCTGCGCCAATCCCGACGTTGAAGAGGCCCGAGAACAGTGACATGCCCACATCGGTGGCGTCCGAGGCCAGGCGCAGCACCTTGGCCTGCAGCGGCAGCACCATGCACAGCATGGACACCCCCCACACTGCGCACACCGCATACAGTGCCAGCGGCCATTGCGTGCTGGGCAGCAGCAGCCACAGACAGGCCGTCAGCACCGCCATGGCCGCCAACAGAAAACCGCGCGGCCAGCGCAGGCCTATTGCGCCGAACAGCACACTGCCCACAATGCCCATGCCCCCATACAGCAACAGGACCCAGGTGGTCACATCATTGGACAGGCCCGCAGCACGCTGGATCAAGGGCTCGATATAGCTGTACACGGTGAACTGCGCGGTCACCATCACAATCAGCAGCGCGTAGGTAGCGGAGAGGGCCGGGCGCTTGAGCAGCATCGGAATGCTCCGGGCCGAACCTGCGTTTTCGCTGGGCAGCAATGGCAGCAGGCGCCACAGCACCAGCATCACCGCCAGGGCAACCAGGCCGATGCCGCCAAAGGTGGTGCGCCAGCCCAGGGCTTCGCCCACCACGCGGCCCAGCGGAATGCCGAGCACCATGGCCAGGGTCGTTCCCGTGGCCAGCAAGCCCAGTGCCTGGGGCTTCTTGCCCTCGGGTGCAATGCGCACGGCCAGAGACGCGGTGATGGACCAGAACACCGCATGCGCCAGCGCAATGCCCATGCGGCTTGCGAGCAGTACCGGGTAGTTCCAGGCAATGGCAGATACACCGTGGCTGACAACGAACAAGGCAAACACACCCATCAACAGCTTGCGGCGCTCGACATTCTTGGTCAGCAGCATGCAGGGCAAGGAAGTGAGGGCAACGATCCAGGCGTAGATGGTCAGCATCAGGCCGACGCGCTCGGTGGTCATTCCGTAGCTCGCGCCAATGTCGCTCAGCAGGCCCACCGGTACAAATTCGCTGGTATTGAAAACAAAGGCGCCCATGGCCAGGGCGATCACACCCAGCCAGGCTTGCTGGCGGGTCAAAGAAGAAGATTCAGTCATTGCAAAAGGGGTTCGCCAACCTGCCCGCCTTGCGCGACAGTCGCCCTTCCAAGGGCTGCCTGGCGATGAAAAAGCCGCTGCGCCGAAGCGGAAAACGGCTCGCCAGTGTGCCAAAAAATGACCGTGGCACCCGTGGCGTGCACAAAAGCCCTCTTTGCCTCTCCAGCAAAACCGTCTGCGCTCACTGCATCAACCCCATCGCAGAGGCAGACAGACCGTGACGCGAAACCGCCGCCCCTCATCCACGGTTTCCGTGGTCAGTGCGGCCCTTTGAGGAAATTGCAGCGCGATACGCTCACGCACATTTCTGAGGCCAATGCCTGTGCCATGGCTGCTTCGACCTGCCGAAGGACAGAAGTCGTTTTCCACCACCAGCAGCAACCGATCTTCGGCCACGCGCGCGCTCACCGCAATCTCCACCAGCCCGGGCATGCTGCAGACACCGTGCTTGACCGCGTTTTCCACCAGAGGCTGCAGCACCAGTGCAGGCACCAGCGTATTCCCCAGTGAGACAGGCACATCGATGCTCACCCGCATGCGATCAGAAAACCGCTCTTGCTCGATATCCAGATACCGTTGCTGCATCGCAACTTCCTCCCCTAGAGGAATATCCGCAGAAGGATCCAGCGTAAGCGTGGCACGCAGATAGCTCGATAGAGACAGCAGCATCGTCCGTGCCTGGTCCACAGCCCTCTCCTCCATCAACCCCGCCAGCGCGTTCATGGTGTTGAACAAGAAATGCGGGTTGATCTGGTAACGCAGTGCGCGCATCTGGGCATTCATCGCCTCTTCGCGCCAGGCATGCATGCGCCGCTCGCGCTCCATCAGGTCAGCGCTGAAGAGATAAGCCACCAACAGGCAGCACCAGCCAAAGACCAGTGCCGAACCGTACAGCATGTTGTAGCTGAAATCGCGCAGGTCGAACGCAGCTTGCGATGATTCATACACGTTGAGGCTTTGGTCCATCAGGCCAAAAATGCATGCCGCCCCCAGCGACAGTGCGACGGACTGGGCGGCCATCGAGCGAAGGCTGCGGCTCCTGCTCCACAGCAAGGCCAGCGAAACGGCCATGATCAAGACCGGCGCAAGCGCGAACAACGTCATTCGGGCGGCAGTCAGCTCGTAACGCTCGCCCCCCAGAAAGCCACGCATCACCGTCGTGAGGAAAATGATGGCCACACAGTACCCGGCAGCCAGCCAGATGCAGGCCCGCAGAATTCTGCGCCGCTCCCGACTCGGTCCCGTTGGAACTGTCGAATGCGGTTTCTCGGGGCCATCCTCGGGAAAGGGCGAAAATCGCATGCGATGAGGCTCCTCGGGCCTGGGCGGCGCCTGCGGCGCCAACAATCTTGATAACGGTCATTATCCCAATCGGATCGCCGGCGCGCATGGCGAGGTTGTGCAACTGGCTGCGAAAATTGCTTTCCACCGACTGCACGCTATGGGAAGTTGACTGGCCCGGCCTCCATCAAATACCTGCTTGCAGCAGAAAGAAGATGCCATTGGCGACCGCTTCTTCACTGACCTGAGCACGGGCATCGCTTTTTTTCCGAGTGCGTTGTGGCTGGAATCAGGCAGGAGCTTGGCCCCTACAGCCCCGTGTGGGTGGACCACCAGCCATATGAATGCTTCCTCCATCTCCCACAAAAGCCATTCGAGGTGTGCCGACAGAATGCGTCGGGGCGATGCTCCTCGTCTGTGCCGGGGCGCAGCAATGGCCCGATTCACATTCCCTGACGGGGAGTGGCTTTGCCTGGGATCAGGCCCGCCACGACCCGTCTGGATATGCCGTTGCTATGTTGGGGGCGCCAAGCTGGGGGCGCTTGACCGGGGGCGCTTGGCCGGGGGCGCTTGGCCGCGGGCGCCAAGCCCTGTGGCAGGTTTGTATTGCCCGTAGCCTCGTCCGGCACAACCCGGCGCCTCTTCCCCGACGCATGTCTGCGATTTGCCGGGTGGTGTGGATGGCTCTTATTGCTTCACGCGCTTGAGCGTATTGCTATCCGAATGGCTGAAGTCTTTGCCGTAAATGGTAGTTAATGTCACCTGGTTATATTTCATGTCATCGCCATTGACTGCCATGGACATATTGAACATACGGGTGGTGCCATTGTTTTTCATGAATATACTTTCGGCAATTGCCCGGTCGGTGCCGACTTCAAATTTATTCGGATCTTCCAATTTACCTTCGGCAGTAATACAAACCGCGCGGGGCACGCAATACGAGTGAAGGATTGTGTTGAATTTTTTATCCCAAATCCAATAACCAACCTGGTCATGAAATTTCTGCTTGTCTGATTTTCGGAATACTTCCTGGTGGTATTGCACCGTGACAAGTTCCTGCTCGCTGGCATTGGTGGCTCCTGCTCCAGGTACGATGGAGATGCGCTCAAAGTAGGGACTCACAGCGGGGGCGCCAATAGCACCACTCGATTTTTGTGCTGGAGCAACATCATTGCCTTTATCGCCTTCCCAAACACCGACCATTTTTGCAAGCGGGCCCAGGGGATTTTCTTCGGCCTTGACGACACCGCCTGCCAGAGTGGAACCAATAATTAAAACTGCTAGAAATTTACCATTCATACTTCTCTTCCTGTAAAGTTTTATTATTGATTTACGCCACCCCATTGCCTATTGCGATGGATCAATTGGCAAAAGATCCTCAGGAAAAGAAATGCAAAATTGTTTTTCCCCGTAATGGTGCGAAAAATCCCCGCTGGAGAATTTGCGGTAAAAGCAACACAGCATAAATGGGCTTGTAATGGAAGACGGCATCCATCTTGAGCGCTACCTGCCGGTACAGAAAAGCCCATTGCAGCGCTTGATTCACAAGCACTGCAATGGGCTCTCAGCACGCAGAGGCCTGATCCGGCTTACGCCGCCAGGCTGTGCAAAGGCTGTGGCCTGTGGGTTTGCTGCACCTCCAGCGAACGGTGCAGTTGAACCGTTGCGGCACAGGCCCGGGCCAGTTCCGTGCCTTTCTTGATGAAATGCTGGTGGAAGAAGTCGTGGTGCTCTTGCGAGTCGTGGAAATCGCGCGGGGTCAGCACGGCCGAGAACACGGGCACACCCGTATCCATCTGCACACGCATCAGGCCATCAATGACCGCTGTCGTCACGAATTCGTGGCGATAGATGCCGCCATTGACAACCAGGCCACAGGCCATCAGGCCCGCGTATTGGCCGGTCTCTGCAAGGCGCTTGAGCACCAGCGGAATCTCGAAGGCGCCAGGTACATCGATGAGATCGATCTGGTCTTTTTGCCAACCGAGTTCGGCCAGTTGGGCGACAGCCGCATCGCGCGCCTGGTGCACGATGTCGGCATGCCACTGCGCGCTGACGATTGCCAGCCTCTGGGCCTTGCCGATGGAATAGGAAATGGGGGACATCTGATTCATGGTGTGTATCCAATAAATTGACCTGAATCAGGGCACGCGAACGCAACACACACCTGCACGGCCGCACAGCGGCAATGCAGGCGCCATGGAGCGCACGCGATTCTCTTTCATCCGGACTGTGACCGTCGGCTCTGGCATCTCACCAGATCTGCTGACCCTGGTGACCATGCAGGCCCCCAGGCGCTCGCGGGCTGCTGCAGTCCAGCAGGTTGCTGGCCACAGATACCGCCGGTGGGGAATTGCACCCCGCCCTGAGAATGTTGTTCATTCCGAGAAATGACACCGGCATTGTAGGGTGCGCAGCATGCAGCCACTGTCACGCGGGTTTTATGCATGCCAAAGCAGCCATTCCCCGGTAGAAACAAAAAACCCGCCGAAGCGGGTTGTGTGGGTTCATGGTGCCAGAAAGCTTTATTCGCCGATAGGCGTCTTCTTGCCGGCAATGTAGTGGCTCAGCGTGTACAGAGGCACCTTCAGCTCGCCGTTGTCCTGGAAGGCGATCTTGGCGGTCACGCCGTTGTACTCGGACTTGCGCAGTTCAGGCAGGTACTTCTTGGGATCAGTGGAATCGGCGCGCTGCATCGCGTCGACGATCAGCATGGTCGCGTCGTAGAAGTACGGGCTGTAGACCTGGAACACGCCAGGGTTCTTCGCGTCGTAGCGCTTCTTCCACTCGACACCGCCGGGCATCTTGGCCAGCGAAGCACCGCCGTCAGCGCACACCACGTTTTCCAGCGTCTTGGTGCCGGTGGCCAGCTTGGCCAGCTCAGCCGTGCAGATGCCGTCGCCACCGAAGAACTTCACATTGGTCATGCCCAATTGCACCATCTGGCGCAGCATGGGGCCGGCTTGTGCATCCATGCCGCCGTAGAAGATCGCGTCGGGCTTCTTGGCCTTGATCGATGTCAAGATTGCCATGAAGTCGGTGGCCTTGTCGTTGGTGAATTCGGAAGCAACGATCTTGACACCCTTGGATTCCGCGTCCTTCTTGAACACGTTGGCCAGGCCCTGGCCGTAGGCGGTACGGTCGTCGATCACAGCGACGTTCTTGAGCTTGAGCGTATTGGCTGCGTAGCCTGCCAGCGCAGCGCCCAGCGCGTTGTCGTTGGCGATGATACGGAACACGCCTGGGTATGCGGGGCGGGTCAGCTCAGGGTTGGTAGCCGCACCGGTGATGAACGGCACGCCGCAATCGTTGAAGATCTTGGACGACGGAATGGCCACGCCCGAGTTCAGGATACCGGCCACGGCAGCCACCTTCTCGTCGCACAGCTTCTGTGCGGCAGCAGTGCCTTGCTTGGGATCGGCGGCATCGTCTTCGGCCACCACTTCAAACTTGATCTTCTTGCCACCAATCGTCACGCCCTTGGCGTTCAAGTCATCCACGGCGAAACGCACGCCGGTGACATTGTCCTTGCCGTAGTGGGCCTGTGGGCCGGACAGCGGACTCATCGTACCGATCTTCACCACCTCCTGCGCGCCAGCAGCAACTGCCATGCCGGCCACCACCATTGCCACTGCTGCTTTGATACCTTTGTCCATTGCGTAGTACTCCATCATCTGTAGTAGATCGCCATCCCCCGCTGCACCACACCGATGGCACCATGCCACCGCCTGCGCAGACTTTGATCGCGTGAACCAGATTCTTGTCCCGCAAAGCCCTGCACCGATATTAGGAGAATTCCTGTAAAAAAAGCGACACAGCCCGGACGAAATCGCATATAAGCCGCGCGCCCCAAGCTGCGGCACGAAATGCTGCTCTGCAACATCGCCGTTGGCCGCGTCGTGGCCCATCCTGTGATTTTTGAGCATCAACAATGATTGAACCAACGCGAACCCGTCTTATCTGTAGGCAATCCGCTACGCGCTGTTTTCTGTAAAGATAGGCAAAACCATCCATTCCACGGGGGCAGGGGTCAACCCCCTGAGGCGTTCAAGCGTATTTACATACATGGGCGAATGTTCGCCACACCTCGCACCCAGCAGTTAGCATGGAGGTATTTAGCAGGGTTGAGGGGCCGTCTCACACCAGTGAATGCCTCTGCCCTTGTCCGCATGAAAGGTCTCAAAACTATGAATCGTCGTCATTTGCTGAGCGTGGCTGCCATTGCCGGTACGCTGTTCGCCGCCACTGGCTGTGTTGCCACCGGCAGCGATGGCTACTACGGGGATGGCGGCTATGGCTATGGCTACAACCGCCCTGGCGATACCGTCTATGTACGCGACGGCTATTACGACGACCGCTACTACCGCGAACGTGACCGCGATCGCCAGCGCGCCGAACGCGAGCGCGAACGTGAACGCGAGGCCCGTGAGCGGGAACGCGACCGTGACCGCCAGGCGCGTGACCGCGACCGTGACCAGCGCGCCCGCGATGAAGACCGCCGCCGTGAACTCGATCGCCAGGCCCGCGAGCGTGACCGTGATCGCCAGCAGCGCGAGCGCGACAACAACCGCAATCGTTTTGGCAGCTCGCAGCAACAGGCCGATTGCGCCCGCTACCGCGACCAGGTCCGCTCGGGCAGCGACACCATCAACGTGCCATCCCATCCTTGCTGACAGGCAAATCGGTGCAGCGGGGCACCCGTGCCGCCGCACCGGCAGATTTTGTGGTTCTGCCAACCGCGAACCACCAGGAGAAACGAAACATGACTATCGCACGACTGGGCACCCTGATGGCCACCATCGCCGGTGCCGTATTGCTGACAGGCTGCGTCGTCGCACCGGTCGATGGCGCCTACTACACGGGTGATGCCTATTCCACCTATTCCAGCGGGTATGGCTACGGCTACAGCGGTTATCCCTACTATGGCGGATCGTCGCTGGTGATCGAAAGCTCGCCCACCTATGTGTATGGCGGCGGACGGCCTTACTACCGCCCCGGCGGTGGCTACTACCGCCCAGGTCACGGAGGGTATGACCGCCCGTCCTACCATGGCAACCGCCCCAGCTATGTCTCCCCAGGCACGGGCGCAAACATCGGACGCCCCATCGATGGCGGCGGCGCCCGCCCTTCGCGCCCCAGTGGCGGGGGCAGCCGCTTCACGCCGGGCTACCGGGAGACCCGTCCCCAGCAATGGCAGCGCTGACGCGCCCTGCCCGCCCATCACCTGGCACGGACAACTCAGAAGACCATGCGCCAACCCTCTGCATCGCCTCGCACCATGCATGCCGCCTTGCAAATCAGAAGCTGGGCGCTCGCCGTCATCGCTGGCACTGGCCTGTGGCTGGCAGGCCCCCATGGCGCGCAGGCGCAGGTGACCCGCTGCACCGACCCCGCTACGGGCAAAGTCACCTATACCGACGGTGAATGCGCGCGGGGTACCAGCGCCACCGAGATCGAGCGCCGCAAGACCGATGAGGAACTGGCCCAGGACCGCGCACGCGAGCGCGAAGCACTGCGCGCCAAGGCAGAGAGGCGCGAGCAGGAATTGGAACAGCGAAAGCTCGAAGCCGACGAGCGCACGGCCCAGAATGCAGCTGCCCGCAGCCAGGGCAGGCAGCGCCCCGATTACGCCAATTCGGCAGCCTGCCACCAGTCACGTGAGCGCTACACCGCAGCCTCCGCCGCAGCGGCAGACCGTAGCATGGGCAGCCAGGCACAGTTAGATGCCGCAAAGCGCCAGATGGAACTCGATTGCATGGGCCCTGACGCCTATGGCCGCCTCGAAGCCAGCCGCCCTGCGCCCTCCACGACTGTGGTCAACGACGATTATTGGGACCGCTATCCCCACGGGCGCCCCCATCCGCCCCGGCCCCAACCCCAGCCGGTGCAACCTGCCCCATCCATCACCCGCTGCGATGTGTTCAAGTGCGTGGATTCGCAAGGCTATTCCCACCCACGAGGGCAGATTGGCGAGACAGCCCCCCGCCCCGTACAGCCCAGCGTCAACCCGCGAAACTGCCGCAGCCAAGGCGGCAGCGCCGCTTGCTGACAAGGCAATTGCTCCTTTATTGATAGCTTCTTGTGCTTACCTGCAAAGCGCGAGAAGCTATTTTTTTGGCAAATCCTTTGACAACAGATATGCCGCTGCCAGGCCTTGCTGCACCGTCGGGTAGCGCAACCTCAGGCCCAGTTCCGTCTTCATGCGCCGGTTGGACACATGGCGCGATTCGCTCATGAAGCTCAGCAGCACAGGGCTGAGTTGCAGCGCCGCATCCGCCCGGCTGATGCGCGGCGGGCGCGGCAATTGCCACAGGTCGGCGGCCAGGTCGAAATAATCGCCCATGCGCAGGGCGGAATCATCTGCCACGTTGGTGGTGCGCTGTGGTCTGCCGCGCCACAGCGCCAGCGCCACGGCGCGCGCCAGGTCGTCCGCATGGATATGGCTGGTGAAGACATCGTCCTCTGCCCGCAACGCGGGCGTGCCCCGCAGCAGACGCGCAACCGGCGTGCCGCCCTCACGATCGCCTGCGTAAATGCCGGGGATACGCAGCACATGCACCCGCACGCCGCTGTGCTGAAAGCGCAGAGCCCAGCTCCGCAACTGGCTTTCGGCATCCACCCGCCGCAGCGCACGCGCCGTGGTGGCTCTGAGGGGCATGGCCTCATCCACCCAGGCGCCTTGCCAGTCGCCATACACGCCGCTGGTCGATCCGTACACCAGTGCTGGCGCGCTATGGGCCCGGCGCACCAGCGCCCGCAACAGATGGCGGGTGCGCCGGTCCTGCACGCTGGCTGCAGCCTCGCCTTCGGCGGATGCGATGGCAGCAGGCGGCGCCAGATGCACCACGCGCTGCGCCAGCCCTGCCAGCCGGCGCAGGCTGGTCACATCGTCAAGGTTGCCCAGCAGCGGCAGAATGCCCTGCGCGCGCAGTGCTGCGCACTTCTCTGGCGACGAGGTGAGCGCCCGTACCAAGGGTAGACGGTGACGGAGCTGCGCACCTTTTTTTGCTATCAAATTTGATGATTCAGCACTTACCAGATGAGCGCCAGCGGCCAGTTGCATCGAAACGCGGTGCTCCACAGGCTGCCACAGACGGGCCACGCGCTGGCCCACGTCGCCGCAGCCAACGATCAGCACACGTTGCCGCTTGAAGCGCGAAGGCAGCGCACGTGGTACACGCCGCACGCGCTGCGGTTTTTGAATTGAGGGCACAATAAGCTTTTCGGGGGAGTAGAAACACGCTCTTACAGTCTGTCTGATGCGGCCCATCACCTCCAATGGCCGCATCCGGCCCGCAGTCTACCGCGTGGCGCATGCCACGCATCGGTCCATGCGGTGTGCCGGGCACAACATCCCCCACGATTTCAGGTTCGGGCGCTCGTGGGCGCCCTTGTTTTGTGTCGAAGGAATTTTGGTGCGATGAGCTCTTCTCCCAGCGCGTTTCAAATCTCGGTTCTCCCCAGCGGACGCGCATTTGCCACCCAAGCCTCTGAAGCCATCCTGACCGCCGCCATCCGCAGCGGCGTGGGTCTGCCCTATGGCTGCAAGGACGGCGCCTGCAGCTCCTGCAAGTGCAAGAAGCTCAGTGGCACTGTCGTACACGGCCCGCACAGCGACCGCGCGCTGAGCGCCGAGGAAGAGGCGGCAGGCCTGATCCTGCCGTGCTGCGCCGTGCCGACGAGCGATGTGGTGATCGAATCGCGCCATGTCACCGATGAGAGCGCCTTCCCGGTCAAGAAGATGCCGGTGCGGGTGCAAACGCTCGAACGCCTTTCGCCCGACGTGATCAAGCTGCGCCTGCAGTTGCCTGCGGCGGACACCTTCCGCTACCACGCGGGCCAGTACATCGAATTCCTGCTGGCGGGCGGCGCGCGCCGTGCGTACTCGATGGCCGTGGCTCCGCACCAGCAGGACACTGGCCCCGGGCTGGAGCTGCACATTCGCCACACCCCCGGCGGCCTGTTCACCGACCATGTATTTGGCGCAATGAAAGAGCGCGAGATATTGCGCATCGAAGGCCCGTTTGGCAGCTTCTACCTCAATGAGGACAGCGACAAGCCCATGGTGCTGCTCGCATCGGGCACCGGCTTTGCGCCCATCAAGGCCTTGATCGAGCACCTGCAGCACAAGGGCATCACCCGCCCGGCCGTGCTGTACTGGGGAGGCCGCCGGCCGCAGGATCTGTACATGAGCGAGTGGGTGAACGCCCGCTGCGCCGAAATGCCCAGCCTGCGTTACGTACCCGTGGTATCCAACGCCCTGCCCGAAGATGGCTGGAGCGGCCGCACCGGCTTTGTGCACCAGGCGGTGCTGGACGATTTTGCCGACCTCTCAGGCCACGAGGTGTATGCCTGCGGCGCGCCCATCGTGGTGGACTCGGCCCGCGCAAGCTTTACTGCACAGCGCAGCCTGCCCGATGATGCCTTCCATGCCGACTCCTTTGTCACCGAAGCAGACAAGCAGAACAAGGCCTGATAAAAAAACTATAGCTGCTTATTCATATTTCTATTGATTTTCGAACATAAAATCCACCGAAAACCAATACCAGCAACCGCAAGCAGCTCTCTTTTTTAAACCGCAAACCACTCTTATGCAACGCAGAAACCTTTTGTTGTCGGCCGTGCTGGCCGCATCCACCCTGGCAGCGCCAGGCGCATTTGCAGAACCTGTGATCCGTCTGGTGGTGCCTTACGCCCCCGGCGGCCCGCTGGATGTGACCTCGCGCGTCCTGGCCGAGAGGGTACGGGACCAGTTGGGCACCGTGGTGGTGGACAACAAGGCCGGCGCAGGCGGCAATATCGGGGCCGACATCGTTGCCAAGGCGGCGCCCGATGGGCTGACCATCGGCCTGGCGGCCACAGCTACCCATGCCGTCAATCCCTGGCTCTACAGCAAGATGCCTTTTGACGCCGGCAAGGACTTTGCCGCGATCACGCAGATGGTGCGCGTGCCCAATGTGCTGGTGATGAACGCCCAGCGCGCGCAGAGCCTGGGCATCAACAATGTGGCCGACCTGATCGCCTACGCCAAGAAGAACCCTGGCAAGCTGAACTACGGCAGCGGCGGCAACGGGAGCGCAGGCCATCTGGCAGGCGAGATGATGAAGCGCCAGGCCGGCATTTTCGCCGTGCACGTTCCCTACCGCGGCGCCAACCCCGCGCAGCTGGCCCTCTTGTCAGGCGAAGTGGATTTCAATATCGACAACCTGGCCGCAGCATCGGCCAACATCCACAGCGGCAAGCTCAAGGCGCTGGCTGTCACCAGCCTGCACGAGAGCCCCATGCTTCCGGGCGTGCAGCCACTGGCAAACACGCTCAAGGGCTTCGAGATCGATACCTGGTGGGGCCTGGTGGCACCCGCCGGCACGCCTGCCGAGGTCATCAACCGCCTGAACAAGGCCTTTACCGACGCATTGAAGGACCCTGCCACCAAGACCAAGTTTGCAGGTCTGATGGCGGAACCCGTGCCCACCACGCCTGCGCAGTTTGACAAGTTCATGGCTGCCGAGCGCAACAAGTACGAATCGTTGGTGAAGATGTCCGGCGCCAAGGTGGACTGATAGCCCCGGCCGCCGGTGATGGAGAAGATGGTGGGGGGATGTGGTTATCTACCACTCACCCGTCCATCCAGGACAGGCGCTGCGGGTGCACAGAGAGGGTGGGCATCGAAAATGCCACGCTCTTGCGACACCCCCGGCGCCTTTTTTTCCTGATGCAACCTACGCAGGCAGTGCCCAGACCGGGCCTTCTGCGCGCGCCACGCCCTGCGCCAGGAGCGGTTGCAGTTGCGCATCGCTGACCCATGCAGGCTGCAACTCCTGCAGCGGCGACAGCACAAAGGCGCGCTGCCACATACGCGGGTGCGGCACCTGCAGATCGGGCAGGTTCACCACGGTCTCACGGCTGGCGTACAGCAGCAAATCCAGATCAAGGGTGCGCGGCGCATTGCGATAAGGCCGCTCACGGCCTGCCGTCTGCTCCAGTTGCTGCAGTACCAGGAGCAATGCATGGGCAGGCAGCCGGGTCACCAACTGGGCCACGGCATTGAGATAATCCGGCCCGGCTGAATCCACCGGCTTGCTGGCGTACAGCGACGACACCCGCTCCACCGCCACCCCGGGCATGGCCGCCAGTTGCGCAAGCGCCTGCCGCATCGCCTCCCCGCGATCTCCCAGGTTGGCGCCCAGACCGATCCATGCGCGCACGGAGTGCCCCGCAGCAGGTGCCCAGTCATGATCCGGCTGCTGCTGCGCATGCGCTGCCAGCGGCAATGCAAAATTACTCATGAAAACAAGCTGTAGCGCATACATGGAAAGCGCCACAAGCTATCAATAAAAGAGCAATCACTCACCCGCACCGCTGCTGCCCTGGCCTGCGCCACCGGGCTTGCGGCGACGGCGGCGGCGCTTCTTGGCGGGTGCGTCCAATGCCTCCCCGTCATTCAGCGCCTGCTGGGCCACGGCCTGCAGTGCGCTGGCGTCCAGGCCCTCCACCGGGGCCTTGCCGGCCGGCTTTTTGGTGCCGCGCTTGGCACCTGTGGCGCCCTTTTGTTTGGCACGCTGCTCTTCGCGCACCTGGGCGATCAGGTCTTCCCGACGCGCCTCGTCGGCCTGCTGGAACTCCTGCCACCAGTTGGCCAGCATCTCGTCCACCTCGTCCACATCGGCACGCAGGCGCAGGAAGTCAAAGCCCGCACGGAAACGCACCTGCGCGATCATGCCGAACGGCGTGCTGCCCGTGCGCTTTTCAAAGCGCGGCTGCATCACCCAGATCTCGCGCATGTCGGCGGCCAGCTTGCCGCGCCCCGACACATCGCCAATGCGCAGGTTGAACACCTCGTCAATCGCATCCTGCAGGGCCGGGAACGGGTGTTCGCCCCGATCCAGGCGCGCGTCCCAGCCCGCCTTCACGTCCTGCCACAGCACGCAGGCGAGCAAGAAACTCGGCGCCACGCTCTTGCCTTCGGCCACGCGGCGGTCAGTGTCCATCAGCGCAGCCTGCACAAAGGGCAGGTCGGCCCGATCCACCACCACGTCCAGCAGAGGATAGATGCCCTTGGACAGGCCCAGCTTGCGCAACTGCTCGACCGACGCCAGCGCATGGCCGGTCTGCAGCAGCTTGAGCATCTCGTCGAACATGCGGCTCTGGGGCACCTCCTGCAGCAGCTGCGCACACTCGACCAGCGGCTTGGCCGTCTTGGGGTCGATGGTGAAGCCTTTTTTGCTGAGCTTGGCTGCAAAGCGCACGGCACGGATGATGCGCACCGGGTCCTCGCGGTAGCGCGTGGTCGGATCGCCGATCATGCGCAGCACCAGCTTTTGCGCGTCGCGGATGCCCTTGTGGTAGTCCACCACGATCTGCGTCTGCGGGTCGTAGTACATGGCGTTGACGGTGAAGTCGCGGCGCGCCGCATCTTCGTTCTGCGGGCCCCATACGTTGTCGCGCAGTACGCGGCCGCTTTCATCCACGGCCAGCTTCATGCCGGCAAGAGCGGCCTTGCTGGTTTTTTCATTGCCCTGCACCTGCTCGGCCTTGGAGCTGTCGAGGAAGGCACGGAAAGTGGTGACTTCGATGACTTCGTTCTCGCGGCCGCGGCCGTAGACCACGTGCACGATGCGAAAGCGCCGCCCAATGATGAAGGCGCGGCGGAACAGGTTCTTGACCTGCTCGGGCGTAGCGTTGGTTGCCACGTCAAAATCCTTGGGACGCAGGCCCAGGAGCAGATCGCGCACGGCGCCACCGACGATGTAGGCCTCGAACCCGGCTTCCTTCAAGGTGCTGCAGACATCGACGGCGCGCCGGTCGACCAGCTTGGGATCGATATGGTGTACCTCGACAGGCACTTCCTCGCGCTTGCCGAATGGGTTCTTGGCCTTGCCGGCGGCAGCACTCTTGCCCAGCAGTTTGTCAATGATGTTCTTGATCATGCGTGGGGCTCCAGCAAATCCAGAATGCGCCAGCCGCGCTCGGCAGCCAGCTTGCGCAGGCGTTCATCGGGGTTGGTCGCGATGGGGGTGTTGACCTTTTCCAGCAGCGGCACATCGTTCATCGAATCGCTGTAGAACGTGCTGTCCACCGTGTTCCAGGTGAGGCCTCGCTCTGCCAGCCAGTCATCCATGCGGGAGACCTTGCCCGCGCGCATCGTGGGCACGCCTGCAATTTCGCCGGTGATCCAGCCCGAGGCATCGCGCTCCAGATTGACGGCCAGCAAATGCTCCACGCCCAGTGCCTTGGCAATCGGGCGGGTCACGAATTCGTTGGTGGCGGTAACGATCACGATGGTGTCACCTGCATCGCGGTGCTGCTGCAGCAACGCGCGCGCCGCTGGCTGGATGTGAGGCTCGATCACCTCACGCATGAACACGGTGTGGGCGGCATCTGCCGCATCGCGGCCCAGCCTGCGGATGGCCTCGGTTGCAAAGCGCACGTATTCGTGAATGTCGAGCGTGCCTTTCTGGTAGTCGGCAAAGAATGCGGCATTGCGGCTGCCGAACTCCTCCTTGTCGCACCAGCCTTTGCGCAGGGTGAACTCGCCCCACTCGTAGTCGGAATCGAGTGGCAGCAGGGTGTGATCCAGGTCAAAAAGCGCGAGCCGTGGCTTGGCAGCGGCAGTGGTATTCATCAAATCTTCTCGATTCTTCTCGGTTAGGCCTGGAGCCGGCATCACTCCGTCTCCAGCATGTCTTTGAGCAGCGGGATCGTCAAAGCCCGCTTGTTGCGCAACGCAAAATTGTCCAGATGGTCCAGCAGCTGCATCAGGCTGCCCAGGTCGCGCGAAAAACGCTTGAGCATATAGTCCATCACATCGTCCGGCAACGTCAGGCCGCGCTGCTGCGCCTCGTCCTTGAGTACACCACGGCGCTGGTCCTCGGTCAGCAGGTGCAGCTGGTAGATTTCGCCCCAGCCGAGGCGGGTGCGCAAATCGTCGCGCAGCTTCAGGTCCGAAGGCGGCGCATCGCCTGCCGCCAGCACCCAGCGCCGTGCACCCGTTGCCGGGCTGGTGGCATTCACAAACCAGTTGAATGCCGCCGCCTGCTGGACGGAGTTGTAAAAATGCACCTCATCCAGAATCACCGCCGACCAGCGCTCATTGAACGCGCTGGGAAAGCGGGTATTCGCATCCAGCCAGCCCACCGTGGCGCCCTGCTCTCGCAGGGTTTCTGCCACGGCTCGCAGCAGATAGGTTTTGCCCACGCCCATTTCACCCCACAGGTAAGTGGGCACTGGCGAGCGGGGAGTTCCCCACCCGTCACCCACCTGCAGACGCAGATGCTCCAGCGCCGCCTGGTTCGAACCCGGGAAAAACCGCTGCAGGTTGGGCCCAGGGGCCAAGCCCAGATCCAGCGCCATCTGCTTCATGCCAGGCCTCCCGCACAGGTGGCCGCACCGCACGACGCAACAATGCGGGCGCGCAGAACATGGATCAGGGCAGATGGGACACGCATGGGCTGCGTACGGATGGGCAGTAGGTGTTGGTAAATGAGCGACCACTCACATGCAATACAGCCAGACCGGACCGGCCATTGACAGCACGACCCGCAACCTGCACATATGCAATGCATGCAAACCCGTTGATTTTAGACGGACACAGAGCCCTGGCGGCACAAATACCGTATTCATCCCGGCCGGGCACTGCAATCCGAGCCCCGAGACGGTGTTTACGCCCTGCGCCACAGGCATTCAGCCCCCTCGGGTATACGGGGCGGCATAGAATCGCAGCTTGTGGCCAGCCCGCGGCGGTTGTGCTCCGCTTTTTTGCCCTTGTATTGCCTCCATGAGCTCTTCTACTACCTCTACCCCTCTCTCGTACAAAGATGCCGGCGTTGATATCGACGCAGGCGATGCGCTGGTGGAGCGCATCAAGCCACTGGCCAAAAAGACCATGCGCGAAGGCGTGATGGCCGGCATCGGTGGCTTTGGCGCCCTGTTCGAGGTTCCCAAGCGCTACAAGGAGCCCGTGCTCGTCTCCGGCACCGATGGCGTAGGCACCAAGCTCAAGCTCGCCTTCGAATGGAACATGCATGACACCGTGGGCATCGACCTGGTGGCCATGAGCGTGAACGATGTGCTGGTGCAAGGTGCCGAGCCACTGTTCTTCCTGGATTACTTTGCCTGCGGCAAGCTCCATGTCGACACCGCTGCCGCCGTGGTGGGCGGCATCGCCAAGGGCTGCGAGCTGTCGGGCTGCGCGCTGATTGGCGGCGAAACCGCCGAGATGCCCGGCATGTACCCCGACGGCGAATACGACCTGGCAGGCTTTGCCGTGGGTGCCGTCGAGAAAAGCAAGATTCTGACCGGCCAGAACGTGCAGGCAGGCGATGTGGTGCTGGGCCTGGCATCGCACGGCGTGCACTCCAACGGTTTCTCGCTGGTGCGCAAGTGCATCGAACGCGCCGAAAGCCAGGGCAACGTGCCCGCCACGCTGGATGGCAAGCCCTTCAAGCAGGCCATCATGGAGCCTACGCGCCTGTATGTGAAGAACGTGCTGAGCGTGCTGGCCGAGCATCCCATCAAGGCGCTGGCCCATATCACCGGCGGCGGCTTGCTGGAAAACATTCCCCGCGTGCTGCCAGAAGGGCTGGGCGCGCAACTGGTCAAGGGCAGCTGGCCCCAGACGGAGCTGTTTGCCTGGTTGCAGAAGACTGCGGGTATCGACGATATCGAAATGAACCGCACCTTCAACAATGGCATCGGCATGGTGGTGGTGGTGCCCGCCGAGAGCGCCGAAGCCGTCAAGAGCGCCTTTGCCGCACTTGGTGAACAAGTGTGGACGATTGGCAGCATTGGCCCACGCGGCAGCGAAGCAGCTGTCACGGTGCGCTAAGCTCATTCCACCTGCGGGCAACCCACCGGGTTGCCATGCCAGGCAGCGCTGGTCCTGCAGGCCAGCCTGCTTTTTGACCGATTGCCGCCATGCGCCAAGACTCTGCAACACCACCATCCTCCCCTTCGGCGGGCAATCCATCCGCTGGCGGTGTTGCCGATGCGCCGCAACCCTGGCGGCCTCCGCCCGTGCACTGGGGCGTGCGTCTGGCCTCCTACCTGCTGATGGGCTTTGCGCTGCTCATCATCATGCTCAATGGGCTGCTGGTGGGGCTTCTGGCAGCCTGCGTGGGCTACACCTTCACCCAGTTTCTGGTCCGCAAGATTGCCGAGGCAAGCCGCCAGCCTCTGTCGCTGCATGTGCCGCCGGCCCGCTGGATCGAATATGTGGCCGTGACCATCGTGCTCGTGGTGCCGGTTGTTCTGGTCACCCTGGGCCTGATCCATTCGCAGGGCTATCTGCTCAACGCTCCGCAGCAGTACCGTGACATTCTGGAATCCATGGCCAAGACCTTGCTCGACCTGCGCAGCAAGCTGCCGCCTGAACTGGCCAACGTGCTGCCCGATGGCGCGCAGGAGCTGCAACAACGTGCAGCCGAGTACCTGGGCACCAAGGCCGGCACCATCGCAAACATGGGGCGCTCCTGGCTCGCCGGGCTTTTGTATGTCTTTGTCGGCTTGTTGATCGGCTCGCTGGCCGCAGTGCGCCATGGCCGCCTCTCCCACGCACCGCTGGCTCACCAGTTGCAATTGCGGGTGCAACGATTTGGCGATGCCTTCCGCCAGATCGTGGCCGCGCAGTTCTGGATTGCCCTGTTCAACACCGTGCTGACCGCCATTTTCCTGCTCGGCATCCTGCCTCTGCTCGACATGCGCCTGCCCTATAGCGGCGCACTCATCATGCTGACCTTCTTTGGCGGCCTGATTCCCATTGTCGGCAACCTGGTGTGCAACGCCGTCATCACCACCGTCGGCCTGTCGGTATCGCCACTGACGGCGGTGGCATGTCTTGCCTTTCTGGTGCTGATTCATAAGGCCGAATACCTGATCAATGCCAAGGTGGTGGGGGCGAAGACGCATATGGGCGTCTGGGAACTCCTGTCCGTGATGTTCGTGGCCGAAGCCATTTTCGGCCCCGCCGGTCTTGTGGCCGCCCCGCTGTTCTACGCTTACCTGAAGAAAGAGCTGTTTGCCGCGCGTCTGATATAAGCCAACAGCTACTGAATAGATAGCATAACATTCACAAAAAAACGCCTCGGGGAACCGAGGCGTTTTGCTTGAATGCTGGATTGCATGGAGGCCAGCCGCCGGTCAGCAGGCGGCCTGCACAGCGTTGGCGCAGGGACCAGTCTCAGTAGATTTCCGGCACATACATGGACGCCGGCACCGGCTGGCGGCTGTAGTCCGGGTGGCGCACGCGATCTGGCAGCACCACGTTTTCGTGATCCACATCGGTATACGGAATCTGGCTTAGAAAGTGCGCGATGCAGTTGAGGCGCGCCGTCTTCTTGTCATCGGCATGCACGAGCCACCATGGCGCCTCGGGTGTGTGAGTGCGCTCCAGCATCACTTCCTTGGCCTTGGTGTACTCCTCCCAGCGCACGCGGCTTTGCAGATCCATCGGCGAGAGCTTCCACTGCTTGAGCGGATCATGGATACGCCCGAGGAAACGCAGGTGCTGCTCTTCGTCGCTGATCGAAAACCAGTATTTGACAAGGCGTATGCCCGAACGCACCAGCATCTTTTCAAACTCGGGCACCGAGCGGAAGAACTCCTCGTACTGCTCGTTGGTGCAAAAGCCCATGACCTTCTCGACGCCAGCCCGGTTGTACCAGCTGCGGTCGAACAGCACCACCTCGCCTGCGGCAGGCAGATGCGCCACGTAACGCTGAAAATACCACTGTGTGCGCTCGCGGTCATTCGGCGCAGGCAAGGCCGCCACCCGCACCACGCGCGGATTCAGGCGCTGGGTGATGCGCTTGATGACGCCGCCCTTGCCTGCGGCGTCACGCCCCTCGAACAGCACCACCACCTTCTGGCCCGTGTGCTGCACCCAGTCCTGCAGCTTGACGAGCTCGCCCTGCAGCCGCAGCAATTCGCGGAAATATTTGTATTCGTTCTCACTCAGGCTTGCAGCAAAAGGCGCCCCCAGCAGGCCATCCTCCATCTCCAGCTCCAAGGATTCGTCGTAATCGTCCATGACGTCACGTGCAATCTTGTGCATGACATCTTCGGGCGAAATTCCAAAACGGTCTTTCATAGCAACTCTTCCTCAAAAAGTGCCGCTAACACCACCGCCGAACCATCGTCCGCAGACAAGTCCGGCAAAAACCGGCCACGCCAATACACGGCCTGCCATCAGGGCCGCATGGTCTGGCGCCACCTCATTCACCCTGGATTGATTCGGTAGTGCTAACGCCTCAGAGCACTATATTGCCGCCGATGTATGACGAAATAGTGACAAATACATGTCAAACAACTGATGTTTGTTACATGCGTTGTAAATCCAGCAGCGCCGCACGGATCTGGGCGGCATCCTCCGGAACACCGGTCTGGTTGAGGTACTGCTGCAGGTCTTCACGAGCCCGGTCATGCACCCCCAGTTCTGCGTATGCCAGCCCTCGGTCGCGCAACTCCGTCCATTCGGTGGGCTGCAGCAATACCAGACGGTTCTGTACCTCAATCAGCTTGGCCCAGGCCTTGTCGCTGCGGTAGATCTCCTTGAGGTTGGCCAGCATGCGCACGATGATGTCGCGCGAAGTCGCCGCCTGCAGGTAAAGCCCCAGAGGAACATCATCCTCGTCGACACGGTGATACGCCTTTTGCATGGGCTCCAGCATTTCGGCGAGCATGGAACTGGAGAACGATTGCCCCGAGAGCGGATCGAGCACGATCTGCCCTTCCGCAACACTGACCTTGAGCAGGAAGTGGCCCGGAAAACAGATGCCGTGTGCTGGCAGTTGCAACTCGGAGGCCAGCTCCAGCCAGATTACCGCCAAGGACACCGGAATACCACGCCTGCGATGCAGCACCGCGTTGAGGCAGCTGTTGTCGGGGGCGTAGAAATCATTGGGATTGCCCTGAAATCCCCAGTCGGCATAGAAGCGGTGGTTGAGCACCTTGAGGCGCGTGAGGGCGCTGCGGCTGTGGGCGTCACGGCTCTCCCGCAGTTGGCTGAGCAACTGATCCACCTCGTTGACCACCTGCTGGATGTCAAGCTGCGGGTATTCGATACAGGCAATGGCCGCTGCAGCCTCCAGCAGCGGAAAGTTGTCATCGCTTTGTACCAGCGACGCGAAATGCTCCAACGGGGTGGGGATCGAAAAGCTGAAGTCCATATGCATCCCTGCTGCAGCGCTCCGGCAACAACGCTGGTGCAATCACCGCGTTCTGGCGCTTCTGCAGCGCTGCTTGCGCCATAGCTTCAATGTATAGCATCGTGCAGGCACATCCGGGCGACAACTGTCACCAACTGTTGTGAATGTGCCTATGCGTTGCCAGAGGGGTTTCAACGGCGCAGCAGGCTGCGCAGCTTCATGCCCGACAGTGCGAGCACGCCGAAATACAGCACCACCGAGCCCGCCAGCCACAGCACCAGCCAGCCCACACGCTTGAGCCGCTCGCTGCCCAGGGCCACCCAGTCGAAGGAATGCGCGCCCCACAGCAAAAAGATCGTCAGCAGGCCGGCAGCCAACCCCACCCGGACAAAGAAGATCAGCCAACCTGGTTGCGGCTTGAAACTGCCACGGCGCATCAGCCCCACCAGCAGCCACAGCGCATTCACGATCGCCCCCAGGCCAATCGACAGGGCCAGACCTGCGTGCGCAAAGCTGGGTACCAGCACCAGGTTCAGCAACTGGGTGATGACCAGCACGCAGATGGCAATCTTGACCGGCGTGCGAATGTCCTGACTGGCATAGAAACCCGGCGCCAGCACCTTGATGGCCACCATCGCCAGCAGGCCCACACCATAGCCTTGCAAGGCCAGGGCAATCTGCCCGACATCCGATCCCTTGAGCGCGCCGTAGTGAAACAGCACCGCCACCAGGGGCTTGGCAAAGGCCAGCAAGGCTGCAGCGCAAGGTACTGCCAGCAACACCACCATGCGCAACCCCCAGTCCAGCATGGCGCCATAGCGTGCATCATCGCCTGCCGCCTTTGCCGAAGCCAGCTGGGGCGTCAGCACCACGCCCAGCGCCACGCCCAGCAATGCGGTGGGAAACTCCATCAGCCGGTCGGCATAGAACAGCCATGTCACGCTGCCCGTTGCCATGTACGACGCAATCTGCGTGTTGATCATCAGCGATATCTGCGCCACCCCGACACCCAGCAAGGCCGGAGCCATCAGCGTCAGAATGCGGCGCACGCCAGCGTCTGCCCAGGCGGCCTTGATGGCCGATGGCCTGAAGGCAATGCGCGGCACCATGGCGATGCGTCGCAGTGCCGGAAACTGGATGGCCAGTTGCAGCACGCCCCCCAGCATCACCCCTGCCGCCATGGCGTAGATAGGCTCCACGCCGCGCGCACCCAGCCAGGGTGCCAGCAGCAAGGCTGCCACGATCATGCTGACATTGAGCAGCACCGGCGTGAATGCCGGCACCACAAAGCGCTTCCAGGTATTGAGCACGCCTGCGGCCAATGCCACCAGCGACATGAAACCGATGTACGGAAACATCCAGCGCGTCATCAGCACGGCAGCGTCATAGCTGTGTGCGTTCTGGCGCAGGCCGCTGGCCAGCAGCCACACCAGCGCCGGTGCGGCCACGACACCGACCACGCAGGTCACCGCCAGTATCCAGAACAGCACCGTTGCCACGCTCTGCACCAGGGCGCGCGTTCGCTCCTCACCCTCCTTGGCAAGGGTCGTGGCCAGCACCGGCACAAAGGCCTGGCTGAAGGCACCTTCTGCAAACAAGCGCCTGAACAGATTGGGGATGCGGAAAGCCACGTTGAAGGCATCCGTCAGCGCGCTGGCACCGAACATGGTGGCCATCAGCAGATCGCGGGCAAGGCCTGTCACACGCGAGAGCAGTGTGAACAGGGAGACGGTGGAGGCGGCTTTGAACAGAGACACCCGCAAAGTGTAGCCGTGCCCAGCCAGGGGATTGAACTGGCACCTGGATTTCTGTGTAAATTGCCGCTATAATCGCTGGTTCACTGACAACATCCGCAGACTTTTAAGGAAAATCATCATGGCATCCAAGCCAGTCAAGAAGAACCCCCGTTTGGCATCCGGCCGCAAGCGCGCCCGCCAGAACGTCAAGCTGAACGCCGCTAACACCTCGCTGCGTTCGAAGTACCGCACCGCTATCAAGAACGTGGAAAAGGCTGTTGCCGCTGGCGACAAGACCAAGGCCACCGAACTGTTTGCAAAGGCCCAGTCCGTGCTGGATACGATCGCCGACAAGGGCATCTTCCACAAGAACAAGGCCGCTCGCGATAAGAGCCGCATTGCTGCCAAGGTGAAAGCCCTGGCATTGGCCGCCTAATCCATTTAGGCAATCGCACGGGCAGACCTCCTGCCCGCCGTTTGTAAACGGGTGCGCTGTCAGTAGTAAAAAAGCCGTCGCAAGACGGCTTTTTTACGTTCGTACTCACCAAAAATATACGCCAGCGCACGCCAAAAACCGCCTGCATCATCAAAAACAATAGCATTCCGCGCTTCTTCACCCGGTCACTGGATTCCCTCCGCCAGTCTCCCGCACCCAAAAAAGAAGGCCTGAGAATCAGGCCTTGGTAGCGGGAGCCGATGCTGAAGCATCCGGGATCAGACAGGCATCGGTGGTCTGCAGATCGTTGTCGCGGGCGAAATTCATCACGAAGTCCCAGGCCATCGGCTCATGGGCCTGCAACTCGCGCTTGACCACCACGCACTTGGCGCCATTCATCGTGGTGGGAATGCACCAGGGCGAATAGCCCAGATGGCTGCCGGGACGCGCGCCACCCGGACGAAACTGACTCATCACCCCTGCCAGGCGCTCCGCCCAGTCGCTGGGGCGAAATGTCCTTCCACCCTGGGTGATGCCCAAAATGAAAACCTCTTGAGACGACGGAGAAACCATGTGACGGAAACCTCTGATAACGGCCTTCCAGGAGGATCACTGCCCGAGGCCAAACCAGCATTTTAACTCTTATATAAGAGATAAGCACGCAGAGCCTATAACTTCAAAACATCATGAAATGCGCAGACAGCATAGTTTTGCCGCAAATTCACGCAATTGAGGCAGAGCAACAGGATACCGGGCACAGAATCCTGAAAACACTACACAGCCGGCCCATTTCGTGCACCACTCTTCAACGCAAAGCGTATATTTCACAAAGAGATCGCTTGCGCAATGCAGTGATGCACATTCTTCACTAGTGGTGTACCGCCCAGCCCCTAGAATGGCCTTTCCACCCGATGCCCTGCCACTTTAGCGGGTATCTGTGGAGTTTTTATTTACTTTTTTGTGGAGATTTCCCATGACCGACATCGTCAAGCCTGCAGAGCCCCATGTGATGACTACCTATGGCCGCGTGCCAGTCGCACTGGAGCGAGGCCAGGGCGTGCGCGTGTGGGATGTCAACGGCAAGGAATACCTCGATGCACTGGGCGGCATCGCCGTCAACACGCTGGGACACAACCATGCCAAACTGGTAGCTGCCCTGCATGACCAGATGACCAAGCTGATCCACACCAGCAACTACTACTACGTGCCGGGTCAGGAAAAGCTGGCCGCCCTGCTGGTCGAGCGCTCGAAGATGACCAACGCCTTCTTCTGCTCCACCGGCCTGGAAGCCAATGAAGCGGCGATCAAGATCGCCCGCAAGTATGGCGTGGACAAGGGCATCGAAAAGCCGGTCATCGTGGTTTTTGACCACGCTTTCCACGGCCGCTCCATTGCCACGATGAGTGCCACGGCCAACCCCAAGGTGCGCAATGGCTTTGGCCCGCTGCTCGATGGCTTCCTGCGCGTGCCTGCCAACGATTTTGTGGCATTGAAAGAGGCAACCGAAGGCAACCCCAATATCGTTGCCGTGATGATGGAGCCCATCCAGGGCGAAGGCGGCCTGCACCCCATGCGCGCCGACTTCATGAAGCAGGTGCGCGAGCTGTGCGATGCCCAGGACTGGCTGTTTGTGGTGGATGAAATCCAGGCCGGCATGGGCCGCACCGGCAAATGGTTTGCCCACCAGTGGGCCGGCATCGTGCCCGATGTGATGTCGCTGGCCAAGGGCCTGGGCTCGGGTGTGCCGATCGGAGCAGTGGTGGCGGGCCCCAAGGCAGCCAAGGTGTTCCAGCCTGGCAACCATGGCACCACGTTCGGCGGCAACCCCCTGGCCATGCGCGCTGGCGTCGAAACCATCCGCATCATGGAAGAAGAGAAGCTGCTGGACAACGCCACCAAGGTCGGCGACTATCTGAAGGCCGCACTGAACAAGGCGCTGGCGGGTACGGAAGGCTTCGTCGAAGTGCGCGGCCAGGGCCTGATGATCGGCGTGGAGCTGAACAAGCCCTGTGGCGAGCTGATCACCCGCGGAGCGCAGGAGGCAGGCCTGCTGTTCAGCGTGACCGCCGACACCGTGATCCGCCTCGTGCCGTCCCTCATCCTGACGGAAGCGGAAGCCGACGAGATCGTCGCCAAGCTGGCTCCGCTGGTCAAGGCATTCCTGGCTGGCAAGTAAACCACGGCTTATGCAAATTCGGATCAGGCCGGCAGGCTGCCAATAGGAAGGCCCGCTGCACCTCTCTGTTTGCATAAGCTCTACAGACAAGACCCGAGCGTTATGAAACATTACCTGCAATTCCAAGACTTCACGGCCGATGAGTATGAATACCTGTTCAAGCGTGCTGCGCTGATCAAGCAGAAGTTCAAGGGCTATGTCACCCACCACACCTTGGCCGACCGCACGCTGGCCATGATCTTTGAAAAGGCCAGCACGCGCACGCGCGTGAGCTTTGAGGCGGGCATGTACCAGTTGGGCGGCTCCGTCGTGCACCTCACCACCGGCGACAGCCAGCTGGGCCGCGCCGAGCCCATCGAGGACAGCGCGCGCGTCATCAGCCGCATGACCGATCTGGTGATGATCCGCACCTTCGGCCAGGAAAAGATCGAGCGCTTTGCCGCGCACTCGCGCGTGCCGGTGATCAACGGCCTGACCAATGAGTTCCACCCCTGCCAGATCCTGGCCGACATCTTCACTTTCATCGAGCATCGCGGCTCCATCCAGGGCAAGACGGTAGCCTGGGTGGGTGACGGCAACAACATGGCCAATACCTGGCTGCAAGCCGCCAACCTGCTGGGCTTCAAGGTGCACGTCAGCACACCCAGCGGCTACGAGATCGATGAAGAACTGGCCTTCAGCGGCCGTCCCTACAGCAAGGATTGCTACAAAATCTTCAGCAACCCGATGGATGCCTGCAAGGATGCAGACCTTGTCACCACCGATGTGTGGACCAGCATGGGTTATGAGGAAGAGAACGAGAAGCGCATGAAGGCCTTTGCCGATTGGTGCGTGGATCAGGAGATGATGGCGATTGCCAAGAAGGATGCCCTCTTCATGCATTGCCTGCCCGCTCACCGAGGCGAGGAAGTGCAGGCCGACGTGATCGACGGCCCGCAGTCCGTCGTCTGGGATGAGGCCGAGAACCGCATGCATGTGCAAAAGGCCCTGATGGAATACCTGCTCATCGGCAAGCAGGGCTGATCGGCATTCCGCCACTCCCACAAACGGCCTTCGGGCCGTTTTTTGATGCCGATCGAGTTCGGCAACAGAGGCAAACAAAAAAGAGGACTGCCAGGCAGTCCTCTTTGCATTTACGGGAGATTTCAGTATTGCTTTGATAGCAACTGGTACTTACCGGTCAAGCGCGCCAGCAGCCATTTCAGTGCCGAATCAGGTGATCAAAGGCCGACAACGCCGCCGTGGCACCGGCACCTGCGGCAATGATGATCTGCTTGAACGGCACGTTCGTGCAATCACCGGCAGCAAACACACCAGGCAGATTGGTTTCCCCCTTGGCATTGATCTCGATCTCGCCAAAGCGCGTCAGGTTCACCGTGCCCTTGAGCCAATCGGTATTGGGCAGCAGACCGATCTGCACAAAGATGCCTTCGAGCGCAACCTGCTTGATCTCGTCGTTGGTGCGGTCCTTGTACGTGAGGCCAGTCACCTTCTTGCCGTCGCCATTCACTTCCGTGGTCTGGGCGTTCAGGATCACCTTTACGTTCGGCAAGGTCGCCAGCTTCTTCTGCAGCACGGCATCGGCCTTCAGCTCCGCAGCAAATTCCAGCACCGTGACACTCTTGACGACACCAGCCAGATCGATGGCCGCCTCAATGCCTGAATTGCCGCCGCCGATCACGGCCACATCCTTGCCCTTGAACAGCGGGCCGTCGCAGTGCGGGCAGTACGTCACACCCTTGGTGCGGTACTTGTCTTCACCAGGCACATTCATGTTGCGCCAACGGGCGCCGGTCGAGAGAATCACGGTCTTGGCCTTGAGCTTGGCGCCCGATTCCGTCTCGATCTCGATCAAGCCACCTTCCTGCGCAGCAGGCGTGAGCCGCTTGGCAGTCTGCAAGGCCATGATGTCCACCTCGTAGTCGCGGATATGGTTTTCCATCGCCGCAGACAGCTTCGGACCTTCGGTCTTGCTGACCGAGATGAAGTTCTCGATATCCACGGTATCGAGCATCTGGCCGCCAATGCGGTCGGCCGCGATGCCGGTGCGGATGCCCTTGCGGGCGGCATAGATGGCTGCAGCCGCGCCGGCGGGGCCACCACCCACCACCAGCACATCAAAGGCTTCCTTGGCAGAAATCTTGGCAGCTTCGCGGGCAGCAGCACCCGTGTCCACCTTGGCCACGATCTCGGCTAGCTCCATGCGGCCCTGGCCAAAGCGTTCGCCATTGACAAAAACGGTAGGCACCGCCATCACTTCGCGCGCTTCCACTTCCTTCTGGAAGATGCCGCCGTCGATCGCAGTGTGCGTGATCTTGGGGTTGAGCACCGCCATCAGATTCAGTGCCTGCACCACATCCGGGCAGTTGTGGCACGACAGCGAGTAGTAGGTCTCGAAGTGCAGTGGCGTATCGATGTTCCTGACCTGCTCCAGCAGATCTGCAGATTCCTTCGATGGGTGGCCACCCACTTGCAGCAACGCCAGCACCAGCGAGGTAAATTCGTGGCCCAATGGCACGCCGGCAAAACGCACGCCGGTATCCACGCCTGGGTTGGTGATCAGAAACGAAGGCCTGCGTTCGTCGCCGTCCTTCTTCTCGACCACGGTGATCTTGTCATTGAGTTCCTTGATGTCCGCGAGCAGCTCGCGCACTTCCTGCGACTTTTCGTCATCGCCCAAGGCCGCCACCAGCTCGACGGGCTTGGTCAGACGCTCCAAGTACGCTTTCAATTGTGCTTTCATGGTGTTGTCGAGCATGGATCTTCCTTTTGACTTTGTAACGACTGAATTTTCTAGTTTTTGAAAAAAACAATGCCCGGGCGCCAGGCACCCGGGCGTCTGAAGCTACTTATTTTGTAGCGGTGTGAGATCGATCAGATCTTGCCGACCAAGTCCAGCGAAGGAGCCAGGGTCTTCTCGCCTTCTTTCCACTTGGCGGGGCACACTTCACCTGGGTGAGCAGCGGTGTACTGAGCAGCCTTGAGCTTGCGCAGGGTTTCCGACACGTCACGGGCGATTTCGTTGGAATGGATTTCCATGGTCTTGATCACGCCATCGGGGTTGATCACGAAAGTGCCGCGCAGTGCCAGGCCTTCTTCAGGAATGTGCACGCCAAAGGCGTTGGTCAGCTGGTGCGTAGGATCGCCAACCAGTGGGAACTGGGCCTTGCCCACGGCGTCGGAGGTTTCATGCCACACCTTGTGCGAGAAGTGCGTGTCGGTGGTGACGATGTAGACCTCTGCGCCAGCCTTCTGGAACTCGGCGTAGTTGTTGGCTGCGTCTTCGATTTCGGTAGGGCAGTTGAAGGTGAAAGCGGCTGGCATGAAGATCACGACAGACCACTTGCCCTTCAGGTCGGCTTCGGTCACGTCGATAAACTCGCCCTTGGCGGCGCCAGCGCGCTGCACGAAAGCAGTGGTCTTGAAGGGTTGGACTTGCGTATTGATCAGGGACATTGCTGTTTCCTTCTAGTGGTAAAAATTGCTTGACAGGGGTTAGTGTAGGAAAATCTGCTTTATTAATCCAATCAATTGAATTGATCGTTTTAATGTACAAAAGCTATTTTAAAAGTTCCTAAGCTGTCGTACTTCTTCAATAGGGACGATTGCCGAATTTGCAAGGCCGCACAGCAGTTTGCGCACCACCTCTGCAAGTTAGCACAGTCGTGTGACAACTGCCTTGCTTCTCGACAAGGCCGCATCATGCAGGTGCGGGCAGGCACTGTCAAATGCGAACACAACTCAACCTTAAACGCAGCCAGAACGCTGCGGCGGGGATTAGTGTCTCGCCTGTTTGGCGCATCGCCGATTCACCCCGACAATAGACCCATCGACCACTGACACACCGAGAAGGAGCCCACCATGAAAGGCGACCCCAAGGCCATTGGCTTTTTGCAAGCCCAGCTGAAAAACGAACTCACCGCCATCAACCAGTACTTTCTGCACTACCGCATGTACAAGCACTGGGGCCTGGACAAGCTGGCCAAGAAGGAATACGAGGAATCCATCGGTGAGATGAAGCACGCCGACTGGCTGATGGACCGCATCTTCATGCTCGATGGACTGCCCAACCTGCAGGATCTGGGCAAGCTGCAGATCGGCGAAGACGTGCCTGAAGCGCTCGCCTGCGATCTGCGTCTGGAGCAAGGCGCGCAAGCCACCATCAAGGACGGCATTGCCCATTGCGAAAGCGTGCGCGACTATGTCTCGCGCGATCTGCTGCAGAAGATTCTGGACGACACCGAAGAGCACATCGACTTCCTGGAGACGCAGCTGGAGCTGATCGACAAGGTCGGCACGCAGAACTACCTGCAGTCGGTGATGGGCGAGCTGGAGTAAGCCCGCCGAGCGTCAAGCTCACACCCTCCAAAGAAAAGGAAAAGGGCGCCATGCGCCCTTTTCCTTTTCTTCATTGCAATGGCTTATCCACCTACATGTCTGCAGTCGCAAGAAAGTCGCTGCCGATGCGGCCGCCCAGCGCATGCACGCGCTCCAGAAAGTGCACCAGGTAGGCATGCAGGCCGGTGGCCAGCAGCTCGTCGATGCGGCCATACTGCAGTTCTGCCAGCAGCAGGCCTGCCTGGCGCTGGGTTTCGGCCGAGTGGTCATTGGCCACTGCCTCCAGAATCTGCACGACCTCGTACATGCTTGCATGCAGGGAGCGTGGCATGTCTCGGCGCAGGATCAGCATCTCGGCCACACGCTCGGGCGTGATCACATTGCGGTAGACCTTGCGGTAAACCTCGAACGCCGAGACGCTGCGCAGAATGGCACTCCAGTGGTAGAAGTCGAACTGCGCTTGGCCTTTGCCTGGCACGGTGCCATGGTAGTCGTTCTTGATGGCGTGGAAGCGTACATCCAGCAAGCGCGCGGTGTTGTCCGCCCGCTCGATGAAGGTGCCCAGCCGCAAAAACCGAAACGCATCGTCCTGCAGCATGGTGCCCAGCGCCACGCCACGCGAAAGGTGTGAACGGTACTTGACCCATTCGAAGAACTTCGCCGGATCGGTCTCGAACTTCTTGGCCTTGAACAGCCGGTTCATGTCCAGCCAGGTCAGGTTCTGCGTCTCCCAAGCCTCTGTGGTCAACGCCCCACGCACGGCACGAGCGTTCTCACGCGCCGCCTGCAGGCAGCTGTAGATCGATGAGGAATTGGTCTCGTCCCGCACCATGAAGTGCAAGACACCTTCCAGGGTGACTTCATCGTGGCGCTGGTAGTAAGCGGGCAGCAGCTCGCTGATCGACAGCACGCTCTGCCAGGCTTTGGTGGCAGCGGACGCAGACTGCGGAAGCATGGAGGTTTCGTAGCTGACATTCAGCATGCGGGCGGTGTTTTCCGCCCGTTCGGTGTAACGGGACATCCAGTAGAGGTGATCGGCGGTACGGCTCAGCATCAATAAAATCTTTCGCTATGCATGATCTTGGTCGAAGGTCAGGTGGTGCGTGCAAGCCTCACTGCTGGCCGCCCTCCCACTCGCTGTAGTCATCCTCCGGGCCGCGCAGCACCCAGGTGTCCTTGGTGCCTCCGCCTTGCGACGAGTTGACGACCAGCGAACCCTCCTTGAGAGCGACACGGGTCAGCCCACCCGGCACCATCTGCACCTGCTTGCCGCTGAGCACGAAGGGACGCAGATCGATATGGCGCGGCGCAATTCCGCTTTCCACATAGGTCGGGCTGCTCGATAGGCTGAGGGTGGGTTGCGCGATATAGCCGCTGGGCTTGGCCTTGAGCACCGCGCGAAACTCCTCGATTTCTGCGCGCGTGGCAGCCGGTCCGATCAACATGCCGTAGCCACCAGCGCCGTGCACCTCCTTCACCACGAGCTCATCCAGATGGTCCAGCACGTAGGCCAGGTCATCCGGCTTGCGGCACATCCAGGTCGGCACATTTTTCAGGATGGCCTCTTCCCCCAGGTAGAAACGGATCATGTCGGGCACATAAGGGTAGACCGACTTGTCGTCGGCCACGCCGGTTCCCACCGCATTGCAGATGGCGACATTGCCCTTGCGGTACACCTGCATCAGGCCCGCGCAGCCCAGCGTGGAATTGGGGCGGAAGACCTGCGGGTCCAGAAAATCGTCGTCCACACGGCGGTAGATCACATCCACGCGTTGCAGCCCCTGCGTGGTGCGCATGTAGAGCATGTCATCGCGCACGACCAGATCCTGCCCTTCCACCAGTTCCACCCCCATTTGCTGAGCGAGGAAGGCATGTTCGAAGTAAGCGCTGTTGTACATGCCTGGCGTCAATACCACCACCGTCGGATTGTTGACGGCGTGGGCGGGAGCACTGGCGCGCAGGGTATCGAGCAGCAAATCGGGGTAGTGGGCCACAGGTGCTACGGCATGGCTGCTGAAAAGCCCGGGAAACAACCGCATCATCATGCGGCGGTTTTCCAGCATGTACGACACCCCGGACGGCACGCGCAGATTGTCTTCCAGCACATAGTAGGTGCCGCTTCCGTCGGCTTCGGCCGCGCGCACGATGTCGATACCTGCCATGTGCGCGTAGATGTCGAGCGGCACATTCACGCCCTGCATTTCGGGCCGGTACTGGCTGTTGTCCAGCACCAGATCGCGCGGCACGATGCCGGCTTTCAGGATTTCCTGGTCGTGGTAGACGTCATGGATGAACCGGTTGAGGGCCGTTACCCGTTGCACCAGGCCCTTTTGCATCTGTCGCCATTCGTGCGAGGGAATGATGCGCGGGATCAGGTCGAACGGAATCAGCCGTTCCGTGCCCGAGCCATCTTCGTCCTTTTCGCCATAGACCGCGAAAGTGATGCCCACACGGCGGAACACCAGTTCGGCCTCTTCACGCAATGCCTGCATCTTGTCGAAAGGCTGCTCCTTGAGCCATTTGGCGTAGGTCTGGTAATGCACCCGCTCGCCCCCCGTGGCGTATGGCAGCCCTTGGTACATCTCATCAAATTTCTGCATCGACATGTCCTTTCTCACGGAATCAGCTTAGCAAGTTTCGCGCCACCGCCAGCTAGGTACTAACCTTCATCGGGTATGAAGGCTTCATTGCCATCCCCTATGGATTTTGCAGGGGAGGCAGCGCGCTCCGATAGGGGCTCGCTGTCAACACGCTCTGAATTTGCACCAAACTGGTGCACCCTATGCTGCCAATACCGCGGCCGAGTCTGGCGCTGGCATTGCAATGCCACCGGCCAGGTGGACTGCCACGATGCAGCGCCGCACTCCACCGTGGAGTGAAACCGGATGCGTTGCTCTGCATACCGCCGCACCACGGGGGCTGCTGGATGACGAAACCGGTTGCGATAGCCCGTTTGCGCCACGGCCCGGCTGGCACCTACGGCAGCCAGCAGCGGCAGGCTTGACGAGGTATTGCTGCCATGGTGTGGAACCAGCATCAGGTCTGCACGAAGCACGGCGCCTCGCTGCACCAGCAGCTGCTCCTGCTGCTTTTCCAGATCACCCAGCAACAATGCGGCTGCCGCATGGCCCTGGTAGGACTGAGCCTGAATGCGCAACACACAGCTGCGCGAATTGCCTGAACGCTGGCGCGCGATGCGTTCATCCGCCGGCAAAGGGCCATCGGGATGCAGAACTTCAAACTGCACCCCATCCCAGCTCCAGGAATGACCCGCAGCACAGTCGCGCCAGGGCAGCGCCTGCAAACCTGACTGGCTGCGCTCCTGCAAGGTCAGAGAGCCCATGGCCTGCGCAGGTCGCAGTTGCTCTGCCACAGCAGCGCTGCCGCCGGTATGGTCACTGTCACCATGGCTGAGCACCAGCATGTCCAGCACGCCCGATTCACGCCCTTGCGCCGCCAGCGCACGCAGGGCTGGCACCACCACACGGTCGCCCGCATTGCTGCCCGGGCCGTAGACGGGCCCCGTGTCATACAACAGACTGTGGCGGGCCGTCTGTACCAGCACCGCCTGACCCTGCCCCACATCCAGCGCCAGCAGGCTGAACTGCCCCTCGACGGGGCGCAGCGGCTGCCACCACAGTGCGGGCAGCAGGCATGGCAGGCCCAGCACGCGCAGCTGCCACGGCAGCGGCAATGCGAGCAAGATGCCGCCCGCCATGGCTGCCACCGCCGCCCACCATGGCGCGGCAGGCAGCCACAGCGCAGCGTGCGGCCAGCGCGCCAGCCATTCCAGCCACACCATCAGTATCTGCATGGCCCAGGCAGCCAGATCCCACAACGGGGGCAGCACCACGCCCAGCAATGCCAGAGGCGTCGCCACCCAGGTCACCCACGGTATGGCCAGCACATTCGCCAGCAGGCCAACCACCGAGACCTGGCCAAACAGCAACAGGGACAGTGGCGTGATGGCCACCGTCACGATCCACTGTTCGCGCAACAGTGCCAGCAACCGGCGCTTGGTGCCCTGTAGCCGCCCAGCAGAGAGTTCATGGGCACCGCCCGCTCCTATATCCGAAGCAAACAAAATGCCCACAGCCAGAAAACTGAGCCAGAACCCTGCTTGCAGCAGAGCCATGGGCTGAAAAAGAACCACTGCGCTGCACGCCATCAGCCATGTCACATACCAGGGCCATGGCCTGCCGCCCAGCCTTTGCATGGCGATCATCGCCAGCATCAGCACGGTGCGCTGCGCAGGCACTCCCCAGCCGCTGAACACGGCATAGGCAAAAGCGCTCAGCACCCCGGCAACCAGGGCCACCTGTGGCGCGGGCAGCCACAGGCACAGGTGGCTGCTGCGGCGCCAGCACCAGCCCACCACCATGCCAGCAGCCCAGGCAAACACGGTGATGTGCAGGCCCGAAATCGCCATCAGATGTGCCACACCAGTAGTGCGAAAGACACGCCAGTCTTCGCGGTCGATAACGCGCTGTTCGCCGGTGACCAATGCCACCAACACGCCAGCAATACGGGCCCGCCGTGTCTCCGCATCCTCCCAGCCCCCATCGCCACCTGCACGCCTGCCCTCGGCAACCGGCGCCAGCCGGTGCACCATGGCGTCGCGCACATGCTGCCGCAGGCGTTCCACCGGATGTGCGTTGCCAGCCTCCAGCAGTTGCGGACCGGCCTGCCGGCTGCCACCGGCCCGAGCGCCCGCTGGCAAGCGCACATAGCCCGTAGCGTGTACGCCCTGCTCCCACATCCACAGTTCATAGTCAAACCCATGCGGGTTGGCGCTGCCGTGGGGCGCCTTGAGCCGCACCGGCAAGCGCCAGCGCTGTCCGGCCGCCAGCACAGGAATGGCTGCAGCCCCCGCTGGTGCAGCACTACGCAGAGCATTCGCAGCGGGCTGTGCATACCATGCGAGATCGACCAACGGCGGCACTGCAACCGGTCGCCCGGCAAATTCCGCCGTGTCAACCTGCAGGCGAAAGCGCTGCCCCAGGGCCGTTTGCTGTGGCATGGCAACAATGGTGCCTTGCAGCAGCAGATCTGCCCCTTCCAGCGCGGGATCCAGCCGCAGCGTCATCTGCTGCGAGGCCTGCCAGCCCGCCAGCCCCCAGGCCAGCGCGCAAGCTGCCAGCATTGCGCCCAAGTGATCGGCGCAACGGCGCCATCCACGGTGTTTTTTGCATGCGCCAGCGCGCCCTATACACCAGGCGCTTGCCAATGTGCCCAGGCCCATCGCCCATCCATACACCGCTTGCGGGTAGAGCTCCGATTGCTGCAGCTGTAATGTGGCGCCCAGCACAATACCCCAAAGCCATGCCAGAGGCTGCCACCCCGAAAAAGACGCAGTTGCGCCCTGCACGGAAGAGCGTGGAGACGGTGACAAGGCGCTTGGCATGGTGCCATGCTAGGCATCACCATTGCCGTGTTTCCAAGGGTTGGCCCCCTGAGCAGACGAACGGTAGACATTCATGACGAAGGTCATCGCCTGTGCTGGGAAGCAGTATGCATTTGTGCCACACTTGGCGCTTTCTGCAATCGGCGCAGCTCTGCTGCCCCCACCAACCACCGAGGACTCCATGAGCGTTTACGACCAACTCCAAGCCTTGAACATCAGCCTGCCGCCGCTGGCCATTCCCGCTGCTGCCTATGTGCCCTATGTGCAGACCGGCAACATGGTCTTCCTGAGCGGCCACATAGCGCGCAAGGATGGCAAGCCCTGGGTGGCGCAGTTTGGTCGCAACATCACTACCGAAGAAGGCAAGCTTGCCGCGCGCGCCGTGGCCATTGATCTGCTGGGCACCTTGCAGCACGCAGCGGGCGGTGACCTCAACCGTGTCAAGCGCATTGTCAAGCTGATGAGCCTGGTCAACAGCACCAGCGATTTCACCGAGCAGCACCTCGTCACCAACGGCGCCAGCGAATTGATGGCCGAAGTGTTTGGCGCTGAAAAAGGCGCCCATGCCCGCAGCGCCTTCGGCGTGGCACAGATCCCCTTCGGCGCCTGCGTGGAAATCGAGCTGATCGCCGAGCTGGCCTGATACCCGGGCCCCAGGCCTACGCCAGCGGCGCCAATGCCTTTTGGGCATGGCGCCGCTGCCTTTTTGCATAGAAAAACGGCAAACGGGGCTGGTACGATGTGCGGCAAGCATGCAAATTTGATAGCAAAACTGATTTGCAGGCATTCCTTTCCTTGACCATCAGCAGGACACCAACCATGAGCGTTTACGACCAACTCAAAGCCCTGAACATCGAGCTGCCCCCGGTGCGCACGCCCGCTGCAGCCTATTCCCCTTTTGCACAGACCGGCAACCTGGTCTTCATCAGCGGCCACACCGCCAGCAAGAATGGGCAACCCTGGGCAGGCAAGCTCGGCAAGAACATCGACACTGCCGAAGGCAAGCTGGCCGCGCGCTCAGTTGCCATTGACCTGATGGGCACCCTGCAGGCAGCCGTGGGCGGAGACCTCAACCGCGTCAAGCGCATCGTCAAGCTGATGAGCCTGGTCAACAGCACGGACGAGTTCACCGAGCAGCACCTTGTCACCAACGGCGCCAGCGAGTTGATCGCCCAGGTGTTCGGCCCAGAAAAAGGCGCCCATGCCCGCAGCGCATTTGGCGTGGCACAGGTTCCCCGTGGTGCCTGCGTCGAGATCGAGCTGATTGCCGAAGTGGAATGAAAGCGACTCGCTGAAGCGCCTGAATCCAGGCTTCAAACTTCACACTTCAGATCCAAACGCGCCCTCGGGCGCGTTTTTTGCGTTTTTGCTCTCGGCGTTTTTTGCATCTGCAGCCCTGGCCACTCAGGACACTCCTTTTGTCCATTGAGTGACAAAGCGTCCCGGCACTCCACCCCACAATGCCAGACACCCTCTCCGCCCGCCATCGCACACGCCATGTCTCAAGATTTCCCTGCCAGCGCCGGTCTCCTGTCTTCCGTGGAAGCAATTGCACCGCAATTCGTCTCGATTCGCAGATCGATCCACGCCCACCCAGAACTGGCTTTTGAAGAACAGCGAACCAGCGACCTGGTCGCCAGCACCCTCGAAGGCCTGGGCTACAAGGTACATCGCGGCCTGGGCTCTACGGGCGTTGTGGGCCAGTTGACCAAGGGCAATGGCAGCAAGGCCATCGGCATTCGCGCCGACATGGATGCACTCCCCATCCAGGAGCGCACGGGCCTCGATTACGCCAGCACCTTGCCCGGCAAGATGCATGCCTGCGGACATGATGGCCACACCGCCATCTTGCTGTGCGCTGCGAGGTACCTGGCCCAGTCTGTGGATTTCAACGGCACACTGAACCTGATCTTCCAGCCTGCGGAAGAGAACGAAGGCGGCGCGCTGCGCATGGTGGATGAAGGCCTGTTCGACCTCTTTCCCTGCGACGAAATCTACGCCCTGCACAACGCCCCCGGCCTGCCCGTTGGCAAGATGGCGATCAGCCCGGGCCCTGCCATGGCCTCGTTTGACCGCGTCACCATCCGGTTGCATGGCCGCAGCGCCCACGGCGCCATGCCCCACCATGGCATCGACCCGATGCAGTGCGCAGCCAGCATCGTGCTGGGCCTGCAATCCATCGTCACCCGCGAAATCGATGCTTTGCACGCGGCAGTGATCACCGTCGGCTCCATCCAGGCGGGCGAAGTCTACAACATCGTTCCCGAATCTGCGTTGCTGAAAATCGGCGTGCGCACGCTCGACCTCGCAGTGCGCACGCTGGTCGAAAAGCGCATCCGCCAGTTTGTCGAAGGCCAGGCCCAGAGCTACCAGTTGAACTGCGAGATCGACTACCTGCACAAATACCCCGTGCTGGTGAACCATCCCGCGCAGACGGAATACGCCCGCGAGGCCGCCATCCGCCTGCTGGGCGCCGACAATGTGAGCCAGCGCACGCCCACCATGGGCAGCGAGGATTTTGCCTACATGCTCCAAAAGCGCCCCGGCGCCTACATTCGCCTGGGCAATGGCGTTGGCGAAGATGGCGGCTGCATGGTGCACAACCCGCTGTACGACTTCAACGACAAGGCCCTGACCATTGGCGCCGCCTTCTGGTCGCACCTCGTCCAGAGCTATCTGCGCTAGCCCCTGTCGCCCCCGCGCATCTGCACATCTTTCCGGAGCCTTCATGCAGCACATCCATCGCCGCCATTTCATCCAGGGCCTGGGCGCCACGGCGGGCCTTGCCGGTCTGTCGGCCATCACACCGCTTGCGTGGGCCAGCGATGCATTCCCCAGCAAGCCGTTGAGTCTGGTCGTTCCCTATCCCGCAGGCGGCGCCAGCGACGTGGCAGCGCGGATCTTTGCGGAATCCATGGGCAAGACGCTGCAGCAGCAGGTCATCGTCGAGAACATCGGCGGCGGCACCGGCCTGCTGGGCGCTGGCAAGGTGCTGTCCGCACCCAGCGACGGATATACCTTCTTCCACGGCTCGGCCAACGAAGTCTTTCTGGCCCCCATGCTGAACCCGGCTGCGCGCTACAAACCGCAGGATTTCAGCTTCGCCTGCCCCACCACCGATGCCGTCATCGTGCTGCTGGTGAAGAGCGACCTGCCCGCCCGCACCTACGACGAATTCATCGACTTTGCCAAAAAGCGCCAGGACAAACCGCTCACCTACGCAACGGTGGGCATCGACTCCATGTACAACCTGATGGGCGATGCCCTGGCAGCGCAGCTGAAGCTGCCCTTTCTGCACGTGCCCTACAAGGGTGCAGCACCGGCCCTGCAGGATGTGGCTGGCGGACAGGTGGATTTCGCCATCCTGCCGTACCAGACCAGCTTCGATGGCATGCAGCAGCAGGGCCGCCTGCGCATTCTCACCAGCTTCTCCAAGACGCTGCCCGAGCCCATCAGACACCTGCCACTCATCTCCGCAAGCCGGCACACACCCGATTTCGAGCATACGATCGGAGGCGGCTACTTTGTGCGCAAGGGCACGCCGCCAGAGCGCTCTGCCGTACTGCGCAATGCAGTCTCTGCCGCGCTGGCAACGCCTGCCATCCGCAGCAAGCTCGAATCCGAAGGCCGCAATGTGCGCCAGCCGATCAACTCGCAACCCCAGGCGGATGAGGTGTTCCAGCAGCAATATGCGCGGCTGAACCAGTTGATCCAGGCCGTGGGGCGCAAGGCACTGGCATAGCCTCTGTGCATGGAAAACCGGAGCCAATAGCCGCACACCTGCGGCTTTTTTTCAGGCCGCTATCATGGTCCGCAGAACTCGACACCTGTCCCATGAGCACACCCTCCCCCTCGCCTTCCCCCGCCACGGCCAGTCCCCGCAGCGGATTCAAACGCCTGCGCAGCGGCTGGCTGGTCGCCACCGCCTGCTCCATTGCCGCATGCGCATCCACTCCCGACGAAGAAAGCCAGCGCCGCTACCAAGCCTCGCAACAGTATTCGGCGCAGGACCAGCGCTTTCGCAACGGCCCCAACCCCGACATCAAGCCCCACGCAGGCGGGTTGCAGATCTGGTCGCGTTTTCTGTTCGGCGACAAAACCGGCACCGTGCCGCTAGACCCGATTCCCGTGCAGCCAGTGACGCAGGCGCAGTTGCAGGCGCTGCCGGACGACGCCAACCACATCATCCGGCTGGGCCACTCCTCGCACCTGCTCAAGCTGCAGGGCCGCTACTGGCTGATTGATCCGGTGTTTGGCGAGCGCGTGTCGCCTTTCAGCTTCATTGGCCCCAAGCGCTTTCACCCCACGCCGCTGCCGCTGCAGGAGTTGCCACCGATTGCAGGCCTCGTGCTCTCGCATGACCACTATGACCATCTGGACGAGCCCACGATCAAGTTTCTGCTCGGCAAGGTAGAGCGCTATTTCGTGCCACTGGCGGTCGGTGCCCGCCTGCGTGCCATGGGGGTGGAAGCGGACCGCATCACCGAACTCGACTGGTGGCAGGCCGATGCGCACGCCGGCGTCACCCTCACGGCCACGCCTTCGCAGCATTTCTCAGGCCGCACGCTCAACGACCGCAACAGCACGCTCTGGGCGTCGTGGGTGCTGCAGGCGGGGGGCCAGCGCATTTTCTATACCGGCGATTCAGGCTATTTCCCCGGCTTCAAGACCATTGGCGAAAAGCTCGGACCCATGGATGTGGCCTTGATGGAAAACGGCGCCTACGATGCCTACTGGCCCTCGGTACACATGACGCCTGAGGAAACCGTGCAGGCCTTCATCGATGTGCGCGGCCAAGTGCTCTACAGCGTGCACAACAGCACCTTTGCCCTGGCCATGCACAGTTGGCGCGATCCTCTGGACCGCCTGGAGGCGCTGGCCCAGCAGCGCGGCATCGCGCTGGCAACCCCGGAAATCGGCGAGGTGCTGACCGTTGGCCTGCCGCGCAGCAATGCGCTGTGGTGGAAAAACCTACGTTAAGCACTGATGACCGCAATGGCGCTAATCGCAGCGCCTGCGCGCACTACCATCGCTTCGCATACCTGCCGCAGGGCGCCGTACTGCCCTGTATGAGCGCCTTTCAGGATCGTGTTCATGGTCCTGCGGCAGATTTCCCACCGATTCCCTAACGATTTCCCAGGAGACAGCACCATGAGCAACACCGCCACCCGTCTGACCAGCCATCCCGAAGAGGCCGCTGTGCGCGCACCGCTGGAGCTGTACATGCGCGGCCATGCCGAAGACAGTGCCGAGCACATGCGCGCCGCCTTCATGCCCACCGCGCGGCTGGAGAGCGTTCGCGAAGGCCCGCTGACATCGTGGGACCTCGATACCTACTGCCAGCGTTTCAAGAACACCCCCGCCGCCGACGAGGCCACACGCCGCCGCACCATCGATACGCTCGATATCGTGGGCACGGCGGCCAGCGCCAAGGTCACCCTGGTGCACGGCAATATCACCTTCACCGACTACTTCGTGCTGCTCAAGACCGAGCAGGGCTGGAAGATCGCCAACAAGGCCTTCCATGCACAGGTCGCCTGATCTCCTGAAAAACCAAAAAAATAGCTGCCAGCGCTTTTCCCCTATGTGCCAGCAGCTATCTTTTGGATACTGATACCGACCCTGGCCCCGACAACAGGCGCTCACTCTGCCTGAATATTGGCCCGCTGCGCCACCTCGCGCATCAGTGGCAGCTCGCGCTCCACACGCTCGCGCAGTGCCGCACCCGGCCCCCAGGCGGGTGTCAGGCCAATGTCCACGAGCTTGCGCTGCATCTCGGGCACGGCCATCACATCGGCCAGTGATTGTTCCAGCTTCTTTTGCACCGGCGCGGGCAGGCCGGCTGGCGCCATGAAGGTGAACCAGGTACTCATGTCAAAACCCGGGTAGCCACTCTCGGCCACCGTCGGCACCTGCGGCAGCAGGGCCAGCCGCTTGGCACCCAGTGCGGCAATCGGCTTGATCTTGCCCGACTTGATCAGTGGCGTGGTCGCCACCACCGTATCGACGGCCAGTTGCACCTGCCCGCCCATGAGCGCGGTGAGGCTGGGCGAGCTGCCGTTGAAGGGCACGTGCAGCATGCTCAATCCCGTGGCGGACTTGAGCAGCTCGCCCCCAAAATGCACCGATGACGCCGTGCCGAAAGTGCCATACGAGAACTTGTCCGGCGCGGCTTTCGATTCAGCGACAAGCTCCTGCAGGGTATTGGCCTTTACCTCGTTGTTGGCCACCAGCACCAGACCCATGTCGGCCACCACGCCCAGCATGGTGAAGCCGCGCTGCGGATCGTAGGGCAGCGTCTTGCGCACCACGGGGTTCATCGTCAGCGTCGAGCCCGCCCCCAGCAGCAGGGTGTAACCGTCGGGCTGCGCCTTGGCCACCAGCCCCGCCCCCACGGCCGTACTGGCGCCGGGGCGGTTGTCCACGATCACGGGCTGGCCCAGCTTCTCACCCAGTGATGTAGCCAGCAGGCGGCCCAGAATGTCGGTCGCGCCGCCGGGCGCATAGGGCACCACCAGCTTGATCGGTCGATCGGGATAGTGCTGCTGCGCGAGGGCTGGTGGCAGCGCCAGTGCAGCAGCACTGGCCACCATGCAGATGAGGAAGCGGGAGCGGGACAAGGCCATGGTGAAAATCTCCTTAGGAAGATACGCTTTCTGGAAACACGAGATCAAGCCAGCAGCGGACTTGCCACGCGCGCATGGCCGCTGGCCTGGTCGTAGGCATGGCCCATCTGCAGCACGGCCAGATCGGCCTGCACAGGTCCGATGATCTGCAAGCCTGCAGGCAGCCCTTGCGTACTGAAGCCCGCAGGTGCTGCCAGCGCTGGCAGGCCCGCCATGGTGGCGGGAACCACCGCCTGCATCCAGCGGTGGTAGGTGTCCATGGTGCTGCCACCCACGGTCTTGGGCCAGTCCAGCTCCGCCTGGAAAGGAAAGACCTGGGCGGCAGGCAGGATGAGGAAATCGTAGGTTTCGAACAACCGCCGCAGCGTCTCATACCAGGCGCTTCGCACGCGTGCCGCCGCATAGATGTCCATGGCGGACAGCGCGCGGCCACGCTCCATCTCCCACACGGCTTCGGGTTTGAGCAATGCACGTTTGGCCGGCTCGTCGTACAGCGCCGCATTGGCGCCCGCCACGCTGAAACTGCGCAGGTCGATCCAGGCGCGCCACAGCTGCTCCATGTCGAAAGGCGGCACCACCTCATCCACCGTGCAGCCGATATCCGTGAACGCATGCAGTGCAGCGCGGCATACATCAAGTACTCCAGGCTCAGTGGGCAGGTGCCCGCCCAAATCGCCCAGCCAGCCCATGCGCGCTCCGCGAAAATCGCGCGGCAGCGCCCCGCCCCAGTCCTGCGCACCCTCGCTGCGCCGCGTGAGCGGCAACCGTGCATCAAACCCCGCCTGCACCGACAGCAGCAGCGCCAGATCGGGAATATTGCGCGCCATCGGCCCCGCCACGCTGAACTGCTGGAAGAACACCTCATCGCCCGGCCCGTGCGGCACACAGCCCACCGAGGTGCGCAGGCCATAGACGTTGTTGAATGCGGCCGGCGTGCGCAGCGAACCCATCATGTCCGAGCCATCGGCCACCGGCAGCATGCGCAAGGCCACGGCCACGGCTGCACCGCCGCTGCTGCCTCCCGCCGAGCGCGCGGGATCGAAGGCATTGCGCGTGGTGCCGTAGACCGGGTTGTAGGTGTGGCCACCCAACCCGAATTCGGGCGAATTGCTGCGCGCCACAAACAGTGCGCCGCCAGCGCGCATGCGCTCGAAAACCACCGCATCCGCCTGCGTCACCTGGCCTGCGAAGATCGGCGAGCCCTTTGTGGTGACCATGCCTGCAGCGGGTGAGATGTCCTTGGGCGCCTGCGGAAAGCCATGCAGCGGGCCCCGGCTGTGGCCGCGCGCCAACTCCTCGTCAAGCTGGCGCGCCTGCGCCAGCAGCGGCTCGCGGGGCATGGGCGCCACCAAGGCATTGACCTGCGGGTTGAGCCGATCCATCTGCGCCCAGAAGGCCTGCAGCACCTCGGTGCAGGAAATCTCTTTGCGATGGATGGCTGCGGATAGCTGGGTGGCGCTGAGTTCCACAATGCCGGAGCTGGCAGAAACAGGGTGCTCGCTCATTGAATGTCCGTCTCCTGGATGTCTTGAAAATTCAGCATAGGGAAACATCCACTTTCCGACAATCACAATTTTCTGCGGTTATCGTTGCGTTTTTTGCAAAGCAGGCCATGCGAACGTCTCAGCATCTACAGGACACCGCCATCCGCTACTTTTTGGAAGTGGTGCGCAGCGGCTCGGTGAGCGAGGCCGCGCTGCGGCTCAATGTTTCGGCATCGGCCGTCAGCCGCCAGATCGCGTCGCTTGAAGAAGTGCTGCAGACCCCTTTGTTCGAGCGCCGGCCACGAGGCATGGTGGCCAGTGCCGCAGGAGAGTTGTTGGCCCACCATGCCAGGCGCCACGCGCTGGAGGCGGAGCAGGTGGTGTCGGACATACAGGCCTTGCACGGGTTGCGCCGTGGCCATGTCCGCGTGGTCGCATCCGCCGGGTTTGCCTTCGAGTTTCTGCCCCATGCCATGGCCACTTTTCGCAACCAGCACCCAGGCATGCGGTTTCAGCTCGCTGCCGCATCACCTGCCGAGGTGACCCATGCCGTGCGCAACGGAGACGCCGACATCGGCCTCACCTACAGCCGCGCCGCAGTGCGCGATATCGATGTGCAACACCGCCAGAGCTCGCCCGTGATTGCGATCATGCCGCCCGATCACCCGTTGGCCCGCTTTGCCAGCGTGACGCTCGCGCAGATGCATCCCTACCCGATTGCCCTGCTGGACGAAGGCAACACCGCGCGCCAGCTGTTTGACATTGCCTGCGGCCAGCGCGGGCTGGAGTTTGAACCGGTGCTGGAGAGCAGCCAGTTCGATGCCCTGGTGCGATTTGTGCTGCACGGCGGCGGGCTCACGCTGGGCGGCGAGGTAACCGTGCGCGAATATGTGCGCCGGGGCCAGTTGCATACGGCGGCCATTCGCGAGCGTGGCATGAATGCCCGCTCCATTGAACTGCAAACGCTGACGGGCCGCCAGTTGCCGCAAGGTGTGAAGGCGTTCGTGGAGCACCTGCGGGCATTGCTGCCTGCGGTGTGATGGCCCGTTGTGGAACGGCGAGAGGTGGGTACATTCTTATTCAGTGCGAACGGCATGCCTGCAAAAGGCACGTATGCAGCGTCTGAGCAGAGGGACTGAGCGTACGGTCACGCCGCCGCAGCAAACCAATCGTGCGCCATACTTGAGGCGCGGTTAGCGGTACACCACAAAGCTGCGCATGATCTGGCCGCAGTGCCAGCTGAGGTATCGCGGCAAGTCCCAAACCGGCCTCCACCAAAGCCAATGCGCCTGCGAGGTGGTTGCACTCATACCAAGCAACAGGCCGGTGCGAAAGCTGGGCAATGACCTGATCAAGGAGCACGCGATTTTCGCTTTGATGTGAGACCGATACCAAACGTTGGCCAGCTAATTCTGACCAATCCACTTGCTCCCGGTTCGCCCAAGGATGGGTTCGTGGCATGGCCAGTACATAGCGTTCGCTGGTCAATGCATCAAACTGGAGCGACGGCTCCTGACTGCCAGTGAAGCTCAATCCAAAATCTGCTACCCCTTGCCTTACAGCTTCTAGAACCTGCTTGGCACCTTCGTCCATGACATGTACCTGGACTTCCGGTTGATCCTGTGCAAATGCCTTCAAGACCGGCGCAAGCAAATTTGTGGCCACAGAAGGTATACACGCAACTATCACACGCCCCCGGCGAAGCTTTTGCTGATCATCTACCCGCTGAATGGCCTCCTCAAGGCTTGCCAAGGCTCTACGTGCCTCTTGCAAAAACTCCTGCCCCACGGGGGTGAGCTCCACATGTCGTGTTGTGCGCTCCAGCAGCCTTGCACCCAGTGCCGACTCAAGGCGCTCCACCCGTCTGCTGAGGGCTGGTGGGGACAGAAAAAGCGCATCTGCAGCCAAGCGAAAGCTTGCTTTCTCAGCCGTCATTACAAAAGCCTCCAACTCCCCCATATCGAATTTGATGCGCCCCATGCAATAGTTCCTCTGTAAATTGCAATTTACAGAATAACACTCAGTACCTAGGATCGCGTCTATTGAAAAAGCCGGGTTCCTCCCTGCAGACATTGGAGACAACATGAAACAGCCCAACTTGCTGGTCACAGGCGTCCTCGCCGCTGGCCTTTGCTTCGCTACGACCGTCAGCCAAGCGCAAGACTTTCCGCCCAAGAAACCTGTCGTCATGGTTGTGGGCTTCGCAGCTGGAGGCTCTGCCGACATCGCCGCACGCATCATTGCGAAGAAGCTGAGCGAAAACACAGGCCAGAATGTGGTGGTAGATAACAAACCTGGAGCCGGAGGAAATCTTGCGCATGCCCAGGTTGCGAATGGTCCTACAGACGGTTCGATGTTGCTGTTTGGCTCCATTGGGCCTCTTACCATCTCTCCCCATTTGATGAAGTTGCGGTACGACCCTCTCAAGGATCTGGCCCCGATCACCATGGGAGTGGTCTTCCCCAATGTTCTCGTAGTTCCAGCCGGCAGCGGAATCAAGACATTGGGCGACTATGTTGCCAGAGCCAAACGCGAGCCCGGAAAGCTGGATTTTGCCTCAACGGGTCCTGGATCGGCCTCCCACCTGGCAGGCGAACTGCTCAATGATGTGGCACATATAAATACCGTGCATGTGCCTTACAAGGGAGGAGCGCCTGCCTTGCAAGACGTGCTTGGCGAGCGCGTGGTCTCGTTCTATGCGGCTCCACCGACAGCTCTTCCGCACATTGAGTCAGGCAAGCTGGTACCGCTTGCCACGACTGGCCTGACGCGTCCCGCTTACCTGCCCAATGTTCCAACGGTGGCGGAAAGCTACCCCGGCTTCAACGCCACAAATTGGTACGCGTTTTTGGCCTCCGCAAAAACGCCTCAACCTCTGCTGGATCGCTGGAACATCGAGCTGGTCAAGGTGCTCAACACCCCCGAAGTTCGTGACAACCTGCTCAAACATGGCCAGACAGCAGCACCCGGCAAGCGCGAGGAGCTTGGGAAATTCATCGCCGAGGAATATGCCAAGTGGGGGCGCATTATCCGGGAACGCAAAATCACCATCGAATGATTAGCCAGACCTGATGGTCACTGGTTATAAATATAAGGAGACAAATCTTGCCTATCTTCAATCGTCGCAATCATTCCGTTTCTACGTTGCGCCGTCGCATGCTAGGAGCGGTACTGGGCGGAGTGCTGAGTTTGGGGCTCATGGCGGGGTGTGCCAGCCCATCCGCCACCCATCCGACCGAGATTCGCGTGATTACCTCTGGCGGATTTTCTGCCGCGTATGACCAGCTTGTACCGCTGTACGAGCAAGCCACCGGCTACAAGGTCATCACCTCGCGTGGCGCCTCTCTTGGCAATGCGCCTGACTCAATTCCTAGCAGGTTTGCGCGTGGAGAGCACTTCGATGTGGTCATCCTGGCGGACTCAGGCTTGGAGCAGTTGATCACACAGGGGAAGGTCCAGAAAGGCTCTCGCATGGATCTTGCCCGTTCCATGATCGGAATGAGCGTGCGCAAGGGGACACCCAAGCCAGATATCAGTACGGTTGAAGCCCTGAAACAAACCCTATTGGACGCCAAAAGCATCGCTTACTCTGCAAGCGCCAGCGGCACCTATCTCTCCAATGAGTTATTTCCGCGCCTTGGAGTTGCCGAGCAGATCAAGGGCAAGGCCACCAGAATCTTGAGCGAGCGCGTGGGTGCGGTTGTCTTGCGTGGAGACGCCGACATTGGATTTCAGCAGGTAAGCGAACTTCTTCCTTTTAAGGAGCTTGAGTTTGTAGGATCTCTGCCCGATGAAGCTCAGCAGCGTGTATTTTTCTCTGCCGGCGTTGCGACAGCTGCGAAAAATCCCGATGCTGCTACCCACCTCATACGCTTTCTCGCAGCTCCTGCAGCAGCCCCAATCGTTCGTAGTACTGGCATGGAGCCAGCAGTCGCTCGCTGACTGAATAAAGACGGGGCGATTCTTAGAATCTTCGAGAGCTTTTGCGGTACGTGCCGCGAGCACATAGCGAATTCAGCCAGCCTCCAAGCGGTCTGCCTTGTGCAGTGTCGGACGCCCGCAGGTGCTGAAGGTTTTCGCCAATAAAAATAAGAGCTGCCTGCGCCTTTCTCTCCCCGGTCTCCAATCCTTGTCATGAGGAGATCATGAATGGGAGCGCGCAAGCAGCTCTCTTTTTTGAGCATGATATGACGACAGGGCCGCACCGGCCCCATCGGTCACTCCACGCGGAACACCGCGTTCGGCTTGAAGCCCAGGTCCGCCGCCTTGCCCTTCTTGGCGCGGCTGGACTTGGCGTTGTTGAGGCTGCGGATTTCCAGCGTTTCCTCGCGCGCCTTGCCGCCACGGCCAACGCCCTCGATGCGAATGCTGCGCGTGTAGGCGGCAGCACCCGCCAGGCGGTCATTGCCCTCCAGATCGATCAGCTTGAGGCCCTTGCCGCCGTTGGCCATCTGGTTCAGCTCGGTGATATCGAACGTGAGGATGCGTCCGCCCGCCGAGGCACAGACCACATGGGTGGCATCGGGCAGCTCGACGCTGCCATTGGTGCCCGACACGAGCGAGGGACGGCACAGCGTATCGCCGTCGGCCAGCGTGACAAAGGCCTTGCCGCCCTTCTGGCGCGAAACCATGTTCTCCACCTGCGCAGTAAAGCCGTAGCCAGCGCTTGATGCCAGCAGCAGACTGGCGGGCAGCGGCCCGGCAAAGTAGTAGAGGATCTGCGTGCCTGCCTCCAGCTCCATCATCGTGGTCACTGGCTGGCCATCGCCCCGCCCGCCCGGCAGGGCCGCCACGGGAATCGAGTAGACGCGACCATTGCTGCCGAACACCAGCAGCTGGTCGACCGTGCGGCACTCAAAGGTGCCATACAGAGTGTCGCCCGATTTGAAGCTGAAGCTGCCAGTCTCGTGGCCATGGCCGGTGCGGGCACGCACCCAGCCTTTTTCGGACACCACAACGGTGACGGGCTCATCCACCACCTTGACTTCGGCAACCGCTTTTTTCTCCTCCTGGATCAAGGTACGGCGCGCATCGGCAAACTGCTTGGCGTCGCTTTCGATTTCCTTGACCATCAGGCGCTTGAGCGAAGCGGGATTGGCCAGAATGTCTTCGAGTTTGCCCTGCTCTTCGCGCAATTCCTTGAGCTCCTGCTCGATCTTGATCGCCTCCAGGCGCGCCAATTGGCGCAGGCGGATTTCCAGAATGTCATCTGCCTGGCGCTCCGTCAGGTCAAAGCGTGCCATCAGCGCAGCCTTGGGCTCGTCGCTGGCGCGGATGATGGCAATCACCTCGTCGATGTTCAGCAGGACGAGCTGGCGACCTTCGAGGATGTGGATACGGTCCAGCACCTTGGTGAGGCGATGCTGCGAGCGGCGGGTGATGGTGGTCTGGCGGAACTCGATCCACTCTTCCAGCATCTGGCGTAGCGATTTCTGCGTCGGCTTGCCGTCGATGCCGATCATCGTCAGGTTGATCGAAGACGAGGTCTCCAGGCTGGTGTGTGCCAGCAGGCAGGTGATCAGCTCGGACTGTGGCGTTTTGCCGGTCTTGGGCTCGAACACCAGACGCACCGCCGCGTCCTTGCTCGATTCGTCGCGCACGCCATCGAGCACCGACAGCACCGTGGCCTTGAGCTGGGTCTGGTCCTGCGTCAGCGCTTTCTTGCCGGTTTTGACCTTGGGGTTGGTCAGGTCCTCGATCTCTTCGAGCACCTTCTGCGAAGAGACGCCGGGTGGCAGCTCGTTCACCACCAGTTGCCACTGGCCGCGCGCCAGCTCTTCAATCGTCCAGCGCGCGCGCACCTTGATGGAGCCTCGGCCGGTACGGTAGGCATCGGCAATGTCCTTGTCGCTGCTGATGATCTGGCCGCCCCCCGGGTAATCGGGGCCGGGAACGATGGCGTGCAGATCGGCATCCGTCATCGCGGGCCTCTTGATCAGCGCCACGCAGGCATCAGCCACTTCACGCAGGTTGTGGCTGGGGATTTCGGTTGCCAGGCCCACGGCAATGCCGCTGGCGCCATTCAACAGCGCAAAGGGCAGGCGTGCGGGTAACTGGGCAGGTTCTTCTTCCTTGCCATCGTAATTGGGCACGAAGTCGACGGTGCCCATGTCGATCTCGTCAAGCAGCAAGGTGGTGATCTTGGCCAGACGCGCTTCGGTATAACGCATGGCTGCTGCGCCATCGCCATCGCGGCTGCCGAAGTTGCCCTGGCCATCAACCAGCGGGTAGCGCTGGGAGAAATCCTGCGCCATGCGCACCATGGCGTCGTAGATGGCCGAGTCGCCATGCGGGTGGTACTTGCCCATGGTATCGCCCACCACGCGTGCGCTCTTGGCGGGAGCGGCGCCGTGCGCTGCATTGGCACCCGAAAATCCCAGGCCCATGCGCGCCATGGTGTACAGGATGCGGCGCTGCACGGGTTTCTGGCCGTCGCACACATCTGGCAGCGCCCGGCCCTTGACGACCGAAAGCGCGTACTCCAGGTAGGCGCGCTGGGCGTAGTTGCCCAGATCAAGACTGCCGCCGTCATCCGGCGGTGTGTTGGACAACAGGTCCAAACCGGTTTGTTCACTCATATTTTGATAGCTTTCTGCGCTTGATAGACGGGCGCCAGCAATGGTTTTATCTATTTATGCGGCGCCGTGTGGTGCCAAAGCGGTGGTGGCTGCCTTGTTCCGGTTCCCAACCATGCGAATACCCGAAGGCGAAGCGAAGACAGTGCTATAGCACGACGAACGAAGCCGGCAGAGTCATCGGATGGCTGGGGAATGGAATCAGACGTCGATCTCCACATCGTTGCCGTGAATCTCCATCAGATCGCGCCGCGCGGCGGCTTCGCCCTTGCCCATCAGCTGGCCCATCACCTGCTGCGTCTGCTGCAGGTCGGAGTGCGTCAGCATTATCGGCTGCAGGCGGCGGGTGTCGGGGTTGAGAGTGGTATCCCACAATTGCTCGGCATTCATCTCACCCAGGCCCTTGAAGCGGCTGACCTTGCATTTCTCGCGCGCCACACCGTCCTTGGCAGCCTTGTCGAAGATGCCTTTGAGTTCAGCCTCATCGAGTGCATACAGCTTGGCCGCCGGTTTTTTGCCACGTGCGGGAATATCCACGCGAAAGAGCGGCGGCCGCGCCACACAGACATGGCCTGCATCGATGAGCTTGGGGAAGTGCTTGAAGAACAGCGTCAGCAGCAGCACCTGGATGTGCGAGCCGTCCACGTCCGCATCCGAGAGAATGCAAATCTTGCCGTAGCGCAGGCCGCTCAAGTCAACCTCGTCATTGGGACCGTGGGGGTCCACGCCAATGGCAACGGCAATGTCATGCACTTCGGTGTTCTTGAACAGCAGGTCCCGGTCCACCTCCCAGGTGTTGAGCACCTTGCCGCGCAGCGGCAGCACGGCCTGGGTTTCCTTGTCACGGCCCATCTTGGCACTGCCGCCCGCCGAATCCCCCTCGACCAGGAAGACTTCGTTGTAGGCGATGTCACGGCTTTCGCAATCGGTCAGCTTGCCGGGCAGCACGGCCACGCCGCTGCCCTTGCGCTTTTCGACCTTCTGGCCCGCACGCTGGCGGGTCTGCGCGGCCTTGATGGCGATTTCGGCCAGTTTCTTGCCGTATTCCACGTTTTCGTGCAACCACAGCTCCAGAGCAGGCCGCACCATGCCCGAGACCAGGCGCACGGCATCGCGGGAGTTGAGGCGCTCCTTGATCTGGCCCTGGAACTGCGGGTCCAGCACCTTGGCCGACAGCACATAGTTGGCGCGGGCAAACACGTCTTCGGGCATCAGCTTGACGCCCTTGGGCAGCAGCGAATGCAGCTCGATGAAGCTCTTGACCGCCTGGAACAGACCGTCGCGCAGGCCGCTCTCATGCGTACCGCCCGCACTGGTGGGAATCAGGTTGACGTAACTCTCGCGCACCGGCTGGCCTTCTTCGGTAAAGGCCACGCACCACGACGCACCCTCGCCTTCGGCGAAGTTGTCATCGTGCTTGCCGGCAAAGCCCTCGCCTTCAAACACCGGAATGACCGGGTCCACGGGCAAGGTCTGCAACAGATAGTCCTTGAGACCGCCCTTGTACTGCCAGGTCTGCGTGTCGCGGGTCTTGTCGTTGGTGAGCTGCACGCTCACGCCCGGCATCAGGACGGCCTTGCTGCGCAACAGGTGCACCAGCTCACCCATGGGCAGATGGCTGGATTCAAAATACTTGGCATCGGGCCAGACGCGAACAGTGGTGCCCTGCTTGCGGTCGCCGCTGGTAAGCGCGCGCACTTTCAGCGGCTCGACCACATCCCCCCCGGCGAACGCCATGGTGGCAGCAGAGCCATCGCGGTGCACCGTCACTTCCAGGCGCGTAGCCAGTGCATTGGTAACCGAAACGCCCACGCCGTGCAGACCGCCCGAAAAGCTGTAGGCACCGCCCTGCCCCTTGTCGAACTTGCCGCCTGCGTGCAGTCGGGTAAACACCAGCTCGACCACGGGAGCGTGCTCTTCCGGGTGCAGGCCAAACGGAATGCCGCGACCATCGTCTTCCACGCTAATGGAAGCGTCGGTGTGCAGGTAGACGCGGATCTTCTTGCCGAACCCGGCCAAGGCCTCGTCGGCCGCGTTGTCGATCACCTCCTGAATGATGTGCAGCGGGTTGTCGGTGCGGGTATACATGCCCGGACGCTGCTTGACCGGCTCCAGTCCCTTGAGGACGCGTATCGAGCCTTCTCCGTATTCACTGGTAGACGTGTTTTTGCTTGCCATAACTTTCCATTCTAGCGGCTGCCATTGTAGATAGCTGTATGAATAAACAGGTAGAACTTGTTAACGATTGGCTCCAGAGCGTGCAAAAACCTTGCTGGGCTCCCAAATGGGCCTGAAACATGGCCGGTCAATATACGGGTGACAGCCGGTTTGCTGCGTTGCAGTTAACAATTCCGTCATTACGAGACAGCCTAAGCATATGCAACACAACAACGCACAACATCTGTCCATCGCCCGCGTCCTGCTGTGTGGCGGTGCCGTGGTCACTCTGTCGATGGGTATCCGCCACGGTTTTGGCCTGTGGCTGCAACCCATCACGCAGGAGATGGGCTGGACGCGTGAATCCTTCGCCTTTGCGCTGGCCGTGCAGAATCTCAGTTGGGGCTTGATCGGCATCTTCACCGGCATGCTGGCCGACCGTTTTGGCGCCACCAAGGTGCTGGTGGCTGGGGCCCTGCTGTATGCACTGGGCCTGGCAGGCATGGCCTGGGCTCCCAATACCGTACTGTTTGCGCTGACGGCCGGCCTGTTGATCGGGATGGCGCAGACTGGAACGACCTACGCGGTGATTTACGGGGTGATCGGCCGACAGATACCGCCAGAGAGGCGCTCCTGGGCCATGGGCGTGGCCGCTGCCGCAGGCTCGTTCGGCCAGTTCTTCATGGTGCCGGTTGAAGGCCAGTTGATCGCCAGCCTGGGCTGGCACAACGCGCTGGTGGTGTGCGCGCTGCTGGTGCTGGTCATCGTGCCGCTGGCCTTTGCCCTGCGCGAGCCCAATTTCCATGCCATCAAGAAGGCTTCAGCCGCAGGCCACCAGCAAACCATTGCACAGGCGGTGGCAGAGGCCTTCAGGAACCCGAGCTTTCTGCTGCTGACTGCAGGCTACTTCGTCTGCGGCTTCCAGGTCATGTTCATCGGCGTGCACATGCCCAGTTACCTGAAGGATTTCGGACTGCCTGCGCACGTGGCCAGCTATTCCCTGGCGTTGATCGGGCTTTTCAACATCTTTGGCACCTACCTTGCAGGATCGCTGGGCCAACGCATGGCCAAGCGCTACCTGCTCTCGGGCATTTACTTCATCCGCGCCGTGGCGATCATCATCTTTCTGTTGGTGCCGCTGTCGCCCTGGTCGGTATACGTGTTTGCAGCGGTGATGGGCTTTTTGTGGCTGTCGACCGTACCGCTCACCAATGGCGTGATCGCCCAGGTATTTGGCGTGCAGCACCTGTCCATGCTGTCGGGATTTGTGTTCTTCAGCCACCAGATCGGCAGCTTCCTGGGCATCTGGCTCGGTGGCTATCTGTACGACCACACGGGCAGCTATGACGCAGTGTGGTACGTGGCCATTGCGTTGGGCATCTTCGCGGGCCTCGTGAATCTGCCCGTCAAGGAAAGCCCCGTGCAACGCAGCGCGGCCATTGCTTGAATGCCGCTGGGCGTACACTCGGCACCATGACCACCGCATCCTCCACCCCGCCCGAACCGCGTCGCCGCCTGTGGCTGCGGGTAGGCGGTTGGGCGCTTGCCTCTGTGGTGCTGGCTGCCGTTTTCATGCTGTACACGCAGCCCGAGTTCATGGTGCGGATGGCAGACCATGTGTGGGCCTGCTTCTAGTAGCTTGAAAAACGGTATTGTGCGCCCACCCACTATGCGCAACAAGCTCCATTTTTAATAGCAAATGCACTCTGGCAGCCTTCCTTCCGCCTGGATTACCCGCTTTGCACCACTGGTTCTGCGGAACGGAACGGCGCTTGATGTGGCCTGCGGCACTGGCCGTCATGCGCGCCACATGCAGTCACTGGGCCTGCAGGTGACTGGCCTGGACCGCGACGCTGCAGCCATTGATGGGTTGCGCGGTGACATCCAAGGCGAATGGATCGTTGCCGATATCGAAAACGGCCCCTGGCCGCTGCCCCATCAGCAGTTTGACGCCGTGGTGGTGACGAACTACCTGTGGCGGCCGCTGTGGCCGCATATTCTGGACAGCGTGGCCGCTGGCGGCCTGCTGCTGTACGAGACCTTTGCCGCAGGCAACGAAGCCTTTGGCAAGCCTTCGCGGGCCGACTTCCTGCTTCAGCCTGGTGAACTGTTGCAAGTGTGTGCGGGCTGGCATATCGTGGCTTTTGAGCAAGGGCGCCTCACCGCCCCGGATCGCGTGGTTCAGCGCATTGCCGCACGCAAGCCGGGCCTCGGCCCCGAGGCGTATCTCCAGCGCCTGCCCTCTGCCTGATGCGCATCACATCCTTTCTGCGCTTTGCATAACTTTGCGCAGACAAACCAAACCCCGCGTGGTCTCACCCCCCCGCAACGCACGGCAGCATGGGGGTTGGCGCAGGATTGCGCTTTGTCACAAGCTCCTCGGACACTCTCCAATTTCCTCCTCATTTGGCTTCTAAAGTACATCCATTGGCTCTGCAGCCAGGTGCAAAACACACTCCAGTTCTTCTGCTCTTTGCAGATTGTTTTGTTTTCCCGCAGAGCCATCTTTTTGATGAAAGGGAATGTGCATGAAAGCCATCGAAATGAGTTGCCTGCTGTTGTCAGGCGCCGCCATGACCGGCGCCCTGTTGCTGGGTACGTTGTCCAGCAACGCCCATGCGGCGACTGCCGCCGCCAAAGCCGCCGTGCCCAAGGAAGCCATTGAGGCTTGCAAGGGCAAGAAGGAAGGCGACAAGGTGGATTTGCCCGTAGCCAACGGCAAGGCAGCCAAAGCCATCTGCCGCAAAGCCGGCAACCAGCTGGTTGCCATGCGCACAGCCTCTATCGGTCCGTGAGGGCCTCCCCTGCGACACTCCTGCACACACCACGCACTGTGTAAGAGAATAGCCGGGCAGGCATTGTGTCTGCCCGTTTTACCTTTACCCTCTACTTTCCAGCTTGTATTTGAACCGCCTCCAAACCCGCGTCCTGCTTGCCATGGTCCTGCTGCTGCTCGGTCTGCTGCTGGGCTTTGCAGGCTTTTCGTACTGGAGCCTGCAACGCGGTCTGGCGCCTTACGTCGCGCAGATCGAACTGGGACGGCTGGAATACCTGGAAAGCCAGCTCAGGCGGGAGTATGCCAAGGAGCAAAGCTGGTCAGGCCTCAGCCCTGAGCGCTGGAACGCCCTGACCCGATTTGGCGCCCAGGCCGCCATACCGGTAGCGCCCCCATCGGACGACAACAAACCCAGGGGCGCCACGATAGGCCCTTTGCGCACGCCCGATCTGAAACCCATTGAGCGCCACCCCTTGCATGAACGCCTGGGCCTGCTCGATACCAGAGGCCAACTGATTGCCGGGGTAGCACCGCAGGCCGCCAGTGCCACCAACCCGCTGTTTGACAGCAAGCACCAGTTGATCGGTACCTTGACCCTGGGGCCGCCCGCTGATCTGAAGAACCAGATCGACAGTGCCTTTCTGAAGGAACACCTGGTATTTCTGGCCATTGCGGCCGGACTGGGGCTGGTGGTGGCGGGCGCCCTGTCCTGGTGGCTCAGCCGCCGCTGGATCCGGCCGATCGAAGCGCTGTCCAAAGGCGCCCAAGCCTTTGCGCAGGGCCAGCTTGACTACCGCATTGCCGCGGAAGGCGACGATGAACTGGGCCAGTTGGCGCGCCGCTTCAACCACATGGCTTCGCAGTTGCACGAGGCACAGGCCCAGCAGAACGAATGGCTGACCCAGGTGGCGCATGAGTTGCGCACGCCCCTGGCCGCCGTGCGTGCAGAGATCGAAGCCATACAGGATGGTATCCGCCAGTTTGATGCCAGCACCGCCGAGCGCCTGCATCGGCAGATCATGCGGCTGACCCAACTGGTGGCCGACATGCGCGCTACCATCCCCACCACGCTCGCAGTGCAGGCCCCGCAAGACGCTCCTGCCTTGCAACTGACCGCACCGCGCGCGGCATCTGCCGTGGCACTGGATCTGCGAGCCCTCGTGGCCGAAGCAGTGGACGCCGTACAGGTGCGCTTTGTGCAGGCCCAGATCGCCTTGCCGCCAGCGGCCACCCTGGCGCACAGCCTGCCGGTTGCCTGGGTACACGGCAATGCAGCGCAGCTGCACCAGGTGCTGGGCAATATTTTTGAGAACAATCTGCGCTACACCGATGCGCCGGGCACGGTGGCCATCAGTGCCAGCGTGCATGAGGCTGCTGCCGCCAGCGGCCAGCAACGCTGGATTGAACTGCATATCGATGACAGTGCCCCAGGTGTTGCCCCGGCAGACCAGCCGCGCATCTTTGAACGGTTTTACCGCGTGGAGGCCTCGCGCAGCCGCGCCAGCGGTGGCTCGGGCCTGGGCCTGGCCATCTGCAAAAGCATCGTGCAGGCCCATGGCGGCCAGTTGCGTGCCAGTGCATCGGCACTGGGCGGCCTGCGCATGACCGTGATCCTGCCCTTGATGGACCCCAACCCATGAACAGCGTCAAACCCCGCATTCTGTATGCCGAAGACGAGGCCGATATCGCCTCGGTCGTGACCGACTACCTGCACCATGCGGGCTACGAGGTCGAGCACTTTGCCGATGGCTCGCAAGCCCTGGCGGCAGCCATCGCCCGCCCACCAGCGCTTGCCATCCTCGATTTGATGCTGCCGGGCACCGACGGCCTCACCATTCTGCGTGAATGCCGCGCGCGCCAGCTGTGTCCAGTCATCTGCCTCACCGCCAAGGTGGAAGAGGTGGACCGCCTCATCGGCCTGGAGATGGGTGCGGACGACTACATCTGCAAACCGTTTTCTCCGCGCGAACTGATTGCCCGCGTCAAGGTGGTGCTGCGCCGCAACCAGGTGGCGGAAGCGATGGCAGGCGGCACCGCCGTTTCTGACTGGCGGCTGGACGACGCCACCTGCCAGGCCAGCTGGCGCGGCCAGGACCTGGGCCTGACGCGGCGCGAGTACACACTGCTGTCCATCCTGCATCGCCATCCCGGCAAGATCTATCCGCGCAGCCAGTTGCTGGATCTGGCCTATGCCGACGCGCTGGAAGTGAGCGACCGCGCCATTGACAGCCACATCAAGAACCTGCGCAAGAAGCTGCGGGCAGTGTTGGGAGAGGATGCGGAGTGCATCCGCTCCGTGTACGGTGTGGGCTTTGCGTTTGAGACCTGATCGGCAAACCTTTACCACCTCTTTTCTGGCAGGCCACCATCGCCCCTGCGTCAGTCTCTCGTACTGGGACTCCAGAAGGCCTGGCGCACACCCGGTTTGACAGCCAGCTGCTGCACCAGGGCATCCAGCTCATCACCGTGGACGGACTGCGCCGCCAGTGTCGCCTCGATCACCACTTCCTCGTCGCCAAAAGGTTTGATGTCGATATCCCCTGGCGGATAGCCGCCACGCTCCAGCACATCCTGCAGCATGGCCAAGGCCAGGCGCTGGTGCAGGCGTTCGGCCACCACAAAGACAGCGTTCGTCACCTCGGTGGACACCACATCCAGCGGTTTGCGGTTGATGGCATTGACCAGCGGGCGCAGCAAGGTATTGGCTGCCAGCACCATGACCGTGCCCATCACAGCCTGCACGATCAGGTCGGCACCGGCGGCTGCACCCACTGCCGCCGATCCCCACAAGGTGGCGGCAGTGTTCAGCCCGCGCACATTGCCCTCTTCGCGCATGATGACGCCAGCGCCCAGAAAGCCGATACCAGACACTACATAGGCCATCACCCGCACGGCGCCGTCGGCCCCGGCAATGGTGTTGGCACTGTCGACAAAAATCGCCGCCCCCACGGCCACCAGCACATTGGTGCGCAGCCCCGCCGTGCGCTGGCGGTACTGGCGCTCCAGGCCGATCAAGGTGCCCAGCGCAAAGGCCGTGACCAGGCTGAGCAAGGTATTGAGCAGCGAATCGAGCTGCATGAACTTCAAAGCTTCCACTGTCGTGATCCCCTCTTGTCTCTCACCATCGTTTACTTACAGGCAACATGTGGCATTCATTGCCAGCCAAAGCGACGGATATACCATTTCTTCATGACCTGCGTGAGACCCATGTAGGCCAGCACGATCAGCACCAGGTACACGAAGTACGAACCGGGCAAGGCCTCCAGCTTGAAATGCGAGGCCAGCGGCCCCATGGGCAGAAAAATACCGATGGCCATCACGGCCAGCGTCATCAGAATCACCGGCCATGCCGCGCGGCTCTGGATGAATGGAATGCGCGCCGTGCGGATCATGTGCACGATCAGCGACTGCGTGAGCAGCCCCACGACAAACCAGCCCGACTGAAACAGGGTCTGCTTCTCCGGCGTGTTGGCATCGAACACCTTCCACATCAGCACAAAGGTCAGGATGTCGAACACCGAGCTGATGGGGCCGAAGAACACCATGAAGCGGCCAATGTCCGCAGGGTTCCAGCGCTGCGGGCGGGCAATCAGCTCTTCATCCACATGGTCGAAGGGAATTGCGGTCTGCGACAGGTCATACACCAGGTTCTGCACCAGCAATTGCAGCGGCAGCATGGGCAGAAACGGAATGAAGGCGCTCGCCACCAGTACCGAGAACACATTGCCGAAGTTGGAGCTGGCCGTCATCTTGATGTACTTGAGCATGTTGGCAAAGGTGCGTCTGCCCTCCTGCACGCCCTGCTCCAGCACCATCAGGCTCTTTTCCAGAAGGATGATGTCTGCCGCTTCCTTGGCCACGTCAACGGCTGTATCGACCGAGATGCCGATGTCGGCCGCGCGCAGTGCCGCAGCATCGTTGATGCCATCCCCCAGAAACCCCACCACATGGCCATTGGCCTTGAGCATGCGCACGATGCGCTCCTTGTGCGCCGGGCTCAGCTTGGCAAAGATGTTGTGGGTCTCCACGGCCTGGGCCAGCTCCGCATCGTCCATGCGCTCCACATCGCCGCCCAGCACCATGGTTTGCTCGGTGATGCCCACTTCCTTGCAGACCTTGGCCGTGACGGCTGCATTGTCCCCCGTCAGCACCTTGATGTGCACACCGTGCTGCGTCAACGCCTGCAAGGCGGGAGCCGTGCTCTCCTTGGGCGGATCGATGAAGGCCACAAAGCCACACAGCACCATGCCAGCCTCATCGGCCACACCGTAGCTTTGCTGACTGGCAGCGCTCTCGCGCGTGGCCACGGCCACCACGCGCAGGCCCTGGTTGTTCAGCTCCTCAGTCACCGCCACAATGCGGCTGCGCAGGCCCTCATCGAGCGGCAGCACGGCGCCCGCCGCATGCACCGAGGCGCATACCTGCAGAATTTCGTCCACAGCCCCCTTGGTGATGAGAAGGTGATGTCCGCTGCCGTCGCTCACCACCACCGACATGCGCCGCCGCACGAAGTCGAAGGGAATCTCGTCCACCTTGGCATAGTTGCACACCACGTCCTGCAGCTCGGCATGCTCCAGCACGGCAACGTCCAGCAGGTTCTTCAGGCCGGTCTGGTAGTAGCTGTTGAGGTAGGCCATGTCCAGCACGTGGTGCGACTCATCGCCCCAGGCGTCCAGATGGCGCGCCAGAAAAATCTTGTCTTGCGTCAGCGTGCCGGTCTTGTCCGTGCACAGCACATCCATGGCACCGAAGTTCTGGATGGCATCCAGCCGTTTGACGATGACCTGCTTGCGCGACAGGAACACCGCGCCCTTGGCGAGCGTGGCGGTCACGATCATCGGCAGCATCTCGGGCGTAAGGCCTACCGCCACCGACAGCGCAAACAGCAGCGCCTCAGTCCAGTCGCCCTTGGTGAAGCCGTTGATGGCAAACACGAGCGGCACCATGACAAGCATGAAACGGATCAGCACCCAGCTGACCTTGTTGACGCCGGTCTGAAATGCGGTCGGCGCCCGGTCCATGGCCGTGGCGCGCCCTGCCAGCGCCCCCAGATAGGTGCTGTTGCCCGTCGCCACCACCACCGCCGTGCCCGCGCCCGACACTACGTTCGTGCCCATGAAGACGATGTTGTCCAGATCCACCGGATTGCTCTGGTCTGCGCCCTGCAACTGGGCAAACTTCTCGACCGGCATTGATTCGCCCGTCATCGCCGACTGGGCCAAAAACAGATCCTTGGCCTGCAACAGGCGGCAATCGGCGGGCACCATATCGCCAGCAGACAGCTTGATGATGTCTCCCGGCACCAGCTCGCGCACCGGCAGCTCCAGCGCGGCGGGCGCGGTGGGGAACCCCGATGGGCGTGCATCAGAGGGCTCATCTTCGTCCAGAGCCCTGCGGCGCAACACCGTCGCCGTATTGGACACCATCGCCTGCAGCGAGGCTGCGGCCTTGTTGGCACGCCCCTCCTGCCAGAAGCGCAGCACCGTGGAGAGCAGTACCATGCTGCCGATGACGACCGTGCCCTTGAAATCATCCGTCACCCAGGACACGATGGCCAGCAAGGTCAGCAGAATATTGAACGGCGTGCGAAAACACAGCCACAGATGTTCGCCCGCAGACATGGGCCGGTCCTGGGCGATGGTGTTCCAGCCCGCCTTGGCGCGCGCAGCGTCCACCTGGGTCGCATCCAGGCCATCGGCGGCACTGTTCAGGCCCTGCAGCAGTTCTGCTTCTGCAGCCAGTGCGGCTGCGCGCAGGCGGTCGCCCAAAGCAGCAGGCACGCGCAGATCCGCTGGCGCCTTGGCCAGTTGATCGAGCATGGGAATGCGGCGGAAATGCTCGGCCCAGTGGCGCGAGCGCAGAAAGTTCACGAATCCGTTTTTCAGCGTGGTCAACATGGCCACCCTCCTTCAAGCAATGTGGTGCCGGGCACGGCGCAGCCGCACCCCAGGCAAGCTCAGTCATGAAGCGCGCAGGCAAGCGGCATGCAGCCGTGCGGGGCGCGCAAAGAAGGGGTTACTCCATTCCTTGATCAGCGGGACATGTGTGGAACAAGCCCCAGCGATGGAGACCGTCGGCAAGGCGCCATGGCCCTGCCCGTCATCCATGCCCGATCAGGGAACGGAATGGGTACTGAAAGGATCCAGCGCTGCAGCCAGCGCATGCAGCGGCTTGCGGCACATGCCGCGATGCACGAGACGTACAGCACCGCGCGGCAGGCGTGCAGGACGCAGCCGCTGCGCAAGCCGCACAGGCTGCGACGAAAAACGGCGGCTGCAAGCGCGCAACAACTTGCGTTTTTGCATGGTTCGCTCCCTTGTCCAGCGCACGGCAGCGCTCCGCCATGCCTGTTGCTGGATCGTTTTTTTGGAATGGGATGCAAGCGAAAGCTGTGCGCTACACAAGGGTAGCGACAGGGATTCGCAGGCTGCCCGCCTGATTGGCAAGGCAGCACGCAAAGCTGAGGCGTTTGCGGTTACCTTGCCTGTGGTGCGTTGGCGGCTGGCCAACAACTTGGTACGTCCACAGGACAACTCCTTTTCAACTGGTTCGGCGCGGATTGTAGGCCGTGATGGGGCAAATGACCAGGGGTTTATACGTACATTACCAAATCTTCATGAACGAGCCCGGCACAGGTGCTGCGCGGTCATTCCATCGGAATCCTGCGCTGCTCCACCAATTGCTCCACCTGGCTGCGGGTTTGGGCAATCAACTGTGCAAATTGCGCAGGTGTTCCCCCCAATGGTTGCACGCCGAGTTGCGCGAGGCGCTCACGCACGGCGGGGGTTTTCAAGGCATCACGCGCAGCCTGGTTCAGCGTATCGACCACATTTTGCGGGGTGCCTGCTGGTGCCACCAGGCCAAACCAGGTGATGGCCAGGCGATTGAGCGCAGGGTAGCCAGCCTCTGCCAGCGTGGGCACCTGCGGCAGGGTGGGCAGGCGCTGCTGCGCAGCCACCGCAAACGGCACCAGCCTGCCCGACTGCACCAGGCTGCTCGATGACGGGTACTGGTCGCTCAGCACCTGCGTCTCACCCGCCAGCGCACTGTTCACCACCGGCCCCTGGCCCTTGTAAGGAATATGGCGCATGCGAATGCCCAACTCGGCGTTCATCGACTCAGCGATCAAGTGACCAATGGAGCCCACGCCTGCAGAGCCAATCGTGTAGTGATCCGGCCGGGCGCGCATGGTGGCGATGAAACTCTGCAGATCACCGACACCCAGACTGGGATGGGTGGAGAACACGGAGGGAATCTGGGCCAGCGTGGTGATGGGAGCAAAGTCGCGCAGCGGGTCATGGCGGGCGCTTTTCAGCACCACGGTATTGACGGCCAGGGTACTGATGGTTCCCACGCCAATGGTGTAGCCATCGGGCTGCGCACGTGCCACGGCTTCTGCGCCGATCAGTCCGGCAGCGCCTGCCTTGTTTTCCACCACCACAGGCTGCCCCAACGGGCCACGCATGGCATCGGCGATGACGCGGGCCACGATGTCCGTTGACCCACCGGGCGCAAACGGCACCACCAGTTTGACGGGCTGGCGCGGGTAGGCAGGCTTGTTTTGCGCCAGTGCGTAGGTGGTGGCCCCTCCCGTCAGAAAGGACAACACTGCGGCATGGCACAGGAATTGGCGCCGCGCCAAGGGCAGCAAAGGCAGGCGGAAGATCATGGAAGGCAGATTCCGGGGAGAAGATGCAACCGAGGCATTATCACCAAACCTGCAGTCAATGACCGTATTACCATTTAGCTATATTTTTAATAGCATTAACGCTCAGTACGTAGACGTCTATGCCCTATTCAGCACAGCTCAGGCTGCGCAGCGCGCCTGCACGCTCTGCACCTGCTCACCCCCCTGGGTGTGTGCATAGCCTAGCCCCCAGTCGCGCATGGCAGTCAGTACAGGCTCCAGGCTGCGCCCCATGTCGGTCAGCGCATAGTCCACGCGCGGGGGTACTTCAGCGTATACGGTACGTGCCACGATGCCAGCCTCTTCCAGCTCGCGCAGTTGCAAGGTCAGCATGCGTTGCGTGACATTGGGAATGGCACGCGAAAGCTCACTGAAACGCTTGGTGCCATGCAACAGGTGGAACAGCACAATGGGCTTCCAGGTGCCGCCCATGACCGAAAGCGTTACCTCTACTGCGCAACCGCTTTTGCTGTTCAATCGTTTCATCACATCTCCACACTGTTGCATTGCAATCGCCCGATACTAGCCGCAAGTCAATGGACATGCATTACTTACATTTTTAATACTAGACCACAAATATGTTGGTTCTGGCATTGTGAGGCCATGGCTTGCATGATGGCCGGGCGGCTGTGTTGTGCAGCCCCTGCCATCCAAACTGATGAAAGAGGAATTCCATGAAAGCCATGCAACTTGCGGCCCCCGGCGGCCTTGACCGGCTGCAACTGGTCGACCTGCCAGCGCCTGCGGCGCCTCGCGCCGGAGAGATCCAGGTGCGTCTGCACGCCAGCTCCCTCAACTACCACGACCTCGCCATCGTCGCCGGGCGTTCGCCAACGGCCGATGGCCGCATCCCCATGGCCGACGGCGCGGGTGTTGTCACCGCCGTGGGTGAAGGGGTGTCCGAATTTGCTGTGGGCGATGCGGTGGTTTCCTGCTTCTTCCCGCTGTGGCAATCGGGCAGGCAGGTGCCATCGACTTTTGCCACCGTGCCTGGCGATGGCGTGGATGGGTTTGCACGCGAACAAGTCACCATGGCTGCCACCGCCTTTACCCGTGCCCCCAAAGGCTATACGCATGAAGAGGCTGCCACGCTGACCACGGCAGGTCTCACCGCCTGGCGCGCCCTGGTGGTGGATGGCCGCCTCGAAGCCGGTCAAACCGTGCTGGTGCTGGGCACTGGCGGGGTGTCGATTTTTGCACTGCAACTGGCCCACGCCATGGGCGCGCGGGTGATTGCAACCACCTCGAGCGCCGCCAAGGCAGAGCGCCTGCGTGCATTAGGCGCCCATGAAGTCATCAACTACCGCGACCAACCCCAATGGGGCGATGCCGTACTGGCCGCCACTGGCGGGCGCGGCGCGGACATTGTGGTCGAAGTGGGCGGCCCGGGCACCTTGCCGCAATCCATCCGTGCCTGCACCCCGGGCGGCCACATCGCGCTGATCGGCGTGCTGACCGGCTTTGCCGGCGACGTGCCCACGGTAGAGCTGATGCGCAAGCAGCAGACCCTCCAGGGCCTGATCGTCGGCAGCCGCGAGCACCAGCAGGATCTGGTACGCGCACTCGACCACCTGCCCCTGCGCCCGGTGATCGACAGCAGCTACCCGCTGGCACAGATGGCAGATGCGTTTGCACACCAGATCAGCGCGCAGCACTTGGGCAAGATCTGCCTGCATTGGTAGTGCGCAGGCGAGCGAGGCGACAAGTGCGGTTAAGTGCGGTTGGCAGCTTCATGCCTCAAAAACCGCACAGCAACAGAAAAGCCGCCCCAGGCCTGTGCCCGGGGCGGCTTTTCATTGAGGACGAAGGGCCTCAGTCCAGCAGCGAGATATCGCGCACGGCCCCCTTGTCTGCAGACGTGACCAGCTTGGCGTAGGCCTTGAGAGCAGTGGACACCTGGCGAGGACGCGCCTTGGCAGGTTTCCAGCCCAGCGCATTCTGCGCTTCGCGGCGCTTGGCCAGTTCTTCATCGCTCACCAGCACATTGATGGTGCGGTTGGGAATGTCGATGCGAATCTTGTCGCCGTTCTGCACCAAGCCGATGGCGCCGCCAGCTGCCGCTTCTGGCGAGCAGTGGCCGATGGACAGGCCTGAAGTACCACCCGAAAAACGGCCATCGGTCAGCAGCGCACAGGCTTTGCCCAGACCCTTGGACTTGATGTAGCTGGTGGGGTAGAGCATCTCCTGCATGCCAGGGCCGCCCTTGGGGCCTTCGTAGCGCACAACCACCACATCGCCCGCCTTGACCTTGTCGCTCAGGATGTTCTCCACGGCCTCGTCCTGCGACTCGACCACGTGGGCCGAGCCTTCGAACACCAGGATGGAGTCATCGACACCGGCGGTCTTCACCACGCAGCCATCGAGCGCGATATTGCCACGCAGCACGGCGAGGCCCCCTTCCTTGGAGAAGGCATGTTCGTACGAGCGGATGCAGCCCTCGGCACGGTCCAGATCCAGGCTCGGCCAGCGTGTGCTCTGGCTGAAGGCCACCTGCGTGGGAATGCCTGCGGGGCCCGCCATGTAGAAGGTTCGCACAGCGTCGTCCTGTGTGCGGACGATGTCCCACTGGTCGAGGCCATCCTTCATGGTCTTGGCATGTACCGTGGGTACATCGGTGTGCAGCTTGCCGGCGCGATCCAACTCGCCGAGGATCGCCATGATGCCCCCTGCGCGATGCACGTCTTCGATGTGGTACTTGTTGGTATTGGGCGCCACCTTGCACAGCTGCGGCACCGTGCGCGACATGCGGTCGATGTCGGTCATCGTGAAGTCGATGCCCGCTTCCTGCGCAATCGCCAACAGGTGCAGGATGGTGTTGGTCGAGCCGCCCATGGCGATGTCCAGCGTCATGGCATTCTCAAATGCCTTGAAACCCACCGAGCGCGGCAGCACGGTCTCGTCTTCCTGCTCGTAGTAACGCTGGCACAGTTCCACCGCCAGGCGGCCTGCGCGCTTGAAGAGCTGCTCCCGGTCGGAGTGCGTTGCCACCACCGTGCCGTTACCGGGCAATGCCAGGCCCAGGGCTTCAGCCAGGCAGTTCATCGAATTGGCGGTGAACATGCCGGAGCAGGAGCCACAGGTGGGGCAGGCCGAGCGTTCGACTTCGGCCACATCCGCATCACTGACATTGCTGTCCGCAGCCATCACCATGGCGTCGACCAGATCGAGCTTCTTGATCTGAATCGTCTTGCTGCCGTCTGCCGCAGGCACTGCCAGACGCACCTTGCCTGCTTCCATCGGGCCGCCAGAGACGAACACGACCGGAATGTTCAGGCGCATGGCGGCCATCAGCATGCCAGGGGTGATCTTGTCGCAATTGGAGATGCACACCATGGCGTCGGCGCAGTGCGCGTTGACCATGTATTCGACCGAGTCGGCGATGACTTCGCGGCTGGGCAGCGAATACAGCATGCCGTCGTGGCCCATGGCAATGCCGTCGTCCACGGCAATGGTGTTGAATTCCTTGGCAACACCGCCTGCAGCCTCGATCTCACGGGCTACGAGCTGACCCAGGTCCTTCAGGTGCACGTGGCCTGGAACGAACTGGGTGAACGAATTGACGACGGCGATGATCGGCTTGGAGAAGTCGCCATCCTTCATGCCGGTGGCGCGCCACAGCGAGCGGGCGCCAGCCATATTGCGACCGGCGGTAGAGGTTTTGGAACGGTATGCGGGCATCGTGGTACTCGGGAAAACAGATGATCGATGAGAATAAGCCTGTCTTGCGAAGGGCTGCCTGCGGCGGTAGGCCCGCAGCCAGCGGGGCAAGTCGGCGTGAACCTCTTGAGTGCGCGCCAGTGCAGAGTCTGATTATGGCGCACTACAAAGCATCTGTATGACGCTCGGGTTCCTTGAATACCCGCCCAAAGACACGCCCCGTCGGGTGGCGCGCAACAAAAAACCGCCCGAAGGCGGTTCTGCATGGATACATCGTATGGCGAAATGGGCCTAGCGGCGGCGCGGCCCCTGCCCCATGGCTTCCTTGGCCTTGGCAATGCGGGCCGCCTTTCTCTGGTCTTCCTTCTCCATCTCCTTGCGTTTGGTGTAGCCAGACCAGTCGGCCCAGGCCCACCATAGAACAGCCAAGGCAAAAGGCGCCAGAACCACCGTCCACGACCAGGCTGCCACCGGGCCGATTTCCAGGTACTTCAGCAACAAAAGCACGACCCCCAGAATCAGAAAATACATTGCAATCCCCTCCTACACGTGCAATTGCCCACAGCGGGCATGCTCCAGCGCTGGGAGCATTAGAATGAAATGTACCCCATACCAAGGAGATTGCACGATGAAACGTATTCTGATTGCCACGGCACTGGCCCTGAGCGCCAGTGCCCCTGCGTGGGCAGATCAGGCGCTGGCCCAGTCCAAGAACTGCATGGCTTGCCACTCGGTGGATAAAAAGGTGGTCGGCCCCGCCTTCAAGGATATCGCCAAGAAGTTCGGCGGTCAGGCGGGCGCTGCCGACATGCTGGCACAGAAGATCATGAAGGGCAGCTCCGGCGTCTGGGGCCCTGTGCCCATGCCTGCCAATACGCAGGTGAGCGAAGCAGAAGCCAAGACGCTGGCCAACTGGGTGCTGTCCCTCAAGTAAGCCCTTTGCCATCAGGTGCCCCAGACTCGATTGCTATTCGATAAGTAGCATTCAGCGCTTATTTATCTGGCCCCAGGCAAAAAAAACAAAGCCACCGCTCGCGGTGGCTTCTTTTATGATCTTTTTATCAGTCAACGACCCCAGGCCGATGGCCGATGGCATGGCGATCTTAGAACCTGTTTACAGCAGGCTGCGTGATCCCGTATCGCTGTGGCGCATATGGTCTTCCAGCTGCCCCAGATAGGCCGCATTGCTGTTGTCAGACTCCTGTGCGCGGGCAATCAGGTGCGATTCCAGCTCGGCAAGGCGCACCATCAGGGCAGTCTGGCCGTCGGCGTGCTGGCGTTCCAGCACCTGGCGCAGCTCGGTGAACCGCGATGCCTCGGCCCTGTCGGCCAGTTCGCGCTGCGCAGCCATTTCCTTGTTGTGGCGGCGCGCTTCCAGCAGCACCGAGCCCTGCATCGACAATACATAGGCCACAAACAGCACACATAGCAGCACCGTCAGCCCCAGCATCAGCACGCCCAGGGGTGCATGGATGACCGACAGGCCCAGATTGACCTCAGACGGAGTGGAAAGCGTCTCCCAATTGAGCGCAGCCAGACCGCCGATCAGCACGGCGATGATGAGAAGAAGAATGGTTCGCATGGCAATACATGGTTGTCGTTGTGCAATGCGGCAACCTTACCACGCAGCTACGGCTCTCGTCATGTCAGCCAATGGAGCGGTTTGCAAGCGGATGTTTGCTATTATTTTTGCCTATAAAGCGCTTTCTGGCTGGGCGCTGGAAACCAATTTAGCCTGATTTCTCGTTCGCGGACGCAAAAAAGCCCGGCAAAGCCGGGCTGGAAGCGTGCGGGCGTCGCCCCCCAAGAGAGGTCTTTTTGCCGCTTCCCTTGCCATGGGGATCAGTTGTTCTCGGACAACTGTTCCAGAATGGCCGGATTCTCCAGGGTGCTGGTGTCTTGGGTGATGGCCTCACCCTTGGCGATGGAGCGCAGCAGGCGGCGCATGATCTTGCCGCTGCGGGTCTTGGGCAGGTTGTCGCCGAAGCGAATGTCCTTGGGCTTGGCAATGGGGCCGATCTCCTTGGCCACCCAGTCACGCAGTTCCTTGGCAATCTGCTTGGCCTCCTCGCCGGTGGGGCGGGCGCGCTTGAGCACCACGAAGGCGCAGATGGCCTCGCCGGTCATGTCGTCCGGGCGGCCCACCACGGCCGCTTCGGCCACCAGATCGGTTTTGGAGACGAGTGCCGATTCGATCTCCATGGTGCCCATGCGGTGGCCCGACACGTTCAGCACGTCGTCAATACGGCCGGTGATTCGGAAGTAGCCCGTCCTGGCATCGCGCACAGCGCCGTCACCTGCCAAGTAGATGCTGCCACCCATCTCTTCAGGGAAATAGGCTTTCTTGAAACGCTCGGGGTCGTTCCAGATCGTGCGGATCATCGACGGCCAGGGCTTGGAGATGACCAAAATGCCGCCCGTACCATTGGGCAGCTCCTTGCCGGTCTCGTCCACGATCTTGGCCATGATGCCGGGCAGCGGCAAGGTGCAGCTGCCGGGAACCAGCGGGGTTGCCCCTGGCAGCGGGGTGATGACATGGCCGCCGTTTTCGGTCTGCCAGAAGGTGTCGACAATCGGGCAGCGCTCGCCGCCCACGTTCTTGTAGTACCACATCCAGGCTTCGGGGTTGATGGGCTCGCCCACCGAGCCGAGGATGCGCAAGCTGCCCAGGTTCCAGTTTCTGGGGTGCACCTTTGCATCCGAATCGGCAGCCTTGATCAGCGAGCGGATCGCCGTGGGTGCTGTATAGAAGATGCTCACGCCATGGCGCTCGATCATCTGCCAGAAACGGCCTGCATCCGGGTAGGTAGGCACGCCCTCGAACACCACCTGGGTGGCGCCTGCAGCGAGCGGGCCGTAGGCGATATAGGTGTGGCCGGTGATCCAGCCGATGTCAGCCGTGCACCAGAATACGTCAGATGGTTTGAGATCGAACGTCCACTCCATCGTCATCTTCGCCCACAGCACATAACCGCCCGAGGCATGCTGCACCCCTTTTGGCTTGCCGGTGGAACCACTGGTGTACAGGATGAAGAGCGGGTGCTCTGCATTCACCGGCACGGGCGAGCAATCGCTGCTCTGGCCGTCCAGCGCCTCGGCAAAGGTCACATCGCGGCCTTCCACCTTGTTCCAGGCCGATGCGGTGCGCTCGAACACCAGCACCTTTTTCACCGATTCGCATCCGCCCATGGCCAGGGCATCGTCCACAATCGCCTTGAGCGGCAATTCCTTGCCGCCACGCATCTGGTAGTTGGCTGTGACGATGACCACGGCGCCCGCGTCGATCACGCGCTCGTTCACCGCCTTGGCCGAGAAGCCGCCGAACACCACCGAGTGCGTTGCGCCAATGCGGGCACAGGCCTGCATGGCCACAATGCCTTCGACCGTCATCGGCATGTAGATCAGCACCCGGTCGCCTTTTTGCACACCCTGGGCCTTGAGCGCATTGGCAAACGCACCCACGCGCGCCAGCAACTCCTTGTAGGTGACCTTGGTAACTGCGCCGTCGTCGGCTTCGAAAATGATGGCGGTCTTTTGCTCGACCGGGGTGCCGATGTGCCTGTCCAGGCAGTTGGCGCTGACGTTCAGCTCGCCGTCATGGAACCACTTGAAGAATGGTGGGTTGCTCTGGTCCAGCACCTGGGTGAAGGGCTTGGTCCACTGCACATGCTCCTTGGCGCGCTTGGCCCAGAAGCCTTCAAAATCCTGCTCGGCCTCCTGGCACAGCGCATGGTATGCATCCATGCTGCCGATACGGGCCGTGGCCGACACCGATGCAGGCGGCGGGAACACGCGGTTTTCTACCAATACGGACTCAATCGTGCCTTGGGAATTTGCGGTCATTGCTTTGTCTCCTTTGCAACCATTGTAGGTATGAAACTGGCCGCTACTGTGGACCCTGGCACTTACAAGCATCTGACAAGCAGTGACTGCGCGGGAGTTTGGCTTTCATTGCAGTCAGTGCAGTACCCGTTTATCCGCTTTTAGCTCATCCTTTGATAGCAATCAGCGGTTTTTCATATGGGGAAATGCTCATCTCCTGATACAGGCGGAATGCACGACCTGCCATCTGCGCGGACGTTCCGCCCTGCATTCCCCAGGGCGAGCGGCAAATTTCTTGGCCGTCGCCTCCTCACGCTCGCTACAATGCGCGACGCTCTTTTGCTGCATGTACCAGCGGGCATGGCTTGGTTGTACCGGGCCATGAGACTTGCGCCTTGTGCGCCGCCTGCTGCCACAACCATTCATTTCACCGTTCAGGCAGGCGAAGGAAGTTTTTCGCAACTTCGATCCACTGCTCCATGTCTCTTCCTGAAAACGCTCCCCTGCGCCCCTTGCCAGCGATCATTTTTGCCAGCCGCTGGTTGCAGTTGCCGCTGTACCTGGGCCTGATCGTGGCCCAGCTGGTCTATGTCTGGCATTTCCTCGTCGAACTGCTCCATCTGGTGGAGGCCGCCTTCGGCAACCAGGAGGCCCTGCGCATCCTCGTCACCTCCGTCGGCTACTCGCCCGAAGTACAGATCACCTCGCTCAACGAAACCGTGATCATGCTGGTGGTACTGGGCCTGATCGACGTGGTGATGATCTCCAACCTGCTCATCATGGTGATTGTGGGCGGCTACGAAACTTTTGTGAGTCGCATGCATCTCTACCGCCACCCGGATCAGCCCGAATGGCTGGGCCATGTGAATGCGTCAGTGCTCAAGGTCAAGCTAGGCCTGTCCATCATTGGCATCAGTTCCATCCATCTGCTCAAGACCTTCATCAACGCGGCCAACTACAGCGAGAAGGTACTGATGTGGCAGACCATCATCCATGTGGTGTTCCTGCTCTCGGCCATTGCCATCGCCTGGACAGATCGCATCCTGCACCCTGCTGCAGGCCCTGCCCACGGGGCGAAAACCGGGCATTGAATGCCTGCACCACATTGCCCCCACGCCCCGAAAGCCCCGCGCGCCGGGGCTTTTTTGCGCCTGGAGGCCGGGCAAACTGCTGCTCAGGCACCCATTACGTCAACGCGCTGTCTATTTGCAGCAAAAGACACCTTTGGCCAAGCAAGCCATGCCATCCGCCGGCAAACTGCCAAAATTGGCTTATCAGTGGTTGCACATTTTGATTTTTTTGTAACAAAATCATTCTTTAAATGTTACAAAATTCACAGCACCCGGCATCGGCCAATACAACCATATAGCGTCAAAAAGAACTACAAAAAAGATAGCAACTCCGGAATACACATGCACCGCACCAATGCCGAAATGCGCCGAAATTACCCCGGATGAAACCACCATCCTTTGATTTCTTTATCTCAAATCCGTATACTAAAACGATGTTTTACAACCTGCAATGCAGGTAATCCGCACTGAACAACATCAGCGTGGATCGTCTCCGTCGGGTCTTTGGCGCCATGCCGAAGTCCGTCTACCGGCCGGAATGCTTCCGGCCCTGATGCCCCGGCGTGGTGGCCTTTGTACAGTGCCCGCCACGCTCGCGTGATTGGAAGTCCTCCTGATCGGACCTCTTCCAATGCGCACGAGAGACCCTGTATCCGGGCTCGACCCTGAAGCAGCGCAACTGGCGCCCTTTGGCTTCTGGCATGCACGCCCGGTACAGGCAGAAATTGTTGGTCACTATGTGTCCCGCCCCTCACCACGAGGGCTTGCCCGTCTGGCGCCTTCCGCGCTGGCGGGCGGAGCTGTCGGCATCAGGGTTTGGCTTTCACGGTCCCGTGCCGGGTCCGCGTGCTGCTGCGCGCGCCCGGCAATGTGCAACTTCATACAAGCCGCTTACGCCTTTTCACAGATCGCAGATCACGGATTTGCTTTTGTTTCACCATCGCCCCCCGTTCTGAACGAGGCCGTGCGTTGGCGCAATCTGGCGCAAGCAGCTTCTGACAAGGGAGGTGCCTCTATGGCCAAACAAATCCGTATCGAGCATGTGTTCAAGGTGTTCGGTGATTCCCCCAAGCTTGCGCTGGATCTGGTGCGCAAGGGCGCCAGCAAGCAAGAAGTGATGGAGCAGACCGGCCAGTCGATTGGCGTGTTTGATGCCAACTTCACCATCGAAGCCGGCGAGACTTTTGTCGTCATGGGCCTGTCAGGCTCGGGCAAGTCCACGCTGGTGCGCATGCTCAACCGCCTGATCGAGCCCACCAGTGGCGCCATCGTGGTCGACGGCCAGGACATCAACAAACTGGGCGATCGCGAGCTGCGTGCCCTGCGCCGCAAGGACATCAGCATGGTGTTCCAGAGTTTTGCGCTCATGCCGCATCTGACCGTTCTGGACAACACCGCCTTCGGCCTGGAGCTGGCTGGCGTGGGCCGCCAGGAGCGCCTTGCCGCCGCCGAGCAGGCCCTGGAACAGGTAGGTCTGGCCGGCTGGGGCGCGAGCTACCCGGATGAACTCTCGGGCGGCATGCAGCAGCGTGTGGGTCTGGCCCGGGCGCTGGCCTCCGACCCCGCCATCCTGCTGATGGACGAGGCCTTCTCCGCGCTCGACCCCATCATCCGCACCGAAATGCAGTCCGAGCTGATGCGCCTGCAGGAGGTCAAGCGTCGCACCATCGTGTTCATCTCGCACGACCTGGACGAGGCCATGCGCATTGGCGATCGCATCGCCATCATGAAGGACGGCCAGGTGCAGCAGGTGGGCACGCCAGACGAGATTCTGCGCAACCCCGCCAACGACTATGTGCGGGCCTTCATTCAGGGCGTGGATGCAGCCGCCGTGTTCAAGGCGGGCGATATTGCACGCCGCGCGATCACCATCGTCAAGGAAAGCGACCAGCGCGGCGCCCGCGCGGCGTTGCAGCTACTGCAGGACGAAGACCGCGACTTCGCCTACATCGTCTCGCCCCGCAAGCAGTACCTGGGCACGGTGTCTGCCGATTCGCTGCGCGGCGCGCTGCAAGGCCATGTCGGCCCGCTAGGCCTACAGAACGCCTACCTGGACAAGGTGGAACCGATTGCCGCCGATGCGCTGGTGGCCAATCTGTTTGGTCAAGTGGCGCAAGCCCCCTGCCCATTGCCAGTCTTGCAGGCCGATGGCCGGTTTGCCGGCGTGATCAGCAAGAACACCCTGCTGCGCTTCCTGGATCGAGACACGCCTCCAGTGCCGCCCACCGACCCGGCCGTGCTTGCCGCGCAGGCGGCCACCGCCACGACCACTGAAACCCACAACAACGAGAACAGGATTGCCGCATGAGTAAAGCCCCCATCACCATTGCCCAAAATACTGCCAGCGACCCGTGGGCAGACACCATGTCCAGCACCGAAACCGCAGCGCCCTGGACCGGCAACGCCGCCAGCCCGGCCGCCGATGCCGCTGGAGCAGCAGCCTCCACCGCCAACAGTGCCAGCAGCGATCCCTGGGTCGCCGTAGGCGAAGTCTCGGGCAATACCGACTGGCTTGGCGGCCCGGATGCCGTTGCCAATGCCGCCACGGGCGCAGCGCAGGCGACCGACCCATCGCACGCCGTGCAAGCGGCGCAGCAGGTGCACGACAGCGGTTTTTCGCTGCACCAGCTGTGGGACGGCAGTCTGCCCGTGCAGGACTGGATCAACAGCGGCTTGACCTGGGTGGTGGCGCATTTCCGCCCCTTCTTCCAGGCCGTGCGCGTACCGATTGACGGAACGCTCAATGGCGTGGAACACCTGCTCACCGCCATTCCCATGGTCGCGATGATTGCCATCCTGTCCCTGGTGGCATGGCAGTTTGCCGGCGGTGCCCTGGCCATCGGGGCCATCGTGTCACTGCTGATCGTCGGCATGCTGGGTATCTGGCATGAAGCCATGGTCACGCTGTCGCTGGTCCTGACCTCGCTCGCCTTCTGCATCATCATTGGCCTGCCACTGGGCATCCTGCTGGCGAGCAGCGACCGTGCGCAGAAGTTCTTCCGCCCCGTGCTGGACGCCATGCAGACCACGCCCGCCTTCGTCTACCTGGTGCCCGTGGTGATGCTGTTTGGCATTGGCAACGTGCCTGGCGTGGTGGTCACCATCGTATTTGCGCTGCCGCCGCTGGTCCGCTTGACCAACCTCGGCATCCGCCAGGTGCGGCCCGATCTGATCGAAGCCAGTCGCGCCTATGGCGCCTCTCCGCTGCAACTGCTGTGGAAGGTGCAATTGCCGCTTGCCATGCCATCGATCATGGCCGGTATCAACCAGGCGCTAATGCTGTCGCTGTCGATGGTGGTGATCGCCTCGATGATTGCCGTGGGGGGTCTCGGCCAGATGGTGCTGCGCGGCATTGGCCGCCTGGACATGGGCCTGGCCACCGTGGGCGGCCTGGGCATCGTGCTGCTGGCCATCCTGCTCGACCGCATCACTCAGGCCATGGGCCAGCCACGCCGTGGCGTGCGCCACTGGTGGCAGACGGGCCCCGTCGGCCTGGTGGCACGCAGTCTGCGCAAGACGGAAGCGGTTGCACCAGTTGCGTCTGCAAACGCAACACCGGGCACGCACCAGCCCCAGCCAGCGGCTGCGCACTGAGCACACATTCCACTCATTCATAAAAACCACCGCCTGCGCTTTTCTATAAAGCGCAGGAAGCTATTAAAAAAGGAGCATCATGTTTCAAACTCTCCCCCTCACTACAGCGCTGCGCTACACCCGCACCGTTCTCGCCAGCAGCCTGCTTGCCGTGGGCCTGGCCGCAGGCACCGGTGCCCAGGCACAGGAATTGCCAGGCAAAGGCGTTCAGGTGCAGCCGCTGCAAAGCTCGATTGCCGAAGAGACCTTTCAGACCCTGCTGGTGGGCAAGGCACTCCAGAAGCTGGGCTACAACGTGCTGCCGATCCGCGAAGTGGAGTACGCCACCGCCCACGTCGCCATTGCCAACGGCGACGCCACCTTCATGGCCGACCACTGGGATCCGCTGCATGCCGAGTTCTACAAGAACGCAGGGGGCGCGGCCAAGCTCTACCGCGAAGGCGAGTACTCCACCAGCGCCGTGCAGGGCTACCTGATCGACAAGAAGACCGCCGATGCCCACAACATCACCAATATCGAACAGCTCAAGGATCCCAAGATTGCGGCGCTGTTCGACACCAATGGCGATGGCAAGGCCGATCTGACCGGCTGCACGCCCGGCTGGGGCTGTGAAGGCGCCATCGAGCACCAGCTCTCTGCCTACAAGCTGCGCGACACTGTTACCCACGTGCAGGGCGCCTACGCGGCGCTGATGGCCGACACCATCACGCGCTACAAATCGGGCAAGCCCATCCTCTACTACACCTGGACGCCCTACTGGGTGAGCGCCGAGCTGCGCCCTGGCCGCGACGTGGTCTGGCTGCAGGTGCCCTTTACCGCGCTGCCGGGTGATCAGGCGCAGACCAAGACGGCTCTGCCCAACGGCAAGAACTACGGCTTTCCGTTGAACACACAGAAGATCGTGGCCAACAAACGCTTTACCGACGCCAACCCCGCGGCGGCCAAGCTGTTTTCCCTCATGAAGCTGCCCGTGGCCGACATCAACGCGCAGAACCTGGCGATGAAGGACGGCCAGAACAAGCCCGCCGATATCGAGCGCCATGCCGATGGCTGGATCAAGGCCCACCAGCAGCTCTTTGACGGCTGGATCGAACAGGCCAAGGCAGCAGCCGCCTCCCAATAATTCTTCGCTTCCGAGCGGCACCGCGTGTGCCGCTTTTTCATGCCCGCCGGGCCCAGGCCAGTAAGTTCGAATGGCCCGCACCTGCACGCCAAGGGCAACACTCATCCAAGGAGAACCATGAACCAACGCAACAACCGCCGCACCGCCCTCACAGGCATTGTCACTGCCGTGCTGCTGAGCACCGCTGCCCATGCCCAGGCACAGGATCTACCTGGCAAGGGCGTGGACGCACTCCCGCTCCTGGGCACCGTCGATGAAGAAATGTTCCAGACCCTGATCGTTTCGCGCGCACTCGAAAAGCTGGGCTACAGCGTCAAAGCCCCCAAGGGCCTCGAAAATGGCACCGAACACGTGGTGGTGGCCCAGGGCGATGCCACCTTCATGGCCAACCATTGGATTCCGCTGCACCAGAGTTTTTACGACCGCAACGGCGGCGCCAAGGTGTTCTACCGCGAAGGCGTTTTCTCCACCAATGCCGCGCAAGGCTATCTGATCGACAAGGCGACGGCTGACAAATACAAGATCACCGACATCATGCAGCTCAAGGATCCCAAGATCGCCAAGCTGTTTGACACCGATGGCGACGGCAAGGCCGACCTGACTGGCTGCAACCCCGGTTGGGGCTGCGAGCTGGCCATCAACAAACACCTCAAGGGCCTGGGCCTGGAAGGCAGCGTCACCCACAGACAAGGCAACTACGCCGCCCTGATTGCGGACACCATTGCGCGCTACCAGTCTGGCAAACCGGTGCTCTACTATGTATGGACGCCCTACTGGGTCAATGGCGTACTCCAGCCGGGCAAGGATGTAGTCTGGCTGCAGGTGCCCAACATCCCTGGCGCCCAGGGCGATGACGACACTCGCCTGCCCAACGGCAAGAACTATGGCTTCAAGGTGAACAACCAGTACATACTGGCCAACAGGAAGTGGACCGATGCCAACCCCGCAGCAGCCAAGCTGTTTGCCATCATGCAAGTGCCCATCGAAGACATCACTGCCCAGAATCTGCTGATGCGCAATGGCGAGAACAAGACCGCCGACATCAACCGCCATGTGGATAGCTGGATCAAGAAGAACCAAGCCAGGTTTGATGGCTGGGTGAAAGAGGCGGCTGCAGCCGTTAAATAATCTACTCGCATGGAAAAGCCCTCTGCAAGCTTGCAGGGGGCTTTTTTACCACGCTAATGGCTATCGCCAACCAGACGCGTCAAGGTCACCGAACCTTCTGAATCGATGTGGGCACTTGCCGAAGTCGTGGTCTGCATCAGCCAACGCTTACGACGGTCTACCAGGGCCACAGCACGGATGGAAAAATCAGGCACATCGCCCATGGTCAATATCCCGTCATTTCCAAAGCGCCTGTTGGGTGTTCCGTCTGCCAACCACTGCGCCCAAAGATTCGGGCGGTCATAGTTGCTATTGGAAGAGCGCTGTCCGGGGGCCACTCCGGCCATCGCTCCGGAACCATCCACTATACGAACGCCAACTCCTTCCATTTGGTCTGCACTCAATCCTTGCAGATCGGCAATCCCTCGAATGCCATAGTTATCCACCAGATTTCCATCTGTCTGGTACTTCAGCGCCTTCAGCCCATAGCTGCCTGCATTGCTTGTTCCCAATACCACCATCAATGCCCCATCATCCGTCAGCTTTGCATCGTGAACAGACACGTTGGCACCCAACGCCGTCCTTATCGGATTGGGCGCACTCACGCTCGGCAAGCCTGTGTCGCTGATTTTCTCGGTACAAAGCCCTATGTCGGCAGAAGGCTGGGAATAGTTGGCGCTGACAGCTGAAACAACCCAAATATTGCCTTGCCTGTCCGCAACCACGCGGCCTTGATTGGTCTGGCAACGCGAATGCACTACACCATTGGTGCCAAACTGGCTGTCCACAGATCCATCTGCCAAATAGCGCATCAGGCTCCAGCTATATATCTGCCCCACCGCATTGGTATTGGATTGCAAAACGAGGTATTTTCCATTCTCCAGAGCCAATCGCTGCCCCGTTACCTGGTTAGCGAGCACACGAAACGCTTCAGGTAACTGTGCTGCATTCAAGCCATCACCAGCGGGGCCTGCATCCAGTTCCCCGGAGCTTTTCAATTTCACCCATACCGTTTTCGAATCTTCGCGCACCCCATCAACAGTACACATCAGCCGAAGACTGCCTGCATATTCATAGTTGCATGGCCGAGACGCATTAATGGATACATAGATTTCACCATCCTCCATCACCTTCAGATATGGTGATATATCTGCGCCCCGAACAGAAATGTCGACGGTTCCGCCACTTCCAAAACTGGAATCCAGCTGCCCATTCTCAAGATACCGATTCACAAACACCGCACTCTTGGGCCGAACCCCAAAGGGGTACTGCTCTACCACTGACGGCCCCAGCTTGCGATACCCCGCGGCAATCAACTTGCCATCGGGCTGCTCGACGATAGCGCTCAATGCTCCGTTAAAAGTTCCCAAAGCAATACGGACATTGCCGCCCTCTCCAAAAGCTGTATCCGCGACCAATGGATTGGGATTGCTTTGATTGGCACTGTCAGAACCACCGCCACCACACGCAGTTGCCAGCAACGCAGCCGCGAGTACGGTACCCAATCGAAATGGCAAAATAGAACGTAGCGCCATACAAACTCCTTTATTGATTGCATAGATAGGCTTATGCCACATCAAGCGAGGTGCATGCAATCACCATGGTCGCGCTAGCTCGGGCTTTTCTCGCTTTGTCACAAAACCCATGTCCCACCCTTGCCTTACCTGTGGCGCCTGCTGCACCAGTTTTCGTGTTGACTTTTCGGTCTATGAATCGGAGATCCATGGTGGGCGTGTACCAGCGGGCCTTGCCGACGAGATCAACGATTTCACCTGCCGCATGCGTGGCACAGACTATGCGCGGCCGCGCTGCGCGGCGCTGACAGGCACCATCGGCGTGCAAGCAGCTTGCGGCATCTACGAATGGCGCCCTTCGCCCTGCCGCGAATTTGCAGCAGGCAGCGATGCCTGCAACCGGGTGCGCCAAAGGCACGGTCTGCCTGCACTGGAAAGCGGTCTGTACTAGACCGCTTTTTATCGCTGTTGCTCCGGCGAAGGTTCTACGCCAGAGCGATATGCACCACCGGGGCCGATGCTGTTTCGATGGAAATGCGCAGCGGCAAGAATTGCTGGATCACGTCCATGTTGCTGCGCAGATGCTCCGTCACCTCGCTGCAGCTGAAAGCCGCGCGCTTTCCGCTTTGCCATACCGCCAGCGCCAGCAGCAGCACCAGTTGGTCAGCCAGGTGCGCGCCCACCGCCGCCTCGGGCTTCTTCTGGTAATCGCGCATCTGCTGGCACAGATTGCGTGCTACCGTCTCCGACGACACGCCGTGCGCGCCCAGACAGCTGAACAGCTCCGTGACGTGCGTGTAATACAGGGTTGCCAGCAGAATATTGCCAGGGCCTTCATGCTGGCGGGCGGGCAGTTGCTGCATGGCGCTACGATCCCAGCCTGTAAGACGCGCCAGCTCATCCAACTCGCGCGTGGCAACCGCCTTGGGCACTGCGGCGCACACGGCCTCCGCCACCACATGCTGCAGATCGCCCCGCGCCAGCAGATCAAAAGGCTGAAGCGCGCCAACTGCAGGCACGATGTGCACCTGCACCTCACCGCCGCCGGCGGGATAGAAGCCAAAGCGGCGCAACTCCATATCAACCCGCGCGCCCAGCCGTGCTACGAGCGGCGCAAATGCGCGCTCTACAAAGTGGTAGTTCGGCGCCATCGGGTTGTGCGTACCGCCCGACAAGCGCACCACGCTCTCGCCATGCGCCAGCAACAGCGCGGGCAATACGGTCTGCAGCACCAGCATGGAGCTGCCCGCACCCGAAATAGGAAACTCGTACTCGCCCGCCCGGAGCGCGCGCGGCGCAAAATGCAGCTCGGTAGCGCCCACCGCCACGGGTGACACCTGGGCATCGCTGATGGCCTGCGCTGCGTGCACGCAGGCCAGATGCTGGCGCATCAGACCAGGCTTGGGGCGCTTTGCGCGGATGTTGCGCACCGCCAGCGGCCTTTGCGTGATCACGGACAGCGCCAGCGCTGTGCGCAGACTCTGGCCACCGCCTTCGCCTTGTGAGCCGTCAATTTCGATTTGCGGCTCAATCCGCGACACGTCCCGATCTACCGCCTTCCATTCTGTACTTGTTGTTGACATCGTTCTTGTTCTTTTCTCTTGGTATCTGCTTGGGGCCAAATTGCCCAGCAGGCAGGCCTCTCTAAAATTGCAAGACTCCATTCCAGAGCCCTGCGTAGCCAGGTGCGTTGCAATGCGCCTCGTACATCAACTGCGGTCATTGCAGCGGGGGTCAAAGTGCAATACCGTATCGTGCAGCAATGCATCCAGATCGGCATGTCCTGCCATTGGCACAGGCTGCACGGGCTCAGCCGCATTGCGCGCCAGCTCGGTCTCGATGAAGGCATGAATTCCGGGCCAGCGTGGACTGGTGGCTGCTTCGCCCGCACGCATCTTGACTTCCAGCAATGCGTTGATTTCGGCAATCAACGTCGCGTCGCGGGTGGCATCCAGGGTGTGCTGGGCCAGTTCCGCAAAGCGCATGGGCGGCACACCTGGTCGGGCACGAATCCAGCGAGCCGCCAACAAAGGGCGCAGCACGTACAAGTACTTCTTATAGCGCACCTCATCCGCTTGCAGATGTTCGCGAAAGTTCTTCTTGGCCATGCTGGCATAGTGATGCCAGCCTTTGGCGTTGGAAAACACGCGCTGCGCCAACGTGCGAAATCGGGTCATGACATCTGCCTCCTCCCGATAGACGATGGGCGAGCCCAGCCACTCCAGCAGCGTGGGGTTCGATTCGCGCAGCAATGCAAGTGCCTTGCGCAAATCCCAGCCGTTCACATCCAGCTCACCACTGATGGGCAGCTCGATAACATCTCGGCCCGGTGCCACCGTCAAGTACCAGGGCAGCCGGTGAACGTAGATGAAGCGCACGTCATAGTCGCTGTCAGGCGAGGCAAAGCCCCAGCCACGACTGCCGGATTCGCAGGCAAACAACACGGTCACCTTCTGCTCCGCTTCAATACGACGCAAGCTCTCCAATACCTCGACGCGCATGGACTCCTCCACGGGGTGCGCAGAATGCAGCAGTTCTCCTTCTTCTCGCATCAGACAACCTCCAGCGCTTATTTCCAAAACGCATATAGCTACAAAATATATAGCAAAATAAAAATAACAGAAGAGGTTCAGACGAGACGCATCGCACGGCTGAGCGGCAGCCAGAACTGAAGCTGCCGCCTTTCATCCAAAAGGCGGCAACACAGTTCAGGCCCTCACCCCTTCACGCACACCACCTGTTTGAGCGTGTACACCACTTCCACCAGGTCGTTCTGCGCAGCCATCACCGCGTCAATGTCCTTGTAGGCCATCGGGATCTCGTCGATCACGTCGGCGTCCTTTCGGCATTCCACGCCTTCGGTGGCACGCACCTGGTCTTCCACGGTGAACAGCTTCTTGGCCTTGTTACGGCTCATGGTGCGGCCCGCACCATGGCTGCAGCTGTTGAAGCTTTCGGGGTTACCCTTTCCACGCACGATGAAGCTCTTGGCGCCCATGCTTCCGGGGATGATGCCCAGCTCACCGGCCCGCGCGCTCACCGCGCCCTTGCGGGTCACAAACACCTCTTCGCCAAAATGTGTTTCGCGTTGCACGTAGTTGTGGTGGCAGTTCACCGCTTCCAGGTGCGTTTCGAACGGTTTGGTGATCACCTTCTTGAGCGCGTTGATCACGCGGATCATCATCACCTCGCGGTTGGCGCGCGCAAACTTCTGCGCCCAACCGACCGCCTTCACGTAGTCACCAAAGTAGGCGGCGCCTTCTTCGAAGTACGCCAGATCCTGGTCAGGCAGGTTGCGCTGGTGCAGTTCGGCATCCTTTTTCGCCAGCTCGATGAAGTGGGTGCCGATGGCGTTACCCACCCCACGCGAGCCCGAGTGCAGCATGATCCACACCGACTGGTTTTCGTCCAGGCACACTTCAATGAAGTGGTTGCCGGTACCCAGCGTTCCCAGGTGCTTGTAGTTGTTGGTGTTCTTGATGCGCGGGTGCGCCTCGCAGATTTCCTCGAACTCCTTGACAAGACCCGTCCAGGCGGCGTCGGTCTCCTCGGGCGGCGTCTCCCAGCTCCCCTTGTCGCGACCGTAGCGCTTGGGCGTCATACCCACAGGCACCGCACGCTCAATGGCAGCGCGGATCGGAGCCAGGTTGTCCGGCAGGTCGCTCGCGGTCAGCGTGGTCTTGCAGGCCATCATTCCGCATCCCAGGTCCACGCCTACGGCCGCCGGAATGATGGCCTTGATGGTGGGCACCACCGAGCCAATGGTGGCGCCGATACCCAGGTGCACATCGGGCATCACCGCCACGTGCTTGAACACGACGGGCAGACGCGAGATGTTGGCCAGCTGGTTTTGCGCCTCGGGCTCCACGGGCACGCCGTTGGTCCACATCTTGATCGGCACGCCGTTGGGCACTTGCATTTGTTGGTAGGTCATGGTGTTTCCTATTTCTTGTTTGTCTGGTTCATTGCGGGCTCTGGCCCGGCGGGAAAGCAAGGACCCTGCCCTGCTTTCCCCGACTCACGCCACACAGCGCTTGCCATTCTTATTGCCAGAAGCGTGCCAGCTTTTGAATTTCTGCCTTTGAAAATCATAACAAAATGATTTTTAAAGAAATTCATTTTTCAAGCCATCCTGACACCGTTTTCTCAACCCTATAAATTTATCTATTTAGATAGCTACTTTAGAATTGTTTATCAGCACTAGCACCCCATCGCAACATGAAATCCATCACCGTCATTGGCTTTCTGGGTACCCAGCTGGACAGCGGGCGCGGCGCCGGACGCTGGAGCAAGTGGCGTCCATCGGTCGCCATCACACAGCATGAAGACATGGTGGTGGCGCGGATGGAGCTGCTGTACACGCGATCGCATATCGACCTGGCCCGGCTGGTGCAGGCCGATATCGCGGCCGTGAGCCCCGAGACCGAGGTGCAGCTGGTGGAGCTGCCCATTCATGATCCCTGGGATTTTCAGCAGGTATATGGCGCCCTTTATGACTGGGCTCAGGGCTATCCGTTTGATAGCGACTCCACGCAATACTGGCTCAACATCACCACCGGTACGCATGTGGCGCAGATCTGCCTGTTCCTGCTGGCTGAATCACGCGCCATGCCAGGCGTCATCCTGCAGGCCTCGCCCCCCAAGCGCCAGGTGGATGGTGCTGCAGGCAACTACACGCTCATCGACCTGGATCTGTCGCGCTACGACGCCATTGCCACGCGCCACGCACGGGCCAGCGAAGACGGCGTGGCCTTCCTCAAAAGCCATATCGCTACACGCAACCAGCGTTTCAACCGGCTGATCGAGGAGATCGAGCAGGTGGCGGGCCGCTCGCAGGCACCCATGCTGCTGGTGGGACCCACCGGCGCGGGCAAGTCATTCCTTGCGCGGCGCATGTATGAACTGAAGAAGGCGCGCCACCAGGTGAGCGGTGCCTTTGTGGAAGTGAACTGCGCCACCTTGCGCGGCGACAGCGCCGCCAGCACGCTGTTTGGCCACAAAAAAGGTGCCTTCACCGGCGCCGCCACCGAGCGTGCCGGCCTACTGCGCACTGCCGACCATGGCGTTCTCTTTCTCGACGAGATCGGCGAGCTGGGCGCGGACGAGCAAGCCATGCTGCTGATGGCCATCGAGGAAAAGCGCTTCTACCCCATGGGGTCGGACCGCGAGGTGAACAGCGACTTTCAGCTGATTGCCGGCACCAACCGCGATCTGCGGCTGGAGGTGAACGCTGGCCGCTTTCGCGAAGACCTGTTTGCCCGCATCAACCTGTGGACCTACAACCTTCCCGGACTGGCCCAGCGCGCTGAAGACATCGAACCCAATATCGACCACCTCCTGGCCCTGCACGCCCAGCAGACCCATCGCACCGAGCGCTTCAACGCCGAGGCACGTAAGCGCTATCTGCAGTTTGCGCAGAGCCCGGCGGCCTTGTGGAGCGGCAACTTCCGCGACCTGCACGCCAGCGTGACGCGCCTGGCCACCCTGTCTCACAGCGGCCGCATTACCGAGGATCAGGTTGAGGCCGAGATTGGCCGGCTGCAGTGGTTGTGGCAGCGGCCCGATGCGCTGCAGCCATCGGCTGATGATCCCGCAGAGCTGGCGCTGGAGGATGTATTGCCCGCCGATGCGATTGCTGCAATGGATCTGTTTGACCGGATGCAGCTGGCGTCTGTCGTACGTGTCTGCCGCGGTTCCAGCAGCTTGTCGGATGCTGGGCGTCAACTGTTTCAGGCCTCGCGGGCGCAGCGCAGCGTGGTGAATGATGCGGATCGGTTGCGCAAGTATTTGCAGAAGTTTGGGCTCAGTTGGGATGGGATTGCGGGGGGGCGCTGATGCTTTTGGATCTGGAACTTGCAGCCTGCTTTTGAGTTTTACCTGGGTTGCATGTTGCTGGCCGGGTTTCGCCCCGGCCAACAGCTACTTGCAAAGTTAAAAGCAGTCCAAGCAGCAAACAGCCAACATGGATTTCCCACAAAAACTAAAATCGCCGCTTTCCCCTCCATGCGCCAGCAGCTACCAACGCCGCCCCCGCACCTCACCCAGGTCCATTCCCGTGTCTCCTTTTGAATCCATTGCCCGCCGCGAGCGCGGACTCTTGCAGCAGCTCACCGCCGCCCAGATGACCATGATCGCCATTGGCGGCGCCATCGGTACCGGTCTCTTCATGGGCAGCGCTTTCGCCATCGGCTTTGCCGGGCCGAGCGTTCTCATCAGCTACGCGATTGGCGCCCTCATCGGCCTGCTGTTGATGGGGTGCCTGGCCGAAATGACCGTGGCGCACCCCACGAGTGGCTCCTTTGGTGCCTATGCCGAGCACTACATCAGCCCCATGGCTGGCTTTGTAGTGCGCTATGCCTACTGGGCTGCCGTGGTGCTGGCCGTGGGCATGGAGGTAACCGCAGTCGGCAAGTACATGAAGTACTGGTTCCCCGATGTGGAGCAATGGGTGTGGGTAGCGCTGTTCTCGGTCGTCCTGGCGGCGGTCAATGCCACCAGCGTCAAGGCGTTCGGGCAGATGGAGTATGTGTTCTCGATGGTCAAGGTGGTGGCCATCGTGGCCTTCATCCTGATCGGCGCTTACGTGGTGTTCGGCTCGCGCCCGGCGGGGGTCGGGTTTTCCAACTACACGGCAGATGGCGGCTTCTTTCCCAATGGTTGGTGGGGCACCTGGGTGGGGGTGATCGTGGCCATCTTCAGCTACCTCAGTCTGGAATCGATTGCCATTGCCGCAGGCGAGGCCCAGAACCCGCGCCAGGCTGTGACCTCGGCCTTCAAGACCACGGTGTTGCGCCTGGTGCTGTTCTACCTGCTGTCGCTGGCGTTGATGCTGGCCATCGTGCCGTGGAGCCATGCCAGCACCGACAAGAGCCCCTTCGTCAAGGTGATGGAGATCGTCGGAATCCCGGGCGCACCCAGCGTGCTCAATTTTGTGGTGCTGGTGGCCAGCCTGTCAGCGATGAATGCGCAACTCTACGTCACCTCGCGCATGATGTTCAGCCTCTCGCGCGGCGGTTATGCGCCAGCGGCGCTCGGCCGCGTCAACAGCCGCGGCGTGCCGATGGGTGCGATTGCCGTCTCCTGCCTGGGCATGGCGGTGGCCATGGTGCTCAATGTGCTCAAGCCCGAGGAATCGCTCACGCTGATGATGTCCATCTCGATGTTCGGCGCCATGTTTGCGTGGTTCATGGTGTTCGTCACGCACCTGTTCTTCCGCTCGCGCTGGCAGCGCGAACACCCGGGCGAGCGCCTGCAGTTCCGCATGTGGTGCTTTCCGGTGTTGACGCTGCTCGGCGCCGTGTTGATGCTGGCCGTCATCGTCACCACCTATTTCACCGATGTGTTTCACATGACGGCGTTGATCGGCGTGCCCATGCTGCTGGTGCTGGCTGCCGTCTACCAGGTCTGGTACCGCCAGCGCTGATACATTGCATACCTATGCCAAACACACCCGACACCGCGCCGCACAGCGCTCTGCAACTGTGGGATATCTCGCCGCCTGTCTATGTAGGCATGCCGGTTTTCCCCGGCGATACGCCCTACCAGCAGGAATGGGTGGCCACCATCGGGCCGGGTTGTCCGGTCAATGTGGCAAGCATCACCAGCACGCCCCACGCGGGCGCTCATGCCGATGCGCCCCTGCACTACGCCCCTGATGGCGCCACCATCGGCCATGTGGATCTGGCGCCCTACCTGGGCCGCTGCCGGGTGATCCACGCGATGGATTGCGGCGCGCTGATCGAGTGGCGCCACCTGGAGCACGCCATCAGCGACGACCTGCCCGAGCGCGTGCTGGTGCGCACCTACCAGCAGATGCCGCAAACCCGCTGGGACGCCGCACTCGCCGGTTACGCTGCCGATACCGTCGAACGCCTGGCTGCACGCGGGGTGCGCCTGATCGGTATCGACACGGCCAGCATCGACCCGGCGGACAGCAAGGCACTGCCCAGCCACCAGACGATTCGCCGCCACGACATGCGCGTGCTCGAAAACCTGGTGCTCGACGCCGTGCCCGAGGGTGACTACGAACTGATTGCACTGCCGCTCAAACTGGTGCAGGCCGATGCCTCACCGGTGCGCGCCGTGCTGCGCGCCCTGCCCGGCGCCTACAATCACCGGTATTCCTGAACTACAAATTCAATAGCGGTTGGCGCTGGGTAGACGCGCGCCAACCGTATATTTTTATCAAAGAGACACTGCCATGACCACCTTGGAAGCCTGCCGCGAAGTCGACCTGCAAGAGCCGCTCGCGCCGCTGCGCGATCTGTTCGACCTCCCAGACGGCGTGATCTATCTCGACGGCAACTCGCTCGGGCCCCTGCCCAGGGCCACCGCAGCCCATGTGGCCGATGTGGTGCAGCGCGAGTGGGGCCAGGGCCTGATCCGCAGTTGGAACGACGCTGGCTGGATCGACCTGCCCCAGCGCCTGGGCGACCAGTTTGCGCCATGGATCGGTGCGCGCCCGGGCGAAGTGGTGTTCACCGATACCACCTCGGTCAACCTGTACAAGGTGCTGAGTGCTGCCATCCGCCTGTCCCAGCAGGAATTCTCCGACCCGGCACCGCGCTCCAAGGTGGTGAGCGAGCGCAGCAACTTCCCCACCGATCTGTACATTGCCGAATCGCTGTGCAAGCAGCACAACCTGGAGCTGGTGCTGATCGAGCCCGAAGAGCTGCCCGCCTGCCTGACGGGTGACGTGGCCGTGCTGCTGCTCAGCCACGTCAACTACCGCACCGGCCACATGCACGACATGGCCCAGGTAACGCGCGACGCCCATGCCCAGGGTATTCTGACGATCTGGGACCTGTGCCATGCCGCAGGCGCGGTACCCGTCGACCTGAACGGCGCCAATGCCGACTACGCAGTGGGCTGCAGCTACAAGTACCTCAACGGCGGCCCGGGCGCACCGGCCTTTGTGTGGGTCAATGCACGCCACACCGACAAGTTCTGGCAGCCGCTGTCGGGCTGGTTTGGCCATGCGGAGCAATTTGCCTTCACCAGCGATTACCAACCCGCTGCAGGCATTCGCCGCTATATGTGCGGCACCCAGCCCATGATTGCCCTGAGCGCCCTGCAGTGTGGCCTGGACGTGTATACCGAGGCCGAACAGTACGGCGGCATGACGGCGCTGCGCCGCAAGTCGGTGGCGCTGACCGACCTGTTCATCGAGCTGGTGGAGACCCGTTGCGCCGGCCACGGTCTGGGCCTGGCCACGCCGCGCGACATCTTTGCGCGTGGCTCGCAGGTATGCCTGACGCGCGATGAAGGCGCTGGTGTCGACGGCCAGGGCAGCGGCGCCTACGCCATCATGCAGGCGCTGATCGCCCGTGGCGTGATTGGCGATTTCCGCAAGGGCGACAACGGCAAGGGCCCGCACAAGGATATTCTGCGCTTTGGCTTCACGCCGCTGTACACCCGCTTTGAAGACGTGTGGAACGCGGTGGAACACCTGCGCCAGGTGCTGGAGTCGGGCGAATGGAAGCGTCCGGAATTCAACCGCATCAACGCGGTCACCTGATCTCCGCCCGCCTGACATTGCATGTCTGAACGCATCGCCATCCTCGACTTCGAAACCACGGGCATGAGCCCGGCCCATGGCGCGCGCGCCGCCGAGGTGGGCATCGTGATGGTGGAGGATGGCCGCATTGTCGATCGCTACCAGAGCCTGATGAACGCAGGCCAGCGCATGCCCAGCTTCATCACGCAGTTGACCGGCATCACCACCGCCATGCTGCAGGCGGCGGCACCGGCCGAAGAGGTCATGCGCGAGGCGGCTGCCTTTGTCGGCAGCGCGCCGCTGGTGGCACACAACGCATCGTTCGACAGCAAGTTCTGGCGCGACGAGCTGGAGCGCGCTGGCTGCCCGGCCACACAAGAGCTTGGTACCGGCCTGTTTGCATGCACGGTGCTGCTGTCGCGCCGCCTCTACCCCGAGGCCCCCAGCCATTCGCTGGGCAAGATCGTGCGCCACCTGCAATTACCGCCTGCCGACAGGGCCCACCGCGCCCTGGCCGATGCCGAAATGACGGCCCATTTGCTGCTGCGCATGCAGGCCGACCTGCGCAACCGCTGGCATATTCCAGACCCCAGCCACGCGGTGCTCAATGAATTGCAGACCTGCCAGCGCAAGCACCTGAGCCGCTGGCTCAGCAATACATCCGCCCGCCAGACCCAGCCGCAGCTGCCAGAGCTGGCCAGCATGAGCCAGGTCAAGGCAACGCCATACTGAGCACCACGTTCAACACCGCCATCAGCAGCACCGCAGCCATGGTGATCAGCAGCACGGTGGACTGCACCCATGGGCGCTGCCCCTGCGCCTCGCCAGCCACCTCTGCCGGCACCAGCTGGCATGCCATTTCCACCTTGCCGGGCGATGCCATCAGCAGCAGCGCCGCGCTGACATTGTGAACCGCCATGAACGGCAGCACCGCCACGCCCAGGGCCTGGGCAATCTCGGCCTGCGTGGCAGCGAACATGGCATTCGCCCCGGTGTTGGAGCCTGTCACAAAGCCGCCCAAAGCGCCTACAAACGGGGCGGCAAACACATAGGCGCTGCCGCCCTGCGCCAGGGCGTGTGCGAGCTGCGCCGCCATACCCGATACCGCCATCACCACCCCCAGCACAATGAAAAGACCGGTCACGGGCGCCACCTGGCGCCACGATTGCCACACCCGCTGCAGGCTGCTGCCAACGGGCAGGCCCTTGGCAAACCAGGCTGCGGCCACAAACAGCCAGACCGCAGGCGATGCCAGCAGATGCCACGCGCCACTCCACTGCACGGCCCGCACCGCCACGCCTGCAACCAGCACCCCGAGCAGCAGCAGGCCATAGGCTGCCAGTGCGCGCCAACCCAGGGCATTCAATGGCGCAGGGGCAGCCGTCGCAGAACCCTTCGCACCCCGCCTGCCAAGCCACAGCCACAGCACGGTCATCACCAAGGAGCCCAATGCCCCGGCAGCCGATGTGCCGGCCAGCATATTGGCGAGGCCAATGGCCGCAGCCAGCAGCAGGCCGGACAGCGCCCCCTGGAGCATCGCCGCACCACGCTGGCCGCTGTCGCTGGCCAGCCAAGCCGCAGCCACGCCCACCACCACCATGGGAATCACGCTGACCCACGCAGATGCCACGCCCAGTGCGTCAAACGAAAGCCCCGACATCGTGGCCGCAATCAGCGTGCCCGGGCCCATGGACCCCCATGGCACGGCACACAGGCCGAGCAGACCAATCACCGCCACCTTGCGCGCAGACAATCCGCTGTGCGCCAGCAGGGGAATCCCGATGGTGATGCCGATGCCAAAGCCCGTGAGCGACTCGGCAAAGGGCGTGACCCCATGCACCACCAGCAGCACGGCGCCCACGCCTTGGCCGGTACGCCCCATCACCCATTGCGCCAGGGCTTTCTGCGCGCCCGCAGCACGCAGCACCTCGGAAAGCAACAGGCCGCCGCCAACGATCAGCAGCACCTCCACCAGCACCGGTAGCCAACCCGTCGCAGCTTGCAGCGCCGCCTGCGCGGTCAAGGGAAAAGCCAGCATGCAGCCAGCCAATGCCAGCACCACGCCCAGCAGCGCCGCATACAGCGAACGCAGCCCCAGCAACAGCCCCACGATGACGGCGAGGACCGGCAAAGCACTCAATAGCAGGTACATTGGTAGTGACCTTGTAAAAATTGCATATAGGTAAATAATATTTCCTACACGAAATTTGTCAATCCATGCAGACTGAAATTCCTTCTTCCGGTTCCGACTCCGACCTGCAGTTCGGCCTGGCCGTACGCGCCCGCCGCGCGCAACTGGCCATTACGCTGGACCAATTGGCCCAGGCAAGCGGCGTGACATCGGGGGCACTGTCGCGGGTGGAGCGCGGGCTGCTCAGTGTGAGCTTGCGCAATGCCATGGCCATCGCACGCGGTCTGGGCTGTGAATTGAGCGATTTGATCCAGAGCCCCGCTGCCGCGCAGATCACCCGGGCGGGCGAGCACCCGCGCTTTGTGCACGAGGACACGGGTATCGTGCGGCTGGCGCTTGCCCGCCCCTTGCCCGGCCTGGAATTGCTGCACTACGACGTGCCGCCCGGCCAGGTATCCAGCCACTTTGCGCCCCACCGCCCCGGCACGCGCGAGGTGTTCTACGTGGAAAGCGGCACGCTCCGGGTCTGGACGGGAACGGATTCGGTACTGCTGCAGGCAGGCGACAGCGCGCAACTGGCCATGGACACCGAGCACCACTTTGCCAACGAAGGCGACGCCACCGCACGCTTCATCCTGCTGGTGGCAGCGCCGTCGCACGGCGCATGACAGTTTGGCGCCAGGGGTTGAAGCAACGGCCCAGCCGCCAGCCACGCGTACAAAGAGCGTGCTGGCATGCGCTCAGGCTTCAATAGCTTTTGGCCGACAGGCTGGCCCACAGGTGCGCGGCCACCAAGGCACGCCAGGGAGAAAAGGCGCCCAGCCATTGCTCCGCCTCGCGCTGTGAGACGCTGGGCACGTCCAGGAGGCGTGCCAAGGCATTGCGCACCGCCACGTCGCCGTGCAGACTGCCATCGAGCCAGCCAAAGCCGCGCAGCAGGGCGTAGTGCACCGTCCACGGGCCAATGCCCTTGATGGCGAGCAGCGCGGCCTCCAGCGCTTGAACAGTGTCGGGCTGCAAGGGTTGTGCAGCCCAGGTATCGAGCGGCAGGGAACCGTCCTCAACTGCAGCACAAACACGCTCCAGCGTGGCAATTTTGCTGACAGAGAAGCCCGCTGCACGCAGTTGCTCTGGCGTCAGCTCAGCGAGTGCCGCTGCATCGGGGTGGCAGAGCATGCCACTGCTGTGCTGCACGCCTGCCGTCTCAATCAGGCGCCGGCGCAACGCAATGGCCGCTGCCACACTGATCTGCTGACCGGTAATCGCCCACACCAGGGCTTCAAACGGCGTACTGCTGGCCGGTACCCGCAAGCCCGCCTGGCTGCGCAGCAAGGGGCCCAGCACCGGGTGCCGTGCATGCTGCCGCTCCAGTTGGTCTGCACCATCGCCCAGCCCCAGCATGCGCGAGACCATGGCATTCAGGGCCAGTTGCTGTGCATTGGCAGCGGCAAGCTTGCTCTTGCGCAGCCCGTCGACCGTCAGGCGGGCTTGCACTTGGCCGGGCCTTTCCTGGCCAGGCCCTTCCTGGCCGGGCCCTTTCTGGCCGAGCCGTATCTGCAGCTGCAGCAGTGCCGGGCGGCCTTGCCAGGTCAGGCCTTTGGAGATGTGCAAGCCCTCCACTTTTTCCGAGCGCTGCTGGGCATCGCGTGCATGCAGGGCCAGCATGTCCTGCGAGCGGTAGTTGGCGGGCAGCGCTGCAATGGTTTCCAGAATCAGTGGCATGGGAAGACAGTCAGAAGGCGGCAGAGAGAATGCAGACACGAGAGACACTATAGGCGACGACCTAGGATTGGCTGAATCGCTTTCATTTTGATAGCAATTACCACGCACTCCAATTGCGCCACCGGCGGTTTCTACTCCGCATCATGAAACACCACTCCCAAGGTGTGACGCGCGCCCCGCAGTATGGTGGAGACGCCGTGCCGGTGCTGCACCCGGTAACTGCCGCGCGCACCCTGCACCGGCCGCTCCCGCACGGCGATGATGGCCGCGTCGCCACGCCTGAGCGGCAGCACCTGCACACGCGATTGCATGCGCGGGCGCTGCTCGGTCAGCGCAAGCTCACCCCCTTCAAAATCCTGCCCTGGCTGCGACAGCAGCACGATCACCTGCAATGGAAACACCAGTTCGCCATACAGATCCTGGTGCAGGCAGTTGTAATCGCCCGCGCCATAGCGCAGCAGCAGGGGCGTCGGCCGCACCTGGCCTGCCGCATGGCATTGAGCGATGAAGGCCTCGTGCGTGGCAGGCCACGGACTGGCCTGTGGCTGCAGCAACTGGCGCCAGCGCTCGGCCAACGGCTGCAGCCGGGCATACAGCGCGCCGCGCATGGCCTGCACCAGCGCTGGCAGCGGATAGGCAAAGTACTGGTACTCGCCCCGGCCAAAAGCGTGGCGCTGCATGGTGATGCGGCTGCGAAAATGCGCGGCTTCGTCATACATGCCGGCCAATTGGGCGCACTGCCCTGCATCCAGCAAACCCGGCAGCAGACCCCAGCCCTGGCTGTCCACCTGCGCGCAAATGCCGGGCCAGTCGTAGTGCGCCAGTTGGCGAATTGCCGCTTCATCTTCAAAATTCATAGCATCTGGCGCTTTATGGGTGGGCGCGAAAGGCAATTTTTCTTCAAATACCTCCTCATCACCCAGCGGCAGGGCAGCCTGGCCAGCGTTGGCCGCCCGCTTAGCCATGGCGCGCCACCCGCAGGGCCTGGGGAGCCAGTTCTGCCTCGTGCCGCAGCAGCGCACGCTTGCGGTCCACGCCCCAGCGGTAGCCGGAGATTTCACCATCGCTGCGCACCACGCGGTGGCAGGGAATGGCCACCGCAATCGCATTGGCTGCGCAGGCGCCCGCCACCGCACGGCTGGCCTGCGGCATGCCCAGCGTGCGCGCCAGTTCACTGTAGCTGACGGTGCTGCCCACCGGTATGCGGCGCAGCGCCTGCCACACCTGCTGCTGGAAGGCCGTACCCCGCACATCCAGGGGCAGCGCCAGCCCGCGCGAGGGGTCGTCCACAAAGCCGATGACCTGTGCCATCCAGCGCTCGAATGCCGCATCGCCCCCCGCGAGCTGCGCCTTGGGAGAGCGTTGCTGCAGGTCTTGCACCAGCGCATCGGCATCATCGCCAAGGAGGATGGCGCAGATGCCCTGCTCCGTGGCAGCCACCAGAATGGGCCCCAGGCTGCACTCGCCCACGCCAAAGCGGATGTGCTGGGCCGCGCCGCCGGTGCGGTACTGGCGCGGCGTCATGCCAAGCACGGCCTGGCTGTCGCGGTAGAGCTGCGCGGTGCTGGCAAAACCGGCGTCAAAAATGGCATCGATGACACGTGGCGCCTCTTGGGCGTCGCCCAGTGCTGCCTGCAGGCGCTGGCGGCGTTGCGCCTTGGCGTAGGCCTTGGGCGACACGCCCACCGCCGCCTTGAAGACCCGCTGCAGATGGAAAGGGCTCATTCCCGCGCGCTTGGCCAGATCGGCCAGGCTGGGCTCCTCCTCGGCCGTGGCAATCCAGTGGCACAGCTGGGCCATCAGCGCCGCATGCCCGGGTTTGGCCGGAGCGTCGGGCTGGCAGCGCTTGCAGGCGCGGTAGCCTGCTGCCTGCGCCTGCGCAGGAGAGTCGAAGAAACTGACGTTTTCTGGCTTGGCCTGGCGCGAGCCGCACGAGGGCCGGCAAAATACTCCGGTGCTGCGTACGGCATAGACAAAGCGGCCATCGGCACCAGCGTTGCGGGCGCGCACATCGGCCCAGCGCGGATCAGCCTGGGTTTGCTGTGCGCGCTGGGAAGCGGAAGCGAGAGTGGCAGACGGTTTCATGCGAATCACCTCAGTACAATCGATGCAGCCACTTTAGGCCTTGCGGCTCCTCGACGCAGTGCCATTCTTGCGCTGTAATTCAAGCCGCTTCATTGCCCCACACACCATGCGAGACACCAACAGCAAGCCCGAATCCATTGTGCATGAAGAGCGCGCCCAGCTCGATTTCAGCAAAGACATGAGCTATGGCGACTACCTGCACCTGGACGAGATCCTGAACGCCCAGCACCCGCTGTCGCCCGCGCACGACGAGATGCTGTTCATCGTGCAGCACCAGACCAGCGAGCTGTGGATGAAGCTGATGCTGCACGAGCTGCGCGCCGCCATGCAGGCGATTGCCAACCCTTCCGCCAATACCAAACCCGAGGCCTTCAAGATGCTGGCGCGGGTGTCGCGCATCATGGAGCAGCTGGTAGGCGCCTGGACCGTGCTCTCGACGATGACACCGCCCGAGTATTCGGCCATGCGGCCCTATCTCGCCAATTCCAGCGGCTTTCAGAGCGCGCAGTACCGCTGCATCGAGTTTTCGCTGGGCAACAAGAATGCTGCCATGCTCAAGCCCCATGCGCACCGCCCCGACTTGCTGGAGCAGGTGCAGCGGGCCTACGAATCGCCATCGCTGTACGACATTGCCCTGCAGCTGCTGGCGCGCGAGGGCATCACCGTGCCGCAGGAGGCGCTGCAACGCGACTGGACGCAGCCCTACACGGAGAGCGAAGGCGTGAAGAAGGCCTGGATCACCGTCTACAGCGACCCGCATCAGTACTGGGACCTGTACCAGCTGGGCGAGAAGCTGGCAGATATCGAGGACGCCTTCCGCCAGTGGCGCTTCCGCCACCTCACGACCGTGGAGCGGGTGATCGGCTTCAAGCGCGGCACGGGTGGCACAGGGGGCGTGAGCTACCTCAAGAAGATGCTCGATGTCGTGCTGTTCCCCGAAATCTGGAGCTTGCGCACGGATTTGTGAGCCCCTGCGGCGCTGCAGGCAGCCTTTGCTCATTGCCTCGCGCCCGCATCCGCTCCTGCCAGGATTACCGCATGTGACATGCGCGGGCTGCAGACCCGGCGGGTCTGGCCTATAGTGTGCATGTGCGATTGCAGCATTTTCAGCCTCCAGCGCCCGCCTGATGAGCGCCAATTGCTATCTCTTACATAGCAAAAAGTGCTTCTGGCGACGCCGCTGCCACGCCAATGCCTGCCTGTGCCATGCCCGACAACAACCCAACCCCATCCCAGGCTGCGTCCGCAGTCGCCCAGCCTCCCGCATCCCCCACCGTGCTGTGGGCCATGCTGCTCACCCTTTTGTCGGCCTTTGCGCTGAGCCAGGCGTTCCGCACCGTCACCTCCATCATTGCCGACGGGCTGCGAACGGATTTTGGACTGTCTGCCGAGTCGCTGGGCGCATTTGCCGGGCTGTTTGGCCTGTCTTTCGGTGTCACCCAGCTCTTCATGGGCGTTGGCATGGATCTGTACGGGTTGCGCAAAACCATACTCACCGCATTTCCGCTGGCAATTGCGGGTTCGGCCATTTCCGCCGCAGCGCCCAGCTACCACTGGCTGATGCTGGGGCAGCTGCTGATCGGCATTGGCTGTTCGCCCGCGTTTCTGGCCTGCACCATGTTCATCTCGCGCCACTTTCCCAGTGATCGCTTTGCCTTCATGTCGGGCGTGGGCATGGGCGTCGGGGGACTGGGTCTGCTGTTCACCGGCACGCCGCTGGCCTGGCTGGTGCAGCACCAGGGCTGGCGCTTTGGCTTCGGGCTGCTGGCAGCGCTGTGTGCGCTGTCGTGGCTGGCGATCTTCTGGCGCGTGCACGAACCGCGCCTGGCCAGCGACGATCTGCCCAAGCCCAGCTGGATCAATGCCGTCAAAGGCTTTGGCGGCCTCCTGAAGGTGCCGCACACCTGGGCGATTGCGCTGATGGGCATGGTTGGCTATGCGTCGTTCCTGACCGTGCGCGGCCTGTGGCTGAGCCCGATGCTGATCGACCGCTACGGTTTCAGCCTCGTCGCCACCGGCAATGTGGCCCTGGTGGTGTCGGTGATCTCGCTGTTCGTGCCATCGATCTTTGGCCGCTTCGACCCGGGCCCGGCCAGGCGCCGCCGCCGCATCATCATTGGCGCCACCGTGATGGCCAGCATCTTCTGCGCCCTCGCCTTTGTGCACCATCCGCTTGCCACCGTGGCCCTGATCCTGTTGATGGGTCTGGTATCTGGCTACTCGGTGCTGCAGTATGCCGATGTGCGCTCGTCCTACCCCAAGGAGACCACGGGCCGCGCGCTTTCGGTCTACACCATGGCCATGTTTCTGGGCGTGGCACTGATGCAATGGGGTTCGGGCAAGGTCGCAGCCTGGGCCGAGCACCACCAGGCCGAAACCTATGAATATGTGATGCTTTTCGTGGCCGCCATGCTGATGCTGGGCTGCCTGGCCTTTCGTTTTCTGCCCAAATCGCCCCTGCTGGCGCAGCAAGGCGGCAGATAGGCAGAGCGCTGTCTATCGAAAAGATAGCCGTGCGCGCATACCAATAGTGCGCTTCAAAGCCACAAGCCTTTGAAAATCAATAGAGGCAAGCGCCTCTAGCTATGATTTTTAAAGCGAAGCCATGCATTCCGAAAGGCGAACGGGACCCCTCAGAGCACCGTTGCTGATGAGCCATCTCCCCGGTACAGCCAAGGTACATCCATCAGCCGCGCGCCCAAGGTACGCAAAGCCGTATCGCGGCCCAGGGCCACCAGGCCGCGGGCATGGAAGATGTCTCCATTGCGGATGGCGCGCGCCTGCACTCTGGCATTGCGCTCCCAGCGGTTGAGCGCGTAGCGGCGCAAGCGCAGCGGCAACTCCAGATCGTGCATGGTGAGCGCACGCTGCAACTCGGCTGCGTCTTCGATGGCCATGGCCGCACCCTGGGCCAGGTACGGCCGCATGGGGTGCGCCGCATCCCCGAGCAGGGCCACCAGGCCTTGGGCCATCTCATGCGGGCCCGCAACGGGTGCGCGTTCCACCAGCGGCCACAGGCGCCATGGCGAAGAACCTGCTGCAGCTACGGCCTGCACCAGGTTCAGCAATTGCCGGTGCGCGCCAGTCAGGCTGCGCTGCAGATCCGCTGCGTTGGCGGCATGGTCCCAGGTTTCCAGATCATCGGGCGGCGCACCTTCGGTGATGATGACCAGGTTCTGCAGTTCGCCCGCGCGCACCGGGTACTGCACGGCATGAAAACGCGGGCCCATCCAGGCGGTGATCTCCTGCGTGCGCAGCGCAGGCGGCAGATCAGCCTGGCGCACCATGGCACGGTAGGCGAGATGACCGGTCTGGCGCGGTGGCTGGTCATGCAGCATGCGCAGGCGGGTGCGGCTCCAGACGCCGTCGGCCCCTACCAACGCATCACCCTCGATCTTCTTGCCGTTCTTGGTGGTGATGGTGACGACCTCGCCATTGTCCTCGTGGTAATCCACGGGGTTGTCCAGATTGAGGTGCACGCCATCGCGCCCTTGCACGGCATCGAGCAGCAGTTGGTGCAGATCGGCGCGGTGAATGGTGGCATAGGCAGCGCCGTAGCGTGCCACGGCATCGGCTCCGAGGTCGAGTCGGGCCAGTGCCTCGCCACTGATTGCGTTGCGCGACACCAGCGCCTGCGGAAAGGCTGCGGTGGCCTGCAATCCCTTTTGCAGGCCCCAGGCCTGCAGGCGCCGCACCACATTGGGACCCAGTTGTACGCCAGCCCCTATTTCGCCGAAAGCTGGGGCACGTTCATACAGACGCACTTCCGTACCGGCCAGACTTGCTGCCAGCGCTGCAGCCAGCCCCCCGATACCCCCGCCCGCGATCAGAATCTGTTCTTGCATGCCACCATTGTGCCGGGATCAGGCCAGGCGCATTTGAGCCAGCGCGAAGACGCAGCAAATTGCTCAAAGGAGTGTATGAAACGGAGACAGGCGCCTAAGCGCACGAAGCAAAGCCGTGCAGGCGTTCGAACTCGCCGATCGGCACTGGCCTGCCGAAGTGGTAACCCTGGAAACGCTCACAGCCATTGCTGACGAGGAAATCCACCTGGCCGGCGTTTTCTACGCCTTCGGCCACCACCTCCAGCTCCAGGTTGTGGGCCAGGGCCAGTATGGTGCGCACGATGACGGCATCGTTGACATCACTCAACACATCATTGACAAAGCTGCGGTCGATCTTGAGCTGGTCGAGCGGCAGCCGCTTCAAATAGGCCAGCGAAGAATAGCCAACGCCAAAATCGTCGAGCGAGAAGCCCACGCCGCGTTCCTTGAGCTCGCGCATGCGGCACACGGTCTCGTTCACGTCTCCCAGCAGCAGGTTCTCGGTCAGTTCCAGTTTGAGCTTGGACGGGTCGGCGCCGGTTTCGTCAAAAATAGACAGCACTTCATCGACAAACCCTGCATTGCGGAACTGGCGGGGGCTGACATTGACCGCGATGGTGAGGCACTCGGTGAAAGGATTGCCTGCCCAGGCCGCCAGCTGCTCGCAGGCGGTGCGCATGACAAAGGTGCCCAGATCCACGATGAGCCCGGTCTGCTCCGCCAGATCGATGAATTCGATGGGCATGACGAGCCCCCGCCCCGGATGGCGCCAGCGCACCAGTGCCTCGGCCCCCAGGAGACGCCCATGGCCGTTCATCACCGGCTGGTAGTACACCTGCAACTCGCCATCGTGAATCGCGTGGCGCAGGTCGGATTCGAGGTGCGCACGGGCATTGACCTGTGCCTGCATCTGCGGATCGAAAAACCGCTGGGTATTGCGCCCGGCTGATTTGGCCTGGTACATGGCCATGTCCGCGCGCTTGAGCAATTCTTCGGCACTGTGCACATCGTTGTCGCCAAACACCGTCACGCCAATGCTGGGTGTGCTGTAGTGGGCAACACCGTCGAGGCTGAAGGGCTGGTTGAAACGGCTGATCAGGTGTTCCACCACGCCACGGACATGGTTCTCGGCCTGCTCGCGCACGCCGCCCAGGTGCTCCACCAGCACCACAAACTCGTCGCCGCCAAAGCGCGCCACCACATCACCGCTGCGAACACTGGCGATCAGGCGCTTGCCGACTTCGCACAGCAGGCGATCCCCTTGCTGGTGGCCCAGGGAGTCATTCAGATCCTTGAAATTATCCAGATCGATGAACAGCAGCGCCGCATAGCTGGCGCGCAGCTTGCAGGCGCGGATCGACCATTCCAGCCGGTCCATCAGCATGCGCCGGTTGGGCAGGCCCGTGAGCACGTCAAAGAACTCGAGCCGCTCGATTTCCTTGCGCGCATGGCTGCGTTCGGCCAGGTCGCGGCAAATGCACAGCAGGCCGGTCACCTCGCCATTTGCCGAGCGAATGGCCGACTTGGTAATCTCAAAACGTCCCTGGTAGCCGCCATCGGCAAAGCGCAAGGTTTCTTCGTACACCACAGGGGACAGAGAGTGCCTGGCCTGCAGGTCGGTTTCAACCTCAGACGGAAGGTAGGCATCGAGTGCCAGATCCGTCGTGGTTCGGCCAATGATCTGCGAATGCGTCAGTCCCACCAGACGCTCAAAGGCCTGGTTGCAGTGCAGAAAGCGGCCATCCACGCCCTTGAGCACGACCAGGTCTGGGATCGCACTGACCAACGACACCAGCTGCGACTGCTGCTCCTGCATGCGGCCTGCCATGAGCTTCTGCATCGATACATCATGCGACAGCAGCAGAAACGCATTGTCATCGAACCCCTGCGGGGCCACCATCAGATCCGTCTGCAGGTGACGCACGCCGTGCCGGGTCTCAATGCTCTGCTCGAAAGCCAGCGATTCGCCCGCACGCAGCCGCTCCATCCATTCCGGGGCCTGGCTGCGCAATGCAGGGGTCAGTGCCTGAATCCAGGGCTGGCCGGTCAGGGTCTTGACCCCCAGCCACTCCAGTTGGGTCTGGTTGGCATGCACAATGATGCCGGCTCCATCGACACGCACCATGCCGATAGGCGCCTGCTCCAGCCATTCAGCCCCTTGCAGGCGTTCCGGATGCGCAGAGGCCCAGCCGACCAGGGTATGCCGCACCGAAGCCATCAGCATGACCAAGGCCACCACCGACAATGCATAGCACCAGGCCGCCTCCATGACCGACAGCGCCAAGGGCATATGGGAATATGCACCTTGCGCCAGCGCAGCCAGCGCCACGGCAGCGGTCATGCTTCGCACCGGCCATCTGCTTGAGCGCCCCACCAGATTGCGCGTATCCCACCAGGCCTTGCCGCAGCACAGCAGCATGCCAGCAGGCAAGGCATATTCCTGCGCCCAATGGGAAGAAATCAACCCACGCGCCACGATGGCAGCCACCACCGCCAACGTCACCAGCATCAGCAGCACGCCTGCATTGCTGCGCAACTGCAGACTGCCCGAGCGCTCGACACTGGTTGCCAGCCCATCCTGGCCCGCAGGATGTCTGACATCTATCGAGATGATCAACAGCGTGAAAGAGAGTAGCAGATTGACTGCAATGATTGACCAGGACTGCGCCTGCACCATGGCTTCGGCCTGACTGACCGGAAGCGCTGCAAACACGGTATAGACGGCCAGAGCCACCGCACTGCATACCCACAAGGGCCGCCCGAGAGGCGCGCCACCCGAAGCACTTTGCAAAAGCAGCCGCGCTCCCCAGCCAATGGTGGCCAGTGCCGCCAACAGGGCCAGCAATTGAATCCAGGTACCCAAGGCGGCAGCAAAATGAATGCCTTGGTCGTCGGAGGCCATCAACCCCGCCAACAAAACCCCTCCCGCCAGCAGGCACAGCATGACACGCGTATGTGTATCCCACAGGCGCCGACCAAGCGATAAGGGGGTGTAAGGACGTGCCATCGGTTACCGAGGGGGGTAAAAAAGGTAAATGTAAATAGCGGCATTTGACCAGCAATTGCCGTCAAACGCAAACGGGCCCTGCTAGAACGGGCCCGGTTAGGATATTTTGCAAGCAGTTACTTACAGTAGCTGCCGCAGTACAAAAGGAAGTATACCGCCCTCCTTGTAATACTCCACTTCAATAGGCGTATCGATTCGCAACACGAGTTCCGTCTCGGTCTTGCTGCCATCGGCACGGTGCACGACCAGTCTGGCCTTGCTGCGCGGAGCCAGCGAGGGGTCGGGAATGATGTCAATCTGCTCATCGCCGCGCAAGCGCAGCGTCTCCCAGCTTTCTCCTGCCAGGAACTGCAGAGGCAGCACCCCCATGCCCACCAGGTTGGATCGGTGAATTCGCTCAAAGCTGCGGGCCACGACAGCCTTGATGCCCAACAACTGCGTCCCCTTGGCGGCCCAATCCCGGCTCGATCCGGTACCGTACTCTTCGCCGGCAAATACCACGGTGGGGGTGTTGGCCGCCACATAGCGCATGGCCGCGTCATAGATGAACAGCTTCTGGCCCTGGTCCTCGCCGGGGTTCTGGTAGATGGTGAGTCCCCCCTCCTCGCGCGAGCCATCGGCGCCGACTGGCAGCATCTGGTTCTTGATGCGGACATTGGCAAAGGTCCCCCGCATCATCACTTCGTGATTGCCGCGGCGCGAACCATAGCTGTTGAAATCGACCTTCTTGACGCCATTGGCAAGCAGCCATTGCCCGGCAGGCGAGGTTTCCTTGATGGAGCCGGCTGGCGAAATGTGATCGGTGGTGATCGAATCGCCAAACAGCGCCATGACTCGTGCACTGTGGATGGCATACTGGTCTGCGCCCTGGGCATTCTCGTGCTTGGTCTCCAACTGGAAGCTCTTGAAGAATGGAGGCTCGGCAATATAGGTGCTCTGAGGCCAGGTGTAGGTGGCTCCCGTCACGCCCTTGATCTTCTCCCACAGCTTGCCCGGCTCGCTGGTGACCTTTTCGTAGTTGGCCCGGAAAGCCTTGCCATTCATGGCGTACTTCATCAGCTTGTGCACCTCGTCGGTACTTGGCCAGATGTCGCCCAGGTATACATCGCGTCCGTCCTTGCCTTTGCCGACCGGTTCGGTCATCAGGTCCTTGCGCACGTTGCCGGCAATGGCATAGGCCACGACCAGAGGCGGGCTCGCCAGGAAATTGGCCCGGATATTGGGATGGATGCGGGCCTCGAAGTTGCGGTTGCCGGACAGCACGGCCGCGCATACCAGGTCGTTCTGCTGAATGGCGGCATTGAACTCGGGCAGCAGATCGCCAGCATTGCCAATGCAGGTGGTGCAACCATAGCCCGCAATCGCAAAGCCCAGCTTTTCCAGATAGGGCAAAAGGCCCGACTCCGTGAGGTAGAGCGTGACCAGGCGCGATCCCGGAGCCAACGAGGTCTTGACGTGGGGCTTGACCGTCAAGCCGGCCTGCACCGCCTTCTTGGCCAGCAGGCCAGCGGCCAGCATCACGCTGGGGTTGGAGGTATTGGTACAACTGGTAATGGCCGCAATCAGCACATCTCCGTTGTGCAGGTCGATGCCGCCGCGCTCTTTGGCCTCCACCTGTGCCTCTTCGCTGCGCAGGCTGCCCGGTGCATCTTCCACATTGGGTGTGTTGGCCACCATTTCCACCACGTTGCGCGGGGCACCGGCTGGCACCGGCTTGGCATCGGGCTCGGCGGTTTCGCCTTCGCCGTTGATATGCACCCGCACGCTCTGCCCGAGCCTGTCCGCAGGCAGATTGAAGCCATTTTGCGCAATCGGCGCAGTAAACAGCTCGGCGAACTTGTCGGCCACATGTCCGATCTCGATGCGGTCCTGCGGACGCTTGGGCCCGGCCAGGCTGGGAGCGACAGTACCCAGATCCAGCGTGACAACCTGCGAGTAGTCGATGTCCCCCGCCTTGGGAACACCAAAGAGGTCCTGCGCCTTGAAATAGGCCTCAAATGCTTCGATTTCGGCCTTGGTACGTCCAGTACCTTCAAAATAGTCGAGGGTTTTGTTGTCAACCGGGAAGAAGCCCATGGTTGCGCCGTATTCGGGCGCCATGTTGCCGATGGTGGCCCGGTCAGGAACGGAGAGGCTGCGCGTACCCTCGCCAAAGAACTCCACGAACTTGCCCACGACCTTTTCGCGGCGCAGGATCTCGGTCACCGTCAGCACCAGGTCGGTCGCCGTCACCCCCTCTCGCAGCTTGCCGGTAAGCTCAAAGCCCACGACATCGGGTGTCAGGAAATACACGGGCTGGCCCAACATGGCGGCTTCGGCCTCGATACCGCCCACGCCCCACGCCACCACGCCAACGCCATTGATCATCGTGGTATGGCTGTCCGTCCCCACCAGAGAATCGGCGTAGTACACCCCCTCCTTGGTGTGGTGCACGCCGCGCGCCAGGTATTCCAGGTTGACCTGGTGCACGATGCCAAAACCCGGAGGCACCACGCCAAAGGTGTCGAAGGCCTGCATTCCCCACTTCATGAACTGGTAGCGCTCGTTGTTGCGCTGGAATTCCAGTTTCATGTTCAGGTCGAGGGCATTCTTGTTGCCGTAGTAGTCGACCATGATCGAGTGATCCACCACCAGGTCCACCGGCACCAGCGGCTCGATCGCCTTGGGCTTCTTCCCCAGTCGATCAGCAGTGCTGCGCATGGCAGCCAGATCGGCCAGCAAGGGCACGCCCGTAAAATCCTGCAGCACCACGCGAGCAACGACGAATGGAACCTCTTCGGTGCGTTCCGCCCGAGGTTTCCAATTGGCGAGCTGCTCCACATGCTCTGGCAGAACCCGCTGGCCATCACAGTTGCGCAGCACCGACTCCAGCACGATGCGCAGAGAAACCGGCAACCGCTTGATATTGGGATACTGCTTGGCCAAGGCTGGCAGCGAATAGAAGCTGCCCTTGCCCGCCTTACCCAGCGACAGAGACTTCAAGGTGGAGGCAAAAGCATGCTTGCCCGACTGAGGGTTGCTCGATTTCATCGTTGCTCCTGTTTTGCTTGGCAATGCCACAGAAATTATTCTCGAACAGACAGTCTACCCGCGTGTGTCGACACCTGCATGTCGCCAGACATTCGATATGGCTATTGACGCAGTCCTCCACCGCACCTCCACCGATTCAAAAAGTCCATACCATCCCCGGTACGGGCACGCCAGAACCGTTCGGGACCGAGGGACTTGTCATACCCGTTGCCCCAATATCCCTCCCCCTCAGAAATTCGAAAAATAAGCCTATAGATTGATCAAAATTTTCAATAGCAGCGCCCTATGAAAAAGAGCATTTCTTTAGCCGAGAAATGCTGAAAATCGATGCCCCGAAAGCAAAAACCCGCCGAAGCGGGTTTTCATGCATTGCGGTATCTTGATCAGATCGCGAATTTCTCACGGGCCTGGCCTTCAATCCACTTTGGAGCCTTGCCACGGCCAGTCCAGGTTGCGCCAGTCGCTGGATCACGGTATTTAGGAGCAACCTTGGAGCCTGCTGCGGCACTGCGGCCACCACGGGCTGGAGGAAACACGTCCAGCTCATTCAGTCCATATTCAGCCACGAGGCTGCGCACCTGCTCCACGACGCTTTTCAGTTCATTTTTGCGAACTTCTTCACGTTGGGCTTGCAGTGCCGCCAATTGGGCGTCAATTTCTTTCAATGTAGGCATGTTGGTATATCCAGGTGATTTGATTAACGGGCCCAGTATACCCAAAAATCAAATTCGAAAAAGATATTTCTTGTTCCAGTCATTAATGGCAATGTAAATTTTCATAAACATCGCAGGCCATTCCCATCAGTAATCCGCGAGGCCGGCATCCATGCGTGCAATCACCTTGTCCACGCGTTTACCCTCCAGCGCCATTACCTCAAACACCCAGCCTGCACAATATATCTTCTCGCCCACCGGCGGCATATGGCCGGATTCAGCCATCAGCATACCGGCCAGCGTGTTATATCTGCCCTTGTCTTCATCCGGCAATTCCTTGATATCCAGGCGTGCCTTCAATTCGGATATCGGCATCAGGCCATCCAGATACCAGGAGCCATCATCGTTCTGAACGGCCCAGGCCTCGTTGGCACCACCTGGCTTGAGCTCCCCGGTAATGGCTTCCAGCACATCGCGCGGCGTGATGATGCCTTGCACGACCCCGTATTCATCCACCACGAAAATCATGCGACCAGCACGAGCGCGGAATTGCTCCAGCAACTCGAAGCCGCTCAGTGTTTCAGGGACATAGGTGGCAGCCACCACCAGATCCGACACCGGCACCGACTTGGGATCCGCCACATCCAGAAGGTGCGCAACGCTCACCAGGCCCACCACGTTGTCGAGCGATTCGCGGCAGACGGGATACCAGGAATGCGCACCCTTGCCTCCGGCCGCACGCACCTCGTGCAGCGCTTCGGCCACTGTCAGCCGGGCATCCAGCCACTGCACATCGCCGCGAGGAACCATCATTGAAATCAGAGGACGGTCGTCCAGATGGAAGACGTTCTGCACCATCAGGTGTTCGTGCTGCTCGATCACACCTGCATCACGGCCCTCGTCGAGGCTGGCCACGATTTCTTCCTCGGTCACGGCGCGGCTTGATTCATCCTTGATACGCAACAGCTTGAGCACATACTGCGCCGAAACCGACAGCAACCACACGAAAGGTTTGGCGATCCTGGACACCCATGTGAGCGGAAGCGCAATCATGCGCGACGAGGCCTCGGGATACATCTGACCAATGCGCTTGGGCACCAATTCGCCAAATACGATGGTGAGGTAGGTGATCACAATGATCACCGTGGCCGTTGCTGCCACGGAGGCCACCGAGGCCGGCATTCCTGCAGAAATGAGCCAGCGCGCAAGGCCGTCGCTGAACGCGGCTTCGCCAAAAATACCATTGAGCATGCCAATGGAAGTGATGCCCACCTGAATGGACGAAAGAAACTGGGTAGGATTGGCCAATAATTCCAGGGCCGCCTTGGCGCCCTTGTCGCCGCTTTCCGCCATGGCCAGCAGACGTGATTTACGGCTGCTGGCCAGCGCCAACTCCGACATGGCAAATACGCCATTAAGCAGGGTCAAAAGCGCGATCAGAAGTACGTCTAACAAAATAGTTCACAGGTAGTTCAACAAGCATGTCACTTTACTGTATTGGCGATATCCAGGGATGCGACGGCGCTTTGGAGCGTCTGCTCGCAAAAATTGAGTTCTCGCCCAGCCGCGACACCGTCTACCTCCTGGGCGATCTGGTCAACCGGGGCCCGGATTCGGAAAAAACCCTTCGCCGCTGCATGGAATCAGGGGACAGCATCCGGGCGCTGCTGGGCAACCACGACCTGCATCTGCTCGCCGCAGCCAACGGACGGCGCAAATTCTCCAGGCGCGACACCTTGCTCCAAGTGCTGCAAGCCCCCGATGCAGACCAACTGCTGCAATGGGTACGGCAGCAGCCATTGGCACGCACCCATGATGTGGGCGGAGAAAGCCTGCTGATGGTGCACGCTGGCGTACACCAGCGCTGGAGCATGGCCGATACCCTGCGTTACGCGCGGGAGGTGGAGACCGTGTTGCAGGGCGATGAACTGCCCCTCTTCCTGCAGGCCATGTATGGCAACGAGCCCGACCGGTGGAGCGAGCAGCTCACTGGCATGGAGCGGCTGCGCGTCATCACGAATGTGCTCACCCGCATGCGTTACTGCGCGCCCGACGGCCGGATGGATTTTGAAAGTGCCGAGAGCACCGAACATGCCCCTCCCGGCCATTTGCCATGGTTCGACCTGCCGGGCCGCGTGACCGCCGAGACCACTATCGCCTTTGGCCACTGGTCCACGCTCGGCGAGCTGAACCGCCCGCACCTCATTGCGCTGGATACAGGTTGTGTCTGGGGCGGATGCCTGACGGCCGTGCGCTTTGGTGCCAGCCTGGAAGAGCGCGAGCTCATTCACGTGGAATGCGAGCAGGCGCAGCAACCCGGCTGAGCCTCAACAACCGCCGAAGAGCCAGATGGAAAAAGGCCTCTGCATTCCTGCAGAGACCTTGCCGTTGAAATCACAGTGTCACGACTCGGTCGTGGGTGCGGGCTTGAAAAGCGCCGCAACCTTGCGACGTGGCTTGACGCTGGCAGCGCCCCGTGCAGGTGCGGGCTTGGAGCCCGCATCCCAGGCTGCGGGCTCGGCAGCTTTCGCCTCGTAGGGCTTGTCAAAGAACGGATCGCGCGACACGGGTGCCGGGCGATAGCGCTCCCGGCGGTCCGATGTTTCGTCGTCGCGCTCGCGGCCACGTTGATCGCGGCTTTCACGCTCGCGGCGGTCCCGGTGGCCGTCGTTGAAGCGGCCGCGTGGCCGCTCATCCAGCTCGAAGGGTTCGACCTCGATCTTCTTCTTGATCAGCTTTTCAATGTCGCTCACGTGGCGCGCGTCGGCATTGGTGACCAGGGTCACGGCCAGACCCGAAGCGCCCGCACGGCCCGTTCGCCCAATGCGGTGCACATAGTCTTCGGCATTGAAAGGCACGTCGTAGTTGAAGACGGCAGGCACATCCTTGATGTCCAGTCCGCGCGCAGCCACATCGGTGCACACCAGCAGATCGACTTCGCCTTGCTTGAAGGCTTCGAGCGCCTTCAGACGTTCGTCCTGGCTCTTGTCGCCATGCAGTGCGGCGGCACGCAGACCGTCACGCTCCAGAGTGCGCGTCAGGCGCGAGCAGCCCAGCTTGCTGTTGACGAATACAAAGGCCTGGCGAACCTGGCGATCACGCAGGGTCTTGATGATCACGCGGCGCTTGTCATCGTCGGAGGCGCTGAAAAAGCGCTGCTCGACGGTGGAAGCCGTCTCATTGGGACGGGCGACTTCGATCGTGATCGGATCTTGCAGGTAGCTGCCGGCCAGCCGCTTGATCTCGGGCGAGAACGTGGCCGAGAAGAGCAAGGTGGTGCGCTTCTTGGGCAGGTACGAAAGGATGCGCTGCAGATCGGGCAGAAAGCCGATGTCGAGCATGCGGTCAGCCTCGTCCAGCACCACATATTCCACCTGATTGAGGACGGCGTTCTTGGCCTCAATATGGTCAAGCAGCCGGCCCGGTGTGGCCACCAGCACCTCCACACCCTTCTTCAGCTCGATGGTCTGGGGCTTCATGTCCATGCCGCCGAACACCACCGTGCTGCGCAGCTTGGTGTATTTGGCAAATTGGGCAATCTGCTGGGCCACCTGATCGGCCAGCTCGCGCGTGGGCAGTAGCACCAGGGCGCGCACCGGGTGGCGGGCAGGCGATGCCGAGCTGTTTTCATGCGCCATCAAGCGCTGCAGCAACGGCAATGAAAAGGCAGCCGTCTTACCGGTACCAGTCTGCGCTGCGCCCATGACATCCTTGCCGGTCAGCACCACAGGAATGGCCTGTGCCTGGATCGGCGTCATGGATGCATAGCCCATCTCGGCGATGGCCTTGGCCAAGGGCTCGGCCAGATGAAGGTTGGAGAAAGAATTTGTCATGTAAGCCCCCTATTGTCGCACCGTGGGCAGATTGCTGCTGCGCTTAACCCCGTACACGGTTACGGAATGGGGGTGTAGCTGTCATGTATTGCTGCCCTGGCGCGCATACCCTTGCTTGACTGCTATTGTTTTTAAAAAACAGGAACCCACCCACTGCGCGCCAATGGCAGGCCGCACAAAAAAACAGCCGGCAAAGCCGGCTGCTGGATACATGTTCCCGACAGGGTTACAGGCTGCCCGCCTGGAAGGTATCGCACGACTGCACGCTGCCCGTCTTGTAGCCCTGCGTGAACCAGCGCACCCGCTGCGCACTGGAGCCGTGGGTGAAGCTGTCTGGCCGCACCGTGCCCGAGGCTTCTCGTTGCAGCTTGTCGTCGCCAATCTGCTGCGCGGCATTCACGGCCGATTCGATGTCGCCCTGCTCCAGCCAGTTCTTGGCCTGCTGCGAGTGGTTGGCCCATACGCCGGCATAGCAGTCGGCCTGCAGCTCCAGACGCACGGACAGCGCATTCTGGTCGCGTTCGCTGATGCGGCCCCGCATGCTATCTACCTTGTCCGATATGCCCAGCAGGTTCTGTACGTGGTGGCCCACTTCGTGCGCCACGACATAGGCGCGGGCAAATTCACCAGGCGCGCCCAGTTGGCGGCTCATGGTGTTGAAAAAGTCCATGTCCAGATAGACCTTGTGGTCGCCCGGGCAGTAGAACGGCCCCATGGCGGACTGGCCCGTGCCACAGGCGGTTCGTGTCACGCCGGTGAACAGTACCAGCCTTGGCGCCTGATAGCGCGCACCGGCCTTGCTGAAAATATCGGTCCAGACGTCTTCAGTCGACGCCAGCACGGTCGAGACGAATTTGGCCCCCTGGTCGTTCGACGGCGGCGCCTTGGCGGGCCCTTGCTCCACCGGCGCAGGCGAACCGCTGCCCGACAGCACCCCAATCGTGGTCAGCGGGTTGATGCCGAACACTCCCCAGCCAATCAGCGCCAGCACCACGGTGCCGATGCCGATGCTGCGGCCGCCGATGCCAAAGCCACCACCTCCGCCGCCACCCTGGCCACGGCGGTCTTCCACATTCTCAGATTCGCGATTGCCTTCCCATCTCATCGTCACTCTCCTTGCCGCGCCAGGGCGCCGCATCAGTTATCTATTGCCTGTCACTGGTCGCTACAGTAGCGCATTTGTTGCCGCCATGCTCGCAAAGCAACGCTTTGGGTGGCCGTCCGCAGGACAGCCGCGCCGGTAATTGAACAAAATTTGCAAATTTTGCAAAAAGTTAGGCATTAACAAGAATCGATAAAAAAAGCCATCCAAGACGCTGGATGGCTTTTTTGCAGGCTCGGCGCTGTCAGGCCTTGGGCAAGGTCACTCCGTGCTGGCCCTGGTACTTGCCGGCGCGGTCCTTGTAGCTCACGTCGCAGGGCTCGTTGCCCTGGAAGAACAGCACCTGCGCGCAACCTTCGCCAGCATAGATCTTGGCAGGCAGCGGCGTGGTGTTGGAGAACTCCAGGGTCACATAGCCTTCCCACTCGGGCTCGAACGGTGTGACGTTGACGATGATGCCGCAGCGCGCATAGGTGCTCTTGCCCAGGCAGACGGTCAGCACATCGCGCGGAATGCGAAAGTACTCCACCGTGCGCGCCAGTGCAAAGCTGTTGGGCGGAATGATGCAGTAATCGCCTTCAAAATCGACGAAGCTCTTTTCGTCGAAATTCTTGGGGTCGACCACGGTGCTGTGGATGTTGGTGAAGACCTTGAACTCGCGCGCGCAGCGGATGTCGTAGCCATAGCTCGATGTGCCGTAGCTGATGATCTTCTTGCCATCGACCTGGCGCACCTGGCCGGGCTCAAACGGCTCGATCATGCCGTGCTGTTCTGCCATGCGGCGGATCCACTTATCGCTCTGAATGCTCATGTCTAAAACTCCTGGGCGGAGATTGTAGCGAATGCAGGAGCAAGACCCGAATCACAGGTTTAGTATCTTTTTGATAGCTGATGGCGCTCGTCTGTCGTGCGCCACCGGCCAAAATCACTCAAGCCTGTTCGGCAATGTGCGTCTGCTCGATCAAGCGGTCGTCACCGAGGATGACCATGCCGAACAGCAGCTCATCGAGGTTGCGCGCCTGCTCGGTCTTGCGGGCCAGGAGCGGTGTTGCGCGCGGATTGATGACGACAAAGTCTGCCTCGCAGCCGGGCTGCAGGTTGCCGATGACACCCTGCAGGCCCAGTGCCTTGGCAGCGCCCGCCGTGTGCTGCCACCACAGGTGCTGAGGCGACAGGCTCTGCCCCGCTTTGGCGTGGCTTTCACGCCCCACCACATAGGCCGCCTGCATGGTACGGAACGGTGAAAAGCTCATGCCGCCCCCCACATCGCTGGCCAGGCCATACAGCATCTGCGCCTCGTCGGCCTTGAGGTAATCGAAGTAGCCGCTGGCCAGAAACAGGTTGCTGGTGGGGCTCACGGCTGCCGCCGACCTGGTGGTGTGCATCAACTGCCGATCGGTGTCATCGAGCCAGATGCTGTGCGCATACACGGCGCGCTCGCGCATCAGGCCAAAGTCGTCGTAGACCGCCAGATAGCTGCGCGCGGCCGGAAACAACTCCTTCACCCAGGCCACTTCGTCGAGGTTTTCTGCCACATGCGACTGAATCCACACATCGCTGTACCTGGCAGCCAGCTCGCCCGCGCCCCGCAACTGGGCAGGCGTGCTCGTCGGGGCAAAGCGCGGGGTGATCGCATAACCCAGGCGGTCTGTGCCGTGCCAGCGTTGAATCAGCGTTTCCGTATCGACCAGGCTTTGCTCGGTATCGTCGCGCACGCCGTCCGGGCTGTTGCGGTCCTGCAGCACCTTGCCGGCAATCATGCGCATGCGGCGCTGCTGCGCGGCCGTCATGATCGCATCCACCGACGCGGGGTGCGATGTGGCAAAGGCGAGCGCCGTGGTCACGCCGTTGCGCAGCAATTCGTCCATGAAGAAATCAGCCACTCCGTCGGCATAGGCGCGGTCGTGGAAGCGCGATTCATGCGGAAAGGTGTAGTTCTCCAGCCAGGGCAGCAGACCGGGCGCCGGCGCACCGATCACATCGGTCTGCGGATAGTGGATGTGCAGATCGACAAAGCCCGGCGCAATCAGGCGGCCCGGCAGGTGGTGCACCACCACTTCGCCACCCGCCTGCCCCAGCAACTGGGGCGACAGTGCCTGCCAGCTGCCCGCTGCCACCACGCGCTCTCGGCCATCGGCGCCGGGCGACGTGGCCAGCAGTCCATCTTCGTCATACATGGCGCGGCCATCATCGGCAAAGCGCAGCAGGGAGGATCGGTAGATATGCATGCAGCAAGCTTAAACGCAGCCAGCGCCACAGATATATGGATTGACCTATATCACCTATCGATGCCTGGCGTGCCCGAAGGTGCCGAACCCACGTAAACACAGCAATGGCAAACCATTCAAAATCAAGGGAAAACCCTGCACATTGAACCCCAATAAGCGCAATTTGGCGGTCTATAGTGTTTCTTTTACCGGTTGGTGAAATCAGTTTTCACCCGTATCAACCATGAACCGACGTGCCCCTTGCAAAGGGCGCGCGAAAAGGAGGAGGCACAGCCCATGCCGCATTTTGTTGACACCTCACCCGCAGGCAGCTGCATTTTCTGCAAGCTCGTCAACGGCGAGATTCCATCGGCCAAGGTGTACGAAGACGAATTGACCCTCGCCTTCATGGACTTGGGCCAGGTCAACCCCGGCCATGTGCTGGTCGCCACCAAGCGCCACGCAGCCAACATCTTCGAGATCACTGATGCCGAATCAGCGGCCGTGATGCAGACTGCCCGCAAGGTGGCGCTGGCAGCCAAGCTGGCATTCGAGCCCGCAGGCCTCACCTTGCTGCAGGCCAATGGTGCCGAAGGCGGCCAGACGGTGGCGCACTTCCACCTGCATGTGGTGCCGCGCCATGCAGGCGACGGCCTTACCTTCACCTGGCCGCGCAAGGAGCCTGGCAGTGCCATGCTGGAAGGCTATGCGCTGCAGTTGCGCAACGCCATGCATGCGCAAGCCACATCGGCCGCCTGATCAGAAGCTGTAGCGCAGGCCCAGCGTGACCTCGCTGGAAGTCAGCTTGGCCCGCATCTGCTCGTCCTGCTTGCCGCGAACATTGGTGAAATTGTTCGCCCCGCTCCTGGTCTTGCCCATGTCGACATAGCGCCAGCCCAGGTCGATGCTGACCTTCTGCACCGGCGAGTAGCTCAGGCCCAGGCCCAGCGAATACGCCAGCTTGTTCTGCGAATCGCTGAAATACTGGCGGTTCACATTGCCCTGCCAGCCGCTGGACTCCAGGTGTGCGAGGCCCAGGCCGCCCATGCCGTACAGTGAGAACTGCGCATTCAAGGGGAAATCCTTGTACGCATTGAGCATCAGCCGCTGCGAGCGGATCTTGTGGTGGTTGAAGCTCGTCGGAAAGTTGGTGGAACCACTGGTGAACTCGTTGTTCTTCGGCAGCGTGTATTCCGCTTCCACGCGCCAGTTCGAAGGCAGTTGGTAGCCCAAGGCCAGCGAGCCACCTGCCGCCGAGCGGGAATCGTCGCCCGGAACGAACTGCCCCAGGCCAGGGCGGGCGCTGGAATCCATGTCATGCGCCTTGTAGCTGGCGGAATTGATGCGCAGCGCGCCATAGTAGCTGCCGCTACCAGTGCTTGAATTGCTCGGGTTGCCCTGGGCCAGCGCGCTGCCGCTCGCAGCCAGCAAAAGGACGGGAAGGATACGTTGGAGGTGCTTCATCGGTAGATAGGGATAGTGGCGATGGCTTACTTCAGCAGGTCTGCGACCTTGGACAGGGCGGTCTGGGCACACTGGTCGTCCAGATGACCACCCGGCGCACCGGCAACGCCCACGGCGCCGATCACTTCGTTGTCTACCTTCACGGGCACACCGCCACCCAGCAGCAAAAAGCCGGGAATGTCCTTCAGATTTGCTGCGGCGGGGTTCTTCTGCGCGTTCTCCATGATGGCGAGCGATGGCGCCTTGGCCGAGACCGAGGTGAATGCCTTGGCACGGCTTGCCTCCACGGTGTGCGGGCCGGCGTTGTCGGCACGTTGCACGGCGCGCACGCCGCCTGCGCGGTCCACCACGGTGGCGGTCACGGCATAGCCATTGGCAGTACAGGCAGCCACGGTCTGCGCAGCAATCTGGCTCGCCAGCTCCAGCGACATGTTTTTCTCGGTGCGCACGCCTTGGGCGCTGGCGGCGGTGGCAGCCAGGGACAGGGCGGCAAGGATCAAGGTGCGTTGCATGCGGTTCTCCGAAAGGGATGGAATGCATGCAACTGTAGAAAAACACCAGCCTCGCGCCAATGCGGCTGGCTACGCGCGCACCTCCGTAAAACTACGCAGTGTCTTCGTCCACCAGCGCGGCGTAGCCGCGAATGAGCTGCGCGAGCGAATCCGCCCCCAGCTTGGCAAATAGATTGGCGCGGTGCGTCTCCACGGTGCGTGGCGAAAGCGTCAGCGCCCGGCCTATCTCTTTGTTGGTGAGGCCCGCCACAATCAGCCCCAGCACCTCGCGCTCGCGGCCCGAGAGCTGTGCATAGCGCTCGCGTGCCTGCCGGTCAGCCTGCAGGCGCTCGCGCGAGCGCACATGCTGGCGCACCGCCGCCTGCAATGCCTCGATGAGGAGCTCGTCGTCCACCGGCTTTTCCAGAAACTCCGCAGCTCCCGCCTTGAAGGCGCGGCGGCACATCTCCACCGTTCCGTGGCCGGTCAGCATGATCACCGGCTGGTCCACACCCTGCGCCACCAGCGTGTCCAACACTGCCAGCCCGCTGGTGCCGGGCATGCGCACATCCAGCACGATGGCGCCGACATCGCCGCGCTCGAACCGCGACAGAAACACCTGCGGATCGCTCCATGGCTGCACACGCAGGCCGACCGTACCGATGAGCAGCGCAAGACTGTCACGCACGGCGGCGTCGTCGTCCACGAGATGGATGAGGGGCGAGAGTGCAGAGGTCATGGCATCCGTAAGAGAAATCGTTCAGGCCTGCGAGGCCGGGACGGCCAGCGGCAGCAGCAGGTGAAATTCAGCGCCCTGCCCGTTGCCGGGCCCTTCCGGCGATGGCGCCAGTGTCAACTCGCCCCCCATTGCCTGGGCCAGGCTTTCACACAGCGAGAGACCCAGCCCGAGCCCGCCTGCGCGCGTCGTATAGAACGGCGTGAAAAGCCGTGTGCGCGCCTCGGCAGGTACCCCAGGCCCCGAATCGCGCACGCCAAGCAGCGCCCGCGCACCCTGTGCACGCAGGCGAATATGCAGGCGACGCTGGCTGGCCTCCACCTGCTCCATTGCCTGCAGTGCGTTCATCACCAGGTTGTGAAGGATCTGCTGCAGCGCCACCGGCTCGGCCAGCACGGCAGGCAGATCGGCAGGCGCGTCCACCTGCACGGCAATGCTGCGGCGACGCAGCTCGGGCTCCAGCAGGTGCAGCGCTTCGTGCACTGCAGCGGCCAGTGCCAGCGGCTGGGCCTGGCCCGAGAGATCGGGTCGCTCCACCACGCGGCGCAGCCGCCCCACCACGGCACTCGCGCGCCGCGCCTGCTCCACAGCCTGGCCCATTGCATGGCGCGCGGTATCCAGGTCAGGCTCTTCGTCCTTCAGCAAACGTTGGGCAGCCTGGGTATTGGCAAGCAAGGCGGTCAGGGGCTGGTTCAACTCATGGGCCATGCCCGCGGCCAGTTCACCCAGCTGGTTGAGCCGCGCCACCTGCCCCACACGCAGCAGCTCTTCGGCCCGGCGTGCCGCCGCCCGCTGGCGCAGCAGTGCTCGCAGCGCGGCAAACACTGCTGCACTCACCACCGCCCAGGCGAGCATGCGCCCCCAGGGCAGTTCGCGCCACTCCACCTCACGCTCAAGCACCGCGTCAAATGGCTGGCTCTGCGATGCAAGGGTCTTGCGAAAGGCATAGTGCCAGCCATCCGCTGGGAGCCGCCCCTCCTGCATCGCCATGGCATTCCCCTGGTATTCCAGCCGCACGCGCACCGCGCTGGTTGCAGCATCCATGGGCCACTCCTCCCAGGGAATCGCTGTGCGCAAATCCAGCAGCAGCACAAAATCGGCCGCCTGGCTTGCAAGTGCCAGCCAGGCCTTGCCAGCGGGCAGATCGGCATGGGCCAGCTCCGCATGGCCGCTCTGACGCGAACGGGTCACCGCCTCCTGCGCCCCGGCGCGCAATACATCAGGCCAGTTGGCGGGCCAGGTGCTGTCCGGCAGGCGGCGAAACACCTGGGTGATCTGCGGATAGGCAGCAGGCAGGCGTGGCAGCGGCAAAGCCACGCTACCCGGACGGTCGACCGGGGGCTGCAGCAGCGGCAGCATGGCCATCACCGCATCGTGCTGTACCGCGCGCTGGCTGAGCAGGCGGTGCACGATGCGCGCGTCCGTCACAAACGCGTCTTCCAGCACCCGCAGGCGCGCATGGCCCAGCCAGGCAGCACCTGCAACGGCAACCACTAGCCAGGCAGAGAGCCAGACCAGCGGACGATTCCAGTTGGAAAAAGTCATGGCCGGCATTCTGTCATGGCACATGCACGCCTGGCGCGGCGCTCTGCCATGGGGCAGATGTGGGCAGTCACCAGCCGCACCAAGAAAAAGAGACGCCGCAGCGTCTCTTTTCTATGGTTTTGATAGCTGCCAGCGCGCATCCGTATTGCGCAAGCGTCCATTTTTTCCCGGTCTATGCGCCGCGCGCTGCCTGCACAAAGCATTGCTGCAACTGCGACATCCATGCGTCCTTGCGCTCCTGCGGCACAAAGCTCGCCTCAAAGCTGTTGGCAGCCAGTTGGAAGGCTTCGCGCGCGCCCATGCCGGTGGCGGCAAACAGCTGCACAAAGTTGTCGTTCACATAGCCGCCAAAATAGGCTGGGTCGTCCGAGTTAACGGTCGCTACCAGCCCGTGCGCGAGCAGTTGGGGCATGTTGTGGTCGGCCAGATCTGGGAAGACCTGCAACTTCTGGTTGGACAACGGGCAGACGGTGAGCGGAATGCGCTCCTCCTTCAAACGCTGGACCAGAGCGGCGTCGTGCACGGCCTGCACGCCGTGGTCGACACGTTCGGCATGCAGCAGATCCAGCGCGCCCCAGATATAGGCTGGAGGCCCTTCTTCACCCGCATGGGCCACGCGGCGCAGGCCCAGGTCCTTGCAGTGGGCGAACACGCTGGCAAACTTCTCCGGCGGATTGCCGACTTCGCTGCTGTCCAGGCCCACGCCACTGAAGTAGTCGCGGTAGGGCAAGGCCTGCTCCAGCGTGAGCCAGGCGTCGTCCTCGCTCAGATGGCGCAGGAAATTCAGGATCAGTTGCGAGGTGATGCCCCAGCGCTTTTCCGCCACCTGGCAGGCGCGGTGCAAGCCCAGAATGACGTGCTTGATGTGCACGCCGCGTGCCGTGTGCGTCTGCGGATCGAAGAAGATTTCGGTATGCACGACGTTGTCAGCCACGGCCTTTTCCAGGTAGGCCATGCCCATGTCATAGAAATCCTGCTCGGTCAGCAGCACGCTGGCGCCTGCGTAGTAAATGTCGAGAAAGCTCTGCAGATTGGTGAACGCGTAGGCCGCGCGCAAGGCTTCCACATCCGGGTAGGCCAGCGTCACGCCGTTACGCTGGGCCAGCGCAAAGATCAGCTCGGGCTCCAGCGAGCCTTCGATATGCATGTGCAGCTCGGCTTTGGGCATGGCGCGCAGCAGGGCAGGCAGACGGTCTGCAGGCAGATCATGGGGAAAATCGGTGGGCAAGGAGGGCATGGGTACTTTCTGTTTGTTTTGTGGTTTTTATCGATTTCGGCCGCTGGCGGAGGTGCTGCAAGCGCCAGCAGTTCAATTTTCATAGCGGTTTGCCAGTATCGCAAAATCCGATGAATGAACCACTGTAACGAAAAAAGGGCCGCATGTGCGGCCCTGGGCATGTGCCAATAGCGGCTTACTGCGCGCCTGGCACCTTGCCGTCCACGCCCTTGACGTAGAAATTGATGCCGCGCAGGAAGTCGTCGTCCGCGGACTTGCCCTCTTCCACCACGGCCTTGCCGGATTGGTCCAGGATCGGCCCCTTCCAGATGGTGAAGGTGCCGTCTTTCAGTCCCTTTTTCACTTCCTCAATCCTGGCCTTGGCGTTGTCGGGAACGTCAGGCGCCAACGACACGATGTCGATGGCGTTTTCCTTCACGCCCCACCAGGTGTGCTGGCTGGTCCACTTGTTGGCCAGCACGTCGTTCACCACCTTGCTGTAATACGGCGTCCAGTTGATGATGGCCGAGCCCAGATGCGCCTTGGGGCCGTAGGCCGTCATGTCCGAATCCCAGCCGAAGGCGCGCTTGCCTTTTTCCTCGGCTGTCTTGAGCACGGCAGGCGAATCGGTGTTCTGGAACAGGATGTCGGCGCCGCCGTTGATCAGGCCCGTGGCTGCTTCGGTTTCCTTCGGCGGCGCAAACCATTCGTTCACCCAGACCACCTTGGTGGTGATCTTCGGATTCATCGACTGGGCGCCCAGGGTGAAGCTGTTGATGTTGCGCAGCACCTCGGGAATCGGCACCGAGCCGACGACGCCCAGCACATTGGACTTGGTCATCGCACCGGCAATGACGCCCGCCAGATAGGCGCCTTCGTAGGTTCGGCTGTCATAGGTGGCCACATTGGGGCCTTGCTTGTAGCCCGTGGCGTGCTCGAACTTCACATCGGGGAAATCGGGCGCGATGCGCTGGATCGGCTCCATGTAGCCAAAGCTGGTGGCAAACACCAGCTTGTTGCCATTGGCCGCCATGTCGCGGAACACGCGCTCGGCATCGGCACCTTCAGGAATGCTCTCGACGAACGAGGTCTGGATCTTGTCGCCAAATTCCTTCTCGATGGCCTTGCGCGCCTGATCATGCGCAAACGAATAGCCGCCGTCGCCCACCGGGCCGACGTAGCCAAAGGCGATCTTGAGGGGCTCTGCAGCCGGTGCTGGCGCAGCAGCTGCCGGTGCGGGGGCCGGCGCAGGCGCTGGCTCGTCCTTCTTGCCGCAGCCCACCAGGGCCGCACTGGCCAGGGCCGAAAGGGCTGCTACCTTGAGCAGCGAACGCTTGTGCATGGAATGCATGGAAAAGTCCTCGGTTGCGTGGTTGTTATCGGGGAGATCAATCAAACTGTATTCAATATAGGCACAAAGCATGGGATTTGCCGAACTCTGCCGCCAAAAAACGACAGGCCGCACTCGGCATTACCCCATCGCCCGGCCCTGTACCCTCTAGCAAAAAGGGCGCCAATGCGCCCTTTGTTGTGCTTAGTTGGTACCCGGCACCTTGCCCTCAATACCGTTCACATAGAAATTGATGCCGCGCAGGAACGCGTCGTCTGCCACCTTGCCAGCCTCGAGCACCTGCTTGCCGGTGTTGTCCTGCACAGGACCCGTCCAGACAGCAAAGCTGCCATCCTTCATGCCGGCCTTGGCCTTTTCGACCTTGTCCTTGATCTCCTGCGGCACGTCATCTGCGATCTTCTTCAGATCCATGGCGCCTTCCTTCACGCCCCACCAGAAGTTGCCGGTCTGCCACTTGCCAGCCAGGGTGTCTTCCACGACCTTGGTGTAGTAAGGCGTCCAGTCGATCACGGCCGAGCCCAGGTGCGCCTTGGGCGCGAAGGCACTCATGTCGCCATCCTTGCCAAAGGCACGCATGCCGCGCTCTTCGGCGGTCTTGAGCACCGCTGGCGAATTGGTGTTCTGGTACAACACATCTACACCGCCGTTGATCAGGCTGGTGGCGGCTTCAGATTCCTTGGGCGGCGCAAACCATTCGTTCACCCATACCACCTTGGCCTTGATAGAGGGGTCAATGCTCTGCGCGCCCAACACAAAGCTGTTGATGTTGCGCACCACTTCGGGGATCGGCACCGATGCCACCACACCCACTGTTTTGGTCTTGGTCATGGCGCCCGCCACGATACCAGCCAGGTAGGCGCCTTCGAAGGTCTTGGTGTCATACACGGCCACGCTGTCACCGGTCTTGTAGCCGGTGGCGTGCTCGAACTTCACGTCCTTGAGGTCAGCTGCAGCCTTCTGCACGAATTCCTGGTAACCAAAGCTGGTGGCGAAGACCAACTTGTTGCCCTGGCCAGCCATGTCACGCATCACGCGCTCGGCATCGGCAGATTCAGGCACGCTCTCGACCATTGAGGTCTCGATCTTGTCGCCAAACTTTTCCTGGATCGCCTTGCGGCCCAGTTCGTGCTGGTACGTCCAGCCGCCATCGCCAATGGGGCTGACGTAGACGAAACCGATCTTCAGCTTGTCGGCAGCAGGAGCGGCTGCCGCAGGGGCTGGCGCAGCCGCCGGAGCCGCAGCTTCTTCTTTCTTGCCGCAGGCCACGAGGGCAGCCATGGAAATAGCCGACAGGCCGATCAACTGGATCAAGGTGCGTTTGCTGGAATGGCTCATGGGTGAACGCTTTCGAATCTGAAGTGGTGGAACGGAATGGGTTACTGCCTATACTTTTTATGAACCCGGGTAGAACGGTTTGCCCAGCGATGCCGGCATGTTGACGCGAATCCAGGTCGGGTTGCGCGACATGATTGCCAGCACCACAATGGTGGCCACATACGGCAGCATGGACAGCAACTGGCTGGCCACCTGCACACCCGTAGCCTGCAGGTGGAACTGCAGCATCGTCACGCCGCCGAACAGGTACGCGCCCAGCAGCACGCGCGCCGGACGCCAGGTGGCAAAGGTTGTGAGTGCCAGCGCAATCCAGCCGCGCCCCGACACCATGTTTTCCACCCACAGCGGCGTGTACACCACCGAGATGAATGCACCGGCCAGCCCGCACAGCGCGCCGCCAAACACCACCGCCATCAGGCGGATGCGGCGCACGGGGTAGCCCAGTGCATGGGCAGAGGCAGGCGATTCGCCCACCGAGCGCAGCACGAGGCCGGCCCGGGTGCGGTAGAGGAAATACACCATGACCGCAGCCAGCACCATGGTGCCGTAGACCAGTGGATGCAGGGTGAAAAGCGCCTTGCCGACAACAGGCAGGTCATCCAGCACCGGAATGCCGTATTTGGGCGATGCCGGCATCTTGGCCTGCACATAGTTGATGCCGACAAAGGCGGAAAAACCCACGCCGAATAGGCTGAGCGCCAGGCCCGTCGCGTACTGGTTGGTATTGAGCCAGATCACCAGCCAACCAAACACGAGCGCCAGCGCTGCACCCGCGGCCATGCCCGCCACAAAGCCCAGCCAGGTGCTACCTGAGTGCACCACGGTGGCAAAGCCTGCAATGGCAGCGCACAGCATCATCCCCTCGGCGCCCAGATTGACGATACCGGCCCTTTCGTTGATCAGGAGACCCAGAGCCGCCAGCGCCAGAATGGTGCCCGCCGTCAGCGTGGAGCCCAATAACAGTGCGTAGGCATCCATCACAGGCCTCCCTTCACAGCGGCAGCGGGCCGCGTCCATCGCACCCGGTAGGCGATCAAGGTGTCGCAGGCCAGCAAGGTAAACAGCAGCATGCCCTGGAACACGCCGGTCAGCGACTTGGGCAGGCCCAGGCGCGACTGCGCGAGCTCGCCACCGATATAGAACATGCTCATCAAAATGGCAGAGAACACCATACCCACCGGATGCAGGCGCCCCACAAAGGCCACGATGATGGCCGCAAAGCCGTAGCCCATGGGCACATAGGGCGTGAGCTGGCCTACAGGGCCCGCCACTTCCAGCGCACCCGCGAGGCCCGCGCAGCCGCCCGAAATCAGCAATGCCGTCCACAGCGCGCGGCGCGAACTGAAACCCGCATAGCGGGCCGCAGCCGGTGCAAGTCCGCCCACCTGCTGCGCAAAACCTACTTTGGTACGAAACAGAAACACCCACAGCAGGGCCGCCGCCACCAGGGCGATGATGACGCCGATGTTCATGCGCATGCCCTGCACCAGCTTCGGTATCTGGGTGACGCGCTCGAACATCTTGGTCTGCGGAAAGTTGTAGCCCATCGGGTCTTTCCACGGGCCATACACCAGATACCCGAGGAACAAGGTGGCCACATAGACCAGCATCAGACTCACCAGAATCTCATTGGCATTGAACTTGTCGCGCAGCAGCGCCACAACGCCAGCCCAGGCCATGCCGCCTGCCACACCGGCGAGCAATACGACGGGCACGATCCAGCCTCCTGTGCCCTTGCCTGCCATCAGCGCCACACCGCCAGCGGCAATGGCCCCCATGACGAATTGCCCCTCGGCGCCAATGTTCCATACATTGGAGCGAAAGCACACGGCCAAGCCCAGCGCAATCAAGAGCAGCGGAGTGGCCTTGATGGTGAGTTCTGCCAGCGCGTTGGCCGATTTGACCGGTTCCCAGAAGAAGGCCTGCAGGCCGCGCACCGGGTCCTTGCCCAGCAGCGCAAACAGCGCAATGCCCAGCAGCACGGTGATGACCAGTGCCAGCAATGGAGACGCCAGGGTCCAGATGCGCGATGGCTGCGGGCGGGCTTCAAGCTTGAGCATGGGCCGCCTCCAAGTTGCTTGTGGGCCACAGGCCACTCATCCATTCGCCAATCTGCGCCACGGTGGCATCGGCACGCGCCACCGAAGGCGACAGGCGCCCATGCGCAATCACATGCAGGCGATCACTGATTTCAAACAATTCGTCCAACTCCTCACTGACCACCAGCACCGCGCAGCCCGCATCGCGCAGCGCCAGAATGGCTCCGCGAATCTGCGCTGCGGCCCCCACATCCACGCCCCAGGTCGGCTGCGACACGATCAACAGGCGGGGCTTGGCATCGATCTCCCGGCCCACAATGAATTTCTGCAGATTGCCCCCCGACAGCGACTGCGCCGCCGAGTGCGGGCCGCCCGCCTTGACGCCAAAGCGGCTGATGATGCTGCGCGCCATGGCATCGAGCTGCCCCATGCGCAGCCAGCCGCCAGGGCCGACCACCTCCTTGCGGGTCAGAATCAGGTTGTGGGCCAGGCCCATGCTGGGAACGGCTCCCCGGCCCAGGCGCTCTTCCGGTACGAAGTGCAACCCCAATGCGCGGCGGCGGCCCGGTGTCAGGCGACCCGCGGGCGTGCTGCCGATCATCACCATCGCAGGCGCAGCGCGCATGTCTTCCCCCGACAGCGCGTAGAGCAGCTCCTTCTGGCCGTTGCCAGATACCCCGGCGATGCCAACCACCTCGCCAGCGCGCACCTGCAGCGATATGCCGTCGATATCGACGCCGAACTGGTCTTGCCGGCGCAGTCGCAGTTGCTGCACCTGCAGTACGGCAGCACCGACCTGGCTGGGGCGCAGCTCCAATTGCGGCGGCTCTGCACCGATCATCATGCGCGAAAGTGAGGCATTGCTCTCCAAGGCCGGATTGCATTCGCCCGTCACCTGCCCGGCGCGCAGCACCGTGCAGGCGGTGCACAGCGCGCGAATCTCGTGCAGCTTGTGGCTGATATACAGAATGCTGCAGCCCTCTGCAGCCAGCTTGCGCAGCACCACGAACAGTTTTTCCACCGCCTGCGGCGTCAGCACCGAGGTGGGCTCATCCAGGATCAGCACACGCGGCTTGGTCAGCAGGCCGCGAATGATTTCGACCCGTTGCATTTCGCCGACGCTCAAGGTATGGACCGGGCGCTGCGGGTCCACTTCCAACCCATACTCACCGGCAACGGCAGTAATGCGTGCGGTCACCTCGGTCAGCGAAAGCCGCTTGTCCTGGCCCAGCCAGACATTTTCCGCAACCGTCAGGGTATCGAACAGGCTGAAATGCTGGAACACCATGCTGATGCCAAGCTGGCGGGCTTCCTGCGGATTGCGCACCTGCACCGGTTTGCCATCGACGAGGATCTGGCCCTCGTCCGGCTTTACCGATCCATAGATGATCTTCATCAACGTGGACTTGCCCGCGCCGTTTTCACCAAGTATGGCGTGTATCTCGCCGGCGCGTACCGTCAGTGATACCTTGTCATTGGCAACCACCGATGGGTAGCGCTTGGTGATGCCGATCAGCTGTAACCGGGGCACTGCAGTGCCTGCGGTCGTCGGAGTCGGAGTCTGTGCATTCATGGGCCGCAATTGTCTCTCAGAATGTTACGGGAGGCGGGAGAAAATCCGCAGAAGCGCTCACTTACATCGATTTTCTACACGGTACCAGCAGTACCACGCAAGGATTGCGCCACTTTCTTGAGGCAATCACGCAGCCAGGCTGCGGCGTCCGATGCATGCGAGCGCGCATGCCACAGCAGGTAGTAATCGAGTGGAGGCAGTTGTGCGGGGCACTCTAGAATCTCGACAGGCAACTGGCCCCTGAATCGCTCGCAGAACTGACGGCCGGTCGTCAACACCAGCAAAGTGGATGCACACATGGCCGGAATGGCACTGAAATGCGCACAGCGCGCCGTGATGTGGCGCTGCAGCCCCATGGCGTCCAGATGTGCGTCGATGATCCCACGCGCCCCGGGGTGAGTGGCTGTGGGGGCAATGTGCTCGGCCTCCAGCCAACTGGCCACATCCCACCCTCGTCGTACAGCCGGGTGCTTGCTGCTGACAAGGCACACCACCTCGTCGCGCATCAAATTGGCCATGTGCAGGTCATCGGTAGGTTGCAACCAGTTGCCAACCACCACATCGATGTCGCCATTGGCCAGTTGCGCGTGGTAATGGGTTTCGGGCGAAAGCGGATAGATCTCGACCGTGCACAGCGGCGCTTCGGCCTTGATGTGCGCCACCAGAGTGGGCAGGTAGAGCGGGTCGAAGTAATCGCTTGCTGCAATCCGGAAGGTGCGCGTGGCCGTGCGCGGATCAAAGCTGCGCACATCGCTGAACAGGCCTTCTGCCGCCCGCAGGATGGCCGCTGCCGGCTCCACCATGCGCTGGCCGGCCTCGGTCGGCATCATGCCGGCACCCGAGCGCACCAGCAGAGGATCGCCTGCCAACTCGCGCAGGCGCTTCAGGGCCGCCGACACCGCAGGCTGGTACATGCCCAGGCGAAGCGCCGCACGCGAGACGCTGCGCTCGGTCAGTACCGTGTGCAGCACCCGGATGAGGTGCAGGTCTATCTTGTCAAACAGGGTTTGGTCTCGCATGCCGGCGGGCACGCAGCGCATGCCAGAAAAACTCGTATCCGACGAGCTTAGCAGCAGTGGCCCTCGCGGCAATCCCGGTCTTACCCGTGGCGCAATGATGCGCCGCCTGTTTCCACCCGCTCGGCTCTCCAATGCACGCTGTTGCCGCCATGCCGCTTGGCCTCGTAGCAGGCCATGTCTGCAGCACGGATCACCTGGTGGGCATCGGCAAAGCCTGCGTCCATGTGCAGCAGCCCGATGCTGACCGTGACCATGAAGTGTTTGCCGCGCAGCTCTGGCTGCCAGTTCTGCAGCGCTTCGCACAGCTGCCTTGCGAGCGCGTCGGCCTTTTCGCGGCTGCACTGGCGCAACACCAGGGCAAACTTGTCGCCGGCCACACGCGCGGCAAACCCCTGGAATGGCTGGAGCATCTGCAACTGGCGCGCCACCTGCTGCAGCACCAGGTCGCCTTGCGCATGGCCTGCCAATGCGTTGATGGACGACATGTTGTCGACATTCACATAGAACAGGACCGGCGTACTGGGCGAGGACCCGTCCAGACCTTCGCGCTGGGCCTGCAGCATGGCGGTGAGATGCGAGAACAGCGCATCGTAGCTGGGCAACTCGGTCAACTTGTCCTGCTGCGAGGCCGAGCGGCTAGCCACCCGAGCCTGGCCCGCGCGCACAAAACACCACAGATAACCCTCCGCCACACCAAGCACGCGCACCATTTGCACCGTGGCGATCACCGGTGCTCCCGACTGATGGCGCAGGCTCACCGTCACCTCGGCGCTGCCATCACGAGACAGCAATGGCTGAGCCTGATTCCACAACGCATCCAGATCCGCCGCATCCATGGCCAGCAATTGCACATCCTTGCCCTCAAGCTCACTGCGGTCGTAGCCCAGGAGATGCGAGAGCGCCTGCGAAACCTGCACCATGCGCTCATTTTTTAGAAGCAGCATGGAAAAGCGCGCGCTTTCCAGCACGATATCGGCCAGTTGGGACTTCTGCTGCAGACGGCGCTCCAGCAGGCTTTGCTGCTGCTGCAGGCTGCGCAACTGGCGCCCGATCTGATCGAGCTCATCCCCCGCAATCAGTGCCTCGCCCGGCATGGGCGGCGGGATATCGGCAACCATTGTCCTCAGCTTGCGCGTATGCCACCACAGCCAGGCCAGGCTCAGACCCACCATGGCAAGCGCCAGAGCCAGGACAGGCAGCCCCGCCCAGGTGTCGAGCATATGCCCCACCAGAGGCAGGCTCGCCTCATGCTGCACCACCCGCACCACCAGCCAGCGCGCGGCCGGAATCTCCGCCACGCTGATCAGTTGCGGCGCGCGCCACCAGGCTTGCGCGCCATTGGACGCACCGTTGCGCTCACGCTCACTCCAAAGCCGCAGAGCCTGGGCCAGTGCAGGTTCATCGACCGCCATGCCCAGGATGCGGGATGGATCAGGGTGCGAGATGACCACACCACTGGTACTCATCACAACCAACTGCGCGTTCTCACGCGCCGGTACGGCCAATGACACAGGCAACAGGCTCTGCGACTGGAGGCGCAGCACACCGGCCATGGCGCCTTGCACACTGCCGTCTCGGGCCCGCAGCGGAATGCCCAGCGCGATGCTTGGCCCGCCCAGCGTACTCTTGACTGGATCGGACACCTGGGGCTTGCCGTCGACAATCACCCGCCGGAGCAAGTCGCGCTCTGCCGATTCCACCTCCGCCCGGCTGCCATCGCCCGAGCGGAAGTCCAACCGAAACACCTGCGCGCCACGGGCGAAGACCATGCTGTCGAAGTAACGGGTGGCAGGCAACCCCTGGTCCAGCAGCCATTCGAGGGTGGGGCGGGAGTCGAGCGCCCAGGGCGCGGCAGCCTCCGCCACGGTGGCCAGCACCTTCTGGCTCTGCTCGAGCTTGCTGCCGATCAGCTTGGCCAGAAGCTCCGTCTCATCGGCCTGCTGCGCCACGAGCTGTCGGGTGGTGCTTTCCTGATTGCTGCGCACGACCAGCAACCCCGCCAATGCCATTGCCAAGAGCACCAGCAGCGGCACCACCACCATCAATTGCAGAGTCCAGCGGCCCGCTACGGCACTGCCGGGCTGCGTGGCATGCTGCGAAGGCAGCAGGCGTTGGTTGTCAAGCAGGCGTCCCATACGCTCCCTAGGCGGCCTTGACGGCAGGTATATAGGGGTGAAGGATTGCCAAAGGCAAGGACATGGCGCAACTCCTGTTCAGACTGCGCACATGTTCGCTATTTCAGCGCCATTCCGCTATCGGTAGAAGGCCGTAAGGAAAACACCTTGGTCCAAGAGAATGCAGGAAAGCGTCGCACGAGGCCCACACGGCCGCTGCGCCAGGAACTCAGGATGTGGCCAGCTGGCGCAGCGACTCCGGCTGGGGCAGCCGCAGGCTTTTTCCCATGCCATCGAGCAGCCCCTGGTCACGCAGCTGCCGCAGCACGCGCGACAGGGTTTCTGGCGCAATGCCCAGGTGGGCGGCAATCTGGCGCTTGGACTGGGCCAGATGTACGGCCAATCCACCAATGGCTTCGCTGGCATGCGCGGGCTCGGCGTGCTGCAGCAGCCATTGGGCGCAGCGCGCGACTGCGTCCTGCGCCACCCGGCTCACCGCAAGCGCGGCCTGCTGGCAGTAGCCTTGGGCCATGCTGGTCACCAGGCCTTGCGCATCGGCAGGCCATTGCTGCAGGCTGCTGCGCAGTTGCTCGACCGGTACCGAGCGCCACTGCACCGGCGTCTGCGCAACCATGTCCACCGCACACGGCTGGCCCGCCAGTGCCGGGGCCGCATCCAGCCAGCAAGGCGCATGCATCACCCCCAGCAGATGGCGCATGCGACCCTCTTCATGAACGCCAAAAGCCACGGTGCCACTTTCAAGGTACAGCACCTCCGCCAACGGCTGATGCCGCCGGCGCACCGTCGCGCCAGCAGGCGCGCTGTGGGTCACAAAGTCATCCAAAGAAAGCAGATCGAGCATGACTAGCACTTTGCATGCCGCTGCTTTCGCGCGTATTGAGCTACATCAATCCACTTGCGTGCTGCTTCTACACCACACCTCGTGTAAGTTCTGACTGACACAGCGCGGGTTGAAACGCATATTTCACTGTGGGGCTACCCACTTTTGAAAACTTCCTCAAATCCCTATCAAAAAACTGAAACAAAGGACTGCTATGCATAACAAAAAACTGCTCGCGATGGCTGCCATGCTGGCTTGCGCTGCAGCAGCACAAGCCCAGTCGTCGGTCACCGTGACCGGTCTGACCGACATTTATGTGGGCTCGATGAAGGCCCCTGGCGATGCTGGTCGCAGCAACGTCGTCAACAGCGGCGGCATGACCACTTCGTGGATCGGCTTCCAGGGCACCGAAGATCTGGGCGGGGGCCTCAAGCTCAATTTCATGCTGAACAGCTTCTTCCGCGGCGACACGGGCTCTCCTGGCCGTTTCAATGGCGACCCGTTCTTCTCGCGCGATGCCTTTGTGGCCCTGGATGGCGGCTTTGGCCGCGTATTGCTGGGCCGCACAGTGGCGCCCAACTTCGTGCCCACCATCTCCTTCAACCCCTATGGCGATTCGTTCACTTTCTCGCCGCTGGTGCTGCACCAGAACATCAGCGGTCCGGCATGGCAGAGAACCAACCCCACCGATACCGGCTGGAGCAACCAGATTGTCTATTCCACCCCCGACTTCAGCGGTCTCAGGGCGAATGTGCACTACCAGTTCGGTGAGCAGCCCGGCGATAACGGCAAGAAGAATGTCGGCGTCAACGCCACCTACAGCCAGGGCCCGTTGGGGCTGACGGCGTTCTACGAAGACGTCAGCATCACCAGCCCCATTGCTTCGTTGCTACCCGATGGCCGCAAGAACTGGATGCTGGGCGCACGCTATGACTTTGGCGTGGTCAAGACCTTTGCCACCTATGGCCAGACCAAGGGCAAGAACGACGACTACAAGGCCAAGACCGGCTCGTTGGGCGCCACCATTCCGCTGGCTGCCAACAGCCGCATCCTGGCCGCCTGGGCCCAGTCCAAGCTGGACCAGACCAGCACCAAGCGCAACACGGTCTCGATTGGCTACAACTACGACTTTTCCAAACGCACCGACGGTTACGCCATCGTGATGTACGACAAGGTCAAGGACGTTGGCAGCGGCACCAGCGTAGGTGTGGGCATCCGCCACCGCTTCTGACCCTGCCCCATTGCGCGTCAGCCGATGCTATCCATACCTCCACTTGAATGCACCTGTGACCTTGCACTCTGACGGATAGCTAATGACGCGCATTACCGATGCGCAAACAAGCAAAAACCTCCAAGCAAAGTTTGGAGGTTTTCTTGTTCCTGGGTCAAGCCAGAGTTCAAGAGCGACCAAGGGGCAGAATCAACGCCATGAAAAACGCCCTCAGCAGAGGGCGTTTCGTCGGCAATTCATCGGCCAGCCATCAAGGCGCCGTCGATGCACCGCTTTCAAACCAGCGCTTGACCAGATCGCGCTCGTCGGCAGACAGGCCATCGGGGTTGCCGAATGGCATCTTCTTGAGCACCACCACCTGCTGGTAGATCTGCTGGGTGTGCTGCGCCACTTCTCCCGGCGAATCCAGCTTCACGTTCTTCTGCGCCAGGCCAGCTGCGCTGTGGCATGCCACGCAATGCTGGGCAAACACCTTGGATACCTCGCTGTACGCCACGGCGCCTTCTGCTGCAGGCTTTGCAGCCGCTGCGGGCGCTGCCGGCGCGGCAGCCTGAGGGCCAGGCTTGAGCCAGACCATCACGCCCAGGATGGCGGCCACGCCGATCACGGCATACGGCCAGGGATGCTTGTTGCGGCCAAGCTTGAAGCCATGGCGCAGCACGAAGAACTGGCGAATGGCTGCCCCCGCGAACATCATGAAGATCAGCACCAGCCAGTTGTACTTCTGGTTGTACAGCCAGCCGTAGTGGTTGGAGAGCATGGCAAACAGGACAGGCAGCGTGAAATAGGTGTTGTGCACGCTGCGCTGCTTGCCGCGCTTGCCGTGGATGGGATCGACCGGTTCGCCGTTCTTGAGCGCGCGCACCACCGTGCGCTGGCCGGGGATGATCCAGAAGAACACATTGGCGCTCATTGATGTCGCCAGCATGGCGCCCATCAGCAGGAAAGCCGCCTGGCCGGGGAAGATGTGGCAGGCCAGGAAGGCCGCGATGCAGACCAGCACCAGCACCAGAGCGCCCACAATGCCATCGCCATTCTTCTTCTGGCCGAAGGTGCGGCAGATGCCGTCATATAGCAGCCAGAACACCACCAGAAAGCTCAGCGCCGCAAACACCGCCATCGGCGTGCTCATGGCATTGGGGTTGGCAGGGTTGACCAGATAGATATTGGCATTCCACAGGTAAGACACCGTCAGCAGCGCAAAGCCTGACAACCACGTGGTATAGCTTTCCCAGTAGAACCAATGCAGGTGATCGGGCAGCTTGGGGGGCGAGACGTTGAACTTGACCGGGTGGTAGAAGCCGCCGCCATGCACGGCCCATAGCTCGCCACTGACGCCCTGCTTCTTCAGGTCTTCGTCTTCGGGCGGCGTCAGGCTGCTGTCCAGAAACACAAAGTAGAACGACGAGCCCACCCATGCAATTGCCGTGATGACGTGCAGCCAGCGCAGCAAGAGGTTCGCCCAGTCGAGGATATAGCCTTCCATCGCTTTCATCCTTGGCAGCGTGGAGCTGCCCTTGCGGGCGGCGCTGTTGCGTGGGGCAACCGGCACCGTCCGGGAAAAGCTGCTCACCACTGCGGGCGCTCTGAGCAGCCAAGTGGCCGCGCTCCACAGCAATCATTGATGCCAGGGCTCCGCTGCGACCATTTTGTAGACGTAAAGTGTATGCAATTTTTGGCGACAGCGGGAGCTTATCGTGTCACGCTCACCCTAGTTAAAACCCTGATGCGAACCGCGCGGCGGCGCAATGGGCCTGGCAGGCCCGGGCCGCCAATGTTTGAGAATATGCCTGATTTTGCCCCTGGCGCAGACCTGGAAAGCGCCACCAGCTATCAAATTAATAGTTCAAAGACTGCAACAGTTGTGCCGCCACCGCAATGGCAATCACTTCGGGCGCCTTGCCCGTGATGCCAGGCACGCCGATCGGACAGGTGATGCGGGCAAATTCAGTGGCAGAAAAACCGCGTTCTTCCAGGCGATGGGCAAAACTCGCACGCTTGGTGGCACTGCCGATCAAGCCGACCATGCCCAAATCGCCCTGCTCGCGCAGCCGCGCAAGGCAGGCCTGGGTGATGAAAAGGTCCTGCTGGTGGTTGTGCGTGAGGATGAAAATACTGCTGCCTGCAGGCAGGTCGCCCACGGCCGCCTCGATAGGCTCGGAGTGCTCGGCCACCACATTGGCGGGCAACTCGGCCGGAAAGATCGCGTCCCGGCTGTCCACCCAGGTGATTTGCAGCGGCAGTGGCGCCAGCACCTGCACGAGAGCAGCACCTACATGGCCAGCGCCGAAAATGGCGACCGGAGCGAACTTCTCCGCCAGTCGGGCCTGCAAGGCAGCACGGTCTGCGGCCCCCACCTTCAAGAAACGCAGGTGCACCACGCCGCCGCAGCACTGGCCAAGCTTGGGGCCCAATGGGTAGCGCTCATGTGCTTCCGTCTCGCCGCCAGCCAGCATGGCGCGGGCTTTTTCGGCGGCCAGCCACTCCAGGTGGCCGCCCCCGATGGTTCCGATCTGGCCGGAGCTGGTTGGCGCATCTCCCGCACCAAACACCGCCATCCATGCGCCCTGCTCACGCGGCGCCGACCCCTGGGTCGCTTCGACTTCGACCAGGCAAGCCGGCTCTGCTGACAAGCGGGCCAATAGTTGCTGCAACGCACGCATTCCTCGTTCTCCATCCCGAAGGGCGGCAACGCCCATTGGCGCTGCACGCTATCATTTCTACCATGACCGAATCCAACCCCAGCGCCTGGCAGCGCTTCTGGAAGAGAATCACCGACCACGCAGATTCCAACTCCAGCCTGGCTGCCACGGAAGGTACAGCAGCACAGCTCGCGCCCCCTGCGCCTTCTGCTCCATCTGCCGACAAGCCCGTCACACTGTCTGCCGCCCGCAATGAAGACGAGTACCGCCGCGAGTGTGCGCGACACCTGTACGAACGCTATGCGGACCGCATCTTCCAGGGCGTGATGCCGCCCATGCTCTACGCCATCGGCAGCCTGGAACTCTACCTGGATGCCCAAGGCCGCATCGAGGGCCTGAACTGGCTGCGCGAGCCAAGCCACGCCCCAGAAGTGGTGCAGCAGATCGAAGACATGGTCTACGACGCAGCCCCTTTTCCAGCAGCGCCCCGGCTGGCGCAAACCATCTACACCGATACCTGGCTGTGGGACGAAAGCGGCCGCTTTCAGCTGCATACCCTGACCGAAGGCCAGCGCTGACGCTATCTAAAAAGTAGCATATCGCGCTCACCAGCAGTGCGCCACAGCGGCTTTTCTCAGAAACCTTGGCCGCCAGTGGCTGTCACAAATCCAGGCATGACCTGCATCAAGAACCTCGGTAAGTGGAATAGCTCCAGGGGCTGACGAGAAGCGGCACGTGGTAGTGCTGGTCCACATTGGCCACGCCAAAATCCAGGCTCACCTTGTTCAGAAAGCTGGGCTCGGGCAGTTGCACGCCCCGGGCCTTGAAATAGGCCGCCACGTCAAAGGTCAGGCGATAGGTGCCCACCTGAAGGGTGTTGTTGTCAAACAGCGGCGCGTCGGTGCGGCCGTCGTGGTTCAGAACCAGGCTTTTGACCAGGGTGGCCTTGTCGCCTTCGGTGGCGAACAACTCCACCGCCATGCCCGCAGCGGGGCAGCCATTCATGGTATCGAGAACGTGGGTGCTGAGGCCCATAGGGAAATCTCCTGATGATTATGGTTAAGATGGCACTGGTGATGTGCACTGAAAGTGTATACACTTTTTGTCAATCGATCTATCATCCTGGTATGGAATCCACCTCCACTTCCACCATCGCTCAGGCGCTGACCCGCGCCATCGTCGAGCACAAGCTGTTGCCAGGCACCAAACTGGCAGAGCAAAAGCTTGCCGATCACTTCGGCGTCTCCCGCACGCTGGTGCGCCAGGCACTCTTCCAGCTGTCGCAGAACCATCTGGTCACGCTGGAGCCCGCCCGAGGCGCGTTCGTATCCACCCCTTCGGTCGAAGAGGCCCGACAGGTGTTTGCCGTGCGCAAGATGCTCGAAATCGAGATGACGCGCAACTTTGCACAGAACGTGACGCCCAAGCAGCTCAAGGCCCTGCGCGACCACGTCAAGCAGGAGGCCGCCGCGATGGGCAGCACCGATGTCAGCAGCCGTACCGAACTGCTGGGCGACTTCCATGTCCGCATTGCCGAGCTGATGGGCAACGAAGTGCTCGCCCAGATGCTGAGCGACCTGATCTCCCGCTGCGCGCTGATCACATTGATGTACCAGTCGGCCAGCGCCGCCGCGCATTCGCACGAGGAGCACGAGGCCATCGTGCAGGCGATTGCTGCGCGCGATGTCGAAGGCGCCGTGCAACTGCTGCAGGAGCACCTGGAGCACGTCGAGCAAGGCCTGCAGTTTGAGCGCGATATTCCCAGCAACGATTTGTCCATGGCTTTGTCCACGATCACGGTATGACTTACGACGCCACCGCCTCCTATCCCCGCGACCTCATCGGCTACGGCCGCGACGTGCCCCATGCGCAATGGCCCCAGGGCGCGCGCATTGCCGTGCAGTTTGTGCTGAACTACGAAGAAGGCGGTGAGAACAACGTGCTGCATGGCGATCCCGCCAGCGAGCAGTTCCTGTCCGAAATGTTCAACCCGGCAGCCTACCCCGAGCGCCACATGAGCATGGACGGCATCTACGAGTACGGCTCGCGCGCAGGCGTGTGGCGCCTGCTGCGCGAATTTGAAAAGCGCGGCCTGCCACTGACCGTGTTTGGCGTGGCCACGGCCCTGCAGCGCCACCGCGAACTGGCGCAGGCTTTTGCCGACCTGGGCCATGAAGTGGCCTGCCACGGTCTCAAATGGATCCATTACCAGAACGTGCCCGAAGAGACCGAGCGCGCGCACATGCAGCAGGCCATGGATATCTTCAAGAATATCTATGGCAGCCGCGTGGAACACGGCCTGGGCTGGTACACCGGCCGCGACAGCCCCAACACCCACCGCCTGGTGGCAGATTTTGGCGGCTTTGCCTACGACAGCGACTACTACGGTGACGACCTGCCCTTCTGGATGAAGCTGCAAAAATCCGATGGTGCAGCCGCCCACCAGCTGATCGTGCCCTACACGCTGGACTGCAACGACATGCGCTTTGCGCTGCCCCAGGGCTATTCGCATGCCGACCCGTTCTTCCAGTACCTGAAGGACAGCTTTGACGTGCTGTATGCCGAAGGCGACCCGCATGGCGAGAACCGCCCCAAGATGATGAGCATCGGCATGCACTGCCGCCTGCTCGGCCGCCCTGGCCGCATCACCGCGCTGCAGCGCTTTCTGGACCACATTCAGCAGCACGACAAGGTCTGGGTCTGCAAGCGCATCGATATTGCACGCCACTGGGCCCAGCATTTTCCGGCCCCGGCACTTTGAATGAAAACGACATCAAGCGCTTGACTGGCAAGCGCTGAATGCTCATATTTTGATAGGAGACAACCATGGCATTGACCCTGGAACAACTCAACAGCGCAACGCCTGAAGCAGCGCTTGCCATGCTCGATGGTCTGTACGAGCATTCGCCCTGGATTGCAGAGGCCGCGCTGGCGCAGCGTCCCTTCCAATCGCTCGCGCAGCTCAAGTACGCCATGGTCCGGGCGCTGGCTGCCAGCAGCGAGCAAGAAAAGCTCGACCTGATCCGCGCCCACCCGGAGCTGGCTGGCAAGGCCATGGAAACCAACACGCTCACGGCCGAATCGACCAACGAGCAAAGCAAGGCTGGCCTGACCCATTGCACGCCTGAAGAACTGGCCCACATCCGCCAGCTCAATGCCGACTACCAGGCGCGCTTCGGCTTCCCGCCCGTGCTCGCCGTGCGCGGCCCGCGTGGCCTGGGCCTGCCCAAGGCAGAGATCATTGCCACCTTCGAGCGCCGCCTGCACAACCACCCAGCCTTTGAACGTGACGAAGCACTGCGCAACATCCACCGCATTGCAGAAATCCGCCTGAACGACAAGTTCGGCTACGAGCCCACGCTGGGCAACGACGTCTGGGACTGGCAGGAGAAACTGGCCCAGCACAGCGACGAAGGCTACGCCGAAAAAGGCCAGCTCACCGTCACCTACCTCACCGATGCACACCGCGCCTGCGCCCAGCGCATCAGCCACTGGATGCGCGAGTGCGGCTTTGACGAAGTCGAGATCGACGCTGTGGGCAACGTGGTGGGCCGCTACCACGGCGCCACGCCCGATTCCCAATACCTTTTGACCGGTAGCCACTACGACACCGTGCGCAACGGCGGCAAGTACGATGGCCGCCTGGGCATCTTCGTGCCCATGGCCTGCGTGCGCGAACTGCACCGCGCGGGCAAGCGGCTGCCCTTCGGCATCGAAGTCGTCGGCTTTGCCGAAGAGGAAGGCCAGCGCTACAAGGCCACCTTCCTGGGCTCTGGCGCGCTGATCGGCCACTTTGACCAGAATTGGCTGGGCCAGAAGGACGCGGATGGCATCACCATGCGCGAAGCCATGCAGCACGCCGGCCTGTGCATCGACGACATCCCCAAAATCCAGCGCGATGCCGCCAGGTACCTGGGCTTCATCGAAGTGCATATCGAACAGGGCCCGGTGCTCAACGAACTCGATATTCCGTTGGGCATCGTCACCTCGATCAACGGCAGCTCCCGCTATGTGTGCGAGATGATCGGCATGGCCAGCCACGCCGGCACCACCCCCATGGACCGCCGTCGCGATGCCGCCTGCGGCGTGGCCGAGCTGATGCTGTACGCCGAAAAGCGCGCCGCACAGGATGGCGATTCGGTGGCCACCGTCGGCATGCTGGAGGTGCCCAGCGGCTCGATCAACGTGGTGCCCGGCCGCTGCAAGTTCAGCCTGGACATGCGCGCTCCCACCAATGCACAGCGCGATGCCATGGTGAGCGACATCCTCGCCGAGCTGGCAGCCATTGCCGAGCGCCGAGGCCTGCGCGTAACCAGCGAGTTGACCATGCAGGCTGCTGCGGCTCCCAGCGCGCCGCAATGGCAACAGCGCTGGGAAAAAGCTGTAGAGGCCCAGGGCGTGCCTCTGTTCCGTATGCCCAGCGGCGCGGGACACGATGCCATGAAGCTGCACGAAGTCATGCCGCAGGCCATGCTGTTCGTGCGCGGCATCAACAGCGGCATCAGCCACAACCCGTTGGAATCGAGCACGTCGGACGACATGCAGCTGTCCATCGACGCTTTCACCCACATCCTTCAACAACTCGAAAAAGAGGCAGCATGACCAACGCAACTACCTACGCAGCCCTGGACCAGTGGATCGACCAGCACTTTGACGAAGAAGTGCAGTTCTTCCAGAAGCTGGTGCAGGTTCCCACCGATACGCCCCCCGGCAACAATGCGCCCCACGCCGAGCGCACGGCCGAGCTGCTCAAGGACTTTGGCTACGAAGCCGAAAAGCACGTGGTACCGGAAGCCGAGGTCAAGGCCTATGGCATGGAATCGATCACCAACCTGATCGTGCGCCGCCAATATGGTGATGCAGGCACGGGTCGCACCATCGCCCTGAACGCCCATGGCGACGTGGTGCCTCCCGGCGAGGGCTGGACCAAGGACCCTTACGGCGCCGAAATCGTGGATGGCAAGCTCTACGGCCGCGCCGCCGCGGTAAGCAAGAGCGATTTCGCCAGCTTCACCTACGCCGTGCGTGCCCTCGAAGCCGTGGCCAAGCCTGCCAAGGGCGCGGTCGAACTGCACTACACCTACGACGAAGAGTTCGGCGGCATCATGGGGCCGGGCTGGCTGCTGGAGAAGGGGCTGACCAAGCCCGATCTGATGATCGCTGCCGGCTTCAGCTACGAAGTGGTGACTGCCCACAACGGCTGCCTGCAGATGGAAATCACCGTGCAGGGCAAGATGGCCCACGCCGCCGTGCCGCACACCGGTGTGGACGCGCTGCAGGCCGCCGTGGTGCTGATGAATGCACTGTATGCCGAGAACACCCAATACCAGCAGATCACCTCCAAGGTGCCTGGCATCAAGCATCCATATCTCAACATCGGCCGCATCGACGGCGGCACCAACACCAACGTGGTGCCAGGCAAGGTGGTGCTCAAGATCGACCGCCGCATGATTCCGGAAGAGAACCCCGCAGAAGTCGAAACCCATATCCGTGCGGTCATCGCCAAGGCCATCGGAGATTTCAACACCCGAGGTGGCTACACCGGCGAAGATGCCGTGCGTGTGGATATCAAGCGTCTGCTGCTGGCCAATGCCATGACCCCTCTGCCCGGCAACAAACCCCTGGTGGATGCCATCCAGCAGCATGGCGAAGCCGTTTTCGGCGAAAAACCGCCTGCAGTTGGCACCCCGCTGTACACCGACGTGCGCCTCTATGTGGAGCGCGGCATTCCTGGTGTGATCTATGGCGCGGGCCCCCGCACCGTGCTGGAATCGCACGCCAAGCGCGCCGACGAGCGCCTTGATCTGCAGGACCTGCGCCGCGCTACCAAGGTGGTGGCACGTGCGCTGTACGACCTGCTGGCCTGACGATGGCCGCGAAAGTAGCCGCCAACACTGCCTGAGCGCAGCTACCGCCCGCACATCACCTTCTCGCAACGCCTCCTTCGGGAGGCGTTTTTCATTCTTTCGTCTTCCAGCGCATGCACTGCCCGCATGCAAGCTCCTGATTCAATAGCGGGAAAATTGTCACCAACTGCACAGGTTCCGGGCAGTTTCAGGGTAATCAGCAAGTCGCTTGCACGCTGAATGTGTATACACTTTTTGTATGGATTCGCCGTACCGCAATCCAGCTGTACAAGATTTTTCGTGATAGGAGCGAAAGAATGCAATCTAACAAACACCCTGTGGACGAAGTACTGCCGTTGGGGCGGTTGACGGCACTTGGTTTGCAGCATGTATTGGTCATGTATGCGGGTGCGGTCGCGGTACCGCTGATCGTGGGCCGGGCATTGAACCTGGACCACCACCAGATCGCCAAGCTCATCTCCGCCGATTTGTTTGTCTGCGGCCTGGTCACCCTGATTCAGGCCTGGGGCGCAACACGCTGGTTCGGCATCAAGCTGCCGGTGATGATGGGCGTGACCTTTGCCAGCGTGGCGCCGATGATTTCCATGGCGCAGACCACGGGCGGCACCTACGGGGCGGGGTTGATTTTTGGCTCGGTCATTGGGGCCGGGGTGATATCGATTGCCATCGCCCCATTTGTCAGCCGCATGCTGCGGTTCTTTCCGCCTGTCGTCACCGGCACCATCATCACGGTCATCGGCATCAGCCTGATGCGCGTGGGCATCAACTGGATCTTCGGCAACCCTGTAGGGCCAACCGCGCCCAATGTCGTCAACCCCGAGTACGCCAAGTGGTTGCAAGAGGCCCAGGCCATGGCCGGCGCACCAGGCTCTTCACTGCCGCCTATTCCAAAGGGCATGAGCATCCTGCCGTCCATTCCCAACCCCAAGTACGCAGACCTCAGCGGCGTGGCCATTTCGGGCATCGTGCTGGCGTCCATCCTGCTGATCACCAAGTTCGCCAAAGGCTTTTTGGCTAATGTGGCCGTGCTGGCCGGCATCGTGATTGGCGCCATCATCGCCACGGCGATGGGTTTCATGACCTATGAAAAGGTCGCCCAGGCCGAATGGTTTGATTTCGTGATGCCGTTCGAGATTGCAGCGCCCGTGTTCGATCCGATCCTGATCCTGACCATGACCTTGGTGATGATCGTCGTGATGATCGAATCGGTCGGCATGTTCCTCGCGCTGGGAGATATGACGAGCAAGGAAGTGACACCGGATGACCTGACGCGCGGCCTGCGCACCGATGGCCTGGGCACCTTGCTGGGCGGCATCTTCAACACCTTCCCCTACACCAGCTTCTCGCAGAACGTGGGCCTGGTGGCAGTCACCGGCATCCAGAGCCGCTTCGTCTGCGTGGCTGGCGGCTTTATCCTGATCATTCTGGGCGTGCTGCCCAAGCTGGGGGCCCTGGTGGAATCGCTGCCCACCATGGTGCTGGGCGGCGCGGGCCTGGTGATGTTTGGCATGGTGGCCGCCACGGGCATCCGCATTCTGGGCAATGTGGATTTCCGCAACAACCGCTACAACGGCATGATTGTCGCGGTGTCCATTGGCGTGGGCATGATCCCGCTGATTGCACCAAGCTTTCGCCAGTGGATGCCGCACGCCATTCACCCGCTGATCGAATCGGGCATTCTGCTGGCATCCATCTGCGCTGTGGCACTGAACGTGTTCTTCAACGGTGCCAAACACGACGAGGCCGCCATTGTGCAGGCCGCTCGGCAGGCGGACGCTCACTAACAACACTTGCTGCGCTGCAGCATTGAAATTGAGACCCACTACCAAAATGGAGTGGGTCGACGCATTTATGATGCAGTTGACATTTACAGGATTGATCTATGGCACAGCAACCACTTTCCGCCGCCGAACAGGCTCTCCGCGATGCGGCTCGCGAATACCACCGCAGCCCCAGCAGAGGCAAGATTTCGGTCACCCCCACCAAGCCATTGTCCAACCAGCGTGATCTGTCGCTGGCCTACTCGCCAGGCGTGGCCTACCCCTGCCTCGACATCCAGGCCGACCCCAGCAAGGCGTTCGATTACACCTCGCGCGGCAACCTGGTGGGCGTGATCACCAATGGCACCGCCGTGCTGGGTCTGGGCGACATTGGCCCCCTGGCCGGCAAGCCGGTGATGGAAGGCAAGGGCTGCCTGTTCAAGAAGTTCGCCGGCGTCGATGTGTTCGACATCGAACTGGACGCACGCGACCCTGACAAGATCATCGAAATCGTTGCAGCACTGGAGCCCACGCTGGGCGGCATCAACCTGGAGGACATCAAGGCGCCCGAGTGCTTCTACATCGAGCAGGAGCTGTCCAAGCGCATGAACATTCCGGTGTTCCATGACGACCAGCACGGCACCGCCATCATCTCCAGCGCGGCATTGCTCAATGGCCTGGAACTGGTGGGCAAGGCCATCGGCGCCGTCAAGATTGCCGTATCGGGCGCGGGCGCTGCAGCCATTGCCTGCGTGGACGTGATGGTGGGCCTGGGCGTCAAGCGCGAGAACATCTACATGGTGGACTCCAAGGGCGTGATCTACGAAGGCCGCCCTGGTGGTCTCGATGCCTCCAAGGCCCGCTACGCGCAAAACACCGAAGCACGCACGCTGGCCGACGTGGTCGACGGGGCCGACGTGTTCCTCGGTTGCTCGGCTCCCGGCGTGCTGACGGCCGACATGGTCAAGACCATGGCCGACAAGCCCATCATCCTGGCGCTGGCCAATCCCGAGCCGGAAATCCGTCCAGAACTGGCCAAGGCCATCCGCCCCGACTGCATCATCGCCACGGGCCGTTCGGACTATCCGAACCAGGTCAACAACGTGCTGTGCTTCCCCTACATCTTCCGTGGCGCGCTCGATTGCGGCGCCACCAAGATCACCGAAGCCATGAAGCTCGCCTGCGTGCGCCAGATCGCCGAGTTGGCCAAGGCCGACATCAGCGAAGAAGTTGCTGCCGCCTACTCCGGCAAGGAACTGACCTTTGGCCCGGACTACCTCATTCCTACGCCATTCGATTCGCGCCTGATCCTGAAGATCGCGCCCGCCGTAGCCCAGGCTGCAGTGGAATCCGGTGTGGCCACGCGCCCCATCACCGACATGGAAGCGTACAAGGAACACCTGACCCGCTTCGTCTACCAGACCGGCATGCTGATGCGCCCCGTCATCACAGCCGCCAAGGCCTTGCCGGACGCCCAGAAGCGCGTGGCCTACGCCGACGGTGAAGACGAGCGCGCGCTGCGTGCCGCTCAGATCGTCATCGACGACGGGATCGCCCGCCCCATTCTGGTGGGCCGCCCCGCCGTGATTGCAGCGCGCATTGCCAAGGCGGGCCTGCGCATGCAGCCCGGCAAGGACGTGGAAATCGTCAACCCAGAAGATGATCCACGCTTCCGCCAGTACTGGGAAGCCTACCACCAGCTGATGAAGCGCAACGGCGTGACCGCCGAAGTGGCCAAGGCGGTGGTGCGCCGCTCCAACACCATCATTGCAGCGCTGATGGTCAAGCTGGGTGACGCCGACGCCATGATCTGCGGCCTGGTGGGTACCTACGAAACCCATCTGGAACGCATCCACAACATCATCGGTCGTGCAGAAGGCGAAAAGCAGTACGCAGCCCTGAACGCGCTGATGACCGAGCAGAACGGCTCGCTGTTCATTGCCGACACCTATGTGAACGAAAACCCGACCGCCGAAGAGCTGGCCGATATCGCCTGGGCTTCGGTGCAGGAAGTACAACGCTTTGGCATTCCGCCCAAGGTGGCCTTCCTCTCGCACTCCACCTACGGCTCGTCCAAGCGTGCCTCGGCCCGCAAGATGCGCGAAGCGCGCGACATCTTCGTCGCCCGCCACCCCGGCATCGAGTGTGATGGCGAGCTGCACGGTGACGCTGCGCTGGAGCCCGCCATCCGCGACCGCTATATGGAATCGGCAGACTCCACGCTCAAGGGTGAAGCCAATGTGCTGGTCTGCCCCAACCTGGATGCGGCCAACATTCTGTACAACGTGCTCAAGACCACGACCAGCGGTGGCGTCACCGTCGGTCCGATCCTGATGGGCACGGCCGCTACGGCTTACATCCTGACACCGGCCTCCACCGTGCGCCGCGTGATCAACATGACAGCCCTGGCCGTTGCCAGCGCCGCTGCGCGCCGCGCGAACGCCTGACGCCCTAACCCGGGCACCCGCCCTGCGCAAAACCCCCTGCAGCCGAATCGGTGGTAGGGGGTTTTTATTTTGCTATTGAAAATATAGTAAAAAGCACAGAACCCTGAAGCGCTAACGGCCAAAAGCACTGCGCTGGCATGCAGGTCTTCGGTGGCGCAGCAACCGCTAACCTGCCGTGCGCAGTTGCCAGAACGGCAGCGCCTGCGGACCGCACATGCCTGTGGCAATGCGCTGCGCCGTGGGCAGCGATCCGGTCAACCCCAGATGGCCGTGACCCACTGCAAGCCACAGACCGGGGATGGTGTCGATGTGGCCCACCACCGGCACCGAGCCCGGCAGGCAGGGCCGGTGCCCCATCCAGTGCTGGGCCTGGTGTTGCGCCAGGGCTGGGAATGCCTCGCGCGCGATGCGCTCGATTCCCGCTGCACGGCGCGGGTTGGGCGGCGCCTTCAGGCCTGCAATCTCGACCGTGCCACCGACACGCAGGCCGCCCTCCATGGGTGCGATGAACACCTTCTTGTCGGCCAGCACCACCGTACGGCCCACCAGATGCTGGGCACCGGCAAACTGCGCGTGGTAGCCGCGCTGCGATTCCACCGGCAGCAGCATGCCCAGCGGCCGCAGCAATTGCGGAGCCCAGGCGCCCGCCGCAACGACTATCTGCGTCCAGCGCTGCCTGTCCAGTGCCGCCTCTCCGGTCTTCACCGACCAGCCATCGGGGGTGATGTGGAGCGCGCGCACTTCGGCACGCGCCAAGGTGCCGCCACGCCGTACAAAGGCATCCGCCATGGCCTGTACATAGCGCAAGGGGTTCAGGATGGTGCCGTGGTCAGCCAGAAAGCGGCCATGGACATAGCCAGCGGGAGCATGGGGCTCCAGCGCTTCAATTCCCGCGCGGTCCAACTGCTCGACCTGGTAGCCATATTGCTCGCGCAGCTTCCAGCCCATGGCGTCCTTCTCTGCAGCCACTGCATCGGGGTAGAGGTGCAGATGGCCATGGCGAATGAACAGCTCCGGCACGCCCAAGCGCTGCGCCAAGGTCTCGTGGGCATCAACCGCGCCGTGGTACAGGTCGTTGAGCCGCGCTGCAGCCGCCGCCACACGCTTGGGCTCGGCCGATTGCGCAAAGGCCACCAGCCACGACGCCGCCTTGGGGAAATGCTTCCATGCAATGGATAAGGGGCCATCCTGGTCCAGCAGCATGCCGGGCACGGTCTTCAAGATGCCGGGCAAGGCGAGCGGCGCCACCGAGCCCGGGCTGATCGCGCCCGAGTTACCGTAGCTGCACTCCATGCCGGGCTCTCCACGGTCGATCAGGGTGACGGCCACGCCATAGCTCTGCAGCGCCAGCGCAGTTGCCACACCCACCACGCCCGCGCCCACTACCACCGCCTCCTTGGGGCGCAACACGTTTGCGCCGCCCGCACCTGCCTGCTCTGCCATGACCATCCTCTGTTGCTACTTCATCCATCCCGCATAGCCTGCCCATACCAGGCTGGCCTCGGGGGTAAATTGGCCTTGCGCCAGCTGCTGCTGCACCTTGTCTGCCGACCAGGGGGCAAACTGCGCAACCTCTCCATCCTGGTTCTGCGGCGCCATGCCCTGGGGCAGGGTAGCCACATACCAATGAATGTCTTCGTGCATGTAGCTGATGTCATCACCGCCATCCATGCCCGGCTGGCGAAAATGCAGAACACCGCCCCAGCGCATGTCGGCCAGCTCCGCGGTTCGCAACCCTGCTTCTTCCCAGGTTTCGCGCTCCAGCGCCTGCTCCAGCGTGTCCTGTGCGGACACCATGCCGCCCATCAGCGTGTCCCAGTGCAGCGGATAGCTCGCCTTGTCTGCCGCCCGCTGCTGCACCCACAATCGGCCATCGGGGCTGAGGCCCACCAGATGCACGGCCTGCGTCGCAATACCCAGCACCCGCACTGCACCGCGCTCCACCGTGCCAATGCGGCGGCCATCGACGGCATGCACGGCCAGTTGTTCATTGCGCCACGGGCCGCTGCGGCCTGCATCGCGCAGCGCATCGGCCAGCCGGTTCATCAACCGGGTAGCGTCTTGCGTGGGAGACTCCAGCAGCCACACCGCCACGCCTGCGCGCTCTTCCTTGGACAACAGACTGTCGCCCCCCAGCCTGCCTGCAATACCGGTCTCCAGCAGAAAGTGCTCCACCAGCGAACCCACTGCCTGACCGTTCACCCACAGCGGAATGCGCGGCTTGCGCGCTGGCTGCTGCATGGCTGCTTGTGCTGTAGCAAGCCACGCTGGCGGCTCTGAAGCAAAGAAGGCGGTGGGAATATCTGGCATGGAAATTATCAAAAAAGAGAGCTGGTAGCGCTTTGCCTTATTGGCTTTACATGGATTTTATCCATCAACCCCAATATCAGACAACGCTGCCAGCTATGGTTCTTGTAGCCCTCAGGGAGTTTACGGCAGCAATATGCTGGAGCCAGTCGTCTTGCGCGCTTCCAACGCGCGGTGGGCCTCTTGCACATCGGCCAGCGCAAAACGTTGTTCGATGTGAATCTTGACCTCGCCAGAAGCCACCACGCCGAACAGATCATCGGCCATGGCCTGGCAGGCCTGGCGCGAGCTGAGGTGTGCAAACAGCGTCTGGCGCGTCACATACAGGCTCTTGGGCGCCAGTGCCGCAGGTGCAAACGGCGGCACAGGTCCGGATGCATTGCCGAACGACACCATCAGCCCGAAGCGGCGCAGGCACTGCAGCGAGCCTTCCCACGTATCCTTGCCGACGGAGTCGTAGACCACCTTCACGCCTTCACCGCCGGTGATCTCGTTTACGCGCTTGGCAAAATCCTCCGTGCGGTAATTGATCGCAACATCTGCACCATTGGCGAGCGCCAGCTGGCATTTTTCTTCCGAGCCCGCCGTGGCAATCAGGCGCAGACCCAGCGCCCTCGCCCATTGGCAGGCAATCAGGCCGACACCACCCGCTGCCGCATGGAACAGCACATGATCGCCCGCATTCAGGCCTTCCACGGGCTTGGCCTTTTTCAGCAGGTACTGCGCCGTCATGCCCTTGAGCATCATGGCCGCGCCGGTCTCGAAGCTGATCGCATCGGGCAGCTTGCAGACAAAGGTGGCAGGCATGACTCGCACCTCGCTGTAGCTTCCCGGCGGATTGGTGGCATAGGCGACGCGGTCGCCCTCCTTCAAATGGTCCACGCCTTCTCCCACGGCCTCCACAACGCCCGCACCCTCCATGCCCAGTTGCAAAGGAAGGGGCAGCTGGTACAGGCCGCTGCGCTGGTACACATCGATGAAGTTCAGGCCGATGGCATGGTGGCGCACCCGCACCTCGCCCTTGCCCGGCGCGCCTATCTGCACCTGAACGAGTTTCATCTCCTCAGGGCCGCCATTGCGTTCAATCTGTACTGCCAAAACCATGGGATCTCCTTTGCGCCTGTGTATCGCCAAATGAACGGCCATGCTGCCATGGTTTCGCCAAATCTGCAGCACCGGCTCTCCAAAGCCTCAGCGCATTGGGCAACTGCCCGAGGAGACTTCGAACGCGGTCTGCAGCAGTTACAGTCACGCGATGCAACAAAAACTGACACCTTCGACCATCTTCTTCCTGACAGCAGCTCCGCTCATGTGGGCAGGCAATGCAGTGGTTGGACGGGTGGTGCACGATCTGGTGTCACCCATGTTGCTCAACTTCATCCGCTGGCTGATTGCCTTTGTCGTCATCCTGCCGCTGGCACGCAGCATTCTGACCAGGAGCAGCCCGCTGTGGCCACACTGGAAGCGCTGGTCCTTCATCGGCCTTCTGGGCATCGGCTGCTACAACGCCTTCCAATATCTGGCGCTCAAGACTTCTGGGCCCATCAATGTGACGCTGGTGGCCGCCAGCATGCCGCTATGGATGATGGCCTTTGGCGCCCTGTTCTTCAACAGCCGCGTCACGCGGCCGCAACTGGCCGGAGCAGTGTTCTCGATCACTGGCGTGCTGATCGTGCTCAGCCATGGCCAGTGGGAGCAGTTGACCCAGCTGCGTCTGGTGCCCGGCGATCTGTACATGCTGCTGTCCACGGCCTGCTGGTCTCTCTACAGCTGGCTGCTGGTGCGCACCACGGAGCCGGCAGGCATCAAAAGCCATTGGGCGCAGTTGTTGATGGCGCAACTGGCCTTCGGCCTGGTCTGGTCGGGCCTGTTTGCCGGAGGCGAATGGGCCGTGGGCGCAAGCCACCTGCAGTTGAACGGCACCTTGCTCGCCGCCATTGCCTATATCGTGATCGGCCCGGCCATCCTGGCCTACCGCTTCTGGGGTGTGGGCGTCCAGCGCGCAGGCCCTACGGCGGCGGGTTTTTTCACCAATCTGACGCCGCTCTTTGCCGCCGTGCTCTCCGCGGCCTTTCTGGGGGAGCCACCGCGCCTGTACCACGCCATCGCATTTGTGCTGATTGTGGCGGGCATCGTGATTTCATCACGCCGCGTCTGAGAGCGCCTGCACGCCCTCAGTCTGGAATGCAGAGTTACACCCTGCAACCGCTGCCTCTGTAACTTCACATCAGCGCTCTTGTTTCGGCGCACACTGCATCCATCTGCGGTTCATTCCTCGGCAGACTGGAAGGAGTTCATCCCATGACCGAACAAGAGCAGCAACTGATCAGCAGCTTGTTCCAACAACTGCGCCAACTGGACGGCCAGCCCAAAGATACGCAGGCTGAGGCCAGCATTCGCCAGTGGGCCACCCAAACCCCGGATGCCGCTTACTGGCTCACCCAACGCACGCTGCTGCTGCAGCAATCGCTGCAACAGGCCCAGCAGCAGATCGCGCAGCTGCAAGGCCAGCTCTCGACCGCCGCTGACAATGGTGTCAGCAGTGGATCCGGCAGCTTTCTGTCATCCGCGCCTGGCCTCGACACCCGCTTTGGGCGTGGTGCCGATATGCCAACTGCTGGGCCAGGTGGCGCGGCGCCTTCCGCACTCCCAGGCTGGCGCGACCGCCGGATCGGTACGCCTCTTGCGGAGGCTCCCGCTGTGCCCGCTGGCGCATACGCGCCCCCCGGAGCCAGCCTGAGCGGCGGCTTTCTGGGCAGCGCTGCAGCAGCGGCTGCCGGTGTTGCAGGAGGCATGCTGCTGTTCAATGGACTGGGCCACCTGCTGGGCGGCCAGCAAACTACCGGCAATGGCTGGAACAAGGCCAGCAATGCCAATGCCGCGGATCACGGAAGCGCCCTTCCCGGCAACGACAACAGCGGCCTGGACAAACTGGCCCAGCAAGCGGGGCGCGACCATGTCGGCCAGCCCGATGCATCGCCCAACACGCTGCTGGATGACGCTCGCGCCGATGATGCAGGCGATGAAGGGTTTGGCAGCAACTTCAGCGACGGCGGCGATATCTTTGACGATGACAATTTCGCCTGATCGTGTGCGGCGACGATAAAAAAGCCACGGCATGCCGTGGCTTTTCTTCTATCTGATGGCAGTTGACGCATCAGCAGCAAGCGCCAGCCGACGCCCCGCCCCCTCGCCTCAATAGGTACCAGGATAGGCGCCACCGTCAGGCAGAATGTTCTGACCGGTGATGTAGGCCGCCTGCTGGCTGCACAGAAACGCGCAGATGGCGCCAAACTCCTCCGCGGTGCCATAGCGGCCCGCAGGAATCTGCTTTTGCTGCGCAGCCCGGATGTCCGCTTCGGACTTGCCGGTTTTCTGGGCTGTGGCAGCAATGGTGCCTGCGATGCGGTCCGTATCGAACTTGCCGGGCAGAATGTTGTTGATGGTGACGCCCTGCGCAGCGATGGAACTGCGTGCCACGCCCGCCACAAAGCCGGTCAGGCCGCTGCGCGCGCCGTTGGACAGGCCCAGGATATCGATGGGCGCCTTGACCGAACTGGAGGTGATGTTGACGATGCGGCCAAACCCACGCTCGGCCATGCCGTCGATCACGGTCTGGATCAGCGCAATCGGTGTGAGCATGTTGGCGTCCAGCGCCTTCACCCACGCCTCGCGGTCCCAGTCGCGAAAATCACCCGGGGGCGGCCCGCCTGCATTGTTCACCAGGATGTCAAAGTTCCTGCCAGGGCCGCCTTCGGCGTTCAGCACCGCAGCGCGGCCTTCCTCGGTCGTGATGTCTGCCGCCACGGCAATCACCTGTGGAGCCACCCGGCCAGGTGCTGCTGCCGCCCACATGGCGGCCATCACCTTGAACTGGCGCGCCGTGTCCTTGAGCGCGTCGGCGCCACGGGCGTTGATGACCACATTCACGCCCTCGTTGACCAGGGCCTGCGCACAGCCGCGTCCCAGTCCCTTGCTGGCCGCACACACCAAGGCCCATTTGCCCGCAATTCCCAAATCCATAATCCGTCTCCTTTCGAGATTGCAATACCAAGATCAAAGAAAATCTGCCGCCAGCGCTTACCCGTCAAACGCTTGCAGCTCTCTTTTTTATACTTTTCGCCTGGTGGGTGAATACATAGATCCCCACCAGCACCAGCGCCGTGCCAGCCACCATCACGGGTGTCAGCGCCTCATCGAGCAGCCACACACCCATCAAAATGGTGGACAAGGGGCCAATCATGCCAGTTTGCGCCACCGTGGCAGCGCCCAGGCGTTCAATCGCCAGCATGACCAGCAGCACCGGCAGCGCCGTGCACACCGTTGCATTGAGTACCGACAGCCAGATGACGGGCATCGCCACCTGCGCGGCAGCCAGTGGCCGCACCAGCAGAAACTGCACAATGCAGAACAGGCAGGCAAAGCTGGTGGCCAGCCCCACCAGGCGCAGCGCGCCCATGCGCTGCACAAACTGCGCGCTGTACACCAGGTAGATGGCATAGCTCACCGCACTGGCAAACACCAGCGTGGCACCCCACCACACCTTGCCGCCACCGGCGCCCGCAGCGCCGTGCCCGAGTGCCTCTACGCCAAACACCAGCATCACACCGGCGTAGCTGATGGCCAGGCCCAGCAACTGGCGACGGGTGGCCTTCTTTCGGTAAAGGAGCCAGCCCAGCGCGAGCACCAGGGTAGGGTTGAGGTAGAGGATGAGGCGCTCCAGCCCTGCGGTGATGTAGGTAAGCCCTGCAAAATCCAGAAAGCTCGCCAGGTAGTAGCCCGAAAAACCCAGCGCTGCAGAGCCCAGCCAGTCGTGCAGCGAAAGTGGGGGCTTGCCGCGTCCGGCCCACCAGGCCATCACAACAAACAGCGGCAGCGCAAACAGCATGCGGTACATGATGAGCGTGACCGCATCCACACCGTAGCGATAGGCAAGCTTGACGATGATGGCCTTGCCACTGAAGGCAATGGCGCCCACCACGGCACAGGCCATGCCCATTTTGCGGGCCGATGGCGAAAGCACCGGCGCAGGTGCTGCAGTAACTGACACAGTGAATCCAGAAAAGAAGAAGGCCCGGATACCAAAGGGCCTGCGGGCGGTTTAGTTGTGCTCTTGCGCACCATGGAACAAGCGATGGTGCATGCGGCGGATCGACCACCAGACACCCAAGCCTACCATGGGGATCGCCAGCGCTGCCGTCGTTTCTGGCGACAGCGGCCAGCCCCATTTCTGCAGGCCTTTGGCCAGGTAGCTGATGAGGCCGACGAAGTAATAGGTGATGGCCGCCACCGACAGGCCCTCCACCGTCGACTGCATCTTGAGCTGCAGGCCCTGCCGCTCGTTCATCGCCTTGAGTACCGCCTGGCGGCCCTGCTTCTGGCTGATATCGACCCGCGCCTGCAGCAAATTGCTGATGCGGGACACGCGCTGGGACAGCGCCTCCAGCCGCTGGTGGGCCGAGACACAGGTGTTGCGCGCCGGAGTGAGGCGTCGGTCCATGAAGTCGCGGATGGTCTGGTAGCCCGCCAGGCGCGTTTCCGCGATGTCGCCCACCCGTTGCTGCACCAATGCAAAGTAGGCCGTGCTGGCCGAAAACCTCGAATGGTTGGCCGCGTATTGGCTCTCCACTTGCGCCGCCAGCCGAGTAAGCTGGTCGAGCAATTGCGGCTCGCTCGCGGCACCGGCACTGCGAATGGCTTCCGACAGCTGGGCCAGCTCGGTTTCGGTGGCGGCCAGCTTCTCCATGGTGTCGCGCGCTGCGGGCAAACCCAGCAGCGCAGCCATTCGATAAGTCTCGATTTCAATCAACCGCTGCACCAGCCGGCCCATACGCGCAGCCGGCAAGCCATGGTTCAGCACAAAAAGGCGCGAGGCGCCATCCGAATGGATGGCGAAATCGGTGTAGATACGCGCCTGCTGCTCGGCGGTTTGCGATGCAACCAGTTGGTCCTCATACAGCCAGCCGTGCTCGATATTCCGCTCCAGGCCTTCTGCCAACGCCAGCACCCACACATTCATCGCCAGCAGGCACTGGCCCGGCAAACCGGCGAGCCATTGCGCAGGAATGGCGTCACTGGCCGATTGCGGGCCTGCAGCCTGCATGGCGGCGGCGTTGGCGGGCACCATCCAGGTCCACGACACAAACTCGGTGTGCAGCTCCCAGCGCAGGCGGCAGTTTCCCAAGTCCAGCCTCAGATGATTGGCATCGTCTGCGCCATCAGGTATGGGCAGTTGCAGTTCGCGCAGCAACTGGTAGAGCCACTGGCGGCTGGCGGCGCGCTCTGCGGCATCGGCCCACATCACCACGCAAAAGACTGCAGTGTCGTCGGGCAAGGCCTCAGGTGGGCGCGAATGGACTTCGTTGTGCAAGGAGCGGCGCAGGCCGTGCTGTTGCAGGAGAGGCAGATTTTTCATGCAGGTATGCGTTGCTGGCAGCCACGCCCTGTGCAGGTGGCGCAGCCGTGGCAGCCATTGTTACGCCAAGCCAGTACCTGTTGCCCGCCCTGCTGTTAATTTTGCGTACGCCATCCAGAGTCGTTACCGCCTCCATACGGCGCCGCCGTCCCCTCAAACGCAGTTCTTCCATAGGCCGTCGAACTGCATTGGAGGCAAAAAAAAGCGGCACCCGAAGGTGCCGCTGCAAAGTGGTAGTTGTCTGTCTCTATCAGCGATCAGTCTTCTTCAACGAAGGCTTCTTCACGCTTCTTGCTCACTGCGGGCAAGCACACCACGATCAGCAGGATGGCAGCTGCAATCAGCAGGCCGGCGGAGATGGGGCGGGTGACGAACACCGACCAGTCACCGCGCGAGAGCAGCAGTGCACGGCGCAGGTTCTCTTCCATCATCGGGCCCAGGATGAAGCCCAGCAGCAGCGGTGCGGGCTCGGTGCCCAGCTTGTGGAACACATAACCCACGAAGCCGAAGATACCGACCATCCACACGTCCCAGCTGTTGTTGTTGGTGCCATACACACCGACCGCACAGAACAGCACGATCGAAGGGAACAGCCAGCGGTAAGGCACGGTGAGCAGCTTGATCCAGACGCCGATCAGCGGCAGGTTCAGGATGATCAGCATCAGGTTACCGATCCACATCGAGGCAATCAGGCCCCAGAACAGCTCGGGGTTGCTGGTCATCACCTGGGGGCCAGGCTGGATGTTGTGAATGGTCATGGCGCCCACCATCAGTGCCATCACGGCATTTGGCGGGATACCCAGGGTCAAGAGTGGAATGAACGAGGTCTGCGAGCCTGCATTGTTGGCCGATTCCGGAGCGCATACGCCACGGATATTGCCCTGGCCGAATGGAACTTCACCTGGCTTGAGACGCGTCTTCTTCTCGATGGTGTAAGCCGCAAAAGCCGACAGCATGGCGCCGCCACCAGGCAGAATGCCCAGCGCAGAGCCCAGGGCCGTGCCACGCAGCATCGCGGGGAACATGCGCTTGAAGTCTTCTGCCGTGGGCATCAAACCCGTGACCTTGGCGGCGAACACTTCACGCTCATCGTCAGGCTTGGACAGATTGGCAATGATTTCGCCGTAGCCGAACACACCCATGGCAATCACGACGAAGTCGATGCCGTCGGTCAGTTCAGGAATGTCGAAGGAGTAGCGGGCCACGCCCGAGTTCACGTCCGTTCCCACCAGACCCAGCAGCAGGCCCAGCACGATCATGCCCACGGCCTTGAGCAGCGAGCCCGAGGCCAGCACCACCGCGCCGATCAGGCCCAGGGTCATCAGCGAGAAGTACTCGGCAGGGCCGAACATGAAGGCCACTTCCGTGAGCGGAGGCGCAAAGGCAGCCAGAATCACGGTGCCCACGCAGCCCGCAAAGAACGAGCCAATGCCTGCCGCTGCCAGCGCTGGCCCCGCTCGCCCTTTTCGGGCCATCTGGTAGCCATCGATCACAGTCACCACCGAGGACGATTCGCCCGGCAGGTTCACCAAAATGGCGGTGGTCGAGCCACCATACTGCGCGCCGTAGTAGATGCCGGCCAGCATGATCAGCGCCGCCACGGGGGGCAGCGCATAGGTGGCCGGCAGCAGCATGGCGATGGTGGCCACGGGGCCAATGCCAGGCAGCACGCCAATCAGGGTACCCAACAGACAGCCGACAAAGCAGTAGATCAGGTTTTGGAAAGTGAAGGCCACACCGAAACCGGTGGCCAGGTTATTGATCAGATCCATGGTCCTGGCTCCTCTTAACCGGTAATGAAGCTAGGCCACACGGGGAACTGCAGATTCAGTGCCCACACGAAAGCGACGTAACTGCCAACGGCCAGGATGGTGGCCAGAACGAACACCTCCTTGGCGCGGAACTCATGCCCTGCCATGCTGGCAATGAAGACCAGTGCATAGATGGCAACAATCAGGCCCATGGCTGGAATACCGAGCGTAGGCACGCCGACCAGCAGGATGCCGAATGCAAAGTTCGCCAGCAGAATGAAGAACACCTGCTTCCATGCCCATTTACCGATGGGGTCACCATCCCGGGGGCCGTTGGTGAGGCCCTTGAAGGCGACGGCCGCGCCAATCACAGCAAGCAGAATGCCCAGAATCAGCGGGAAGTAACCCGGCCCCATGCGTGCGCCTGTACCGATCGTGTAGTTCTTTGCGCCCACTGCGAACGCAATCCCCACCGTCATGTACATGATGCCCGCCCAAAAGTCTTTTTGGCTCTTGAGTTTCACTATGTCTCCAAACGAAAATATGGATGTTGTGCATTGTGGATGCTGACAGTTGGCTGACAGATGTGGATTCCACTTACGATTGGACACAGGAAAACCCTAGGTCAAAACACCGCACCCAACCGCAGCGCCATGATTCACAAGCAATTACCGGCACAGCTGTATTTCCGGGATTCTCTAGCCCCGGAAGTTTTTTATGAAACCGGCCACCACCGCACCATCGGCGCACGGCAGAACTTTGTTTTTGATAGCAGTCCGAACGGCTGGCGGACAGGTTGAAGAGCCGGTGGCTCTCAGCGGTCGCCCATCTCGATGGGCGGCGTGCTCGCGATGACTTCCTCGAAGGTGGTCATGCCTTCGGATACGCGTAGTGCGCCCGCCAGACGCAGCGGGTGCATGCCGTCCTTCACCGCCTGACGGCGCAGCCCAGACATGGAAGGCGAGGTGTGTACCTGGTCCTTGATCGCCTCGCTCACCGTCAACAGCTCATACAGACCCATGCGGCCACGGTAGCCGGTATTGCGGCACTCGTCACAACCCACGGGCTTGTAGGGCCTGTACTCGCGCTTGATCTTCCAGGGATGGATGGCATTGTTCAGTGCCCCCACGGTGCTTTCCCCATCGGGCTGCTTGCAGGTTTCGCACAGGGTGCGCACCAGGCGCTGGGCCAGCACGCCCAGCAACGTGGCGTTGATCAAGTAGGGCGGCACGCCCAGCTCCATCAGGCGGCTGATGGCGCTGGGTGCATCGTTGGTGTGCAGGGTAGAGAACACCAGATGGCCTGTCAGCGCCGCCTGCACCGCCATCTCGGCGGTCTCCAGATCGCGGATTTCGCCCACCATGATGATGTCCGGGTCCTGGCGCATCAGCGCACGCAGGCCTTCGGCAAAGCTGAAGTCGAGCACCGGCTGCACCTGCGTCTGGTTGAAGGCGGGCTCTATCATTTCGATCGGGTCTTCCACCGTCGAGACGTTCACCTCCTCCGTCGCCAGCCGCTTCAGGGTCGAGTACAGGGTGGTCGTCTTGCCCGAGCCGGTGGGGCCGGTCACCAGGATGATGCCGTGCGGACGCGATACCAACTGTTCCCAGCGCTGGGCGTCATGTGGGGTGAAGCCCAGTTCGGCCAGATCCTTGACCGTGTTTTCCGGGTCGAAGATACGCATCACCATCTTCTCGCCAAATGCGGTCGGCAAGGTCGAGAGGCGCATTTCCACCTCGTCGCCCAGGGTGTTGCGGGTCTTGATGCGGCCGTCCTGCGGGCGGCGCTTCTCCACCACATCAATACGGCCAAGCAGCTTGACGCGCGAGACGATGGCGTTGTGCACGCCAATGGGCATCTGGTAGACCTTGTGCAGCACGCCATCGATGCGGAAACGGATCACCGCCTGGTCGCGGCGCGGCTCCAGATGGATATCGCTGGCGCGCTGTGAAAACGCAAACTGCCACAGCCAATCGACCAGCCGAATGATGCCCTGGTCGTTGGCATCGAACTGCTGGTTGGAATTGCCCAGATCGACCAGTTGCTCAAAATTGCCGATGCTCGAGAGCGAGCCGCTCAGCTTGTTGGCCGCCTTGACCGATTTGGCCAGGGCAAAGAACTCGCTGCGGTACCTGTCGATATCCTTGGGGTTGGCAAGCACTCGCCGCACCTTGCGCCGTGCCTGGCGTTCCACCTCGCCCACCCACTCGTCGATCCAGGGCTCCTTGACGGCAATCACCACTTCCTGGGAGGAGACCTGCACCGGCAGGATGCCGTGGCGCTGGGCATACGGCGCGCCCATGGTTTCGGCCACCTTAGCCGCATCGGTCTTGAGCGGATCGATCTTGTAATAAGGCAGGCCGCAGTGCTTGGCGACGAACTCGGTCAGCATCTCCACGTCGAGCGCCTTGCCATCCTGCGCGCGGGGCACCACCACGCTGGCCAGGCGAACAATCGGATGCTGGCTGCTGGACGCATGGCTGCATCGCTCGATCGTGGCCTTGGCAATGGCTGAAGTGATCCAGCCATCTGCCTGCAGCCAGCTGATGATCTGCACCAGATCAAGCGGGCGCTGCATCAGCGCAGACTTGGTGCTGCGGCCAGCGGGCAGGGATGCAGAACCCTGAGGAGCAGGTGTCGCCGGTGCGCTCACCGGATCATTGCTGTCCACAGTGCCGGGCACAAACACGGCAGAGCGCCGGCCGGAGGGGACAGACGGTGCAGGAGGGTCCGCATCCCTCGGCAAGCCAGCAGGATCCACCAGCACCGTATGTTGAAAATCCGGCTCGTCATCCGACGGGTGATCTGGCGCGCCCATGGTGCAATCCCTCATGTCATAGTTGGTCTGCCGAGGTTATACCTGAAAGCCCGCGCAGGCGGGGTAAAGCTCAGACCGCCGGTGCCACCACAGGTTTAAAAACCTTCAACCATTTGAGCGCGGGCAAACCTGTTGCCTGCTGTATGGCATCGGCGCGCTGCACCAGCAGGTCGCGCTCCGGGCGGCTGGAGGTGCGTTGTGCCAGCACGACGGTATTGCCTTCCTTCGTGGCGGCAAAACGCCAGACAGCGTCTTCGCCAAAAGCCTGCTGGATATGGGCCAGGCTGCGGGCGTAGCTGTTGGTGCGGCCAAAGAGATTCACCGTCATGCAGCCCTCGTCGGTCAGCAGGTTGCGACAATGCAGGTAGAAGTCGGGGCTGTCGAGCACCGGAGCCGCTGCCTCGTGGTCATACAGATCCACCTGCAAGGCGTCCACCGTCTGCAGGTACTGGGGCTTCTGGATTTCCGCTCCCGCGTCGCCCAGCACCACCTGCAATCTGTCGCTGTCGGGCGGCAGCTTGAACCACTGACGACATACAGAGATGACCTGCGGGTTCAGTTCCACCGCCGTGGTGGCCATGCCCAGCTTCTGCACGCAGAACTTGGTAGCCGCCGCCGCGCCCAGGCCCAACTGCATGGCGCGGCGCTCGGGCACGGTGGCCGGGTCCACCAGCAGCAGCCAGGCCATCATGCGCTGCACGTATTCCAGGTCGATATCGAATGGCTTCCTGATACGCATGGAGCCCTGCACCCAGGGGGTGCCCAGGTGCAGATAACGGATGCCATCGAAATCGGAAATGGTCACTTCAGGCAGCGCTGCATCGGCTGCCACGGTTTTTCTTTTGGTCATGGTGCGGGCATTATCTGCATTTGGCCTTGCAGTCGCGGATCGTTGGCCGAAAACTCCAGCAACAGGTCGATCAAGGCCCTCACCCGCGCGGGCAGATGGTGCTGTGGCCATAACAGCGATATATCGTGCGAACCCGCCTGCCACTGCGGCAGCACCGGCACCAGGCTGCCCTGCTCCAGATAGCTTGCGCAGGCCCACAGCGGGGCAAACAGCAGACCCAGGCCGCTGGCGGCCATGGCCGCCGCGATTGCCACATCGTTGACCATGCCGCGCATCGCAGTGCCGTAGAGCGACTGGCTGTAGACCTCCCCCGTCTGGCTGTGCGCAAGGCGCAGCTGGCGCAGTGGATCGGCCACGATCCAGCGCTGCCCGGCCAAATCCTGCGGACCGTTGATGGGCGCAGCCTGGGCCAGGTAGCCGGGCGATGCCAGCAAGCCCATGGCGGCATGGCCCAGCCTGCGCCCTGTCAGGCTCGAATCGGCAAGCGTTCCGACGCGAATGGCCAGATCGGCCCCCTGCTCCAGCAGGTCCTCCCGCAGATTGGACAGGCGCAAATCCAGTTGCACACCCGGGTAGCGCGCCAGAAACTCCTGCCATACCGGCAACAACAGGCCTTTGGCCAGGTTCATGGGTGCCAGCACACGCACCGTGCCCTGCACCTGGGTAAGGCTCTGCTCCAGATTCTGCGTGGCCTGTGCCAGCGACTGCAACAGCGGGCTGCAGCGCTCGAAGTAGGCCTGGCCCTCGGGCGTCGGCAGCATGCGGCGGGCGCTGCGGTGCAGCAGCTTGCATCCCAGTTGGCGCTCCAATTGCTGCAGGCGGCGTGTCACGGTCGCTGGCGGTAGTCCGGCCCTGCGCGCCGCTGCGCTCAGGCTGCCGCTTTCCACAATGGCGACAAACAAGGCCAGATCATCGAACATGATTTCAAATATGGAATTTAAAAATGATAATTTATCTCTTTTTTCTAATTTAAGCAGAATCTACACTGCAAGCCATTCACAAGAAAGGCTTCGCACACCATGTCTCTCGCACTCAAACAACGCTTGCTCACCTCCATGCTGATGTCTCTGCTGCTCAGCGGGCTGATGACCGCCTGGGTCACCTGGCTGAATCTGGGTTTCACCGCGCATTTCGTCGGCCTGTGGCTGCATGCCTATGTGTGTGCCTGGCCAGCGGCCTTCGTCATCGTGGTGCTGCTGGGCCCATGGGTGCAAAGGCTGTCACTGCGCCTGCTGCAAGGCCATGCGGCCACACCCATGCCCCTGGCCCGTGTTCAGACCGGCAAGCCGCAGTGACGCAGCACCTCGCGCCAGCCCTCCAGCTTGCGCTGCATGCTCCATGACGCATTGGCCGGGCTGGTGGATGGCAGCCGGTACACCGGCAGGCCAAGGATGGCCTGAACGGACTTTGCATGGCGAAAGCTTTCGCCGCCATTGTGGGCGGCTGCCACCAATTGCGGGCAATGGGCCTTCAGCGCAGCAAAATCGTTGACCGTTGCGTTACGGATGGCACTGTCGAGGCTGCCGGCGCGCTCGCAACTGGCGTAGACATCCCACAGCCCCAGCCCGCGCGCCAGCAGCCATTCGCAGCGGCCCGCATAATCGGGCGGCTGCGGGTACTGCGGCCACAACTGCGCCAGAATGGGCCAGAAGTGGTTGCGCGGGTAGGCATAGTATTGCCGGGCGCCCAGCGATGCAGCGCCGGGAAAGCTCCCGAGGATCAGCACCCGAGTCTCTGCCCCCACCACCGGCGGCAGGCCATACAGCACCGGCGAAGACTCCTCGCGCGCGTCAGCCATGGCGCGTTCCTGCCAGCAGAGCACCCAGCTTGGGCAGTACCCGGCAGGCATTGGCAGTGGTGATTTGCATCCAATCTTGTAGCATTTCGCGCTTGTCTGATGCACCCTGGGCGCGTATTTCCTGCAGAACCTGCGCAATACGCGGTATCTCGGCAGGCTGGTTGCGCCCCTGCGGCACGCCCCGCGCCCTCTGCTCGGCCGTGGTATAGAGCCAATGCGGTGGGATATCCGGCGCGTCGGTCTCGATGACGATGCTCTCCATCGGCACCGTTTGCAACAGGCGGTGCAGGTGGAGCGCCCGGTCATAGGTCAGCGCACCGCCAAAGCCCAGCGCAAAGCCGCGTTCCACAAACTGCTGTGCCTGCTGCAGGCTGCCGTTGAAGGCATGGGCAATGCCGCCCATCACCGGCCACTGCCGTAGGGCCTTGAGCAACTGGTCGCTGGATTTGCGCACATGCACGATCACCGGCAGGTCAAAACGGCGCGCCAGCTTGAGTTGTTCCTGGTAGAACCAGGTCTGCCGTTCTGCATCCAGGCCTTCGACAAAGAAATCAAGCCCTATCTCGCCGATGGCCACCAGGCGCGGGTCATCGCGGCAGTCTTCCAGCATTTGCGCCAGTGCGTCGATATCACGCTCATGAGCACGACCCGGGCCGGTATAGAGCGGGTGGATGCCCAGCGCGTAGCTGTCGCCCCAACGGTGGGCCAGCTCGCGCACCGTCTCCCAATCCATGCGACCAATGGCAGGGATGACGCAGTGCGCCACACCGGCGGCACGCGCAGCCTCGCGCAACTGGTCGCGATCGGGGTCAAACTCGGGCGCGTCCCAGTGGCAGTGGGTGTCGATCCAGAAGCTCACGATATGCGGCTATGCTCGTCCATCAAACGCTATCAAAATATGAGCTATCAACAATTACCATTTAAGCACTGACAGCCCGTTTCATTCAAATCTGCCATTGGCCATGCGTACGGCGCGGTCGCAGCGCTTTGCCAGTTCTCCATCATGCGTCACCATCACAAACGCGGTGCCCTGCTCACGAGCGAGCTGCATCATCAGCGCAAACACGGTATCAGCGGTGGAGCGGTCCAGGTTGCCGGTGGGCTCGTCCGCCAGCACGCAGGCCGGTTGGGTGACGAGCGCCCGTGCAATAGCCACGCGCTGGCGCTCGCCGCCCGACAGCTCGGCCGGGCGGTGCTGCACGCGGTCCTTCAGGCCTACGGCGGCCAGCATGGCCTCGGCGCGCGCCGTACACGCTTCGTAAGGCATGCGGCGGATGCGCAACGGCATGGCCACATTGTCGAGTGCACTGAACTCGGGCAACAAATGGTGAAACTGGTAGATGAAGCCCAGGTGCTGGTTGCGCAACTGACCCTGTCGCGCAGGGCTCAATTCGCCCAGCAACTGGCCCTTCAGGCGCACCGAGCCGCTGGTGGGCTCATCGAGCCCACCCAGCAGGTGCAGCAAGGTGGATTTGCCCGAGCCGGAGGCCCCTACGATGGCCAGCGTTTCGCCAGCGCGTACCTCCAGATCGATGCCCTTGAGCACCTCCACATCCAGAAGTCCTTCGGAGAAACGCTTGGTCAGGCCGCTGGCCTGCAACACCACAGAAGAATCATTCATAACGCAGGGCCTCCGCAGGGTTGACGCGGCTGGCGCGCCAGCTCGGGTACAGCGTGGCCACAAAAGCCAGAATCAGCGAAATCACGGTGATCGGCACGATGTCGGCGCTTTGCGGCTCGCTCGGCATGCGGCTGATCAGGTAAATATCCTTGGGCAGGAAGCTGGTGTGCAGCGCCCGCTCGATGGCAGGCACGATCACATCGATGTTGCAGGCAATCAGCAAACCCAGCGCCAGGCCCGCCAGGGTGCCAATCACCCCGACCAGGGCGCCCTGCACCACGAACACGCCCATGATGCTTTTGGGACTGGCGCCCAGGGTTCGCAGGATGGCGATATCGGCGCGCTTGTCGGTCACGGTCATCACCAGGGTCGTCACCAGATTGAAGGCGGCCACCGCCACGATCAGGGTGAGGATGATGAACATCATGCGTTTTTCCACCTGCACGGCCGCAAACCAGGTCTTGTTCTGCTGCGTCCAGTCGCGAATCAGCAGATGGCCGCTGAGCGTCTTGGCCAGTTGCTGCACCACCTCGGGCGCGTCATGCAGGTTCTTGAGCTTGAGACGCACGCCGGTCGGCCCTTCCAGGCGGAAGAGCTTGGCAGCATCCTCGTAGTGCATCAGCACCAGGGCGGAGTCGTACTCATAGTGGCCCGAGTTGAATGTGCCCACGACATTCATCTGCTTGAGGCGCGGCACCACGCCAGCCGGTGTCACCTGGCCACTGGGCGCCACCAGCGTGACCTGATCGCCCGCCTCCACGCCCAGGATGCGCGCCAGCTCCGAGCCCAGCACCACATTGAAGCTGCCGGGCGTGAGCGCCTGCAGGGCTTGCTGCTGGATACCGGTGGCCATGTCGGTCACCTCGGGCTCCAGCGCCGGATCGATACCGCGCAGCAAGGCGCCGCGCATGTCTTCCCCACGTGCCACGAGTGCCTGGGCCGCCACGAAGGGGGCTGCACCGATGACATTGGGGTTCTGCCTGGCCTCGGCCATGGTCTTGGTCACGTCGGGCATGGCGTCGCCGCCGGGCGTGAAGATCTCGATATGCGAGACCACGCTGAGCATGCGGTCGCGCACCTCTTTCTGGAACCCGTTCATCACGGACAGCACGATGATGAGGGCTGCCACCCCCAGCGCAATGCCCAGCATGGACACACCCGAGATGAATGAAATGAACCCGTTGCGGCGCGTGGCGCGCCCCGCCCGGGTGTAGCGCCAGCCCAGCGCCAGCTCATAGGGAATCTGCATATGTTTTTGTAGCCATCATGGCGGCGGAAGCCACCGCTTGCAATCCAGCATTGTGGCATCGCTGACAATAGGCCCATGTCGGAATTCCAGCATTTGATCATTTCCTACGCAGCCTCCGACGAGGAGGGCTGCCAGCAGGCACTGCAAGACCTTGCACTGCCCGGGCTGCAGCAGTGGCTCAAAACCCTGCAGCCCGCCGCCACCGACAGCGGCGAGACCGAGGATTTTGCCCCGCCGCACGAACGCGCCCTCGCCCGCGCGCTGCAACTACCCACCCGCGCCACACCGTGGGCGGCATTGCACCAACTGCAGCAAGGCACAATGCCCGGCAATGCCGCCTGGGCCTTCATCACCCCTTGCCATTGGCATATTTCGCCCGACCAGGTCCGCATGAGCGAGCTGACTGCCGCGCAGATGCACGAGGCGCAGTCGCGCGAACTGCTTGCCGTCATGGCTCCCTGGTTTGCCGAGGACGGCATCACCCTCACCTATGACCGCCCAGACCGCTGGCTGGCGCAGGGCGAGGTATTCCGGGGCCTGGAAACCGCTTCGCTGGACCGTATTGCCCTGCGCGATGTGCGCCCCTGGCTGCCCAGCAAGGACCAGGCCGCCGTGCTGCACCGCCTGCAGACCGAGATGCAGATGCTGCTCTACATCCATGCCTGGAGCGACGCGCGCGAGGCTGCGGGCCAGGCACCCATCAATTCCTTCTGGGTGCATGGCGCCGGCGCACTGCCTTCCGGCTACCAGTTGCCCGCCACCATGCCAATGCTGAACACCGATTTGCGCGATGCTGCGCTCACCGGCAACTGGCCTGCCTGGCAAACGACCTGGCAGCAGCTCGATGCCAGCCTGCCTGCGGCCGCCCCTGCCAGACTCACCGTGTGTGGCGAAAAAAATGCTGTCACGCTGGAGCACGCCCCTGGAGGACTGCTCCAGAAAATCAAACAACTGTTTGACAGCCCGCATGCTGCCGATATGCTCCGTTCACTATGAAAATCCTAGCAAGAGATATCCCACCACGTACTGCCTGGGCATTGGAGCAAGCGGGTGTGCACCCACTGCTCGCCCGGCTGTTTGCCGCTCGCGGCGTACAGGCCGCTGCCGAGCTGGACGATGGCCTGGCCCAATTGCTCTCGCCCGCCGACCTGCTGGGCGCGCAGGATGCCGCCCGCCTGCTGGCCGACGCCATTGAGCAGCAGGCGCGCATCTGCGTGGTGGCCGATTACGACTGCGACGGTGCCACCGCCTGCGCCGTGGCCCTGCGCGGACTGCGCATGCTGGGTGCGGCCAACGTGCGCTACCTGGTGCCCGACCGCGTGGTAGACGGCTACGGTCTCACCCCCGCAATCGCCGAGCGGGTGCACCAGTTGGGCACCGATGTACTGGTGACCGTGGACAACGGCATCGCCAGCGTGGATGGCGTGGCCCGCGCCAAGGCGCTGGGCCTGACGGTGATCGTGACTGACCACCACCTGCCTGCAGCTACCCTGCCCGCAGCGGACGCCATCGTCAACCCCAACCAGCCAGCCTGCGGCTTTGCCAGCAAATCCATCGCGGGCGTGGGCGTGATGTTCTATGTGCTGATGGCCTTGCGCGCCGAGCTGCGCAGCCGTGGTGCTTTTGAAGATGCGAGCACTCCCTCGGGAAGCAATGCAGCGGCAAAACAGCCTCAGCCCCGGCTGGACACCCTGCTGCCCCTGGTGGCACTGGGCACGGTGGCCGATGTGGTCAAGCTCGATGCCAACAACCGGCGCCTCGTTGCCCAGGGCCTGCGCCGCATCCGTGCGGGCCAGATGCCGCCGGGCCTGGGGGCCTTGTTCTCGGCCGCCAGCCGGCGCGCGGCAGTCGCCAGCACTTTTGATTTCGGCTTTGCCCTGGGCCCGCGCATCAATGCCGCAGGGCGCCTTGCGGATATGACGATCGGCATCGAGTGCCTGCTGACGGAGGACGCATTGCGCGCCGACGAACTGGCACGCCAGCTCGATGCCATCAACCGCGAGCGCCGCGATATCGAAAGCGGCATGCGCGAGCACGCCATGCTGCTGGTCGAGGAACTGTTTGAAGAAGGCGAGGAGCCGCCTCCCGCTGTCAGCGTGTTCGACCCGGATTTCCACGAGGGCGTGGTCGGCATCGTGGCGTCGCGCATCAAGGACAAGCTGCACCGCCCCACCTTCGTCTTTGCCGCCAGCAGTGCGCCGGGGCATGAGCACGAACTCAAAGGCTCGGGCCGCTCGATCGCAGGCTTTCACCTGCGCGACGCGCTTGACCTGGTTGCCAAGCGCCACCCGGGCGTGCTGATCAAGTTTGGCGGCCACGCCATGGCCGCTGGCTGCACGATTGCCGAAGAACATTTTGAGGTGTTCGAGCAGGCGCTGGCAGAGGTGGCGCAGGAGTGGCTGGACGAGCGCACGCTCACCCGCCAGATGGAAACCGACGGCCCGCTGCCCGCGCAGTTTCGCCGTACCGAGACCGTGGACGCGATCAACAGCCAGGTCTGGGGCCAGGGCTTTGCCCCCCCGACCTTCAGCGAAGAGCTGGAGGTGATCAGCCAGCGCCTGGTGGGCGAAAAACACCTGTCCCTCAAGCTGCGCCACCAGGGCGAGATGGTGGATGGCATCTGGTTCGGCCATACCGAGCCCCTGCCTGCCAAGGTGCTGCTCGCCTACCGTCTCGACATCAACGAATGGCAGGGTCAGCGCAAGCTGCAATTTCTGGTGGAAGGGGCGCAGCTCACCGCCGGGTAGCAGGCTGCAACCGCGCACCGCACAGACATGGATGCGGCGCGCGGCAACTGGGGGCAGATGCTCAGCCCCTGCGACGCCACATGCCAAGGGCTGCCACGCCGGCCAGGGCCAGAGCGAGCAGTGCCCGGCCTGCATCCGACAGGGCAGGAACGCTCACGGCATTGGCGGGCGATACGGGTGTTGCTATCGGCGCCACAAGAAAGACCGGGTCGACAATCACGCCATTGGCCAGCCCGTCTTCATCGCCCTCGCCCCCATCAGTCACGGTAAAGCTGGCATGGCTGCGGTCTGCGGCAAACGCCCCGCCAATATTGCGCCACTGGCGAAGCGTGGCGTTGTATTTCCAGAGCTGCGCATTGGCCGGTGCCGCCAGCGGCAATTGCCAGCGCACATTGGCCGCACTGCCACTGGCGCCCCCGGCCAGGATGAATCCCAGCCCCTCGGGCATCACAAAACCATAGCCCTCCGGCAAGGCCGGCAGACCCGCGTTGCTCACGGTGCCTGCGGATGCGGTCGCGAACTGCCAGCCTTCTGCGCTGGTCTGCGCCAGGGTGCCACCACCGGCAGGCAACACATTGCCCATGGTGGACGGAAAGGCCACCTGAAAGCTGCGCTCCGCAACGCCAGGGTTGTCTTGCTGCGTCGCACGCAGCGTGCAGGTGCCCACCTGCAGCAGGCGCACCACGGAGCCCGTTACCGTGCAAACTGAAGGAGTCTGGCTGCTGAATGCGATGGGCACGCCCGCCATGCCGCCACCCGCAGACACAGCAAATGGAGTGGTGCCCAGTGCACGATCCGCCAGGGCCGGAAAATCGATACCCGCAGCCGCTGGTGCGCCGGTGGAGAACTTCTGCCCAGCCACCAGGCCCGCCACGCCCGCGTCATCCACCAGCACGCCGTACACGGCATAAGCGGTGTTGCTGGCAAGACCGGTGGCTTGAAGCGCCACAGGCTGGTGGGCGGCCAGTGCTGCATGGCCAGCCCACTGGGCAGGCTGGCCGCTTGCATCGGTACCCGCCCGCACCTGCTCCCAGCTTGGTGCAACTGCCGTAGCAGGCAGCACCACCGCATGGAACGACCCCGCCTGCGGCCCTTGCACGCTGAAGCCGGCATTGCCTGTTGACTGCAGGTTGACCAAAGGCAAGGCAGCAATGCGCACCACGTCACTGCGAAATTTCTTCCACGCTGCATAGGCCAGATCCTTGGCCGCGTTGCCATCCCCGTAAAAATCTGCGTCGCCGCAGTCGCTGAGAATGGTGGCGTCGCCCCCCTGAGCAAGCGAGCCGGGCAGCGCAGCAATCCCTTCCGCCGAGCATTCGCTGTTCCCGGGCGTGAAGGCTGCGACATCCACAGCGAGCAGGCGCACATTCAGTGCCAGGCCATCGCTCCTGGTGCGGCCATCCCACGAGAACAGGCGAAAATCGCGCGGTGCCGTGCCGGTGGCGCTGTTGGGCGGCCCCGCGATGATCAGGTATTCACCGCTCGCGTTCTTGCGGATCTCACGGATGCCCCGGCCACCCAGGTCCATGCGAATCGGTGCTCCGATGTCTGCCTGGCCTCTGGCTCCAGCGCTGCCGCCTGCCAGCGCCGCGTAATTGCGTACCGGAATGATCAAGGCATGCGAGCGGCCGCTGGCATCGTTGGCCTTGACTGCGGGCTGCCCTGGGGCGGACACCAGCGGCGCACGAAAACCCAGCCACATCTGCGAATCGTCGGGGCTGGTGCTGCTGCCCTCAATGGAAAAGCCGGAAAGCGTGTCGGCCTCCGGCGCCTGCTCGGCGGTGCCGTCATTGGAACTGGCCACCAGTCCCAGGTAGTTGGCACCCAGACCGTGTGCGTTGCCCGCATCCCAGGCGCGCACATCATCGCGCAGCCACTGGTAATAGCCAGTGATTGCCATGCTCTCGCTGTTCAAGTCGAGGGCAAAGAGGCGCCAGCGGTCCGGGCGCAGATAGCCCTTCTTGCTGTTGGAATGCGACCCCAGTATGTAGGCACGGCTTCCTACGATGAAGCTCGACTCCAGATCGACCTCACCGTCCGTCTTGCAGTTGCCGGGGTTGATCGCGCCAGCCTCCGTGCAATTGGCTTTGTTGCCCAGCCCCAGGCCGGCATCAGGCACCAGGGTGCGCACGGGCATGCCGCCCGTCTGGGGGTGGTAGGCAAAGAGCGCATTGCCGCCAGGCAGCGCGTTTGCTGCGCCATCCCTTGGCGGTGCCTCGTCGTCGGCCACCACCATGCTGCCATCTGCCAGCATGAAGGCAGAAGACGCATCCGAGCGCCCCTGGTACCAGCGCGTGCTGGCCGTTGCCGCTGTATTGGCCGATGCTGCATAGCGGATGGTGCGCGTAATGCTGGCACCCTTGGCATCGCTGATGGTGAGCACGATATCGGCATAGCCCACGCCGCTTGGCACCAGCTTCAGAGTGACTTTGCCATCCGCGCCGATGCTGGGCTGGATGCCGTCGCCAGTGATGACTGCGGACTGCGGGTTGGCCGGGCTGCCTGACACGCGCACTCCGGCTGCAGTGCCCGATGCGTCATGAACGGTGAAGGTGATATCCGGGTTGTAGGCCGATCCCACGACGCCAGAATATGCCGCACCGTCGGCCAGCGAGGTCGTCGGTGGCTCACTGCCCCCGACGATGCCTCCCGTCTGCGCGCTGGTGCTGCCCCCTGCGCTGTTGACAGCGCGAATACGCGCTTTCTGACCTGCCTGCAATTGCGTAAGCGCCACTTGCGTGGTCGTCGTCACCAGACTCTGGCTTGCACTGACAAAATTATCGCCGGAGACTTCGACGACATAGAAAGCAGGCGCGGGACCCGATGCGGGCGCGGTCCAGCGCAGCGTCGCGCTGCTGCCCGTCACATCGCTCAGTGCGGCAGCAGAGGGGGCACCCGGCACGCCGGGCGGGGCGCTGGCCTCTGGTGCCATGGCCACGCCATAGAACATCTCCTTGGCAGCGGGTGTGGCAACCACCACGGGCGCTCCATTCAGAACGCCCTGAGCGCCGCTGGTATCGAACAGCCGGTTCAATGCACCGTTGCCGTCCGTCGCAAAGATCATGGCATTGCCTTCACCTGTAGGCATGGCCACCAGACCATGCACACCCGCCAGTGCCACCGCGCCCCGTGCCTCCCAGGCATCGCCATTGCGCACGTATTTCTGGATGGTTCCCGCACTGTTGGCTGCAACATACAGGGTATCTGCGCCGACGGACGCCGGCTGGAGCCTGACAAAGGCAATGCCCCGGAAATTGTCGCTGGCCAAACCTGCAACGGGCAAGGCAGCGGGCGAGCCCGAGGTGGGCAGGCCAGTGCCGATCTGGTTGAGCGTTTCGCCCCCTGCAATCGAAACAAACAACTGCCCGGTCACCGCCAGCCCTTGCATATTGCCCGGAGCCAGTTGCAGCGGATTGGCACCTGCATACCAGATGCCGCCGAAATCGACACCTCCCTTGGGAACGGCGGCCTTGCCGCTTGCCCATGCGTCCACACAATCGCTGCTCGCAGCACTGCGGATGGAATCCCCGTCAAAGGCCTGCGCGCCCAACCGGCGGAAATTGCCAACCGAGCCGTCCGCCCCGACCAGGGCCAGGACACGCTGCGCCACCAAAGCAGTAGATGCCTTGAGCACGGGCGTATCTCCGGGAGCAGCAGCGTAACCCGGCACGGCCAGACACTGGCCGTTGGCCGAGCGCGTGAGCAAGCCTTCCGACCCTGTGCTGCTGGAGGTGAGTGAATTGCCGCTGGCTGCAGACAGTGATATCGCCTGCAGCCTGGTGCCATCCGCCCGGTACTCGGCAAGCGAGACCGTCTTGGCCCCTTTCTCCGCCCCGACGTTGTAGACCACCAGATTGCCGCCTTGGAATGGCGCGGACCAGGCATCCATTGGCAGGTTGGCCATGCCTGCCACCGATGCCAGTGCGGCGGCGCTTGCTGCACGCAGCTTCGATTTGTGGATGTCGTTGTATTGCACGGTCGATGGTCTCGCAGCGAAAAGCTTACAAATCGCAGCAATTTATCCACGCCATATGTCGATGCCGTGACAAACCCGGCGGTCTGACCCGCCATCTGCAAAGACGCAAACACCCTCGCCGTGCTCAGACTCAACCATGTTGACAGCACAGACTGCTATAGTTTTTTAGAATGCTGCTTCGGCCTGAATTCGTGCCGAGGTCACCACTTTTCACCAGGCAAATACCGCGCTTGTCTTTATCCTGCAAGCGCCATGCGCCATTGGTTGAGCATCCATCGCGCACCACAACACAACCATTCATGAGCAATATTTCCGTAGCCGTACTCGGAGCCGGCATGGTCGGCGTTGCAACGGCGCTGGCACTGCAGAAAAAGGGCTTTCAGGTCACCTTGCTGGACAGACGCGCGCCCGGCGAGGAAACCTCGTATGGCAACGCGGGCGTGATTGCCCGCAGCTCGTTGATGCCGTTCAACAATCCTGCCCTGTTCGGCAATTTGCCCACCTTGCTGAAGAACCAGAGTGCCAGCTTTCGCTACCGCCCACAGTTTCTGCTGCACAACCTGGGCTGGGCCACGAAGTTTCTGCTCCATGCGCGCGCCAGCATGTTCCGCGAAACCACCACCGCGCTCGACAGCCTCATCCGCCTGTCGATGACCGAGCATGCCCAACTGCTGCGCGCAAGCGGCTCCGCGCACCGCATGCGCGACAACGGCTACCTGATGGCCTACCGGCAGGCGGCAGCCCTGGGAGGCGCGGCACTGGCCCGCGAACGCATGGCGCATTTCGGCGTCTCGACCGAGGTGCTGGAGCGCGACCATATCCGCCAACTGGAGCCGGCGTTGAACCCGATCTTTGAGCGCGCGCTCTGGATCAAGGACAGCTGGTCGGTCGACAACCCGGGCGCTGTCGTCAAAGCCTATGCCGAACTGTTTCGCAAACAGGGCGGGCAGATCCTGCAGGCCCGTCTCAAGACGCTGGAGCCCCTGGCAGGCAGCCGCTGGCGCGTGGTGGGTGATGCCGGTGGCGCGGTGGAAGCCGACCGGATCGTCGTCGCCCTGGGCCCCTGGAGCCGCAACTTCATGGCCACTTTGGGAGTGCATGTGCCCATGGCCTATGAGCGCGGCTACCACATGCACTTTGCGCCGCCTGCGGCCTGCAACATCAGCCGTCCCATTTATGACACCGCCGGCGCTTACGTGATGACGCCCATGGAGCAAGGCCTACGCGTGAGCAGCGGCGTGGAGCTGACCGACCTGGATGCCCCGCCCAATCCGCTGCAGCTGGATCTGGCAGAAGCCGCAGCCCGCCAGGCCATCGACATGGGTGCGCGGCTGGAGCCCACACCCTGGCTGGGCCGCCGCCCCACCTTGCCCGACAGCCGCCCCATCATTGGCGCCATGCCCGGCAAGCGCAACCTGTGGCTCGCCTTTGGCCACCAGCACATCGGCTTCAGCACCGGCCCTGGCACCGGCGCCATTTTGGCGGCCCTGATGAACGGCGAGACGGCGCCTGTGGATGCCGCACCGTTCCGGGCGGAGCGGTTTCTGAAAGCTTGATCTGCGTCATTGCGCCAGAAGCTGCGCATACGGCGCAGCAAAAGGCTGTAGCAGCAGACCTTCATCCGTCCTCAACGCAGCCACCAAAAACAAGGCCCTGGCGCGCAATCCATGCGTGCCAGGGCTTTGTTTGAATGGAGCCCGTTCAGCCCAGCGCAGCCCAGCGCGCAGCCAGCAGGCTCACCACATCATGCACCGGCAAGCCCGTTGCCTGCGCCACGGCATCGCGGTAGACCGGCATGTTGGTGCATTCCAGAACCAGCGATTGGATCTGGGGATGCGCCTGCTGCAGTGCCACGGCAGCGGCAACCACATCGCGCCCGGCCTGTGCAATGTCCATCTCCGCTTCGTTTTGCAGAATGCGCGTGGCAAATTCGCTGCCGGGCGCCACGCCTTGTACGGGCGTTCCCGCAGGCACACCAGCAGCCTGCAGGATGCGCGGGGTCAGCGACGCTGCAGCAATCGTCACGACACCAGGCATGGGCAGGTCTGCGCATTGCAGCAGGCTGGAGCTGACCACCGGCACCGCCACGCTTTGCGCCAACAGGCCCTGGTAGGCTGCAAGGAACCCGCAGCTGGTGGAGATGAGCGCTGCGCCTTCGGCCTCCAGCTGCTGCGCGGCTTCCACAAATGGCTGCACAAAGCGTGGATCAGCCTCCTGCACAATCTTGGCCGGCAATGCACCTTCGACCTTCAGCATGCGCACCGGAATGCCCAGCTCCGCCCAGGTTTGCGGGTTGCCGATATCGCCAGGAGGCCGTGGAAAGCGCGTATCCAGCATCAGAATGCCGAGAAACGGCGCCGGCCACATGACGGCGCTGTGGCTGAAGCCCATCAGCCGCCCAGGTTGGGCATGGTGGGCAGCGCGCCGCGGCGGTCGATCTTGCGACTCAGGACCACCGAGGTATAGGTCTGGCGGATGCCATCGATCAGGCCGATGCGGTCGAGCAGCGCGTCGAGCTTTTCATTGGAGTCGCAGCGCAGAAAGATCATGTAGTCGTGCTGACCGGAAACGGCCGAGACCTCTTCCACCTCGGGAATGCCTTCGAGCACCTGCATCACCGATTGCGCCGTCTTGGGCATGACGGAAATGCCGCAGTAGGCACGCACGGCCGATTGTTCGAGCTTGCTGCCCAGGCGCACCCCGTAACCGGCAATGACGCCTTCCTTTTCAAGCCGTGCAATGCGGGCCACGACGGTGGTGCGCGCCAGGTTGAGCTTGCGGGCCAGCTTGGCCGTGGATTCACGGGCATCGGCCTGCAGCAAGGCGAGCAGCTTGCGGTCGATGTCGTCAAGTCGAAAATCCATTCCTTGTTCCCTCTTCTTAAGCAGTGTGGCCGATGATACGGCCCAAAAAGCTGCGCGTGGCTTCCTCGCGCGGATTGTCGATGACTTGCGATGGAGGCCCTTCTTCGACCACCACGCCATCACGCATGAAGACGACCTTGTCGGCCACCTCGCGCGCAAAAGCGATTTCGTGCGTCACGAGGATCATGGTCATGCCGTCTTTCGCCAGCGACTGGATGACCTGCAGCACCTCGCCCACCAGCTCCGGGTCCAGCGCCGAGGTGGCTTCGTCAAACAGCATCACCGAAGGCTGCATGGCCAACGCACGGGCAATGGCCACCCGCTGCTTCTGGCCGCCCGAGAGCTGGTCGGGCATCATGTGCGCACGCTCGGCCAGACCCACCTTCTGCAGCAAGGCTTGGGCGCGAGCCTCAGCCTCTGCCTTAGGCAAGCGCAATACGGTGATCGGCCCTTCCATCACGTTTTTCAGCACGCTCATGTGCGGAAACAGATTGAAGTGCTGAAACACCATGCCGGTGCGCGCACGAAAACCGGCCAGCACCTTGTCCTTGGGCAGTTGCGTGGCGCTGCCGCTGAAGGCGAGCGACTGCGCATCCACACGGATGTCTCCGCCGTCCGGCACCGTCAGCAGGTTGATGCAGCGCAGCAAGGTGGATTTGCCCGAGCCCGAGGGGCCGATCAATGCAACCACCTGGCCGCGGTTCACTTCCAGGCAGATGTCCTTGAGCACCTCGAGCTTGCCGAAGGACTTTTTCAGGCCCTTGATACAAATGAGCGGTTGGTCCTGCATCTCAGGCCTCCTTGGCAGTCAGGCTGCCGTGTTCCAGGCGTTTGGCCCACAGGGTGATCGGGAACAGGATCACAAAATACGCAATCGCGATGAAGGTGTAGACCTCCAGCGGACGGTAGGTGTCGTGCGCAATCACCTGGCCCTGGTAGAGCAGATCCGGCACGGCCAGCACCATCAGCAGCGAGGTGTTCTTGAGCTGCAGAATGGATTGGTTGACGAGCGGCGGAATCATCTTGCGAAAAGCCTGCGGCAGGATGATGCGGCGCATGACCTGTCCGCGCGTCATGCCGATGGCCTGGCCGGCCTCGGTCTGACCAATGTCCGTGGAAATGATGCCGCCCCGGATGATTTCGGAATAGAACGCCCCGCCATACAGCGAAAGGCACAGCGCAGCCGCCACGGGCGCGCTCATCTCGATGCCGGTGAGCACGGGCAGCGCATAGTAGAACCACACCAGTTGCACCAGCACCGGCGTGCAGCGGAACACCTCGACAAAGGCGCGCAGCGGCACAGTGACCACCTTGTGGCGCGAGAGCCGACCCAGCCCCGCGACCAATCCGATCGCCAGCCCGCCCAGCACACAGATCACCGTGAACAGCAGGGTGTAACCGATTCCACCCACCAGCAAGGTGCGGTACTTCCAGAGGAAGCCAAAGTCCCATTCGTACATATCTCAACCAACCTTGAACGCATACACCCCGGAACGGCGCAATGCCATGCCGGGGTGCGTCGCACAGGCCTGGGGCCCATGCATGTGCATGCTTAAAACTTCACTTCCTTGGGGAAGGCGTCGGCCTTCACGCCGGCGAGCTTTTCCATGTTCTTGAGCACCACGGACTGGATCTCGCCCTTGCTGCGGGCCTCATCCAGCCACTCGTTCACGGCGTTCTCGAAATCCTTGTTCGCCTCCTTGCGCAGGCCCACATTGGTGTTGGCGGTCTCGACAGGCGTTGGCACATACACCGTGCCCACATCGGGGCGCTTGGCAACCAGTGGCTGCGACAGCAGCACCACCAGCACCTGGCAGTCGGAGCGGCCGGTCTGCACCGACATGGTGGCCGCGCCCGAGCTTTCCAGACGCGAGATACTGGCCTTGGGCAGCGCGCGGGTGGCGAACTGGTCCTGGTTGGAGCCAATATCCACGACCACCTTGGCCTCGGGCTTGTTCAGCTGCTCCCAGGTCTTGACCGGCTCATGGCCCTTCTTGCACACGGCCGTGAAGGTGTTGTTCAACAGGGGCTTGGAGAAGTTCACCACCTCCTGGCGCTGCGGAGTTGGCGCCAGGGCAAACATCAGGTCGATCTTGTTGGACTGCAGGTCCAGCACGGAATTGCCCCAGGTCGTTTCCACAAACTTGACCTGCACGCCGAGCTTCTTGGCCAGGCTTTCACCAAAATCGGGGCCAAAGCCTTCCCATTTTTGCGAGACCAGATCCTTGTTGAAGTAGGGAATCGCGCCAGCCACGGTCCCCACGCGCAACTCCTTGGTACGCTTGACGCGTTCCATGGTCGACTCCTGCGCCATGGCTGCGCCCGCGACTGCAACGCCAGCAACCGCCAGCGCGGCCACACCCATCCACCTTTTGACAGCAAACATTCTGATTCCCCGGTCGCAGTGTTGCACCGCGCAATGTAAAAACCGACAGTGTATTCCTCTGAAAACCCAGGTGAAAAATACAAAACGTCGAGATGTATCAATATTTTCGTCAAACTGACGAAAAACTGACAATTTAGGGGTTAATACCGACTTTCACCGGGAGGCACCAGGCCCAACCTGACCGGGCTTTGGGAATCCAGAAGCGCCTGTCTGCCTGCACGCCTACAATGTACCGGTGCCTTCTACCCTCAACGCCGACCTGCATTGCCATTCCACCTTCTCCGACGGAACCTTGACGCCGGAGCAACTGGCAGCGCGCGCCCGCGAGCGCGGGGTGCAATTGTGGGCACTGACCGACCATGATGAGGTCAGCGGTCTGGCCCGGGCGCAGCAAGCGGCAGGCGACGCAGGCCTTGCCTTCCTGACTGGTGTGGAAATCTCGGTCACCTTCATCGAAACCACCGTGCACATTGTCGGCCTGGGTTTTGATGCAGACAACGCCGCGCTGCAGGCGGGGCTGGCCCGCACCCGGGGCGGCCGCGAGCAGCGCGCACGCGAAATGGCGGCAGGTCTTGCCCAGGCGGGTATTGCAGGTGCATTCGAAGGCGCTTTGCGCTACGTAGGCAACCCCGATCTGATCTCGCGCACGCATTTTGCGCGCTTTCTGGTCGATGCCAGGGTCTGCCGCGATACGAACGAAGTCTTTCGCAGCTATCTGGTGGAAGGCAAGCCCGGCTTCGTGCCGCACCGCTGGGCCCGGCTGCACGATGCCGTCCGCTGGATCGTGGACGCCGGCGGCATGGCCGTGCTGGCCCACCCCGCGCGCTACCGGCTGAATGCCACCGAGGAGTATGTGCTGTTCTCCGAGTTCAAACAGCATGGCGGCCAAGGCGTGGAAGTGGTCACTGGCAGCCACTTTCCTCACGAATACGGCAGCTACGCCGACAAGGCCCGCGAATTTGGCCTGTACGCCTCGCGCGGCTCGGATTTCCACAGCCCGGCAGAGTCGAGCACCGACTTTGGCTCCCTCCCTCCATTGCCCACCGGCGTGACACCCGTGTGGGATGCGCTGCAAGCGCGTATCATCCGTCCATGAAATGCAGCTGTTGTGCTTGCACATCAAATGCCAACAGCTATCAAGATAAGAGCAAAAACAATCCCCCACCCGGAGTACCACCATGGCCCAGTACTTTGAAGTTCACCCCGACAATCCCCAGCCGCGCCTGCTCAAGCAGGCTGCGGCCATGCTCAAGGACGGAGGCATTCTGGCCGTGCCCACCGATTCCAGCTACGCCTTTGTCTGCCAACTGGATAACAAGCAGGTGGTCGACCGGCTGCGCCGCATCCGCCAGATCGATGAGAAGCGCATGCTCACGCTGCTGTGCAGCGACCTCTCGCAACTGGCCAGCTACGCCATGGTGGACAACCACCAGTTCCGCATCCTCAAACTCGGCACGCCCGGCCCCTACACCTTCATCCTGGATGCCACCAAGGAGGTTCCGCGCCGCATCAGCCACCCGTCCCGCAAGACGATCGGCCTGCGCGTGCCCGACCGCAAGGGCCTGCTGATGCTTCTGGAACTGCACGGCGAGCCCTTGCTCTCGACCACCTTGATCCCGCCCGGCGAAACCGAGCCCCTGAACGATCCGCAGGAAATCCGTGAACGCTTTGAATCGCAGATCGAACTGGTGGTGGACGCCGGTCCCTGCCCGCTGGAGCCCACGACCATCGTCGATCTGACCCCCATGGGCACTGGTGGTACCCCGGTTGTGGTGCGCGAAGGGCGAGGCCCGCTTGCGCAGCTTGGACTGTGAGATACTTTTATAAGAAATGGGCTGCCAGCGCACAGCCAGTGCGCGCGGGAACTTTTATTTTGATAGCGTTTCTATTGGTTTTGCCAGCCAAGGGGCCATTTTCAGCCTGATAGGCTAGACTGCCTCGGTTGCTGCACCGCAACACATCGTACAACCTTGTGACCATCGTCCTGTGAATCCTGAACTGATCCAAAACGTCTTGATGTATGCGCTGCCCGTGCTGTTTTCCATCACGTTGCACGAAGCCGCGCATGGCTATGTGGCTCGCCATTTCGGCGACAACACTGCCGCGATGCTCGGGCGCATCACGCTCAACCCGATCAAGCACATCGACCCGATCGGCACCATCGTCATGCCGCTGGCACTGTATTTCATGACGTCTGGCGCCTTTGTGTTCGGCTATGCCAAGCCTGTGCCGGTGGCCTTTGGCAATCTGCGAAACCCCAAGCGCGACATGATCTGGGTCGCGCTGGCCGGCCCGGCCACCAACTTCATACAGGCTCTGCTCTGGGCGGTGGTGCTGGGTGTTCTGGCCATCACCGGACTGCACGAGCCGTTCTTCCTGGGCATGGCCAAGGCCGGTATCGCGGTCAATCTGGTGATGTGGGCGTTCAATCTGTTCCCGCTGCCTCCTCTGGATGGGGGCCGGGTGCTGGTCGGGCTGCTTCCCTACCGGCAGGCCGAGGCTGTTTCCCGGATCGAGCCCTATGGCTTTTTCATTGTGATGGGGCTGGTGGTCGCCGGCGTCATCAGCGCCATCTGGATGCGTCCGCTGATGTCGGTCGGCTACGCGATCGTGGATACCATCCTGAAGCTTTTTCTATAGACCGGCTAGCATGGCAACTGCACACTACCATTGCGCCTCGCCATGGGTGCTCGGACGATAGTGCTACATTGCATCTCGCCGTTGATATCTCTGGGCACAGACGCACAAAGCCTGTGCCCCGGTTTATTTCCCCAATAACAGAACCATGCAAAAAACCCGTTTCCTCACCGGCATCACCCCATCGGGCACTCCCCATCTGGGTAACTATGCCGGCATGATGCGCCCGGCCATTGCCGCCAGCCGCGCCAAGGATGTCGAGAATTTCTACTTTCTGGCCGACTACCATGCCCTGATCAAGTGCCAGGACCCTGAACGCGTCAATCGCTCGACCCTGGAGATTGCAGCCAGCTGGCTCGCCGCCGGACTGGATCCCGAGCATGTGACCTTCTACCGCCAGTCGGACATCCCTCAGATCCCCGAGCTGACCTGGTTTCTGACCTGCGTGACCGGCAAAGGCCTGCTCAACCGCGCCCATGCCTACAAGGCCTCGCAGGACAAGAACCACGAAGCAGGCAAGGACAGTGATGACGGCGTGACGGCAGGCCTCTTCATGTATCCCGTGCTGATGGGTGCCGACATTCTGGCCTTCAATGCCAACAAGGTGCCCGTGGGCCGCGACCAGATCCAGCACATCGAGATGGCGCGCGACATGGCATCGAGCTTCAACCATCTGTATGGCGAATTCTTCACGCTGCCAGAGGCTGCGGTCGATGAACAGGTAGCCACCCTGGCAGGCCTGGATGGCCGCAAGATGAGCAAGAGCTACGACAACACGATTCCGCTGTTCTCGACACAGGCACAGCTCAAAAAGCTGATCGGCTCGATCGTCACCGATTCACGGCCACCGGGCGAGCCCAAGGATGTGGAAGGATCAGCCTTGTTCCAGATCTACCAGGCCTTTGCCAGTGATGAGGAAACCGCGGCTCTGCGCCAGGCCTATGCCGATGGCATTGCCTGGGGCGATGCCAAGACCATGCTGTTTGAATGCGTGGATCGCGAGATTGCCCCCTTGCGCGAGCGCTACAACGACCTGATGGCCCATCCGCAGGAGGTAGAGGCCATCTTGCTGCAAGGCGCGGAGAAAGCCCGTGCCTACTCTCAGCCGCTCTTGCACAGGCTGCGCAGCGCTGTTGGTTTGAGGCCACTGACCGTGGCGACCACCGCTACCGCGGCCAAGGCCAGCACCAGGGCTGCGGCAGCTTCCTTCAAGCAGTACCGTGAAAAGAATGGCAAGTTCTATTTCAAGCTGGTGCGCGCGGACGGCGCCATACTGCTGCAGAGCCAGGCATTTGATGCACCACGCGATGCAGGTGTGATGATCGCCCAGTTGCAATCGCAACCAGAAGCCTTGGGCCAGATTATGGACAACGTGCAATTGGGCGACAGTTTTTCGCTTTCTGACGTGCAATTGGCTCTAAAAGAGATAGCGGAAAGTTGATTAGCTGCCTATACTTCAAATGCAACGAAATGTTGTAACACTTGAATGGGCGAAGGCCAGTTCGTTATTTGTACGAGTTCGGGTAGGTGATTGGATTTGCCTTTAAGATGGTTTATCTTATAAAGGCAAACTATTAAGTTTTGGGAGAGAGCTACTATGAGGATTGTGGCGCTGGATGATGATCTGGTGGTGTTGGATATGCTCTCCAAAACCATGGAGGCGGAAGGCCACGCCTGTACGACCCATACCACTGGCGCGTCTTTGATGAAAGACATGCGCCGCGAAACCTACGACCTGCTGATTCTGGACTGGCAACTGCCCGATACGTCCGGTCCCGTGGTGGTACGCTGGATCCGTGACAATGTCAGCCAGGAATTGCCGGTGCTGTTCATCACCAGCCGACAAGGTGAAGCCGACATTGTCGAAGGTCTGGAATCGGGCGCGGATGACTTCATGGTCAAGCCCCTGCGTGTTGCCGAATTGGTGGCGCGCGTACGTGCACTGTTGCGCCGCGCCTACCCTGCCGCCACCAAGGGCACCATGGAGTTTGGCCGTTACCGCTTCATGTCGGATTCACGCACGCTTGAAGTCGATGGCAAGCAGGTGGAACTGAAGAACCGCGAGTACGATCTGGCGCTGTTCCTGTTCCAGAACATGGGACGCCTGCTCTCACGCGACCATCTGCGCGAAATCATCTGGGGCCAGAATTCGGATGTGATCTCTCGCTCGCTGGACACCCATGTATCGCGCCTGCGCACATTGCTTGATCTGCGCCCGGAAAATGGTTACGTGATCAACGCTGTCTACGGTGTGGGTTACCGTTTTGAAGCGGTCAAGCCGCAGGCTGAGGCCGCGCCGACGAATTGAGCTGCCAAGCCATGCACGCCTGCCGGCCAACCCACCCCAGGGGGTGCGTTGGCCGTCTTGCCGCTATGGCACTGTCAGATGTGTGCCGCCTACCTGCGGCACAGAAGGATTTTTGATGCTTACAAACCTGCACGTGATGCTGCCCGTTTCGCTGCTGATAGCCCTGGGAGTGCTGCTGCCCCGCGCGGCTGGCGCGGCGTCGGCCGACCAGTTGCCGGATATCCAGCACCGGGTGCAGCCCGGTGACACCCTGGAAGGCGTGGCCAAGCGCTACCTCAAGGATCCGCAGCAGTGGCGTGCACTGGGAGAGCTCAACCAGGTCAGATACCCCACCCGCCTGCCTGTCGGCTCCACCATCGTCATACCGGCACGCCTGGTCGGCTACCAGGACGTGATTGCAGAGCATGTCCAGGGTGATGCGCAGTTACGCTCGCCCTACGTTGGCAAGGACACGGGTTGGCAGCGGCTCGTCCAGGGTGCCGTATTGACCGAAGGCGATGAACTGAAGGTGGAGCCCGGCAGCTTTGTCACGCTGAAATTCGCCGATGGCAGCTCGGTGCGCATCAACGAGAAATCGGAGCTGAAACTCAGTGAGGTGCGCAAGAATGGCCGCACCCAGGAGCAGCAATCGGTCGTGGACCTGAACAAGGGAGGAATCGAGTCACAGGTCACGCCCACCATCGAGCAACGCCGCAAGCGCAAGTTCGAGATCAAGACGCCCATGGCGACCACCAGTGTGCGCGGTACCGTATTCTCGGTCAGCATTTCCGATTCCGGCCAGGCGATCACCGCCGTCGACCGGGGTGTGGTTGCGGTAGCCGGCAGCGCTGCTGTGCGCGAAACCGCCGTCAAGGCCGGCAGTGGCGTCTCCGTCCAGAACAATGGCCGTGTGGGCTCTGTGGTGGATCAACTCGCAGCACCCAGCCTGCAGGACAACCCTGCGGTGTTTGAAGATGCCGACTTTCTGACCATCCAGCTCGGTGCCGTGGCCCAGGCTCGTCAGTACCAGGTGAATCTCGCGCGTGATGCCGACATGCAGCAGGTTGTGCGCAGCCAGCGCTTTGATACGCCCGTCGCCAAATTTCAGGCAGTCGAGGACGGCAGCTACTATGTCACTGCCCGCGCGGTCGATGACCAGCAGATACCTGGCAGACCTGCCCTACAGGCCATCAAGGTCAAGGCAACGCCCGTTCCCCCTCTGTATTCCAGCCCCGCCCCCGGCGGGCTGATCGGCATCAGCGATGGCACGCTGACTTGCACCGAGGGTGGCAAGGACATCATCGGCTATCGCATTCAGGTGGCAGACAGTACCGATTTTTCCCGGCCACTGACGGACAGCGGCGTGGTAGCTGAATGCCAATCTGCCATTGCCAAGCTGGCAGCCGGCAGCTATTACTGGCGTGCCGCCAGCGTGCGCAAGGCCGCCGATGGCAGCCAGGACCAGGGACCCTTCTCCAAACCTCAGGCCTTCAAGGCGGGCACCAACCCTGCATCCCTGAGCGCAGATGCACTCAGCCCCGGTAATATGGACATGCCCTATCAGTTGCAGTTGTTCTGGACCGGAGAAGCCGGGCAGAAATACAACCTGCAACTGGCACGCAATGAGCAGTTCGACGCCCCCATCAGCACCGTGCAGTTGGATCAGCCGCGCTGGGTCTCCGACGAGCTTGCCCCGGGCGACTACTTCGTGCGCATCCAGGTGCTGGATCCTTCGGGACTCAAAAGCCGTTACTCCGCCGCGCGCAAGCTGACCGTGGAATCCGCCATCACCACCAACGATGGCACCATGCTCAAATCCGACGACGGCAAGCCGGTGCAAAGCCCGCGCTGATCGATCTGCCCGCCAGCGGGCATCGTCTCCAACGCAATCACGCCGCCCTACCGTGAACCGCGACCCTTTGCTGACCCGAACCCAGTTGCGCTGGCTGGAATGGCTGGTGCTGGCTGCCATTTTGCTGGCCTGTGTGGCCTGGGCCAGCCTGCGCGGCCAGCCGCGTGCGGTCAACGCAATGGTGCAAGACCTCGCTGGCTGGGTGAGCGCGCCCTCCGCGCGCGAAGATATCGTCATCGTCGCCATTGACGACGCAAGCTTGCAAAGCGTGGGCCGCTGGCCATGGCGGCGCGCGATTCTCGCCCAGCTGCTGCGAGACATCGAGGCGCAAAAGCCTGCCGCCCTTGGCGTTGACGTACTGTTCAGCGAGCCGGACCGGGTGTATCCCCAGGACGACCTGTTGCTGGCCGATGCCATCCGCAATGCAGGCAATGTCGTGCTGCCCGTGGACTGGCGCATGGCTGACGTGGACATCGGTGCCGAGCTGCCGATTGCCAACCTGCGCAGCGCGGCAAGCGAATTGGGCCATGTCAATGTCAGCGTGGACGAAGATGGCGTGATTCGCCGCTATTTTGCCGCCCAGGGTGAAGACACGGGCCCCTGGCCACACTTCGGTATCGCCATGCTGTGCGCGGCTGGACGCAGCCACCCCCTCTGCCGGGGTGTGCAAGCCCCCCGGCCCGGAGACGCCTGGGTACAGCAGTCTCCAGAAGTCTTCAATTTTGCCCGTGGTGCCGAACCCTATCGCCTGTACTCTGCGGAAACAGTGCTGACCGGCCGCGTTCCATCCAATGCGTTCACTGGCAAGTACGTGCTGCTGGGTGCCACCGCTTCGGGTCTTGGCGATTACTTTGCCAGTCCCGCACGCCCTTCCTCACGCCATATCGCCGGGGTGGAGCTGATCGCCCATGCGCTGGATTCACAGCTCTCCGGCCGGCACGTGACTCCAGCCTCTGCCGCCACTGATGCCGTGGTCAATGTCGGCATCATCCTGCTGGCGCTGGCTGCCATTGCCGTGCTGGGCCCGATGGCCGGCTTGGCCATGCAGCTGGCCCTGGCGGTGGGGGCGCTGCTGCTGAGCTTTGCACTGCGCAACTGGGCAGGTGTGCAGCTCGCACCTGCTGCGGCGCTGATGGGTCTGGTCGTCATCTACCCCATCTGGAGTTGGAGGCGCCTGAGTGCGGCAGCCTCCTTTCTGCAGCAGGAAATGGTCACTCTGCGCGAGGCGCTCGAAAACACCGGTGCGCCGCAGCGCAATGCTGCACTGGTGGACGATTTTCTGGACAGGCGCATCAAGGCCGTCGAGACCGCCACCAGCACCTTGCGCCAGATGCATGGCTTCGTCCGCGACACCCTGCGCCAGATCCCTTCGCCCACCTTTGCGATTGATCCGCAGGGCATGGTCAGCCTCCACAACCAGGCAGCCGACCAATACATGCAGACGCTGGGCATCCCCCCGCAAGGGCTGATCCCGATCCGCACCGTACTGCAGGGCTTACGCATCAAATCCACCGGACAGGAGCTGTGGTTTGCGACGCCTGAACAACTGGGAGCCCTGCCTGCCGAGAGTGAAGTGATCGACCGCCAGCAGCGGCCCTGGCTGCTTCTGGCCGAGGCGTTTCGCGCACCTGCGCCCGATGGCTGGCTCCTGATGCTGGTGGACATGACCGAGCTGCACAAGGCCATGGAACAGCGCGACCAGGCGCTGCGCTTCATCTCCCACGATTTCCGCTCGCCGCAGGCCTCCATCATCACCTTGCTGGAGATGTACCAGGAGTTCCCTGGCCAGATGACCGAAGCCGACCTGCACCACAAGATCGGCCGCCTGGCCAACCAGTCGCTGGAAATGGCGGAGAGCTTCGTGCAACTGGCCTCTGCCCAGTCGCAAAGCCTGCAGCGAAGGCCGGTGCATCTGGACATCCTGCTGCAGGAGGCCATCGATGACTGCTGGGCCAAGGCAACCGAGAAAAGGCTGCAGGTGCGCTACGCGCCTCGCCGCCTGGAAGCCACCGACACCGAAATCATCACCCTGGGTGACCGTTCGCTGCTGCACCGCTGCCTGGTGAACCTGATCACCAATGCCATCAAATACAGCCCCGCCGGCGGCCTGATCGAGGCCAATGTGACTGCAGAGCATGGCTATTGGGTGGTGCATATCCAGGACCATGGATACGGCATGAACGAAGAACAGCTGACACGCCTGTTCCAGCCCTTTCAGCGCTTTCACCAGAACAGCCAGCCGCACATTGCCGGTATTGGCCTGGGGCTGACCTTTGTTCAGACCGTGGTGCAACGCCACCAGGGTTTTGTATCGGTCACCAGCATCGAAGGCGAGGGCTCATGCTTCAGCGTGCACCTGCCCATGAATGGCGGGGATGACTCCGCATTGCCGCCAGCCCCATGAAACATGGCGAGGCCGTCACGGCACACTGCGCACGGCTGCCGATTGTCAGTACGGTCTCCGCCTGAACGTGGCGGGCTGGATGGTACCCACTCCTTATCAATAGCGCGGTGGCAGCTTTCCACTGCCGCTCAATGCAATTCCTTGCCCTTGAGTTCAGGCACCAGAAACATGGTTGCGAATGCATCCAGTACATAGATGGCCGCCAGCAGTGCAATCGCCATCTGGAATGAATATTGCGAGGCAATCGCACCAATCACCACCGGCCCCAGGCCTCCTACGGCCCGGCCGAGGTTGAAGAGTACGTTCTGCGCCGTTGCACGCGCCTCGGTTGGGTAGGCTTCGCTCATCAGTGCACCAAAGCCCCCCATCATGCCATTGACGAACATGCCCATCAGCGCGCCCGCCCAGAGCATGGTGATCGGATCGTTCAACTGCGAGTACACCAGCACCATGGCGGCGGCACCCGCCTGAAACAGCAGAAAGCTCGGCTTGCGCCCGATGCGGTCGGCCAGTTGGCCGAAGATCCAGATGCCGGCCATCATTCCCAGGATGGTGACAGCCGTCCACATGGCGGACTTGGTCAGATTGAAGCCCAGTTTGTTCGCCAGAAAGCCCGGCATCCAGATCATGATGCCGTAGTAGCCGAAATTCTGTACCGAGGTGAGCACCACGATGCCCGCGCTGATCTTGGTGGTAGCGCGGTCTTTCACCAAGAGCTTGAAGCATTGCAGCGCAGAGGGCTTCTTCTCACGGCTGCGCACAAACACTTCCGGCTCATGCAGGCGGTTGCGGATGAACCACGCCACAAATGCCGGAATCACGCCCACCAGGAACATGCCGCGCCAGCCAATGTGCGGCAGCAGCAGCGGCGTGAGCAGCGCTGCGCCCAACACGCCCACCTGCCAGCCCAGCGCCACATACGACGATACCCGGGCACGGTAGCGCGCAGGCCAGGCCTCGGCCGCCAGTGCCATGCCAATGCCAAACTCGCCGCCCAAGCCGATGCCGGCCAGCGTGCGATAGACCAGCAGGTCCCAGTAGCCTTGCGCAAATGCGCACAGGCCGGTGAACACGGCAAACATCACAATGGTCCAGGTCAGCACGCGGATGCGTCCAAACCGGTCGCTGAGCGCGCCAAAGACAATGCCGCCCACGACGGCACCAATCAAGGTCCATGTCACCAAGGCACCCGCTTGTGCGGTCGACAGGCCCAGGTCTTCCCGGATGGCACCCAGCATGAAACCCAGAATCAACAGATCAAACCCATCCATCGCATAACCGACCGCCGATCCGGCCAGCGCTTTCCACCCATAGCCATTGACGGTCGTGGGCGACTGGATGGTGGATGGCTGTGATGCGGAAGAGGACATGGGCGGCTTTGGTAGTGCGGAAAGAAAACGCGCACAAAAAATGCCGCACAAGGCGGCATGGTTTGACGCGGAGCGTGATTTTGCGCTTTATCTATACGCTCTGCGTAGTAATCAAAAAATCACACATTGACTACTCGGTAAAAATTGACTGCCGAACGCCCACTCAATCGGCCAGAAACAGCTCTTGCAGGTCGCTCAGGAAATCAAAGCCCCGCTCGGTAGGCCGCACGCGGGCCCAATCGCGGGTGATCAGCCCCTTGGCTTCGGCGCGCTGCAAGGCCTTGTCGATGCTGCTGAGCGGCAGGCCGGTGCGGTCCAGGTAGTCCTGCAGTGCAAAGCCTTCGCGCAGGCGCAGCGCATTGAGCATGTACTCGAACGGCAAGTCGGCACGCTTCACATCTTCGTCCTGCGCCAGTGCATTGCCTTGCAAGGCAGCGTCCATGTAGCGGGCCGGATCGCGCAGGCGCACCTGCCGCACCACACGGTGGGCAAAGCTCAATTTGCTGTGCGCGCCAGCGCCAATACCCAGGTAATCGCCAAACGACCAGTAGTTGCTGTTGTGCACACAGGTGTGGCCCGGCTTGGCATAGGCTGACACTTCGTAGCGCTGCATGCCTGCGATAGCCGTCCGCTCGGTGATCTGGTCGAGCATGGCATAGGCCTCGTCGTCCTCCGGAATGGTCGGCGGGTATTTGGCGAAATAGGTGTTGGGCTCGATGGTCAGGTGGTAGATCGAGATGTGCGGCGGCGCAAAGCTGAGTGCCACATCGAGATCGCGCTGCAGATCGGCGGCAGTCTGCCCCGGAAGGGCGTACATGATGTCGAGGTTGAAGGTATCGAAGCTGCTGGCAGCTTCCGCCACGGCAGCCAGCGCCTGGGCACTGTCGTGCACCCGGCCCAGCGCCTGCAGGTACCGGTTGTCAAAACTTTGCACGCCAATCGACAGTCGCGTGATGCCTGCGGCACGGAAGGCCTTGAAGCGATCCTTCTCGAAGGTGCCGGGATTGGCTTCCATGGTGATCTCACACCCGGCATCGACCCGCAGGCGTGCGCGAATGGCCGAGATCAACCGGTCGATCACCGCTGGTGAGAACAGGCTTGGGGTGCCCCCGCCCAGAAAAATGCTGTGCACGCTGCGTCCCCAGATCAGCGGCAGCGCCTGCTCCAGATCCGCAATCACGGCATCGATATAGCGGTCTTCGGGCACGCCGGCCTGGCCATCCCGCGCTTCGTGCGAGTTGAAATCGCAGTAGGGACACTTCTTGAGGCACCAGGGCAAGTGCACGTACAACGACAGAGGCGGCAAGCTGGCCAGTTGCAGAGTGCCCGGGCGCATGTAGTACTGCACGTCTTTTGGAGCTGCAACCTCTACGTTCTGCGCGCTGATAGCTATCGTTTTTGAATCCACCATATCACTTACCTCTTACCCGCGCACCATGGAACCGCCGCAACACATCCGTGCAATCGCGGCACGGGCCGCTCCCTCCGATTCGGGCCGCATGGCATGCTGCGCTCGCTCAGGAGGTATCCCTGCGTCACGCCTTGGCCGCTGCGTGCACCACTGCGCTGCCGGCCAGCCAGCTCTCACGCACCAGCTCCATCATCAGGCGCGACGAACGGCCACGGTGGCTGTGAGCGTGCTTGACCTCGGGCGTCATCTGCGCAAAGGTCTTTCCCAGTTCAGGAATGAGCAGCACCGGATCAAAGCCAAAACCGCCATCGCCCATCGGCTGCTGCGCGATCAGTGCCGCCACACGGCCCACCGCCACAAGGGGCTCGGGGTCCTTGGGGTGGCGCACAGCGACCAGGGTGCTCACCATGGCTGCGCGGCGGTCGGTCACGTCCTGCATCTGCTCCAGCAGGGCCCGTACATTGTTGGCGTCGCTTTTCTCGTAGCCGAACTGGGTGCAGTAGTACGCCGTATCCACGCCAGGCAAGCCGCCAAAGGCGGCCACGCACAGACCGGCATCGTCGGCAATCGCAGGCAGGCCAGTGCGCTCTGACGCAAAGCGGGCCTTGGTCAAGGCATTTTCCAGGAAAGTGCCATAGGGCTCGGGCGCCTCACCATCCATCAATGCGCCCTGCGGCACCAATTTCACACCCAGGGGGTGGAACATAGCCTGCAGCTCGGCGAGCTTGCCCTGGTTGTTGGATGCAAGTACGATTTTCATGGTCAAAATGGCCTCTGGCGCCTGCTGATCAAGCGCCATTCGCTATCTTTTTAAGAGTAGACAAACAACAAGGCGGCCTGAATGACCGCCTTGATGCTGGATGGGACAGAACCGCATTATCGGCCGATGACGAAAACGCAGCATGCCGCGGGACTTCCGGCCACCGCCTCGGCACACGCTCCGTCTCTCAGGGCGTGGGCGGCTTGTCACCGCCCGTCTCTGCAGCCGGGCTGGGCGGCGTCGCCGCAGGCGCTTCTTCATTGATGAACCGCTCGGCACCGGGCATTTCCCACTCCAGCGCCACCGCAGTGACGTTGTCGCTGCTGGCGCCAGCCTTGCGCAGTGCTGCGTCGATCAGATCAGGAACGGCACGCGAAACCGACTTGTTACCCAACTCGCGGGCAATCACCGTTTCGGACACGCTGCTCCACAACCCGTCGGAACACAGCATGATGCGATCGCTGCGATGCAGCTCGGTGGGCCCTGCCACATCGAAAAACGGCCGGGAAGGGCTGCCCAGGCAGGTGAACAGCACATTGCGGTTGAAGCGATCCGGGTTGACGCTGGTGACGCCGGAACCGCGCAGCTCCATGTACGAATGGTCACGCGTGCGCGCCATCACCTTGGCGCCGCGCACCATGTACAGCCGTGAGTCGCCGCAGTGCACCCACCAGACATTGCCGTCCTGGACCACCGAAGCCACCAGTGTGGTGCGCGGTGGGTCTTCCATATTGTTCGCAATGGCGTACTTGAGGATGTTGTGATGTGCCGACAGCAGCGCGTTTTCGAGGAATTCCGCCGGGTCTTCGAGCTTGGGGCGCGCCAGACGCTGGAAATCCAGCGAAACCGTCTGCAATGCCAACTGAGCAGCAACCTCGCCTTCGGGATGACCGCCCATGCCATCGGCAACGACAAACAGACAGGACTCCTTGGTGTAGCTGTACCCCATCCTGTCTTCGTTCTTTTCCCGACCACCCTTGCGACTGAGCTGGAAGACCGAGAACTTCATTTGGTGGAGCTCCCCGCACGCGCCTGGATATTTTTCTTGGTATCGCTTACCAGCGAGTCAATCGACATACGAACTTTCTCGGAAACCGTCAGCTTGGTGTAGCGGCGCTCGTCCTCCCGCGCCAGCTCCTTCTGCAGCAGAAACACCGACTGCGGGCGCGCCTGGGGATCCAGCGCCATGCACCACTCCACCAGTTCGATCAGATTGTCGGAATAGACACCGCGCACTTTCGACAGCGCAAGTCCCAGTCGGTCCTTCTCCTGTCGTTTGGGCGCATCATTGGGCGGAATGCCTTGCATGCAGGCATAGATGCACGCACCAATCGCATAGATATCAGTCCATGGCCCCAACGGCGTATCCCGGCGGTACATCTCGGGCGCAGCAAAGCCGGGGGTGTACATGGGGCGGACAAAATTGCCCTCCTTGCTGAGCACTTCGCGCGCGGCGCCAAAGTCGATCATCAAGGCCTTGTTGTCGTCGGTGATGAAGATGTTGGCGGGCTTGATGTCCAGATGCAGCATCTTGTGCTGGTGCACGATGCGCAGGCCGCGCAGCACTTCGTCAAACAGCGAGCGGATCGTCGACTCGCGGAAGACCTTGGCCTCCTTCAGGTCGCGCGCGGTCACGATGAAATCCTGCAGGGTGGCACCCTCCAGGTAGTTCATGACCATGTAGACGGTCTCGTTCTCGCGGAAGAAGTTGTAGACGCTGACCACCGAGGGATGGGAGATTTGCGCGAGCGCCCGTCCCTCTTCGAAAAAACTCTTGAGGCCCAGACGGTACAGCGACAGTTTTTCGGGCTCTACCGTGGGCGCCAGGGCGCCAGGCTCACGCGAGGCAAGGCTGGAAGGCAGATATTCCTTGATGGCCACCTGCTGGCCATCAGGCGCCAAAGCCAGATAGACAACCCCGAACCCCCCCGACGATATGCGCCGCACGATACGGTATCCACCGATGACGGTATTGGTGGGTAACGGCGCTGGCTTTGCTTTTGACATAGTTAGATGAACAACGCAGGTATATGAGAAGCCTGATAATGAGCGCGATTGCAAGCAACCCCATACAGTCCTATGCCAGTTTACAGCATGACAGGCTATGCCTCTGTCCAGCAAAGCATCCCACCGGCCGGTGGCGACAATGCTCCCTCTCTCTGGCGCGTCGGACTGGAAATTCGCTCGGTTAACAGCCGTTTTCTCGATTTATCTTTCAAGCTTCCGGAAGATCTCAGAAGCTGCGAACCACAGTTACGCTCTCTTGTCGATAATAGTCTGAAGCGCGGCAAGGTGGAAGTGCGGGTTCTGGTCGTCAGTGAACAAGCGTCAAACATTCCGGTGGCTTCTGCACGCCTGCTGCAGCAATTGGGCAGCTTCCAGGATACGGTCACCGCATGGATGCCCAGCGCCCAGCCGTTCACCGTGGCAGAAGTGTTGCGTTTAAGCGGCACCGGTAGCTCCGACCTGCCCGACAACTGGGCCGAGTCCGTTGCCGATGTTTGCAAGCAGGCACTCAAAGCCTTGCTGGACGCCCGCCAGCGTGAAGGCAAACGTCTCACTGCAATGCTGCAGGACCGGGTCGACCAGCTCAGGGCCCTGGCCGAAAAGGCCGAGCCGCTGGTTCCTGAACTCGTCAGACAGCAGAAGGACCGTTTTCTGGAACGCTGGAAGGACGCGATGGCGCTGACCGAAGGCAGCGTATCGCCCGAAGCAGCCCAGGATCGCGCCCTGACCGAAGCCACCTCCTTTGCCATCCGCATCGACGTCGCCGAAGAAATCACCCGTCTGCGCTCGCACCTCGAAGAAATCACCCGCCTGCTGGGCAAGGGTGGCGACATCGGCAAGCGCCTGGATTTTCTGATCCAGGAACTGCACCGCGAGGCCAACACGCTGGGCTCCAAATCAGCTGCTTTGGAGCTGACACGCATCAGCGTGGACATGAAGGTGCTGATCGAGCAGATGCGCGAGCAGGTACAGAACATCGAATAAAAACAAAAAGCTATTCACCACCATGGATTACCCAGGAAATCTCTTTGTCGTGTCGGCCCCCAGCGGGGCCGGCAAATCATCGCTGGTCAAGGCCCTGCTGGAACTCGACTCCCAGGTCTACCGCTCCATCTCGCACACCACGCGCGCACCACGCGGGCAGGAAAAGCATGGTCGCGAGTACTACTTTGCATCACGCGAAGATTTCGAAAAAATGATCGCGGGCAACGCTTTCGTGGAATGGGCCAATGTGCATGGCAACATGTACGGCACTGCCAAAAAGGCCATCGAGGAGCGCCTGGCCAAAGGCGCCGACATCGTGCTGGAGATCGACTACCAGGGCGCCCTGCAGATCAAGGAAAGCTTTCCGCATGCCGTGCTGATCTTCATCCTGCCGCCCAGCTGGGATGAGCTGCGCTCGCGCCTGGAGAACCGGGGCGAAGACACGTCGGAAGTTATCGAAGTGCGCCTCAAGAATGCCCACCAGGAAATGTCTCAGGTCGACAAATTCGACTTCGTTATAATCAACGAGTTATTTGAACGCGCACTGTTCGATCTGAAAGCTGTTGTTCATTCGCAACGGCTGCGTTTTTTGTGCCAGCGCCGCGCCCGTGCCGAAATATTCTCGTCACTCAACATATCCGACAGCCTGGAGAACTCCTGATGGCCCGCATCACCGTAGAAGATTGCCTCGAAAAAGTCCCTAATCGCTTCCAGCTCGTGCTTGCGGCCACCTACCGCGCCCGCATGCTCAGCCAAGGCCACACCCCCAAGATCGACAGCCGCAACAAGCCGGCAGTCACTGCCTTGCGCGAAATCGCAGCAGGCAAGGTCGGTCTGGAGATGCTGAAGAAAGTTCCGGGTTAAATCCTCGTACCTTCACGCGCAATGGCACCGAATATCGGTGCCATTTTTCTTGTTATTCACACAAGTTTGTCATCGCACGCTACAGTAAAGGCGTGAAGTCCGTGTCCATCTCCACCCCTCCCGTTCAATCTTCTGGTACTTCCGCTACCGCCGCAGCCAAGCCTGCCATGTCCTACCCGGTAGTCGTGAGTGCCTATGCCGCATTCCTGGAAAAGCTTGATTACCTGAAAGATGCCGATCTGGCGCGGGTGGAAGAAGCCTTTGAATTTGCAGCGGTTGCGCACTCCGGCCAGTTCCGCAGCAGCGGTGATCCTTACATCACCCATCCCATTGCGGTTGCCGAGATCTGCGCCACCTGGAAACTGGACGCCGAAGCCCTGATGGCCGCGCTGATGCACGACGCCATGGAGGACTGCGGCGTCACCCGCGACGATATCGCCCGGCAGTTTGGCGATACGGTGGCAGAGTTGGTCGATGGTCTCACCAAGCTGGACAAACTGCACTTCAATTCGCGCGAGGAAAATCAGGCCGAATCCTTCCGCAAAATGCTGCTCGCCATGGCGCGCGACGTTCGCGTGATTCTCGTCAAGCTGGCCGACCGAACCCACAATATGCGCACCATGTCGGACATGCCGCGCAGCAAATGGGGACGCATTTCCACCGAAACCATGGAAATCCATGTGCCCATTGCCAACCGGCTGGGTATCAATCGCGTCTACCGGGAGCTTCAGGACCTGGCCTTCAAGCACCTGTATCCATGGCGCCATGACACCCTGGTCAAAGCGCTGGGCCGCTCGCGCAACCGCCGCAAGGAAGTGGTACAGAAAATCCACGCAGAGGTGGACGCATCCTTCGCCAAATCCGGCATCAAGATTCGCCTGGGCAACCAGGAAAAGACGCTGTACTCCATCTACAAGAAGATGGATGCCAAGCATTTATCGTTTGCGCAGGTGACCGATTCATATGCCGTACGCGTCATCGTTCCCAATCTGATCGACTGCTATACGGCGCTGGGCGTGCTGCACCAGGTTTTCCGTCCTGTGCCATCCAAGTTCCGCGATTACATCGCCAATCCCAAATCCAACGGCTACCAGTCGCTCCATACCACCCTGGTTGGCCCTTCGGGCGTGAGCATGGATTTCCAGATTCGCACCGAGGACATGAACCTGGTGGACGAAAACGGTGTGCTCACGCACTGGATGATCCAGGCTCGCGCCTCTGGCAGCGGCGAGCAGTTGGGCACCAAATGGGTACAGTCGCTGCTCGATATCCAGGACGAAACCCGCGATGCGCACGAGTTCTGGGACAATGTGCGCGTGGACCTGTTCCCCGACTCGGTCTATGTGTTCACTCCCAAAAACCAGATGCTGACCTTGCCGCGCGGCGCCACGGTGCTGGATTTTGCCTATGCCATCCACAGCAATGTGGGGGAACACACATCTGGTGCACGCATCAACAATGAGCAGGTTCCCCTGAGCACCGTGCTCAAAAGCGGCGACATCGTTGAAGTCACCACTTCACCTGAGGCCGTGCCTCACCCCTCCTGGCTCACCATCGTGCGCACGGGGCGCGCCAAATCCAAGATTCGCTATTACCTCAAGACCCAGGGACAAAGTGAAACGGCAGTCCTGGGAGAGCGCCTGCTGCTGCAGGCTCTGCGTGCTGAAGGCATTTCACAGCTGCCCGAGGCAAAAGCAGCCTGGGATGGACTGCTGGAGCGATTGGGCGCGCGCAACAAGTCAGAGCTGTTCAGCGACATTGGCCAGGGCAAGCGCATTGCGGTGTTCGCAGCCAAGCAAATGGTGGAGCTGCTCGCAGAACAGGGCATGCGTCCCGACGCCGTGCTGCTGACCCAGGAGCGCTATAAAAACAAGAGTTCCTCCGTCACCAGTGCCGTTGTTCTCGATGGCGGCAACAACGCTGCAGTCAAATACGCCAAATGCTGCCGCCCGGTACCTGGAGACAGTGTTGCAGGCTATCTGGATCGCAATGCAGGCCTGATCGTTCACAACAGTGACTGCGCGGTCTGCAAGAAGTTGCTGAGCAAGGACGCAGAGCGCTTTGTCGAAGTGGAATGGGCCGACGAGCCCAAAGGCGACTTCGAAACCGGCGTCGTTGTCACCATCATCAATGGCAAGGGAGTCCTGGGAAAGATCGCAGCGGAAATTGCCGCGCTGGGCTCTGACATCACCCATATCACCATGGACGACGAAGTCGCCATGAACACCACGGAGCTGAAGTTTGTGCTGGTAGTGAGAGATCGCCAGCAGGTGGAGCATATGCTGCGTCAGCTCGTCAAGCTATCCTATGTATCGCGAGCCTATCGCATACTGCCGGCAGCCTGAATACCATTCACACTCCAACAGGCATATCAGATCCATTAGGCAGCCTTGGGTGGCGGATACTCCACATCCAGTACCTCCAGCACGCGCACGCCCCCCGGGGTCGGCAGTTGGACCTCGTCGCCGACCCGGGCCTTGAGCAAAGCCCGCGCAATCGGTGCAATCCAGCTCACCTGACCACGGCTTGCGTCAGCCTCATCAATGCCCATGATGACAATGCGTTCCTCGCAACCATTCTGATCACAGTAAGTGACCGTCGCGCCAAAGTACACCTGATCGCTCCCGTGGTGCGCTGACGGGTCTACCACTTCGGCCGCCTCCATGCGCTTGGTCAGAAAACGAATACGGCGATCGATCTCCCGCAAGCGCTTTTTGCCGTACAGGTAATCACCGTTTTCAGACCGGTCCCCGTTGCTGGCCGCCCAGTGCACGACCTCCACCACCTTCGGGCGCTCATCATCAATCAACTGCAGCAGTTCAGCCTCCAGCGCGCGGTAGCCTGCTGGCGTGATGTAATTCTTGCCGCCGGCAATCCTGGGCAACTCCGGCAGCTCATCGTCATCTGCATCGGTCTCTTTGGTGAAAGCTTTGTTCATACCCGCCATTTAAGCAAATTGCGCCGCAGCATGGAGACAAGCTGGCATGACGACAAAGAAAAAGCCTGCAATCCGAAGATTGCAGGCTTTCCAATATGGTGCGGCTGGCAGGAATCGAACCCACGACCCCTTGGTTCGTAGCCAAGTACTCTATCCAGCTGAGCTACAGCCGCATTTATCGATGCTATGGCGGAGAGGGAGTCCTCCAGAATAGCGTTCGATGCGGTGCTTAGTAAATCAATAAGCATTTGATTTTAAACATTTTAAAATCATTAGATAGTTCAACAACGTTCAACAAGATTCAACTATTTTCATTACTTTATGTGGGCATAATGTGGGACAACTCCATCAAGGAATCCCACAATGCCAAAGATCGCCAAACAACTTTCAGACCGTGCCGTGGCGGCCCTCAAAACAGAGGGGCGCCACGCCGTAGGCGGTGTAGCAGGATTGCACCTGCGCGTATCTGCGGGCCACCGAGGCTGGGTGCTTCGGGTCAAAGTTGGAGATGCCCGCAAAGATATGGGGCTTGGCGCTTATCCTGTGGTGAGCCTAGCAGAAGCTCGGGAGCGCGCTTGGAAGATTCACGAGAGCATTCGTGAAGGGCATGCTCCCGTGGCACCCCGGCGCCAACAGCGCCAAGCACTCCTGGCGCAAGCAGCCACAGAAAAAACCTTCCGCTGGTGCACAGAAGAATTCCTCAAGGCCAAGTCCTCCGAATGGAAAAACGCCAAGCATCGCCAGCAATGGGAAAACACCCTCGAGACCTATGCCATGCCCGCTCTCGCGGACCTCGCCGTCTCTGTGATTGACTTACCCCATGTGCTCGCGTGTCTCGAGCCTATCTGGAGCAGCAAGAATGAAACGGCCAGCCGTTTGCGCGGCCGCATTGAATCCGTCTTGGACTGGGCAGCAGTGCGTAAATACCGCAGCGGCGAAAACCCTGCCCGCTGGAAAGGCCATCTGGACAAAGTGCTAGCTGCGCCATCGAAGATCCAAAAGGTGGAGCACCACCGCGCCCTGCCTGTCGATGACATACCTTCGTTCATGACCGCCCTCCAGTCACGTGTCGGCATAGCTGCTCGCGCTCTGGAATTCATCATCCTGACAGCAGCGCGCTCGGGAGAAGTCAGAGGTGCCATATGGACAGAAATAGATTTCAAGAACGCCATCTGGACTGTGCCTGCTGAGCGCATGAAAGCAGGAGTGGAACACCGGGTGCCGCTATCGGATGCGGCTCTTCATCTGTTGAAATCACTTCCACGTATTGCAGGAACAGAGCTGCTATTTCCCGGCACCAAAGGCCAGCCCCTTTCCGATATGACGATGACCGCAGTCATGCGACGCATGAATATCGATGCTGTCCCCCATGGGTTCCGCTCCACATTCAGAGACTGGGCTGGGGAGAAGACCAACTTCCCCAGAGAAGTCGCCGAGCAGGCACTTGCACACACTTTGGAGAGCAAGGTGGAGGCAGCCTACCGACGTGGAGACGCGCTAGAAAAGCGCCGCCAGATGATGCAAGAATGGGCAAAATTCATTGACGCAAAGCGCTAAGTTCATGAGCATCCCCAATCCGATTACTTGTATAGCACACAAATATGTCAATATCACAGCCGATGAGTGAATCAAGCTTCCATAGCCCCTTTGGAAATATCAATTTCATTACAAACCCTGATTTGTTTCCTATAGATACATTACCGAAAAACCTGGCAGAGGTTATCTATGAGGTTCAGCGCAGAGTACAGGCTCCGATGGGACTCATTGCTTCTTCGATGCTGTCATCCATGGCAATCGCATGCCAAGGTGCAATCAACATTCTGGCACCCACAGGGGAGACAATTCCTACTAGCTTATTCGTAGTCACAATTGCTGAATCCGGCGAGCGAAAAACGGGTACAGACAAAATATTCACCCAAGCCATTCGTGAATTTGAAGAGCGACAGAAGCAGCTGCATGCAGATCAGTTGAAGACTTATCTAAGGGAAAAATACATCTGGGATCTTCAACGAGAAGATTTGGACAAGTCCATGCGGCATGCCATTAAAAATAATGAAGACCTTAGTTCTCTGCGCGATAAATTTGATGATCTAATAAACAAAGAACCTTCCCCCCCTCGTCAACTACGTCTGCTGTACTCGAATGCAACCATAGGAGCTCTTCTAAAGAATCTCTCGGAGAATTGGCCTGCAGGAACGATCCAATCCAGTGAAGGCCTGTCGGTATTGGAGAGCAAAACGTTTCAAAGCCTTGGACCATTCAATGAACTGTGGGATGGAGACACCTACATCAACATTGATCGTATGGGTTCAGAGAGCTATGAGCTCAAGAATGCGCGTCTTAGTATTTCTTTGATGATGCAGCTTCAACCATTCAGCGACTTCCTCAGCAAGAAAGACTACTTGGCAATCAACTCTGGCTTGCTGTCACGGTTCCTATTATCCATGCCTACCAGTATGCAGGGATCTCGAGTTGAGCAGAAGAGATCAACCCAAGACAACAATTCGAATGCATTAAACCAATTCAAAGAAAAAATGCATCATTGGCTTCAAAATAGCGCTGAAAGAATAACAAACAATCAAGCCTATAAAAATCTAGAGTTCAGTCCCGAAGCAGAAAATAACTACATCGCTTGTCGTACAAAAATTGAACGACTGATCAATCCCGATGGGGAACTCCACGGGCACAATGCACTGGCTTCAAAACTTGGAAACAACCTGGCAAGAATTGCTGCATTAATCCATGCATTTACTGCTACTGAAGAGAAAATTGATATCAAGACACTTAATGCGGCTTGGCACATACTGCAATGGTATACAACGCAACACCTTAAATTCATCAAAACAGTGAAAAATGAACCATCTGATGAAGACATGGGCAATGTACTGCTTCAATGGCTGGAAAGACATAATAATCCGATGGGGTACCAATTTCACGTCACCCATATCTATCAGAAAGCCACGAACTCCATTCGAGGAAAAGAAAAAGCACAGCGTGCAATTGCCAACTTAGAGAATCGGGGCCTCATCTACTACAACAAAAACGACAGGCCTAAGACTATTGTTTTGCGAAATAGCTTTCAGTCAAATCTGGGAGTTAGCTCCCCTCTTTCACACATCGCCGCCCACCAAAAAGCATTCGAAGGTGGCGGACTGAAGGGCAATGATCCCACAATGAAAGGCGTTTTCAAAACCAGTAGCCCTATATAAATTGCACAATTTTTAATCTGCTACTTTTGCTAATTTTGCTACAGTCGCAAAAGTATCTTTGCAATTCGTTATAAGCAACTGCATTTCTCCAAACACGATCATTGCGCCGAACTACGCCTTAGATGCTGCCCCAAGCGTTTCTTTGCTGGGAGCATGCGGAAGATGAATACCCGCATATGCATTACCACAGGTACCCCTAACCCTTCTGAGAAGTTTCACTGAAAAGATACTTCTGCCTGAAACAGAGAAATTTACTTATCGAAATTACTTCGCATCGACACATCCAATGTCTTAATCATTGGAATTCATCATGCGTGTATTAAAGCTGAAAGAAGTTTTGTTCAAAACAAGTCTTGGGAAGACAACTCTGTACATGCTCGTCAAAGATGCAGCCTTCCCTAAGCCCATCCCTTTGGGATTGCGTGCAGTCGGCTGGTTGGAGTCGGAAGTTGATACTTGGATTCAGAGCCGAATTTCTGCCAGAGATCGGGCCATCAATTAATTATTTTCAAGAGTGAAAAACAAAAACAAAGAGTTGCCAACAAGCCACTCTTTGCTATATCCTCTGGTTATTTTCAACAACGACCTTCACCAACATCCATCTACTGTTGTATGTTTAAGTATTATTAATTAAGAAATTAAAAGGATTAGCAACAACATAAATCTCAATGATTTAACGCGAGCCAACCCAACCCATTCAATTCATCGCAGCCGATAGAAATCAATGCAATCAGATCAATACCGATCATTGATATCTAAAGATGAATATTTTCCATCGAAGTCAAAGTGTATGCATTCAACAACCTCAATGCATACATCATGAAACGCAACCCATTCAACACAAATAATCACCTCCATCACGACTCCTTCTATCAAGGTCATGAGGTGCAAATCAATCACGGCCCATTAATTAAAGAAAATCTTTCGAGGACACTGAATTGCTTTAACAAAGCATTAGAAAAATATCCTCGTGTATGTGCGATGCGATTCGATCTGCATATTCCTGACAACTACTTTTCAGCAGGAATGAATGACAATGGCTTAATCAATAAATTCTTTTCATCTCTGCGCTCTCAGATTCAGTGTTCCCAACACAGAAGTCGTAAATTGGGACATCGCGTTCATGAAACGGATGTACGATATACATGGGTACGAGAAATAAGTAGCACTGGCAGGGTTCACTATCATGTTACTCTTCTACTGAACCACGACGCATATACCCATATTGGTGAGTTCAACCTAGAGAGTGAAAATATGTACAGCCGTATTCACAAAGCCTGGGCAAGTGCCCTATGTGTTTTGATGGATGATGTGGTGGGGCTGATCCATATTCCGCAGAATCCCACATATCTGATTAGAAGGGATAATCCTCAATCTTTCGATGAGGCCTTCTTTCGATCTAGCTATTTGTGCAAGATGAAAACCAAGGATTTCGGGCAAGGCTTCCATACCTTTGGATGCAGCAGAATCTAACTTGCACTACATGACAGAGGCGATAAGTCTTTAGTTCACTACAAAAATGCCTAGCTATATAAATCATTTAGAGGTCGAGACATCCCAATCCCAGGTGCAATTATGTAGTAAACCAAAGGTCGCCTCGCGCTTTCAAGCGCGGCGTTGTACGTCTTCCAGTTCATTGTGAGTGGACTGATACAAGGAGCGTGGGGAAAAGAGGGGCACCGGGCTGAAAGACGCTTGACATTCTCAGCCAAACCCATGCCCTTTCAGAGTCAGGCGTCCCGACGTCGCGCCCACCCCAGACCAAACAGCCCCAGGCTCAATGCCAGCAAGGCCCAGGCCGACAATGTAGGCACTCCTATGGGTGAGGATGAGGCAGAGCCGTCACGCACTACCACGCTCAATGGCGCCTGTGTATCGCTCGGGGCGTTTGCCGCGTCGCCACTATAGTTGGCGGTCAGTGCATGTATGCCCACGGATAGGTTGCTGGTCGTCAAGCTCGCCGTTCCGTCAGGTCCCACAGGTGCGCTACCGATGGGTATACCGTTGTCGTTGAAGGTGACCGAGCCGCTGGCTGCGGCTTTGGCGATGTCCGCTTTGGTGAATTTGGCGGTAGCCCGCTTGGATGTGGGCGTTACCGTCGCGGTCAAGGTGATGGGCTGTCCAGCTACGATGGGGTTAGGCGTGGCCATCAGCGTCAGCGCCGTAGGTGCCTGCCCGGTCACGACGCAGGTCACGGTGATGTCGTTGACATTCGCGCCGCTTACCGTGCCACTGCTTTGGGCGACGCTGCAAGTTTGCGCAGGCAAGGTCGGCTGGGACGAAACCGTTACCGCGTAGGCCGAGGCATCCGCCAGCGTGGCAGGAAAGCCGAAATTGCCGTTCGCGTTGACCGGCAAGGTCTGACCGCTACTGCCCTCGGCCAGAACCAGGCCACTGCCGACCAAGCCCGACACTGTGCCGCCGATGGTGTAACGACCCGGCGCCGCAGCCACGGAGATGCCAGCCGACAATGTCGTGCTTACACCGCCAGAAGCCTGCGTCGCCCGAACATCGCGCGGGCCAGGTGCGGCACTGGGGGCCGCGTTGAGCGTGGCGCTAGCTGTACTGGTGCTGGTGATGGCGAGGTTGCTTACCGAGATGCCTGAGCCAAAATCGAACGTAGTGGCAGGCTGGAAGCCGAAGCCATTCAGTGTGACATCTACGCTCGCGCCAGCCGCCAGGCTGGAAGGCGTGACCGACTGAAGCTTGAACTCGGCGGGAGCAGCAATCTCGCTGAACGACATGCGAGACTGCACCATGACCGAGCCAGCCGGAGCCAACGCGCGGTTCCATTGCAGGGCGCCACCGTTCTCATCACAAGACGTATCAACCCGATTTTCCAGCTGGGCACGGTCAATTTGCCTCCAGATGGAATTAAAGTATCCGGCGAAGTAGGCATCGGGCGCAGTTTCCGGGACCAACAGCATCGAATAAGGGCTCGATCCCGCCACCGCGCAACCATTGCTAGCCGGTGCACCTGTGGCCTGCCCGTGACCGCCGACGCTGGTGGTTGCGGTCTCCAGATAGGGACGCGTCCAGCCGTCACCCAGCGGCGAAGCCACGGCTGCGCCAAGAAAGATCTTGGCATCACGCGTCGAACCTGCTGGGGAGTTATCCAGCTTCAATGCCTTGGTGAAGTAGTGATTGCCATTGACATATTGCACTGTGAGGGTTGCAGTAACACCGGTCGTTCCCAGGCCCGTCTTCACCGTCACCGTGAAGGGATCAGACTGCGTACCGCTCCCCGACACCGGGCTCAGTGATTGCGGTGTATACGGCGTACCGTCGAGAGCGATATCCGTGATGTGCGTACCTGGATGCTGACTGAAATCCGGCTTGAACAGTGCACCCGACCAGGCGACCACGAAACCCATGTCAGCCGTGCCGTCTACTGTGTCGTAGGGCTGAATCAGCCCTCTACCCGAAACCTCGTTGCTCGTAATCTGGAACGAATTGTCCTCACCCACACGTATCTGCAGCGGCAAGCCCGGAATGGTGACGTAAGGAGTGGCGGCACTAGCTAGGCCGGATAGCAAGGTTACGCCAAGAAATAGCAGCTTGACAGCAGTCCGGTGCAACAAGGAGGTAATTGATAGCATTTATTTTTCTCAAGCAGGAAGGGAAATGCGACTGGTTCGGCCGCGAGCCAAGAGCAATTAGGCGCGAACGGGCCACTACTGTCGGCACGCCTGAGCAACTTCGCGGTAACGAATCGGTAACGCATCGTGAACACCCCCTCCAAGAACCTCGGTTTCAAGGACAAGTTGGCGACAATCGAGACATTGCCAGCGACTTCCCTTTCCGTCGCTAGCGTCCCCTTGGAGCCGACTACACACCATGAACAGCGGAGACGAACCTTCCGACAAAACCTCCTATCGTTATCGCTTCGGGACCGCTGAGTTTGACGAAGCTCGGTTCGAACTGCGCGTGGCGGGGCTGCCGGTCGATGTAGAGCGGCGCGCGCTTGAGGTGCTGCTTTACCTGTTGCGCCATGCTGGGGAGGTGGTCACCAAGGATGAATTGCTTGGCGAGATCTGGGCCGGTCGTGTCACGGTCGACAAGGTGCTGCCGAATGCGATTAACAAGCTGCGACGCGCGCTTGGTGAGACCAATGCCGAACTGATCGTTACCCAGCCGCGCATTGGCTACCGACTGGCGAGCCCAGTCGAGCGGACGGCAGTAGGCAGGGTGCTCGAAAGCCGCATGGAGCTTGTAGCTGGCCAACCCGTGCCCGAGCGGCCCAACTTCGTGCTCGTGCGCCTGCTGGGTAGTCGACCTGGTAACGAAGTGTGGCTCGCCGAGCATTCAAAGACGCATGATCTGCGCGTCTACAAGTTCGGCGCCGATGGAGACCGGCTGCGTGCTCTCAAACGCGAGGCGACGCTCGCGCGCGTGCTGGCCGAAAGCCTGGACGACGAGGCGCACTTTACCCGAGTCATCGACTGGAACTTCGAAACGGCACCGTTTTTCCTCGAATGCGAATACGGCGGCGACAATCTGCTCGATTGGGCCAAGAACCACCTGGCTCCACTCGGCGAGGAGCAGCGGATACAGCTCTTCCTGCAACTGACCGATGCTGTGGCCGCTGCACATGGGGTGGGGATACTGCATAAGGATCTGAAACCCGCGAATGTACTTATCGCCCCACAGGCTGACGGCTGGTTGCTGCGGTTGACCGACTTCGGCAGCGGTCGCCTGACCGATCCCTCGCGGCTAGAGGAGCTGGGCATCACCCGCCTGGGGATGACGGTGACCCAGCAACTGAGTGAAGATGCCATGAGCGGCACACCGCTGTATCTCGCCCCTGAAACCATCGCCGGCCACACCCCCACGGCACAGAGCGACGTCTATGCGCTGGGCGTGATCCTGTACCAACTGATTGCCGGCGCGCTGAATAAGCCACTGGTGCCAGGATGGGAGGAGGATGTGGGCGATCCACTGTTACAGGAAGACATCCGCCTTGCCACGGATGGCAATCCGGCTCGGCGCCTGAGCAGTGCAGCCGAGTTGGCCGCTCGTTTGCACCAGCGCGAGGCGCGGCGCCAACACGCACAAGCCACTGCCGAGGCTCGGACACGAGCCCAGGCCGCGCAGGAGGCGCTCACTCGCAGCCGCGCTCGCCGTCCATACCTGATCGCACTAGTTGTGGCACTGATCACCTGTACCAGCGTTGCGCTGTGGTTCTACAGGGCGGTACAGCACGAGCTCGACCGTGCCATTGCCATCAATCAGTTCATTAGCAGCGACCTATTCCAACACAATCCCATCATTGCCCGTGGGCAGGGGGCGCTTGTAAAAGACATGCTGCTTGACATGCGCGACAAGCTGTCGCAACGTTTTGGGGATCAGCCCGCGATTGAAGCAGACCTGCGCGCCAATTTCGCCACGGTCTTCAATACTATGGGGCTGAAGGGCGAAGCTGAGGACGAGGAGCGACGCGCCCTCATCCTCTACGAGCAGGTGTATGGCGCCCAGGACAGAAACACTCTGACAGCGCGCTCCATGCTGATACGCTACCACGCGCGCCATGGCAAGTTTGGTGAAGCGCTGGCCCAGCTCGACACCTTCGACAGACTGACCCAAGGCAGTGCCGCCCCCCTCACACGTTATCTACGAGCGTATGCCAGGGGGGTGTACCACTTGCACCGACGGGAATCGAGCAAAGCACTGGCCGAATTCCGCACCGCGATCACGTTACACAGCCAGGGGGTTCCCTACAACCAGTCCGACTGGGACTGGTTACGGATATACGAGATCATGGTACTGACCCGCACCGGTCAAGCACAGGAAGCTCAGCAGAAAAGTGAACACATGCTGGAGGAAGTCGCTGCGCGTGGCGAGGGCTATATACAGCGAACCAGCCTGGTGCAAACTTTAAGGGCCAATGCCATCCTGCAGCAGGGCGATGCCATTGGCGCCCAAGCAAACATGTTAGCTGCGCAGAGCCTCGTGCTCCCTCTCCTTGGACCGCGTCATGCCCGCAGAGTAGCCATTGCAAGCAGCCTGGCTGAGATCAAGCGCTGGCAACAAGACTGGCCCGCCGCCATCAACTATGCCACTGAGGCGCACGAAAAGCTACGCGCTCACTATGGGGGCGACTATATCGATACCGACCTGCAGCTGACCAGTCTGGGCCAGTACCTCTACGAGTCGGGTCGCGCTATCGAAGCTGTGCCGCGTCTGCAGACCGCCTACTCGCAGCTGCTGCGCCGACTCGGTGCGGAAAACCCAGCCACAGCCGAGGCCGGATTCTGGCTGGCCGCCAGCCTCATCTCGCTTGGCGAGCTAGATGCAGCTCAGGAGTGGTTGCGCGGTGCCAATGCACAAGTGCTTGAGCAGGACGCCAAGGCCCCCGCCTGGCAGGCGCGGCTCGATGTGCTAAATGGCTTGGCCCTTCAGCAGCGCGGCGACCCGACTGCCTCTGCATTGTTGCGTGTATCGCTGGCCGCGCTGGAACAGGAAGAGCCAGCAGACCTCTGCGGGGCGATATGCAAGCAGGCGCGTGCGGCAATCAACGCCGGATCCTAACTGCTAAGCGCCAGGAGATCACGCGAGACCGGCATGCAATTCATGGTCAAGTGGCGGTTGAACCTGGGTATGGATGACACTGGTTTTTATGAAAACACTGCTTCCGAAACAGCCGCAATCAACTCATGGGCAGTTGCATTTTTTGAGGGAACCCTAAAAGCCTGGTAACCAATGTCATTGATACCAAGCAGGATAGCCATGCACGTCACCCCGAATATGGAAAGAATGCCTCGCTTGAAGCATTCAACACCTCGCAGACTTATTCTTCACCGCCTCCATCAGCAATAATTTGAAATTCCTTTTCAACAATAAAATTTAACATCGACATCATTATCAAATTTAATATAATGTTTAGGCTTCAACTCCTACTCGGTCAAAGAAAATTATATTTCTTCTACACCTATAATTTTTAGAAAGTTTTTAACCGTAGCTTTTTCATTGTTTTCATCAAAAATAGTGGCCAATCCAATATGCAACACTCTTGATGATTCCACCAATGGCTGCACTGCGATTACATGCTTATATGTTTCAGCACAGGCCTTTGGCACCAACGCGACGCCCACTCCGCTGTGTACCAGATTAATAATCGTATCAATCTGACGAGCCTGTTGAACCACACGCGGCGTGAACCCAGCCTGTTGGCATGCGAACGAAATTACAGCCTCCAGCGACATCGCCTGAGATTTTTCGAAGCCCACAAAAGGATATCCGGCCAGATCCACCAATTTAATCTGTTCTTTGGTAGCCAGTGGATGCCCTTTGGGAAATACCGCCACTAGTTCATCCTCCTCTCCTGGGATAGGAAAATAAGGACGATTGGAAACTATAGGGTAGTGAATGATGCCGATATCTATGCTGCCAGCATCCAGCAAATCGACCGTCTCTGACGACGTTGACTCTTGCAACTGTAGATTCACATTCGGGTATTTTGAAGCAAACTGTGGCAGCACTTGAGGCAGTAAATGGTGTGCAGCACCACTGGGAAAGGCGATTGTGAGAATACCCGTCTCGCCAGAGGTGAGGGATGCGGAAGTCAATAATGCATCCTCCAATGCATCGACCACTCGACGCACTGGATTTAGCATTAGCATTCCTCTCTCTGTTAACTGGGTTCTCTTGGTACTACGTATAAAAAGAGGACCACCAAACTCCAACTCTAGGTTTTTTATTACAAAAGTAAGCGTTGGTTGAGATATTTTTAGTTTCTTAGCAGTTCTTCCGAAATGTAAGGTCTCCGCCAATAGCAAAAAATGCTTCAAATGCCGTGCATTCATGTTCAAAAACCTATATCAGCCCAACGTCGAGCTATTGGCCAAGCCTGATTCCTAAAGAACTTTATCGGGCTCATCTTTCGTAGCGGTCCCCTACTATCCTTTTCGTAAATCCTTTACAAATTGGACAGTAGGGATCGCATACCTCATCGAGCACGCCAGCCGCTCTTGGCCGCTGCCACACTCCCGCACAGCAGCAGAGACAACAAGGCCAGCATCCACCAACTATCAACCGGTACCTTGGCGGGATTTGACCCGACCTGGGGCTTGACCGCAGTTTGTACGCAATGGCCTGCCGCAGCGCTGGCCGCATCACAGGTCGAAGCTGGCGGCTGCGGACACATCGGTGTCGCCTCACCGGCCTTGGCAAACAGCCCGGATTTGGCCATGCCGTTCTCGTCCATCGGGATTGGGCAACCTGCCGGTGCGGTCCTGGTGTTGTCGGTGATCATGTTGGCGATACTCGTCACTCCCGCAGGCATCGGATTGACCGCCGTGAATGTGATCGACGCAGTGGCCGTGCCATTGGCCGGCACGCTCGCCAGAGTCACCGTGCACACGCTGCCTGCCGCCGCACCGGCCGCACAGTTGGCCGTAGCACCAGTGATCACACCCGAGTACGTGGTGTTGGCCGGTACCACTTCAAAGAAGGCATGGTCCGACACCGCCGTATTTCCGGCATTCGTGGCCATCAGGTCATAGACGATCGCCTGGCCGCCGATGACAGGGGTCACCGTACCGACATTCAGCGTCTTTCTGACCGTGACGGCCCCCGGCGTGACCGGTTGCACCGTGGTGCTGGCCACGTTGTTGCCCGGGTTCGGGTCTGCCGTGGTGCTGCCAGCCGTAGTCGTTAGCGTCACCGGCGTGGCATCGGCAGGCGTGAAGGTGGTCACGCAGCTGATGGCCTGGCCATTGGCCAAGCTTGCCACCGGCGGCGTAGGCGTACATACCGTGGTGGCACCGGCAGGGGCGCCAGTCACCGCGCAGGTGGCATTGGCAGCCGCGCTGGGACCATTGTTGGTGCAAGTGGTCGTCACGCTCACCGGCTGGCCCACCGTGGCGGGCACGTTGGTCGGTGCGGTGGCGGCCATGTCGGCCGTCGGCGTCACTCCCGGCTGCACCGTGGTGTTGGCCACGTTGTTGCCCGGGTTCGGGTCTGCCGTGGTGCTGCCAGCCGTAGTCGTTAGCGTCACCGGCGTGGCATCGGCAGGCGTGAAGGTGGTCACGCAGCTGATGGCCTGGCCATTGGCCAAGCTTGCCACCGGCGGCGTAGGCGTACATACCGTGGTGGCACCGGCAGGGGCGCCAGTCACCGCGCAGGTGGCATTGGCAGCCGCGCTGGGACCATTGTTGGTGCAAGTGGTCGTCACGCTCACCGGCTGACCCAAGGTTGCAGGCACGGTAGTCGGGGCGGTAGCAGCCATGTCGGCCGTCGGCGTCGCTCCCGGCTGCACCGTGGTGTTGGCCACGTTGTTGTCCGGGTTCGGATCCGTCGTGGTGCTGCCGGCCGTAGTCGTCAAGGTCACCAATACCGTATCTACCGGCGTGAACGTGGTCACACAGCTGATGGCTTGGCCATTGGCCAGGCTTGCTACCGGCGGCGTGGGCGTGCACACCGTAATGGCACCAGCAGGGGCGCCAGTCACCGTGCAGGTGGCGTTGGCGGCTGCGTCCGGGCCATTGTTGATACAACTGGTCGTCACGCTCACCGGCTGGCCCACCGTGGCGGGCACCGTGGTGGGTCCGGTGGCGGCCATGTCTGCTTGCGCATTCACCGGCGTGGTGATGGTGCTGGTGCAGTTGGCGTTGTTGGGCATCGGGCAATGCGGATCACCGCCGCCCTGCACCGTCGCCGTATTCGTCACGCTCGGCACCGCTGCCGCTGTCGGCGTCACCGGGATCACAAAGCTCACGCCAGAGCCCCCTGCCGTCAGCACCAGGTCTGAGGTGCAGGTCACCTGCTGGCCCGAAACCGTGCAGCCATCAGGCAGCGGCGTGCCAATGGTCAGGCCACCAGGGATGACATCGATCACCGTCCAGTCGCCTTCCGTCTCCACCGTGCCCACGTTGGTCACCTTGATGGTGTAGCTCGCCGCCACACCGATCGAGAAGGACTGCGTGCTGGCGGTTTTCTCCACATGCAGCGCAGGCGATACCACAGGTACCGGCACCTGTGCCTGGCAGCGTGCCGGCAGCGGGCTGGTCGTGGCAGTGCAGCCTGGGTCCCCCCCACCGGTCACGCGCGCCGCGTTCTGCACCGTCTGGCCGTCCACAGCCTGCTGCGCCGTCACCGGAATGGTGATGGTGGCGGTGCCGTTGGTCGCGCCCAGCACGCCCACCGTGCAGCTCAGCTGCTGGCCATTGGCCGTGCAGTTTGCCGGCAGCGTGCCGATGGTCAGGCCTGCAGGAACGGTGTCGGTCACCGTGGTGTTGCCAGTGGTCGCTGCCGTGCCCTGGTTGGCCACCGTCAGCGTGTACGTGCCCTGCTCGCCCACCGTGAAGGAGACGGGATTGGCCGTCTTCGCCAGGTGCAGCTCGGGCGCGCTCACCGTGCCGGTGGTCGTGCCCTGGCAGTGCGCAGCTGCAGGGCAAGTCGGATCGCCCCCGCCCGTCACACTGGCCGTGTTGCTCACTTGCTGGCCATTGACCGTGTCGTCCGGCGTCACGGTCACCGTGAAGGTAGCCTGTCCACCAATGGCCAAGCCCGTCGGGATAGTGCAGCTCACCGCCTGGCCGTTGGCCGTGCAGCCATTGGGCAGCGGGGTGCCAATCGCCAAGCCTGCCGGGATGTTGTCGGTGACAGTGGCTGCCGCCGAGGTGGCAGCCTGGCCGTTGTTCGTCACCGTGATGGTGTAGCTCGCCGCATTGCCCACGGTGAGCGTACCGTTCAGCGTCTTGACCAGATCAAGGCGCGGTGCATTGACCGTGGTTGTCGTCGTGCCCTGGCACTGCGCAGGCATTGGGTTGGCACCAGCAGTGCAGACCG
>NZ_JBEBNZ010000003.1:0-345538 GCF_040396735.1 Comamonas odontotermitis
GATCCGTAGGATGGGTCGGATCCGTAGGATGGGTCGGATCCGTAGGATGGGTCGGATCCGTAGGATGGGTTGGGTCCGTAGGATGGGTCGGATCCGTAGGATGGGTCGGATCCGTAGGGTTGGTCGAGTCCGTAGGGTTGGTCGGATCCGTAGGGTTGGTCGGGTCCGTAGGATTGGTCGTATCCGTAGGATTGGTCGAGTCCGTAGGGTTGGTCGGGTCCGTAGGGTTGGTCGAGTCCGTAGGGTTGGTCGGGTCCGTAGGATTGGTCGTATCCGTAGGATTGGTCGAGTCCGTTGGATCCGTCGAGTCCGTCGGATCGGTCATGCCGGGCTCTTCGGTCCCTGGGTTGGTGGGCTTGGAATCATCGTCATCGTCACCGCTGTTCAGCAGGGCGCCTGCAAGCACGCCGCCGCCAATGCCGACCAAGCTGGCAAGCAGGAAATCGCCCAGAACGGCGCCACCTGCATCGTCGTTGCTGTCGGCTGCTTCTACTTTGGCAGCAGGAGAGGCCACATCTGCGGCTGCAGGAACGGTTTCCACGCTGCCCGAGGCCGCGGTGAATGCCGCCACACCCGCAGCGCCGCCACTATCGCAGCTATCCAGAGTGGCTTCGGTATTGGCCGCCAATGTGGCGATCTGCGATTGCCCGTCATGGTTGGTGATGACGGCTTGGGCGTTGCCGCCAGCCGGAACCACGATGGTGTCGCCGATCTGCAGCTTGCCTCCTGCCTGAGCAGCCGTTGACTGGCCACCACGCACGATCTGCACACCGGCAGACGCTTGGGTGAGCGAGGCGGAAGCCATTTTTGCACCGTCGCCGGATTTGGCGGCATCGTTGGTCACGCAGAGGGTCGATGTGTTGGCGGCGGTCATGTACTGTTTCCCTTTAAAAATTGGTTTTGCGGCCGGTCCGGAAACAAAGCCAGACGGCAGATACCCAGAGCTAGCGCAATAGGCGTGCCAACATGTGGAAACAGCGGGGTGAAAAATGAGATGCTTCTAACTTATTGATTCATTTGATGTGTTTTTCTCCCGCGTCGATAGGCATGGGGATGGGTCGGTGCTGTTTCTTGCCGTGTTACGGGGAACGTTACGTAACGTCGGCACCACGCAGCCGTAGCTTTTTGTCTTGATTGGCGTTTACCCTGGGGTGCGCCGAAAAGCGCATTCGTGCTGATCCGGAGCCGAAAATACGCATTGCCCGCAAATGCTGATGGCTTATGCTGATGGCGCTTGAGTCACCGCTGCTTATGCGTCCGCGTTATCGATAAAAATGAATGTATCTAAATGTATAATCGGCGACCTTTGGTCGCACGCATGCGCAAGTGGCTCACAATGTCGCTCATTTGGGTGTCCGGCAGCCTTGCCTGCCTTTTCCAGCCATTGCAGAGAGAACCATTGCTTATGAAGACTGCGCCTCACGTCTTGCCGCCTGTGCAACCCAATCGCCGCTTGTACTGGCATCGCAACTGGGCCGCGCTATTGCTGGGGTGTGGCGTGGCGCTGCATGGCCTGCCTGCATTGGCGGCCCGCGCTGCCGAAGAGGTAACGCAGTTGCTGGAGCAGGGGAAGGCGGATCTGGCTGCCAAGCAGGCCGATAGCCATCTGCAGCAGAACCCGGCAGACGTGGAGATGCGCTTTTTGCGCGGGGTGATTGCCACCGAGCAAAAGCAGAATGCACAGGCGATCAAGATTTTCTCGGCCTTGACGCGCGAATATCCCAACATGCCCGAGCCTTATAACAACCTGGCGGTTCTGTATGCCGCCGATGGGCAGGAGCGCAAGGCTGCCGAGGCGCTGGAGCAGGCGATTCGCACCAACCCCAGCTATTCCACCGCCCACGAAAACCTGGGAGACCTGTATGCGCGTATGGCGAGCGAGGCCTATTCCAAGGCTTTGCAACTGGACGGCTCGCGGCAGGACATTCGTCCCAAGCTGGCGCTGATCACCCAGATCGTGCCCGGAACTGCCAGCCGCGGAAAAACCGTAGTGGCCGATGCCGGAAGTGCTGCGGCACCGTCGGCGGTGAAAGCACCGGCCAAGGCCGAAACTGCGCCTGAACGAAAGCCGGAGCCCAAGCCCGAAGCAAAGCCCGAGCCTTTGCAGCCACCCAAACCACAACCTGTGGCCAAGCCCGAACCCGTTGTGGTCGCCAAGGCAGAGTCGGCGCCTGTTGCCAAACCTGCGGCACCTGCACCAGCGCCGGCTCCCGTTGCCGCGCCGGTTGCGCCTGCACCGGCACCCTTGGCGCCTGCTCCAGCCCCGGCCCAACCTGCAGCAAGCGCCAAGCCCAAGGACGAGCCAGCAGCCAAGCCTGCTGCCGTCGCGGAGGCCAAGCCCGCCGCACGCCAAAGCGCGGTGGCAGAGGTGGAGCGCGCCGTGCATGCCTGGGCGGCAGCCTGGGAGAAAAAGGACATGACAGCCTATCTGGATGCATACAGCGACAAGTTCCAGCCGGCCGGCGGAGGCAGCCTTGCGGCCTGGAAAGAGGAGCGCAGGGCACGGATTGTCGGCAAGCAGTCAATCGATGTAAAAGTGCAGAACCTGCAGGTCAGCCTGGATGGCGATCAGGCTACGGCCAAGTTCCGCCAGTACTATGCGGCGGGCTCGCTCAAGACCACCACCCGCAAGACCTTGAGCCTGCGCCATGAGAAAGGGCAGTGGCACATCGTCCGCGAAGCAACCGGGGGGTGATGCTGCGAGCCATCTCGCACCAATAGCGTCTGAGGGATAGAGCGGCGCGGTATCATGCGCAGCGCGCCACCTGTGGTCGGGTGGCGGGATGAGGATGTCTGGGCAATGCCTTTTAGCAAGCAATTTTGGCGGCCGTTGGCCATGGGAGCACTGGCGGTCGCCGCAAGCGGCGCGCTCGGTGTTGCGCATGCCAAAAAGGCAGCGGAAAGCAAAACCGGCAGTGCCACGCAGAGCCAGCGTGCGGCTGCAGGCTCTTCGGCCAAATCTGCTGCATCCGCCAAGGAAAGCCGGCGCGCGAAAAAAGCCAAGGCCTCCGAGCCTGCCAAAGGCAGCAAAAACATCGCTGCGCTGGCCGCTGTGCCCGTGGCAGCAGCGGTGCCTGTCGCCATTCACGCCAGTGCCGAAGCGCGCTTGTTGAAGGTGATTGATCTGGTACAGCAGCAAAAACTGGATGTGGCTTTGCAGGAGGCATCCCGGCTGACATCAGACGTACCGCATTTTCAGGCTGCGCAGTTGGTGTATGCCGATTTGCTGCGCTACAAGACCGGCCATGCGGGGGCGCTGTCTCCTGCGCCGTTGCCGGAGGCGGGAGCCATGCGGGTCAAACATACGCCACAACCCAGTGCAGCGCCCGGCGCAGACAGCATGGAGCAGTTGCGCGGCTTGCAGGACGAGATCAAGCGCCGCGTGCAGGGCGCCAATGCCTTGCCAGCGATTGGCAGCATTCCTGCGGAGTTTCTGGCGCTGGCGCCCTCGGTGCGCCAGGCAATTGCCATTGATGCGAGCAAGTCGCGGCTGTATCTGTTTGCCAATGAAGGCGGCAAGCTGCGCTTGACGGGCGACTATTACGTCTCTGTCGGCAAGCTGGGCATGGGAAAACTCGAAGAGGGTGACCAACGCACGCCCGAAGGGGTGTATTTCATCGGCAGGCAGATTCCCGGCCCCAAGCTGCCGGAGTTCTACGGCAAGGGCGCCCTGACGGTGAACTACCCCAATGACTGGGACAAGGTGGTCGGGCGCTCGGGCAGCGGCATCTGGCTTCATGGTACGCCGCCAGACCAGTTTGCCCGCCTGCCGCTTGCGAGCGACGGCTGCATGGTGCTTGCCAATACCGATCTGACGCACCTGATGCGTACCGTGGGACGCCTCTCACCTGTGCTGGTGCGTGAGCGCCTGCACTGGGTCGCGGCTGCCGACGCGGGCATGGGTCGTGAGCGGGACGCTTTCCTCTCCGTGTTGGACCGCTGGCAGCAGGGATGGAGTCAGGCGGATGCGCAGGCGGCGCTGTCGCCGCTCTACCAGCCAGACTGGCGAAGCTCGGCGGGCGGACAGGCCATGCAGGAGCGCATGGCGACGGTCTTCAAAGGCGGCGCCGGCTTGCAGGACATATCAGTCTTCGCCTGGAAAGATGCACAAGGCGAGATTCGCATTGCCAATTTCCGCCTCAAGGGAAAGAACCAGGCCGAGCCCCTGTCGCTGCGCCAGTACTGGCGCAAGGTGGGCAGCGAGTGGAAGCTGTTTTCGGAAGACACGCAGAATTGACCGGCGCCTGAGAACGGTGCCATGAAACCGGGCGGATGTCCAGCAGATAGCCGGTTGCTCTGAAAGCCACCATGCTGTCACACTGGGGTTTTGTTTTTGCCCCTGGAGCTGCCCGGCATGACTGACCGTACCAACGAATTTGGCCAAGCCATTGGCTGTGAACTGCCCGACTGGGCACCGCGCGAGCTGCCCGCGCCCGTCACCCTCGAAGGCCGGTTTTGCCGGCTGGAGCCCATCAATGCCGGGCGGCACGCCGCCGATCTGCATGCGGCCTTCAGCAGTGCCCCTGATGTCCGTTTGTGGACCTATATGGCCGTAGGACCCTTTGCCGATGCGCAGGCGTACCACGCCTACCTGGAAAGTGTGGAGACGAGCGCCGATCCGCGCCACTATGCCGTGATCGATCTGGCCAGCGGCAAGGCCGTGGGCACCATGGCGCTGATGCGGATCGACCCGAAAAATGGCGTGATTGAGGTTGGCAGCGTCACCTTCTCTCCACTGCTGCAGCAAACGCTGATCTCGACCGAGGCGCAGTATCTGCTGATGGCCTATGTGTTCGATCAACTGGGTTATCGGCGCTATGAGTGGAAATGTGATCACTTCAACGAGCCTTCACGCAAGACAGCACAGCGCCTGGGCTTCAGTTTTGAAGGCATCTTCCGCCAGGCGGTGGTGTACAAGGGGCGCAGCCGCGATACGGCGTGGTTCGCCATCATCGACAGCGACTGGCCAAAAGCCGCTGCAGCATTCCAGGCATGGCTTTCGCCCACCAACTTTGACGCCACCGGGCGTCAGAAACATTCACTGGCCGAGCTGCGTGGTGCACGGTGATTTTCGTCATCCGATGCAAGTGAAATCAGGTGCAGGCGCTTTTCTGTATTGCGCTTGATATTCAAAATTAATAGCAATAAAAAGGCCCTGGCATGGTGCCAGGGCCTTTCGTATCAAGCCCGTCCCTTTTGCGGCAGGGGCGGCGGCTGCGTTCCTTCAGTTGGCGTTCGGGTCGTTCATCAACTGGTCACGCAGCTTTTGGTCTTCGGTCATTTCAAACCACATCGCGTTGAGCACGGCAAACGCGGCTGCCAGCGGAAGTCCGAGGATCCAGGCGAAATACCACATAAATAATCCTTTCTTTTGATATGCAGCCCAGCCTCAGTAGGCGTGGCCGCTGCCTTCACGAATCTGCTTTTCATCGACCTTGCCCCACAGCACGCGGTACACCCAGGTGGTGTAGGCCAGGATGATCGGCAGGAAGATGAGGGTGCACACCAGCATGATGAACAAGGTCATGTGGCTGGACGAAGAATCCCAGACGGTCAGGCTGAAACGCGGATCGACGGTAGAAGGCAGGATCATGGGGAACATGGATGCACCCACAGTCAGAATGATTCCGGCGATACCCAGGCCACTGAAGATCATGGCCAGGCCTTCCTTGCGTGCGCGCATCAGCACTGCAGCAATCAGGCAGCCCAGGACACCCAGAACAGGTGCGGCCGTGGTCCAGGGGTACTTGCTGTAGTTGGCCATCCACGCGCCGGGCATGTGGGCGGCGGTCTTGAACAGCGGGTTGGACGGGCCGGTGGTGTTCACGGCAGAGGTAATGGCATAACCATCCACAAATTTCCACAGCACGACGCCGGCTAGCGCAAACAGCACGGCGGTCAGGATGGCGGCAATGGAGCCCACGGTGCGGGCACGCTGCGCAACCGCGCCTTCGGTCTTGATGCCCAGCCAGGCGGCGCCGTGCATGGTCAGCATGGCGACGGAGACCAGACCCGTAAGGATGGCAAACGGGTTGAGCAGGCCGAAGAAACTGCCGTCGTAGTGGATGAACAGCTCCGGTGTCAGGCGGAAGGGAACGCCTTGCAACACGTTGCCCAGCGCTACGCCACAGATCAGGGTGGGGATGAAGCCACCCGCGAACAATGCCCAGTCCCAGCCATTGCGCCAGGCCTTGGATTCGTTCTTGCTGCGGTATTTGAAGGCAACAGGGCGCAGAATCAAACCGATCAGGATCACGAACATCGCCAGGTAAAAGCCCGAGAAGGACACGGCATACAGCTGGGGCCAGGCGGCAAAGATGGCGCCGCCGCCCAGAATCAACCAGACCTGGTTGCCTTCCCAGGTGGGGCCCACCGCGTTGATGATGACGCGGCGCTCCACATCGTTCTTGCCCAGGAAAGGCAGCAGCATGCCGGTGCCCAGGTCAAAGCCATCCATCACGGCAAAGCCGATCAGCAGCACGCCCAGCAGCACCCACCAGATGACACGTAGCGTGTCGTAATCCAAAAGTGTATGCAAGATCATGGTGTTACTTTCCTGAATAGGTAGGTTGTGCAGTGGCAACCGAGGCATAGCTCAGCGGCTGGGGCTCCTGTTGCTCGGGCTCCAGCTCAGGGCCTTTTTTGATGGCCTTGAACATCAGCTTCATCTCGATGACAAACAGCACCGAGTAGATCGCCACGAAGCCCAAAATCGTGATCAGCAGGGTGGTGACACCCAGGTTGGATGCAGCCACGGCCGTAGGCAGCACACCTTCGATGATCCAGGGCTGGCGGCCGAATTCGGCGACAAACCAGCCGCATTCAATGGCTACCCACGGCAGCGGGATGGACCACACCGCCACCCACAGCAGCCAGCGGTATTTGTCGAGTTGGTGGCGCGACGCCAGGTAGAAGAACACGGCGGTCAGCACGATGAAGAACATGCCCAGTGCGACCATGATGCGGAAGGTCCAGAACAGCGGCGCGACCTGCGGAATGGTGTCGGATGCAGCCTTGGCAATCTGCGCATCGGTCGCTTGACGTGGGTCATCCACGTAGCGCTTGAGCAACAGTGCATAGCCCAGCGCGTTTCCATTGGCTTCGAATTGCTCCTTCAGCTCAGGCGAGATGGTGGTGGTGGAGCCCGCTTCGCGGATCTTCTCCAGCGCGTCGTAGGCCTTGATGCCGTCGCGGATCAGTACCTCGGCGTGTTTGACCAGGTCGTTGATGCCCTGCAGTTCGGTATCGAGCGAGCGGGTGCCAATCAGGCCCATCACCCATGGGATATGCACGGCATAGTGCGTCTCGCGCGCTTCCTGGTCGGGAAATCCAATGGCGGTGAAGGAGGCTGGCGCAGGCTCGGTCTCCCACATGGCTTCGATGGCTGCCAGCTTCATCTTCTGGTGTTCGCCCGAGAGGTAACCGGATTCGTCCCCCAGCACCACCACAGACAGCGCTCCGGCAAGGCCAAACGCGGCGGCAACGGTCATCGAACGCTTGGCAAGCTGCACATGGCGTCCCTTGAGCAGGTACCAGGCAGAAATGCCCAGCACAAAAATGGCGGCGCATACGTAGCCGGCGGATACGGTATGTACAAACTTGGCCTGTGCAACGGGATTGGTCAGCACCGCGCCAAAGTCGTTCACTTCCATGCGCATAGTCTGCGGGTTGAACACGGCACCTACGGGGTTCTGCATCCAGCCGTTGGCAATCAGAATCCACAGCGCCGAGAAATTGGTGCCCAGCGCCGTGAGCCAGGTCACGATCAGGTGCTTGACGGGGGAGAGCTTGTCCCAGCCAAAGAAGAACAAGCCGACGAAGGTGGCTTCCAGGAAGAAGGCCATCAGGCCTTCAATAGCGAGCGGCGCACCAAAGATGTCGCCCACATAGTGGCTGTAGTAGCTCCAGTTCATGCCGAACTGGAATTCCATCACCACGCCGGTGGCAACGCCCATCACGAAGTTGATGCCGAACAGCGTGCCCCAGAACTTGGTCATCTGTCGCCAGATGACGCGGCGCGTCATCACGTACACCGTCTCCATGATGGCGATCAACATCGACAGGCCCAAGGTCAATGGGACAAAGAGAAAGTGGTAGAGGGCAGTGATTGCAAACTGCAACCTTGATAGCCCGACAATGTCGATATCCATGAAATGGTCCTTTCCGTTCTTGGTATTTATCGATCCAGATGAAATGAGGGTGAGTGGCCAACGGGCAGTGTTCAACCCGGTCGCAGCCGTGCAATCAGCGCATCAAATTCGGGTGTTCCCTTGCGCGCATCCTGCCAGGTGGTGCAAGCGGGATCCACCCACACAATGCGGTCTGCGTGGCGCGCTTCGCGCTGCAGATGGCTGGCCATGACGATGGCAGAGGGTGTGGCCGGGGCGCTCGCTCGGCGCGCAGCGTGCCAGCCGGCGATGGACTTCATCACCTGGTCTGCGGTCTGGCGGTCCAGGCCTTCAGTGGGCTCGTCCAGCAGCGTGAGTGGCGCGGGGTGCAGCAGCAAACGGGCCAATGCGAGGCGGCGCGATTCGCCGCCCGACAGGCCGGCGCCCTGGCTGCCCAAAGCCGTGGCCAATTGCAGGGGGAGCGCTGCGACCACCGCCGCGAGGCCCGCAGCCTCCAGCGCTTCCCACAAGGCGCCGTCGCTGGCGTCGGGGCAGGCAAGGCGCAGATTGCCTGCAATGCTGTCGTGGAACAGTTCGGTGCGCTGCGGCAGGCTCGCGGCAGGCAGGCGCAGTACCTTGCCGGTGGAGGTCTGCAGCTCGCCCGCCATCAAGGCCAGCAGGCTGGATTTGCCCGTGCCGCTCGGGCCGGCGAGCACCAGCCATTCGCCATCGGCCACCTGCAGATCGATGTGTGGCAGTGTCGCCTGGGCGCTGGCGCTGTATTGAACGCTGGCGTCTTGCAGATCGACCACCAGGCCCGTGGTGGGCGGCAGAGGATCAGCGGGGGCGGGAGTGGCCTGCAATTGGGGCGCCAGGCGGCGGGCAGCCAGCAGGGTGCGGCCTGCTTCCATGGCGCCGCGACGTATGTTCAAGAGCGGCTCTAGAGCCGCCAGCAGCACCAGGGTGGCCAGGGCCGCAATCGGCGCGCCGATCTGGCCCTGCAGCACCAGCCAGCCCGCAGACAGCAGCGCGGCGGCCGTGGCGAGGTGCCCGGTCATCGCAATGGCAATGCCCACTTGGGCCTCGATCTGGTTGAGTCGCATGTCGGCGGCCATCTGCTGGCGCTCTGCGGCCAGTACCTGCTGCAACTGGTGGTGCAGGCGGCCGGCCATTACCAGCTCGGTCTGGCCACCGACTGCATCAATTACGGCGGCACGCAAATGCTCCCCCGCAAAACTGCGCCTGATGGCAGTCGCAAAGCCCCGACGCATGCACCAGGCGATGCAGGCGATGCCGCCCGTGAGCACCAGGGCGCCCACCAGCAGGCCGCTGCGCCAGTCCAGAAACAACCCCAAGGCAAGTGCTGTGGCTATGGTGCTGGCAAGCAGGGCCGCCGCGGGGGTGAAGAGGCGCAGATACACGGCGTCCAGCGCGTCGATGTCGGCGGTCAGGCGGTAGAGCAGGCGCGCGGGGCGTTGGCGCAGGCGCAGTGCCACATCAGCGGCAGAAAAGCGCGAAAAGAGCTGTACCCGTAATTGGGCCAGCACGCGCAGGGTGGCGTCATGCGTGGTCACGCGCTCGCCATAGCGGGCAGCGGTGCGCAGTACCGAGAGCAGACGCACGCCCGCGCCCGGGGCAAACACATCAAATACCAGGGCAGTTGCGGTGGACAGGCCTGCCACATAGCAGGCCGTCAGAAACCAGCCGGACAGACCCAGCAGCGCCATGCCCAGGAGCACGGTCGCAATGGCCAGCAGCATGCCGGTCAGCAACTGGCGGCGGTAGCCCGAGCGCACAAACAGTTGGACGACGGGGCGCAGGGCGTTCCAGCTTCTCATACCGTGGCTCCTTCCTCGCGTTTTTCGTCATCGCAGAAGGGGAGGGTGCTGCTGCCGTCCTTTTGGATGGGCAGTACCCGGTCCATGCAGGCGGCCAGCAGCGGGTCGTGTGTGGCAACCACCAAGGTCGCGCCGCCGGCAGCCAGTTGCAAAAGACCCTGTCGCACAAACTGTGCGGTTTCGGCATCCAAATGGGCAGTTGGCTCGTCGGCCAGCACCAGTTGGCAGCCCGGATTGGCAGCGGCGCGGGCCAGGGTCAGGCGCAGCGCTTCGCCACCGGAGAGGCCCAGGCCGCCATCTCCGATGATGGCGTTGCCGCGCTGGGCCAGCACATCGCCCAGCGCGGCACTGTGCACGGCTTGCCGCAAGAGGGTGTCATCCAGATCGCGGCCCAGGCTGATATTACCAAGCAGGCTGGTGGCAAACAAATGCGGCTTCTGGGCAACCCAGGCCATGCGACTGCGCAGCGTCGGTGCGTTGGCGCTGTCCAGGGGCAGGCCTCCGATATGGATGCAGCCTTGCGATGGCGCTGCCAGCCCGGCAATCAATGCCATCACGGTTGATTTGCCACTGCCGCTTTCGCCCCAGAGTGCCACCTTTTCGCCGGGCTGGATGTCGGCATTGAAGCCGTTCACCACCTGCACGCCCCCTTCGGTGTAGCAAAAGCCCACGTCATGCAGCGCAATGTGCAGGCCGCGCGGGGTGTTGGGGTCCGGATGCACCGCAGGGGCTGCTGCGTCGTGGTGAATTGCTCCCACCAACCGGGGGCCGGGCTCTTGCAGCGCCTGCAGTGCCTGTTCTGCGGCAAGACCGGCCGCCTTGTCATGCCAGACGGCTGACAGCTCGCGCAATGGCTCGAAGAAGGCAGGAGCGAGCAGTAGCACAAACATGGCCTGGGCCAGGCTGAGCTGACCGCCCCAACTGCCAAACGGCAACTGGCCCAGCAGGTGGAACCCCACGTACACGGCAACCAGGGCCACGCCCAACGCAGAAAACAGCTCCAGCACTGCCGACGACAGGAATGCAATCTTAAGCACCGCCATGGTGTTGCTGCGCAGGCGCTCGGCGGTGGCTGCAAGCTGGTTGGCTACCGAAGGAACGGCGCCCAGACCGCGGATGCTGGCGAGGCCCTGCAGGCGGTCCAGCAGAAACTGGTTGAGGTTGCCCATTTCCTGCAGATGCTTCTGGCTGGCGGCCTCCGCACGCCAGCCCACCAGGGCCATGAAGATGGGAATCAGCGGTGCGGCCACCAGAAGCACCAGCGCCGACACCCATGAAAACCAGGCCACGCATGCAAGGATCACCAAGGGCACCACCACCACCTTGCTGCGGGCCGTGGTGTAGCGCGCAAAGTAAGGGGTGATCTGGTCGGCCTGCTCATTCAGTACACTTGCGGCCAGGCCGGGGGACGGGCGTTGGCTGTCGGTGGGTGCGCGCCATGCCAGCGTCTGCAGTGCATGCTGGCGCAACTGCTGCGTATAGCGCCGCGCTGCTGTGAAAGCGAGGCGAAGGCCGGCAGCATCCACCAGTGCGCGCACCAAGCCGATGGCCAGGAAGCAGGCCATCGCCTTCCAGACCTCATTCCAGGCCGAACCCTGTTGCAGGGCGCCAATGCTCCAGGCAATCACCGCAGCCTGAGGCAGCCACAACAATGCCGCCACCACTTGCAGCCACGCTCCGCCTCTGGAGGGGCGCTGCACCGCGCCTGTCGCATGGGCGGTGGATGAGGTGGGCGGGTCGGAGGCCATCGTGAATGTTTATGGAGTTTCTAATTTTCAATAATTAGTGAAAGTATTGTAAATACAAATAACACTTGACTTATGCCAAGGGCCTAGGCTCCGATCTTGATAACAGTCAATCCTTTGGCGCATTGTTGCGCCAAGCCGTGCGCGATGCACGCGGTTTTTTGCTATCAAAATTAGCAGTTGAGCCTGCCTAAGAAAGGCATTCCAAGCGGATAACGCCGATTTCGTGCAGCACCGCACCGCCTTCATGTGCGCGGCGGCACGTTGCCTGACGTCAAGGTTTACCCGTATTCTGGTGCTAGCGGTGTGGCGAGACCTTGCTGTAAGTCAAGGAATGCAAGGGTTGTCCCGAGGCTATCGGGACGTGTGTGTCGTCGCCCGTTACCAGTTACCCGTCAACCGCTACGCAGGGGCGAGCAATGTTGGGCAGGGAGGCTGCTCTGCGCCTGGGCCTGGATCTGGCGCAGCAGGGTCAGATGGCCGAAGCGTGGTCTGGCCCTTTGGCCGGGCCCTGTGGGGGTGGCGCAGGCTCCCGGCTTTGCATATCCAGCTTCTGCAGCACCCAATGGATATGGCTGCGCAGCGCGTACAGCTCGTCGGCGTAGGACAGCGGCACGGTGATTTTCTCGACCTTGCGGCCGAGCTCCTCCAGCTCGGCCCGGATACCGGCGCGGTCAGGGTCGGGCTGCTCCATCTCATGCTCAACGGCGCGCAGCCGTCCATACCACTTGAACACCCGCGAGCGCACACGGAACTGGTAGAGCGGCGGAACGATGCGTGACAGCGGCAGCATGAAGGCGAGCAGAACACCCATCACCAGCCACATGCGCTCCACCAGGTTGGCCAGCCAGAAAGGCAGATAGCGCTGCAGCCAGGGAGAGGGCTCGTTGATGGCCCGCACGCCTTCTTGTGCCACCGGCAACTCGCTGCTCTTGGTATTGGGAAAATCACGCGCCCGGTTGAACCAGCCTGCATTGCTGTGGATGTTCTGCGAAGCCTGGGCAAACAGCTGCTTGATGGCGGGATGGGTATCGTCGCGCGCCAGAAGCGAGGTGGTGGATGCCAGCAGGTGCACATTGCGCGGCGGCACATTGGCGGCCAGATCCACGATGCCGCGTGGGAGCGTGACCGGCGTCAAGAATCTGAACTTGCGGCCATAGGCCTCGTTCTGCGGAAAATCCATCAGTTGCACCCCGGGCGTTTGCAGCAGCATCTGCACCATCAGGGATTCGGGCGCGGAGACGAAGACCATGGCGTCGAGTTTGCCCGCCAGAAAATCGACCGTGGCCGGTGTTTCTGTCAATTGCGACAGCGTCAGCTGCCTGGGGCTGAGGTGGTTGGCCTCGAGCAACTGGTTGAACAGGGTGGGCACGCCGCTGCCTGCCGTGCCGACATTCACCTTCCAGCCGGCCAGCTGGGTCATGCTGGTCAACTGCGGGTGCTTGTTGAGGCGCTGTGCGGAATCGGAGCGGTAGAACAGCCAGACCGGCTCCAGAAAAAGTGCGCCCAGTGAGGTGAGGCTTTCCAGGTCTTCATCGGTCAGGCTGGCCGTTCCGCCCTGCACAAAGGCGAGGTCTGCCTTGCCTTCGCGCAGCAGTTGCAGGTTGTTGAACGAGCCTTCGCTGGCTTCCAGATTCACCTTGATCTTGTTGCTGGCGAGGGCCGAGCGGTATTGGTCGCCAAAACTGGCATAGGCGCTTTGCGCCGGGCCGGTGGCGAGCGTCACTTGCGACGGCGGATTGGGCTTGAGCCACCAGTAGGCCGCCACGATCAGCGCCACCGCAATGATCACCAAGGGCCCGCCGGACACCACCGCATCGCGGATATTGAGCACCAGCGTGATCAAAGTCTGGCGCAGTTGGTAGGCCTTGTGGCGCATCGTGGTGGATCGGTCACCCATGGTGTTCGGGTGCTGCGCATGCAGCGGTATTGGAAGACCGCTTACTGTAAATCAGCGGCGCTGGGCAAGTGCAGCGCTTTGTGGTTTTCTCCGGCATCCAGATGTAAGCTGCGCGCCTGCAGCACAGCTTGCAAGGTGGCCTGGGCCACGGCTTCGGCGGCCATGGTGGCCAGCACCATCATGCCGGGGCTGCGGCCGGTGGCACCCGTGCCCAGGCAGAAAAGCGTGTCGCCGTCCGACATGGTGTGCACCGGGTTGATGGCGCGCGCCAGGCCATCGTGGGCGACCGTGGCCAGGCGGCTGGCCTGAGCCTTGGTGATAGTGGCGTCTGTTGCCAGCACGCCAATGGTGGTGTTGGTGCCCGCCAACAGCGGCCTGGGGGGCTCGCCGCGCAGCAGGGCGCGGCGCGTGTCCATGAGCTGCCTGCCATCTGCGGTGCGCGCGCCCGCCACCACTTGAGCGGTGTCGGGGTGGATCACATCGCCCAGCGCGTTGCAGGCAATGATGGCGCCCACGGTCACGCCGTCGACGGTGACAGAAGCCGTGCCAATGCCGCCTTTCATGGCACGCCCGATGCCAAAGATCTTGCCTACGGCAGCGCCTGCACCGGCGCCCACATTGCCTTGCGCAGGCATGGCGCGGCTGGCGGCCTGGCATGCGGCATAGCCGGCAGCGGCGTCGGGGCGCACGCGCATATCGCCCACCAGTACATCAAACAGCACGGCCGCAGGTACGAGGGGAATACGGCCCACCGAGATGTCCAGGCCCACACCTTGCTCTTCAAGCCAGCGCATGGCCCCACTGGCGGCATCCAGCCCCCAGGCGCTGCCACCGGCCAGCACGATGGCATGCACGCGCTCGACCAGATTGGTGGGGTGCAGCAGATCGGTCTCGCGCGTGCCGGGGGCGGCTCCGCGCACGTCCACGCCGCCTACGGCACCTTCTCTGGCCAGAATGGCTGTGCAACCCGTGGGGCGGCGGCTGTCGGTGAAGTGTCCGACCTCGATGCCTTGCACCAGGGTGATGGCGCCCGTGGCCGGAAATTGTTTTGCGTTGGAAGACATGGGCCGATTGTGGGCCAAGGCCGGGCGCGCGGGTGCCACAAAAGCCAAAGCGCTGTCAAACAAGTGTCTGACAGCGCTTTGCTGTGAGCTGATTTGCTACTTTTTATATAGCTTGAGGTGCTTTCCCATCGGGCGCCAGAGCGCATGAATGCTTCAAGTGCCTTGATGCGCGCGCATCCATCAGGGACGAATCACGATCTGCGGGCTGATCACAATGGCTTCGGGCTTGGGAATGGCGATCACGGGGCGGGGCGCCACAACAACCGGTTGCGGCTCCACATACACCGGCTGCTGGTAGACGACGGGCCGGTCGCGGCACTTGCGCTTTTCCTTGTACTCGCCGTTCTTCTTCCACTTGCGCTCGATCTTGCACTGGCCGTCCCAGTACTCTTCCTTGTACTCCTTGCGATGGTGGCGGCGTCCATGGTGGTCGTCGTCATGCGCCCAGATGGGGGCAGACAGGCTGGCCAGGGCCAAAGGAACAAGAAGTTGTGCAAGCAGGCGGCTCATGGGCATTCATGACGGGTGAATGAAGCTGCGAAGCTTAGCGGATATTCGTGTATCAAAAGATGAGCAATGGTTGGTTTGTATATCAGCGCTAACAGTCGCTTTCATGGGTGAAAATCTATCGGATTTTGCACCATGATTGGCTGCGTTGATGTCCTTGATCACAAGGCCTTGGCCAACAGCACCAGACCTGAGGCCACGGAGAATACCTGTACGAAGATGCGCATGGCCCGGGCATCGATGCGGGTGTGTACCATGCGGCTGGCAAATGCGCCTAGCGCCAGAGCTGGCGACAGTTGCGCGGCGGCGATCCAGTGCTCGGCATGCACGCGGCCCATGGCCAGCAGTACCAGTAGCGAAATCACCTCGCCGACCAGAAAGCAGGTTGCCAGCGTGGCGCGCATCTCGGCGGGCGGGCGATGCTGGTAGGTCAGCGCCAATGGCGGTCCTCCAATGCCGGTGGCCGTTTCGGTCACTCCGGTCACAAGTCCGGCGATGAGGAAAGCGGCCACGCCCGGCACGAAGGCTGGCATGAACCAGGTCACGGCGGTTGCTGCAATGGTGGACAGCCCCACAAACACTGACAGGGCCTGGGCGCTGAGCACCAAGAGCACGGCGAGGCCGCCAAAGGTGCCCACCAGACGCCCGGCGCTGATCCAGGCGGCGCCACGCCGGTCAAGCGCATGCCGCTCGCGCCAGGCCACATAGGCGTTGAGCGGCAGCATCAAGATCAGCACGCACACCGGAAGCAGGTCGGGAGCCAGCAAGGTCAGCACCGGCGCCACGATCAGCGCAAACCCCATGCCGCTGGCGCCTTGCACGAGCGATGCCAGGGCCACGACGATCGATGCAATCAACAGTTGCCCGGCACTCATTGCAGATCACCCCGTGCCGGGTAGATGCTGCTGCCGGCGACGGTGCGGGCGCGATGGGCATCGGCAGTCGGGTGCAGGCGCTGAATGGGGGCCTGGGCAATGGCGGCGTGTGCCTTGTCTGCCACCTCGCGCATCAGCGCGCGTGCATCCCAGTCCACGGGCCAGCCCCGGAAAAGGCGCAGCTTGCCATCCACGAAGCTGGCGATGATCTGGTCGCGCTGGGCGAGGCGCACCAGATCCCAGCTCAGGTCGATGCTGGTGCATAGCTCGGGCGTGTCCACGTCCACAATCAGGAAGTCGGCCTGCTTGCCCACGGTAATCTCGCCAATGCGCTGGCCCAGGCCAACGGCTTGGGCCCCCGCATGGGTGGCGTGGTTCAGCCAGGTCCAGCCCGCGCCGGCCGAGGTATCGCCCGCCGCCATGGCAAAGGCAAACTTCTGCGCAGCCTCGGCTGCGTCCATCAGGCGGAAGGCATCGCTGCGCGTGGAGTCAGTGCCCAGCGCAAAGCGGATGCCCATGGCGGCCATCAGCCCGGCGGGGGCGACGGCGTTGCCCTTCCAGGCACTGGCGACCGGGTTGTAGCTGACGGCAGTGTCTGTACTCTTGAGCAACATCAATTCGGCGGGCATCAGCAAGGTGCCATGGGCAATCAAGGTCTGCGGGCCCAGTGCGCCGACGCTCGCCAGATGCTCCAGCGGGCGCATGCCACGGGCAACGACCGAGCGCTCCACGCTGGCCAGGTGCTCGTTCACATGGGTCTGGAAGATGATGCCCGCCTCGGCGCAGCGCTGCGATACGGCGCGCAGCATGGAATCGGACGCCACCTCTGGAATGGAGATGGCCAGCGAGGGATGCACCATCGCGTGGCCTGCATAGTCGGCCATGAAGCGCTCTGCCGCCTTCAATATGGTGCGCCGCTGCTCATCGGTGCTCTGGTTGCCTCCGTCGTTGCAGATGATACCCAGCACGCAGCGCAGACCGGCTTCGCTGGTGGCGTTGGCCACGGCGCTGATCTCGCCTTTGGCGCGCGTGCCGGCGTCGCACACCGTGGTGAAGCCGCCGCGCAGGGATTCGAGCGCGGCGAGCTTGGCGCTTTGGTAGACGAATTCATCGTCCAGGCTGGATTCCAGCGGCACCCAGACCCGGCGGAAGATCTCCGAAGGCTCGCCATAGGCCAGCGATTTGCCAAACGACTGCGTGAGATGGTGATGGCCGTCGATCATGCCGGGCATGACGAGCTTGCCCGGCAGATCCAGCGCCGGGACATCGGCATGGCGCGCATCGAGCAGCGCGCGCGGACCCACGTCGTGGAACCTGCCGTTTTCCACCAGCACAGCGTGGTCCGTGACCATGCCGGTCTTCAGCAGCACATATTGCGGGCGCAGCAGCAGGGTGGAGGCCTGCAACTGCGCGGGAAGGATATCTGGATACATCGTCATTCTTTGGAAGAGAAGGGGGCGGCGGCAGCGGCGGGTGCGGTTGGCTCCTGGCCAACGCCATGGAAGAGCAGATTCAGCACCACGGCGGTGATTGAGCCCATGGCCAGGCCGTTGCCCAGAATGGGCTGCAGGCCCTTGGGAAACTGGCTGTAGAAGCCGGGCACCAGAATCGGCAGCAGGCCCATGGTGAGCGCGCCGGCCAGCACGTACATATTGCTGCGCTGGTGCAGGTCGACCTTGCGCAGGATGTCGATGCCGATCGTGCCGATGATGGCAAAGATGATGATGGCCGTCGCACTGACCACGGGCGCCGGAATGGCGTTGGCCAGGCGCCCCAGCGGCGCGAGCACGGCCACCAGGGCCAGCATCACCCCTGCAAGGGCGGTGACGTAGCGCGAGCGCACCTGGGTGGCACGCACCAGGCCGATGTTCTCGCCGCTGGTGATGATCATCGAGGTGCCGAAGAAGCCGCCAGCCAGCGACATCACCGCGTCGCCACGGATGGTGCGCGGCACCAGGGTGCGCGCGCTGTCCTTGCTGCCCACCATCTCGGCTACGGCCATGGTCTGGCCGGTGGCCTCGACCATGGAAATCACACTGAAGACCAGGAGCGGCACGGTGGCGGCCAGATCGAACTTGGGCGGCCCAAAGGGCAGGAAGGTGGGCAGGCTCAGCACCGGCCCCTGCGCCACGGCGCTGAAATCCGTCTGTCCCAGGGCAGCGGCCAGCAAGGTGCCTGCAATCAGGCCCAGCAGCACCGCCAACTGGCCGAGGGTGCCTTTGAATATACGCGCGAACAGCAAGGTCAGTGCAATAGTGGCAAGCGCAAGGCCGATATGCGAGAGACTGGCGAAGTCGGCCGAGCCGGGCTTGCCCACGATGATGCTGCCATACACCTTGAGCAGATTGATCGACACCAGCAGGAGCAGGGTGCCGATAACGATCTTGGGAAAGAACCGCAGCAGCCGCGAGAAGACCGGCAGGACCAGGAAGTAGAACAGCGACGTGAGGATGACCGCCCCGCAGGCTGTCTGCAGATCGCGCTGCTGGGCGATACCTAGAAACATCACCACGGGCGCGCCCCCCGGCACCATCACGAACGGCAGCTTTGCACCCAGGCGTGCCGTGCCCAGCGACTGCAGGACGGCGCCGAGCCCGCACATCAGGAATGTGGCGCTGATGAGGTTGACGATCAGGTCGGAAGGCAGATCCAGTGCCTTGGCCACCAGGAACACCGAGGTGATGGGCGCAGCCGCCATCACCAGCACATGCTGCAGGGCGAACAGCAGCATCTGGGGCCAGGCGGGGGAAGTGTCGACGCTGTCGGGAGTGGAGTCGTTCATATGCTGTGCAGGCGTGGAACAAAACAGATGGGCTTCCCAAAACGATTTGGGAGACGGCCGGAAAAAACTGCCAGAGGCAGGTTTTGGGGCATGAAGCCGGTAATTGGTGTTTACCAAATCGTTTTGGGTGGTTTAAAGTATACGCATTGCTGGTTACCAGGTGCAACTCTGGGTTTTCCCCAGTACTTCTATTTTTCACACCGCCCTCCCGCATGACTGATTCTTCCGTGCCTGCTAAAACGCCCCGCACCACCATCTCCGATGTGGCGCGGCAGGCGGGTGTTTCAGTCACCACCGTCTCGCACGCGCTCAATGGCCGCGGCCAAGTGGACCCGGCCACGCGGCGCAGGGTGGAAGAAACTGCATTGCAACTGGGCTACCGGCCCAACCGCCACGCCCAGCGCCTGCGCGGGGGCGGAACCAGCATGATTGCGCTGATGTCATCGATGCCCTTTGCCGTGGCGGGCGGCCCTTCGCGACTGGGCTTCATGATGGAGGTCGCCTCGGTGGCGGCTGCGTCGGCGCTGGAGCGGGGCATGGCCATGGTGCTGGTGCCGCCGCTGGAGTCGGGCCGCTCGCCGCTGGATGTTCTGGATGTCGACGGTGCCTTGCTGATCGAGCCGTCTGCTGCGGATCGCCAGCTTGCGGACCTGACGGCGCGCGGTCTGCCTGTGGTGTCCATCGGCAAGCCCGGCGGCTCCGCTTTTGATGACATTCCCTATGTGGATCTGCAATCGGGCACGACGGTGCAGATGCTGCTGGCTCACCTGTTGGCCAGGGGCGCGCGCCATATCGCCCTGGTACTGGGCACGGCCGAGCGCACCTCGTATGCCCAGGCCGACGCTGCCTATGCAAGCATGGTGGAAGAGCGCGGCATGGCATCCGTGGTGTTGCGGATGGACGAAAGCCGGGGCGAAGCCGGGGGGCGCGATGCCGCGCGCACCCTGCTGGCCGCATACCCGCAGATCGATGCCTTCCTGGTGCTGGTGGATGTGTTTGCCGTGGGCGCTGCCCAGTACCTGCAGCAGGCGGGGCTTCGCGTGCCGCAGGACATCATGCTGGCAACCCGCTACGACGGCTTGCGCGCCCGCACCTGCGAGCCGCCGCTCACCGCCGTCAATCTGCACCTCGATCAGGTGGCGCGGCAGGCCATTGACCTGTTATTCGAGCGGCTGCGCGGCGATGCGCAGCGCCTGCGCGCGGACAGCCCCATGCCGGAGATCGTCGCGCGCGCCTCCACGGCACGGTTGCAGGGCTGATCTCCCCTATGGAGTGATTGGCTTGCCAACATACACCCGGCAAGCGCAGAAGCCCTGTTTTTGATGGCAAAAAGCCCGCAGGGCAATGCCGTGCGAGCCGTTCGGTGCCGCAGTGGATCAGGCGGCGACTGTGCTCTGCTGTTGCTCGCCCAGGCCCTCAATCCCCAGGCGCATGGTCTGGCCTGCCTTCAGGTAGACGGGTGTGGGCTTGATGCCCAGGCCAACGCCGGGTGGCGTGCCGGTCGAGATCACATCGCCCGGCTGCAGGCTCATGCACCGGCTGAGGTAGGCGATGATCTGCGCCACGGTGAAGATCATGGTCTTGGTGTTGCCGTTCTGGAAGCGCTTGCCGTCCACATCCAGCCACATGGCGAGGTTCTGCGGATCGGGCACTTCGTCGCGCGTCACCAGCCAGGGGCCGATGGGGCCAAAGGTGTCGAACCCCTTGCCCTTGTCCCAGGTGCCGCCGCGCTCGATCTGCCATTCGCGCTCGGACACATCGTTGATCACGCAGTAGCCGGCCACATGGTCGAGCGCCTCGGCCTCGGTGATGTATTTGGCGGGCTTGCCGATCACCACGCCCAGTTCCACCTCCCAGTCGGTCTTGGTCGATCCGCGCGGAATCTCGACGTTGTCGTTGGGGCCGCAGATGGCGCTGGTCCATTTGCCAAACACCACAGGCTCGGTGGGAATCGCCGCGCCTGATTCGGCGGCATGGTCGGCGTAGTTCAATCCGATGCAGATGAATTTGCCCACGCGGCCCACGCAGGGGCCAATGCGCGGCTGGCCGCCGACGGCGGGCAGGGTGGCTGGGTCAATGGCGCGCAATTTGGCAAGCGCCGCATCGCTCAAGGTGTCGCCGTGGATGTCGGCCACCACGCCAGACAGGTCGCGCAAGGTGTTGCTGGCGTCCAGCAGTCCGGGTTTTTCGTGGCCCACAGGGCCGTAGCGCAGCAGTTTCATGCAGTCTCCATTATCAAAACAATGTTCTTAGTCTATGCAGGGCGGGGTGCGAGGGGTGTCACGCAGCCGCTACCCACTCGTTGTCATTCGTTGCGATCAGCTGTAGTCAGTTGGCCCAGCCGCCGTCGATCACATGCGCCTGCCCCGTGGTGAAGGCGGCATCGTCGGACGCCAGGTAGGCCACGAGCGCCGCGATTTCCTCGGGCTTGCCCACGCGGCCCATGGGCTGGCGGGCGATGAAGGCAGCGCGCACTTCGTCCACCGAGCGGCCTTCGTGCTGTGCCTGTGCCGTGATGCGCTGGGCGAGCGACGGCGAATCGACCGTGCCGGGGCAGATGGCATTGCAGCGCACGCCCTTGGTGCAGTAATCGGCGGCAATCGACTTGGTCATGCCGATGACGGCGGCCTTGGAGGCACTGTAGGCAAAGCGGTTGGGCACGCCCTTGATGCTGGAGGCGGCCGACGACATGTTGATGATGCTGCCGGCGCCTTTTTGCAGCATGCCGGGCAGAAAGGCACGGATGGTGCGGTACATGGCCTTCACATTCAGGTCGAAGGCAAAGTCCCAGTCGGTTTCGCTGCATTCCAGGATGGAGCCCGCGTGTACGAAGCCTGCGCAGTTGAACAGGATGTCGATGGGCCCCAGCTCGGCGGCCAGCGCCTGCACCTGGGCGTTGTCTAGCACGTCCAATTGCCGTGCATCCAGGCCTGAGCCCGAGAGCGACTGAATGTGGATGTCGGTGGCGATCACGCGCGCGCCTTCGGCGGCCAGCCGCTCGGCACTGGCGCGGCCAATGCCTTGGCCGGCTGCGGTCACCAGGGCTACCTTGCCTGCAAGGCGTTGGGAGGGGAGGGTCAAATTGCTCATTCTTTCTTCTTTCCTGTCGATCTTTCCTGGGGGGCTGGCGGTGTCCGTTGGTCAGAAATGGCCATCTTGCGCCAGTGAACTGGGGTTTTGCGCAGGTGCAGCTTGCGCGGATTGCTCCTTGTTTCGTAGCATTTCGTACTTGCGTGCCCACATCGCGGTGAGGATCGGCACCAGGATGGCCGTGAGCAGGCAGGCCGTGGCGGTGATGGCCGTGGCGGAATCGGCCATGGGTTTGAGCTCGGGGATCATGTTGCCGATGATCTGCGGATTGGCCACTGCAGCGCCTGCGGTAGACGAAGCTGCCAACCCCGCCGTGCCATTGCCGCCGCCGATCACCTTGTCGGCCAGGATCAGTGGCACGCCGGTGATGACGATGACCGCCAGACCGACGAACACGCCGGTGAACCCACTCTTGGCAATCACGCCCAGGTCGATCGAGCAGCCCAGCGCGAAACCGAAGAACGGAATCAAGGGGTGGACGCAGCGGCCGAAGAACTCGCGCAGTTCGGCATCGAGGTTGCCCAGCGCAAAACCGATCAGAAACGGCAGCACGGCGCCGACGAAAAGGCGCGGCTCGAATACGGCCACGCCGGTGGCGCCCAGGATCAGCATGCTGACGAGCGGGCCCGACTCGATGGAGGTGAGCACAAATGCCCCGGCTTCCTCCTGGGTGCCGTACTGCTGCATCAATGCGGCGTACAGGCCGCCATTGGTCATGTCCATGGCTGTTACGAGAGCAAGCACCGAGAGGCCGGTGAACAAACCCGTCTGAATGCCGCCGGGAGGCAGCAGCCGGGTCGCGATCATCGCGACCACCCAGGCGACCAGGATCTTGGTGAGCACCAGGGTGCCCGACTTCTTCAGTACCACGCCGGTCGCCTTGAGGTTGATGGTGGCGCCCATGCAGAAGAACCAGACGGCCAGGATCGGCACCGTGCCCGTCATCAACCCATTGGTGAACGAGCCGAAATACTTGCCCGCATCGGGCGCAAAGGTGTGGACGCAGGCGCCCAGCAGCAGGGGAATCAGCATGAGCCCGCCGGGCACGCGCTCGATGGCTTTCTTGATGTGCATGTCTCTTTCCTTGCGCCGCGGCAGGCGCTTTTGTTATGTATGGTTTGTTTTGTTGTCAGACAACAAAGTCTTGACGCCTGCAGTGTTTCATAGAAATCCCACCAAAAATCATGATGTAAACCCTAGTAATTTCGAAAATAGAGAAAAAAATAATAAAAAAACAGAACATAGTTCCGAAAAATAAATTTGATTTCTATACTTGTCTTATCTCTTTGGTGGTGTGGCCCGAAGATGCCAAGGGTTGCCAGGCCATGGCCGTGAGCCCCTTGACCGCCATCGATCTGCAAGCAACGCCATCCCGGCGTCATCCACAAAAGGAACCCCATGTCTCCAGCTGCTGTCCCGTTCAACCCTTTTGATCTGCATGGCCGTGTGGCCATGGTGACGGGGTGCAACACCGGTATCGGTGCAGGCATTGCGGTGGCACTGGCGCGTGCGGGGGCCGATATCGTGGGTGTCAACCGCAGCGAGCCGACCGAGACCGCGCACCAGATTCGTGCGCTGGGCCGCCGGTTTGTAGCGGTGCGGGCCGATCTGGCGTCCACCAGCGCCATCCCTGGCGTGATGGAGCAGGTGCTGGAAGACATGGGCCATGTGGATGTGCTGGTGAACAACGCAGGCATCATCCGCCGTGCCGATGCGCTGGATTTCTCCGAGGAAGACTGGGATGCCGTGATGGACACCAACCTCAAGACGCTGTTTTTCCTGTCCCAATCGGTGGCGCGCCACATGCTGGCACGCGGGGCAGAGCAGGGTGGGGCGTGGCGCGGCGGCAAGATCATCAATATTGCGTCGCTGCTGTCGTTTCAGGGCGGCATTCGGGTGCCGTCGTACACAGCGGCCAAGAGCGGGGTGCTGGGCCTCACGCGCCTGCTGGCCAATGAGTGGGCGGCCAAGGGCATCAATGTGAACGCGATTGCTCCGGGCTATATCGAAACCAACAACACCGAGGCGCTACGCCAGGATGCGGGCCGTGCGCGCGAGATACTGCAGCGCATTCCGGCAGGCCGCTGGGGGGCGCCGCAAGACCTGGGGGGCGCGGCCGTGTTCCTGGCCTCATCTGCGGCAGACTATGTGCATGGTCACACGCTGGCTGTCGATGGCGGCTGGCTGGCCCGATAATGGGCTGCGTATATTCTCCAAGACATAGACCGCCCCGTTTTGCTGCCCATGACCACCATTCAGGACAAATCCGACACTGTAGCTGCCGTTGAAAAGGCGTTTGCCATCCTGGAGTGCCTGGGCAACAGGCGTGATGTGAGCGTGACCGAACTGGCCCAGCAGCTGGCGCTGTCCAAATCGTCCGTGCACCGGCTGCTGCAGACGCTCAGGGCCCTGGGCTACGTGGCGCAGGACGGCGAATCGGAACTGTACCGCGCCACGCTCAAGCTGTTCGAGCTGGGCGGCAAGGCGCTGGAGAATACGGATCTGGTGCGTGAGGCTGACGAGGACATGCGCCGCCTGGGCGAGCTGACGCGCGAAACCATCCACCTGGGCGCCCTGGATGAAGACGCCATCATCTACATCCACAAGATCGAATCGGATTTCGGGTTGCGCATGCAATCGCGCATCGGGCGGCGCAAGCCCTTGCACAGTACGGCCATCGGCAAGGTGCTGCTGGCGCATATGACGCCCAGCAAGGCGCGGGCACTGCTGGATTTGCAGCCGCTGAAGATTTTCACGCCGCAGACGCTGGACACGGCCGAGGCAGTGATGCAGATTCTGCCGCGCGTGTGGAAGCTCGGCCTTGCCGAAGACAACGAAGAGGCCGAACCTGGCCTGCGCTGCATTGCCGTGCCTGTGTTCGACCGCTTTGGCAAGGTGATTGCGGCGCTGTCCATTTCATTTCCCACCATGCGCTGCGACGCCGATACGCCCGAGCGCTATACCGCGCTGCTGAAGGCGGCCAGCCAGTCGATCTCGGCCCGATTGGGCTGGCAGCCAACGGAGTAAGCCGCAAACCTGGGGCTGGTGCCGGGCGCATACCTTCGTCGCAAGGGCAAGAAAAAACCGCTACTGATTCAGTAGCGGTTTGTGTTTTATGGACGGGGATTGGAGCCCATCCATATGGTTGGCCGGTCAGTTGCCGCGCTGCGTGGTCTGGATCATTTTCATCGCCGAGGTGATCAGGCTGGAGACTTCCGTCATGTTGCTGGGCACGACCAGGGTGGTGGTGGCATCGCTGGCCAGCTTGCCATAGGCGATGACGGCCTGTTCGGCCACCTTCAGCTGCACGGCCTGCTCGCCGCCGGGCTGGCGGATGGCCGCTGCGATGCGCTCCAGCGCCTGTGCGGTAGCGTCGGCCACGGCGGTGATGGATGCGGCCTCGCCCTGGGCGTTGTTGATGGCGGCCTGCTTTGCACCTTCGGAGCGGGCGATGAAGGCCTCGCGCTCGCCGGTCGCGATGTTGATCTGCTCCTGGCGACGGCCTTCGGAGGCGGCAATCAGCGCGCGCTTTTCACGCTCTGCCGTGATCTGCGCCTGCATGGAACGCAGGATTTCTGCGGGCGGCGTCAGATCCTTGATCTCGTAGCGCAGCACCTTCACGCCCCAGTTCAGCGCGGCCTCGTCAATGGCCGAGACCACCTGCGCATTGATCATGTCGCGCTCTTCAAAGGTCTTGTCGAGTTCGAGCTTGCCGATCACGCTGCGCAGCGAAGTCTGTGCCAGCTGGGTGACGGCCATGATGTAGTTGGACGAGCCGTAGCTGGCGCGCATCGGGTCGGTCACCTGGAAGTACAGGATGCCATCGACCTGCAACTGGGTGTTGTCACGCGTGATGCAGACCTGGCTGGGCACATCGAGCGGGATTTCCTTCAGGCTGTGCTTGTAGGCGACCTTGTCGACGAACGGGATGATGAAGCGCGGGCCTGGCGCCAGTGTGCCGGCATAGCGGCCCAGGCGTTCCTTGACCCATGCATGCTGCTGGGGCACGATCTTGACGGACATGGCGACAAATATCACCACGATGACAAGGGCAATGATCGCAATTTCCATGTGTTCTCCTCTGGATGGATTCCGGCGATGACCGCAATGACTGCGGGCGGCAGTGGCCCGGGGGCCTGTGGGCCTCAATAGGAGCCCGTGGCCCGATTAAAACATGCGTGCCCTGATGCGGCGCCGCAATGACCTGGGTGGGTGAATGCTATTGTTTTGGAGGCAGGGCCGAACCACTGATGCGCCGTGGCAGCCGATCTTCCTGCTTTTGATCAGGATGCCTGGCCGTGGCGCCAACATGCCCGGGTGGCACCCGCGCCGATGGCACTAGATGGCACTACGCCGCGGCAGGCTCCACCATCAGCCGGTTGCCATCGAGCCGCACCACGCGGTAGTGGCCGCTGGCCGTGGGTTGCGTGCCGTGCTGCAGCACGGCAGTCCACTGCGCGCCGCGGTAGCGCACCTGGGCGGTGCCGTCGGGCTGCCAGTGGTCCACGGTCAATTGCTCGCCAATGTCGAGGTGAATGCTGCGGTCCTCCTGGGTGTTGTGCAGGGCGCCCAGCCGCTTTTGCCGCAGGTAGCATGCGAGGACGGTTGCCGCGCTCACGATCGCAGCCACTACCACTTGCGTTGTCTCGCCAGCGCCCAGGTGCGCGGCAATGGCGGCAGCGGCCAGGCCAATGGCCACCATCAGCAGATACAGTGTGCCGGTCAGCAACTCGGCAATCACGGCAATACCCGCCATCAGCCACCAGATACTTGAGAGTGCCATTGTCGATTCCTCCTTGTTCGCTCAGACTTGTTGCTGCATTGTGCGATATGTTGATCAATTTTGCGGCAATTGACATTCATTACATAAAACGGAGTTCTAAATTCCGTACACTTCGCGCCTGTTTCGTTTCTTGTCTGTTGTTTGCTCTGTTCATTGTGAGGCACTGCCCATGAAATTTCGCTTTCCCATCGTCATCATTGACGAGGATTTCCGCTCGGAGAACACCTCCGGTCTGAGCATCCGCGACCTCGCCCATGCGATCGAGGAAGAGGGCTTCGAGGTACTGGGCGTGACCAGCTATGGCGATCTCTCGCAGTTTGCCCAGCAGCAAAGCCGCGCCAGTGCGTTCATCCTGTCGGTGGATGACGAAGAATTCACCCAGGGCGGCGACGAGGACCTGATCGTGCGCAATGTGCGCGACTTCATCTCCGAAGTGCGCCGCAAGAACCCCGATGTGCCGATCTACATCTATGGCGAGACCAAGACCAGCCGCCACCTGCCCAACGACATCCTGCGCGAGCTGCACGGCTTCATCCACATGTTCGAGGACACGCCCGAGTTCGTGGCCAAGCACATCATCCGCGAAGCCAAGAACTACCTCGAGAGCATTCAGCCGCCGTTCTTCAAGGCGCTGCTCGACTATGCGGAAGACGGCTCCTACAGCTGGCACTGCCCCGGCCACAGCGGCGGCGTTGCCTTCCTCAAAAGCCCCATCGGCCAGATGTACCACCAGTTCTACGGTGAAAACATGCTGCGCGCCGACGTCTGCAACGCGGTGGAAGAATTGGGCCAGCTGCTCGACCACAACGGCGCAATCGGCGAGAGCGAGCGCAATGCCGCGCGCATCTTCAATGCCGACCACTGCTTCTTCGTGACCAACGGCACGTCCACCTCCAACAAGATGGTGTGGCACCACACGGTGGCGCCCGGGGATGTGGTGGTGGTGGACCGCAACTGCCACAAGTCCATCCTGCACTCCATCATCATGACGGGTGCGATTCCGGTGTTCCTGAAGCCCACGCGCAACCACTTCGGCATCATCGGCCCGATCCACGAGAGCGAGTTCTCGCCCAAGACGATCGAAGCCAAGATTGCCGCCAATCCGCTGCTCAAGGGCGTGGACCCCAAGACGGTCAAGCCGCGTGTGCTGACGCTCACGCAGTCCACCTATGACGGCGTGCTCTACAACACCGAAACCATCAAGCAAAAGCTCGATGGCTATGTGGACAACCTGCACTTCGACGAGGCATGGCTGCCGCACGCGGCTTTCCATCCCTTCTATGGCAGCTACCACGCCATGGGCAAGAAGCGCGCGCGCCCCAAGCATTCGGTCGTGTATGCCACGCAGTCGATCCACAAGCTGCTGGCCGGCATCAGCCAGGCATCGCACGTGCTGGTGCAGGACAGCCAGACCCAGAAGCTGGACTTCAACCTGTTCAACGAGGCGTACCTGATGCACACCTCGACCAGCCCGCAGTACAGCATCATCGCCAGCTGCGACGTGGCTGCCGCCATGATGGAGCCGCCCGGCGGCACCGCGCTGGTGGAGGAGTCGATTGTCGAGGCCCTGGATTTCCGCCGCGCGATGCGCAAGGTGGAAGACGAATTCGGCAAGAACGACTGGTGGTTCAAGGTCTGGGGCCCGCATGAGCTGGCCGAAGAGGGCATGGGCCGCGCCGACGACTGGATCATCAAGGGCAAGAAGAGCAAGAGCGGCAAGGCCAGCTCCAACAGCTGGCACGGCTTTGGCGAGCTGGCCGACGGCTTCAACATGCTCGATCCGATCAAGTCGACCATCGTCACGCCTGGCCTCAACCTGGACGGCAAGTTCGACAAGACCGGCATTCCGGCATCGATCGTGACCAAGTACCTGGCCGAGCACGGCGTGGTGGTCGAGAAGACGGGCCTGTACTCGTTCTTCATCATGTTCACCATCGGCATCACCAAGGGCCGCTGGAACACCATGCTGACCGCGCTGCAGCAGTTCAAGGACGACTACGAGAAGAACCAGCCGATGTGGCGCATCCTTCCCGAGTTCTGCCAGCAGCACAAGGTCTACGAGCGCATGGGCTTGCGCGACCTGTGCCAGCACGTGCATGAACTCTACGCCAAGTACGACATCGCGCGCCTGACGACCGAGATGTACCTGTCGGAGCTGACGCCTGCGATGAAGCCTTCGGACGCCTACGCGCACATTGCGCGCCGCAAGACGGACCGCGTCGAGATCGACCACCTGGAAGGCCGCGTGACCGTGGGTCTGGTAACGCCATACCCTCCGGGGATTCCGCTTTTGATTCCGGGTGAAGTCTTCAACCGCAAGATTGTCGATTACCTCATCTTCGCACGCGAATTCTCCAAGCTGTGCCCCGGCTTCGAGACCGATATCCACGGCCTCGTGGAACTGGTGGACGACAAGGGCGAAGTGCGCTACTACGCGGACTGCGTGGCGCTGGATGCGGGCGATCAGGCCGTGCAGACGCAGGTGATCTCGGCGCCCGTGGCCGCTGGCAAAAAGACCAGCCCCATGCTGGCAGGCCGTGCGCCTGCCAAATCCGGCAAGATCAAGACGGAAGCGGCGATGAAGAAGGCGCTGAACGCTGAAAAGCCCGTAGGCGACGCCAGCGTCGGCAAGATCTCGCCCGTGGAGAAGACGCCGCAGGCCGCCACCAAGTCCACCAGGACCACCAAGGCACCCAAGCCGCGTACGCCCAAGTCCTGATAGGCACCCGGGTCTGTCGGCCTGAAAGCAAAAGCAGCACTGCGGTGCTGCTTTTTTTATGCTTGCCGGTGCTTGTCGGCGTGTTGAGGCCGGGTGGATGAAGCCTGAGGCGTTTCCCCTTGAAAATGAGTTATAAAGGCCACCAGTTCAGCGCCTTCAGCTACGCTTTTTGAAGCGCTTCAATCACGGGGCAACGGGCGTTGCGTCTCCGCGCACGCGCCAGTAACTGGCAAAGCGCGGCAAGCCGCTGTCGTGCAGGCCCCGGTAGCGATAGGTGACCCAGGTGCCGATGGCGGGCGGATGCAGGCGGTCCGCATCTTTGAGGCCACTGCCCAGCCTGAACTGCAGGCCTGTCGTTGTGCGTACCAGCAGGGCGCCGGTCTGGTCTGCGTATTTGCCTTTGCCGGGTATATGGCCGATCACCTGCGCCTCGGCATCGTCTTGCGGTTTGAGCTTGAGTACATCGTCACCCCGGCCGCTGCGGTACAGGGCGCTCGCCTTGTGCAGCATCAGGCCTTCGCCGCCGTCCTTGACGATGCGCGCCATGCGCTTGAGCAAACTGGCTTCGCCGGTCTCCTTCCATTGCGGCGCGGCTTGCACCCAGGGCTGGCTCACTGCCTTTTCAAACTGTGCGAGTGCCGCGAGGCGCGCATCAAAGGGGCCGGGCGAGGCTGGCGCGTCAAACAGCATGAAGCGGATGCGGCGCCACTCGGCATCCACGGGCACTGCCTTGCGTGTGGTGGATTGGGCATCGGTGAAGCGCCCGCGCCCCGCCCACAGCTCGCCTTCCACCGGCGTGGCGGGCCAGCTTGCGGTGAACCAGGCAGGTGCGGCAATGCGCTCGCCCTGGCGTGTCCACAATGCAGTTCCGTCCCAGTAGCCGCGCACGCCGTCGTACTTTTCGCTCACCCAGTACTGCTGCAGGTCCAGACCTCCCGGGTACTTCTGTGCCAGCCACAGGGCGGGTTTGTCGGCAGCCTGAGCGGCGAAGACCATCAGGAGCAGCAAGCCAAACAACCAATAGCGCAATCGGGGTGGAATATGCGTGGGGAGCATGGGGGCCTCTGAATACCGCATGGAAAGAATGGCTGCATGCTAGCGCTCGCCAGCCATCCAGGCCATGCCGCCCGTCGTTTGGCAACGCCTGCTATAAAAAATGAATGCATTACGCATGCTGCATAAGCGTTGGCGGCCAAAATAGCCGTTGTTGCCAACTGGCCAACCCTGCGCTTGACCTTCACACCATGGCAATCTTTAGAGTGGCAGACAACGTGATCCAACAAAGATGAGAACGCCATGACCCAAGCAATCCTGAAGAACCCCGCCACACTGGAGCTGCCCATTGAAGGGATGACTTGCGCATCCTGCGTGGGGCGGGTGGAGCGTGCCCTCCAAGCCGTGCCGGGCGTGAAAAGCGCCTCGGTCAATCTGGCGACCGAGCGTGCCAGCCTGCAGTTGGCTGCCGACGCGCAGGCATCGGCTGTGGGCGGTGATGCCATTGCAGCCATCGCCAAGGCGGGCTATGCCGTGCCTGTGCAGCAGATTGAGCTGGCCGTGGAGGGCATGACCTGCGCGTCCTGCGTCGGCCGGGTCGAGCGTGCCCTGAAGGCCGTGCCGGGCGTGCAAGGCGCCACCGTGAATCTGGCCACCGAGCGGGCATCCATCAAGGCCACGGGCGAAGTGGCGCTGCCAGCCTTGCTGGCGGCGGTTGCCAAGGCAGGTTATGAAGCCCGGCCGGTGCAGGGCGCCATGGCGGCCGCCGATCAGCAAAGCGAGCGCCAGCAGCACGAGTTGCAGGCCTTGAAGCGTGACCTGCTCATTGCCACGGCCCTGGCCTTGCCGGTGTTTGTGCTGGAGATGGGCGGGCACCTGATCCCCGGCTTTCACCATTGGGTGAGCCAATGGCTGCCGCAGCAGGCCAGTTGGTTGCTGCAGTTTGTGCTGACGACGCTGGCGCTGGCGGGGCCGGGGCGACGCTTTTTCGCCAAGGGCATTCCAGCGTTGCTGCGCGCAGCGCCCGATATGAATTCCCTGGTGGCGGTGGGCACGTCGGCGGCGTATCTCTATTCGGTGGTGGCCACGTTTGCCCCGTCATGGCTGCCAGCGGGCACGGTCAATGTGTATTTCGAGGCGGCGGCGGTCATCATTGCGCTGATCCTGCTGGGCCGTTTCATGGAGGCCAAGGCCAAGGGCAATACTTCTGCGGCCATCAAGCGCCTGGTGCAACTGCAGGCCAAGACCGCGCTGGTGCAGCGCAGCGGCGAGTGGGTGGAGGTGGCGATTGCCGAGGTGCGCCAGAGCGATGCCGTGCAGGTGCGGCCCGGCGAGCGCATTCCGGTCGACGGTGTGGTGACGGCAGGCGACAGCTTTGTGGACGAATCCATGATCAGCGGCGAGCCGGTGCCCGTGCGCAAGAAGATGGGCGCCGAGGTGGTGGGCGGAACCGTCAACCAGAAGGGCGCCCTGACCCTGGAAGCCACCCAGGTGGGCGAGGGCACGGTGCTGGCGCAGATCATCCGCATGGTGGAGCAGGCGCAGGGCGGCAAGCTGCCGATCCAGGCGGTGGTGGATAAGGTGACCATGTGGTTCGTGCCGGCCGTGATGATCGCCGCCGTGCTCACCTTTGCGGTGTGGCTGCTGGCAGGACCCGCGCCTGCGCTCAGTTTTGCGCTGGTCAATGCCGTGGCGGTGCTGATCATTGCCTGCCCGTGTGCCATGGGGCTGGCCACGCCGACTTCCATCATGGTGGCTACGGGCCGCGCTGCGCAGTTGGGCGTGCTGCTGCGCAAGGGTGAAGCCCTGCAACTGCTCAAGGACGCCAAGGTCGTGGCCGTTGACAAGACTGGCACCTTGACCGAAGGCAAGCCTGCCCTGACCGATCTAGTGCTGGCGCCCGGTTTTGAGCGGGCCGCGGTGCTGTCTGCGGTGGCAGCCGTCGAGAGCCAGTCGGAGCACCCGATTGCGCAAGCTGTCGTGCAAGCCGCCAAGGCAGAAGGCCTGCAGATGCCGCAACTGGCCGGTTTTGAATCGGTGACCGGCTTTGGCGTGCGGGCCCAGGTGGGCGGCGCCCGGGTAGAGGTGGGCGCCGACCGCATGATGGCGCAACTTGGGGCCGATGTCTCGGTATTCGCCGAAGATGCTGCACGCCTGGGTGCCGAGGGCAAGACGCCGCTGTATGCGGCCATCAATGGCCAGCTGGCTGCCATGATTGCGGTGGCCGACCCGATCAAGCCTACCACGCGGGCGGCTATCGATGGCCTGCATGCCATGGGGTTGAAGGTGGCCATGATCACCGGCGACAACCGTCGCACCAGTGAAGCGATTGCCCGGCAGCTGGGCATTGACGAGGTGGTGGCCGAAGTGCTGCCCGATGGCAAGGTGGACGCGGTAAAGCGCCTGCGGGCCGAGCATGGTGCGCTCGCCTATGTGGGCGACGGCATCAACGACGCCCCTGCGCTGGCTGAGGCCGATGTGGGCGTGGCCATTGGCACGGGCACCGATATTGCCATCGAATCTGCCGATGTGGTGCTGATGGGCGGCGACATGCGCGGCGTGGTCACCGCCATCGGCCTGTCGCGCGCCACGATGCGCAACATCCACCAGAACCTGTTCTGGGCCTTTGCCTACAACGTGGCGCTCATTCCGGTCGCTGCAGGTCTGCTATACCCGTTCTATGGCACGCTGCTGTCGCCGGTGTTCGCCGCAGGCGCCATGGCCATGTCGAGCGTGTTCGTGCTGGGCAATGCGCTGCGGCTCAAGCGCTACCACTGAGGTTTATAAAAATAATAGCTGTCAGCGGTTGCTGTGTATAAGTTGGCCTCCAATATTGAGGCTCAACTCAAAAGGGGCTAGTGCAATCCCATTGTTCTGATGTAATACCAGACATGCATGATGCAATTCATCCCATTGCCATTTACTCTGGGCCGCAGGGCCTGGTCGATGTGCGGGTGCAGGGTGATACCGTTTGGCTCAGCCAGGAGCAGATGACCCAGCTTTTTGGCCGCGAGCGCTCGGTGATTACCAAGCACATCCGCAATGTGTTCAAGGAAGGCGAATTGGCAGAAGAAAGCAATGTGCAAATTTTGCACATTGCCCATTCCGATAAGCCCGTACGCTTTTACAACCTGGATGTCATCATTTCTGTCGGGTACCGGGTCAAATCGCAACAAGGTGTGCAGTTTCGCCAATGGGCCACAGGAGTGCTTCGCGAACACCTCACGCGAGGCTACACCCTCCATCGTTACAGATTGGAAGCAAACGCTGCAGAACTGCACGCGGCATTGGAGTTGGTGCGCAAGGCGGCACAGATACCGGAATTGACGGTAGAAACCGGTCGCGGGCTGGTGGATATCGTGACGCGTTACACCCATGCCTTTTTATGGCTGCAACGCTACGACGAAGGCTTGCTTACCGAGCCATTTGCCCAACTGGGCGGCCGGTTGCCGACCGTTGACCAAGCCCGGATGGCGCTGGCCGGTCTTAAGGCCGATTTGATGCGACGAGGTGAGGCGACCGAACTGTTTGCAAAAGAGCGGGGAGATGGACTGGGTGCGCTACTGGGCAATTTGGACCAAAGCGTGTTCGGCGAACCCGCTTATCCGAGCATCGAGTCCAAAGCCGCCCATTTGCTGTATTTTGTGATCAAGAACCATCCGTTTGCAGATGGTAATAAGCGCAGTGGCGCATTTTTATTTGTCGAGTTCCTGCATCGAAATGGGCGGTTGCTGGATTCTGAGGGCCAGCCTGCGATCAATGACGTTGGTTTGGCGGCCTTGGCGCTTTTGGTGGCTGAATCTCATCCCTCGCAAAAGGACGTGCTGATTCGTCTGATCATGCACATGCTGGCAAAAGGCCGTGACGATAGATGAATCGTGATCTGTTTTATCGCCGGTAATGGTTTCGATACCGATAAAAAACCCTGCAAATGCAGCCATTTGCAGGGTTTTTTATTTGGAAAAAGCGGGTGATGCTTCTTACACCTGGTCGGCCGACAGGCCTGCCGTCTGGCTGAAACCGCCGTCCACGTAGGTGATCTCGGCGGTCACGCCCGAGGCGAGATCGCTCAGCAGGAAGGCGGCGACGTTGCCCACGTCTTCAATCGTCACGTTGCGGCGCAGCGGGGCGGCATCGGCCACGCGGCCGAGCAGCTTGCCGAAATCCTTGATGCCGGAGGCAGCCAGGGTCTTGATCGGACCGGCCGAGATGCCGTTGGCGCGGATGGCGCGGCCGTCTTCGGTGCGGCCCACAGCCTCGGCCAGATAGCGCACCGATGCTTCCAGCGATGCCTTGGCCAGGCCCATGGTGTTGTAGTTGGGGATGGAGCGCAGGGCCCCCAGGTACGACAGGGTCAGCAGCGACGACTTGTCGTTCAGGTATGGCAGCGCAGCCTTGGCCATGGCGGGGAAGCTGTAGGCACTGATGTCATGCGCAATGCGAAAGCCTTCGCGCGAGAGACCGTCGAGGAAGTTGCCGGCAATCGCCTCGCGCGGTGCAAAGCCGATCGAATGCACAAAGCCGTCGAACTTGCCCCAGGCTTCGCCCAGGCCCTTGAACATGGCTTCGATCTGGGCGTCATCGGCCACGTCGCAGTCAAAAATCAGGCTGGAGTTGAATTCGGCGGCAAATTCGGTGATGCGGTCCTTGAAACGCTCGCCCACATAGCTGAAAGCCAGCTCGGCGCCTTGCTCGTGGCAGGCCTTGGCAATGCCGTAGGCGATGGAACGGTTGGACAGCACGCCTGTGATCAGCAGCTTTTTGCCGGTCAGAAAACCCATTGTTCTTCTCCTGATAAGTACCGATCCAACGCGGACCGGCCAAAAAAATGGTCGGACGCCCATTCACCAAAAAATGCATGGCAAGGCCCCCGGCTGAGGCAGAATTGTCGCATGCGCTTTTGCCTTCCGCTGATATTGTGTGCGGCCGCTGCCGCTCCTGCCTGGGCCAATCATGCCTATGCCCTGTGGGGCGAGCCGCGCTATGGCGCGGATTTCAAGCATTTTGGCTATGTCAACCCGAATGCCCCCAAGGGCGGTGAGCTGCGCCTGGTGAGCGGCCTGCGCTACTCCACATTCGACAAGTACAACCCGTTCACGATCAAGGGCTCGCCCCCGGCCTACCTGAGCGACATGCTGTTCGAGAGCCTGCTGACCGGCAGCCTGGACGAAACGGCCACCGGCTACGGCCTGCTGGCCGAAGATGTGGTGGTGGCGCCTGATGGCCTGTCCGCCACCTTCCGGCTGCGCAAGGAGGCTCGCTTTCACAATGACAAGCCCGTCACCGCGCAGGATGTGAAATACAGCTACGAAACGCTGATCAGCAAATATGTATCACCCGGGTATAAAACCCTATTGGTGGATGTGGACGGTTGCGATGTGGTCGATGACCGCACCGTGCGTTTCCGCTTCAAAAAGCCCAACCGCGATTTGCCGCTGACCGTGGGCGGTCTGCCTGTCTTCAGCCGCGACTGGGGCAAGGGCGATGATGGCAAGGCCAAGCCGTTTGACCAGATCGTGACCGACATTCCCATCGGCAGCGGCCCGTACAAGATCGGGCCGGTCAACTTCGGCAAGGACATTACCTACGTGCGCGACGCGGGCTATTGGGGCAAGGATCTGCCGGTGCGCGTGGGCAGCAACAACTTCGACAAGGTCACCATCAAGATCTACCGGGACAGCACGGCCCGCCTGGAAGCCTTGAAGGCGGGCGAATTCGACCTGATGCGGTTTTTCAGCGCAGGCGACTGGGCGCGGCGCCTCTATGGCAAGCGTTTTGACAGCGGAGAGCTGCGCAAGGGGGATTTTGCCAACAAGCTGCCGTCGGGTTTTCAAAGCTATTTTCTGAACACCCGCCGCCCGCTCTTGCAGGATGCGCGTGTGCGGCAGGCCCTGGGGTTGGCCTACGATTTCGAGTGGATGAGCCGGCAGATGTTCTACGGCGCCTACCAGCGGGTGCATGGCCTGTTCGGCAACACGGCCTGCGAGACCCACGGCGCGCCCAGCGCCGCCGAGCTGGCTTTGCTCCAGCCATTTGAAAAGAGCCTTCCTGCGGGAACCTTGGGCCCCATCCAGGAGCCGCCCCGCACGGACGGCGGCCAAGGCGAAGAAGGGGGCGAACACACCCTGCGCGGCAATCTGCGCAAGGCGCAGAAACTGCTGGCAGATGCGGGCTGGAAAGTGGGCGGCGACGGCCTGCTGCGCAATGCCAAGGGTGAGCCGCTGGTGCTGGAATACCTGGACAGCAACGAAGGGGGCGCCAAGGTGGTCAGCGCCTGGACACGCAACCTGGAAAAGCTGGGCATCACGCTCAAGCTGCGCTTGGTGGATTTTGCGCTGTACCAGCAGCGCACGGACAAGTTCGATTTCGACATCATCTCGCTCAACATCCCCGGCACCAACAACCCGGGCCAGGAATACGCGGAATTGTTCGGCAGTGCCGCTGCCGACCAGGAAGGCTCGGGCAACTTTATCGGCTTGAAGAACCCCGCCGTCGACGCCATGATCGCCCAGATGAGCAGTGCCAAGACCGAGGAGCAACTGCTGCCCGCCTGCCATGCGCTCGAGCGCATCATTGTTGCAGGCCACTACCTGATTCCGCAGTACTACGCAGGCAGCCACCGCATGGTGTACGACGCTTGGCGCCTGGTCGTGCCGCCCCAGATTCCGGCCTATGCGCCGGGGGAGACCTGGGTCATCAACAACTGGTGGGCGCGCCTGCCGCCGTTGACGGCAGAAACAGCCAAGCCTTGATGCGATCCCGAAAAACTATGATAAAAAGGCCATTTCTGCCCACTGTGCAAGCGCAAGAAGCTATGTTTTTAGTAGTATTTTCGACGGATGCCGGTCCCGTGAGCCACGCAGACGCCTGACGCAGGAGCCCCGCACGCATGTTCGCCTACATCCTCAAACGCCTGCTGCTGATGATCCCGACCCTGCTGGGCGTGCTGCTGCTGACCTTTGCCGTGATCCAGTTCGTACCCGGTGGCCCGGTGGAGCAGTACCTGGCCGAGGCCAAGGCGGGGGCCGGCGGTGGAGCGGAGGGCGGCGGCATGAGCTACCGTGGCGGCCAGGGCGTCGACCAGAAGCGCCTCGACGAGATCAAGGCGCTCTATGGCTTTGACAAGCCGCCTGTCGAGCGCTTTGTGCAAATGGTGGGCCAGTTTGCCCGGTTTGACCTGGGCCGCAGCTTCTTTCAGAACAAGAGCGTCTGGCAACTCATCAAGGAAAAGCTGCCGGTTTCCATCAGTCTGGGCCTGTGGACCTTTCTGATCAGCTACCTGGTGGCCGTGCCGCTGGGCATTGCCAAGGCGGTGCGGGCAGGCTCGCGCTTCGACCTGGTCAGCTCGCTGTTCGTGCTGGTGGGGTATGCCATTCCCGGTTTTGTGCTGGGCGTGCTGCTTCTGGTCGTGTTTGCCGGGCAACTGGCATGGTTTCCGCTGCGCGGGCTTACCTCGTCCAATTGGGAGGAACTGAGCTGGGGTGCGCGCATCATCGATTACCTCTGGCATATCACTTTGCCGGTGACCGCCATGGTGGCGGGCAGCTTTGCGGTGACCGCCATGCTCACCAAGAATTCCTTCCTGGAGGAAATCCGCAAGCAATATGTGATGACGGCGCGCGCAAAAGGGCTGTCGGAGCGTCAGGTGCTGTGGCGCCATGTCTTCCGCAATGCACTGCTGCCCATCGTGACCGGCTTTCCTGCGGCGTTCATTGGCGCGTTCTTTGCAGGCTCGCTCCTCATCGAGACGCAGTTTTCGCTCGACGGGTTGGGCCTGCTCAGCTACGAGAGCGTGATCCGCCGCGATTACCCGGTGGTGCTGGGCACCCTGTACCTGTTCACGCTGATCGGCCTTGTCACCAAGCTTGTCAGCGACCTGTGCTATGTGTGGGTGGATCCGCGTGTCAAGTTCGATTGAGGCGCGCATGCCTAGCCACCCCCTACGCCTTGCGCCGCAGATACAGGCGGCGCAGCAGCACGGCCACCAGCATGAGGTTGAGCAGCAGCACCAGCGCACCCTGCCAGTGGCGGTGCGCCAGAAGGTGTCGGACTTCCAGCGGTATGTACAGGCCCGCGGACAGCGCGCCCAGCCATTCGCCCCAGGCTTTGTCGTGCCACAGGCCCCAGGCCTCCAGCCAGCGCAGTGCGATGTAAAGGGAGCCCAGCAGCACAAGGGTGTGGATGGAGCTGGCATTGATCCTGTCCACCCAGTTGATCAGCACGGCCGGGTAGCGGGCTTCGGGCGACAGGCCGAAGTGCCCGATCAGCTCCAGCGCGAGGCGGTGCAGATCGTGGTGCAGCAGGCTCAACAGACCCAGAAGGCCCAGCAGCGCAGCAACGCCCTTGAGGGCTTCAAAGATGGCAATGCCCTGCAGCGCAGTGCGCAGGGCATGGGGGGGATTGGCAGCAGACATGGCGCACAGCATGGCCGAAGGCGCGCCGTTTTGCTGTCGGCCAATGGCGCTATCAATGGCGATATAGTCGGCCTCAGGCCCAACCATTCAGCGACAGGAGGGGAGCTGCGCCCGCGCAGACTCCGCAGACCATACCGATGACCGAGCGTGTTTCCACTGCGGCCCCCGGCCGCTCACCCGCCGCCCGCGCCTGGCGACGCTTCAAATCCAACAAGCAGGGGTTCTACAGCCTGGTGGTTTTTGTGGTGCTGGTGGTGGTGAGCCTGTTTGCCGAGGTGATCAGCAACGACAAGCCGCTTATCGTGCGCTACGAAGGGCATACCTACTTTCCGCTGGCCAAGGATTACCCGGAAACCACGTTTGGCGGCGATTTCCACACCACCACCGATTTTCTGGACCCCTTCATCCAGCAGCAACTGGCCAAGGATGGCAATTGGGCGATTTTTCCCATCAATCGCTACGGTAAATCCACCATCAATTACTTTGCGAAGGCCCCTAATCCTTCGCCGCCCTCGCGCGACAACTGGCTGGGCACGGATGACCGGGGGCGAGACCTGCTGGCGCAGCTGCTGTATGGGTTTCGCGTCAGCGTGCTGTTTGGGCTGGCGTTGATGGCCATTGGCGTGCTGCTGGGCGTGGTGGCAGGCGCCATACAGGGTTTTTTCGGCGGCAAGACTGATTTGCTGCTGCAGCGCCTGTCGGAGATCTGGGGCTCGATGCCCGAGCTGTACCTGCTGATCATCTTCAGCGCCGTATTCGCGCCCAGTGTGGCGCTGCTGCTGATTCTGCTGAGCCTGTTTGGTTGGCTGGGGCTGGCAGACTATGTGCGCGCCGAGTTTCTGCGCAACCGGCAACTGGACTACGTCAAATCTGCCCGCGCACTGGGCGTGCCCAACTGGCAGATCATGTGGCGGCACATCCTGCCCAACAGCCTGACGCCGGTGGTGACCTTTCTGCCTTTCCGCATGAGCGCTGCAATCCTGACGCTGACCTCGCTGGATTTCCTGGGCCTGGGCGTGCCGCCCGGCACGCCAAGCCTGGGCGAGCTGCTCTCGCAGGGCAAGAACAACATTGACGCCTGGTGGATATCGCTCGCCACCTTTGGCGTTCTGGTGATCACCTTGCTGCTGCTCACCTTCATGGGCGATGCGCTGCGTGATGCGCTCGACCCGAGAAAGCAGCTCAATACCCCGGCTGCGCCCTCCAACAAAGCGCAGACAGCTGCGCAAACTGTAGCGGCAGCCTTGCCTGCCCAGCCAGCACATGTGGAGGTGCGCCATGGTTGACACCATTCGGGCAGAGGCAGCACCGCTGTTGCAGGTGCGCGACCTGCATGTGGCCTTTGGGGGCCAGGACGTGGTCAAGGGCGTGAGCTTTTCGATGCATGCGGGCGAAAAGCTGGCGCTGGTGGGTGAATCCGGATCGGGGAAATCCGTGACCGCCCTGTCGCTGCTGCGCCTCGTGGGAGACGCGCAATTGCGCGGCGAGGCCTTGATGGGTGCGCGCAACCTGCTGCAGATTTCAGAGCGTGAGATACAGGCCGTGCGCGGTGATGAGATCGCGGTGATCTTTCAGGAGCCAATGACGGCGCTCAACCCGCTGATGACCATGGGCGCGCAGATTACAGAGGTGCTGCAACTCAAGCAAGGGCTGTCGGACAAGGCAGCCTGGGCGCAGGCCGTGCAATTGCTGGCGACCACAGGCATCCCCGAGCCCGAGCGGCGCGCCGGCAGCTATCCGCACCAGTTGAGTGGCGGGCAACGCCAGCGCGCCATGATTGCGATGGCACTGGCCTGCAAACCCAAGCTGCTGATTGCCGATGAACCCACCACAGCGCTCGATGTGAGCCTGCGCGGGCAGATTCTGGATCTGCTGAACGATCTGCAGCGCGAGACGGGCATGGCGGTGCTGATGATCACGCACGACCTGCCACTGGTGCGGCACTTTGCCGACCGGGTGGCAGTGATGGAAAAAGGCCTGCTGGTGGAGAAAGGCAGTGTGGCCGAGGTATTTGCTGCGCCGCAGCACCCCTATACACGCAAGCTGCTGGCCAGCACGCCGCAGCGCGATGTCGTCGCGCCGCAGGCTGGTGCGCAGGCTGTGCTGCAGGCGAAGAACCTGTCCGTGGCGTACGCCACGCCGCTGCCGGGCTTCAAAGGTTGGTTCCGCAAGGGCCGGTTCGAGGCGGTGCGCGAAGCCAGCCTGCAGCTGGCGCAGGGCCAGACGCTGGGCGTGATTGGCGAGTCGGGCTCGGGAAAATCCACCCTGGCCCAGGCCATTCTGGGGCTTTTGCCCAGCACGGGTGAGCTGCGCATCGAGCAGCAGCCCTGGCAACTGCCCGCGCAGCGCAACACGGCTGCCAACCAGCAGTTGCGCCGCAAGGTGCAGGTGGTGTTTCAGGACCCGTTCTCGTCGCTGTCGCCGCGCATGACGGTGCAGGAGATCGTGGGCGAGGGCCTGCAACTGGCCCACCCCCGCATGCCCGCCGCCGATCTGCAGCAGCAGGTGCTGGCATTGCTGCGAGAAGTGGGTCTGACCGAGGAGCAGTTCCCCGGCCTGCTTGAGCGCTACCCGCACGAATTCTCAGGCGGTCAGCGCCAGCGGCTGGCGATTGCCCGTGCGTTGATTGTCAACCCGGATATCTTGGTGCTTGATGAGCCCACCAGTGCGCTCGATGTCACCATCCAGCAGCAGGTGCTGGCCTTGCTGCAGCGACTGCAAAAGGAGCGCGGGTTGTCGTATGTGCTGATCACCCACGATGTGGCCGTGATCCGCGCCATGGCGCACGAGGTGCTGGTGATGAAGGACGGGCGGATTGTCGAATCGGGCGAAGTGATGCAGGTGCTGGACGCCCCGCGCGAGGCCTATACCCAGCGCCTGATGGCATCAAGCCTGGAGCTGTCGCCAGTGGCCCCGTGAACTACTGTTTTGATAGCTGATTGCGCTTGATGGGCAAGGGCTGGATATTGTTTTGACGCATAAATCATGACGGAATTGCTGCAGGTGAGCCATTTGGGCAAGCGTTTTGGCGGCGTGCAGGCGGTGGCCGATGTCAGCTTTTCGCTGCGGCGCGGCGAGGTGCTGGCCTTGATCGGCCCCAATGGCGCAGGCAAGACGACCACCTTCAACATGGTGGGTGGACAGTTGCGGGCAGACGCCGGCTCGGTGCGCCTCAATGGCACCGAGCTGGTGGGCAAGCTGCCGCGCGAGATCTGGCGCCTGGGGGTGGGGCGCACCTTCCAGATTGCGGAAACCTTTGCGTCGCTGACGGTGGTTGAAAACGTACAGATGGCGCTGCTGTCGGCGGCGGGCCGCAGCTTTGGGCTGTGGCAGAAGGCGCGTGATTTCCGGCGCGACGAGGCACTGGCCCTGCTGGCGCTGGTGGGCATGCAGGCCCAGGCGGACCGCCCCTGCAGCGAACTGGCCTATGGCGATGTGAAAAGTGTGGAGCTGGCCATTGCCATGGCGCACCAGCCGCCACTTTTGCTGATGGACGAGCCCACGGCCGGCATGGCCCAGGCCGAGCGCCACCAATTGATGGCGCTGACGCAGCGCCTGGCGCGCGAGCGCGACATGGCGGTACTGTTCACCGAGCACAGCATGGATGTGGTGTTTGCCTATGCCGACCGCATCATCGTGCTGGCGCGTGGCCGCCTGATCGCCGAGGGCTCGCCGGACGAGGTGCGCAGCAACCCGGAGGTGCAGGCTGTGTATCTGGGCAAGGGCTCCACCTACAAGGCAGCAGCCAGCAAGGAGGCGGCATGAACGGCGCTGTGAATGCTGCAAACGCAGATGTGCTGCTGGAGGCGCGCCAGCTCAATGCCTGGTATGGAGCGGCCCATATCCTGTTTGATGTGTCGCTGAACGTGCGGCGTGGCGAGGTGGTGGCGCTGATGGGGCGCAACGGTGCGGGCAAATCCACCACACTCAAGGCCATCATGGGCCTTTTGCCGCGGCGCAGCGGGCAGGTACGTTTTTGCGGGCGCGATATCTCGCACCATGAAGCCTGGCAGATTGCCCGCTTAGGCCTGGGCTACGTGCCCGAGGACCGCCGCATCTTCACCGAGCTGACGGTGCTGGAGAACCTGGAGGTGGGCCGCCAGCCCGCCCGCCATTGGCCGGACGGCACGGTGGCGAGCGACTGGACGGCGGAGCGCCTGTTGGCCTTCTTTCCCAATCTGGCAGCCATGCCCCAGCGCCCCGGAGGGCAGATGAGCGGCGGCGAGCAGCAGATGCTGACCGTGGCCCGTACCCTGATGGGCAATCCCTACCTGGTGCTGCTCGATGAGCCATCGGAAGGCGTGGCGCCGGTCATTGTGGAGCAGATGGTGCAGATGATCCTGCAGCTCAAGGCGCATGGCGTGAGCATCCTGCTGTGCGAGCAGAACCTGCACTTTGCCCAACTGGTGAGCGACCGGGCCTATGTGCTGGAGAAGGGCGAAATCCAGTTCGAAGGCAGCATGGCGGCATTGCTGGAGCGGGAGAGGACGGGGGCCCGGCTGGTTGGTGTGTAACGGAAGGCCAGGGCAATGTCGGTGCAGGCCTGAAAATCAAAAAAGGAGCAGAAATGCTCCTTTTTGGTATTAATTTGATAGCTATTGGTGTTTTATGGATGCGCGCCAGAATGGGTTTTTATCCCTTACCACTGCCCAGTCGGATTCACGCCGTCCTGCATCACCCAATGGATGCGTTCGGCCTCCACGCCCATCAACTCTGCCTGGTAGAGCAGCAGTTCGGTGGTTTCGCCATCCAGCACCGGCTCGCGCGAGAGCAACTTGAACGAATCGGTGGTGTCACCCATGATCATGGCCCACTGGTAGTTCGGATCGATGGCGACAATGTGGTAGCCCTCATAGAACGGGCCAAGGAAAGATGCCTTCATTGCACCAAAGTGCGGGGACCCGACAAAGCGCGCATTGCCAGTGGATTCCACCCAGCGGTGGGTGCCGGCGTGAAAGCCCCGCATGGTGATGGACAGGCTGCCGTCGTCTTGCAATTCGTATTCGATGCGCGAACGGGTCAGCGGCTTGCCCAGGCCTTTTTCAATGCGCGCGATCTCATACCAGTCGCCAACGAAGCGCTCCACGTCAAAGTCGGACACCGGCTCGATCTGCGCGGCGGGCACCACCTTGCTGGAATGGTTGCCGAACCACCGGTACACCGCATAGGCCGCAAGGGTCGACAGACCCACAGTGACCAAAGGCAGCCACGGCGCGCGGCCAGGCTGGGAATCTTGCGGTTCTCGCTCATCCATAGAAAACCTCTCTCCTCAAGCAATAAACAATGGGCGGGACTGGCACAAACAAACAGACAGGCACACAAGCAGGCAGACGGGCGTCTACAGACGTATTCTCGCGGCCAAAACATGGGGCCTGGGCTGAATTTGTGCAAGTCTCGATGGCTTGATTGATCACAGGATCGTAAGCAGGTTCAAGAAATTTACAAGCACCCTCGTGAATGCCATGCAATGAGGCTATTGAAAAACAAGGTGTTGGCGTGGTTTAGTCGGCTAATTTCGCACGAATGCGTGGGATTTAGTCTCTGGTTTTTCTCTGTTCCGCTGCTTCTGTGGCCTAATAAGGGTTTTGTCTTTATCGCGAGGTCCCAGCATGGGCAATAAAATCGTTACGGAAGCTGATCGCAAGTTCACCCCTCAACCTGCTCTGCCCAATGGCAAGAGCCTGCCTACTCCAGGCCGCGGTCAAAAGTCGAGCCGCGCTCGTGGTGTGGCTACCCGCACCAAGAAGAACCCAGGCAAGCGTACGCACAAGGGCGGTTAATTCGCCCCGCAGCGGCGGCGAACCGTTTTTGTGCCGTCCGCATGCCGCGCTTGCCACGATCAGGCGCGGCATGCGGATGGCGCATTTTCCGCCGGCTGTCATACAAAAAACCGCACCATAGGGTGCGGTTTTTTATTGTCTGTGCGGTGCTGTCGGCATCAGCCTGTGAAGCCCTGGCTGCTTCTCAAGGCATGGCGTGGTGCCTTGGGTTCGGAGCTGTCAGAAGCCTTGGAGCTTGCGGCGCAGCTCCAGCACTTCTTCCATCAGGTCCACGGTCATTGCGGCCAGTTGCGGGTCGGCATCGTACATGCGCTCGAGCTGTGCCACGCGTCTGGCGCGCACGATGGAGGGGCTGGCAAAGCGCCAACTGGTCACGGCGGTGGCGTGGCGGGTGCCGGTGCTGGGGGTGAGCACGCCGTCCACGACGCGGGCCTGCACCCATTCCACGCTGCGGTGGCAGGCGCGGGCCAGGGTAACGGCATCCAGCGCGTCGTCGTCCAGGATTTCCAGCGTGGTGGTGTGAATGCTGGCGGTGTAGTGGTTCATATTCAGACTCCTTGGCGGGGCTGGAAGCGGGGAAAGGCCTGGGCAAACGCCTCGTAGGCGGCCTTGGCCTCTGCGCTGTCCGCTGGCGGCGTGGTCAACTGCAGCTCCAGGTACAGGTCACCCGGCGTTGCGGCGGGCAGTCCCTTGCCTTTGAGGCGCAGCTTTCGCCCAGCCGACCAGCCGGCGGGAATGGTCACTTCCAGCGTGCCGGCAGGCGTATTCACCTCGGCAGAGCCGCCAATTGCAGCCTCCCATGGCGCCACGGGCAGGGGCATGTAGACATCCTTGCCTTCCGTGCGCCAGCGCTTGTCGGCGCGAAAATGCACTTCCAGCAGCAAATCGCCCGCTTCGCCGCCGTTGTAGCCCTGGCCACCCTGGCCGGCCAGTCGGATCATCTGACCTTCGCGCACGCCCTTGGGTATCTTGACCTGCAACTGGCGCTCTTTCGTGATGACGTCGCCGTGCTCGTCCACCTGGCGGCCGTGCAGGGTCAGCATGCGCTCGACCCCCTGGTAACTGTCGATCAGATCCAGCTCAATGCTGGCGTGCTGGTCCTCGCCACGCATGGGCGGCATGCGGCCGCCCGCACTGCCGGGCCCGCCAGCACCGCGCTGGGCACGGGCCTGACCGAACATCTGGTTGAAGAAATCGCTGTAGTCGGCGTCGCCGTCCATGTGCTGGCGGCTGAAATTGAAATCGCCCGGGTTGAATCCTTCGGTGTTCTGGAACGGGTTGCCAGCGCGCGCTCCGCCTGCAAACCCGCGCGGCGCGTCCAGCATGGCGTCATACTCGGCGCGCTTTTCCGCATCCGACAGCACGGCATTGGCCTCGTTCAATTCGGCCATACGTTTGTCGGCATCCTTTTCCTTGCTGATGTCGGGGTGGTATTTGCGGGCCAGCTTGCGGTACGCCTTTTTGATATCGTCCGCCGAGGCCTTTTTGTCCACTCCGAGAACTTGGTAGTAGTTTTTGCTATCCATGGTGAATGAGTGCTCCCGATTTTTGGCTGGCTGCGTTCACTGGCCATTGCATTGTCCAGTGTGCAACCGAATAAGCACAAAATGGTAGTTTTTTTCAATGATTCAAGTCTGCAGTGCCAGGTTTTGCAAATTAATACCTGGGATTCGGGCTTGCCAATGGTGGTACAAACACGGCTTTGCAATTGCTGAAGGGGAAAGTCCGTATGACAGAGGCTGCGTCTGCACCCTGGCTGGTGGTATGTCTGTGCGCTCAATGGTGTGGTACCTGCAAGGAGTACCAACCGGTGTTTGACGTGCTGGCGGCGCAATTGCCTTCCATGCAGTTCGTCTGGCTGGATGTGGAAGACGAGGAAGACGTAGTGGGCGATCTGGATATTGCGACGTTTCCCACGGTGCTTGTGGGGCAGGGCGACCAGCCGGTGTTTTTAGGGCCGTTGCTGCCGCAGATCGGCATCTTGCAGCGCATGCTGGAGCGTTTTGCCGCATCTGGAGCGCCTGCGCTGCCTCCGGGGGATGCGGCCCATGCATTGCTGGCCAATGTGCGACAACTGCTGGCCGCGCGGGCTTGATGGCGGGGAATGCACGTGGGTATGCAATCGGTGTCCAGTCGTTGCAATGCTACTGGTTTGCCCCTATAATGGATGTAATACACGACCAACCGGGCGGTGCCAACCGCCCGTTTTTTTTGGTCGCATGTTTTTCGGCTCGAAGCTGCGGAATGTGTAACTTTCCGTGGCTCTCGGGTTTTTCGTATTTGCGGGATAAATATTACACGTGAGCTTGCAAGAAATCGCCTTACAAACAGTAACTGGTCTGGGCTATGACCTGGTGGAGATCGAGCGCTCCGCCAGTGGCCTGCTGCGTATCACCATCGATCTGCCGTGGGCAGCGGAAGACCTCCGCCCCGAGGGTATGCCAGAACAGTTTGTGACGGTTGAGGATTGCGAGAAAGTCACCCGCCAATTGCAGTTTGCTCTTGAAGTCGATGGTGTTGATTATTCGCGCCTGGAAGTTTCCTCGCCCGGCATTGATCGCCCGCTGCGCCATGAGCAGGATTTCATCCGCTTTACCGGCGAGGTGATTGACCTGACCTTGAAGGAGGCCATTGGCGCCGCCGCCGAAGGTACTGGCATCAGCGCCAATCGCAAGAAATTCCGCGGCACGCTGGAGCGTACCGAAACTGGTGGCTGGCAGATCGTCTGGAGCGATGCACCACCGGTCAAGCCCGGTGCGCGTGTCAGCAAGAAGCGTCCGCCTGCACCGCTGCAAAGCATGGGGTTCACGCTGGAGGAATTGCGCGAGGCACGCCTGGCGCCCATTGTCAGTTTCAAAGGCCGTGCTGCAGCGCCTGCTGCCGATGAGCAGGGCTGAATCGAGTGCTATGGGAAGTGGGTCTGTTCTCCACTTTCTGTTTGAAGATTGAAATAGGAGAGTCGTCGCATGAATCGCGAATTGTTGATGCTGGTGGATGCCATCGCGCGCGAAAAGAACGTTGAGCGCGATGTGGTTTTTGGCGCTGTGGAATCTGCCCTGGCCCAGGCAACCAAGAAGTTGTATGAAGGCGAAGTGGATGTGCGTGTGGCCATCGACCGCGATACGGGCGACTATGACACCTTCCGCCGCTGGCTGGTGGTGCCTGACGACGCTGGTCTGCAGAACCCGGAAGCCGAAGAAATGCTGATGGATGCGGTGGACCGCAAGCCCGATGCACAGATTGGAGATTTCCTGGAAGAGCAGATCGAATCCCTGCCCATCGGCCGCATCGGTGCGATGGCTGCCAAGCAGGTCATCCTGCAGAAGATCCGTGACGCCGAGCGTGAAATGCTGCTCAACGAGTTCATGGCGCGTGGCGACAAGATCTTCTCGGGCACCGTCAAGCGCATGGACAAGGGCGACCTGATCGTGGAATCGGGCCGCGTCGAAGGCCGGCTGCGTCGTGCGGAAATGATTCCGAAGGAAAATCTGCGCAATGGCGACCGTGTGCGCGCCATGATCATGGACGTGGATTTGACCTTGCGTGGCGCGCCGATCCTCTTGTCGCGTTCGGCCCCTGAATTCATGGTGGAACTGTTCCGCAACGAAGTGCCCGAGATCGAACAAGGCCTGCTGGAGATCAAGAGCTGTGCCCGTGATCCAGGCAGCCGTGCCAAGATTGCCGTGCTCAGCCACGACAAGCGCATCGATCCGATCGGTACCTGCGTCGGCGTGCGCGGCAGCCGGGTCAATGTGGTGACGAACGAGCTGGCTGGCGAACGTGTCGACATCGTGCTGTGGTCCGAGGACCCTGCACAGTTCGTGATCGGTGCACTGGCGCCTGCCAATGTGTCATCGATCGTGGTGGATGAGGAAAAGCACGCCATGGACGTGGTGGTGGACGAGGAAAACCTCGCCATTGCCATCGGACGCGGCGGCCAGAACGTGCGCCTGGCTTCTGACCTCACGGGTTGGAAGATCAACATCATGGATGCTGCCGAATCTGCCCTCAAGCAGGAAGAGGAAACCAGCACCTCGCGCAAGCTGTTCATGGAAAAGCTGGATGTGGACGAGGAAATCGCCGACATCCTGATCGAGGAGGGCTTCTCCAGCCTGGAAGAAGTGGCCTATGTGCCGCTGCAGGAAATGCTGGAGATCGAGCGTTTTGACGAAGAAACGGTCAATGAACTGCGTTCGCGCGCCAAGGATGCGCTGCTGACGATGGACATTGCCCGTGAAGAGAGTGTTGCCGGTGTTTCCCAAGAATTGCGTGATCTCGAAGGGATGACGCCTGAGTTGGTGACCCAACTGGAAGCTGGTGGAATCCACACGCGCGACGACCTGGCCGATCTGGCCATTGATGAATTGACCGAGCTGACCGGCCAGTCAGAAGAAGACGCGAAGGCCTTGATTTTGAAGGCGCGCGAGCACTGGTTTGATGGACAGGAATAAGGTCGGGAGGCACGGAACAAGATATGTCGAGTAATACTGTTGCTGAGTTCGCCGCTGAACTCAAAAAATCGCCGGAAACCTTGCTGGAGCAACTGCAATCTGCAGGCCTGCCCAAGCAAGCTGCGTCCGATGCACTGACTGAGGCAGACAAGCAAAAGCTGCTGACGCATCTGCAGGCTGTTCATGGCTCTGCAGACCGCAAGAAGATCACCTTGACCAAGAAGTCGACCAGCGAGATCAAGCAGGCCGATGCCACGGGCAAGGCTCGCACCATCCAGGTCGAAGTGCGCAAGAAGCGCACCTTCGTCAAGCGCGATGATGTGGTGGAAGCCAATTCGGAAGAAGCCATCAAGCACGCCGAAGCCAAGCAGAAGGAAGCCGAGCACAAGGCCGATCTGGTCAAGCGCGAGGAAGAAGCTCGCCGCGAAGCCGATTCGATCAGCCAGCAAGAGGCTGATCTGGCCCAGGAACGTGCTGCGCGTGAAGAACGCGAACGCAAGGAGCGTGAAGCCGAAGAGCGCGCTGCCGCGTACGCTGCTGCCGAAGTCGCCAAGGCTGCTGAAGCCAAGGCTGCCAAGGAGGAAGAAAAGCGCGAGCACGCCGCAGAAGCTGCAGCTCGCGCCGAGGCACAGGCTGATGCCAAGCGCAAGGCCGAGGAAGAGTCCCTCGCCCGTGCTGCGGAAGAGACTGCACGCGCTGCAGACCTGGACGACCGTCGCCGCAAGGCGCTGGCCGAGGCCGAAGCCATCCGCGCCATGATGAATGCGCCCAAGAAGGTGCTCGTGGCCAAGAAGCCTTCGGAAGAGAAGAAGGACGTCAAGCCGGCTGACGCCAAGAAGGGTACCCTGCACAAGCCTGCCACTACGGGTGCGGCGGGTGCTGCCAAGACGGGTCCGGGTGCTGGCGTCAACAAGGAAGTCAAGTCGGCCAAGCTGTCATCGAGCTGGAGCAACCAGAACGACAACGGCAAGAAGAAGGAAATCAAGACCCGCGGCGACAGCTCCGGCGGCGTGGGCAACCGCGGCAACAACTGGCGCGCCGGCCCCCGTGGTGGCGGTCGCCGAGGCAATGGCCGCAATGACCACAGCCAGGCCGCTGCGCCCGTGGAAGTTCGCGTGCTGGACGTTCATGTGCCCGAGACGATCACCGTGGCCGAACTGGCCCACAAGATGGCCATCAAGGCATCCGAAGTGATCAAGGCGCTGATGAAGATGGGCCAGATGGTCACCATCAACCAGCCGCTGGACCAGGACACCGCGATGATCGTCGTGGAGGAAATGGGTCACAAGGCGCACGTGGCTGCGTTGGATGATCCAGAAGCATTCACCGTCGAGGAAGAGAACCAGGCCGAAGCCGAAGCCCTGCCACGCGCCCCTGTGGTGACCGTGATGGGCCACGTCGACCACGGCAAGACCTCGCTGCTGGACTATATCCGTCGCACCAAGGTGGCTGCGGGCGAAGCCGGTGGCATTACCCAGCACATCGGTGCCTACCATGTGGAAACACCGCGCGGCGTGGTCACCTTCCTGGATACCCCAGGTCACGAGGCCTTCACGGCCATGCGTGCCCGTGGTGCCCAGTCCACGGACATCGTGATTCTGGTGGCGGCTGCCGACGACGGCGTGATGCCCCAGACCAAGGAAGCCATCAAGCACGCCAAGGCGGCTGGTGTTCCTATCGTGGTGGCCATCACCAAGGCAGACAAGCCCGAAGCCAATCCAGACCGCGTCAAGCAGGAGCTGGTCGTGGAGGAGGTGGTTCCAGAAGAATACGGTGGTGATTCGCCATTCGTTGCCGTGTCCTCCAAGACCGGTCAGGGCATCGACGAGCTGCTCGAACAGGTGCTGCTGCAGGCCGAAGTGCTCGAGCTGAAGGCTCCCGTGGACGCCAATGCCAAGGGTATCGTGATCGAAGCCCAGCTGGACAAGGGCCGCGGCCCTGTGGCCACGGTGCTGGTGCAGTCGGGTACCCTCAAGGTGGGCGACGTGGTGCTGGCGGGCCAGACCTATGGCCGCGTGCGCGCCATGGTGGACGAGGACGGCAAGACTGCCAAGGATGCAGGTCCTTCGATCCCGGTCGAAATCCAGGGTCTGTCCGATGTGCCACAAGCTGGTGACGACTTCATGGTGCTGCCCGATGAGCGCCGCGCCCGTGAAATTGCGACATACCGTGCCGGCAAGTTCCGCAACACCAAGCTGGCCAAGCAGCAAGCCGCCAAGCTGGAGAACATGTTCGCCGAGATGGGCGCAGGCAATGTGCAGACCTTGCCGATCATCATCAAGGCCGATACCCAGGGCTCGCAGGAGGCACTGGCTGCTTCGCTGCTCAAGCTGTCGACCGACGAAGTCAAGGTGCAGATGGTGTATGCCGGTGTCGGTGGTATCTCCGAATCCGACGTCAACCTGGCACTGGCTTCCAAGGCCATCGTCATCGGCTTCAATGTGCGTGCAGACACCCAGGCTCGCAAGACGGCTGAAGGCAATGATGTCGACATCCGCTACTACAACATCATCTACGACGCTGTCGATGAGTTGAAGGCGGCCATGTCCGGCATGCTGGCTCCCGAGCAGCGCGAAGAGATCATCGGTATGGCCGAGATCCGCACCGTGTTCGTGGCTTCCAAGATCGGTACCGTGGCGGGATCGTACATCACCCAGGGCCATGTCACCCGCAGCGCGCACTTCCGCCTGCTGCGCGACAATGTGGTCATTTACACGGGTGAGATCGAGTCGCTGCGCCGCATGAAGGACGATGTCAAGGAAGTCAAGGAAGGCTTCGAGTGCGGTATCAAGCTGCGCAACTACAACGACATCAAAGAAGGCGACATGCTGGAAGTCTTCGAGATCAAGGAAATCGCCCGTACGCTCTAAAGGCGATAGCTGCTGGCGCAAGTCGCACAAGGGTTTGGGGTTGAAAAGACTCTGAGCCCCTTGTAAGACAAGCGCCTTCAGCTCACTTTTTATACATGGCAACCAAACGCAAATCTGCTGCACCGAACCGCAGCTTCAAAGTCTCCGACCAGATCCAGCGGGATCTGTCGGAGTTGATCGCCCGCGAGTTGAAGGACCCGCGCGTCGGCATGGTGACCCTGCAAGCCGTGGAGGTGACGCCGGACTATGCCCACGCCAAGGTGTACTTCAGCCTGCTGGTGGGTGATCCGGATCAGACCCAGGACGCGTTGAACCAGGCCGCAGGTTTCCTGCGCAATGGGCTGTTCAAGCGCCTGCACATCCATACCGTGCCGACCTTGCACTTCATCTACGACCGCACCACCGAGCGTGCGGCCGACATGAATGCCTTGATCGCCAAGGCAGTGGCGTCGCGCGGCCCCGAAGAAGGTTGAAGCATGAACGCCACTCGCACCAGGGTGCAGCGGCGCCCTGTGCATGGGGTGGTGCTGCTTGACAAACCCATTGGCCTGTCCAGTAACGACGCTTTGCAGAAAGTGAAGTGGTTGCTGCGCGCTGAAAAGGCTGGCCACACCGGCACGCTCGATCCGCTTGCGACCGGCGTGCTGCCGTTGTGCTTTGGCGCGGCCACCAAGTTCAGCCAGCTGCAGCTCGATGCGCCCAAGACCTACGAGGCCTTGATGTGCCTGGGCGCCACCACCACCACCGGCGATGCCGAAGGGGATGTGGTTCAGACCTGGGAGCTGAGTGCTGCAGAACGCGCTGCCCTGACCGCTGAACGCCTGGCCCTGGTTGCCGCGCAGTTCACCGGCGATATTCAGCAGGTACCGCCGATGTACAGCGCCTTGAAGCGCGATGGCAAGGCCCTGTATGAATATGCACGTGCCGGCATCACTGTCGAGCGCGAAGCGCGCGCAGTCACCATCTATCGGTTGGAGCTGACAGTCTGCGAAGACGAGCAATCGTTCGTTGCCATCAAAATGCTGGTTCAATGCAGCAAGGGCACGTATGTGCGTACCCTGGCGGAAGACATTGGCACTGCCTTGGGGGCTGGCGCACATCTGCGCAGCCTGCGCCGCATCGAGACCGGTGGCATTGACCTCTCGCGTACCGTCACCATCGAACAGATCGAGGCAACGCCCGACGCCGAGCGATTGCAATATGCACTGCCGGCAGATACGTTGCTGGCGGCGCACACGCGTGTCACGCTCGATGGCGATAATGCAGCCAGATTTCTGTCCGGCCTGCGCCGGCGGGGTGATTGGGCGGATGCGGAGGCTGTTGCCGTCTACGGAGAGGTGCCGCTGGGCGGTCTGGAGTCAAATGACCACCCACCGGCACTGCTGGGCGTGGCGCACATTCGGGCGCGGGAACTCATTCCCGACCGGCTTCTCAGCCCCATCGAGATTCAACAAATTTTGGAAGGAACGCCGCGTCCACAAGCCAGCGGCATTTTGGAAACATCATGAGCAAACAAATCCGCAATATTGCGATCATCGCCCACGTTGACCATGGCAAGACCACCATGGTTGACCAACTGCTGCGCCAGTCCGGCACTTTTGCCGAGCACGAAAAGGTCGTGGACACCGTGATGGACAACCATGCCATCGAACGCGAGCGTGGCATCACCATTCTGGCCAAGAACTGCGCCGTGTCGTGGAACGGCACCCACATCAACATCCTCGACACCCCCGGCCACGCGGACTTCGGTGGTGAAGTGGAGCGTGCGCTGTCCATGGTGGACGGCGTGGTGCTGCTGATCGATGCGCAGGAAGGCCCCATGCCCCAGACGCGTTTCGTGACCAAGAAGGCGCTGGCCCTGGGCCTCAAGCCTATCGTAGTGGTGAACAAGGTGGACAAGCCCGGTGCCAACCCCGATAAGGTTGTGAACGCCGCGTTCGACCTGTTCGACAAGCTGGGCGCCACCGATGAACAGCTGGATTTCCCCGTGGTGTACGCCTCGGGCATCAATGGCTGGTCGTCCAAGGAAGAGGGCGAGCCCGGCGCGCAATGGGGTCCCGACATGTCGGCCCTGTTCGAAACCATTCTGGAACACGTGCCATCGGTGCAAGGCGATGCCACGGCACCGCTGCAGATGCAGGTTTCGGCACTGGATTACTCCACCTTCGTGGGCCGTATCGGCGTGGGCCGCATCACCCAGGGTACGCTCAAGCCCGGCCAGCAAGTGGCCGTGATGGCGGGCCCGGATGGCAAGAGCTACAACGGCAAGATCAACCAGGTGCACACCTTCCAGGGCATCGACCGCGTGCAGGCCACTGAAGCCGGCCCTTCCGAGATCGTGCTGGTCAGCGGTATTGAAAACATCGGTATCGGCGAAACCATCACCGATATCTCCAATCCTCAGCCGCTGCCCATGCTGAAGATTGACGAACCCACGCTGACCATGAACTTCTGCGTGAATACCTCGCCGCTGGCTGGCCGCGAAGGCAAGTTCGTGACGAGCCGCCAGATCTGGGACCGCCTGCAGAAGGAGCTGCGCTCCAACGTGGCGCTGCGCGTCAAGGAAACCGACGAAGACGGTATCTTCGAAGTGTCTGGCCGTGGTGAACTGCACCTGACCATTCTGCTGGAAGAAATGCGCCGCGAAGGCTATGAACTGGCCGTCTCCAAGCCGCGCGTGGTGATGAAGATGGTGGACGGCGAAAAGCAAGAGCCTATCGAGCTGGTTACTGCCGACATCGAAGAAGGCCACCAGGGTGGTGTGATGCAGGCCCTGGGCGAGCGCAAGGGCGAACTGGTGAACATGGAGCCCGATGGCCGTGGCCGTGTCCGCCTGGAATACCGTATTCCAGCCCGTGGCCTGATTGGTTTCACCAACGAATTCCTGAATCTGACCCGTGGTTCCGGCCTGATCTCCAACATCTTCGACAGCTACGAGGCTTACAAGGGCGAAATCGGCGGTCGCAAGAACGGCGTGCTGATCTCGATGGACGACGGTGAAATCTTCACCTACGCTCTGGGCAAGCTGGACGACCGTGGCCGCATGTTCGTCAAGGCCAACGATCCCGTGTACGAAGGCATGATCGTCGGCATCCACAGCCGCGACAACGATCTGGTGGTGAACGCCACCCGTACCAAGCAGCTGACCAACTTCCGCGTCTCGGGCAAGGAAGATGCGATCAAGATCACGCCTCCTATCGAGCTGTCGCTGGAATACGGCGTGGAGTTCATCGAGGACGACGAGCTGCTGGAAATCACCCCCGTCAGCCTGCGTGTGCGCAAGCGCCACCTGAAGGAACACGACCGCAAGCGTGCACAGCGCGAAGGTATGTAATCCGTGCTGGGGTGCCGCAGAGCACTCCGATACCTCTCAAAGGCCGCATTTGCGGCCTTTTTCACGTTCTGGGCAGCCATGCCGTCAACCTGTGGCGGTGCCCGGCAATCCGCTGCCGTACGTGTTGCGGTATCAAACAGATGCAATGGTATAAATCTCCAACTGTTGTAGAGCGAGACCATGGCAAACACTGTTTCAGGACGGATAACTCCCACGATTTACCTGCAGGCGCAGCAATTGCATCGGGCCCGGGCCGTCAGGATTGCCTATCTGTGCTGTGCAGTGCTGGCCTTGGCAGGCGCGGTGGGTATTGCGTTGGTGTATCGGTGGGGCTTGGTTGTGCTGGCGGCGGGCATCGGCGGTCTGCTGGGCCAATGGATGGCCGAGAAGTTCTATGTACCCTACAAGGTGAACAAACTCCATGGGCAGTACAAGGACCTGTCGGGTGCGTTCACGATGACATGGGATGCGCAACACCTGCAGGGACAAGGCCCGAGCGGACGCAGCCAGCGGCCTTGGGCCAACTACTGCAAATGGAAGGAAGACAGGAATGTCTTTCTGCTGTACATCGCAGACAACCTGTATGAGGTGATGCCCAAGGCGTGGTTTGCCGATGCCGCTGCAATCGACGATTTTCGGCAATGTGCGTCGCAGATCGGACAGCCGACGCCTTAGTTTTTCTGCTTTTCCGTCGCTGCCTGCATCCTGGCAATTGCTGCACAACGGCAGCAGCTTCATGGTGCACCGTACTGCTGATCCATCAGCAGCTCGCGCAGCCGCTGCGCGGTTGCCACTGGCTGCCTTTGATTCAGCGCCAGTGCAATGCCGATCTGCGGCAGATTGGCGGTATCGGCCAGCTCGCGGAACACGACACCGGGCGTGGCTGCCTTGGCCACCACGGCGGGCACCAGCGCAACCCCCAGGCCCGCGCCAACCAGGCTCACCAGGGTCTGCGCCTGCACGGCGTGCTGCTTGATCTGCGGCAGAAAGCCCGCATTCTGGCAGGCGAGCACGACCAGGGCGTGCAGGCCGGGCACTTCGCTCGGGCGGTAGTTCACAAAGGGTTCATGGGCCAGGTCGATCAGCCGCAGTTCGTCCTTGATCAGCAGTGGGTTGCCGGCAGGCAGGGCGGCAATCAGGCGGTCAGGCTCGACCATGGTGATGGACAGATCCGTGGCCTGTGTGACCGGGTAGCGCAGCAGGCCGGCATCGAAATCGCCACTGGCAACGTGGGCGCAGATTTCTCGCGTGGTCGATTCGGTCAACACCAAGTCGATGGCGGGGTAGGCCGCCCGGAACGCCTGTACCAGCTGCGGAATCAGCGAAAACGTGGCCGAACCGATGAAGCCGATGTGCAAGCGGCCGATTTCGCCACTGGCCGTGGCCTGCGATACGGCCTTGACCTGCCGGGCATGGTAGAGCGCCAGTTTGGCGCTCTCCAGCGCCGCCACGCCTGCGGTGCTCAGCACGGTGCCGCGCCGGTCGCGTTCGAACAATTGCACTCCCAGGTCGTCTTCCAGCTTGCGGATGGATTGTGACAGGGGCGGTTGCGACATATGCAGCTGCTCGGCAGCTTGCCGGTAGTTCAGGGTTTGCGCCAGGGTGACGAAGTGGCGCAGCTGGCGCAGATCCATTGATACCTCCTGCATATCAGCAGCTGTCAATTACGACATAGACATGTGCGTCAAACATATCAAATAATCGTCTCCATTGCTATCACCACAACGACGGAGACAAGCCTTGGGTGCATTGACAGGCGTGCGGGTGCTGGACCTTTCCAGCGTGATTTTCGGCCCCATGGCCAGCCAGGTGCTGGCCGATTACGGTGCGGAGGTGATCAAGATCGAGCCGCCAGGGGGTGATTCCACGCGCTACACCGGCCCGGCGGTGGAGCCGGGCATGGCGGCGATGTTCATGGGCTCCAACCGCAGCAAGAAGAGTGTGGTGCTGGATCTGAAGAAGCCCGAGGCGCAGGCGGCGCTGCATGCACTCTTGCAGGGTGCCGATGTCTTCATGCACAGCATGCGGCCGCAAAAGCTCGCCAAGCTGGGGCTCGATCCGGACAGCCTGCGCAGGCAGTACCCGCGCCTCATCTATGTGGGCCTGCACGGTTTTGGCGAAGACGGCCCCTATGCCGGCCTGCCTGCCTATGACGATGTGATCCAGGGCATGAGCGGCCTGGCAGACCTGATGGAGCGCCAGACGGGTGAGGCCCGCTACCTGCCCACGATTGCGGCCGACAAGACCTGCGGTCTTGTGGGTGCGCATGCGGTGCTGGCGGCGCTGTACCAGCGAGAGCGCACGGGCGAGGGCAGCTTTGTGGAGGTGCCCATGTACGAAACCATGGTGGGTTTCAACCTGGTGGAGCACTTCTACGGCATGCATTTCACCCCTGCACTCAGCGGTGCAGGTTATCCGCGCGTGATGGCACCCTGGCGCAAGCCCTACAGAACGCAGGACGGCCATGTCTGCATGATGCCGTATACCGACGCGCACTGGCGCCGCTTTTTCGCGGCCATCGGCCAGCCCCAGCTGGCGCAGGACGAGCGCTTTGCCACGCAGGCAATGCGTACCCGCAACATTGCGCAGCTGCTTGAGACGATGAGCGGCTACGTTGCACAAAAAGACACGGCCTATTGGCTGGCCACCTGCGAGCAGCTGGAGATTCCTGCCGCGCCGGTGGCGCGCATGGACGATCTGCCCCATGACCCGCACCTGCAGGCCACCGGCTTTTTTGTGGAAAAGGAAGACGCCGCGATGGGCGTGGTGAAGTTTCCGCGCTCGTCCGTGCGTATCAACGGTACGCAGCCCGCCATCGGCATGCCGCCCCGCCTGGGCGAGCACACGCAGGCATTGCTGCGCGAGGCAGGCTGGGACGAGGCGCGCATTGCGGCCTTGCAGTCGAAGGACTCCTGAACAGATAGCATGAAGCGGAGACAGAATGAGCGTGAGCAACCTGATTTCTTCTACTGAAAACCGTGCGGCGGTGCTGGCAGGCACGCCGCGCATGGGGCAGGGCTTTGTCTGGCAGGACCTGCGGGTGGGCCAGCAGCTGCGCACCTTCCGCCGCACCGTGACCGAGACCGATCTGGTCAACTTCATCAACACCACGGGCATGCTCGAAGCGATCTTCATCGAAGACGGCTACGACGGCGGCGCCATACAGGGCCGCCCGGTGCCCGGCGCGCTCACCTACACCCTGATCGAAGGTTTCATCCTGCAAAGCATGATCCAGGGCACGGGCCTGGCCATGCTGGAGCTGCACCAGAAGATTCTGGCCCCGGTGGTGGTGGGCGACACCGTTGAGGCGCTGGTGGAGGTGACCGACATCAAGCCAACGAGCAAAGGTGGCCGCGCGGTGGTGACATCGCGGATTGAGGTCTACAACCAGCGGCAGCAGCAGGTGATGGTGTATACCGCCGTGCGCCTGCTGGCGGGCCGAGGGGCATAGGCCTGCGCGGCTGCAGTTGGTGTTGCACCTTTTGCCGACCTTTTTCGCGTCTTGATGAGAAAACGACAGGAGACACAGAATGAAATACGGATTTTTACGTGGCACGGCGCTGCTCGCCGTCACCGTGGCGGCCGTCTGTGGTGCGGCGCAGGCGCAGGATACCTGGCCGAGCAAGCCGATCACGCTGATCGTGCCCTTTCCACCCGGTGGGCCCACGGACATGGTGGCGCGTGTGCTGGCGCAGCAGGTGGGCCAGCAACTGGGGCAGTCGGTCATCGTGGACAACCGCCCCGGGGCCAATGGCAACATCGGCAATGCAATGGTGGCTAAGGCGCCGGCTGATGGCTACACCGTGCTCTACAACACCTCGTCGATTGCGCTGAGCCCATCGCTCTACAAGAAACTGAGCTATGACGTGGCGAAGGACCTGCGCCCGGTGGCGTTGACGGCGGTGGTGCCGCTCGGGCTTGTCGTCAATCCCAAGGTGCCCGCGAACACTGTGCAGGAATTCGTGAAGTACGCCCAGGACAACAAGGGCAAGCTCTCGTATGGCTCGGCAGGCAACGGCAATGTCACCCATCTGGCGGCGTTTCAGGTGGTGCAGCACTACAAAATTGATGCAAGTCATGTTCCCTACAAGGGCAGCGCTCCGGCTGACGTGGATCTGGTAGCAGGCCAGATCGATTTCATGACCGACACCATCAATTCGGTAGCTCCCTTCATCAAGGATGGCAGGCTCAAGCTGCTGGCCGTCAGCACCGCGGCGCGCATTCCCAATTTTCCCAACGCACCTACGCTGGCTGAAAGCGGCATGACCGGGTTCGAGGCCGGTGCCTGGCAAGGCGTGATGGTGCCCGCCAGAACGCCCGATGCGATCGTGGAGCGCCTCAACGCAGAGTTGATGAAGGCCCTCAAGGACCCGGGCGTGCTGGAGAAGCTGCGCGTGCAAGGCACCGAGCCGCTGGGCTCCACCCCCAAGGCGTATAGCGACTACATCCAGAGCGAGATCAAGCGCTGGGCGGGGGTGGTCAAAAGCACGGGCGTGTCTCTGGATTGATTGAAAGCAAGACCATGACAATTCTCAACGGACTGGGCCTGACGCGCATTCCGCCGGAAGGCGAGGCTCTTCGCGCCGAAGTGCGCGCCTTTCTGCAGGATGCGGTCAAGGACATTCCTGCGCATATCCGCGCCAAATCCTGGAGTGGCTATGACCCGGCCTTCAGCCGCCGGCTCGGCAAAAAAGGCTGGCTGGGCATGACTTTTCCCACCGCCTACGGTGGCCATGCACAGGGCGCCTTTGCGCGCTACGTGGTGGTGGAGGAATTGCTGAACTTCGGCGCGCCCGTGGGTTCGCACTGGATTGCCGAGCGCCAGAGTGCCCCGCTGATCCTGAAATACGGCACCGAGGCGCAAAAACAGCGCTATGTACCGCCCGTGGCGCGCGGCGAGAGTTTTTTCTGCATCGGCATGAGCGAGCCCAACGCCGGATCGGACCTGGCCAGTGTGCGCACGCGCGCCGTGCCCAATGGCGCGGGGTGGCTGCTCAATGGTCAGAAAATCTGGACAACGAACGCCCAGCACTGCCAGTACATGATTGCGCTGGTGCGCACATCGGGCGAGGCGGCAGACCGCCACAAGGGCCTGTCGCAGCTGATTGTGGACCTGAGCCTGCCCGGTGTGACCGTGCGGCCGATTGAAGACATGTCGGGCGACAGCCATTTCTGCGAGGTGTTTTTCGACAACGTGCAACTGGCGCCCGATGCGCTGGTGGGGGCCGAAGGGCAGGGCTGGGAGCAGGTGACGGCCGAACTGGCGTTTGAACGCAGCGGGCCCGAGCGCCTGTTCTCGTCCGTGGTGCTGTTTGACCAGTGGCTGGCCTTTTTGCGCACCGAGGCGTCGCCGCGCGCTGAATCGCTCAGGCTCGCAGGCCAGATCCTGACGCGGCTGGCCCCGCTGCGCGCGCTGTCCGTGGCCGTGCAGGAAAAGCTGGTGCAGGGCCAGAGCCCCATCGTGGAGGCCGCTCTCGTCAAAGACCAGGGGACGGTGCTGGAGCAGTACATTCCCGCCGCGATTGCCGATGACCTGATGGCGCGGGATGGCGCCGCCATTCCGCACGAGCTGATGCTGACGCTGAACTACCTCACCCTGGTCTCGCCGTGCTACACGCTGCGCGGCGGCACCCGCAGCATTCTGCGCGGCATGATCGCGCGCGGCCTGGGCCTGCGTTGACCGCAAGGAGAAGAACATGGACCATTTGATCATCGATGCCCTGCGTGATGTTTTGACCGGGCAATGCATGCCTGCTGTAGTGCGTGCTATAGAAAATGAAGTGGCAGTGCACAATGGGAGTGCGCCAGAGGCGGATTTGACCAACATCTCTGCCACGGCGGCAACCCTGTGGCAGCAGATCGAGGACACCGGCTTTGCCGATCTGTTGCTGCCCGAGGACGCGGGCGGTGCCGGCCTTGCGCTGCGCGACGCCTTTGCCGTCTGGGATCTGCTGGGCCAGCACGCCATGCCACTGCCGCTGGCAGAAACCATGCTGGCGCGGGCCTGGCTGGTGGCGGCTGGCGTGACCGTGCCACAGGGCGCAATTGCGCTTGCGCCGCATTTGCGGGTTGAAGGCGGCGGCCTTTGCGCGGCCGGTGTACGCGGCGCCCGGGTGGCGCAATGGGTACTGGGCCAGCAGGGCGGTGAACTGCTGCTGCTGCCTGTGGCTGGTGCGCAGGCCAGCCCGAGCATTTTTGTGCTCGATGCCGATCTGCACTGGAAGGCCGAAACCCTGGTATCGGCCACGCGCGTGCCCGCACCTGCATCCTTGCTGGTGGCGCAGGCGGGGCTGGTGTCGGCGTTGCTGGCAGGGAGTCTGCTCACCACTTTCGAGAGCACGCTCAATTTTGCCAATGAGCGCCAGCAGTTCGGCCGGCCGATCGGCAAGTTTCAGGCCATTCAACACGAGTTGGCGGTGATGGCCGAGCACGTCAGCGCGGCGCGCATGGCAGCGCAGATCGCCTGCGAGGCAGGTGGCGTGCTGGCCGATCCGCTCAAGGTGGCTGTGGGCAAGGCGCGCACGGGCGAAGCGGCGGTGGAGGTGGCGTCGCTTGCGCATTCCATCCATGGCGCGATTGGATTTACCACCGAGTTTGACCTGCAACTGTTCACCCGCAGGCTCCACCTGTGGCGCCAGACGGCAGGCAGCGAAAGCTATTGGCAACTGCAGGCAGGCCAGGCCCTGGTGGCAGCTGGCGGCATGAGCCTGGACGTGATCCGCCAGATCACGGACAGCACCGCTGCGGCCTGACGCGGCGCCACGACCATCTCTGTCCGCTGCCGGATTTGGCACCTGATTGGCCGCAGCCAACGCCGTTTTTCGGCTATGGTTGCGGTTTTGTTCCTACATCCGTTTCTCAATCATTCGAGTACGCGAAGGCAAAGCGCAGGCAGTGCTGACGCACGACAAGCGACCCCGACAAAGTAATCGGATGATTGAGAGACGGAATAACGATAAGGAGTCAGTATGTTGGTCTATACGGAAGACGTACAAAGCGAGGTGCATGGCCGCATCGGCTTCATCACCCTGAACCGTCCCAAGGCGCTGAACGCGCTATCGCTGGCGATGGTGCGCGAGCTGATGGATGTGCTGCTGCGCTGGCAGAAGGATGAGAACATCGTTGCCGTCGCCATTCGCGGCAGCAACAAGGAGGGAGCGTTCGGCGCCTTTTGCGCAGGCGGTGATATCCGCTTTCTGCACGCAGCGGGTATGGCGGGCAACCCCGAACTGGAAGACTTCTTTACCGAGGAATATGCGCTCAACCACCTGATCCACCATTTTGGCAAGCCCTACATTGCCTTCATGGACGGCATCGTGATGGGCGGGGGCATGGGGATCAGCCAGGGCGGCACCCTGCGCATCGTGACCGAGCGCACCAAGATGGCCATGCCGGAAACGGCGATTGGCCTGTTCCCCGATGTGGGCGGCGGCTATTTCCTCTCGCGCTGCCCTGGCCACGTGGGCGAATACCTGGCGCTGACCGGTCAGATGATCGGCGCAGCAGACGCCATTGCATACAAGCTTGCCGACGGCTACCTGCCCAGCAGCGAACAGGCAGCCCTATGGGACGGGCTGGCCACCGGCAGCTTTGCCAATGTGAAGGCGGTGGATGACTTTGTTGCTTCAAAATTGGTAGCTGCTCCCGCGCGTCAAGCGGGCGCTGATGCTGAAATTGACCAATATTTTTCCAAAGGCGATGTGCCCGCCATCATCCACGCGCTGGAAGCGGCTGGCAGCGATTTCGCCAAGGCAACGGCAGAGACCCTGCGCAAGCGCTCGCCGCTGATGCTGTTTGTGGTGCTGGAGCAGATTCGCCGCGCCCGCCAGCAGACCCTGGCCGACGATCTGCGCATGGAGCGCGACATGGTGCGCCACTGCTTCTACCTGCGGGCAGATCGCAAGAGCGAGACGCTCGAAGGCATCCGCGCACTGGCGGTGGACAAGGACCACAACCCCCGCTGGAACCCCGCACGGATTGAAGAGGTGGATCTGGGCGAAGTGGCACGGATGTTTGTGAGCCCCTGGCCTGCGCATGCGCATCCGCTGGCGCACCTGCAGGGCTGAGAAAAGGATCGCCCCTTCAAAAGCAAAGCCGCACATCGTGCGGCTTTTTTGCAAGTGGCGCGCGGAAGGTATCAGGGGCGTGCAATCTTCCAGGCGCCACCTACACCGTCGCCGGTCTTGTCACCGGGTTTGCCGTCCTTGACGAAGTAGTACAGCGGCTGGCCCTTGTACGCCCATTGGCGGCTGTTGTCGTCGCGGACGATGATGTTGAAATCTCCAACAGGCTTGGCCGATTCAGCCACAGGCAGCGGCGGCCAGTTGGTGGCGCATTGGCCATAGCAGGCAGAGCTTCCGCTGCCCACGGCGTCCTTGCTGAAGGTGTAGAGCGTGTGCCCATTGGGGCCGACCAGGCTGCCATCAGCCGCCTTGACAGGCGTGCTGGCGCTGCTGTGCATGGTGCCGGTTGAGCTGCAGGCGGCCAGCAGCAAGGCGGACAAGGGGAGGGCCAGAGTCGAGAAGCGGGAGAACATGGGTGAGCTCCTTGGTGGACAAGAGACCCTGCCACTCTAACCAGAAGACGGGGCGCCCGCGTGTGGGACAGATGCCCAATATGGGCTGCTTTCCCTAGCGTGTATGTACCTTCATCGCGCGCTCGACCTCGCGCTTGCTCTCGCGTTCCTTGATCACATCGCGCTTGTCGTGCTCGGCCTTGCCCTTGGCCAAGGCAATATCGCATTTGGCGAGGCCATTCTTCCAGTGCAGGTTGATGGGCACCAGGGTGTAGCCCTTTTGCTCGACCTTGCCGATCAGGCGGCGAATTTCGTCCTTTTTCATCAGCAGCTTTTTGATGCGTGCCGAATCCGGGTTGACGTGGGTGGATGCGGTCTTCAGAGGGTTGATCTGGCAGCCCAGCAAAAACAGCTCGCCGTTCTTGATCAGCACGTAGCCGTCGGTCAGTTGGACCTTGCCTTCGCGCAGGGCTTTCACTTCCCAGCCGTGCAGCACCATGCCTGCTTCAAAGCGCTCTTCAAAGAAATAGTTGAATGCCGCCTTCTTGTTATCGGCTATGCGGCTGTTGGTGTTGTTCGTCTTCGACATAATTGCAATGTTAGGGGCAAAACGAGGTTTCCAAGAGCTGTAAGGCTGTTGGCGCTGGCGTTTTTGCCCAATCCGTGATTTTCCATGAATATTCAAGGCCGCGTCCTTGCATGCGGTCCACCCCCAGCGTTTGCATGAAAACCGTCAACAAGTCCGTTCTGATCTGGTACAGCCCCCAGGAAATGTTTGATCTGGTGGCCGATGTGCCCCGTTACCCGGAGTTTCTGCCCTGGTGCGATCATGCGCGCGTGTTGGAGCAGCATGCAGACGGAGTGACGGCCGAGGTGGGTATTGCGCTGGCAGGAATCAAGAAATCCTTCATCACCCGCAATACCTACGAGCCTGGCAGGCGCCTGCAGATGCAATTGGTCAAGGGCCCGTTTTCCCATCTGCAGGGCGACTGGCATTTTTATCCGGTGGGCGATGGCAGCCAGCGCGCCTGCAAGGTGGAGCTGAATCTGAGCTACGGGTTCGACAGCATGACGCTCGCCGCCGTGGTGGGCCCTATCTTTGACAAGATTGCTGCCACGATGATGGACGCTTTCATCCAGCGCGCCGAAAAGATCTATGGCTGAAGCGGGCGTCATCGATGTCGAGGTGGCATGGGCGCGCGATGGGCAGGTGCAGTCGTTTGCGTTGCAGTTGCAGGCGGGGGCCACGGTGGCTGATGCCTTGGCAGCAGCTGCCCAGCGCAGTGGCCAGATGCTGGGTGCGGAGCAGGATGTTGGCATCTGGGGCAGGCAACAACCGCGCAATACGATATTGGCCGATGGAGACCGGGTGGAGTTGTACCAGCCCCTCAAGGTAGACCCCAAGAAGGCGCGCCGGGAACGTTTTGCCAAGCAGGGCGCGCGCCGGGCAGGGCTGTTTTCGCGGCGCAGGCCCCAGTCCAAGCAAGGCTATGGTGCCTGATGCAGGTCAGACCTATGAATGAAAAAGCCACGCAATGCGTGGCTTTTTCATGCGGGCTGGCCGACGGTTTAGCAGTTGTTGAAAATCGCGTCGTCGGTGCGCTTGATCTCGGCAGCGCGCTGTTCGGCGTTCTGAAACACCATTTCGCCCTTTTCGTTGGGCATGCGCACTGCCTTGCCGGTGTCATACATGGCCTTGGCCTGCTGGGCGCGCTTGCAGTTGTCAGCCTTGGCGGCCACCTGTTTTTCCTTGGCTGCCTTGTCTGCATCGGCCTTGGCCTTGTCTTCTGCGGCCTTCTTGGCTTCCAGTTCCTTGTCCTTGCCGCTGGCGGTTTTGGCCGCTGGCTTGGCTGCCAGGGCGGCGCCTTCGGAGGAGGCCGTCGCTTCGCCTTCTTCCGGTACAGCAACGTCGCGCAGGGCAGGGCCCGTGCCCGAAGTCTTGGCGCCCGGAACACCGCCATAGCCCTTGGGGCGCTTGAGAATGTTCTTATCGGGCACATCCAGCCCTGGCGGACGATCGCTGAAGACCTTGCGACCGTCCTTGTCGATCCACTGCCATTGGGCCATGGCGGGCGCAGCCACACCCAGGGCCGCGCAGATGAGAAGCAGCTTGATTAATTTCATGGATGCAGTGTAGCGCGCCATTTATAAATGGCGCACCAAGTTGTTGGTTGCGCAAAACACCGGGTGTCCCCTTGCAGAAAATTCTGCCTCCTGCAGACCATTTACAAAAGACGGTAGAATCCTTTTTTTGGAGCTTTCACAATGCGCCTGATCGGAAAAGCGCTCACCTTCGACGATGTGTTGCTGGTGCCCGCATACTCCCAAGTCCTACCCAAGGACACCTCTCTCTCTACCAAATTCTCCCGCAATATCACGCTGAACCTGCCCCTGGTGTCTGCCGCCATGGATACGGTGACAGAAGCGCGCCTGGCGATTGCCATCGCCCAGGAAGGCGGTATCGGGATTGTTCACAAGAACATGACGGCCGAACAGCAGGCTGTCGAAGTATCCAAGGTCAAGCGCCACGAATCCGGCGTGGTGCTCGATCCTGTCGTGATCACCCCCGAGCACACCGTGCTTCAGGTGCTGGAGCTGTCGGAAAACCTGGGTATCTCGGGCTTTCCGGTGTGCGACGGCGGCAAGGTGGTTGGTATTGTGACCAGCCGCGATCTGCGCTTTGAAACCCGCTATGACGTCAAGGTGCGCGACATCATGACGCCGCGCGAGCGTTTGATCACCGTCAATGAAAAGGATGACACCACGCCTGCAGCGGCCAAGGCTTTGCTCAACAAGCACAAGCTGGAACGCATTCTGGTCGTCAATGACGCATTCGAGCTCAAGGGCTTGATTACCGTCAAGGACATCACCAAGCAGACCACGTTTCCCAACGCTGCGCGAGACCGTGCAGGTTCGCTGCGCGTGGGTGCTGCCGTTGGTGTGGGTGCCGGTACCGAAGAGCGCGTCGAGCTGCTGGCCAAGGCCGGTGTCGATGCCATCATCGTGGATACGGCCCATGGTCACAGCAAGGGCGTGATCGACCGCGTGCGCTGGGTCAAGCAGAACTATCCGCATATCGATGTGGTGGGTGGCAACATTGCCACCGGCGCTGCTGCGCTGGCGCTGGCCGAGGCGGGCGCCGATGCGGTCAAGGTCGGTATCGGCCCTGGCTCCATCTGCACCACGCGTATCGTGGCGGGTGTGGGTGTGCCGCAGATCATGGCCATCGACAGCGTGGCCAAGGCTTTGGCTGGCACGGGTGTGCCGCTGATCGCCGATGGCGGCATCCGCTTCTCGGGCGACATTGCCAAGGCGCTCGCCGCCGGTGCGTCGTCGGTGATGATGGGTGGCATGTTCGCCGGTACCGAAGAGGCGCCGGGCGAAGTCATTCTGTTCCAGGGCCGCTCGTACAAGAGCTACCGTGGCATGGGCTCCATCGGCGCCATGCAGCAAGGCTCGGCAGACCGCTACTTCCAGGAATCCTCCACGGGCAACCCTAATGCCGACAAGCTGGTGCCAGAGGGCATCGAAGGCCGCGTTCCCTATAAGGGTTCGATGGTCTCCATCGTCTACCAGATGGCAGGCGGCGTGCGCGCGGCCATGGGTTACTGCGGCTGCAACACCATCGAAGAGATGAACAACAAGGCCGAGTTCGTTGAAATCACTGCTGCCGGTATCCGTGAATCGCACGTGCACGATGTGCAGATCACCAAGGAAGCGCCGAACTACCGGGCTGACTGAACAGCGCTAATCTGATCAGAATCCCAAATTCTGGTCTTTGTGATAAAATCTGGTCTGAATTCAATTTCAGGCCAGATTTTTTATTTTCAGCCCATGCAATCTGTCGGCATCTACGAAGCCAAGACCCGCTTCTCCGCCCTGATCGAGGCAGTGGAGCAGGGCGAGGAAGTGCGCATCACACGGCACGGCAAGGAAGTCGTGCGCATGCTGCCGGTGCGCCGCAAGCCCGTGATCACCGATGAGCAGATTGCCCGGGAATTGCAGCAGATTCACGCGCTGCAGCAGACTGTTCGCGCGCCAGATGCTGCGAATGGTGTAGCAGCCATGCGCCAGACAGGCAGGAGCCAGGCATGAGCGCAACGGCCTTCATTCTGGACGCCACTGTCACTGCCGCCTGGTTGTTGCCCGACAACGCCAGCCCGCATACCCAGCGCCTCTACAGCCGTATCCGCCGCGACGAAGTGGATCCGCAGGCCCCCAATCTCTGGCAATGGGAGTGTGGAAACCTGATCGCATCGGGCGTGAACAACGGCCGTATCCCCACCACCAGCGTCGAAGGCCTGTGGAGCGTGCTGGAGGCCATACGCCACCGTGTGGAGCTGCACGATCTGGCTCCCGCGCAGCACAAGGCCGTGCTCGATGTGGCGCTGGATACCGGCTTGCCTGTTTACGATGCCGCCTATCTGTGGCTGGCGCAATCGTTGCGCCTGCCGCTGGCCACTTTTGACCAAGCCCAGCAGGCAGCTGCAAAAAAGCGCGGCATTGCGCTGCTGGCACCCGAAGATTTCTGATTTCTTTTCTGTCACCCTAGCCCCTGAACACCATGCAACACGACAAGATCCTCATCCTCGATTTTGGCTCCCAGGTCACCCAGCTGATCGCTCGCCGCGTGCGGGAGGCCCATGTATATTGCGAAGTCCATCCCTGCGACGTCAGCAGTGAATGGGTGCGCGAATTTGCCGCAGACGGCAAGCTCAAGGGCGTGATCTTGTCAGGCAGCCACGCCAGCGTCTACGAAGTGGACGACCGCGCCCCTGACGCGGTGTTCGAGTTGGGCCTGCCGGTACTGGGCATCTGCTACGGCATGCAGACCATGGCCACCCAGTTGGGCGGCAAGGTTGAAGGCTCCAACAGCCGCGAATTCGGCTACGCAGAAGTGCGCGCCCATGGCCACACCGAACTGCTCAAGGGCATCGAGGACTTCACGACGCCAGAAGGCCACGGCATGCTCAAGGTCTGGATGAGCCATGGCGACAAGGTCACCGAGCTGCCTCCGGGCTTCAAGATCATGGCCTCCACGCCGTCCTGTCCCATTGCGGGCATGGCCGACGAGGCGCGCCGTTACTACGCCGTGCAGTTCCACCCCGAAGTCACGCACACCGTGCAAGGCCAGGCGCTGCTCAACCGCTTTGTGCTCGACATCTGCGGCACCCAGGCGGATTGGATCATGGGTGACTACATCGAAGAGGCTGTTGCCAAGATTCGCGAGCAGGTCGGCGATGAAGAGGTGATCCTGGGCCTGTCTGGTGGTGTCGATTCCTCCGTGGCCGCTGCGTTGATTCACCGCGCCATCGGTGACCAACTGACCTGTGTGTTCGTCGACCACGGCCTGCTGCGCCTGAACGAGGGCGACATGGTCATGGAGATGTTCGAGGGCAAACTGCACGCCAAGGTGGTGCGGGTCGATGCGTCCGAGCTGTTCCTGGGCGAGCTGGCTGGTGTGACCGATCCCGAGCAAAAACGCAAGATCATCGGCCGTCTCTTCGTGGATGTGTTCAAGTCCGAGGCCGCCAAGCTCAAGGCTGCCACGGCTGGCAGCAAGGGTGCCACCTTCCTGGCCCAGGGCACCATCTACCCCGACGTGATCGAATCGGGTGGCGCCAAGAGCAAGAAGGCCGTCACTATCAAGAGCCACCACAATGTGGGTGGCCTGCCGGAGCAACTGGGCCTGAAGCTGCTGGAGCCGCTGCGCGACCTGTTCAAGGATGAAGTGCGCGAGCTGGGCGTGGCCCTGGGCCTGCCCCGTGGCATGGTGTATCGCCACCCGTTCCCCGGCCCTGGCCTGGGCGTTCGCATCCTGGGTGAAGTGAAGAAGGAATACGCCGACCTGCTGCGCCGCGCCGATGCCATCTTCATCGAAGAGCTGAACAACTGGATCGACGAGAAAAGCGGCAAGAGCTGGTACGACCTGACCAGCCAGGCATTCACCGTTTTCCTGCCCGTCAAGAGCGTGGGCGTGATGGGCGATGGCCGCACCTACGACTACGTGGTGGCCCTGCGCGCCGTGCAGACCAGTGATTTCATGACCGCCGACTGGGCCGAACTGCCTTACGGCCTGCTCAAGCGCGTGTCCAACCGCATCATCAACGAAGTGCGCGGCATCAACCGCGTCACCTACGACGTATCGAGCAAGCCGCCTGCGACCATTGAGTGGGAGTGAAACAGCATCGTCTCACACCGCCTCAAAGAGGCTCGAAAATCACGGAAATTCCAAATGCGATAAAGGCTTAGGTGTCTCTGGGTGTCTCACCCAGTTTTGCCTAAGCTTACGTATTTGACGGTTGTCGTGACGGTATCTTTTGAGGCGGATGAAAATGCCGCCTACGATACCGTCAGAAGGGTCTGGGCTGCAGCCCAATGTGCTCCCAAAGGTTGGATTGGTGTCTAACTTTTGAGGGGCAGTTCACCAGCTGCAGCAAACGCCTGGTTGGCGAGGGCGAGCAGAAGGGCTATACACTCATGTCCATCAACCTGCACTGGAAGGATGGCCGCGGCAAATGCGACATCGCCCTGGCCAAGGGCAAGGCCGAGCACGACAAGCGCGACGTCGAGCGTGCGATGAAGTGCGGCCTCCGCTAAATCGCAGCCCAGCATCATGAAACGCGTATTGGGCTCCCCACTTATCGCAGCCTGCTTCTTGATGGCGGGCTGCGCATCAACGCTCGATACCAGTCAGAAAGCCGACCGCACGCAAAGTCCTGCCGCCGACGCCCGTTGGCTGACGCTGGCGGTGACACTTCCCGAAGGTGCCAGGCCGCTGCCTGTGAAGCTCCACTACGATTCGGCTCGATGCAAGGAGTCCCGAAGCTATGGCGTGGGCGGGCAGTCCCAAAGCGGCGTTGCAATGATGCGGGCCTCCCACTATGAGGACCTGGAGCTCGTCAAGGAGCCGACGGGTAATCAGTACAAGGGCCATCTTGCTATTGATGGCGGCGGGCCTTGCCAGTGGATGCTGACCTCTCTGGAGGCTGCGTTCGCTTACACCTCGCGGCACCCGCTGGTCAAAGGCAGGGAGGTGCAGGCCAATCGGATCAGCTTTGAATTCGCGAAGGCGAAAGACGCAGTCCGCGCCCCCAGCGTGAGAATGGTTTTTCCATACGTCCCGGTGATCATCACGGACGACGACGTTCCAGAAAAGGAGCTGCGGCTGGCGCCGCTCGGTTTCATTCTCCCTCCGACCTTTGATCCATCGGCCTCGGGCACCATGTACCTGGTTTTCAAGGTGCATGACGACAAGCCCATCACTGCTCAGTCCGTCCCGCAGGACCGCTACCGTTATCTGGTGAGCTATCCCGATGGTTCGACAAGCATCAGTCATTCGAAGAATTATGTGGGCGTGCAGGACGCGAGAATCCGCTGCCTGATCATGACCGTCAAGGGCGATGAGAAGAAAAAGGACTGCTCGAACGTCCGTCCCGATGCGACAGACTAGGTACAGCGTTGGCTCTGTTCATCTCGCTCAGGAAGACGGTTGTGATTGGCTACTCGCCTCAATGCTCTTGAACCAAACGTACGGCACGCTTGCGCACCTAGGGTGAAAACTTGTTCGACTTCGTCATGGCTCAATCCTTTCAGAGTGTTAAGCCTTCTCAAAGCCGGGGGCGATTCAAGCTGTGTGGTGCAGACTGTTTTGAGAAACCAGCCATGTCGAAATGCAGGCAGTCCCGCGGGGGGATCTGCTGATCGCCAACAATCCTGTACTCACTAATATGATGAATATGGTGAAAATAATCTCCAAGCTGCTGTTCTTTCCAGTGGCCTTTTTCATTGCATCATCAAGCCTCGCCTGGGCCGCTCCCGTTGAGGTCTATCGCGGAGTACTGGGCAGCGCCGATGTAGTGATGGAGCTGGGCGAGCCCCAGGCAGACGGCACGCGCAAAGGGCGCTATTTCTATCTGCGCCATGGTGTGGACATTCCACTCCAGGGCCGCTTGGACCAATTGGCTGAGGCCCAACCTCTGACGGGCGAGTTGCTGGAAAAAAGGCTGCATGCCATAACACCGGGCGAGCCACTGTTCGAAGATGCAGCGCAGCGGCAGGTTATCTGGCGCGCTCGCCTGCAAGGCGATGTGCTGACAGGCGAGTGGGAAGATGGCATTCGTGGCGGCAGGCTGCCGTTCAGCCTTGGTCGCGTTGCGCAGTATGACCCCGAGAAGCTTGCACCGCGAGGCGTGGAAGCCGTGACTCTGGCCATTGTGCAAGGCGCGGGCAGCGGGGTTGCGGAGGGTATTGCCATCAGCATGCAGGCCACACCCTACGACTATCTGCGCGTGGCACGCCCGCTGGAGCAGGGCGAGGAGGTTGCGGTGGCTTCCAACCTGGCCTGGCGGCCCGTGCGCGATGCGCGTACCCGATTCTGGTATCCGCGTCTGACACGCCACCCGGATGCCCGAATGCTGGCCGTAGCCAATGCCTTGCTGGAGCAGCGTCATTGGACGATGAGTCTGCAGGCACTGGCCTGCAAGGCTGCCATCTATAAGAGTCTCGACCCCGAGGCAGGGTCACTGGGCTATTTCGATCACGAGCAAATCAAGCTCAGCTATCTTTCCACCACCTTGTTGAGCGTGACCGAGTCCGGCTCCCCTTCCTGTGGCGGAGCGCACCCCAACAATCACTTCGATCCGTTCACATTGGATCTGCTGCATGGCGGCTATCTGGACTTCTCGCGCCTTATCAAGGGCTACAGCCATGGCTCGGAGGGGCGCGAATACAGCCCGCAATTGGTGAGATTCATTCGGAAGGCGGTTGCCAGTCAGCGCGAACCCCGAGATGACGACGACTGCACGGACATGCTGCCCGACTTCATGGCGCTGATGTTCGAGGCTCCGGGCAAACTTGGTTTCGTGGTCTCACGCATAGGCCACGCCCGGAGCGTGTGCCTTGGCCGCGGCGTGAGCCTCTCATTTGGCAAGCTCAAACCCATACTCAAGCCTGAGGCCACCCGTTATCTGTTCCCCTTGAACTGAATCGCCCCGACTTGGCTCCCTCAGCACGATCGACTATCGGGCGAGCCTTGGACTGACGGCATAAAAACAGTCCAAGTTTTATCGGCATCCCTACCGGGGGTTACTGGGTCATTTCTGCGTGGAAATCAACAGCCCAGTTCTATCTTCACAATTTCTACAACAAAGCTCGATAGAGCAACAAGATTGAGTTCTCAAACTGCTAGGCTTCAATATGGAGCCTTTCTGTCGTGACCCTCAATACAGCCCAATTGCTAGCTGACGAAGCCAAGTACTGCTCGTTTGGTGACACCGTCCACTACGTCAATCCTCCGAAGATATTTACCGGCTGCGAAGGCAGCTATATGTATGACGATGCGGGAACGCCTTATCTGGATCTGCAGATGTGGTATTCGGCGGTCAATTTTGGCTACAAGAACAAGCGTCTTGAAGACAAGATGGTTCAGCAGCTTAAGGAACTGCCACAGGTCGCGAGTCAGTACCTGCACCCTACCAAGATCGAGCTGGCCAAGTTTATTGCACAGGACGCCGAGAAGAAATGGGGCAAGCAAGGTCGCGTGCATTTCAATGTGGGCGGTGCGCAGGCAATCGAAGACTCGCTCAAAGTCGTGCGAAATGCCAGCAATGGCAAGAGTCTCATGTTCGCTTTCGAAGGCGGTTATCACGGCCGAACGCTGGGAGCATCGTCGATTACCTCGAGTTACCGCTATCGCCGCCGTTTTGGACATTTTGGCGAACGTGCGCAATTTATTCCATTTCCATATCCGTTCCGCCGCCCCAAGGGAATGACGGCTGAAGAGTACTCAGAGCAGATCGTGCGTGATTTTGCGCGTAAGTTTGAGAACGAATACCACGCCGTCTGGGACCCAAAGACCAGGCAGTGCGAATATGCGGCCTTTTATGTAGAGCCCATCCAGGGAACAGGTGGCTATGTCGTTCCGCCACCCAACTTCTTCAAGGGCTTGAAGAAGGTGCTTGACGACCATGGTGTACTGATGGTCGTCGATGAAATTCAGATGGGTTTCTGGCGCACCGGCACGCTGTGGTCGGTCGAGAACTTCGGCGTCACTCCCGACGTGCTTGTGTTTGCCAAGGCGCTGACCAATGGTCTGAACGCGTTGTCGGGTCTGTGGGCGCGCGAAGAACTCATTAATCCGACGGTGTTCCCCCCAGGCTCGACCCACTCCACATTCGCTTCGAATCCATTGGGGACAGCGCTCGGCCTTGAAGTGATGAGAATGACGCACGAGATCGATTTCGGAAAGCAGGTTCGTGAGTCGGGCGCTTACTTTCTCGAGGGCCTGAAGGAGCTGCAAAAGCGCCACAAGGAGATCGGTGATGTGGACGGCCTCGGACTTGCGCTGCGTGCCGAGATCTGCACTGAAGATGGCTTTACGCCCAACAAGGCGCTGCTTGACAAGATGGTAGATATTGGCCTTGAAGGCGGCCTGGAGTACCAAGGGCACAAGCGTGGTCTTGTGCTGGACGTGGGGGGTTATTACAAGAACGTTATCACCTTCGCTCCATCGCTGATGATTTCACGGGGCGAGATCGATGAGGCGATGGTGCTACTGGATCAGCTGATCACCAAGGCCAAAAAATAGAGGGTACTTCGCCTCTTCCCATACTCCAACGACAGAGGATGCGTAAGGGGAGATGCGATACCTGGAATTTGAAATCGAGGTAACGAACGCGTTGAATCCAAAGCCCTACCGTAATCAACTTGAGCCTCAGGCATTGATTGGGCAGTTCGCTGCGCATCCGCCGGGGGGCTTTGACGTGCTTGGAGCCGACTGGCCAGCACCGGCATTCACCGCGCCCTTCGATCTGCTGACCACGGCAGATGCGGAACTCAAGACAAAGCTGGAGAATCTGCCTGGCGGGAAGTGGCTGTCCTCGCGCCTGAGCCTCAGGACGGACTTCGTGGGTACCACACTCTCAGAGTACGCCTTGATGCCCCGGGGCATCGAGGCGTCTTCGCTGGCCACGCAGCTGCGAAACCAGGCTGGCGCGCGCATGTTGACCGTCGTGAAGGACCTGCCGCTAGCGTCACCCTTGCTATCGGATGAGGAGAATGCATTTTCTGAGGCGCTAATGGCTCAATTGCAGCAGGCAGGGTTCATCCTCGTCGAAGGCCAGGCGCTGGCATATGTGGCTGTCAATTTTGAAAGGCTAGACGAGTATCTGTCGCGTCTTTCCAAAAGCCGGCGCCAGAACCTGAAGCGCAAGCTAAGAAGCCGGGAACACATGCGGATTTCGCGTATTCCGACCGGTGATCACTTTGCCAACGATGAATGCGTGGATGCATATTACGCACTGTTCGAGGCAGTCTATGCGCAAAGCGAAATCCACTTCGACAAACTCACCCGGGAATTCTTTGCCGCAGTGCTGCGCGATGGGACAAACGGAGGCATTGTGTTCGAGTACCGCGATCTGGGTGACGATGCATTGCTGGGCTGGAACCTCTGCTTCGAGCACGAGGGGCGTCTGGTTGACAAGTACATTGGCCTTTCATATCCGCAAGCGCGCGAGGCCAATCTGTATTTCGTGAGCTGGATGGTGAATCTGGAATATGCGATCGAGCGCAAACTCACGCACTATGTAGCGGGGTGGACAGACCCAGCAGTGAAAGCCCAGCTCGGTGCCAGGTTCACATTGACGCAACATGCAGTATTCATTCGCAATCCATGGTTGCGAGCGTTGGGCCGCAGGTTCTCGCGTCATTTCGAGAATGACAGCCAATGGGGCAGGGAGCCTGAAAAATGACTCCATTGGTGCTCGATGTGGATGGGTCGGTAGGTACACTCACCGATGAGGTGCGTTTGTCACTGCATAACTGGCAGGAGATGATACGTTTTGGCTCTTCGCTCAAGCGTTATAGGTCATTTCGCGACCATGTTGAGCAGCGACTGCCTGCGCAGTATGGTACAGCTTTCATCGGGAGCGGCGACTTTCATCATTTGAGCTGGCTGTTGATAGAGCGCTGCATCGCACGGAACGCATTCAATGCAGGCAAGCCACTGCGCGTGGTTGTGCTCGATAACCACCCCGACAATATGCTGTTCCCGTGGGGCGTGCACTGCGGATCCTGGGTGCGGCAGGTGGCGCTGAATCCAGCGGTCTCGCACGTGCACGTAGCCGGCATCACGTCGCAGGACATCAGTTGGAGCCATGCCTGGGAGAACTATGCGGCGCCGCTGCGCGAGGGCAAGCTCAGCTACTGGAGCAGTGGCGTGGATACATCCTGGGCTGGGCGCAAGGGTCTTGCCGAGGCATTCCGCAGCTTTGGCAGCGTGCAGGAGCTTGGCGAATCGCTGGTGCAGATGTTGACGGATGCACGGTCGCCTACTTATCTCAGTATCGACAAGGACGTATTTGCGCGAGACGTGGTACAGACCAATTGGGATCAGGGACAGATGAGCGAAAGCGATGCTGCAGGAATCATCGATGCGCTCAAGGGGCAGATCGTTGGCAGTGATATCACCGGAGACATTTCCTCCTGGCGCTACACCACCTGGTGGAAGCGGCTCATGAGCCTGAGCGACGGGCAGGATACCGAGGTGCCGATCCAGACCCTCGCTGCTGCACAGGCTCGTCAGCACGCTTTCAATGCACGGCTCATGAAGCGCATCGCGTGCTGTCACATCGAGTCGCTAGAATCCGATTCATAGGGTCCAATTCTCAGTGAAGGATTCATCGCCATGTTCGATTCGCTGATCGAAACCCTGCTGCGAGGCGCTTTGGCTCCGTTGGTGAAAACCGGTCGGATTGAAGTGGTGATGCCGACTGGCAAGGTGCTTGCATTTGGCGATGAAGAATACCCTGGGGCGCGCATCCGCTTCACCGATCAGCGCGCAGTGCTTCATCTGCTCCGCGATCCGGATCTGAATTTTGGCGAGATGTACATGCAAGGGCGCCTCCTTGTCGAGAAGGGCTCTATCTACGATGTGCTCGAACTCCTGCTGCGCCATGCCAAGCATGTTCCGGACAGCAAGATGGTGCAGTTTCTCGATGCCCTGCGCATGAAGCTCATCCCCATATGGCAGAACAATCTGCGCAGCAAGTCGCGTGCGAACGTGGCGCACCACTACGATCTGAACGACCGGCTCTATCAACTGTTTCTGGACGAAGACCGGCAGTATTCATGTGCCTATTTCGAAAACGGCAATGAGAGTTTGGAGGCAGCCCAGCTCGCCAAGAAGCGACATATCGCCGCCAAGCTACTGCTGGACCGGGAACAGCGCGCTCTCGATATCGGTTGTGGCTGGGGTGGCATGGCGCGCTATCTGGCAGAAATCGGGGACGTGGGATATGTGAAGGGTGTGACTCTGTCTACTGAGCAGCTTGAAGGCGCCAAGCAACGCGCGTTGCAAACGCCGGTGGCTGGCAGGCTGGAATACAGTCTTGAAGACTACCGTGATGTACAAGGTACTTTCGACCGTATCGTCAGCGTGGGGATGTTCGAACATGTGGGTTCACGCTTTCATGATACGTTCTTCAGGCAGTGCTTCGACCTGCTTGCCGAGGACGGAGTGATGCTCCTGCATTTCATCGGTAACTTTGAAGCCCCGGCATTCAATAATCCATGGATCGAGCGTTACATTTTCCCCGGGGGTAATCTGCCATCCATGTCGGAGTTCACTCAGTCCATCGAGCGTTCAGGCCTGCTGGTAAGCGATGTGGAAGTGCTGCGCCTGCACTACGCGAGCACGCTGCGCATCTGGCGAGCGCGCTTTCTTGCGCGGCGCGACGAAGCAAAGGCCCTTTACGATGAGCGATTTTGCAAGATGTGGGAGTTCTATCTTTCGATGTCTGAGACGGCATTTCGGTATCAGGACATCGCAGTCTTTCAGGTGCAACTCGTTCGCAAGCAAGAAGCGGTGCCGCTCACACGCAACTATGTGAGGTTGCGCGAAGAAGCTCTCAAGGCTCGCGAGCGATTGTCTCCGAGATATGCCCACATAGTCGATCAAACTGTGCATCCGTAAGCCACTCGCTGTTGCTCACAGAGACGAGGCGCTGCGCCCAGTTTCGAGCGATCATCACGCTGTCGGAGAAGTCGCGGCCCAATAAAGGGGCGTAGCGCTCATAGTCGGAGATGACGTTGACGAATGGCAGTGAAAGGCCTAGGTTTGAAACCCAGTGCTCGCGCATCAGCGCATCTCGTGATGTGTGATCGGGCATGCGCACCAGAATCACCGGCCAGGTCCCCTGCGCGTTGGGTGTTGGGTCGCGAATGACTTCAACGCCCGGAATAAGCGAAAGTTGCGCAACGCGTCTTTCAGCGCGCTGCTGCGCCTTATGCAGATGGGTACTCAGCCGCTTGAGAGCGCGTACACCAACACGCCTGCGCCAGGTGCCCAGTTTGTGCTGCGGAATGACGGTATTGAAATCGTCGCCCGCTGCTCCAATCCAGTCATTTCTGGCAAGGCTTTTGCGTAGCGGTGCGCCATATACCCGGTCCAGCGCGGATGGCCGATAGGCCGCAGCATATCCCAAAAGCTCTGCACTGCGCAGCAACTCCCAGCCAAGGCTGTAGCCTACCGTGCGGTGGTGCATGGCATGCAGGCTGCTGCGTATGGCAGCGTCTCGCGCCACGAGCACACCCCCTTCATAAGTTGTCAGCCCTTTGCCGACCGCGAGACTGAAAAGGCCTACGTCGCCTTGCATTCCCACAGACTGACCATTGATACGTGCGCCTAGCGCCTGCGCTGCATCTTCGATCACATAAGCGCCTGCCAGGCGCGCGAAATGCAGTGCCATCTGTACATCAGCCACGCGGCCGCATAGATGGGTGGGCACAATGGCGAGCGTGCGCTCGCTGCAGAGGCCACGCAGCATGTGCTCATCCATGTCGAGTATGCCGGGGCTCAGGTCGCACAGGCGTGGCTGCAGACCGCATTGCGAAATTGCAATGACGACCAGCGGGCATGTATACGCAGGAACGATGACTTCACGCCGCGCTGGCGATAGCCTCTGCAGCGTGCGTAGCGCTACCATGAGTGCCGAAGTGCCAGAGCATTCGAGCTGGGCCTCAGGCACCTCAAGCCATGTAGCCAACGCGTCGGCCAGGTTTGAATCACCCCATGGCAGCAGGTCTGCTGGACACAGGGGCAGGCCCGCTGTGGGAGGGACAGTGACGCGCCCGACTAGCATGATTCAGTGACTGCTCGCGATGCGTGCCGCGCTGGCTGAGCCACTCTGGTGTTCTTCGAGCGGATCATCTGCCTCACTGAGCGCAAGGCAGATGATGCCAGCAATGATGAACAGGCAGCCCACAATTTGTGGTCCGCCAATGTGTTCTCCAAACAGAATATTCGAGAGTGCCAGCACGGAGATGATCTCCAGGTGCGAGGCGGCGAATGCCGGGCCGATAGGGGCCCGTTTGAGCAGGCTCATCCAGGTAAAGAACGCGCCAATGTATCCGACGAATGCACCGTAGATCCAAGGCTGGCCAAACACGCGCAGCAGCCATGCGAACGAGAATTCCAACGGTAGCGCTGCATTGCCGGCCTGCTTGAAACTGAGTTGAGCCAGCGTGTCGAACGCCATGAGCACCAGAAAGCCGATGAGGTAGAAGCGCTTGTTCATCCTGTGAGCCCCACCACGGCTACGCCGACGGAGACCAGCACGATGCCTGCAACGCGCAGCGGAGCAAGCCGCTCCTTGAACAATATACGGCCCGCGATCATGATCGCCACGATGTTGATGGAGCCCAGTAGTACGCCGTCAGACAGCGGAACGAGTGACAGGAACGCAAGCCACAGGACGAATTCCGCCACGTAGCAGCTCATGCCAACCCACAGCCATGGCCTGATGAGCATGAAGCGCCAGCGCGCCGTGCCACCGAGTTCATGCGGGGGCTGGCTCGCCGCAGCCTTGAATGCGAGCTGACCACCGCTGTCAACCAGAACGTTGAGCACCCAAAGTGTGATGACCAAAGGCGAGAGATCACTGCCCATGGCTTCTCGGCTCCGGCATTTGCCGTGTGGCAATACGTGCGAGGAAATCGTTGATGCGCGCGATCACCGTGCGGCGCTCACGATCGATGGTGATCATGTGGTAGCAGTTGTCGAGCAGCACCAGATCAACCTGGGCGTTAACCGCACCGCGAGCAATATCGTGTGCATTGGAGACTGAGGAGATGTCATCCTCATTGGCATGGATCACCAGGCAGGGCGCGCGCAAATCCTTCAAGTGCGCCTGCACATCGGCGGAAAGTGCGCGCAGTTCGATGATGGACCACCACGGATTGCCAGGCAGACCGGCTGCTGCGCTGTCGCCGCTGTGCATCTGCTCGACGATACGGGCCCGCAATGCCTCGTCCTTGATGCCATAGGGCGGTGCTTCCATGAATACGCGCCTGCGGCCAATGCCGAGTTGGCGAAACAGGGGCAGCAGAAACGCGAGCTTGGTGTAGGTCGGAATGCTCCAGCCGTCGTAACGGAAGGTCGTCGACAGCGCACACACCCCTGCCACCTTGTCAGCATGTCTTTCCGCAATGGCGAGCGAGAGCAGTGCACCCATTGACAATCCTCCCACCACGACTTGATCGACATGCTCTGCAAACCGCTCCAGCCCCGACTCGACGCTGGCTAGCCAGTCCTGCCAGCGTGTCTCGACCAGATCGTCCATAGTGCCGCAATGGCCTGCGAGCTGTACCGCATACACCGTGTAGCCCTGGCGATTGAGGCCTTTGCCCAGTACGCGCATTTCGGCAGGTGTACCTGTGAGGCCGTGCACCAGCAGCACGCCGGTTCGTGCTGCGGAGCCGAAGCCGGGCATCACAAACTCATGCGGCGTGAGGCACAGTGCTTCAAGCGCAGCGTGTCCAGTACTTTGCTGTTGTATTGCCTGGAAGCCGTCCGAGACATTCATGCCGCCGTCTCCAGCCCGAGCGTGACTTTCTCCAAAAGGGCCGTGGCGTCGGCAAAGGTCGTGAACGGCGCATGCGAGATGCCGTGCTTCTCGCAATACGCGATGAGCTTGTGTTTGGCGAGCACAAAGTCTGCCGTGTGAGATACACAGAAGTCGGAAGTGCTGTCGCCCACGTAGAGCACGCGTCCATGCAGCCTCTGCTGTTCGGCCAGGCGCTCGCACTTGCAGTTGCCGCTGGCGCGTTGGCAGTGGGCGCTTGCCCAGGGAGAGTCGAGGTGCCAGCGGCGCTCGCTCACCCGAACGAGGCGGTTGGCAATGACTTCGAGGTGGGCTAGACCATGGCGCGCAAGCACATGACGGATGGCATAGTCGATGCCATCGCTGACCACCTGTATCCCAATAGCGTGCGAGTTCGCCACGGCCACAAAGCCCGCAAATGCCGGGTCGATTTCAATCGTGTCCAGGTGTGCTCGCAGCTCGTCCTCGCTCATGTCGAGCAAGGCCACCTGGCCCTTCATGCATTCGCGAGAACCGATCTCTCCGCGCTCCCATTGCGCTTCCAACTCTTGCCAACCTGGCATGCCGAAACGTGTGAGCAGGGTGTCGGTCACATCAAGCAAGCTGATCGTGCCATCGAAGTCGGACTGCACCAGCCAGCCAGGATGAGTGGAGAAAAACTCGATTTGTTTATTCATGAAAAGTCACTCTCACGTTCTGGCCCATACGGGCACCCGTCGGTGGTTGATTGAAGCTCAGCACGCACTCGATGACGCGGATCGGCCCGCGCTGGGTATCTTCCTGCAGATGGGCAACCCCAAATACCGGGCTGATGCGCTGTACTGTGGCTTCCGGTAGCGCGACGGCCATTGCTCCGGTGTCTCCGTCAATAGCTACGGTGGCGCGCATGCCTTCGTGCACGGCGCCCGCAAAGCTCTCGTTGAGCTCTGCCCGGACGATGAGGGGTGACTGTGGCAGCAGCGTGATCACTGGTTGCGAAGGGCCCGCCTGACTGCCTGCGTGGGTACGCAGGCGCACAATGGTGCCAGCCTCAGGTGCATTCAGCTCGAAACGTTTGCGCGTCGAACGCAATTGTTCTACCTTGGCCAGCGCCACCTGCACTTCGGCCCGTGCGACATCGGCTTCGGATTCTGCATCGCGCAACTGTTGCGCGGCTTCATCCAAGCTGTGCGCATCCGCGGCCCCCTCGCGGACAGCGGTCTGCCAGCGTTTGAGCATGGCCTGGAGTTGAGGCAGCCGCGCGGCCTTCGCCTTTTGGCGAGCCTGGGCAAGCTTCCATTCCGATTCGGCTACGGAGAGGTCGGCGCGCGAGGCATCATCTGCCATGCGCAGGAGCAACTGGCCGCGCTGCACGTGCTGGCCTTCTCGGATTGGAAGTTGCTGAACCATGCCCTCAACGCCGGGACCGAGCTCAAGCAGGCCTCCTTCAACGTCGATCTTGCCGCGTGCCACGGCGACTGGGCCGTTTTTTGGTTGTGCAGCGGCGGCAGCATATGCGGTACCGGCTGCTCCGGGAAAGTCACCTGCATTGCCGGAGGGAGAGCACCCGGACACGAGCGCCGCCATGGCTATTGCCGAGAGAGCGAAGCTGATGAGCGCGGTTGACCTTTGGGTTTTCTTCATTGTGGGGTTCCTTGGTCATCACCGGAGGACGAGCTCGGGCGCCAGTCGTTGCGAATGGCACCGTCCTCCATGGCAAGCACGCGATCTGCGTGGCGCACCAGCCGTGGGTCATGGCTCACGCACAGCACTGTGGTTCCATGCGCGCGTGCTGTGCGATGCAGGATGTCGATGACACGCTGGCCGCTTTCGGCATCCAACGCACTGGTGGGCTCATCGGCGAATAGCAGTTGTGGCTGTTTGGCCATGGCGCGAGCGATTGCCACGCGCTGCTTCTCCCCGCCGGAGAGTTCAGCTGGCCGCATATGGGAACGGTGTGACAGGCCCACATCGTCAAGAGCCTGCTGCGCGCGCTTTCGGGTCTCCAGGGTGCGGATGCCCATATAACCGAGCGGTAGCTGGACTTGCTCCAACGCAGTCAGTGCTGGAAACAGGTTGAAGCCCTGGAATACAAAGCCGGTATGGGCCAGGCGAAACCGCTCCAACTCGCGTGTGCTCATGCGTTCCAGATCCTGTCCCAGCGCGAAGGCTTTGCCGCCGTCAGGTGTGAGCAGTCCTGACATCAGTGACAAAAGGGTGCTTTTGCCGCAGCCCGAAGGCCCGGAGATCAGGGACAGCTCACCGGGGTACAGATCTATCGACAGGCTTTGCAGCACATGTACACGTACCACGCCGGAGAGATAGGATTTCTTGAGATCGACAGCGCGCAGGCTGGGTTGCGCCTGAGCTGTTGCCGCAGCCTTGGTGAAACCCGGGTCTTGCGATGTGGTTTGCATTGAGTGCATTGGTTTCACTGGGTTACCTCAACAAGGCGGCCGGATCGGCCCGCAGCAAACCGCGGATGGCTCCCAACCCGGAAAACAAGGCCAGCACTGCAATCAACACTGCGCATGCCAGCATGGCCTGTACATTGAGCGCGACAGGTACCCGGTACACGCGTGCCAGCGCCAGTAACGCGACACTTGCCAGTATGGCAAGCACCATGCCGGCGGCACCGATCCAGAATGCCTGTTCCACTACTACCCGGCCTAATGCGCTGCGGCTCACGCCCAATGCATTGAGGACTGCATACTCGCGGGATGACCCGGCTACCACTGTTCTGAGTGACTGACTGGTGACCACCGCACCGACCAGGCACACCACGATCGCCATGAACAGTACGCCAGCACCCGCGCCGGTGTTGAACATCCAGTACATTTGCGAGCGGTGTGCAAAGGCCTTGGCGGTCCAGGTTTCATGCGGGCCGAAGCTGCGGGCTGCGCTGTTGAGGCGCTGCTGCACCTGCCTCGCATCCGCCCCCGGCCGCGTGCGTGCCACCAGGTATGTATTGCCTTGACCTTCTGGTACGCTTGCAATTTCGCGCACGGTGGAGAGCGACGCTATGACATTCACGCCTCCCAACCCTCTCAGGCCGTCAATTGCCGCCGCGATACGGACCTTGTGATTGTTGATCCAGGCCACATCACCCTCTCTGGAGGCCAGCGAGGACAGATCTGCACGGTCAATGATTACAGCTCCGGGTTCGCGGAGCAATTGCCGTTGCCAGGAGGCGAGAACACGGTCGAACATCATGGCATCAGCGGCAGTGGAAATGCCGGAGAGATACACCGAGACGCCCCCCATGGTCTCTGCGTCGGGACCATTGGCCCGCCAGTCGCCATCCAGCCAGATATAGGGTTCAACTGCAGAGATTCCATCGTCCATGCGCAGGCGCATTTCCACATCGGGCCCGATAGCCCGCCCGTAGTTCACGCTTTGTGTTCCAGGGTAGCCGACCCACAGATCTGCCGATGTTGCATTCACATAGATGGAGGCGGTGCTGAAAATACCCAGAACCAATGCAGCCTGCATCACCAGCAGCACGCCGGCAAAGCCCACGGCAAACACAGAGGGTACAAAACGACGCCATTCGTAGACCAAGGTTTTGCGAGCCAGCGCGATCATGGAGTCTGCCCTTGTGTGGGTGCCGGTGCCACCGTCGCAGGCATTGTTGCTGAGGCTGTTTCTCCGGCTTGCGCGGGCAAAGGGGCGCCTCCAAGCGCTTTGAAAAGGGATACATAGGCCAGCGCCTGCGCTCCGAGGGAAATACCTTGCTCGCTGGCATTTTGCAGCACTGCGCGGCGCTCCGTGATCAGGTTGTATTCGCTAGCCAGGCCCAGCTCCTTGCGTCGCTGCAGCACTTGATTGCGCGCTGCCAGCAGATTCTGCACTGTGCCCTGGGACTGCAGACGCTCTGTTTGGGCATTGAATCCTCCAAGCGCTGCCTCCACTTCCGCCAGGCCGTCCAACACACTCTGTCGATAGGCTTTTATGGCGCCATCCATGGCGGCCTCATCGGCACTGACCTGTGCACGCCTGCGTCCCCAGTCAAACAGCGGAATATCGATTACAGGCCCCACCATGGGCATTTGGTCTGACCGTGTACGCAAGTTCTGCGTGATGTTGTACGAGTAAAGCAGCGAGCCACCCAAGGCAAAGCGTGGGTACAGCGCCGAGCGCGATAGTCCTAATTTGGCTGCTGCCTGTTCCACCCGCGCCTGGGCCAGTTGGACCGGTGCGCGCATGCGCAACATTTCTGCAGGCAGCACCTGCAAGCGCAATGTGCGGGTGTCGGGCAGATTGGCTGTCGCATCCGGATCTAGCCAATGCGAATCTGGTGCCTGCCTGCCCAATAGGGCGGCCAGCGCATGTGCGGCACGAACCTGTGACTCCTTGAGTGTGGCGCGCTGTGCCCGGGCCTGCGTTAGTTCCAGTTGTGCCTGGTGCAGCGCATCTGAACTGCCGATACGCTGCTGCAGGCGTACGTCTGATAAGGTTAACAGCCGCTCGTCCAGTGCAATACGCTCTTCGAGCAGGGCCCGCTGGCGCTGGGCCACACGGATATCGAGATAGCGCTGCACGACATTGGCGATCAATTCAACGCGGACCTGGTGCAACTGGGCCTGTACGCCCATCAGTTCGCCATAGGCCGCGAGCTTGCTGGATTCCATCGCGCCAAACAGGCCCAGGTCCCAGCTCATGTCAATGCTGGCGTGGAAGTAGGAATCCACCGCCGCAATGTCTTGTAAGGTGCGTATGCCGGCGGTGAACTGGGGTTGGTAGGCAGTGGAAGCCACGCTCAACAGAATGCGCTGTGCCTTGAGCTGATCCAATGTTTCGCCCAGGGTCATGTTATGCGTCAGGGCCTCGTCGACCAGAGCGTTCAGCGCAGGGTCGGCCAGCCGCAGCCACCAGTGCTGCAGCTCGGCCACTGTCACTGCCTGGGCATCAGGTCGTGCAGGTGGCGCTTGTAGCCAGCTAGCGGGTGTGCTGTGGTCTAGTTCGGGCTGGGGCGGCGAGGCGCAACCAGCCATCAGGCTTGCAATGCCGATGCCCAATAACGCACTGGAGAGTTTGAATTTCACGATGAAGACACGGCGCAACGCGATGTGCGAAATTTCCTGCATCGCATTGGGCCGTCGCAAGCTTGCGCTAGATTGCAGGATTTATGGAGGAAGCGTGGAGACGCAGATGCAGGCCATAATGTTTAGCAACGCCATGACTTGCGCCAATGCCGTTCAGGCAAAAAATTTTGGATGGGCATGACCACAGTGATTCCCCATCCTTGCAGGTTCTGGCGCGATTCCCAGCGTTCGCTGGATGTGATGCTGTATGCATACAGACCGTCTGCCATGAAATTGATCCATGATTCCGTTTCAGTGCCACTGGTGCTGGTCGTCGAGGACGAGCCGGGCATTTCCACCATTCTTGCGGCCTATCTGGAGCGTGATGGCCTGCGTGTTCAGTTGGCGCAAGACGGGAATGAAGCCGTGCAATTGTTCCGTCAGTTTCAGCCGGACCTTGTGTTGCTTGACATTCATCTGCCCCATGTGGACGGCATCGATGTGCTGCGCTCTATTCGTGACCAAGGACAGACCCCGGTCATCATGGTCACGGCACTTGCCGACGATGTCGATAAGCTGGTTGCGTTGCGCTTGGGTGCGGATGACTATGTGGTCAAACCGTTCAATCCTGCTGAGGTCGTCGCTCGTGTGCGTGCCGTATTGCGGCGCAGCCAGCCGCGTGGTGAGCCCCGGGGCGCAGCACCCATTCGTGTGGGCGCCCTGGAGATCAACGAGCAGGACCACATCGCTGTGGTGTATGACAGCAAGGGACGCCCCAAGCCATTGTCGCTGACCTTGACTGAGTTTCGCTTGCTCTCGTTGCTGGCGTCTCAGCCCAAGCGATGCTTTTCGCGCTCTCACCTGATTGATAATTGTCTTCCTGAGAGTGATGCCCTCGAGAGGGTGATCGACTCGCACCTGTCCAAATTGCGGCGTAAACTGCAGTTGGCAGGGCAGGAGAGCCTGATTGAAACCGTCCGCGGTATTGGCTACCGGCTATGGCCCGAAGCCTGAATCGCATCTGGGTGCGCTTTGGCCTGTGGATTGCCGCCACAGTGCTGAGCACAATGGCGTTGCTGTCGGCGTCCACCTGGGCTTTTTCAAGTCTGCAGTACTACCAGTTCTACCATGCGCTTCCCGAGGCTGTGCGCGAGGAACTGGATGATCTGGTTGCGCGTGATCTGGACGACAGCCCAAGGGCCATGCAGATCTATGGTCAGTATTGGCGTGGAGACATTTTTTTCGGCGAGCAGCTCTCCCTGCTCATTGGCGTGATTGTTTGCCTGCCTTTCGGGCTGGCAGTGGGTTTTTGGGTATCCCGGTATGTCACACGGCCTCTTGCTTCGATCGTGGAGGTGGCGCAACGTGTGGAGCAGGGCGACTTCTCCGCGCGGGCCGTCGCCGATGGCGCCCATGGCGAAATGGGGGAAGTGGTACAGACTTTCAACAAGATGATCGACTCGCTGCGCGATCTGGAGGACGAAAGACTCGCGACGGCAGCCTCCATCTCCCACGAGCTGCGCACCCCGATCACCGTGCTCAAGGCGCGACTGCATGCATTGTGTGATGGGGTGATCCGCGTGGATGATGCCGAGTTGCAGACGCTGCTGTTGCAAACCGAACATCTGGGCCGCCTGGTAGATGACCTGCATACGCTCTCGATGGCAGAAGCAGATCAACTGTCGCTGGAGCACGAGCGGTTGAACCTTGGTCTGCTCGTGGCGGATACCTTGGCCCAACTGCAGCCGCAATTACAAGCGGCTGGAATGGCGCTGGAGCTGGTATTGAACGCCGAAGATGCCGCGGGGGACATCCGCGCCGACCCAGTGCGCATGCGGCAGATCATCTCCAATCTCGTAAGCAATGCCTTGCGCTATGGGGCCAGCGGCCACTGGCTTGGAGTGAGTGTGTGCCCGGTGATGGATGAGCGGGGGGACAGCTGGGTCGAGATGAGCATCTGCGATGCAGGCCCGGGCCTGCCCAAGGAGTTGCTGGCCCACCCATTTCAGCGCTTTGCTCTGGCGCCCGGCAAGCGGCGCCGAGAAGGTTCGGGTCTGGGCCTGTCCATAGTTCGTGTGTTGACCGAAGCACAGGGCGGAAATGTCACAGCCGATGTCTCGCCGCGCGGCGGTGCTCGTTTCACGCTGCGGTTCGCACGCGCCTGAACGGTTCTACCAATATGGCTGGGAATGCCTTTCAATACTGGATTTGAGATGAGAAGTGCTTGGAAATCAAGGCCAACTGGTGCCAGCGTCTTCTGTGCTTTTCTCCGAATGCAGATTCATCGACACTCAAAGTCATCCCAGGAGTCCGCTCGCCATGAATTCGATGCTTGATTTTCTGAGTGCGCAGTGGGATATGGCGACCAGCAGCATGTCTGCCAACGTGGTGGTGCCGGCTGCAAATGTACTGGGTATGGCGCAGTCCTTGGGGGACCCACGGGAAGTTTCACAGGCAATCCTCATCGCCGCGCTGCAGCTCTTCTTGATTGCGTGCGTGATGCGGCCGCTCGAGAGTCTCGTTCCTGCCGAGCGTTGGGAAAATCGTCGCCACACCACGGTGGATCGTAATTTCACCCTGCTGATGCTGCTGGGCCTTTTCCCCCTGTTTAGCTTCATCGTGCTGATGCCTGTCGCTCACCTGCTTGGCGGCGGACCTGCTTCGGACGAGGTGAACGGTCTCAAAGCCTGGGTTCCATGGTTTGCCGATCACCCTTACGCGCTGTTTGTGGTGTACTACCTGGTCTACGACTGTGTGTATTACTGGATGCATCGCGCACAGCACGCGGTTCCGTGGTGGTGGGCAATGCACAGCATGCACCACAGCCAGCGCCAGATGAGCTGCTGGAGCAACGACCGGAGCAATTATGTGGACGGCATGCTGCAGTCCATCATCCTCGCCAGCGTTGGGCTTGTCATGGGGGTGGAAGTGTCTGAGTTCGCATGGCTTTCCCTCTTGAGTGAATTAGTGCAGAACTTCTCGCACGCCAATGTGGCACTGCGTCTGGGATGGGTAGGCCGCCTTGGCGAGCGGTTGTTTGTTGGTCCGCGCTTTCACCGCAACCACCATATGCTGCGTGATCCTGAGCGCCCGGAACGCCATAACTGCAACTTTGGCCAGGTGCTGCCTTGGTGGGATCAGCTTTTTGGCACTGCGCTCTACCACTGTGAGTCTTTGCGCGAGACGGGAGTGAGTGACCCGCAGGTGGATGCCGACAATGAGCGCGGTGTAGTTAGTATGCAGTGGCACAGCACCCGGCGGTTCTGGGGCGCAGTAACATGCAGGGCGGGATGGCGAATGGGTGATGTTTCGTTTGATTCTGACTACCAACCTATTCATGACTCTATTGCACCCAATAAAGGCGTTGTTGCAAAAATCCGTGAATCAGGTGGGATGAGCTCGCCAAAAGACTGAATGGCTGGGGTCGGGATAGGCTCGCACAATGAACTGGAAGACGTAGGCGTTGTTGCACAAATGCCGTCCTCAGCTAGCGTTGGCAGGGGAGATGAGTGGGACTAGCTGGAGTCGGCGCTAATACCGCACAACAACTGGAAGGCGTACAACGCCGCGTTGAAGGCGCGAGGGGACCTGACCATCTGGCCAGATAGGGGCATGCAGTGGCTAGCCCCGCCCACGGGCAAGCGTGGGCGTTGCCAGAAGTTCTCAGATGCAGCCATCCAGTAGGTTGGGGCGGGCTATCTGGAAAAGATGGAACGGCTACCACCGAAGGTCTCTGGTGTAGACCAAGATGAATTGCTTCAAGCGTCTGGCCTTGCACGCCGGTCATGGTATCGCAGCACAGAAGATACACGGCCCGCTGGAAATGAATGGTCACCTTGCGTCCCTTTGCGCATCGCGAATGCTCTGTGCAATCGCATCCGCCATGTGCTGTACGAGTTTCTGCGTGGCTTGGGCCAGGGCGTCCACACTGTCTCCGGACACGGGCTCGCTCAAGGCAAGTTCACGGGACATGGCTCGCTGGCCCTTCACATGCCGAAGTGTCCAGCTGAAAGCAGCATCCACGCGTTGGGCGCTTACAGCGTCAAATTGCCTCAGCTGGACGGAAATGCGATAGGTCGCAGGAATGCTTGCGCTTGAGGTTCTTGATTGATCGGTGGCCCCCAGACGGGATGCAATACCTGAGGAGAGTGCGTCGCGCAGTTCATTTTCAAATGAAGCAGCCCAGCGATGTTGCTCCAGGATCAAAAGCTGCGCGCTTGCTGAACCATTGCCTTCGCGCACCACCAGTTGAGGGCGGGCCAGGCGCTCCGGTACGGCAACCGGCGCCAGTTCGATGGCCAGCGGCTGGTCGCCTGGGGCTGTCACCGCAACAGATGCCGTTGCCTGGGGGGCCAATGTATAGAAATGAGTCCGCGAACTGTTGTTTGCGCAACCCATGAGAAGGGATGCGATCGCAGTGGCGGCGAGGATGTTCTTCATGGTGTAGGGTCCTTTGGCTTTCCGCGCAGCAGGGAATCAGGGCGATCTGCAAGGTAGTCCGTCAAGATTCGAACAGAGGTAGCCGCGCGAGTCAGCTCCTGAAGCACCTGGCGCATGTCCTGCTGCAAAGGCGCGTCCGTAGCCAAAGCACGGTCCGCGTTGTTGACGGCCTTGCGTGCATCCTGCAGGGCTGCACTGAGTTCCGGAACCACGTCCGAGTCCACTCTTCGCATCGTCTGATCCGCGCTGGAGAGGGTCTTGTTGAGTGTATTGAGCGTCTTTCGAAGGTCAGCGGCGATCTCGCTGTAGGGAACCTTGTTGAGTTTGCCCACGATTTCCTGCAACTGGGTCTGCAATTCATCAAGCGATCTCGGCATGGTTGGCAGCTCGATGGGCGAATCGTGAAGATTGATCTTGACGCTTTCTGCCTTGGGGAAGAAGTTCAGCGCAATATAGAGTTGCCCTGTCAGCAGGTTGCCGCTGCGCAACTCCGCGCGCAAACCCTTCTGGCTCAGGAATCGCAGCCGATCAGCGTCCTGGCTGGATTCCTTGGACCCCGCTTTTCCTTGCAGGCGATCGGGGTAGATGCGTGCCAGTACGGGCATCCGGAACTTGCCTGCTACCTTGTCATATTCGACGCTGATGGATTTGACCTCGCCGATTTCGATGCCCATGAAGTCAATCGGCGCCCCGGGCGCCAAGCCCCTGAGGGACTGACTGAAATGCATCAGAACCAGTTGGGAAGGTCCGTCAGGCATCTTGAATGCGGTGGCCTGATCGGGAGACAGGGTGAAGCTGGCGTTCGCGTCTGCAATAGCTCCGGCTGCATCATCTGGGGCGCCAAAGGCAACGCCGCCGAGCAAGGCCGTCGCCAGAGACTGGGTTCGGACGGTAAAACCGCTGGCGCTCAACTGCGCCTCGACACCGCTGGCGTGCCAGAAGCGTGTATTCGTACCCACGAACCTGTCATAGGGCGCATTGACAAATACCTGCAGACTGACACCGCTGCCATCCTTGTTGAGCTCGTATGTCGTCACCTGCCCAACCATGATGCGGCGATAGTAGACGGGAGAGCCAATGTCGAGTGATCCCAGATCTGCCGTGGTGAGACGGAACTGGCGGCCATCGGTACCGCGAGTAATGGGGGGAGGGGCTTCCAGGCCAATGAATTCGTCCGTGGTTTCTTCAGCCACGCCTGGATCGGCGCCGATATACGCACCGGACAGAAGCGTGCCCAGGCCAGAGACGCCTGATACATCCAGCCGAGGGCGAACCACCCAGAAACGGCTGTCTTCGGAAAGAAAGGCCTTGGCGTTCTTGTCCAACTGAACCAGCGCGCGCACATGAGACTGGTCGTGCGCCAGCCGGATGTGTGTCACAAGGCCGACTTGCACGTCCTTGTACTTCACCGCGGTTTTTCCCGCTTCCAGCCCTTCCGCCGTCTTGAAGGTGAGGATGATTTCAGGACCCCGGTCCTGCACCATGCGTATCAGCAAGGTGATGCCGATCAGTGCTGCAACGATGGGGATCAGCCAGATCAATGAAGGAAGCCAGCTGCGCTGTCGTTCAATATGGCTTGCCGACACGGAGGGGGCAGTAGGTGGTTGCTTGTCGCTCATAGGGCTTTTGATTCAGTTGTACTTGTTCTTGGCTCAGGCTCCAATGGAGCGTCATCCCACATCAGGCGCGGATCAAAGCTGAGGGAGGCCAGCATGGTTAGCACGACAACTCCCGCAAAAGCGGCAATTCCCAAGCCCGCAGTGATTTGCGCGAACCCACGGATCTGGACCAGCCCGGTGAGCAGCGAGACCACAAAGACATCCAGCATCGACCAGCGGCCAATGAACTCGACGATGTGATAGAGCGCCGCTCGCTCTTTGCGCCGCCAGCGACTGTGCGTTTGTGTCGTGACCAGAAGAATGAACAAGGCCACCAGCTTGAACAAGGGAACCAGAAAACTGGCTATGAAAATGACGGCAGCCAGCGCGTAGGAGCCGGATACCCAAAACAACATCACGCCGCCCATGATGGTGTCTTGCTGCACCCCAAAGATCGTGCGCGTGATCATTACTGGCAGCAAGTTGGCGGGCACGTAAAGAATGCAGGCGGCAAGCAAAAATGCCCAGGTCAGAGCCAGGCTCTGCGGCTTGCGCCGATGCAGGTGTGCACCGCACCGTGCACATGGTTCTCCCTCTTGCGCATCCTGCCAAACACAGCCGCACTGCAGACACGGCCACAGTCCCTGATGGGAGGCGGTAAATGCACCAGTGTTCTCATCCACCGAAGTGGTGGCTTGCGTTCTCATGGACGGGCCGCCTTCGAATCTTTGGACCGTAGAGTGGCGAGTTGCCAAAACTCACCGGGATTGAAAGAAAGGACGACCGTCAGCAAAACGGTGAGAACCGCAAATGCAAGCAAGGCCGGGCCCAGCACGACGTTCGCCAGGCTATAGAGCTTGACAAGGGCCACCACGATTCCGAGGAGAAAGACCTCCACCATGCCCCAGGGCCTCAGCGACTGAAGTAGACGCACCAAGGCCACAAAGCCTTGTGGATGGCGATCAAGGGACAGGAACGCCAGAAGATACGCAAGGATGAGCAGTTGCGCAACCGGAAACAACAAGGTGGTCAAAAGCACCAGAAATGCGACCAGCGACATCCCTTCGGCGTACAGCATCGACACCGCTCCGAGCAAGGTCGTCTCACTACGCAGGCCGCGAAACTGGATCTCGACGATGGGAAAGAAATTGGCGATCAAGAACATGATCAATCCGGCGAGGGTCAGTGGAAGGATCTTCTGGCGCAATTGGCCAGGATGGCGCTCGAGTTCCGTCCCGCAACGGGTGCATCGCGCCACCTCCTGCGGTTGCAGTGGGGTACGCCCATAGACTGCATCGCAGCCGGTACATACCAGAATATCTTGAGCCTCCGTCATCAGCTTCCCTGTCCAGGTTCTTCTTGATAGTGGATTTGTAATCTCAGACCACTCTTTTAACACCATTTCCTGCATCAACTCGGGTCTTTGGCTGCCATTTGCAGAGGCCATTCAATGGGATCTCCCTGTTCGATGATCCTGGGCCGATCAACCCATGTGCAGGTACAGCATGGCTGCAGCGACCGCGCCGGCAATGGAGCCAAACACCGGGACCGGTGAGTACGACCAGTTGCTCCCGCCTTTGCCTTTGATGGGCAAAACAGTATGGGCGAATCGCGGCCCCATATCTCGCGCAGGACTGATGGCGTTGCCTGTGGCGCCACCGAGGGACAGCCCCAATCCCCACACAAGAAATGCCACAGGAATCGCACCCAGCGAGCCCATGCCAATTGGGGTAGTGGCTTGTTTCGAATAGATCGATACTTCGGCCCCCTGAAAGTGAAAGATCACATAGACGAGAACAAATGCACCGATGGCCTCACTGATGAAATTGCGCGGATAGTGCTTGATGGCAGGGGCGGTGCAGAAAACGCCGAGAATTGTCTCGGGTTGCTCGCGCGTGGCATCAAAGTGGTCTTTGTACATGCTCCATGTGATGATCGATCCCAGCGTGGCCCCGACCATCTGGGCAAGCACAAACATCGGTACCTGGCTCCATGGAAATTTGCCGGCCGAAGCCAGACCAATGGTGACTGCAGGATTCAGGTGTGCGCCGCTAATGGGGCCGGCTACGACCACGCCAACGAACACAGCCAGAGCCCAGCCTGTGGCGCCGACCATCCATCCTCCTTCGTGGCCAAAGGTTCCCTTCAGACTGACGTTGGCATTCACGCTGGTGCCAATGAGCAGCACCAGCGAGGTTCCAATCAGCTCTGCCGCAAATGGAGTCATGGATTTCTCCCGGTTTGCTATGGCGCCTGCATCATCTGGCTATCCAGGCCAGAGCCTGCATGCCGGGCAGGAAGCAGTACTCGCCACCTCGAACGGTAACGAATGCGGGCAGGCCGCTCAGGCGTCTGCGGATCGGCTTGTCCGGGATGGTGTAGGTGCCTGTGCCGTCGTTGTTGCCGACCAGTGCATCCTTTTCTTCACCCAGCCCGACGAAGTCACCATTGTTGATCCAGACCTGCTGAACGAACTCGAACTGCTGCGCAATGCTGGCGCCCATGAAGATGAAAACGATGCCACGCTCCACGCCGTCGTCATCCATGGCATCTTCGGGAAGTACCGGCCCATATGCCGCACCGCGCCGCAGCACACGATGGATACGCGGGTTGACAATTGAATCCGCCAGCCCGTCTCGCGGATTGGTTCGGCGTATGTGCGAACCCAGAGGGCAAATCAGGCCTTTGGGATCGGATGCATAGACGAAATTGTCATTGCGCTGCGGATCCGCTGCCAGGTCTGGATCATCTTTCTCCGGCGCGAGCATCAGTGGCGCGCCACTTCTCCAGCGCCCGACGATCTTGGCGGCAACCAATTCTTCATCCTCCTTTGAGCGCGCATTGGAGCGGAGGAAACGGCGAAAGGCCGCCACATCTGTATGCAGTTGGCGAAATGCCAGGAAGCTGCCGTTGCGTGTCAATGCCTGGGGGCCGGGCAGGGGGGTTATGCCTCCGGATTCGTTGGGGTAACCCAGCAGGAACTCTCCGGGCAGAATACTGTCTTGCCCGGGGTGAGGAACCTGGCCGCTGCCGATCACAAGCGGGTCGTTGATTCCGTCCCGATACCCGAAGTGCTCACGGCCCGTCGGAGGTACACCGACATCCAGGTGATAGACCACGGTGACTCCGCTCATGCCATGTGCAATCTGCAATGGCTCCTTGAGTTCAGCCTCCGTCTTGCTGGAGATCATCACCCCGATGTGTACTTGCCCGGATCCGAAAGGAGCGATCCATGCCGAGGGATCGCTGGCGCCGTAGTCGCCCAAAACCTGCTTTCGCGCAGCCATGCCAGCACAAAATTCGTCGGGGAAGTGCGACAGGTCCTCTGCAGGAACGCCCATGGCCAGCAGTCCTTCATGCGTGAATACGATGTTCAGTGTGAAGGGTCTGGGCACTCCCCAGTCGCTCGCGCTGGTGACGTGGGGCAGCACCTGGCGCAAGGATGCCTTGGCGGCCGCGACGTCGTCAACGCGGTAGAGGATGTAGGCGCCGTGGTACTTGTCCGGGCGGCGCCGCAGAATGGTGCCCTGGATGTCTTCGAGCTCCAGGGTGATCTCGGCATTTGCGCTGGCCATGTTCAGCTCTGCGCAGCATCCAGCAATTGGCCAAAGATCCTGGAGACCTTGGTCGCACGTGTCACATCGCGCACCGTGGATTCATCATTGGACGCGTACCAGACGCTGGCCTGCACCTGGTATTTCTCGATATAGGGCAGTGCATCAGGTGAAGCCAGGCCCGGATAGCCGTCGGCCACATCCATGAACATGTGATCGATCCAGGGGGTCGCAAACTTGATCACATCTACAACGTACGGTTTGAATTCATCGCTGTACGCTGCCGCAAACAGGATCTGCGTGTCGTTGTTGATCAGGCAGACACGCAGGTTGTATACGGTGCCCAGCTTTCCTTCCCAGTAGGCGGCTTCGATCTGGGCCTTGACTGCGCGCTCATAGAAAATCTCGGCACCGCCGGGTCTGACTGGTGCGACCAGCGTGAATTCGGCAATATTGCCGACGCGCAAGCCCACGCCATCGGTCTGTACGCGAACGGGTTGGTGAACCTTCTCAATTTCGTCAGCGGAGACTGACGAAGAAATAGGGGTGTAGTTTTCCAGGGACATGGGGCACCTCTGTGCTGGGCACGATAAAGAAACGAAGGTGTGAAAGACGATGATCAGATGCTGGACGCACTCTTGGGCTCTTCGCGCTTTTGGTCGTTGAGCTTGTGACGCAGAATCGAGGCGCGTCGATAGACCTCCTTGCGCGTTCGCTGCATGTTCCCTAACGGGGCATGCTCTGCAGTGACTCTCCAGGGAGAGAAGGACAGCGCGTCCATCTTGTCCAGGTTTTCCGCGCTGGAAATATCCTGTCTTGGAATTCTGAGCTTGGCCACCGTCACATAGGGAGACAGCGCCTCAGGCCATTCGACCGTCAAGTCTTCCACCGGCATGCGATCCAGATCCACACAGAGTTGAACCTGAATATCGAATTCGTGGCCGTGTTCCTGTAGCTCCGCAACCAAGGCCGGTCGATAGACTTCGCGCGCAGACTTCAAATCCAAGGAACGCCTTGTGACTTTGTCCGCATAGGCCTGTACCGGAGCAAAGCGCACTTTGGCGACATAGTTGCCATGCCTGACAGACCCCATCGTCCAATAGGTGGACAGCAACAGGTTGATGGGTGGGTTGGAGACGGTTTTCAGGAACGCCAGAAACTCATCCCACGCCCATTGGTCGTCCGGGAGCCTCCCTTTTCCGGTGACCCATTCCTTGAAGAATCGATGCGCTCCCACCTTTCCTTGCGAAAAGTACTTTGGCGCGTCAATGAATAGCTCCTGAATAAACAGGTAGTGTTCGACCGTGTTGCAGAAAAAGGTCGGTGCATTGATGCAGGCGTAGTCGAAGGTTTTCGTGTCGGGTTCATCCTCCAGAAGTGTGGGGCCGTCGATATCAAAGATTTTCAATGCAAGACCGGTTGCGGTGCTGAGTGTGGCATCGGCGCCAGCATGCGGCGCACCATTGGAGAAGCGAATTACTGCCTCATGTCTTCCCGGTCGGGCGTAGATGCCCTGTGCGTATTCCGGGGGCAGGTTCCCCAGTATTTCCACTTCGCCCTTCACCATTCCGTAGCCTTGAGCGTGGGCATCCCGAACCGCTCGGCCCGTGCCCTCGGTGGTTTTCGAGGCAGCGATGAATTCCTCGGTCTTTTTGATGATGGTTTGGAGGCTTGTCTCGAAGTCAGGGTCGGTGGCCTCTACTTCGGGCGTGTACGGAACAAACTTAAGCGCCATGTTGTTCTCCTCGATGGCTTCTCCGTCGTGGGTGTACACCACATGCATGGTGTGATCTTGAGCGCTGTACTGTTCGTAACGCGAATACCTATCGCGTCACAATTCCGTAGCAGCGCGGTATAAATTTGCACTATTGATTGACTTGCATCAATACTATTTAGTATTTATCTATTGAAAAATATTTGTTGATTTGAAACAAATTGAATCAGAACTCAACGCAATGTTGAAAGCTTGGGAGGTTCAAGTGTTGAGCGGCTTCTGAAAAGATGATGCCTGCGTTATCCGTGCATGAGGCGGCTGACCATGCCATGCTGCTTCATTCATCAGGAACGCCCGGGCTCCTGCGACGAGGTTCCGTTCTGAGTCCGGCTAGGCCCTGCACCCGTGGTTGGGAGATACGTGGCCGCTACTGCATGGGCGATAGTTCTGCAAGGCAGAGATTGCGGCAGCTGCGCTGTGGCTATGGCTTGTCCATCGCGTATCCACCGCCCAAGGCTTTGATCAAGGCAATGTCGGTTGTCAGGTAGGCGGATTGCGTTTCCACTTGTTGAATTTTTTCATTGATAAGCGGAATGCGTGCCTGCCGGGTTTCGGTTCGCGAGATTTTCCCGCGTTGTAGCCGAGCGGTCGCATCTGCCACCAGTACTTGCCGGTTTTGAATTTGCCTGGCGTCTATGGATGCCTGCTGTTCCAGGCCTTGTATCTGGGTCGCTGCCGAGGCAACTTCTCGTACTGCATTGAGTACGGCTTGGTTGTATTGGGTAATCAGAACATCGCTGGCCGTTCTGCTCTTTTTCAAATTGGCATTGAGGCGGCCGCCGTCAAAAATGGGCAAGGTCAGGCCAGGCAGCAGCAAAAACTGTCGGTTGGTAGAACTCGCGATATTGTGAAGATCAATGTGGTTGATGCCCAGAAATGCCTTGATGTCGAAGCTGGGGTAGAAGGCTGCCTTGGCGACATCGATCTGATCGAATGATGCCTGAACATACCAGCGTAGGGCTACCAGGTCAGGGCGGCGCGAGAGGAGGTCGTAGGATAGGTCGCGTGGCAGAGCCGGGGTTGTCATTGGCAGCGGCTTGGCTATGAGGTTAAGGGAGCGGCTTGCGGGGATTCCTGCCAATGCCCTCAGCGTTTCCTGCACGACCTGGGACTGTGTATCGAGTAGCGCGATGGTTCTCTCGATCTGCTGCAGTCTGGCCTCGCTGTCTGCGATCATGGTCTGGGTGGCAAGACCATTCATCTTTCGGCTCCGGTTTGCACTCACCGCTTCGTTCAGAATGTCTTTCACCTCCTGCAGCAGTTTCAGTTTTGCATATGTCGCCTGCAGGCTGAAGTAGGCGGAGGCGATGCCCGTGGCGAGCTCCAGTTCAACGGCGGCGCTCTGTGCAAGCTGGGCGTTTTCCGCCCCTATGGATGCCCGCACCGCTGAGGCCTCCAGGCCCCAGAAATCAAACGAGTAGCGTCCGATGAGGCCTGCGGAATACACACTGCCAGTCCTGGTGCCGGTTTCATAGCCAATGTCGTCGAGTCCGGGAACGGGCAGCCCCAGATTGACGTCCCCTTGACTGCTGGACCAACGGTAGCTGGCTTGCGCCGTGCCAGCAATGCTCATGGAGGTCATTGCCTGCGCCTGTTGAACTCCTGCTCTTGCCTGTTCCAGCCTCGCGCGTGCAACCTCCACCGAAGGGGCACCATCCAAGGCCTTGTCAATCAGCTCATCCAGGCCTAAATCGTGGTACTTGGTCCACCACCTGGCTTGAGGCCAGCCGTCACTTGCCAGATGAATCTGGGATGCCAGTTGAACATCCTGGGCCTGCAGCATTGCCCGAGGTCCCGAGTCCTGCTGGCGCCATGCACAGGAGGTAAGCACCATCGCTGCAGCAGCGAATGCAAGGACTCTCATGGTGGAAGAATTGCGAAGGTCTGTGGTCATGCCCAACTCGCCGTTCAAGGTGATTCAGGGGCCGGCAGGGCCAGCAACTGGTGTGTGGCAGAGCCTGCTTCAAAGAGTTTATGCAGAAGCAGGAGATACGCCTGGCTTGCCTGGTCTTGGCTGGCCTCGGACTTGGCCAGTTCGATCTGAACAATGAAGCCACGAGCCTCAAGCGCTCCAGGAGCTTCAGACGTGGAGTCAGGCCCCTCCTGGAAGGCAGCTTTTTGGTCGAGTGCATCTGCAAGCAGTTTCTGCAGATCCAGAAGTGTGCGCACCTCATCAGGGCTGGTTTCATGCTGGTGAACCGCGTGGGCGAGAGCATACCCCCCGGCGGCGCTGAGCAATTGCCTTAGTTTTGCAAGGTACAGCTGTTGTAGATGCATGTTGGTGCGAGGGGTACGGGCGTTCCAGGCTGGTTCAAGAGCGATGCGGCCCAGCATGCTCTGTGCTTCGGCCAGGGCAGGCAATGCCTCAAGCAAGCTGGTCCGGGCTTGCTGGTCTTGTTGCGCGGTTCCCATTTGTCTCAATGTCTGCGCGCCTAGCTGCAGGAGCTGCCGAATCCTCGCATGCAAGGCTTTCGCTTCGGATTCCGGCCATAGGCTGGTTTGCAGGAAGAATGCGAGGCCAATGCCCAATCCGATTCCGATGACGCGGTCGCGGATATCGACCAGGTCGGTGCTGGGCCAGAAGCCGCCCAGCATGGTCAAGGCAAAGGTAAAGGCCAGCTGTATGCCGATATAGCTCACACTCGGTGGTCCGGATGCGATGTACGCGGCCAGTGCCAGCACGGGTATGCATATCAGCAGCAAACCGAAAATCGTCTGCGCCTGCGGGACAAAGACAATGGTTGCAATCAGAGCGCAGGCGGCACCAATGACGGCACCCATGACTCGCAACACCATCTTGGAGCTGGCCGCGCCGGGTGAGGGTTCGGCCACTATCAGGGCTGTCAGGGCCATCGTGTGAATCCCACCCCAGTCAGCGCCTGTGTAGACAAGGTAGCTGATGAACACACCCAGGGTGGTCTTGATGGCGAACTCCGTGTACATGGGGTTGGACCAGGCATCAGGCGCCAACATGCCGGAGGCCTGCTTGGTGGGGGCAGGGGTGGTGGTGTCCTGCACACGTTGCGTGAGCCTGATCAATGTATGCCACATACCCGTCGCAGCACTGTTTGTCGCCAGCCGCGCATCGGCGCGTTCTGTGGCATTCAGCGTGAATGGGGTTTCGTTCTGGATGGAATGGTCCAGGCGTGCGATAGTACCGCGCAGCAGGCTGACCTCCACGGTAAGGGTCTGGTCTCCAGGCTCCGCAACGCTGGCTCGTTGTCGCGCAAGCTCTTCCGCCTGGATCTGCAGCAGGGCGATTGCAGCGGCATAGTCTTGGTGTAGAGCCTGGCGGGCGCGAAATTCTGCATTCCGCATCCATGAAAAGCGCATGAGCGTCTGGAGTCTCGTGTAATTGTTCAAGGTGTTTGCTGCGGTCGGCTCCTGCCTGTTGTTGCGGGTACGGGTGGTGCCCCCCAGGATCTGATCAACAACGGTCAATTGCTCGTGCACCAGTTGTTTGAGCTGAGAAAGTGGTTCTACAGGCCACAAGAAGGCATTGATGATTGCGCACAGCACCAGGGGGTACAGGCATGCCATCCACACCCACAGGCAGGCGCGGACCAGGAGCTCTGCACTGGGAATGCTGTCCAGATACTGCTGGGAAGCCGCCAATGCAATCCCCACGATGAAGAAGATCTTTCCAAGTTTGCTGGCCCGCATCAGAAACGCACACAGAAAGATGAGCGCGGTGGAAGCGCCAACACGTGCAGCAGGACTTTCGTACGCAAACAGCAGAATCAGCAACACCGCGCCAATGGCCAAACTCACAATGATGAAGCCGAGTTTTGTGAGCAGGTTGACCACCACGACGTTTGACTGGGTGGCCATGAATACAACAAACAGCGAAAGGCCCAGCAGGGGCAAGTGCAGGCTCATCGCCAGCACGATCACCACCGTGGACGCGAGTACGTATCTCAGTGTGTGGCTCCAGCGGCCCGAGAAGGGGCGCAGCCCCTGGATGATCACTTCAAAATGGCGTTGACCCGCTGTCGGGCCGGGTGCTGCATCGGTTTTCATCGAACAGGCCTTGGCAATGTTTAACGAGCACTGTTTTTGTGCAGGATGACAGTTGCGGAAGCACCCAGGCGAAATAGTTCCGGGTCTGGTTCAAGGACCTTGACTTTCACAGGAAAGCGCTGCGATACATGAACCCAGTTGATGCTCTTTGAAACCCTGGGCAGGCCTCCCAGCAGGCTATTGCCTTCCGATGGATTGACCCCCCACGCAATGGAGTCGACTTCCGCTTCATAGGTGCGCTTGGTGTCTGAGAGCAGATAGACCGTTGCGCGCGTTCCAGGCCGGACATCCTTCAGGTCTCCCTCACGGAAGTTCGCCATGACATACCATTCTTCCGCATCAATCAGGGTAAAGACCGCCTTGGCAGGAGAGACGTACTGCCCCACCTTGGTGTCCAGGGAAGTCACCCTGCCCATGAAGGGCGCTGTGACGGTGGCGTATTCAAGGCGCAGCGACTCTGCCTCCATTTGAGCTTCAATCACGGACTTCTGCGCGATGATCGCATCAACGCCCTGGATGCCGGCGACGGCTGTCTGGCCTTGCAGCAAAGCGGCTTGCAACTGTGCCTGGCTTGCCTTTTGGGCCGTCCGGGCACGGTCTACCTCTTCAGCCGAAGCGAACCCTTGGCCGAGCAATGGTTCAATCCGCTTGAGGGAATCTGCCGCCTGCTGGGCATTTGCTCTCGCTGCTTCGACATTCGCATTCACCGACCGGGCATTGAGCGCTTGTGCATTGACGGAACGCTGTGTCAGTTCAATCTGCTTGTCCAGTACCAGCAACTGGTTTTTCGAGACGTTCAGCGCCGCTTCGAATGGACGAGGGTCTATTTGAAAAAGCACGTCGCCAGGTTTGACAAGCTGGTTGTCGCGTACCTTCATTTCAATGATGCGGCCCGATACTTCCGGAACGATGGAGACTGTATCGGCAAACGCATAGGCATCATCGGTGCGCGGCGATGTCTCCGTGCGCCAGATTGCGTAGGTGACGGCACCTATTGCAAGCAGTACCAGAACCAGAGGGAAGAGGCTTTTCTTCTTTGGGTTTTTTCTATCGGACTCTGTCATCGGATTACCTGACTTCCTTTAGCGCTGAAACGCAAGAACCCAGATCAACACGCCATAAATGGTGGTGATCGCGATATAGCTGATGGGAAGAGGTACGAGCCAGTGAAGCTTGTCGTATCGCTTCACGATGGAATGGGTCGCCACTGTCAGGATGACACCGCCAAGCATGCAGAACATCCAGTCCGGAAACGATGCGCCGAACAAAACCTGCGAAGGCGCTGCCTGGCAGCCTGGGAGCAACAGCACGGAGAACATGATCCAGACGACCAGGGCGAGCCTTGATCTGCGATGGTGTCGATATCCGGGCATTGAAAAAGGTCCTGGCAGCATGCTCTGGTTCGGATGTTGTGCGCCAACCAGCGTCGGCAGTACGAGGGCATCTTGCAACCGCTATCTCAAGGTGGGCAAGGCACTGAGCCATCGGCGCTGTAGAAAAAATACCCCACCCATTTCATGGTAGTGAGAGGTGGTCCAAATGTGAAGAGATGCTTGAGGCCGCAAGCGGTTCAACGGCCCTTGCCTGCATGGCTACTGCGCTGTATAGCCGCCATCCACGACAAGAGACGCGCCATTCATGAACGAGGCATCGTCACTCGCGAGAAACAGGACCACGCTGGCAACTTCTTCTGCGCGACCGAGGCGACCAATGGGATGCAACGCCACCAGGGCCTGTTTCTTGTCGGCAGGCATGTTCTTGAGAAGAGGGGTTTCGATGTAGCCCGGGCATACGGCATTCACACGAACGTTTCGCGCACCATAGTCGATGGCCAATGTCTGGGTCAGGAGCTTGACGCCGCCTTTTGCCGCTGCATAGGCCGTCACTCCTGACTTGCCCACGTGGCTGTGGATGGAGCCGCAATTCACCACTACGCCGCCGCCTTGCCTCAGCATCTGTTCAATCGCGTACTTGTCGCAGAGAAAAACACCGGTCAGGTCGATATCGATGGTGCGCTGCCAGGCCTTGTCATCCAATTGGTCTGCAGGGCCATCCGCTGCAATCCCGGCATTGGCAAACATGACATCAAGGCGGCCATATCTTTCGACCGTTTGTGCAATGAGCGCCTGAACTGCCTGGCTGTTTGCTACATCTGTCTTCACAAACATGGCCTGCCCGGTGGCACCTGCCAATTCCTGGGCAATTTGCTGCCCTTGCTCCGAGAAGTCAGCAATGACAACCTTCGCGCCTTCCTTGACGAAGGCGCGGGCGGTGGCCTCGCCAATTCCGCTCGCCCCACCGGTGACGATGGCAACTTTCCCAGAGAAACGCATAGTGGCCTCCTGTTGGACGCTGAAATACAACGACCCATTTCATTGATAAATCTAAGGCATCAATTTTTTGGAGTCAAGTGTTTTTGATAATTAATGAGTTGGCCGTTTGACCCGCCGTCCGTTTCGCTGTCCATACAGGTGGGGTGTACGTTTCAGAGGCCACCGACACATGCCAGCATGCATTGGCGCGATGCATCGCGCCAGTGGTCTTTTGCCTTTGCAATGGGTTCAGGTCTGCCTGGCTTTCTTCGCCAGTTCGTCGAACTCTTTGCGCAACTCATCCAGTTCCGCTTCATCCAGCTCTTCGAGGGATAGCATGCGATTGCGTGCGGGCTCGATTGCTCGGATGAGTTCATCCAGCTTGATCTGGATGGCTTCCGTGTCGCTGTTCTGGGTGGATTGGATCAGGAACACCATCAGGAATGTGATGATGGTGGTGCCGGTATTGATGACCAGCTGCCACGTATCGTTGAAATGAAAGATCGGCCCTGATAGAGCCCAGAGCACGATGACGGCGCATGCAATGGCAAAACTGGCCGGTCGTCCGCTCAGTCTGGCGACCTTTCTGGCAAGCTGGCTGAATACGGAATGTCTATGCATGGTCAAACCTTTCGAAGCGCGCTGCGCCGCATGCGTCCCTGTTGGCCTGCCTCACTTGGGAAGGGCAGGGGCGCGGGGAGACTGGCAGTCAGGAAAATCAGGTGACGGCCTCCGCATTCATTCGCGCTTTGCTGCCTCGGCCTTACGTTTCCTCGTGGCAGCAGCTTTTTTTGCAGAAGCTGAGCGCTCCTCCGCCGTGCGGCTCGCGGATGCCTTGCCTCCCAGGCGCCCGCCTTTGCGCGACGCTGAGTGATCCACGGAATGTCCGCGGCCAGAGCCGGATTTCTTGCCGCCTCCCGTCTCCTTGTTTACGGTGGCCCAAGCCCGTCGCTCGGCCTCCTTTTCGCTGACACCACGGCTTTCGTAGCTCTCCTCGATATGCTCCGCCTGGCGCTTTTGCTTGTCGGTATAGGAAGATTTGTCACCTCTTGGCACGATAGACTCCTTGGGGAAATGGCGTGCTGGAGCCGCAACGCAATTCCCTGAAAATGGGCTGCACCGATGTGCGCCGTAGGGCCAAGGGCCCTGGTTACCTTCATCCATGACTGGCAGAGGGACGGCAGTCAGGTACCCTGCGCAAGCCTGACTCTGCAGCTGCTGCTACGGATGACACCCTGCATCCCTCCGCCTGGTTTGGCGGTCTTGCATCCGTGGGCTGCTCATTTCCGCGACTTGTCGAGGCAGCGCATGATGAAAGCTCTGGATTGCCTGAATGCAGAACATGCTGCGTGTCACGCAGCATGTGGCGATGCTCAGCGATAGGTTACTGAGCGAATCGGGTCTTGGCATCATTCACGCAAGCATCTTTTGAGGCTGCGGGCAGCGTATCGCAACGCTCCTTGGCCGCTTTGTACTCCGCGTCACGGGTTGCCTGGGCAGCATCCTTGCGAGCCTCGGAGACATCGGCGGCCTTGTCTTGAGGAGTCATGTTCGACGGCGCTTCCTGCGTACGCTTGACCTTGGCATCCTCCTTGGCCTTCACGTGTGCCGCCTGCGCATCTTTCTTGCACACATCCTTGGCATTGCCGCTTTGGTCATCACAGCGCTCCTTGGCGACTTCATAGGCTGCGTCCGCGCGGGCAAGACGTGCCTTGTAATGCGTGGAGTCATTGGGCTTTTCCTTGGCGTCGAGGTCTGCCTTGGCGACGCTCTCGTTGCCCTTGGCTTCTTTCTCGCAGATGTCTTTGGCGTTACCGCTCAGGGTTTTACATTGGGCCATTGCGGATTTGTAGGTCGCTTCAATGCTCTTTTTTTCTGCCTTCACTTCGTCGCTGGTCAATGCAAATCCAGAGGCGGCATACAGCGAAATTGCAAGCGCACTGGTGATTTTCAAATAGCTATTCATTGCATATCTCCTGATGATGAATTTACATGATAGGGTCATCAATATGTGGTGAATGCCATCCAAGGAGAATATGGGTCGTAGGCGTGATCCTATGCTGATTACATCATGTTGATATTTTTAAGCAGACAGGTGAATAAACCCTACGTGCAAACCTCGTCAGCAGCGATATGGTGAACATTTTATAGACAAGGAAATGACCATGTCCAAGTCCATCGATAAATTCAATGAAAAGGCCGAAGCTGCAGTAAAAAGACAATCTGAAATCCAGAAGCAACAGCGGGTCAATGACAATCTTGCAAAAGCTCAAGAAGAAAATATGGATGAAAAAGCTGCACCTGGGCCCGAGCATGCCGAGCCTGAACCCCCAATGCCGGAGCAAACGCTGAAAAAACCTGGCTTGCAAAAGGATATGGTATTGCAGCCAAAAAGCCTTGCTCAAGATTATGTTGGCAGTGCCAAACTCGAAGGCAAGGTTGCCATCATCACCGGTGGAGATTCAGGGATTGGCCGTGCAGTAGCCATTCTGTTTGCCCGTGAGGGAGCAAACATAGCGATTGGGTATCTCAACGAACACCGCGATGCGGCAGAGACCTGCCGTCTGGTAGAGGCCGAGGGTGCACAGTGCCTTGCCGTCTCTGGCGACGTACAAGATCCGGCATTGTGTGAAGATCTGGTGGCCAGAGTGCTGGAGGAGTTCGGGTCAGTCAACGTGCTCGTGAACAATGCTGCCTTTCAGGAGCATGCTGCGGATATCGAAGACATCACCGAAGAGCGTCTTGAGGAGACATTCAAGACCAACATCTTTGGCTATTTCCATATGGCGAAGGCCGTACTGCCCTATCTGGGTGAGGGGGATTGCATCATCAATACCGGCTCCGTCACCGGGTTGCGCGGCAGCCGCAACCTGATCGATTACTCTGCCACCAAGGGTGCCATCCATGCATTCACCAAGGCGCTTGCGGGCAATCTGGCGGAGCGGGGAATTCGCGTCAACGCGGTTGCGCCGGGCCCGGTCTGGACTCCGCTCAATCCTGCCGACAAGGCGGCCAAGGATATTGGCAAGTTTGGTGAGGATACTGACATGCGCCGTCCCGCGCAGCCCGAAGAAATATCTCCGGCTTATGTATTCCTGGCGGCACCTGTATGTTCGAGCTACATCACAGGGATTGTTTTACCGATTACAGGAACCGTTGGGGAGGCATGAATTGAAAAAGGAAGAAAGGACTCATTTTTGAGTCCTTTCTTTGCAATGCACTATTTCAAATAGAAATTGCGATATTTGAAATGCCAAGTGTTGAAGTGTATTTACCAGTAATATTTGTTGCTGGTTTCCCAGGCCTTTACCTGCTCTTCTGCCTTGTCTCTGGCAATACCCTCTCGCTCCTGAATTCTCCCCACCAGTTGCTCGCGCTGGCCGTTGATGACATCCAGGTCATCGTCGGTCAGTTTTCCCCATTGTTCTTTGACCTTTCCCTTGAATTGTTTCCAATTGCCCTTGATGGTATCTTCATTCATGGTGTGAACTCCTGTGGATTGTCCAAAAATGGTGAATTATTTTGAGAATGGATTCTCAAATGATTCACTGCTGATTGCGTATTCATGTTAGGGCAAGATAAATCCTGAGGCTGTAGGTTTTCGTGAAGCATTGCCATGCGAGTTTCCCTACGCACCGGGCATTGAAAGCCGCTGACGCAACCCGGTCAATTGTCGATTTTCGATGGAGCCCAGGTCTGCTATTGGCCGACACCGCGGGTTCATTGGAGCTGCAGTTGCAGGCATCGGCGGTTCTGTTGGGACGGCACTAGGTGTCACCAGACGGGGGAGCGGCCCCAAAGTAGGCGCCGGCAATCGGCGCGTGTGATCGGGATTCGGTGGTGCAGCATCCAGCGCTTGTGGGTGCAGTGGCGTGGCGCACTGGCAGAAGGCCGACATTTGAATTTGCCTGCCGGTATCGCCGATCCCATGGCGCGCTCTAGAACAATTCCTGTTGGGAGGATGTCAGCGTGTTGAAGTCTTCTCCAAGAGGCAGGAGAATCGAGTCGGCAATGGGCTGAAGCTGTTTCGTCAGATAGTGTTCGTAGTCAATGGCAGATTGGCGGCTCTCCAGCGGCTCCGGTCCGTTTTTGGTGATGACGTAGCGAATCCAGCCTCCGCTTTGGTACTGCAAGGGGCGCTCCATGCGTGCGTTGTACGCGTCCGCAATGCGGGCGGCCCGTACCTGGGGTGGCACGTTCGCCACGTAGGCATCGAGGCGGTGCCGCAGGCGCTTGCGGTAGATGAGCTGGTCATCCATCTTGCCCGCCAGCGTTGATTGCGCATACTCGATCACGAACGATCGGTATGGCACTCCCTGGAAGACGCGCGAGAGCAGACCTTCCTGAAACTGCCGTGCAAGAGGCGTCCAGTCGCTGCGCGCCATCTCCAAGCCCCGGTAGACCATTGCCTCGTTGCCAGCTGCGTCGACGCTCAGGCCGGCGTAGCGCTTTTTGCTGCCGATGTCCGAGCCACGGATGGTGGGCATGAAGAATTTCTTGTAATGCGTGTCGAACTCGATTTCAAGATAGCTCTCGATATCCTGCTCCTGCCGCAAGCGCTGCGCCCACCACGCATTGATGTCCTGGGCCAATTCGGCTGCGACAACATGCGCCTCTTCGTTGGAGTGGGAGCGCCCCAGCCAGATGAAGATGGAGTCTGTGTCTCCGTAGATGACCTCGTACCCGCGTTTTTCCACCAGGTCACGGGTGGTCTTGACCATCTCATGGCCGCGCAGGGTGATCGCGGAGATCAGGTCCGGGTTGAAGAACCGGCACTCTGACGCACCCAGCACCCCGGCGAAAGAATTCATCACCAGCTTGATGGCCTGGGACAAGGGCTCATTTCTGGCGCGCTTGGCTTCGTCACGGGCACGCCACAGCGTGGTCACGATTTCCGGCAGGCAGTGCTTCTCTCGCGAAAAGCGTGTGCCCTTGGGGCCTTTGATGAGCCGTTCGGGGTTGATGGCATGCTGGCCCTCGGCCAATCCGACAGGGTCTACAAGAAAGGTACGAATGATCGAAGGGTAGAGGCTCTTGTAGTCCAGAACCACGACGGAGTCGTAGAAGCCGGGCCTGGAGTCCAGTACATAGCCACCGGGGGAAGACTTTCCCTGGATATCGCCCACGCTGGGCGCCACATATCCCAGGCGGTGCATGCGGGGTAGATAGTGGTGGCTGAACGCGGCGATGGAGCCTCCAAAGTGGTCGAGCTGCAGGCCCGTCGTGTGGGCGCGCTCCATGGCAAACTGCAGCAGCTTTGTCTTTTCGAAGATGCGCAGGACCAGCTCGCAGTCCCGGATGTTGTAGATGGCGAGCGCGGGTTTGTCATCCTGGTAGCGCCGCTCGATCTCCGTCATCTTGTCGTACTCGTCGCCGATGTCCTTGCCTTCGCCCAGAAGCTCACGTGACACGTTCTCAAGGCTGAAAGAGGAAAAGCTCCAGACGGCAGCCCGGAGTGCTTCGATGCCATCAATCACCGCCCGGCCGGGCATGGGCGCGAAAAGATAGCCTTGTTTGCCGGGATGGGTGCGCCAGACAATAGGCCTGCGTTCACGGCCCAGCAGAAGAGGGGTCGCACAATCGTCTGCGGTCTTTTGCAGCACATGCAGGTCGAATTGGATGACGTTCCATCCAATGATCACATCCGGGTCATTGCGTTCGAACCACGCGTTGAGCGCTTCGATCATCGCTTTGCGCGTTGCGCAGTAGACCAGCGCAAAGCCTGGCGGCTGCATGGGCTCGGCAGGCGCATCGCCCAGCATGAACACCACGCGCTCTGCCATGCCGTCCAGCGCGATGGAGTAGAGGTCCTGGTGCTGGCTTGTCTCGATATCCAGTGAGACCACCTTCAGTGTGGGCCGAAAATCGGGCGCGGGCTGCAGCCTGCAGTCCACCAGTGTCGAGTTCTCGAGCTGCCCACCTTCCAGTTGGACGCCTGCAGTGATGAACCGCTCCATCAAGTAGCGCTCATGTGGGCGAACGTCTGCTTCGAGAAGGGAGATGCCTACCTGCTGGAGGGCGCGAGCGAGCCGTCCCAACTGGCGAAAATGCTTTGCATAGATTCCCAGCACAGGCTCTTGTTGAAAACTTTTCAGACCCAGCGCACGCAACTCCACATCTGGCATGGCCAGCAACTGTGTCTGCACCGCTCCCTGGTGTCGGGCCTCGACGAAAGCCACAGAGGTCTGGGCCTGCAGAAGCACCTTCAAGGGACCGGAATCGGTCGCCAGCCAGTACTCGATCTCGGTGCCCGCAGGCGTATCTCGCCAATTGCGGGTCAGGATGAATCCTTGGCGTTTGGGGGATGTCACGGCGGATGAAGCAGGGCGATATTTGGACAGATGTGGTTGCAATTGTCCGCCATGGAGAGCGCCTGAACGCACGAATTGACCGAAAGAGTGATGCGCTTGCGCGAAGCCATGAAAGAAGCCATCCGAAGATGGCTTCATCGGCGTCAGATTTTCACGCGGGCCTATTGTTTTCGGCCTCGCACCATGCCCACCATTGCGAGCAGGAAAGACAGCGCAGCCACGCCCCAGGCGCCCAAGGATGGTACCGGTGCTGGCACGTTCGGCGGTGGGGGCGCCGTGACCTGGAAAATCTCGGTTTGTGAAACACTGGTCCCGGTGATGGTCGCCGTGATGGAGTATTGGCCCACTGGCAACGCTGCACCGGTGACGCTGTAGGTCAGGTCGGGATTGAGGACGGTCTGGATAGTTTCAGAATAGCCGCCGGGGCCAGTGATGACGAGGTCGACTGTGGAAGACGAGCCAGGATTCTGGACAGTTCCTTTGTAGGTGGGAGTAGTGTTGGCGGGCAGGCTTCCTGGATTGGTCAGCGTAATGGCGGGAACCACGACAGGAGGGAGAACTTCAAAGACCTGGGTTTGGGTGATGGTCGTGCCGGTGATGGTTGCAACGATGGTGTAGGTTCCCGGCTGGAGTGCCGCTCCTTGGCTGCTGTACGAGTTGTCGGACTGGATGGTGGCTTGCAACGTCTCCGTATAGCCATTGGGGCCTGTGATTTGCAAGTCAACAGTGGTATTGGTGCCGGGGTCGGCCACCGTTCCGTTGTACAGCGGTGCAGTCAGTGCAGGCAAGGTGCCCGGGTTGTTGAGCGCCAGCGTTGATGGCGGGGCGCCCGCAACAAGCAGGCCGTCGACGGCCAAGCCGGATTGATAGCTTGAATCGGTCCAGTTGACAGTACCTATTTCCAGTCGGTAGGCGCCCGGGTTTTGAATAATGTAGGTTGCTTCAACCCATCCTGAATATCCACAGCCACTGGCGTAACAATCACCCGTGCCGCTATTGAGCGTTCCAAGTGGAGTCCAGTTTGGCGCACCAGCGATGATGGGAACGCTAGGCGGGGTAAGGGTGGCTTGATGGGGTGGCATCCCGTTTCCAGGAACCACGGATTCGACAGGATCTGTCCGTGCGGTGAAAAGCAGTGCAACCTGATTGCCCGATCCGTCCAGCAATCTCGCCCACGCGAAATCAGAGAAGGCTCCACCATCGCTGGTGACATAGTTGAACTGGAAACTGACCGTTGAATTTGCGGCAGCCACTGCAAAAGGTTGCGACGTGAAGCTTGCGCCGTTTCGTACCTGGTCTGTTGGCACGCCTGCGGGTAGCTTTGCAATGTCAAAGTTGGGTGGTGAAGAGGTATCCGGTTGGGTGGTGACCCATGCATACCCGGTCGACCCGGCCACTGGGGCATTGGTCACAGATCCATCCGCCGTCGAGTTTCCGCAACCCGCTGTATTGCTGCATGTCCAGGCAGACGAGTCTATTGCCCAGGCACTGGTGGCAATCAGGCAACTGGCCAGAAGTGCTGAATACCGATACATAAAAGAACCTCCATCATTTGTAATCAAACTGATGGTGTTAATTTATTCTATCTATTATTTAATGCAAATACATTTTTAATATCATTGTATTTAGCATGTGAGCGTTAGCCAACTTATTGGATCTGGTTTACCCCGTGGAAGGGGATCGCTTCAGAAGTCTGGAATCGGCGATGGCGGTAGGGTCCAGTACAAAAAGCTTGATCTGCGAGCCAAGAACAGGCATCGCCTCTGGGTGCTTTGCTTTCATTGTGATAGCGCACTCGTGGTGGCTCGTCTCTTGCCACCGTCCATTGACTCTGATGTGCCATCGCCAGTAACGCGTCATGGGCATCTGATTCTCCTTGAGTTACTGTTTGTTTATACAGTAAATGAAGCCAACGACACAAGCGAGAAAAGCGGCAAAAGTGTAGGTGTGTGATAAAGACAGGGCCCCGGGTCGTGCCAACGAGACTGCAGGCCCTGCAAACTTGCTGCAAGGCGGAGTGCCCTGGCCTTGGCGTGATCAGCTAGGCACCCATGGCGAGGCAACGATGTATTAGGGGGTTGTGCAGCATCAAATATTCTGCTGATTTCTTTTGCTCCATCTGCTTGGCATTCATCCAACTGAGCTGTGTCAAGAACTGCCGGTCACGGATGTGCAATTTTTTGCCCGGCAGCGCATGCACAAGCGCGAAGCTCTTGTGGTACCGGGTCGACGAATATTTACATTGCCGCCATTCGGGTACTGCGGGTAACCGCCTTGCGGGCGGCTACACTCGCTGCGTTACTTGTACGGATTGCTTGTGAAGCCCTTTAATCTTGCCCGCTCCCTGCTGGTAGCCGCTTCGGCAGCGGCAGCGCTGGCCGCCCAGGCGGCAAACCCCATTCTGGTGCTCAATTCGCTCGATGCCAATATCAGCGTCATTGATCCTGCGACCTGGAAAGAGGTCAAGCGCATTCCCACAGGCAAGGAGCCGCACCACCTGTACCTCACCCCCGACAGCAAATCCGTCATCGTGGCGAATGCCACGGGTGACTCGCTGACCTTTGTCGACCCCAAGACTGCCGATGTGCAGCGCGTGATCCAGGGCATCTCCGATCCCTACCATCTGCGCTTCTCGCCCGATATGAAGTGGTTTGTCACCGCAGCCAACCGCCTGAACCATATCGATATCTACAGCTGGAACGGCACCGCCCCGAAGCTGGTCAAGCGCATTTCCACCGGCAAGACGCCCAGCCACCTGTGGATCGACAGCAAGAGCACGACGATCTACTCCACCATGCAGGACAGCGATGAGCTGGTCGCCATCGATATCGCCAGCCAGACACTGAAGTGGCGCATCAAGACCGGCCCCATGCCGGCCGATCTGTACGGCAGCCCGGACAACAAGTTCGTGTTTGTGGCGCTCACCGGCGGCGAGGGTGTGCAGGTGTTCGAAGTGGCAGGTGCGCAGCCCAAGCTGGTCAACACCATCAAGACGGACAAGGGCGCGCACGCATTCCGTGCCACGGGTGACGGCCGCCATCTGTTTGTCAGCAACCGCGTGGCCAATACCATCAGCAAGCTCGACATGCAAAGCCAGACCGTGGTGGACAAATACCCTGGCCCCAGCGGTCCTGATTGCATGGATGTGACGCCTGACGGGCGCTATATCTATCTGAGCTCCCGCTGGGCGGGCAAGATGAGCGTGATCGACACCAAGGAGCGCAAGGTGGTGAACCAGGTCAAGGTTGGCAAGTCGCCGCACGGTATCTGGACCTTGGACCATGCTCCGCGCTGATACGGGCCGCGCATGCGTCTGAGTACTCTGTTTTTGATAGCTGCTGGCGCTCTGCCTGTGGGCGCGGGAGCGCAAAATCATGCAAACCAGGCAGCCAGTTGCAGCAAACCCGTCTATCTGACGCTGGATACCGGCCACATGGGAGTGGCCGACAGGATTGCCGAGGTGCTGCAGCAGGAAAATGTGAAAGTCACCTTTTTTGCTGCCAACGAGCGCACCAAGGAGGGTGACGGAAGCCTGGGCGAGCACTGGGCTCCCTGGTGGAAGGCGCGTGCGGCCGAAGGCCATGCCTTTGCCTCGCATACCTGGGATCATGTGTACTGGCGTGCCGATGGAAAGACGGAGCAGGGCGCTGTACGCAGCTTCACGGTGCGCCCATCGCAGGGGCCTTCGGCGGGCAAGACTGCGGTGATGACCGTGCCCCAATACTGTGCCGAAATCAAGAAATCCGAAGACCGCCTGCAGCAGATCACCGGCATCAAGCCGCTGCCGCTGTTCCGCGCACCCGGCGGCAAGACCTCGCCTGCGCTGATTGCTGCGGCGCAAAGCTGCGGTTACGCGCATGTGGGGTGGTCGCCCGCAGGTTTTCTGGGCGATGAATTGCCCAGCGACAAGTATCCCAATGCCCTGCTGCTGGACAAGGCGCTCAAGAGCATCCGCCCCGGCGATATTCTTCTGGCACACCTGGGCATCTGGGACCGCAAGGACCCCTGGGCGCCTGCCGTACTGCAGCCGCTGATCCAGGGTCTCAAGGCACAGGGTTTCTGCTTTGCCACCCTGCGAGATCACCCCCAGTACCGTGAATGGATTCGCAGCCATTGACTGCCGTGATCGACGGTTTTTGGCACACTGAATGGGCTTGCAGCGCGCAGGCACAGGTAATTGCTAGCTATGGAATTCTTCAGCTCTCTTTTTGACAATGCCCAGCAATGGGTGTTTGAACAGGTGTTCCAGCCGCTGCTGTTCAACATGGGACTGGCCAACTTTCTGGAAGATGGCTACACCGCCGCTGGCTGGTTTCTGGTGGGCTGCCTGCAGATTGTCATCATGGTGCTGGTGATTGCGCCGCTGCAGCGCTGGCGCCCGGTAGAGGCGGTGACCGACAGGCACGCCGTCCGCATCGATATTCTCTACACGCTGATCCACCGCCTGGGGCTGTTCCGCCTGGCGCTCTTTTTTACCATCGACCCCCTGTGGGACTGGCTGGTAGGCAACCTGCGCATGCAAGGGTTTGAGACCTGGCATGTGGACGCACTCTGGCCGGGGGTGACCGATGTGGCCTGGGTCAGCCTCTTGATCTATCTGGTGATTTTCGACTTTGTGGCCTACTGGATCCACCGTGGCCAGCACAGCTTCGTCTGGTGGTGGAAGCTGCATGCGCTGCACCATTCGCAACGCCAGATGACGATGTGGAGCGACAACCGCAACCACCTGCTGGACGATATCCTGACCGATAGCATTCTGGTGCTGGTCGCCGTGCTGATCGGAGTGGCCCCGAGCCAGTTTGTGGCCATCGTCGCCATCACCCAGTTGAGCGAGAGCTTGCAACATGCCAATCTGCGCGTATGGTTTGGCAGGGTGGGCGAGCGCCTGTGGATCAGCCCGCGCTTTCACCGCCGCCACCACGCGATTGGCATTGGGCATGAGTCGCCAGCCAAGGGTGTAGAAGGAAATGTGCCTGCAGCTCAAGACAGTCAAGCGCAGACAGCTATCAAAACAGAAGTAGGCAACACTGCAAAAGCCCGCCCGCGCCTGGGAGGCTGCAACTTCGGTGTGCTGCTGCCCTGGTGGGACATGCTGTTTGGCACTGCCAATTTTGAGCTGCGCTACGACCCCACCGGCATCCGCGACCAGGTGCAGCCCAACAGGCAAGGCCAGTTGCGCGACTACGGCAGCGGTTTCTGGAGCCAGCAATGGCGCGGGGTGCTCCGGCTGCTGAACAAGGCCTGATACCTGCCCCGGTGCTTATGGGCGCGCGCCGGGGGAGTGGGGCTGCGGGCCGCTGAATCGACAGGCATGGCCGTTGCCGGTTAGCATGGCCATTCGTTTTTGAAGCATAAGGAATCTCTCCCATGTCCCAAGGCTCCAGCCTGATGCTTGATTCTTTCTGGCGCGCTGCAGCGTACTGCTTTCGCCCCAAGGTGATTGCGCTGTCTCTGGTGCCGCTGGTCGTGATGCTGCTGGTGCTGGGTGGCTGGAGCTACTTCTACTGGACGGCCAGCGTAGCAGCGGTGCAGCACTGGGTGGAGACCATTGGCTGGCTGCGCACCATGTTCAGCTGGTTTGGCGGTAGTGGTACGGAGGGCTTTGCCGCTGGCGTGGCGCCATTTGTGGTGCTGGTGCTGATGACCCCGATGGCGGCCGTGCTGGCACTGCTCATCATCGCCTTGCTGATGACACCGGCGCTGGTGCGCATGGTGACGGAGCAGCGATTTGCCACGCTGGCCAAAAAGCACGGCACGGGCCTCGTGGCCAGCGTAGGGTGGGCCCTGGGCACCTCGGCCGTGGCCGTGGTTGCCTTTGTCGTCACGATGCCGCTATGGCTGATTCCTCCGCTGGTGCTGGTGGTGCCACCCGTCATCTGGGGCTGGCTGACCTACCGGGTCATGAGTGTGGATGCACTGGCTGAGCACGCCAGCAAGCCTGAGCGCGATGCGCTGCTGCAGCGCCACCGCTGGCCGCTCCTGCTGATGGGGGTGATCAGCGGCTATATCGGCATTGCGCCCAGCATCGTCTGGGCCTCGGGCATCGTCTTCACCATCGGCTTTGTGGTGCTGGTGCCGCTGGCGGTATGGATCTACGCCATCACCTTTGCATTCTCGTCGCTGTGGTTCATCCATTTCGGGCTGGCTGCCCTGCAGGCCTTGCGTGCAGAGCAGGGCGAAATGCCGGTGGTGGAGGCACACTCGGGCGATGACAAGGTCTTGGAAGGCGCGCCTCCTGCAGGCGAGCAGCCTGAGAAGTGACCAACCTGGTGCGCGGTAGAATGCGTCATTGCACCAATTTGGTGCATTAATGCATCAAAATCGTGCATCCTGCCGAGGCTTTTGCGTTGGCGGCAAATTGCACCGAGGTGGTGCGATAGAAGGGCAGGAGCCAGCCTGGACGTTGTACAAATTCCCTTGCAATGGCTGTTCCAGGCTGGCAAAGCGCGGTACAGTCACGCTCGGTACGGTGGCAGGCCGGGCCGGGTAGTCGCTGGCAATATGGACCGGGCAGATGTCATAAAACTGGCACGCAATCTGCTTTAGTCTTGCCACAGTCTTTTTATTGATGTTTTTCTTTGGAGCTATAGATGGCCAAGAGCGTTGCAGATGTGATGAGCATGTTGGACGAGAACGAGGTCAAGTTCGTTGACCTGCGTTTCACCGATACCCGTGGCAAGGAGCAACACGTCACGGTGCCAATCTCGCACTTTGACGAAGACAAGTTCGCCTCGGGCCACGCTTTCGACGGATCTTCGGTTGCCGGCTGGAAGGGTATCGAAGCTTCGGACATGCTGCTGATGCCCGATCCGAACACCGCCAACATCGATCCATTCTTTGACGAGACCACGCTGTTCCTGCAGTGCGACGTGATCGAGCCGGGCGACGGCAAGGCCTATGACCGCGATCCCCGCTCCATCGCCAAGCGCGCCGAAGCCTACCTGAAGGCCTCCGGTCTGGGCGACACGGCCTACTTCGGACCCGAGCCAGAATTCTTCATCTTTGATGGCGTGCGTTGGAGCACCGAACCCAACAACCCGTTCTACGACATCGAAGAATACGAAGCCCCCTGGAACAGCGGCACCAAGTTCGACTCCGGCAACCGTGGCCACCGCCCACGCGTCAAGGGCGGCTACTTCCCCGTTCCTCCTGTCGACAGCACGCAGGACATGCGCGCTGAAATGTCCCTGCTGCTCGAATCGCTGGGCATCCCCGTCGAAGTGTTCCACCACGAAGTGGCAGGCGCCGGCCAGAACGAGCTGGGCACCCGTTTCTCGACCCTGGTCGAGCGCGCTGACTGGACGCAGGTACAAAAGTACGTGATCTGGAACGTGGCCGACACCTATGGCAAGACGGCGACCTTCATGCCCAAGCCTTACGCTGGCGACAATGGCTCCGGCATGCACGTGCACCAGTCTGTCTGGAAAGACGGCAAGAACCTGTTTGCTGGCGACGGCTACGCGGGTCTGTCGGATTTCGCGCTGTATTACATCGGCGGCATCATCAAGCACGCACGTGCCTTGAACGCCATCACCAACCCTGGCACCAACAGCTACAAGCGCCTGGTACCTGGTTACGAGGCACCGGTGAAGCTGGCGTACTCGGCCAAGAACCGCTCGGCATCGATCCGCATTCCTTACGTGAGCAACCCCAAGGGCCGCCGCGTGGAAGCACGCTTCCCCGATCCGCTGATGAACCCATACCTGGGCTTTGCTGCGCTGCTGATGGCTGGCCTTGATGGCGTGGAAAACAAAATTCACCCAGGCGAAGCAGCTACCAAGGATCTGTACCACCTGCCTCCCGAAGAAGACAAGCTGGTGCCTACCGTGTGCCACAGCCTGGATCAGGCGCTGGAAGCCCTGGATGCAGACCGCGCCTTCCTGACCAAGGGTGGCGTATTCAGCGACAGCATGCTTGACGCCTACATCGAGCTGAAGATGAGCGAGGTGACCCGCTTCCGCCAGGCGGTGCATCCTGTCGAGTTCGACATGTACTATTCGCTGTAAAGCATCAAGGGGCAAGGGCGGCATTGTTGCTGTCCTGCTGCAAAACGGCCTGTATTGCACAGGCCGTTTTTTCTGTCCCATTTTGATATAAAGTTGATAGCAAAACTATGGCGTGGGCCGTACGATGTGTGGTCAAGGTGCTGCGAATCTGTAACAGTAGGAACTGTTATTCATGGTCAGCCTCTGTTTGTCTATACACTGCCTGTGCACGCCGCAGCAGTTGCCCGCGTTATGAAACGTGATTGCAGCGGGTATTTGTTTGCTGTTGCAATGGGGTGCTGAAATCTTTGATGTACAGATTGGCGTGATACTTGCCACTGTGGAGTGAATGGGCGAATCGAGGTTATGCATATCAAGTGGTTGTTTTTGGCGGTTGCAATGGCGGGTGCGCAGGGCGCTGTGGCGCAGGATCGCATCTATCGCTGTGGCAATGAATACACCAATGACGCGGCCAAGGCGCGCCAGCGGGGGTGTGCCCAGATCGAGGCTGCCAATGTGACCATCGTGCAGGGCACGCGCCCGCAAGGGGGCGCAGGGGCGGCCAGCCCGGCTCCTGCACCGTCTGCAGCCGCTCCTCGCCCGGCCCGTGCACCGGCAGCCGCAACGCCTGCGCCACGTTCCACCTCGGCGGAGGGCCGTGCGCGCGATTCCGATGCACGGCTGATCCTGGAGACAGAACTGAAGAAGGCCGAAACCCGCAAGGCGGATCTGGCCCGTGAGTACAACAACGGCGAGCCGCAAAAAAATGCGCTGGAGATGCGCAACCCGGCCTTCTACAACAAGCGTGTGGAAGACCTGAAGGCGGAGATGACCCGCATGGATAGCGATATCGCCGGTATTCAGAGAGAATTGCAGCGTCTGCCTGCACCTTGATCCCACTTTCTTCCTGCTGCCCAACCCATGCCTGACCTGACCGCAGCCGACCGCGAATGGCGCGAGTGGCAAGCGCTGGAGCACATCGCAACCCTGGTGGCGGTCATCCGGCTCGATGGCGCTGCCGTGCGGGTCAACGCTGCACTGGAAAATGCGCTGGGCGTATCGCGCAAGAGCATTCTGGGCCACGAACTGGGTGTTTTCTTTCAGGACGATGAGCTCCTGCACAAGGCTCTGGTGGATGCGCGGGCGCAGCGCTTTTCGTCCTTGAGGTTCGAGGCGCAGTTGCGTCGCAGCCTGCAGGATGCCTTTCCGGTGCACGTGAACCTGTCATGGTGGCAGGAAGATGCCGAAATTCTGGTGGAGCTGTGGCCTCTGGAGCAGCAGGTGCGCCAGGACCGGGAAGAGCGCGTGCGCGAGCAGGCCCTGGCCAACAAGGAGTTGATCCGCAACCTCGCCCACGAGATCAAGAACCCGCTGGGCGGCATTCGCGGCGCAGCGCAATTGCTGGATATGGAGCTGCCGGACCGCCAGCTCAAGGAATACACCGACGTCATCATCCATGAGGCTGACCGCCTGCAGGCCCTGGTGGACCGGCTGCTCGCGCCGCACCGCCACCCGCACACCGTGGGTGATGTGAACATCCATGAGGTATGCGAGCGCGTGTGCCAGCTGGTACTGCTGGAATACCCAGGCGGGCTCAAGATCGAGCGCGATTACGATATCTCGCTGCCCGAGATCCGGGGCGACCGTGAGCAGCTCATCCAGGCGCTACTCAACATTGTGCAGAATGCCGCGCAGGTGCTGGAGCCGCAGATGACGCAGGGAACGGCGCGCATCATTCTGCGCACGCGCATTGCGCGCCAGCTCACCCTGGGCCGCAAGCGCCACAAGTTGGCATTGGAATTGCATGTCATCGACAATGGTCCTGGCATCGAGCCGGACATCAAGGAGCGGATCTTCTACCCCTTGGTGACCGGACGCGATGGTGGCACGGGCCTGGGCTTGCCGCTGGCACAGACCTTTGTACAAAGGCACGAAGGTTTGATCGAATGCGAGAGCGAGCCCGGGCGCACGGACTTTCGCATCATGCTGCCGTTGACGGATTAGCTTGCATGGCGCAGCCCGGCCAGGACCACGATTCATGGTTTGTAGATTTGGAAGGGCGATAGCGACAATGAAACCCATCTGGATAGTGGACGACGACCCTTCGATCCGGTTCGTACTCGAGAAGGCGCTGGCGCGCGAGCAACTGCCCACGCGCAGCTTTGTGCATCCGCAGGAGGTACTGGAGGCGCTCGCCTCGAACGAGGACCCGTCTCAGGCACCGTCCGTGCTGGTCAGCGACATCCGCATGCCGGGCGGCAACGGCCTGCAGTTGCTGGAGCAGCTGCATGCTGCCCAGCCCGAACTGCCGGTCATCATCATGACGGCGTACTCCGACCTCGACAGCGCGGTGTCTGCCTTTCAGCGCGGTGCTTTCGAGTACCTGCCCAAGCCATTTGACGTACCCAAGGCGGTGGAGCTGATCCAGCGCGCCGTGCAGCAAAGCCAGAGCCAGATGCCGGACCCGGCCCAGTCGGCCGGCAATGGCGAGATGCTGGGCCAGGCGCCCGCCATGCAGGACGTCTTTCGTGCCATCGGGCGCCTGTCGCAAAGCAATGTGACCGTGATGGTGACCGGCGAATCGGGCTCGGGCAAGGAGCTGGTGGCGCGCGCGCTGCACAAGCACTCACCGGTTGCGGGCGGGCCGTTTGTGGCCATCAACACTGCAGCCATTCCCAAGGATCTGCTCGAATCCGAATTGTTCGGCCATGAACGCGGCGCCTTCACCGGCGCGCAGACCCAGCGCAGGGGCCGCTTTGAGCAGGCCGAGGGCGGCACGCTGTTTCTGGACGAAATCGGCGACATGCCGTTCGATCTGCAGACCCGTCTGCTGCGCGTGCTCTCCGATGGACATTTTTACCGGGTGGGTGGCCATGTGCCGGTCAAATCGCATGTGCGGGTGATTGCCGCCACGCACCAGAACCTGGAAGAACGCGTGCAAAAGGGCGTGTTCCGCGAAGACCTGTTCCACCGCCTGAATGTGATCCGCCTGCGGCTGCCGCCGCTGCGCGAACGCAGGGAAGACATTCCGATGTTGGCCCGCCACTTTCTGGCCGCCAGTGCCCGCCAGCTGGGGGTCGAGCCCAAGCAGCTGTCCGAAGGCGCGCTGGCGAGGCTGGCGCAGTTCGGCTTTCCTGGCAACGTGCGTCAGCTCGAGAACATCTGCCACTGGATCACCGTGATGGCGCCAGCCCAGCGCGTGTCCGAGCAGGATTTGCCACCCGAAGTGCTGCAAAGCACGGCTGGGGCTGGCGTATCCACTGCACCGGTACCGCAGGCCTTGGTGCCGGATACGCCTATTGCGTCTGTTCCACAAGTGCCAGTAGCTATTAATTCAGTAGCAAATGGCAATGCTGTACCGCTTGCAGAAGCACCTCGCCCCTCCATGGCACCCGCCCCAGGCTCCGCAGCGCCATGGGAATCCGATCTGGCCCGGGAGGCCGATGCGCTGCTGCAGTCGGGCAGCACCGAGGTATGGGACATTCTCAGCCGCCGGTTTGAATCCCAGCTGATCCGATCAGCCCTGGCTGCTACGCACGGCAAACGTATCGAAGCTGCGCAGCGCCTGGGCATCGGCCGCAACACCATCACCCGCAAAATCCAGGAACTGGGTCTCGCAGCAGGCGACGAGTAGGAGGCTTGGTGGTTTGAAGTACAGCCCGCAGCATGCGGGCTGTATTGCCTTTAGGCCTACTGTGGTGAACGATGAAGCCAGCGGAGGCAGCGGGCCGTGGGCGGCTCTCGTTGGAGCATGTCACAATGGGCTGAAACAGCTTTCCTACGTGTACAAGCATGCAAAAAATGTCTTCGGTGTTCACGGCCCAGGCCTACCGCAACTCGCCGGAGCGGGTCGGGCGGCAGCGCTCGGCCATGCTCAATACTGTGCGGCTGGCGGTGTCCACAGCCAATGGCATGGCCCATGTGGCGGGCGATGCGGTGCACAGCCTGCTGGCCGGGGGCCTGCCGCCCAAGGCCAAGGGGCAGTGGGGCAATCCCGCGCGGGAAGAGGCCTATTGGCGCAGCCACTATCAGGGCATGGATTTTTACGTGGTGGGCCAGCCGTTTGAGACATACCGCCTCGCGCTGTCGCTTGGCTGGTTTGCTGCGCAGCGCAATCCGCAGGGCTTTGACGAGGTGGCACCGCAACTGGAAGTGCAGTGGCAGCATGTGCGCGGCAGCAGCACGCTCACCTGGCCACAGGCGCGCGAAATTGCCAGCGCCGCGTATGAGCACGCGCTGCAAGGCATTCGCGGTGAGGAGCTGTCGGCCGCGCAAGTACAGCATGCGCTGCGGGTGCTGCAGACAGGCCTGAAGGACTGCGAGGAATGCCTGGTGGCAGGCAGCGAGCAGGCCCGTGCCATCGCGCTGCGCACCTATCTGTATGCACTGGCCGAGCAGTTTCGTGCGCTGAACTGGCAATTGCAGGAGGTGCTGTTGGCCCAGCCCGAAAGCGGCCCGCTGGTGGAGCGTCCCGGCCAGAGCGCAGCCGGTCGCCTGCACCGGCGCTGGACGGATTTCAAGCAGCGCGCCAACATGGTGACCGACCGCGACCTCATCGCCGAATGCAGCCTGTGCCTGGTGCTGGCCGCCGAACGCTACCAGCGTGTGCTGGAATCTGCCCTGCCGCTGGAATTACGCCCGCTTCTGCAGGGCCAGGCCCAGCAGTTGCGCCGTTATATCGATGAGTTGCAGCACATGCAGGATGCACGGGCCCGCTGATCTTGTTGCTATTGAATTTGAAGTTTATGCGCCTACCAGCTGGGCGATTGCGGCCATTTATACCTGATTCTTTTCTGTAGAGCGCATGCGCATTCCGGCTGGCAAGATACCTGCTGGGCGCACGGGAATTCGGCCCCCCTGCGCCGTGGGAGGCGGGAGGTTGCGATTACAATCGCACCCGCAGAATATTGCATTCCTGCTGTCAAAAGCGGGCTCATGGTTTCCCTCCTGCTGGCGCCCTGCATGCGCCTTGGCGCGCCAGACTGCGCGGCGTCGGAGAGGAATGTGCACATCCGGATCACGAGAACAACAACCGCCGATGTGCATCAAGAGCCCCGCTAGGAGCGTTGATGGCACCAACAACCGCTCTGATTGAAGGTAATCGTTATGGCTCTAACGGGCAAAAAGGGCATGTCGTCGGCCCTGGTCATTCTGGCCGCCATGGTGCTGGGTATCGTGGTGGGCTATATCGTCCATGCCAGCGTGCCGGACCCGGCCGAGGTCAAGGAAGTCGCCGGCTATATCTCCCTGGTCTCCGATATCTTTCTGCGCCTGATCAAGATGCTGATCGGGCCGCTGGTGTTCTCCACCCTGGTCGTGGGCATTGCGCATATGGGCGATGCCGCTTCGGTTGGCCGGGTGTTCTTCAAGGCCATGCTATGGTTTCTGACGGCATCGCTGGTGTCGCTGCTGCTGGGCATGGTGCTGGCCAATGTGCTGCAACCGGGCCACAACCTGGGATTGCCCCTGCCGGATGTGAGCGCCGCCACCAACCTGGCCACGGGCAAGTTCACGCTGCGTGAGTTCATCAACCACACGGTGCCCAAATCCTTTGCCGAAGCCATGTCGAACAACGAGATCCTGCAGATCGTGGTGTTCTCGATGTTCTTTGGCGTGGCGATGGCGGCGCTGGGCGACAAGGCCAGGACCTTGCTTGCAGCCATCGACGAGCTGTCGCACGTCATGCTCAAGATCACCGGCTATGTAATGAAGCTCGCGCCTCTGGCGGTGTTGTCGGCCATGGCTTCGACCGTGGCGGTCAACGGACTGGGCATCCTGCTGAAATTTGCGGTCTTCATGGGCGAGTTCTATCTGGGCCTGTTCATCCTGTGGTCGATTCTGGTGCTGGCGGGCCTCGCCTTCCTTGGCAAGCGCGTGTTCAAGTTGTTGGCGCTCATCAAGGAGGCCTTCATGGTGTCGTTTGCCACCGCTAGTTCGGAGGCTGCGTACCCCAAGATTCTTGACGCACTCGACCGTTTTGGCGTCAAGCGCAAGATTTCGAGCTTTGTCATGCCCATGGGCTACTCGTTCAACCTGGACGGCTCGATGATGTACTGCACGTTTGCAACGCTGTTCATCGCACAGGCCTACGGCATCGAGCTGTCGCTGGCCACCCAGGTGACCATGCTGCTCGTGCTGATGCTGACCTCCAAGGGGATTGCCGGGGTGCCGCGTGCATCGCTGGTGGTGATTGCTGCCACCCTGGGCCATTTCAATATTCCAGAAGCAGGCTTGCTCCTGATTCTGGGCGTGGACACTTTCCTTGACATGGGCCGCTCGGCCACCAATGCGGTTGGCAATTCGCTGGCATCGGCCGTGGTTGCCAAGTGGGAAGGCGAATTGCTGTCGGAGGCAGATGCCGAGGCGCTGGCGCGCAAGCTCGATGAGGAAGCTGCGCTGGCCATGCACGCGGTGCAGGAGCCTGAGAAGGCCTGATGCAGGCCGGGGCAGCTCGGCTGCGATTGATCAAGAGATCAAGATCAAGTGATCTAACGGGCGCGTGCAGCGCCCGTTTTTCATTGCCAGTCTGTTTTTTTCAGGGGCTGCGCTGCCGTTCAGGTGGTGCTGAAAAACCGCAGTTTGCAGCGTTGGCGCCATCAAGCGCCTGCGGAGGGCGTCTCCACGGCCTTGGGTCTTGGTCTTGGTCACCCCAGGGTGATCACCACCGGTGCATGGTCGCTCGGCTGCTTGTTCTTGCGTGGCACGCGGTCGATCATGCAGGCGCTCACGCTGCCCTTGAGCGCCTCGCTCACGAGGATGTGGTCAATGCGCAGGCCACGGTTCTTCTGGAAGCCCAGCATGCGGTAATCCCACCAGCTATAGCTTTTTTCGGGTTGCTCGAACATGCGATAGGCATCCGTCAGGCCCAGGGCCAGCAGGCCCCGGAAGTGGTTGCGTTCTTCGGTCGTGTGGTGGATGGTTTCCCGTAGGCCATCGGGGTCGTAGCTGTCGCGGTCTTCCGGTGCCACATTGAAGTCCCCGACCAGCACGAGGCGCGGGTGTGCGGCCAGTTCGGCCTTGATATAGGCCTCCAGCCCGCCCAGCCAGCGCATCTTGTAGGCAAATTTCTCCGATCCTGGCTCCTGGCCATTGACGAAATAGCAGTTGACCACGCGGATGTCGCCTGAGGGGCTGGAGATGGTGCCTGCAATGACGCGCGCCTGCTCGTCCTCGAAGTGCGGGTTGGCGCGCACCACATCGGCAATGGCGCTGCGGGCCAGCAGGGCCACGCCGTTGTAGGTTTTCTGGCCAAAGCTCACCGCCTGGTAGCCGGCAGCCGCAAAGGCATCGTGCGGAAACTTGTCATCCGTGAGCTTGAGTTCCTGCAGCCCCAGCACATCGACCGGATTGGCTGCCAGCCAGTCCAGCACCTGCGGCAGGCGGACGGAGAGGGAGTTGACATTCCAGGTGGCAATTTGCATATCTCAAAAATTCCGTTTCTTCCGTTTCCATGGCGAGGCCATGGATGGGCAACGCACAGCGCATTGCTATGGGCTAAGTGTAGAGCACGTATGCCGGATGAACGACGCAAAGGCTGTTGCTGGCAGGGTACCGGCGCAGGCGTGCTCCCGATGGCAAAAAAAAGCCACCGCAAGGGTGGCTGAACGACGCTCAGTAAGCGCTGGCGCCGAAGGAGAAGGGGAGCTACTCGCTGCATCCGGCGCACCAGCATCCGCTTTCGCTCAAAAAAATTCATCCGGGCCGCATGCACATGCGGGCAGGGGTACAAGGCCGGGGCAGACAGGTTGCAACGCGAACATGACACGGGTATTTCGAGTGTCTTGCGTGTCTGAAGCGGCTTGTGTCGAAGAACTGATGGTCTTTATATGGATTGCAGCGTGCCTTTGGTGCCGTGGATGCGGTTGTTGATACTGTATGAAAAAACAGTATAGCAAAGAAATACTGTATGGATGAACAGTTTTATTATTCGGAATGCGTCAGATGTTGTCGTTTCCTCGCTTCCGTAGGGTGAAGCGTAGGGGCAAGGATAGGCGCGAAAAGCGGGCCGTTGAAAAGGATTGCTGGCCCATCACTACAATGGCGCCCACTGCCATGAACCAGCCTGATCTTCTTTCTTTTGCCCCCGCAGAGGGGGCTGCCTCACAAGCCGCCATGGTGCGCCGCTCGGTGCGCGCCTTCACTCCGCAGCCGGTGGCCGATGCAGTGCTGCACACCGTGTTGCAGGAGGCCCGCCGCGCGCCTAGTGGCGCCAACCTGCAGCCGGGCTATTTCTGGCAGGTATGCGGCGATCTGCGCGAACAACTGTCCGTCCGTCTGCAGCGGGCCTATGCGGCAGGTGCGCAGGAGGCGGAAGACTACGGCTATTTCCCCAACCCGCTGCCCATGTCGCTGCGCAAGCGCCAGGTGGCAGCGGCGCAGGCCTTGTATGGCGCGCTGGGCGTGGAGCGGGGTGATACCGCCGGTCGCGCAGCGCAGTTTGGCCGCAACTTTCAGTTCTTCCAGGCGCCGGTGGCGCTCATCATCACCATCGACAGTGGTTTTGGCCCCGGTGGCTACATGGACCTGGGCATGGCGATCTACGGGTTGATGCTGGCTGCCCAGTCGCGCGGTCTGGCAACCTGCGCCATTGGCGCGATGGCCTCGTACCCAGGCCTGATCCGCGATGTGCTGCAACTGCCGGCATCGCAGACGGTGGTGTGCGGCATGGCCATGGGGTATGAAGACACCGATGCGCCAGTGAACCAGACGGTGACTGCGCGGGCAGCCCTTGGCGAATACTTTCAGCGCTTAGGGGACGGTTGCTGAGTCGCCAATGGCTGTGCGCTTTTTCCAGTGGAGTTTTTTCCAGTACCGTTGATTGGAAGCCTATGACTCGGGGCGAATCACTTTCAGCGCGAGGCTGGTGGCCGAACTCGGGACTATTGCAAACGCGGTGGCGGGGTGTCAATAAAGGCATCAGCCCATCTGCTGCACCAGGCTTGCGCTCCCCAGTCCGCCAGCACCTGCTATTGCTGCCAATCCCAACCCTCTGGGTGGCGCCAATTCCAGCTCCGCCAGCACCCGCACCAGGGCAACGGCGGCCGACGCGCCAATCGGGTGTCCGCGCGCAATACCGCTGCCGTGCCGGTTCAGCACATCCGCGTCCGCACCTTCGGACTGCAGCAGAGCCTGCCACTGCAGGCCTTGCACGGCAAAGGCGTCGTGCAGCTCGATGGCGGCCAGATCCGCCCAGCGGCGTTGGTGGGCCTGCAACAGGCTGCGGGCTGCCTCTGCAGCCAGCACCAGGGGCATGGCAGGCGTGCCGCCCACCGATTGATGGCCCAGCCACCGGGCGCGGGGCCTTGTGTGGAGGCGCGAGCAGGCAGCATCGCTCATCAGCAGCACCAGTGCCGCGCCATCGGCCTTGGGCGAGATGGCCACACTGCTGACGGCATATTCTGCGCGTGTGGCGGTGTCCACATCGGCATCGGTGTGGGCAATGGCGGGCAGGCGAGCCAGCTGCCTTGCTCCCAACCCGCGCGCAAAAGCATCCTGCGCCACTCCCTGGATGGGCACGATCTCTGCGGCCAGTACGTTCGCGCCCTGCAGCGCACGGGCGTGGCTGGCAGCGGCGTAGGCATCCTGTGCGGCGCGGGTGTGGCCCTGGCTTGCCGCATAGCGGGCGGCGGCCAGCAGCAGGTCTGGATCGTCATGCGGATGCGGCGCAAAAGCGGGGCGCTCGTAGGGCACGGGCGCATCACCGGCATGCAAAGGGCGCGTGGCGCGCATGGGCGCGCGGCTCCAGGCTTCTGCGCCGCCCGCCACCACCACATCGGCCTGGCCGCTGGCAATCAGGTTGGCGGCAAGCGCTACCGCATCCAGCCCGGAACAACACTGGGTGTCGACCGTGTAGGATGCGCAGGTGTGGGGCAGGCCCGCAGCCAGGGCCAGCATGCGTGCCGGGTTGCCGCCAGCGCCAAGCGCATTGCCCAATACCACCGTCTGCACCAGGCTGGCGGGCACGCCTGCCTTGGTCAGCAGGGCACGCAGTACGGGCGCGCCGATGTCATGCGCATGCAGTGCTTTGAAGGCGCCGCCCACCGGAACCACGGCGCTGCGGGCGTAGCTGGCAATGTAGACGGGGTGTGCAGGCATTTTTGGAGAAAACAGCCGTCAGCGCTTTGCAGAAGGACGCTGGCAGCTTTCATTTTGATAGCGCCTTTCGCAGCGCGACAGGGGCTACTTTAACGTGTCGCCGTGTTTGCTGTTGCAACCACAGATGCCATGGGTGGATCCATGCTGCTTTGCAGCAATGTGGCAATCGCCGTGTGGTCGGTCTTTCCGCTGGCCGTTTGCGGCCACGGCGCAGCGGGAGCGGCTGCGAACCAGCCCAGCCAGCGGCGCGGGCATTTGTAGGCCTCGAGCCGGTTGCGGCACCAGGCGGAGAGTTCTGCGGCCAGTGCGGCATCGAGCGTGTCCAGCGCCTGTTGTACCTGCCGTGGTGTGCCGCTCGCAGAGGGAGTAGGCGCTGCATCCTTGAGTTGCACCGCCACCCATACCTGTTTGCCACGCAGTGCGTCGTCAACGCCGTGTACCGATGCGGCGGCGATGCGCGGGTGCTCGCACAGCAGGTTTTCCACTTCTTCGGGGAACAGGTTCTTGCCCTGGGTGACGATCATGCGCTTTTCGCGGCCCACCAGGGTGAGCTGGCCATGCGCGTCCAGGCTGCCCATGTCGCGCACGCTCAACCACTCGCCATCCTGCAGCGCGGCGGTGGCGTCATGGCTGTCGCCCACGTAATCCATAAAGAGCATCGGGCTCTTGATCCAGATCTGGCCGATCTGGCCTCCGGCCAGGGCGGCGCCGGTCTCGCTGCGAATCTGCAGTTGCACATTGCTGAAGGCCCGGCCCACCACCTGCGGGGGTGCTGCCGCGTCGGCATCCATCCAGGCGATGAAGCTGGCTTCAGAGGCTCCGTAGAACTCCACGATTCGCGCATTGGGAAACAGCGCTTGCAGCGCAGGGGTGTGCTGGCGCATCCAGCGCGCGCCGCTGATCAGGATGAGTTGCAGCGACGCGATGGGCGCCAGCGCGCGGCGCTCGGCCAGTTGCAGCATCACCAGCAACTGGCTGGGCACGGCTACCAGGCATGGCGTGGCGTTCTGCTGCAGGCCGTGCAAGCACTGGCTGGCCGAAAAGCGCGGCTGCAATTGAACGCCGCCGCCCGTCCACAGCCCCAGAAGCGCACCAAACAGAAAGAGCGAATGTGACAGGTTGCCCGGCGCCATTACGGGGCCGTGCGCTGCCGTGCCGAATGTATCCACGCAGACGCGAAAGCTCTCGGCCCATGACTGGTGGTGCCGCCGGAACCCCTTGGGCTTTCCGGTGCTGCCCGAGGTGAAACCAATATAAAAAGGATAGCGGTCTGCACTTTGTGCATCTATGCAAAGCGGTGTTTTTGCTGCTAAGTCGGCAATCCATTGCGCCGCCGTTGCGTGCTGGGCGGCGGGCCAGGCGGCATCGCCCAGCGCAGCGCAGCGGCCGCTGGCAGTGGTGGCCAGAAAATCGGTGATGAGTGCGATGGGAGACTGAGTGGCATCCAGCAGCCGTGTGCTGGGTACAGCGCTGGCGTTCAGTTGATCGGCACCCGCCTGCACAGCGGCATGCAACTGGGCAAAGCGGATGCGCTGTAAGCCGTCGTCAACGGCCACGGCGTCGGGCTGCAACTGCGCCCAGTGGGCCAGCGGGCCGTGGACGAGGCGTTGCCAATCCTGCAGGGGCAGCACAGGCTGGCTCACAGCGCCCGGCCGCCAAAGCGCCAGTCGGGCAGGCCACGGGCCACGGTATGCACGATGACGGCCACCAGCACGCACTTGATGAGATCGCCCGGCACGAACACCAGGGTGCCGATGGCCGCCTGCACCAGGCTCAGCTTGGCCAGCAGCATCAGGCCCACCACGCCAAACACATGGATCACCAGCACACCGCCCACCACCGAGGCCGCAAACGCGGCCAGTGCGAGGCGCTTGGGCGAAGCAGGCACAGTGCCAGCGGGCCGCGACAGCGCACGCATGACCAGACCCGTCACGATGGCGGCAAACGGCCACGACACCAGATAGCCGGCCGAAGGCAGAAAGAACACGCCCATGCCGCCGCGTCCGCCCGACAGCAGCGGCAAGCCCAGTGCCACGGCCAGCAGGAACAGCGCCATCGCCTGAAAGCCCATGCTGGCGCCCAGCATGCAGCCGGCCAGCATCACGCCCATGGTCTGTGCGGTGATCGGCACGCCGAGAGGCAGGTCGATCTTGGGAATCATGCCGAACGCGGCCATCAGCGCGGCAAACAGTGCTACCAGTGCAATGCGCTGGGCGCGGGATTCGCGGTGAGAGGAGGAGGTCATGGTCATGAACAGGCTTTCATCAATCAAATCGGGGCGGCGTCACAGCTTGAGCCGTATCGCCAGCGCATCGGCCACCTTGCGGGCAGTCACCAGCATGTGGATGGCCAGCGGCGCAAACAGGCGCAGGCCTCCGGCGCGGCCGGTGCGCACGCGGTAGGCATCTGCCAGGCGTTGCCACTGCACAAAAAACTGCTCGGCAAACCGCATCATCAGGCCCAACTGCAACGCCAGCCGCTCCACGGGAACGCCAAAGCGGGCCAGAGGGGCCAGCAGCCACTCAGCCACATCCAGCAGATCGCCAAAGCGCGTAGTCGCCGTCAGCATGGCACCCAGCATGGTGGCACTCATCAGGCGCAGGCCGCTGGCCAGGCCCACCAGCGGTTGGCCAGTGGCGGCATGCAGCGCGCCTACCAGTACCGAGGCCACCAGCGCGGCCACCACCAGGCGCCGCGTGGGGCGTGATGCGGCCCCCAGGCTTGCGTACAGCACCAGCACCACGGCAAAGGCCGCAGCCTGGCCGCGTGTATCGACGACAAACAGCAGGCCCAGGCCACACAGGGCCAGTGCCAGCAGTTTGGCACCGGCAGGCACGCGGTGCAGCCAGCTGGGAATGTCGCTGTAGAGCGTGCCCATGCCGGTCAGCCCTGTACCGCAACAGCGGTTTTGCTACTGTTTTCGAAGCTGTCTGCGCTCTCTGTCTGTGCGCTAGAGCGTGTTTTCACATCCAGTTCGTAGGCTGCGCACACGGCCTCGCCCGGGCCATCGCCGCGCACCAGGCCGCCAGCGAGCCACACCACGCGCTCGAAGTGGCGTACATGGCTGAGCACATGGGTCGACACCACGATCTGTGCAGTGGTGCGGTCCAGATCGGCTGCCAGCCGCGCCTGGCCGGGCAGGTCAAGGCTGGCAAAGGGCTCGTCAAGCAGCATCACCCGGGGCGCAGCCATCAGCATGGCCAGAAAGCAGACTTGCTGGCGCTGGCCCTGGCTCAGGCTGCTGACGGCGCGTGGCGCCCATTCGGCCAGGCCCCGCTCGGCCAGAAATTGCCGGGCCCGCACCATGGCTGCCTTGCGCGCAATGCCCTGGTACTGCAGGCTCAAGCCCAGCTCTTCTTCCACGGTGGGGAAGATGATCTGGTCATCCGGGTTCTGAAACATCATGCCCACCAAGCCGGGCAACTGTTCGCGGTGCTTTTGCACATCATGGCCTGCGATGTGTACCTGTCCCTGGCTTGCAATTTCGAGCCCGCACAGCAGACGGAAAAGGCTGGTCTTGCCTGCGCCGTTGTCACCGATCAAGCCAACGCGCCGCTCGGTGAGCGACAGGCTCAGTCCGGCAAACACGGGCCGGGCGCCGCGCGTCAGGTGCACGTCTTGCAGGTGGATGCCCGTATCTGGCGGGGCGGGCGCAATGGCAGTCATGGCAAGGTGGAAAGCGGAAAGCAATAGCTTGGTTTGGCAGTTTTGGAACCCTTTGAAGCCTTGGCGTATGCGGGGCGAATGCACTGCAGAAAGCGCTTTGCTTCACGGCAGGCGTGCGGCAGCGCCAGGCTTGCGGGGTTGCCGAGTATTGTCGCACCTGCGCCATCTTGCAAGCTGGCGGGTGCATCCATCGACAATGAAATGCATGCCTGAAGATGGCTGCCAGATGCCGGTGAAATGCCAGAAGTTAGATGGATTTGCAAGGAAGCGGTGCGCATCCGGCAGGAAATTGCAGCCATCTTTCATGGCCAGCGTACTACCGAAGCTGCCCTGAAACGGAATGATTGCTTCCAAATTGATAGCTTGATGTGCTTGTTTTGTAAGGTGTTGCGTGGTTTTTAATCTCAATATGAGAAAAAACTCCCAAAAACTGCCAAATGGGCTATGGGGGCTTTGTCGATTTCGGCTGACATCACAAGGCAGGCTGCTGGGTTCCAATGATGGGTAACACGCAACCTGCACGAAAGGAGGCCTCCATGTTGGAACATCCGCATTACCACTGGCAAGATTTCGCCACTTTCGTTGGATTGATCGTTGCAGTGGCCCTGGCTTTTTCGGTATTGGTCTGGCCCCACACCACGGCGCAGGCCGCCGACTCGTTCGCTCACATGCTCAAAGGCTTGCAGCTGGTGCTGCGGGGGAGGTAGATGCCGCTTGGGTACATCCAAGCCGCGCTTTGGCAATTTTTGGCCGCCTTCGGGCGGCCTTCTTTTTGGGCGGACGGTCTGACGCTTGCAGCGTGTGCGCAACGCCTCACAAAAAATTGATGGGTAAAAAGATTCGGTTTTGCCTCGTCGATTCATAATTTCTATGGTTTGCCGTTGTGCTGCTGCGAGTGGCAAGCGGGCTTTCCTTCATATCCGGCTCGGCGAGGGCCAATTACCTGAGGTCTCTATGAAACGACTGAATCCACTCGGCGCTACCAGCGCGCTGTTGGCGGCGCTGCTGTTGGCAGGCTGCGCATCCGGCCCATCCAAAGAAGAACAGGCTGCAGCGGCCAAGGCTGAGGAAGCCAAGGCGGAAGACGCCAAGGCTGCAGAAGCGGCCAAGGCCGCAGCTGCGCCTGTAGTGCCTCAAGCCACGGCCCAGTTCGCCGATGCCAAGGCCAACAAGTTCGTGCAGCAGAGCTATGCCACTGCCAACGGCGAAGGCAACAGCAACTTCAGCGTCCAATTTCTCAAGGGGGGGCGTGTGGTCTACAAGGCCAAGGCCGACGACGGCAAGCAGGTGCTCTACCGTGGTACCTGGAAGCGCACCGGCAACCAGATCGATGTGACGGCCAAGGACCCCAAGTCCGACGGTACGGTGAACCTGAGTTACGAAGTGCGTCCTGAGCTGACCAGCCCCGCCGAACAGTACAAGGAATGCAAGAAGTTTGCACCTGGTCTCTACCCGCTGAACGTGAACGGCAGCACCGACGAAGACCTGAGCTACAGCCTGTGGCCTGAGCACATGGTCAAAACCAATGCTGCCCCCTGCGAGCCGGAGCGCAAGCAAGGCGGCAAGAAGCGCAAGCACAAATAAGCAAAACGATAGCCCTGCATAGGGCCGGTACGGGAGCCAGCGCATGCGCTGGCTTTTTTTTGTGGAAAAGCGAAGGCGGAGATTGTTGATGAGGCAGCTTCGGAAGGTGTCAAAGCCTTCATGCCCTGGCGGTATAAGAATGGGAGAAATTATTCGTTGGGATTGTGAAGCGCTGCGCAGATACTGTGCCCCATTCCCAAACCATGACAAGGTGCGCAGCACCAGGAGCGTAGTAGACATGACGACCTTTTTCTCCACCCGCCGCTCGTTGATCGCCGCCGCCGTGCTGGCAGCGGCATCCGTGGGTCTGGCAGGCCCTGCGCTGGCGCAGGATGCCTCCAAGAAGCAGCTGGTGATCGGCGGTACGGCGGGCTCTAACATCGATCAGCTGCAGGCAGGCATCGTGCCGCTGCTGCAGAAAAAGGGCTACAAGGTCAAGCTGGTGGAGTTCAATGACTATGTGCAGCCCAATCTGGCACTGGCCGATGGCTCGCTGGACGCCAATTTCTTCCAGCACGAGGTGTATTTCAACCAGTTCAAGGGCGACCGCAAGCTCGATCTGACGGCGCTGGTGCAAGGCCCGATCGCACCGATGGGGGTGTACAGCAAGCAGCGCAAATCGCTGGCCGATCTGAAGGAAGGCGACAAGGTGTCGCTGCCCAATGATCCGAGCAACCTCGCGCGCGGCCTGTTGCTGCTGCAGCAGGCGGGTCTGGTCAAGCTCAAGACCGGCGTGAATCCGCTGCGCGTGTCGGAGCTCGATCTGGCCGAGAACCCCAAGAAGATCAAGCTGCTGCCCCTGGATGCAGCGCACCTGCCGCGCTCGCTCGATGACGCGCAGTTCGCCATCATCAACGGCAACTTCGCCATCTCCTCGGGCCTCAAGCTGCAGGATGCCGTGCTGCTGGAGAAGACGCCGGAGCATTATCTGAACATCGCCGCAGTCAAGACCAAGGACAAGGATGCACAGTGGGCCAAGGACCTGGCTGAGGCCTTCCGCTCCAATGAATTCAAGACGGTGGTAGATACCAAGTTTGCCGGCTACGCCAAGCCTGCATTCCTGCAGTAAGTGGTAGCGCCCATGCGTGGCGCGAGAACCAGGGCCGCATTTGCGGCCCTTTTCTTTTGGGTGGGAATCTACCGAATCTTCCGTGCCATGAAACTGTCTGCGAGCGGTCATCACGCGGTCATGTGATTTGCCAAGAATCGCCGGGATCTCACCCGGAGAGGGTGGGGCGTTCTTCGAACAGATCACACACCCATGGCACTCCAACCAAATACACCATCTTCCTCACGCCTGCGTCTTCCATTTCCGTTGAATGCCTTGTGCAGCGGCCTGGTGCTCGGCCTAGTTTGCGCCAGCGCATGGGCTGCGCCGGTGCCGTTTGGCGGCAGCTACGCCCAGGACTTCAATACGCTCGCCAATACCGGCACTACCGCGCCCTGGGCCAATGACAGCACGCTGGCGGGTTGGTCGCTGTTCAACAAGGATGGTGCGGCCATCACGCAGATTGCAGTGGGCAGCGGCGGTGGCAACGGTGGCAGCTTCTACAGCTTTGGGGCCGATGCGTCAGACCGTGCACTGGGCGTGCTGGCTTCCAGCGGTACCTATTTCGGCTCTCCGGGATCCGGTGCCATTGCGGGCTGGATTGCGCTGGCGCTGGTCAACAGCACCGGCGCGGCCATCGATGCAGTGAACCTGCGCTTCAATGGCGAGCAATGGCGCAATGGCGGCAGCACGGCGGGGCAGGGCATGACCCTGGAGTGGGGCCTGGGCGATAGCTTTGGCGCCGTACAAACCTGGAACCCCGCTGGCGATCTGTTCGGCTGGGTTGCGCCGGTAACCGGCGGCACCGCTGGCGCCGTGGCAGGCAATATGCAGGGCGGCGGTGGAGGCCTGGTGCCCCTGGTGGGCGGCGATCTGCATGGCCTGGGTTGGGGCGCGGGCCAGACGCTGTGGCTGCGCTGGGTGCAAAAGCGCACGGCCAGCGGGTCAAGCAACGGGCTGGCCATTGATGACGTGGTGATCAAGACGGCCGGGCCGGACACTGCAGCGCCCACCCTGCAGTCCAGCGTGCCCGCCAGCGATGCCACCGGCGTGGCAACCACGACGAGCAGCTTCTCGTTGACCTTCTCCGAGGCAGTGCAGGCGGGTAACGGACGTTTTGAACTGCGGCAGGGCGCCACTGTGCTCGCCACGATGTCTGCGCAGGACGCAGCCAAGGTGGTGTTCGGCGGGCAGACGGTCACGCTCAATCCCGGTGTGGCGCTGGCGCCCGATACCGCCTACCGCATCGTTGCCGTGGGCACGCCGGTGCAGGATGCATCGGGCAATGCCTGGGTTACGGGCGATCTGGGCTTCACGACCGGGGCTGCGCCCACGGTCACGCGCATCCACACCATCCAGGGCATTGGCGAGGTATCGCCGCTGCTGGGAAAGCCCGTCACCATCAACGGAGTGGTGACCGGCATCGCACCGGGGCTGAGCGGTTTCTATGTGCAGGAAGAAGAGGCCAATTACGACAGCGATGCCGGCACATCGGAAGGCATCTTTGTCTACTATGGCGGCCAAAACCCCGGTGTGGACGACAGCACGGTGGGCAAGCGTGTGCAGGTGAGTGCCACGGTGGACGAATACAACAAGCAGACGCAGCTCAAGAACCTGACATCCTTCCAGGTGCAGGGCGCAGGCGTGCTGCCGACTCCGATCTCCATCACGCTGCCGGTCGCCGACATGGCAAGCTGGGAGCGTTACGAAGGCATGCTGGTAAAGGTGGCATCGGCTACTGCAGGCGGCAAGCTCGTGGTGTCGGACAACTACACGCTCGGCCGCTTTGGCGATGTGACCTTGTCGGCCGACAAGGTTCTGCCGCAGTTCACCGACGAGAACGTCCCCAGCGTGAGCGGCTATGCGCAGTATGCCAACACCATGCAGCGCAGCCAGATCATTCTGGATGACCTGAGCAGCAAGCAGAATCCGGTGGTGGTGCGGGGCCGTGGCGGTAACGATCTGTCTGCATCGAACACGCTGCGCGCGGGCGATGGGGTGGATGCCGTCGTGGGCGTGCTCGACCAGTTCTACCAGGCATCGTCTCCGCCGGAAATCTACCAGACCAGCTACCGCGTGCAGCCGACGCAGAAGCTGAGCTTCACGGGCGCAGCGCGCCCTACCGTGGCCGACCTGCAGGCGGCAGTGGGAGCGGCTGGGGTCAAGGTGGCATCGGCCAATGTGCTCAATTTCTTCAGCAAGGTGGGCGATACCAGCACCAATACCAAGGATGTGTTCACCACCCCGCTGGGCAACAGCATCGGCATTCGCGGCGCCAACAACCCGGCAGAGCTGGAGCGGCAGAAGGCCAAGGTCGTGGCCAATCTGATTGGCCTGCAGGCCGATGTGTATGGCCTGATGGAGGTGCAGAACAACGGCTTTGGCAGCGACAGCGCGCTGGCACTGCTGGTGGACGCCATGAATGCGAGCGCTGACAAGCCCGCTGGCGCCACCTATGCCTACGTGAAGGCGCCTTTCAACCAAGGAGGCAGCGCGACGATTGCCGGGGCGGGCACGGATGCGATCACGGTGGCCATTGTCTACCGCAGCGACCGCGTCACGCCTGTGGGGGCGGCGGCGGTTCCCAACGTCGGTACTTACGACGCTTTCACGCCGGGCGTGGGCGGCGCGCGTGTGCCGATTGCGCAGACCTTCTCGGTACCTACCGCGTCAGGTTCCGAGCAACTTACCTTGGTGGTGAACCACTTCAAGTCGAAGGGTTCGCTGCTGACCACGGGCGGGAACGAAGACAAGCTGGACGGCCAGGGCAACAACAATCCCGCGCGGGTCAAGACGGCCATGCAGCTCAAGGACTGGCTGGCAACGCGGCCCACCGGCTCGGACACCGACAAGGTGATTCTGGTGGGAGACTTTAACGCCTATGCCAAGGAAGACCCGGTCACCTATCTGGAGTTAAACGGCTTCACCAAGGTGACGCACGGCTATTCGTACTCCTTTGACGGGCTGTGGGGCTCGCTTGACCATATCTTCGTGAGCCCGACCCTGGTCTCCAAGGTGGGCAAGGCGGTGAAGTGGGCCATCAATGCCGAAGAACCGACGGTACTCGACTACAACACCGAGTACGGCAAGCCCGAGTCCTTCTATGCCGCAACGGCCTACCGCTCCAGCGACCACAACCCGATCGTGCTGGGCCTGAACCTGGATGCGCTGCCAGTCAACCAGCCGCCGGTGATCAAGGGCGTTCCAGGCAGTGCGGTAACGATTTCGGTGGGACAGGGCGCAACGCTTGCTGCGCTGAGCGTGGAAGACGCAGACAGCGAGCAGCTCACACTCACGCTGACGGCTGCCAACGGAAGCGTGCAGGGCGTTGCCGACGCCGATGCGCAGCAGGCGGGAACGCAGCTCAAGGGCACCGCAGCGCAGATCAATGGCGAGCTGGCCAAGGCGCGCTTTGTGGCACAGGCGCCGGGAGATGCGGGAGTAGGCCTGAGCCTGAGCGACGGCGTGAACACGGCAGTCACCGCGCGCTACGCATTCACGGTATCGGCCAGCGGCAATCCTGATACCAGCTTTGCGCTCACGCCGGGCGCAGGCGGTAGCGTGACGGGGACATTGCAGGGCGCCGGATGCAAACTGGCTGGGCCTGCGCAGTATGTCAGCGCCCAAAGCCTGGGTATTACTGCGATGCCAAGCCCTGGCGCCACCTTGCCCGATGGCTTGCTGGTGCTGAATGCCACCGGTTGCGAGCAGGGTGGCAAGCTCTCCGTCACCATGAACTACGCGCAGCCGCTGCCGCAGGGCGCACAGCTGTGGAAATGGGGCCGCACATCCGACAGGCAGGAAAAGCACTGGTACCGTGTGCCGTCGGAAGTGAGCGGGCAGGTGGTGCGCTTTGAGCTGCAAGACGGCGGGCTGGGCGATGATGACCTGGTGGCCGATGGCAATATTGCCGACCCGACGGCACTGGTGGTGCCACAGGCGGCCACAGCCACGGCAACGCCGGTGCCAACCCTCAGCGCATGGGGCTTGCTGGCGCTGGCACTCTCGTTCCTGCCATTCCTGCGCCACACATCCATCGTGCGTCGCGGAAAGACGCAGCGCTGAAGCAGCCAGAGGGCGGCGCGTACCACCGTGAGTCGTGGTACGCGCCTGCACCGTCAGGCGGTACGGGCCTGGACTTCGCTTTGGAGGATATTCATGGCGCGCTGCTCGATGTGCAGCAACTGCTGCACCTGCGCTTGCGGCAAGCCATGCAGCAGCGCGGCAGCGCCCAGGTCACTCAGCACCGAATCACCGGTTGCCGGATCCCACAACACGTTGTGTGCATACAGATCGCCATGCAGAATGCCGCGCGCATGCAGGTGGCCGACGGCGCCTTCGATGCCCTGCAGCAGGCGCTGCGCGACGTCTCGCGAAAAACGGGTGGCAGGCGCATACACGTCGCGCGTACAACTGTCCATGCTGGGCGGGCCGGCCAGAGCCTGCAGACCTGGTGGCAGCAGTGGCAAGGCCATGGCCAGCTTGCCTTGCGGGTGGTCTGAAACCGGGCCGAGCGGCGTCAACAGGTGGGGGTGCAGGCCTGCAGACAGGCCGGCGGCCAGTTCGGACGCAGGGGTGCCATCGCTGGTCTGACCCGCCTTGAAGACCTTGAGCGCCACATCCCCATCGCCGATGCGGGAAGCCCGGTAGATGTGCCCGCTGGCACCTTCGCCCAGCAGTTCATGCGGCTCCAGGCTTTGGTAGGGAATGGCCGGTTGCACAGATTGCGCAGATCCGGAAAGCACAAGCTGCTCATTTTTTTGAGTCAATGGGTTGCCTGCAATGGCCAGCCACGCCAGAGCCGGCAGTGCAAACACCACTTCCGGAATCTGTGCAAACGCGTTGCCGGAGATGCGCAGCAGCTCCAGCTTGGTGCATTGCGCCAGGCTGGCGGGCAGACTCTGCAATTGGTTGCAGGCCAGCATGAGCTTTTGCAGGCGCGGGCGCTCGCCCAGCGTGCCCGGGAGGTGGCGAATCTGGTTGTCCGTGAGGATGAGCCAGCGCAAGGCTGGCGGCAGGCTTTCTGCTGGCACTTCCCGGATGCGGCAGGCCTTGAAGCCGATCATCTCCAGTTGCGGCAAGCGGCCCAGCACGCTTGGCAGCGCGGTAAACGGGTTGTTGGACGCAAACAGGATGCGCAGCCGGGTGAAACGGGTGAGGTCATCCGGCAGCGTGCTGAGCTGGTTGCCCGAGAGATCAAGCACTTCGAGCGTGTCTGCGAGCGCAAAAAGTTCGCGCGGAAACGCGCGCAGGCCCGCAGACAGCTTGATCTGGCGCGCGCCGAGCAGGGCGCCGCTGCGCAGTTGTTCGTGAAAGGCTTGAAGGCTTTGCATGGCTGCACAGTGTAGGTGCTGGCAGCGCATGCATGGCACATGTCACGCCGCAAGTGCTATTTGGCGCGCTCGATACGGGTGATGGTCAAGGTGCCGCCTTCATCCTGCACATGAAAGCGCACCTTGTCGCCCGCATTGAACTGGGCGGCCTGCGCCGGGTCCTTCAAGGCGAAAACCATGGTCATGGCGGGCATCTCCAGGTTCTTGATGTCTTCGTGGCGAATGGTCAGCTTGCCGCCGCGTGCATCGACACGGGTGATTTCTCCAGCGGTCATTACAGCGTCGGCATTGGTGGCGGCTGTTGCAGATGCTTTTTCGGTAGATCCAGCAGGGCTGCCGTGGGCAGCGTGCTCCTGTGCCAGCGCGGGTGCCATGGCGCAGGCCAGTGCCAGTGCAGCGAGGGTGGTAGTGATGCTTTTCATAAAATTCTCCAGATGGGTGATAACGGGGATCAGCTGCGGTAGCTGGTAAAAACCGTGGTCGAGACATCGCTATTCATCCGATTCTTGGTGACCAGCAGAACATCGAACGGATCCTTGCGGCCGCCGTATTCGGGGCCATCCATGCCTGGGCTGCCCACGGGCATGCCGGGCACCGCAATCCCCAGCGCCTTGGGTTTTTGCTGCAGCAGCTTGCGCACATCGGCTGCGGGAACATGGCCTTCAACGACATAGCCGTCCACCAATGCGGTGTGGCAGGAGCCCAGGCGCGCTGGCAGGCCCAGCTTGGCGCGCATGGCGCTGTTGCCGGTGTCATGCACGGTGACGGCAAAGCCTGCCTTTTCCATCAGCACGACCCAGTCCTTGCAGCAGCCGCAGTTCGGGTCTTTCCAGACTTCGATGGGCGTCTGGGCGGGGCTGGCAGCGAGGGCGGGCAATCCCGCAGCCATGCCAACGGCGGTGACCAGCATGTGCAATGCGTGGCGGCGGGTGTGGGGGTGTTTCATGGTGTTTCCTTGGTAGGCGTCAATCGGTGACGGTGAAAGTGCCCGTCATGCCTGCCTGGTAGTGGCCTGCAATCAGGCAGGCAAAATCAAAGCTGCCCGTGCGGTTGAAGTTCCAGACCAGGTCTTCGCTTTTCTGGGGGGCGACATGGGCCATGTAGGGCTCGGCATGTTCCATGCCGGGGAACTTGAGCATCAGTTGCGCATGCTGGTCGAGCGAGGCCTTGGTGCCCAGCACCACTTCGTGCATCACCTGGCCACGGTTGACCACGCGCAGGCGCACGGTTTCGCCCTTCTTGACGTTGAAGTGCGAGGGGGTAAAGCGCATGTCGTCCGTCATGCTCAGGGTGATGGTGCGTTTGGCGTCCTTGGCATCTCCGCCAATGCCCCATTCCTTCTGCTCCTTGGTGGCCGGGACGGACGCATGGCTTTCATTGCCATGCGCAAATACGGTGCTGGCGCCCGACAGAAGAGTGCAAGCAGCTATGAATTTGATAATTTTCATGGTGTCAATCCTGTGTTCAGTGGTTGGCGTGGCCTGATGCATTGGCTGGCTTGTGCACCGTGGGTGCGCCGGAGGCCGCGCCCGGCAGGGTCTGGCGTGGCGCCTGCGCGTCCAGGGGCGGGCCCTGCCATTCATAGGCCACGGTCCCCCGGGGTTGGGCATACCAGCCGGGGTTCTGGTAGTCGCCAGCGGCGAGGTTGCTGCGCACCTTGAAGGTGGTGAACATGCCGCCCATCTCGATGTTCCCGAACGGTCCCTTGCCGGTCATCATGGGAAAGGTGTTGTCGGGCAGGGGCATCTGCATGGCGCCCATGTCGCCCATGCCGCGCTCGCCCATCAGCATGTAGTCGGGCACGATCTTCTGGATCCTGCCGACGAGGCCCCGGTGGTCGACGCCGATCATGGTCGGCACCTCGTGCCCCATGGCGCCCATGGTGTGGTGGCTTTTGTGGCAGTGAAAGGCCCAGTCGCCGGGTTCGTCCGCCATCAGCTCCACCTGCCGCATCTGGCCCACGGCCACATCGGTCGTCACCTCGGGCCAGCGTGCAGACCGTGGCACGGGGCCGCCATCGGTGCCGGTCACCTCGAACTCGTGGCCGTGGATGTGGATCGGGTGGTTGGTCATGGTCAGGTTGCCCACGCGGATGCGCACGCGGTCGCCTTGTCTTGCCACCAGCGGAGTGATGGCGGGAAACGCGCGGCTGTTGAAGGTCCAGATGTTGAAATCCGTCATCTCGCCCACCCGAGGCGTCATGGCACCGGGCTCGACCGCGTAGGCGCTGAGCAGGAACGCATAGTCGCGCTGCACATCGGCGATCAGCGGGTGCCTTGCCTTGGGGTGGGTAATCCACAGCCCCATCATGCCCATGGCCATCTGCACCATTTCATCGGAGTGCGGGTGGTACATGAAGGTGCCGGGGCGGCGCGCCTCGAACTCATAGACGAAGGTCTTGCCCGGCGGGATGTGGGGCTGGTTCAGACCGCCCACACCGTCCATGCCATTGGGCAGACGCTGGCCATGCCAGTGGATGGTGGTGCTCTCGGGCAGGCGGTTGGTGACGAAGATGCGTACCCTGTCGCCCTCGACGACCTCGATGGTCGGCCCGGGCGACTGTCCGTTGTAGCCCCACATGTTGACGAAAAAGCCGGGTGCCACCTCGCGCACCACGGGCTCGGCCACCAGGTGGAATTCCTTGACGCCGGCGTTCATGCGCCATGGCGTGGTCCAGCCATTCAGGGTGACGACCGGGTGGTAGGGCCTGCCGTTGGGCGGGCTCAGTGGCGCAGCCGTATCGGCGCTGGCCTGAGAGACCGGCTCGGGCAGGGCAGCCATGGCGACCCTGCTGACGGCTGCGGACGCAGTGGCGGCGGCCACTGCGGTGGCCGCGCCGGTGAAGAATTGGCGGCGTTGCATATCAATGGCCTTGTTCATTGCTGGCAGCGGGCGCTGCGGTGTTGAGGGTGGGCGCCGTGCCGGGCGATGTGCCGGTGAGCGCCAGTTGCAGATCGGTCTCGGCCAGCCAGAAGTCGCGCTGGGTTTCTGTAGCCGTCACCACCGCCTGCGTGGTGGCGCGTGCCTGGGCCAGAAGCTGCCATACGCTCACGAACATGCCGTTGTAGCGGTAGACGGTCTCTTCCTGCACCAGCCGCGCAAGCGGCAGTACTTCTGCCTGCTGCTGCTGGGCCAGGTCGTAGGCGGTGCGGTAGGCCAGCCACTGGCTGCGCGCCTCGCTGCGGGCTCGGATGGCGTTGTCACGCAGCACCGCCGCGCTGCGCAGGGCCTCGTTCTGCGCCATGCCGCGTGCGGCAAAGCCCCAGTCGAACAGCGGCAGCGGCATATCGAACTCCCAGCCCTGGGTCTTGTCGCTGTGCCCGCCGTCCCGCTCGGTACTGGTGTTGTTGCTGTAGGTGGCGCCAATGTCGCCAAAGATGGAGCCAATCGCGGCCCAACCCTCGCGGCCTGCGCTCACATCGAGGTCGCGGCGCAGTGCGCCCAGGTCGAGCCGCTGGCGCAGCGCGGTGGCCTCTGCGTCCTCGCCGCTGCGCAGGTCGCCAGCGCTCTTGGGGAGCGCAGGCAATTGCGCGGGCAGCTGGAAGGCCAGTTGCTGGCCCCACAGGCCCATGCGACGGGCCAGTTGCTCGCGTTCGAGCTGGGCATTCAGCCGGGCACGCGCCAGCTGCGCGGCGGCCTGCTGCTGCAGGGCCAATTCGCGCGCCTGATCCATCTTGCTGAAGTTACCCACCTGCGCCATGCGTGCAGCCAGCTCGCCGCCCAGTGCGGCGGCTTCGTGCATGCGCTCGTTGGCGGCCAGTGCCTGTTCGGCGGCGACAGCGCGCAGCCAGGTGCGGCGCGTATCGGCGGCCAGCAGCACCACCTGCTGTGCAGCGGTCAGCGTGGCCTGCTCCATCTGCCAGCCCTGCCAGCGGCTGCGCCACGGCAGGGTGATCAGTTGTACCAGTCCAAAGCTGAACTGGCGTTCGATCTCGCGTTCCTGGCTGTTGCGAAAGCGGCCAAAGGTAAAGCTGGGATTGGGCAGCGTGAGGGTCTGCACGCGCTGCGCGTCTGCAATACCCAGCTGAGCGAGCTGGCCCTGCAAGCCAGGGTTGTTCAGCAGGGCAATGCGCACGGCGGTATCGGCGTCGACGGGTCCCTCCAGCCAGCGGTTGATCTGCGCCTGGGCCTCCTGGCGGGCCTTGGCATCGACGGGCGGGAGCTGCGCCCCCGGCGGCAGGCGGCCTTCGGTGCGCTGGGCGACATCGCTGCGCAGGCCGTCGGGCGATACGCTTGCGCAGCCGGCCAGCACCAGGGCGGCGAGCAGCGGCGAGAGACGGAGGATGGCGCGTTTCATGGCTGGCCTCCGTGTTGGTGGTGCGGGCTGGCGGGCTTCTCGCCAGGTGCCTGGCCCTGCGGGGTGGCCTGGGCCTTTTCCCAGCGAATGACATCTGCATGGCCGCGCGGGAAGGCCGCCGCTACGGCTGCATTGGCTTCTTTCCAATCGCCTGGTTGGGGCACGATGGTGCCACTTAAAGCCATGGCCTGGTGGCGCAGGGGGGCCGTGGGCGCTTGGGGCGAGGCGGGGTCGCTCAGAGTGGGCGCAGATTCAGCCGGGTTGGCGGTGGGCTGGCTCGGATGTGCCAGGCTGTAGGAAGCCATGGCGCAGGCCGCTGCGGCAATGCCGGCGGCCAGGCACCTTCGGGTGCCGAATGGGGGACGCGCGTAGCGCATGAGAAATTCCTGTCGTTGAAACCATGTTCACGACCGCAGGGCCAAAGCCTTGGCTTTTGGCGCAGACAGCAGGCACATGGGCTGCCGTCAAATTGCGGACGCACCTAGGGTGTCAGGCGACAGAAATGGGAGGCTTGGTGATGGAGGCGGGCAAGGTGCTGGCAAAGCGGGTGGCCCCGTCTGCCAGTTGCTGAGGTGCAGTGGGTGGCTGTACCAGCGCAGCAATCGCGGGCAGGCCTACGGCAGAGTGGCAGATGCCACAGGCCGAGCAGTTGGCGCCATGTGCAGCGCTGTCACCGCAGTGTGCGGGCTCGGAGGCGGTGCAATGGGCCGCCGCTGCCTCGTGCGCTTGCTGGTCGGCAAGCGCTGCGTTGCCATGGGTGGCGCTGCTGCCGTGGTGGCTCTCGTGCTGCTCGGCCGGGGGGGCGCTGCGCGCTGCATGCGCTGCGTGTGTTCCCGCCTGGGCAACGGGCGCCACGATGCCCATGGCCATAGCATCGCCCAGCAGGCCGCGCAGGACCAGCGTGAGAACGAGCAGCAGGGACAGGCAGGAGCGCATGGTGAGAGTGGAGTGGCAATTCGCACAGAAGTTCCGCTTCGATGGGAGGCCATCGACGCTACGAATCAGTCCCCAGTGTACGCCATGTACCCTGGTCCGGGGCATTGTCCGGCAGTCTCGGACAGTTGCAGCGGCTGGGCTCATGCGGAAAGTTCGGGCGTGTAGAACACGTAGCGCCCGCGGCCCTGTTTCTTGGCCTCGTAGAGGGCGATGTCCGCTTCGCGCAGCAGCCGGTCCGGATCGAGTGTCTGTGTCTGTCCCAGGTGCATGGTGATGCCGACCGAGGCGCCGATGTTGACGCGCCGACCTTCCAGAAAATAGTCCGCGCTCAGCACATCGATCACGCGCTGGGCCAGGCTGGCGGCGGCGTGTGGGGAGGAGGCCTTTTGCACGATGCAGAATTCGTCTCCGCCCAGGCGCACCACCAGATCGGTGTCGCGCAGCAGGCCACGCAGGCGTTCGGCCACCGAGCACAGCAGTGCGTCGCCTGCTGCGTGGCCCAGGGTATCGTTGACCTGCTTGAACCGGTCCAGATCGAGATAGAGCAGGGCGCCATAGGCCCGGGCGCTGCCAACACTGTGGATATGGGTCTGCAGCAGGCTGCGGTTGGGCAGGCCTGTGAGGGGATCGTGGTGGGCGAGGTAGGCAACGGCAGCCTGGGCGCGTTTGCGGTCGTCCACGTCTTCGAGAACGCCCAGCCATTCGTGGATGTTTCGGCCTGGACCCAGGATGGCAGCGCCGCGCGCGCGCATCCAGCGCCACTGGCCGTCATGGGTGCGCAGCCGGAATTCCACATCCAGCGCGTGTTCGCTGTCTGCCAACAGGTCGGGGGCCTGCCGGCGAAGATCGGCGACATCTGCTGGGTGGATGCGGCGCAACCAGCCAAAGCCCAGGGCCGTATCGTCAGGCGTGCCCGCAAGCACCTCCCAGCCGACCATGGAGGTGGCACGCCCCTGGGCATCCAGTGTCCACAGCACGGCAGCGCCGGCGTGTGCGAGCGTGCGGCTGCGCTGTTCGCTGACCGACAGGGCGTGGGCGATCTGGCGCTGGTGGCCGAGCGCGGATTCAAGCTGCGCTCGCGCGTTGGCGAGGCTTTGGCGCAGGCTTTCATATTCCTTCACCATCAGCACCTGGCTGTCATCGGTCACGGGCATCTCGTAGGCGGAACCCGTGCGTGATGCATCCGTCAACTGGCGGATGGGTCGCAGCAGCTGGCGCGATACCCAGGTGCTCAGCAGCACGGCCACCGTGAGAGCCAAGGTGCCCACCAAGGCAATATTGAACATGGGCTTCTGCCAGCGGGCATTGAAAGCGCCCAGTGACTCGCCGGCAACAATGACCCAGCCCGGCGTGCCCTTGATTTCATGGAAGGCGAAGATGACGCTGCCCTTGTCGGCGCGTTCGGCCTCGAAGGTGCCGCTGGAGGCTCCCACTTCCTTGAGTTTTTTCCAGTCCGGTACCGGGGTGCCGATATACCGCTCCGGCTGCACCGAGCGGGCAAGCATGCGGCCATTGCCGTCGGTGACCGCGATCAGCGCACCCTCGTCAGATGTGTCCTGCGCGGCGCTGACGAGGTTCTGTGGCGTAGTGGTCAGCATCATTACCTTGCCGCTGTCTTTTTGCATGCGCACGGCGATGGCGATGCGTGGCTTGTCGTCGTGAAAGAACAGTTGGGAAAACACCGGCGTCTTGCCTTCCAGTGCCTGCTGCACCAGCCCCGGTGGGACGTAGCCTTTGATGCTCGAATGGGCGGAGACCAGGATCGGCGAAGCGGTGCTGGCGGTGGTAACGAAGAGGGTGCTGTCGGAGCCCATGTCCGTCAGGGTCAGCCACCTGGCCAGTGCCTCTGCGTCCTCTGACTGTGCGTTGGCCGCATAGGCCTGAAGCATGGCTGCGCGGCTGGCCAGATCGCTCTCGATGATGTGTCCCAGGTTCTTGGTGGTGTCCAACATGTGCCGCAGACTGTTGTCGCGGTAGGAGCGGGCCACGTGCTGCACGGTGTAGATGCTGGCAATCAAGACCGGCAGCGCCGCCGCAAGCATCATCACTATCAGGTAGGTGCGCAGGCTGCGCGCACGCCATCGCGAGGCGGCCGGGCCGCGTGCGGCGACAGGCTCCTGCAAAGGGGCGGCGAAGGATCGAGCGACGGGGGAGGACATCCGGGCGCAGCAATATTGCGGCTATGAAGAACAGTGTAGAGGGCTATGAAACGCTATTATCCAATTTGTCTCTATTTGTTTCGATGCGCGTCAGAGGTTCTTACATTTGTTGAAGAAGTTTGTGCTTATTCACCTGGCAGATGTGGCATTGCGTGGAGACAGTGCGTGCAGATGCCTTCCGCCTGCGGGCAATGGCAGCGAGCTTTCATCAGGCAATCCGCGTCCATTCCAGGTGGCGAGGGCTCTGCACAGCACCGCTAGCGGTGCTGCAGCGAAGACACCAGCATGGCAAGTCCGGCGAGGGTCAACAGGCCCAGCACCACCCTGCGGAAGGCCGCATCGCTGATGCGCTGGTAGAGCCGCCCGCCCCAGATGGAAGGCAGCAGCATGGCGGGTAACGCGACGGCCAACAGTGGCAGCATCCGAACAGTGACGAAGCCGGTGGCCACATAGCTGGCAAAGGTGACGGACAGCATGGTGAGGTTGAAGTTCTGGATCACCTGGCGCTGCCGATCGCGGGCCATGCCCAGCAACTGGCACCACAGCGTAGGCACGACCCCCGAGAAGCCACCCAGGGCGGCCATCACGCCCCCTGCCAGTCCCGCTGCTCCGTTGGCGATGTGCAGCACGACTCCCTGCATGCAGCGCCAGTCGGCGATGCGTGGCAGCCGGTGTGCAAAAGCCATGAGGGGGCAGAAAACCACCAGTAGCACGCCCAGGACGGTCTTGAACAGCTGTGCATCCAGCAGCGGCAGAAGGCGCAGCCCGAGCGGCAGTCCGCACAGCCCGCCCAGTACAAAGGGCCACAGCATGCGCCAGTCAAAGCCGCGCCGCACACTGAAGGCCTGGATGATCTGTCCAGTGAGACCGCCAAAGACGGCCAGCGCAGCGGCAAGCGTGGGCTCCAGCGTCCATGCCCACAGCGCCATCGCCGTCATGCTGTAGCCAAAGCCGGACAGGCCCTGCACAAAGCCCGCGAGGGCCGCTCCCAGGATGATGACTATGATTTCCATAGCTGGTGGCGCTTGTCAGGTAGGCGCCAGAGGCTTATTTTGTTGAGAGCAGTAAAAGAAAACGGCCCACAGGGCGTGTGGGCCGTTCGTCCTCTTAATAGCTGGCACGCAGGAGCGCTGTAGCTACTGTAACCATCAGGACTCGTAATCGGCCAGCGGCACGCAGCTGCAGAACAGGTTGCGGTCGCCGTAGACGTTGTCCACCCGGCCCACGGGGCTCCAGTACTTGGCGCGGCGCAGGTGGGGTACCGGGTAGGCGGCGGCTTCGCGGCTGTAGCTGTGGTTCCACTCGGCAGTCAGCAGGGTCTCGGCGGTGTGAGGCGCGTTCTTGAGCGGGTTGTCGTCCTGCGGCAGCTGGCCTGCTTCGATCTGGGCGATTTCGCCGCGGATGGCGATCATCGCGTTGATGAAACGGTCCAGCTCGTGCAGGCTTTCGCTTTCGGTCGGCTCCACCATCAAGGTGTTGGGAACGGGGAACGACAGCGTTGGCGCGTGGAAGCCATAGTCGATCAGGCGCTTGGCCACGTCTTCGGCCATCACGCCGCAGGTTTCCTTGAAGTGGCGCAGATCCAGAATGCACTCGTGCGCCACGTGGCCGTTCTCGCCTGCGTACAGCGTGGGGAAATGGTCCTTGAGGCGCGCGCTGATGTAATTGGCGTTCAGGATGGCGGTTTCGGTGGCCAGCTTCAGGCCGGGCTCACCCATCATGCGGATGTACATCCAGCTGATGGGCAGCACGGCAGCATTGCCCAGCGGCGCGGCGCTGACGGCGCCCACCTTGCCGGGAATGCCCGCCGTGGCGTGGCCTGGCAGGAAGGGAACCAGGTCTTCCACCACGCAGACAGGGCCGACACCGGGGCCGCCACCGCCATGCGGAATGCAGAAGGTTTTGTGCAGGTTCAGGTGGCTCACGTCGCCACCGAACTCTCCGGGAGCCGCCAGGCCCACCTGGGCATTCATGTTGGCGCCGTCCACATAGACGCGGCCACCATGGCTGTGCACCAGCTCGCACAGCTCCTTCACCTGGGTCTCGAACACGCCGTGCGTGCTGGGGTAGGTGATCATGATGCAGGCCAGGTTGGCGCTGTGCTTTTCGCAGGCCAGCTTCAGGTCTGCCATGTCCACGTTGCCGTTGTCGTCGCACTTGGTGACGACCACCTGCAGGCCCACCATCTGCGCGCTGGCAGGGTTGGTGCCGTGGGCGCTGCTGGGAATCAGGCAGATATTGCGGTGCGCTTCGCCCTTGGATGCGTGGTAGGCCTTGATGGCCAGCAAGCCGGCGTATTCGCCCTGCGAGCCCGCATTGGGCTGCAGGCTGATGCCCGCATAGCCGGTGGCCTGGCACAGCCATTGGCGCAGTTGCGCGTCCAGCTCGGCATAGCCTTGCAGCTGGGTGGCGGGCGCGAAGGGGTGCACGTTGGCGAACTCGGGCCAGGTGATGGGGATCATCTCGCTGGTGGCGTTGAGCTTCATGGTGCACGAGCCCAGCGGAATCATGCTGCGGTCCAGCGCCAGATCCTTGTCGCTCAGGCTGCGGATGTAGCGCAGCATGGCGGTTTCGGAATGGTGGGCGTTGAAGACCGGGTGCGTCAGGTAGCTGCTCGTGCGCTGCAATTCCTGCGGGATCAGCGAGGTGGCGCCCTGGTCCATGGCGTCGATGGAGGGCAGGGCGGTGCCTTCCTGGGCGAAGATGCTCCAGATCAGCTCCACATCGGCGCGCGTCGTGGTTTCGTCCAGGCTGATGCAGATGTATTCGTTCCAGGCCTTGCGCAGGTTGGTACCCTTGGCGAGGGCTCGGGCCACGATGGCATCCGTGGCGTCCTTGGTGTGCAGCGACAGCGTGTCAAAGGCAGTGTCGTGGTGGTGGGCGCTGAAGCCCAGCTGCGCCAGGCCGCGGCTCAGGATCGCCGTGAAGCGCGCCACGCGCTGGGCGATGCGCTTCAAGCCCGCCGGGCCGTGGTAGACCGCATACATGCTGGCGATGACGGCCGGCAGCACCTGCGCCGTACAGATGTTGGAGGTGGCCTTTTCGCGGCGGATGTGCTGTTCGCGCGTCTGCAGTGCCAGGCGGTAGGCGGGTTTGCCGTGCACATCGACGCTGACGCCCACAAGGCGACCGGGCAGCGAGCGCTTGTAGTCGTCTCGGCAGGCCATGAAAGCGGCGTGCGGGCCGCCGGCGCCCATGGGCATGCCAAAGCGCTGGCTGTTGCCCACCACGATATCGGCACCCCATTCGCCGGGTGGCGTGAGCAGGGTGAGTGCCAGCAGGTCGGTGGCCACAATCGCGGCAGCCTGCTTGGCGTGGATGGCATCCACATCGGCCTTCCAGTCGACAATCCAGCCGCTGGAGGCAGGGTACTGGATCACGGCAGCGAAGAAGTCGCCTGCCATCGCGGCTTCCCACTCTTCCTTGCTGTTGGCCACGAGCACTTCGATGCCCAGCGGCTGGGCGCGGGTGTGGATGACTTCGATGGTCTGCGGGTGCACGTCACCCGCCAGCACGATGCGGTTGCTCTTGGACTTGACCGAACGCTTGGCCAGGGTCATGGCTTCTGCTGCGGCGGTGGCCTCGTCGAGCATCGACGCATTGGCGATCGGCATGCCGGTGAGGTCGCACACCATCGTCTGGAAATTGACCAGCGCTTCCATGCGGCCCTGCGAGATTTCGGCCTGGTAAGGCGTGTAGGCGGTGTACCAGGCGGGGTTCTCCAGGATGTTGCGCAGAATCACGCCGGGCGTGAAGGTGCCGTAGTAGCCCTGGCCGATGAAGCTCTTGAGCACCTGGTTCTTGCCTGCGATGGCCTTGAGTTCGGCAAGCGCCGCCGCTTCGGTCACGGGGGCAGGCAGGTCCATGGGCTTGGCGCGGGCGATGGAGGCCGGCACCACGTCGCGGATCAAGGCGTCCAGGCTGGGCTTGCCGATGACCGACAGCATGGTCTGCTGGTCATTGGCGTCAGGGCCGATGTGGCGGGGGATGAATTCGGTGGCGTTTTCCAGCGCGGCCAGCGGCTCTTTGGAGGACATCAGCATGGTGGGAATCCAGGTGTTTGTGCTTGAAAGTGCCACTAGCGCAGGATAGGTGGGCGGAAGCAGCTATGAATATGTGAGTGAAAGCATTGGCAGCATGCGCGCATGCCGCCAATGCAAGTGGCCAGGGTTTACGAGTTAGCCGCGAAGTCGTTATAGGCGGTTTCGTCCAGCAGGGCGTCGAGCTGCGATGCATCGGCAAGCTTGACCTTGAAGAACCAGCCTGCGCCCAGCGGGTCACTGTTGGCGAGCGACGGGTCGTTGCGCAGCTCTTCGTTCACTTCGACGATTTCGCCGGTCACCGGCATGTACACATCGGCGGCGGCCTTCACGGACTCGACCACACCGGCCACGTCGCCCTGGTTGAACGATGCACCCACTTCGGGCAACTCGACAAACACCACATCGCCCAGCGCGTCCTGGGCGTGCACGGTGATGCCGACAACAGCGGCGCCAGCGTCAGCGGCGTTGATCCATTCGTGGTCGCGGGAGAACTTGATCGTCATAGGAAAACTCCAGTTGGTATGCGTGAATCTGATGTCCGGAACGGCGCGCAACAGCGCACGCCAGCAGCTACTTTAGCCGCGGAAATAGTTGGGGGCCACGAACGGCATCGCCACCACCTCAACCGGCACCGGCTTGCCGCGCACCATGGCGTTCAGGCGGGTGCCGATGGCCGCAAAGGCTGGCTCCACATAGGCCATGGCAATGGGCTTGTCGATGGTGGGGCCGAGCAGGCCGCTGGTGGTGGCACCGATGGCCTTGCCATCGGGCGTGCAGATTTCCACCTGCTCGCGCACGGGAATGCGCTCCTGCGCAATCAGGCCCACGCGCTTGCGGGGCAGGGTGGCCGGGGTGTCGATCTGGGCCAGCACCTTGTCCGCGCCGGGAAAGCCGCCAGCGCGTGCGCCACCGGTGCGGCGAACCTTCTGAATCGCCCAGTTCAGACCCGCCTCGGGGGGCGTGGTGGTGGTGTCCAGATCGCTGCCGTACAGGCACAGGCCGGCTTCCAGGCGCAGCGAGTTGCGGGCCCCCAGGCCAATCGGCTTGACCTCGGGCTGGGCGAGCAGCAGGCGCGCCAGCGCCTGGGCCTGGTCGCCTGCAACCGAGATTTCAAAACCGTCTTCGCCGGTATAGCCGCTGCGGGTGATGAAGCAGGGGATGCCTTCCACATCGAAGTTGCCCCCCGTCATGAAGACCAGCTTTTCAACGCCGGGCGCCAGACGCGAGAGGGCGGTCACCGCCTGTGGCCCCTGCAGTGCCAGCAGGCCGTGGCTGGGCATGGGCTCGACCTGGCAGCGGTTGCCGATACGGGCCTGAATGTGAGCAATGTCGGCCACCTTGCAGGCGCCGTTGACGATGACGAACAGCTCATCCTGCGAGACGCGGAAGAACATCAGGTCGTCCAGGATACCGCCATCATCGTTCAGCAGCAGGCCGTAGCGCTGCTTGCCGACCGCCAGATCGATCACATCCACGGGCATCAGGGTCTCAAAGGCGGCTGCGGCGTCGGGGCCAACCAGGCGTAGCTGACCCATGTGCGACACATCGAAGAGGCCTGCGGCACTGCGCGTGTGCTTGTGCTCGGCAATCAGGCCATCGGGGTACTGCACAGGCATGGAATAGCCGGCAAACGGCACCATGCGGGCGCCCAGCTCAAGGTGCAGGGCATTCAATGGCGTGGAGAGCAGAGCGGCGGAAGCAGAGGCGGACATGAAAACTCCAGGGCAAATAACAATGCCACGCAGCTGTTGCCAGCTGCATGCTGTTTGCCCTGCTGTCCGCTTTACCTGAGAGATTCACCCCGCACCTTCGAGGCGTGGGGGGCTTGCTCCTTCGGTGGATGGTGTCTGGGCACCATCTCTCTCCAGCTGGGGACGCTGGCAGGCGCAAAGGCCTGCATCAGCGTGTGCCAGTCCTTTTGCCTGAGCGTTCGGCATCGAAGCCTGCGCCTTCGGCGGCCTTGCTGCCCGGTTGGGGCGAAGACTCTCTCCTGACTGCCGCGATTTTACCGGTAAACGCGGCATATCCCCAAAGCACGCCGATAAATTTGTCGCCAAACGCGTGCATGTGTCGGGAGCATGAAAAACCGGCAGGCGGGCGGTCTTTCGATCAGACGCGCCTGCGTCTGCGCCAGGCCAGTGCTGCAATGGCTGCGGTGAGGCTTGCCAGACTCCACAGTGCGTTGGCTGGCACGGGAGCTGGAGGGGGCGGGTCCGGGTTGGGCGGGACAGGCGTGGCACCGGCCGTCATGTAGTTGACGGTGGCGACATCGTCTTCCGCCATCACATCCTTTGCGGCGACTTCCGTGACTCCGTCGTTCAGCAGGGCCTTGGCGGGCGAGCCCTGCAGCGCGATCGAGGCGACATTCTGGAATGAGCCCGTCTGCAGCAGGTGGCCGGTGATGCTGCAGTTGACGATGGCACCGCGCTCCAGGTTGCTGATCGGCAGTTGAAGTTCGTTGTTGGCCCCTGTGATGCTGCCCAGCAGCGAGCCGGCGGGCACGGTGGCGTTACCGGCGCTGACATGGCAGGAGGCGGCCGTGGCCTTGAAATCCGGGCCCAGGGTGTCCTTGGCAATGGCCTGACGCACCAGCTTGGGACCGTCTGCGGCGGTGTTGTTGGTGAACTGCAGGTCAAACACCACCGGTGTGGCGAGGTCGGGCACCTGCATGGGCGTCACCCGCTTGTTGGTGGTGAGGTTGACGCAATACGGGGCGTCGGGCAGCACATCGATCTGGGTGGACAGCAGGTTGGCGTTGCTCGGCGACTGGATGTAGGAAGGCCCGAAGGTGTATCCATCCGTGGAGACGGATACCACGCTGAATGCCGCCTGGTTCTGCAGCGCGTCGTTCTGCTGCATGCACTGCAGTTTGCTATCGATCTTGAAGCGCAATGCGATCTGCATCACAGCCTTGGTGCCCCATTTCACATGGATGTTCTGGCTGACCGACGGTGTGAAGTAGGGGCGGTAGGACTGGATCGGGTTGTTGGGCGGAATGCAGTTGCCATTGCCGTCCTGGCAACTGAGCCATTCCATCTGCAGCTGCAGGGCATCGGCAGGAGCGGCCACCGGCATGACGCCATGGGCCAGCAGGACGGTGTCGTAGACATTGAAGTCGATGCCATCGCGGCTCGAGCCGGGGGGCGCCGTGTCCTGGCTCAGGTCCACGGTCAGCTCGTAGACGGCGACATCGCCATCCTGCTCGATGCGTTTGCTGGCCTTGGCAGCCCCCGATTTGTCCTGCACATACAAGAGCCTCTTGTCTGCGGTCGCATTCAGGCCGACAGCCGTGCAGTCCCTGGCCTGGGTGGAGAGTGCCGCGGGAAACGAGAACGAAGCCGTGCTGCTGTCGCTGCCCGACCCATCCCACTGCAGATGGATGCTGTCTGCCGTGACGGCCCAGGCGGCGGTGTCGGCAAGCGCGGGGCTGCCGCACAATGGCGCCTTGAACGAGCGCCAGTACTTGATGGTGACACTCTCGCCAGCCTGCATGACTTCATTGGTAAAGCCCGAGGGGTTGGCGTTGAGGAAGGTATTGACATTGGTGCCCGCTTGCGAGGCAACCCCGGAGAAGTCCAGCGCCTGGCAGATGGCGCTCGTGGCCCCTTCCACGCTGCTGGTGCAACTGGTCAGGCCGCCTGCAGCGCCGCTGGGCACGATCTGCGGGGACCAGCTGCCTTCCCAGTCGTTCCAGCTGCTGGCAATGGCGCCCAGCGACACCGGGATGGACGATTTGTTGGTGTAGGTCACCGTGAACTCAATGGGCGCGTTATAGGCGTTGCCGATCCAGTGCGTTGCATCGCTGGGGTCCTGCGTGGCACCGCCGGTGATCCGCTTGTCCACTGCGAGCGTGATGGTCGATTGCGTCACTGCAAACGGGTTTTCGCTGGTGTTGGTGAGCGGTGTGGTTTCGGTATCTCCGGCACCGGCTGCCACCGTGGAGCGCATCAGATAGGCCGATCCCGCTTGCGTGGGCGTGACACTGAGCAGGTAGTTGCATTCCTGCTTGCTCTGCAACTGCGAAATGGTGGCGCTCATGGTTTCGCCGCCAGCCGTGACGCCCGAGGGCATGGGGCTGAAGGACGACGCTGCCGGGCAGCTGGGCGCATTGCTGCTCGAAGCCGTCAGCACAATGGCGGTGACATTGGCCGGGAAGACGATGCTGCCCTTGGCGTTGGTGGCGGTACCGCTGATGTTGGAGAAGTTCACGCGGAGCTGGTAAGGCGCAAAGCTGGGCACCGGAATGCCCGGGGCGACCGGCTCGATATTGGTCACCAGATCGACGTTGGCCGCATGTGCAGCGGGCGCAAGCACGCTCGCCGAGGCCAGCAAACCCCAGGCAAGCCATTGCGCAGGCAAGGGGGCAAACACGCTGCTGCGGTGTGCGAGATTGGCTTTCATCCGTCCCTCTCTTTTTGATAGTTAATATCGAATAAAAACAATAATTCGATATCTAAAAATTATATTGAACAAATGAAATGCAGCAAGCGTTGACACAAATTCATACTTTCTGTGAAAGATTTTTTGACAATTCCTCCCGGGTATCGGGCAAGGCGGGCATGAAAAAAGCCGCGTCCAGGACGCGGCTTGTGGCTTGGGGAGGGTGCGCGGCCGGGAGCGCTGGCTAGCGGTACACGAGGTCGCGCAGGCCCAGGGAGATACCGGGCACATAGGTGATGACCATCAGGCACAGCAGGATCACCCCCACAAACGGCAACAGGTACTTGATGATCTGGTCGAGCGAGATCCTGGCCACGGTGCAGGCGGCAAACAGGTTCACGCCAAAGGGCGGCGTGATCATGCCCAGCGCCAGGTTCACCACCATGATCAGGCCGAAGTGCACCGGGTCGATGCCAAAGTGCTGGGCAACGGGCGCCAGGATGGGCGCAAGCACGATGATGGCCGCGCTGGTCTCGATGAACATGCCGATGACGAAGAGGGCGGCATTCACGCCCAGCAGGAACATGGCAGGGCTTTGCAGCACCTGTTCCAGCCAGTGGCCGATGATTTCGGGAACGCCGGCGCGCGTGATCAGAAAGGCAAACAGCCCCGCGTTGGCGATGATGAACATGATGATGGCCGACGAGATGGCCGATTTGCGGAAGATGGCGAACAGGTCCTTGATCTTGATTTCACGGTAGATCAGCATGCCCACCACCAGCGCGTAGAACACCGCCACCGCCGATGCCTCGGTCGGCGTGAATACGCCGCCGTAGATGCCGCCCAGAATGATGACCGGCATCAAGAGCGCCCAACCTGCCTGCAGCGTGGCCTTGCCAAAGCCCAGGCGGCCTTCGCCGTCGTTCTTGCCCCAGCCCTTGTACTTGCAATACGCCCAGACAAAGACCATCAGCGCAGCGCTGATGAGCAGGCCCGGGCCGAAGCCGGCGATGAACAACTCGCCAATCGATACCTCGGCGCTCACGCCGTACAGAATCATCGGGATCGAAGGCGGGATGATCACCCCCAACTCGGCGCTGGTTGCCTGCAGCGCTGCGGCGTAGTTCCTGGGGTAGCCGTGCTTGATGAGGGCGGGGATCAGGATGGCGCCAATGGCAAACGTGGTGGCGACCGATGAGCCCGAGACCGCGGCAAAGATCATGCAGGTCAGCACGCAGGTCATGGGCAGGCCGCCCTGCACGCCGCCGACGATGCTCTTGGCAAACTCCACCAGTCGGCGCGAGATGCCGCCGGTCTCCATCAGGTTGCCGGCCAGAATGAAAAACGGAATGGCCGCCAGCGGAAACTTGTTGATCGCGCCGAACATCTCCTTGACCGAGATGAGCATGTTGGCGTTGCTGGCCTGGATGCCCAGGATCGAGGCAAGGCCGATCGAGACGGCGACGGAGACGGTGAGCGCAAAGCACAGCACCATCGTGGAAAGCATCACGGCGGTCATTGCGCGTTCTCCAGTTCGGTATTCTTGGGGTCCAGCAGGTTGCCAATGACGCCGATCACAGCAAACACGCCGCCGATCGGCATGGCCACATAGGCCCAGAACATCGACAGCGATTCGAGCCCGGCCATGGTCTGCACGCCGCCGCGCCGCGCGTAATCCCAGCCCCACCAGATGATCACCGCCAGAAGTGCCAGCGTGGCAATGCACACCAGCCAGTCCAGCACGCGGCCGAAGGCGGGCGGACTCCAGCGGCGCAGAACATCAACGCTTACCATGGCGCCCTGGCGAAACGCCATGGGAATGGCCAGGAACACCATCCATATCAAGCTGAAGCGGATCAGTACCTCGGTCCATTCGGCGGGTTCTTCCAGCACAAAACGGGTCAGGATCTGGAACATGCCGAGGGTGGAGGCAACGGCGAGCATCAGGCAGGCGACCGCCATCGCAAAACCTGATGTCCAGCGCTCGAGGGTGAGAAATGCATTTTTCATGGTGTTCGAAAGCGCAGGTCTGCAGGCGCAGTGGGAGGGCTTTCTCCTCCAGTTTCTTGAAAAAACAGCTGTTTGCGCTCAACAGTCAAGCGCAAGCAGCTATCAAAATAAGAGTAATTGATGGGAGCCGCTGGCCTGTGCACAGGAGCGGCCCCCGGCCCGGGCTTACTTGTAGTCGCGGATACGGTCGAGGTTGGCCTTACCGAACTGCTTTTCGAAGTCTGCGTTGGTCTTGGTGAGTGCGGCGACAAACTTGGCCTTGTCCACGTTCTCGATCACCTGCATGCCCTTGCTGCGCAGTTCGGCCACGCCATTGGCGTCATCCTGGTCCACCCGGGCGCGGTTGGCCTTGGTCGCTTCCTGGGCGGCTTCAACAAAGGCTTTCTTGTCGTCGGCGCTCAGCTTGTCGTAAACACCCTTGTTCATCACCAGGATGCAGGGCGAGTAGACGTGGCCGGTGAGCGACAGGTGCTTTTGCACCTGGTCGAACTTGGCCGAGGTGATCACCGGCAGCGGGTTCTCCTGGCCGTCCACCGTGCCTTGCTGCAGGGCGGTAAACACTTCCGGAAAGGCCATCGGCGTGGTGATGATGCCCAGCGCCTTGTAGGCCTGGATGTGCACCGGGTTTTCCATGGTGCGCATCTTCAGGCCCTTCGTGTCGTCGGGGCTGTTGATGGCGCGCTTGGAGTTGGTCATGTGGCGAAAGCCGTTTTCCGCCCAGGCCAGGGCCTTGAAGCCCTTGGAATCAAACTTGCCGAGCAGCTCCTGCCCGATGGGGCCGTCGAGCACGGCACGGGCGTGCGCCTTGTCGCGGAAGAGGAAGGGCACGTCGAGGATCTTGGTCTCGGGCACAAAATTGGGCACGGGGCCGCTGGAGCTAAAGGCCAGCTCCTGCGTGCCCAGTTGCACGGCTTCGATGGATTCGCGCTCGCCACCCAGCGAACCGTTGTAGAAGGTCTGCACCTTGTAGCGACCGCCAGTGCGTTTTTCCACCTCCTTGGCGAAGGTGTCGATGGCCACGCCCTGGTGCGAATTCTGCGCCACCGAGATGCTGATGCGCATGGTGGTCTGTGCGCTGGCAATGCTGCCGGCCATCAGGCCCACGGCCAATCCCACACCCCAAGCCAGTTTCTTCATCTGCATGATCTTGTCTCCTCGGCTCTGCCGAATCATTGTTGTTGCCACTTGCGGAAAGCCCGCGCGAGCTTTGCATTGTGGACAAAGCAACGTGAATCCATATTGGGGTTTTTATGATGCAGCGCCGCTGTGCGGAGCGGGTTCACCGCTGGAGATGCCGCTAAGTGCTTGATAGCAGGGCGTTTGGGCTCTGCGCCGTCTCAAACGAGGCCATCCGTGCTGTCGCAGGGTGGACAGCAGCTTGCGATGACGCCAGGGAATGAGAAAGGCGCCAGTGTCTGCTGGCGCCTGAAGGAGGGGGAAGGAAGTGCAGGGGCGATTACATGCCCTGGCCCAGATCGGAGATGAGCTGTGCCGACAGGTACAGGCGGCGCGCGATGGGCTCGGTCAGCACGTATTCGGCCAGGTTGGAGTGGTAGTTGGCTCCGGGCAGGCCCAGGCCTTCGATCACCGGCTTGCCCGAGAGTGCGGCGTAGGCCGCGTCGGATCCGCCGCCGCCGCGCGTAGTGTACATCTGCGATTTGCCGCCGACGTCGGCATAGATGGTGATGGCCTTCTGGATGAGCTTGACGCCGTCATCGGTGGCATTGAAGGCCGGGCGGCCGCGGGTCAGGTTGATGTCGATGGTGGCACCGGGCACGTGGGGCGCGGCAGCTGCCTTGTCCAGCATGCCCTTCATCAGTTCCAGATCCTCGTTCTTGCCGTAGCGCACATCGGCGTTGACAACGGCCTTGTCCGGGATGATGTTGGTGGCGGTGCCGCCGGCGGTCATGGTGGTCCAGTTGAAGCCGCGCTCCTTGGATTTGTCCTGAACGTCCTGCGTACGCAGCACCAGGGCCGAGGCTTCGGTCAGTGCGTTGATGCCCGCTTCTGGCGCAACGCCCGCGTGCGATGCCTTGCCGTGCACCACGGCCTGCACATAGGCAATGCCCGAGGTGGCCGTGCCAAAGCCTTCTTCGAGGCCCGAGGGCTCGTACGACAGCACATAGTCGTGTGCCGCTGCCAGCTTCTGGATCAGGTCGCGCGAGCCGAAGGAGCCTTTTTCCTCATCGGTGTTGAACATCACGGTGATGGTTTTGAACTTGCTGAAGTTCTGCGCCTTGAGCAGGCCCAGGCTGTGAAGGATGACGGCGATGCCTCCCTTGGCATCGGCAATGCCTGCACCATAGGCCTTGTCGCCTTCGACCTTGAACGGGGCCGTGGCCAGGATGCCGCGCGCGTACACGGTATCCATATGGGCCATCAAAAGCAGGCTCTTGGTGCCGCTGCCCTGGAAGGTGCCGACGATGTTGTCGCCCACCACGCCTGCTTCCGCCTTGTGGCGCACGACGTTGGCACCCAGCGCCTGCAGGCGGGCTTCGAGGTAGTTGCCCATCTGCGGAATGCCGACCGCGTCATTGGTGCCGGTTTCGATGTTGACCAGTTCCTGCAGTGTCTTGAGGACCGCTGCCTTCTCGGCCTGCGACGCCTGGTCGAGCGTGGCGTTGTAGCTGATGGAGGCGGCGCTGCTGTCGGAGCAGCCCGATACGGTCAAGGAAAGCGCCGCTGCAGCGGCGATGGCCAGCAAGGTTTTTTTCATGGCAATCAAAAGGGTGGGGAAGGGGGCGCGGTGAGCGCGCTGCGTTTACCACCCAATTGTTGCTGGAATGTGAACTACGCCAAGCCAAGGCTGTCACGGCAGAGACCGCCAGCGCTGTCTGCGTGCTGGTGCTTTCACCCCCCGATGGCCGCCAGACGCTCGGGCGTGCCCACATCCACCCAGACCCCGTCGTAGCGGCTGGCGCTGCAACGCCCCGCCAGCATGGCCGCACGCAACTGGTTGACCAGGGGCATCTTCACGCCCTGTGGGTTGCCGGGCGGTATGTCGCAGAACGGAGGCGCGAACAGCTCCTTTTTCAGCAGGGCGACAGAGCAGTAGGTCAAACGCGGCCGGGTATCGTCTGCGGCGGGGGTCTCGGCGCGGTCATCCTCCGTCAGCACAAAGTCCCCCTTGGGGTGGTGGGGCGCATTGGGCACCAGCCACAGGTGGGCCAGGTCACCCGATTGGACAAAGCGCTGGCGCAGCGTCTCATCAAACGGGAAGCCCGGGATGAATACGTCGCCCGATACCAGCCAGAATGCGTCATCGAGCAGCGGCAGCGCCCGGCTGATGCCGCCGGTGGTCTCAATGCCGCCGCCAAAATCCAGGTCTTCGCGCGAGTAGCGGATCTGCACGGCCTGCCCGCCCATGTCTGCCTTGGCGGGCCAGGCATCCGCCACCTGCTGGCCCAGCCAGCCGGTATTGATGACGATGCGGCCCACACCGGCTGCAGCCAGCTGCTCCAGGCTGTGCTGCAACAGCGGTTTGCCGCGCACCGGCAAAAGCGGCTTGGGCGTGTGATCGGTGAGCGGACGCATGCGCTCGCCACGGCCAGCGGCCAGCACCATGGCCTGGGCACGGAATTCGGTGGTGGATGACATGGTTATCTGCAAAAGTGGCTCTGGCGCTTGCCTGTAGGGCGCAGCAAGCTATCAAAATTATAGAGCCTCCGGTGGGGAGGCTCTGTGTGGACGGGGGGATGGCGCTCAGCCTTTCCAGGTGAAAGGAAACTTCAGCTGCTTGAGGAACCCGTTGGGCACATAGTCGCCCAGCACGCCGTAGGCCTGGGGCCAGAGCTTGTCGCTCTTGACTGCGGTGCCAAACAGGTAGTCCAGAAAGGCAAAGTGCGCCGCATAGTTCTTGTCCAGCGCCTCCTGGTCCTGACTGTGGTGCCAGTGGTGGAAGTTGGGCGTGACGATGATGTAGCGCAGCGGCCCCAGGCGCACGCTCACGTTCGCGTGGTTGAACACGGCCTGGAAGCCGACGATGATGATGTAGGCATCAATCACTTCCTTCGCAAAGCCCAGCACATAGATGGGGGCCAGCACCAGCGTGCGGGTGATCAGCAGCTCCAGGATGTGCTGGCGCGAACCGGCCAGCCAGTCCATGCTCTTGACGCTGTGGTGCACGGCGTGGATGCGCCACAAGAGCGGCACCTCGTGGTAGGCACGGTGCGTCCAGTACTGCACCAGATCGGCCACGAGGATGATCAGGAACAGCGACACCCAGAAGTTCAGGTTGGCCACCCAGCCACGGATACCGTCGTTGGCGGCCCAGCCAAACAGCTTGTGCACCATCAGATTGGTGGCCAGCAGGATGAAGCCCACCACCATGTGGTTGACGAGAAAGTGATGGAAGTCGGTCTGCCATTCGGGACGAAACACCGGCTGGTCCTTGCGCAGTGCAAACAGCTTCTCGATGAAGATGAAGATCAGCGAACTGCCCAGCAGATCGAGGATGAACCAGTCCAGGCCAATGTAGGGGGTGTTGGTGGCAAATTCGCCCACCGGCACCTTGTGGCCGCCCAGCAGCGCCGACAGCACCACCAGCCCGAAGGCCGACGCAGCCAGCCAGCGCACGCGGCCCAGCACGATCAGTGCCACCGACAGGCCGCCTGCGATCACCATGCACCAGAACAGCAACTGCCGCATCACATCCACGTTGTAGCTGCGGCGCAGCTCGGGGGTCGTCAGGTACTGCGGAAAGTGAAATGCCATCACCCCCAGAAAACACAGTGCCGCCAGGATGAGGGCGATCACCCCTGCCACCATCCCCTTGCCTGCCTGCAGGGATCCGTGGCTTTCAGACAGATCATTGAGTCGCTTGAACATAGCTGCTTCGTTGTCGTTTGTGATTTGGCGCCACTATGCCACGGGCAGCAGCTGTAGGACAGAATGCCGTGGCTCTCTAATTGCAACAGTTCTGTTACGCCTGGGGAGGGACGAGGAGCTTCAGGCGGCCACTGTTGAAGCCGTGCAACAGCTGTAAAACAACCCGCCCCCATGGCAGCGGTAACTGCCTGGGGGCGGGCGGTGAGAGGGGCTGCCGGTAAGCAGGCTCTGCAAGAAAGCGGCTTCGGTAAAAGTGTTTCGATGCCCAAAGTATGGGCCCGGGCCACTGGGAAGAAATTTTGTTTTATCTGATAATTTTCCTAAAATCAGATGAAAATTCTTATCAATGGAAAATGGTGGAAAAATATGCTGCTTGATCGTCTTGACCGAAAAATTCTTGCGGTGCTGCAGGCCAACAGCCGCGCCAGTCTGCAGGACATCGGCCATGCCGTGGGATTGAGCCCCTCGCCGTGCTGGGGTCGAATCAAGAAGCTGGAGGAGGCGGGGGTGATCGAAGGCTATACCGTGCGGCTGAACTCGCAGGCTCTGGGCTTGGGTGACACGGTGCTGGTACAGGTCACGCTCGACAGCCACTCGGACAACACGCTGGAGAAGTTTGGCGAAATGCTGGCCACCATCCCCGAGGTGGTGGAGGCGCACCTTGTCTCCGGCGAGTACGACTACCTGTTGCGGGTGGTGGTGAAGGACACGCGTGATTACGAGCGCCTGCTGCGCGAGAAGCTCTACAAGATCAAGGGCATTCGTCACAGCCAGTCGAGCTTTGTGCTGCGGACGCTGAAAAAGGCGGATCTGCCGCTGGGCGTGTGAACAAACCCATGGCGGCTTGAGGGCCGCCAACGCCACCCGGCAAATGGCAGCCTTGCGGTGGCGACGGGTGCCGGGCCACGTCAGGTGGTGCCGCAGGCAATACGAACGTATGACGGGGCTTGGCGTCCCCAACTAGGCGTCCCCAACGAAGCAAGGGAATATCGGGGGTAGTGCGGGGTCTCCATGGCAAGTCCTTTTCATTGCTTCAGTCTTGCTGCGCGCAAGAAATTCCGAGAATTTGAATAATGCGATTTTCTTTTTCTAAAGAGAATTTCTGAGAATATCCACAATCCATTTTCAAGAGCAATAATATGTGGTTGGTCTGAACTGATTGGGTTGCCATGCGCCATATTGGTGCTTTATATCTACGCTCTATTAAGCTATTGCCTGTTCAAATGAACATTGCGATTTTTTTCATTGTGTGCTAGGCGGAGGGAAACGTCGCAAGGTTTATTGAGTGTGAGTGTAAACAAATGTTGTTTTAAGATTTTTTAAAATTACTAAGTCTTCTCGTGAAGACTATTGATTTGGATAATTGTGCTTCCTGGGGAGACTGTGAGGGGATCTTCGGGCAGCGCACTTCCATCGGGCCGGTTGGTATGTATTTCTGCACCCAGTGAATTTATGCGGAAATCGTGGATTGTGCATTTGTATTCATTTTTGGAGAGGCCTTTATACAAAGATAAAGGATAGTTTCCATGGCACAAAAAAATCCACTTTTCAGTATCTTGTTGACTGCTGTCCAATATATGGTTGCCGCGCTGGTGTTGGCAACATCACCTTTGCATGCCTGGGCACAGACAGCCGATGTGCAAATCACCAAGTTCGGCCCTTCGTCGGGTATAGGTGGTACAGGTTTTACCTATATTCTGGAAATGGATAACAATGGCCAGGACGCCGCCAATGGCGCGAGCTTCCAGGATCCATTGCCGGCTGGGGTCACCAATGTGCAGGCGACATGTACATTGGCAACCGGTGGCGCGGTATGCCCCGCTGATTTGTCGGTCGTCAACGGAACGGTGTCCGGCACGCTGTCGACCTTTCCCAACCTGGGCAAGGTGCGGGTGCAGATCACCGGCCGGTTTGGCGTGACCGGCCCGACCACGTTGACGAACACGGCCACCATCAGCCCGCCCGCCGGTGTGACGGACCCCTTGCCCAATTCGAACACCAGCTCCGTCAGTACCGCCATGCGCTACGACGTGGACCTGGGGGTCACCAAGTCGCAGAGCACCGACACCTACCAATCCGGCGTGCCCCTGACCTACACCATCAGTCTCACCAACAACGGGCCGGGAGCCGCAGACGGCGTGGTGTTGTGGGATACGCTCTCCAACAGCTTCATCAGCCATATTGCGGCCGATCTGGTGTTCAACCAGTGCACGGCAACGGGCGGCGCGCAGTGCCCGGACAACGCGAGCTTTCCCAACCGCTCGGGGCAGAGCAGCTACAGCCCGGTGTTCAACGCCACCATTCCGGCGCTGCCACCGGGCGGCGCCGTGACGGTGAGCTACACCATGACGCCCTATCTGGTGCCGAATGCAGCCTGCGGCAGGCCTGCCGGGCAGCTGTTCAACACCGCCTCGATCCAGTTGCTCGATGGGATGAATGACACCAGCCCCAACAACAACCAGCAAGCGGCCATCCTGCAGGTGCCCGGCACGCCCCCTTGCCGGCAGACGGACCTGCAGGTGCTCAAGACCCAGGACCCGGTCACGCCACAGATGGGAGACCTCGTCACCTACACCATGGTGCTGACCAATGCGGGGCCGGAAGCTGCCGACGGCGCCTACATCTCCGACGTGATCAGGACCCACGGCGGCTCTGCCGCATATTTCGATGCCGCAGCCCAGTTCCAGAGCTGCGTGGCGGATTTCGGTGCGGTATGCCCTGCGAATTCCGAGTTTCTCAATCCATCGGGCAATGCGTCGGGCGCCACGCTGTTCAATACCCAGGTGCCGGTCCTGCCGGTCAACGGGCGCCTCACCATCGTCTACGAGGTGCAGACGCGCATCAACGCACCGATTCCATGCGGCAGAACGCTTGGGGGGCTGAACAACGAGTTTGCCACCAATCCGCCAGACGGCCTGGAGGACTCCATTACCGGCAACAATTTCGTGTCAGTGCCCATCATCGTCCCAGCAACGGCGGATTGCCCCAGAACCGATCTGGCAGTGACCAAGACGCAAAGCTCCGATGCCTACCAGCCGGGCGTTCCGGTCACCTACACCGTGACGGTAACCAACAAGGGCCCGAACCCGGCCGATGGCGCCAGCATCGCCGATCGCCTGATCACCTTTGAGCTGGGTGCGAGCCTCGATGTGCAGTCATCGGTGATCAATTGCTCGGCGGCCAATGGCGCCGTGTGCCCGGATGCATCGGCCTTTCCTGCGCCTTATTCAGGCAGCATCAGCGGCTTTTCCTGGCCCTTCCAGGCGGTGGTTCCCAAGCTGCCCGTCGGTGGCTCGCTGACGATCACCTATTCGCTGACCTATGGCTACTCGCAAAGCGGCTGCAACTGGCCTTCGGGTTATCTGGTCAATGAATTTTCTGCAGGACCGCCCGATGGCACGGATGAACAGACTCCGTGGGACAACACTGCGACCGTGACCATGTCGCGTTTCAGCTGCTCCAACGTCTCGGTCAACAAATCGGTGGCGCCGGTCACGGCCAATCGCGGCGGCATGGTGACGTATTCCGTGGATGTCTACAACGCCGGCCCCTCCGATACCGCCAATGTGCTGTTCTCCGATCCGCTGCCCCAGGGCGTGACTTTTGTCGACGCAGCATGCTCTGTGCTGACGGCCCCGGCTGTCTGCGGTGCTTCGGTGAACTACGACCCAGCAACGCGCTCGGTCAGCAGCACCATTGCATCACTGGGCAACGGGGGAGCGGTGCAGTTCGTGATCCGCACCACCGCAGGCTATCTGCCCGGAACCTACACCAATACCGGCTATGCCGCCGTGGCTTCTGGCGTGGTCGATCCCATCCTGGCCTCTAACGAGAGCCATGTGAATCTGCAGATATTCAACACCACTACGGCCCGGACGGTGACCAAGGTGATCGACGGTCTGGCCACGGGCCTGTCCAGCCCCATGACCTTTACCGGCACCATGGTCTGCGGCTCGCAGCCCGCGCAGGCCTGGTCGGCCACGGTGCCCGCTGGGGCGACCACCGGTACCAGCGCCCCGGTCCTCTTCTACGACGGCGACACCTGCACCGCAACCGAAGACACCCCGCCAGCAGCACCTGCAGGCTACACCTGGGTGGGAACGCCCGAGGTCAGCGCTCAGGATGCAGGCTTTACGGTCACCAACCGGGTGCAGCGCCAGACCGGTGGGCTGCAACTGACCAAGCGGATCACCGGAGATGCGGCAGCCGTGGCCCTTGTCAATGGCACATTTGATTTTTCGCTGGACTGCGGTGTGGATGGGGTGCGCACTGCCAGCATTGCCGTGGTCAATGGCCAGACGGCATCGGTCACCCTGGCGGCGCTGCCCGCCCATGCTTCCTGCACAGTCACCGAAACCGGCAAGGCCGCTGCGCCAGCCAAGTTCAACTGGGGCGCACCCAGCTACACCGGCAATCCGGTTGTCGTTCCCACAGGGGGCAACGCACAGGTCGAAGTGCTCAACCCGCTGACTGGCGGTGGCGATGACGGCGGGGACAATGGCGACGGTGGAGGCGATGGCGGCAGCAAGCCCACGCCAAAGCCGGTTCCTGTAGGCGGGCCCTTGGGGTACCTGCTGCTGGCGCTGATGATGGGCTGGTTGGGGGCCTTCTGTGTCACACGCCAGCGCCGCATCTGATCGCTTGCCATAGAGGCTGCGGCACATTCCAGGCATGCCCGGCTGCGTCAGCACCCGGGCATGTTTGCCGATGAAGGGCGAATTCAGTTCTCGAACGCCTGCTGGCCCAGCGTCTGGGCCACGTAGTCTACAAAGCAGGTGATGCGCGCCGCCAGCGCCGTGTTGCGGTAGTAAACGGCATTGATGGACTGGCGCACGTCCAATGTCTGCGCTGCAAAGAGCTGCACGAGCTGGCCACTGCGGCGGTCTTCGCGTGTCATGAAATCCGACAGGCTGGCGATGCCCAGGCCTGCAAGTGCCATGTGCCTGAGCGTTTCTCCACTGGATGAGCTAATCGCGGGCTGGATGCGCAGGGCGTTGCCCTCCACACCGCGCAGCGGCCAGTCGTTCAGTGACTCGGGCTGGGTAAAGCCCAGCAAGGTGTGCGGCCCGCCCGCCTGGGTGAGCTGTGCGGGCTCGGCCGGCATGCCATGGCGATCCAGATAGGCAGGGCTCGCGAGCACCCGCACGCGGCTGGTGCCGATGGGGCGGGCGTGCAGGCTGGAGTCCTTCAGTACCCCGATGCGGAACGCCACATCGGTGCGCTTTTCGATCAGGTCGATGATGCCTTCGTTGGAGTTCAGCTCCAGCTCCACCTCGGGGTAGCGCGTGCTGAAGCCTTCGATCAGCGGCACCAGCACATGCAGCATGAAAGGGGTGGCCGCGTCCACCCGCAACCGCCCCGCAGGCCGCACGCGGCGCGCGGCCATCTGTTCTTCGGCTTCATCCACCAGGGACAGGATGACCCGGGCGCGCTGCAAAAAGGTGGCGCCTTCCTCGGTCAGTTCCAGCCTGCGCGTGGTGCGGCGCAGCAAGGTGGTCTGAAGCTTTTCCTCCAGCCGTCCCAGGGTGCGGCTCGTGGCAGAGATCGTCAGGCCGAGCAGTTCGGAGGCTGCCGTGATCGACCCCGTGTCCACCACGGCCGCAAAGGCCTGCAGTTCATCGAGGGTGGTTTTCATTATTGATTTTTAATCAAGAGATATTGGTTGATAAGGGGCTTAATCTGCAAATATTAACCGGGCACACTGTCATCCATCAAGCGCAACGGCCCAACTGCAGCATGGCTGCATTCTGTTCCTTGCGTTCCATTCACCTGTTTGAGGAGTCCTTTCATGAGCCCTATCCCTTCCTTCGGCGTCGGCACGTTCCGCCTGACCGGCCAGACCGTCATCGATTCGGTGCGCAATGCGCTGGACGTGGGTTACCGCGCCGTCGATACCGCGCAGATTTACGGCAACGAGGCCGAGGTTGGCCAGGCGATTGCCGAGAGCGGCGTGCCGCGTGCTGATCTTTTCGTGACCACCAAGATCTGGACCGACAACTACGCCAGGGCCAAGCTGGTGCCCAGCCTGCGTGAGAGCCTGAAAAAACTGCGCACCGACCATGTGGACTTGACGCTGATCCACTGGCCTGCGCCTGGCAACGGTGTGGAGCTGCCCGAATTCATGGAGGCGCTGGCCGAGGCCAAGGCGCTGGGCCTGACCCGCCAGATCGGCATCTCCAACTTCAACATCGAACTGACGCGCCAGGCGATTGCTGCGGTGGGCAAGGGCGAAATTGCCACCAACCAGATCGAGTTGAGCCCCTATCTGCAGGGCCACAAGCTGACGGCTGTCCTCCAGGAGCAGGGCATCCAGGTGACCTCCTACATGACCCTGGCCTATGGCAAGGTGCTCAAGGACCCGGTGCTGGCTCGTATTGCCGACAAGCACCAGGCCACGGTGGCGCAGGTGGCATTGGCCTGGGCGCTGCAACTGGGCTACGCGGTGATTCCGTCGTCGACCAAGCGCGAAAACCTGGCCAGCAACCTGCTGGCCCGCGACCTGAAACTGGATGCCCAAGACATGGCCCTGATCGCCACGCTGGAGCGCAATGGCCGCGAAGTCAACCCCGAAGGCCTGGCACCAGCCTGGGACTGAGCGTATGCAGGCGGGCCCACCCTCCAATGAGGGCGGGCCCGCCGGAACTCAACGCAATCGCTGCAACGAAGCAGACGGCAGCGTAGAGATCGTGAACACGCTCTTAAGCTGCGATCTTGGCAGCAAGGGTGGCGACCTTGGCGCCCTGGGCAAAGGCCAGATCCAGCTCGGGAGCGGAAGGCTGGCGCGAACCGTCAGCGCCTGCCACGGTGGCGGCACCGTAGGGCGAGCCGCCCTTGACTTGCGACAGGTCAAACTGCGAAGGCAGGCCAAAGCCGGCGGGCACGATCACCATGCCGTGGTGGGCCAGGGTGTTCCAGAACGAGGTGACGGTGGTTTCCTGGCCGCCCAGCGTGCCGGTGGAGGTGAACACGCTGCCCACCTTGCCTGCCAGCGCGCCCTTGGCCCAGAGGCCGCCGGTCTGGTCGAGAAAGCTGCGCATCTGGCCGCTCATGTTGCCAAAGCGGGTGGGGGTGCCGAAGATGATGGCATCGTAGTCGCCCAGCTCGGCAGGCGAAGCCACGGCGGCGGCCTGGTCCGTCTTTCCGCCGGCAGCCTTGAAAGCGTCTGCAGGCATGGTTTCGGGCACGCGCTTGACCGTCACCTCGGTGCCGGGCACGCTCTTGGCGCCTTCGGCAATCTTGGCGGCCATGGTTTCGATGTGACCGTACATGGAATGGTAGAGAACCAGAACTTTAGCCATTGCGATTTCCTTTGTATGAGTGAGTGGCCGGCCCGGGAAGCGAGCACGGTGCCAGAACATGAAAACCACATGGGCATGGACCTGTTTTGTGATGTCCGGCTCTGTGTGATTTCCTGAAACACAACTGTAGCCACATCCACTGCGCGCAGTAGATGCGCGATTTGAACGCAGCGTTGCATGAATTTGAACGACGCATGCGCGCTGGCACCACAACTCGTGCGTAAGAGGGCATCCAGTGGCTTCTGGTCAAGCACCTTCACTTATAAATTGATAGCAAAAAGAGGTGAGTTCCCTCCGGTGCGCTGCAGGGCCTAGGCTGCTACCAGTGGCTGTGTGCCAGAAGCAGCGCGCCCAGCGCCTTGATCTTGGGAGAGGCATGCCGTGTGCGGGGGTAGACCAGGGAAAGCTCGCGGCTGCGGCCTTCGAGCTGGGGCAGTACGCGCACCAGGCGCCCGCTGGCAATGTGTTCGCGCACGGCAAATTCCATGACCTGTGCAACGCCCAGCCCGGCCAAGGCGCCTTCAATCAGCGGGTCGCCGCTGTCAAAGCTGATGCTGACGGGCGGCAGCCAGTCTTCGGCCTTGCCTTCTGCCTGCTTGAACTGCCAGGGCACCAGAAAACCCCGGTAGTGGTTGTAGACGGAGAGGCACCGGTGTTCGGCCAGCGCCTCCTGCGTCTGCGGCGTTCCGTGCCGGGCCAGATACTGCGGAGAGGCCACCGTCACCCAGTGCAGCGGCGGCAGGCTGCGGGCGATCATGCGGCTGTCGGCCAGCGGGCCGATGCGCAGGGCCGCGTCAAAGCCCTCGTCCACCATGTCAACCAGCCGGTCGGTGAAGCTGGCGTCAATCTGCAAGGCAGGGTATTGCTCCAGCAGCTGGCCGAGGAGCGGTGTCAGCACCACCCGCCCCAGCACCGACGGCGCCGTCATGCGCAGCACACCCGTGGGCTCGCAGCGGCGGTCCAGCAGCAGCTTGCGGGCCTCGTCCAGGCCGGCAATCAATTCGGCGCTGCGGTCCACGAGCGTGCAGCCATCGGGGGTGAGCGAGACATTGCGCGTATTGCGGTGCAGCAGCCGGGTGCCCAGCTCAGCCTCCAGCTGTGCAATGGCGCGCGATATGCGCGACTGCGTCGTGCCCAGGCAGTGCGCAGCCTGGGTGAAGCTCTTCATCTCGGCCACCTTGACGAGCATGTGTACGGCATTCAGGTCCATGGCATCAGTCTCATCGTCTGTCTGGGAATTGATTGGTAATTGATTGATTCATTTTTGCATAAGTAAAAGATATTTTTCGTATTTATCTTTGCTGGTGAATTAAATACGATCCTGCCTGACCGGTCATCACTGCCTGCAGGGTGCCATGCCCTGCAGGCCTTTTCCTCCTGAGTGATGAAGCCATGCCTAGAGAATCTGTTTCAAGCAGCGCAGCACCAACCGTGCTGCGCCATCCCCGTGCCGCGCTTGCGCTGTTGTCGCTCGCGCAGTTCCTGATCGCGCTGGACGCGACCATCGTCTTCGTGGCGCTCGATGCCATGGGCAAGCAGCTGCAGCTCGATGCCCGCCACCTGCAGTGGGTGATCAGCAGCTACAGCGTGGCCTTTGGCGGCTGCCTGCTGCTGGGCGGGCGTTGCGCCGATCTGCTGGGCCAACGGCGCATGTATGTGGCTGCCATGGCGCTGTTCGGGCTCGCCTCATGGGCGGGTGGTTTTGCCGCCGAAGCCTGGCAACTGGTGGCTGCGCGCGCCGGGCAGGGCGTGGGGGCGGCCTTGCTGTTCCCGGCCACCTTGTCGATGATCAATACCCTGTACGCTGCTGGCGCTGCGCGCAACCGCGCGCTGGCCGTCTGGAGCATGGCCAGTGCTGCAGGCCTCGCCGCCGGGGCCTTGCTTGGCGGCGTGCTGACCGAAACCCTGGGCTGGCACTGGGTGCTGTGGGTACTGGTGCCGATTGCCTGGCCCTGCGCCGTGGCGGCGCTGCGCTATCTGCCTGCCATGCCCAGTGTGCCGCGTGCCCGGCGCCGGTTCGATGTGGCGGGCTGCATCAGTGTCACCGTGGGCAGCAGCCTGCTGGTGGCGGCGCTGGTGCAAGGCCCGCAGTGGGGGTGGACGGACTGGCGCACCGCCACAGTGCTACTGCTCGCCATCCTGGCTCTGGCGGCCTTTGTCGCCATTGAAAAGCGTGTCGCGGCACCCCTGATGCCGCTGGCCATGCTGCGTGTGCGCGGCCTGCAGACGGCCATGCTGCTGGCCATGCTTTTCATGGGCAGCTATGGCGTGCAGTACTACTTTCTGGGCCTGTACTTTCAGCAGGTGCTGGGCTGGAGCCCCATGCAGGCGGGTCTGGCCTTCGTGCTGCCCACCATCGTCTGCACGGTGGGCATCCGCCTGGCCGAGCGTGGTCTGGCACCGCACGGCGCGCGATCAGTGCTGCTGGCCGGTTGGGTGGCAGGTTTGTTGGGCATGGTGTGGACGGCAGCTGTGTTGCCACAGGCAGGCAACTACTGGTGGCTGGTGCCCGGCTTTGTGGTGATGAGCATCGGCCAGGGTGCCAGCTGGACGGGCATGTGGGTACTGGTGGGCGAGGGCATTGCGCCCGGGCAGCAGGGTGTGGCATCGGGCGTGGCCGCCACGGCCCAGCAGGTAGGTGCTGCCCTGGGGCTGGCAGTGCTGGTGATGGTGGCGGCAGCGCCGTTGACCGGCCTGCATGATGCAAGCGATGAAGCCTGGCACCAGGCCAATGCGCTGGGCCTGCAGTACGCCGAATGGGGCGCTGCACTGCTGGCCTTGTTGGCCTTGATGGTTTGCGCAGCCATGGCCAAGCCTGCCCGCGCCGCAGCGGGGGTGGCTGCGTCGACCTGAACGCTGAAATTCAGTGGCTTGGCTGCTGCAGCGGTTGCACCACATACACGCAGCGCTGGCCTGCTTCGAGCAGGTATTCGCTGCGCTCCAGGGTGGCGACATCGGCCAGCACTTCCTGAAACAAGGCCTGCTCCGAGCGGCAAAAACCACGGCAGGCGCTTGCCGCTGCGCAGATGGGGCAGTGGTCTTCGACCAGGAGCCAGCCCTGGCCGTGTGGTTCCACATGCGCCATATAGCCTTCTTCCGTTCGGATGGCGGCCAATTGGGCCAGGCGCTGTGCAAGCTCTGGGGCCGTGCAGTGCGCCTGGTAGCGGGCCCGCGATTGTGCTTCGCGCTCGCTGATCAGGCTGTCCATGCCTTGCTGGCCAAACAGCTTCTGGATGGAGCCGATCAACTGCACCGTGAGCTGCGCATGGGCATCGGGGAAGTAGCGCTGGCCTGCGGCCGTCAGCGTCCACAGTTGGCGGGGCCTGCCGGCACCGGCGGGCTTTTGCATGTGGGCCTGCACCAGCGCCTGCTCGGCAAGCCGGTTGATCTGCTGGCGCGCCGCCTCGGAGGTCATCTGCAAGGCCCGGGCCAGCTCGGCGGTGCTGGCTGGCGCCTGCTTTTTGAGCGCCTCCAGCATGCGCATGGCGGAGGAGTGTTCGGTGGTGGCGAAATGGGATTGCATTTATTTATGCAAGTGATAACTTGTTTTATTGATAACAGTGGGTAATTTTCAAAGAGAATGCTTGCATTATCTATCGGCAAGGATATCCATGGAAACCACCACTTCTTCGGCATCAACGCCCGGCAGCACTGCGGATGCGCAGCAGGCCCCGGCCAGCTGGGGCCAGTTGCTCGGCCGCCAGCACGGCCTCACGGCCCTGGCCTTGACCGGCGCCGTCGCCATGCACGCCATCAATGTGCACATCGTCACTACCATCCTGCCGTCGGTCGTGCAGGAGATCGGTGGCATGGCATGGTATGCGTGGAGCACGACCTTGTTCGTGGTGGCTTCCATTGTGGGGGCTGCACTGTCCGTGCGGCTGCTGTCGCGGCACGGTGCGCGTGCGGCAATGCTGGCTGCCCTGCTGGTGTTTGCACTGGGCACCTTGCTGTGTGCCATGGCCAGTTCCATGCCGATGTTGCTGGCAGGCAGAACCGTGCAGGGCCTGGGGGGCGGCACCGTGGGTGCGCTCAGCTACACGTTGATCCGCCTGGTGTTTCCGCCTGCGCTGTGGCCGCGTGCCATTGCGCTGATTTCAGCCATGTGGGGCATCGCCACCCTGAGCGGACCAGCGGTGGGCGGCCTGTTTGCCCAGGCGGGCCATTGGCGCCTCGCTTTCGGGGCCTTGCTGCCCTTGCTTGTGCTGCAAATGCTTCTGGTGCAGCGCCAGCTGGCGCCTTCGCGCTTGCTCAGCCGCGCTGGCTCGGGCGGTGCAGGTATTGCCGTGAAGCAGATTGCCTTGCTGGCGCTGTCGGTGTTGCTGGTGGCCGCAGCCAGTGTGGTGAATGTGCCGCTGTGGCAGTGGCTGCTGGCTGCAGCAGGCCTGCTGACCGGTGCCTGTGCCATTGCCCGTGAGCGCCATGCTGCGCAGCGCCTGCTGCCCCAGGGCGGCAGCACGCTCGCCCACCCACTGGGCATGCTGTATGCCGCCGTGGCGCTGCTGCTGATCGGCACCATGACGGAGGTGTTCGTGCCTTACCTGCTGCAGCACCTGCACGGGTTGCGGCCCTTGACGGCTGGTTATGTCACCGCCTTGCTGGCGGGCGGCTGGTCGGCCGCATCGGTGCTGTTTTCCGGCAAGAGCGGGGCGGCGGGCCGGGCGTTGATGTTCCGGGGGCCGGTGCTGTGCGCGCTGGCCCTGGTGATCCTGGCGCTGGCCATGCCCTGGCAGGGGAGTGTGGCGCTGGTGGCCAGCGGCATGGCATTGGCACTGCTGGGCTTGGGGGTGGGCATGGCCTGGCCGCATGTGCTCAACGCCATCATGCTGAACGCAGGCAAGGGGGAGGCGGACGCTGCCGCATCCGCCATCACCACGGTGCAGCTGTACGGCATGGCGGTGGGTGCCGCGCTGGTGGGCCTGGCGGCCAATGCGCTGGGGCTCGCGCAGACAGCCGATCGGGCCGTGCTGGGTTTCTCTGCGGGCTGGCTGTTTGGGGTGTTTGCCATCTTCCCGGCCATGGCCGCATGGGCGGTGCGGCGCTACCTGCGAACTTGATGCAGGTCAACTGGTAGCGATGAAAGCAGAAAGGCAGCGGGTCCACCGTGGTGGATGGCCGCTGCCTTGTTGGATGCCGGGGTGGAAGCGAGAAACCTGTCAGCTCAGCAGCAGGGCATCATCGGCCAGTTTTTCGCCGCGCACCTTCTCGAACATCTGCAGCAGGTCAGGCACATCCATGCGGGCGCGCTCTTCGCCGCTCACATCCAGAACGACCTGGCCCTGGTGCAGCATCACGGTGCGGGTGCCGACGTCGAGCGCCTGGCGCATGCTGTGGGTCACCATCATCGTGGTGAGCTTTCCTTCTTCCACAATGCGTGCGGTGAGGTTGAGCACAAAGTCGGCCGTGCGCGGGTCAAGCGCTGCGGTGTGCTCATCGAGCAGCAGGATGCGCGAAGGCTGGAGCGCTGCCATCAGCAGGCTCACGGCCTGCCGCTGGCCGCCCGAGAGCAGGCCGATGCGGTCGGTCAGGCGGTTTTCCAGGCCCAGACCCAGGGTAGCGAGGCGCTCGCGGTACAGCTCGCGGTTGGCGTTCTTCACGGCTTTGGACAGGCCACGGAAGTTGCCGCGCTCGTGCGCCAGGGCCATGTTCTCTTCGATGGACAGGTCTTCGCAGGTGCCGGCCATCGGGTCCTGAAAGACGCGGGCCACCTTGTGGGCGCGGTCCCAGACGGGCTTGCGCGTCATGTCCTCATCGTCGATGACGATGCTGCCGGTGTCGACCATCAGGTCGCCCGAGATGGCGTTGAGGAAGGTTGATTTGCCGGCCCCATTGGAGCCGATGACGGTGACAAACTGGCCGGCAGGAATCTCCAGCGTCATGCCGCGCAGGGCGCGGGTTTCGATGGGCGTGCCGGGGTTGAAGGTGATCTTGAGGTCTTTTGCGCTCAGCATGGCTATTCTCCGATTCTGGGCTTAGGGCTTCTTGCTGAGCTTGCGCTTGAGCTGGGGTATCACCAGTGCCACGGTCACGAGCAGCGCGGTCACCAGATTCAAGTCCTGGGCCTTGAGGCCGATGAAGTCGCTGTTCAATGCCAGGGCAATGAAGAAACGGTACACGATGGCGCCAATCACGACGGCCAGGGTTGCCAGAATCAGCTTGCGCGACGGCAGGATGGATTCGCCAACGATCACCGCCGCCAGGCCGATCACGATGGTGCCGATGCCCATGGAGCTGTCTGCGCCGCCCTGGGTCTGGGCAAACAGCGCGCCAGCCAGGCCCACCAGTGCGTTCGAGACCGCCATGCCCAGCAGGATCATGCCGCCGGTGTTGACGCCCTGGGCGCGTGCCATGCGGGCGTTGGTGCCGGTGGCACGGATGGCCAGGCCCCGCTCGGTCAGGAAGAACCAGTCCATGGCGAGCTTGGCAAGAATCACGATCACGATCAGCAGCAGGGGGCGGAACACGTAGTCTTCCATGCCGGAGGGCTGCAGCTGGTTGAAGAGGGTGGGGTCGTTGATCAGCGGCACATTGGGGCCGCCCATGATGCGCAGGTTGACCGAGTACAGGCCGATCATCATCAGGATGGAGGCCAGCAGGTCCATGATCTTGAGCTTGACGTTGAGCCAGCCGGTGATCAGGCCCGCCACGGCACCCGCCAGCGCCGCGCCGATGGTGGCGACGATGGGGCTGTAGCCGCTGGTAATCATCACCGCGCAGACGGCGCCGCCCAGCGGAAAGCTGCCGTCCACCGTCAGGTCGGGAAAACGGAGCAGGCGAAAGGAGATGAACACACCGAGCGCGACCAGCGCGAAGATCAGGCCGATCTCGATGGCTCCCAAAAATGAAAATAAGGTCATGGATTTTTCTTATCTAAGAGGTGGCTAGATAAAACAAGCCCCGCTTCTGGCGGGGCTGCATCTTGTCATCGCCTGCGCTGCACGGTCAGCACAGCAGCAGGCAATGCGGCATTACTGAACCACCTTGGCGGCCGACTTGACCAGCTCGTCGCTCAGTTTGATGCCTTGCTTCTCGGCAGCGCCGGGGTTCACGAACAGCTCCATCTTGGTCGAGACTTCGGTCTTGATGTCGCCGGGCTTTTCGCCCTTGAGGATGCGCGCCACCATGCGGCCGGTCTGCTCGCCCAGGTCACGGTAGTTGATGCCCATGGCAGCCACGGCGCCACGTGCCACCGAGTCGGTGTCCGATGCCACCAGCGGCACCTTGGAATCCTGGCCAACCTTGACCAGGGCTTCGTACGAGGACACGACGTTGTTGTCGGTGTTGGTGTAGATCACATCGACCTTGCCAACCAGCGAACGGGCTGCGCTGGAGACATCCACCGAGCGGGGAGCTGCGGCTTCCACCAGGGTCATGCCCAGCTTGGGCAGCAGTTCCTTCAGCTCTTTCACGACGACGGCCGAGTTGGCTTCGCCCGGGTTGTAGACCATGCCCACGCGCTTGGCATTGGGCACGACCTTCTTGACCAGTTCCATCTGCTTGTCCAGTGCCAGCAGGTCGGATACGCCGGTCACATTGTTCTTCGATGGCTCCCAGCTGGGCACCAGCTTGGCGGCCACCGGATCGGTCACGGCGGAGAACACCACGGGAACCGTCTTCGTTGCAGCGACGAGAGCCTGGGCCGAAGGCGTGGCGATGGCCACGATGGCATCGGGCTTGTCACCGACGAACTTGCGGGCGATCTGCGCGGCGGTGCCGGGATTGCCCTGGGCGCTCTGGTACTGCCACTTCAGGTTCTTGCCCTCTTCAAAGCCTTCGGTCTTCAGAGCGGCCTTGACACCGTCGCGCACCGCATCCAGCGCGGGGTGTTCAACGATGGCGGTCACGGCAACCGATTTCTGATCGGCGGCCTGCGCCGGCGCGATTGCAGCAATTGCCAGTGCCACTGCGCCCAGAGGCGCCCATGCCAGTTTCTTCATTCGTGTATCTCCGCCAGGGTGTGTTGATATTCGTAGCTGCAGCGCCGCGCGTTGCAAGCAAGTGGCAGCAGTCTACACCCCTGTTAACGGGCGATGATGGTTTTTGAACTCAGGGAGAGCCCTAGTTGCGACGATGCGGAAAAAATGAATGCTTGCAGGCGCAGTTGGACTTGAAATGGAAATAAAAATGCTTGCAACTGATTTTTGGCGCTAAAAAAATGCAATGTTCCTGGTTTTTTGCATGGGCGGCGCAGTAAACATGCATGGCCAAAGGTGCTGGCAGGCGGCTACTTCTCGCCCTCGAGACTGGACCAGACGAGGTCGCCCATGTCCGGGTAGTTGCGTTTGGCTAACTGCGTGAGCGCCCGGCGCAGCGGCTCGGGGATGGTGGGCGAGCGGGAGAGCACGAAATAGGAGCCTGCTCCAGGTCCCTTGACGAGTGCCCATTGGTAGTTGGCGTCGATGGCGAAAGTGCGGTAGTCAACGCTCAGCAGGTTGCCAAAACGGTTGATGCGGAAGGTGACGGGCGGGTCGGTCTTGTGGCCGCTCGGAAAGGCGCTGCCATTCTTGTCCAGCGGCTCCATGTAATCCTCCACCCGTTTCCATTGGTTGGTCAGCGGCAGGTAGTAGGTGTAGATGACGCGCACGGCTCCGTCATAGCGCAGCAGCATTTCGTAGCGTTCCCGGGTGCGAAGCTCGTTGCTGGGTATTTCGGTCTTGCCTACCTTGTACCAGAGGCCCATGTAGCGCTCGGCGCTGTAGCGGGTGGCCAGCTCCAGGATCACCGCACTGGGCGGGGCAGTGGCCGCTGCGGGGGGCGCGGCCGTTGCGGCCCGTGTCACCTGCGCCGAAGCAATTTCGGGCGCAGCCAGCAGGAGTGCACCGCATACAAAGCTGTACAGGGAGCGCTTGGCGTGGATGGCACTGAAACCGAGAAGCATTGGCATGTGCCTTATTCTGGTGCGCAGGTAGGCGGTGTCTTGTCGGTAAATGTCGGTATTGGCGGGGAACCCCATGGCAGGCTAGGTAAAGACTGCCATGGGCTGGAAGGACGGGGCGGTGAACGGGCGCAATGCGGGCAATGCGAGCCAGGGGAGACGAAAAAAAAAGCCGTTGCCGGCCATGGGTGGAAGGGCGGGCCAGGCCTACATGCCCGAGTAGTTCGGGCCGCCGCCGCCTTCCGGAGTCACCCACACGATGTTCTGTGTCGGGTCCTTGATGTCGCAGGTCTTGCAGTGCACGCAGTTCTGCGCATTGATCTGCAGGCGCTGGGCCGAGCCGCCTTTTTCCTCGTCGGCCACAAACTCGTACACGCCCGCAGGGCAGTAGCGCTGCTCGGGGCCGGCAAACTTGGCCAGATTTACATTGACGGGGATGGAAGCGTCCTTGAGCGTCAGGTGCGCGGGCTGGTTTTCTGCGTGGTTGGTGTTGCTGATGAATACGCTGGAGAGTCGGTCAAAGGTCAGCTTGCCATCGGGCTTGGGGTATTCGATGGGCTGGCATTCCGACGCGGGCTTGAGGTAGGCGTGGTCAGGCTTGTCGCGGTGCAGGGTCCAGGGGATATTGCCGCGCAGCACGAACTGCTCCAAGCCATTCATGATCGATGCTGTCACCAGCCCCTTCTTGAACCAGCTCTTGAAGTTGCGGCTCTTGTTCAGCTCTTCGTACAACCAGCTCTTTTCGAATGCGGCAGGGTAGGCGCTCAGCTCGTCGCCCTGGCGGCCAGCCACGATCGCGTCGTAGGCAGCCTCGGCGGCCAGCATGCCGGTCTTGATGGCGGCGTGGCTGCCCTTGATGCGGCTCACGTTCAGAAAGCCTGCATCGCAACCCACCAGCGCGCCGCCCGGGAACACGGTCTTGGGCAGGCTCATCAGGCCACCTGCGGTGATGGCGCGGGCGCCGTAGCCAATGCGCTTGGCAGGCTTGATGCCCTTGGCCTCGTCCCCTTCCAGGTAGTAGCGGATGTTGGGGTGGGTCTTCCAGCGCTGCATCTCTTCAAAGGGCGAGAGATAGGGGTTGGAGTAATCGAGGCCGGTGATGAAGCCGAGCGTGACCTTGTTGTCGTCCAGGTGGTAGAGAAAGGCGCCACCATAGGTGTCGTTGTTCATCGGCCAGCCGGCGGTATGCATGACAAAGCCCGGCTGGTGGCGCTGAGGATCGATTTCCCACAGTTCCTTGACGCCGATGCCGTAGGTCTGCGGGTCTTTGCCGGCATCCAGCTGGTATTTGGCAATCAGCTGCTTGCCCAGGTTGCCACGCGCGCCTTCGGCAAAGATGGTGTATTTGCCGTGCAGCTCCATGCCGAGCTGGAAGTCATCGGTCGGGTTGCCGTCCTTGCCCACGCCCATGTTGCCGGTGGCCACACCCTTGACGGAGCCGTCTTCGTTGTAGATCACTTCGGCCGCAGCAAAGCCTGGGAAGATTTCCACGCCCAGGGCTTCGGCCTGGTCGGCCAGCCACTTGACGACATAGCCCAGCTGCACGATGTAGTTGCCTTCGTTGTGAAAGCACGGGGGCAGCAGCCAGTTGGGGGTGCGCAGGCCCGATTTCTCGGTGAGGAAAATCATGGCGTCTTCCGTCACGGGTTGCGTGAGCGGGGCGCCTTTTTCCTTCCAGTCGGGGATCAGCTCGGTGAGGGCTCGCGGGTCCATGATGGCACCCGAGAGCGTGTGCGCGCCGGGTTCGGAGCCTTTTTCCAGCACTACGACGGAGACGTCGGTACCTTTCTCTGCAGCCAGCTGTTTCAAGCGGATGGCCGTGGCCAGACCGCCGGGGCCGCCGCCCACGATGACGACGTCGTACTCCATCGACTCGCGGGGGCCAAATTGGGCCAGTATTTCTTCGTTGGTCATCGGGGCTCCGTATCGGTAATTCTTGAAAAAGGCTCAGGCAAATCACACTGCCATGCCTTGCGCGCATGGTGTCATGCAATGCCAAGGATTTTATGTGTATGTTGCAGTGCGGTAACTGCTTGGTTCCTAGGGTTAGCCCTAGATTATTGCGGTAAATGCGCGCCAGTACTCTGTTTTTCTGAGATGGCGGGTTCGTGTGGCTGAAAGTCGGCGACAGCCTGCGTTGCTGCGGTGAAGCAGCCGACCTGGGTAGATCGTAAACACGTTCTAAGATGGCGGGCATGAAAATCCTGCTGCCTGATCACAAACGCTGGGTGCACGACTCCCCCATGGATGTCCGCTGGGGAGACATGGACTGTCTCGGCCACGTCAACAACACCGTGTACTTTCGCTACATGGAGAGCGCGCGGGTCGAGTGGCTGCGCTCCACCCGTGAGACGCCGCACGACGGCAATCAGGGGCCGGTGGTCGTCAACTGTTTCTGCAACTACCTGCGCCAGATCGAATATCCGGCGCAGCTGGTGGTGAAGATGTCTGTGAGCGACCCGGCCCGCACGGCATTCGAGACCTGGTACGAGATCGAGAAGGCAGGCGAGCCCGGCGTGGTGTATGCCAACGGCGGCGCCACGGTGATCTGGGTGGATTTTGACCGCCAGAAGGCCGTTGATCTGCCCGCGTGGATGCGGACGATGGTGGATGGCTGACGGCAGAGTTGCTATTGAATAGATAGCTATTGGCGCTTGATGCTTATGTACTGGCGGCTGTTTTCATCGAAAACCCTGGCCGATCATTGGTCGATGATCCGGCGCGCAAAGTGCTCCAGGTAGTCCATCAGCTGGTTGGAGCCCGCGACGGCTGCCGCCTCGTTGCCAGATGAAATGCCCTGCGCAAACGCCAGATGGGCGCGGGCGCCTTCCATCAGGTCGCCCGCGTGCTGGTACGCGTACCAGAAGCGGCGGCATTGCACGATGAGCGGCACCACACAGTTGACGGCAGGCAGATTGCGGCTGGCCAGGTGGCTGATGGTGTCGAGCTCATGGTCGGCGCGCATGTAGTCGTCGATACGGCCACGCTCTGCCGCATCGTGCATGCGGGCTGCGCAGCGCACGATTTCTTCTCGCTGGTGGGTGGTGGCCCGGCGTGCGGCGCAGGCGGCAATCAACTGGTCGAGCACGCGGCGGGTGGCCACGATGTCCAGGTGGCCCGCCAGGTCGATGCCCGACACCAGCAGGCCGCGCCGGGGCTGCGGCTCGATCAGCCCGATGGATACCATCCGCAGCAAGGCCTCGCGCACCGGTGTGCGCCCCAGGCCCGTGCGCTCAGCGATTTCGGCTTCGACCACCGGGCTGCCCGGCTGCAGCTCCAGCGTGCAGATCAAGGCCTCAATGGCGTCATAGGCCACATCGGCAGCCCGGCGCTTGGGGGGAGGAAGAGGCTTGGTTTGGACGGTGCGTGGGCTCATGGGATACGGAAAGAGTGTCTGGCAGACGGTGAGGCCATCGGCGTCAAACAACGAATCGGATGCCGCGCAGCAAAGTCTACAGCCTAATTCCCCAGGCAAACGGATCACCATCCTCTATCAACAGATGTGCGTCTGCGCTGAGGTGGGCGCGCCCCCGGATGGTGGGCAGCACCTGGCCTTCGGCGCCTGGCTGGTAGCTGGCTTCGAACACGCTGCCGATCACGCTCGCCTGGCGCCACACGGCGCCCGGTGCGAGCTTGCCGTCTGCCGCCAGGCAGGCCAGCTTGGCGCTGGTGCCGGTGCCGCAGGGCGAGCGGTCATAGGCCTTGCCGGGGCACAGCACAAAGCTGCGGCTGTCGGCGCTGTCGTCTGGTGCAAACAGCTCGATGTGGTCGATCTCGCCGCCATCATCGCCGCGTATGCCTTGCGCCTCCAGTGCCTGGCGCACGGCCCAGGTGTAGTTGGTCAGGGCGTCCAGGTTGTCGCTTTGCACGCGCAGGCCGTGGTCGTTGATGAGAAAGAACCAGTTGCCGCCCCAGGCAATGTCGCCGGTAACGGCGCCGATGCCGGGCACCTGCACGGTCAGGTGGTGGCGGTAGCGCCGGGACGGTACGTTGTGCACGCTCACGCTGCCGTCTTCGTGCAGGTGTGCGGAGATATTGCCGACGGGCGTTTCGATGGTGTGCTCGCCTGGGCCAATGCGGCCCAGGTAGGCGAGCGACGCCACGAGGCCGATGGTGCCGTGGCCGCACATGCCCAGGTAGCCGCTGTTGTTGAAAAAGATCACGCCTGCGGCATGCGCCGGGTTGACCGGCGCGCACAGCAGAGCCCCCACAACCACGTCGCTGCCGCGCGGCTCCAGCACGGTGGCGGCGCGCCAATCGTCGTGGCGCTCGGCCAGCAGTGCGCGGCGCTCGGCCATGCTGCCTGTTCCCAGGTCAGGAAAGCCATCGATCACCAGGCGGGTGGGCTCGCCGCCGGTATGGCTGTCGATGATATGGATTTTATGCATGGCAGAAAGCTCCGAAGGTGGCTGAAAAGGGGCGTAAAAATGCTCAGGCGAAACGCGCTGCGCTGAAGGGCGCCAGGGCGAGCGGCGGCGTGCGCTGGCAGGCCAGATCGGCCACCAAGCGGGCGGTACCCGCCGATTGCGTGAGGCCCAGGTGTCCATGGCCAAAGGCGTAGACGACGTTGGGGGTGGCGCGGGCGGTGCCGATGACGGGCAGGCTGTCGGGCATCGACGGGCGAAAGCCCATCCACTGCGTGCCGCCCTGGGTATCGAGTTGCGGTAGAAAGCGCTGGGCCTTGGCCAGCATGGCGCGGGAGCGTTCGAAGTTGGGCGGCAGTGCCAGCCCGCCCAGCTCCACGGCGCCGCCTACGCGGATGCCATCGGCCAGCGGCGTCACGACAAAGGCGTGGTCGTTGAAGTAAAGCTGGCGCTGCAGCGCAAAGCCTTGCAGCGGCAAGGTGGTGTTGTAGCCGCGCTCCGTATCCAGCGGTACCACATCGCCCAGGCTGGCCGCGAGCGGTTTGCTCCAGGCGCCGCAGGCCACCACCACCGTGCGCGCCTGCAGTACACGGCCATCGGCCAGATGCACCTGGGCGCCTGCGGGCGTGGTGGACAGCGCCCGCGCCTCGCCAGTGATCAGCACTGCCCCGGTTTGCAGGGCCAGTTGCGCAATCGCCTGGGTCAATTGCCTGGGGTTGCCGACCTGCGTACCCTCGGGGGTGAACATGCCGCGCTGAAACTGCGGCGCCAGGCCGGGTTGCAGGCGGTCGATGTCGGCGCGGCCCACGCGGTGAAAGCGGGCCCCCGCCTGTGCGCGGTTGTCCCAGTCCTTCTGCGCGGCCTGCAGGCTCGCTTCGGTGTCGTACAGATCGAGCGTTCCCACCTGCCGGAAATGCGACTGCAGCGCGCGCTCGCACATCACCTGCTGCATCTCCGTTTTTGCCAGATGCATCAGCTGCGTTTGCGCCGCGAGCGACTGTGCATAGGCTTGCGGCCTGCTGGCCCGCCAGAATCGCCACAGCCAGGGCGTGATCTGCGCCAGATAGGCGGGGCGGATGCTGAGCGGCCCGAGCGGATCAAGCAGCCAGCCCGGAACCTTGCGAAAGACGCCGGGCGCGGCCATGGGGCTGACTTCGGGAAAGGCCAGAATGCCGGCGTTGCCCTGGCTGGCGCCGTGCGCGATCTGCTGGTGCTCCAGCAGCGTGACCGAGCGACCCTCGCGCTGCAGGTACCAGGCCGACATGGCGCCGATGATGCCGGCCCCGATCACGATGACATCGCAGGAGGTGCTTGCTTGCATGGAGGGCATTGTCAATCAGAAAGGGCGGGTGCTGCGGCCATGGCGGGCTGGTTCACAGCGAGGCCCCTACCTTGCGCAGCTCGGCAATGGCCGGGGCCTTGGGCATCCAGATCTTGTCGTAGTCGCGGGCGAGGGCGGCGACGTCCAGCGAAGGCTCGCTGCGCATGGGGAAGTTGGTGGCCTTGAACTTGTCGATCAGCCCCAGCTCGGTGGTGACGATGTCCTTGATCTGCGCGTCGAGGGACTGGCGCACCAGCTCGCGGATCAGCTCCTTGTCCTTGTTGTCGAGCTTGGCCCAGACGCGGCCGGACACCAGTGGCGCAAACGGCATGAACAAGGCGTTCATCTGCAGCATGCCTTTGGCGACCTTGTCGTAGCGCTGGTTCCACGACAGCTCGATATCGGCCTCCAGCCCGTCGACCTGGCCATTGGCCATGGCATCAAATACCTGGGGCGTTGGAATGGGGGTGGGCGCTGCGCCCAGTTGCTGGTAGAAATCGCGGTAGGCGGGCGTCGGGTTGATGCGCAGCTTCATGCCCTTGATATCTTTGACGCCCGTGATGTCCTTGGTGGCAAACACCACCCGCATGCCGGTGATGCCCCAGCCCAGGCCAATGGTGCCAGTCTCCTTGGGCAGTACCTCCTGCAGCTTGAGGGCGGCATCGTGGCGCACGAGCTTGGCGACATCGGTGGTGGACCGCACCAGGTAGGGCGCATTGATGGCGGCGATGGTGGAAACGCGCGAGCCCAGCTCGGCGGCCTGTATCCAGCCCATGTCCAGCGCGCCGGTCTGCATCTGCTGCATCATCGCCGCTTCGTTGCCCAACTGGCCGGAATGGAAGACAACGGCAGAGAGGCGGCCATTGGTCTCTTTCTTCAACAGCTCTCCAAAGGCGAGTGCAGCGCGGTTCCAGGAGTGGCCGCCGGGCGTGATCAGGCCCAGCCGGAACTCCTTGGCCTGGGCGCGGGCCTGGCCGATGAAGGCGGGGGCTGCCAGTGCGGCGCTGCATTGCAGAAAACGGCGGCGTGATTGGGTCATGGAAAACACCTTTCGGGGAGTTGCGGTTACTTGATCAAGGCCAGGGAGAGCTGTGGAAACAGCGACAGCAGCACCAGTGCGATGCAGCAGATCAGGAAGAACGGCAGGGTGACCAGAAACATCTTGCCCGGCTTGGCACCGGTGACGGCGGCGGCCACGAAGAAGGACAGGCCGACCGGCGGGGACATCAGGCCGAGCACCAGGTTCACCACCACCACCACGCCGAAGTGACGCGGATCAATGTGGTAGATCTCGGTGGCAATGGGCAGCAGGATGGGCACGGTCATGATGAGACCGGGAATACCGTCGATCACGGTGCCGATGACCAGCAGGATCGCGTTGGTGAGCAGCAAAAAGCTCACCGGGTCCTTGGCGACGGTCTGAATCCAGGCGGCTGCTGCCTGCGGCACCTTGCCATAGATGAGCAGCCAAGAAAACACGGCTGCCGCCGCCACCAGAAACAGCACAATGGCCGAATACACGGCAGAGCGCAGCAGAATCTGCGGCAGCATGGCAAAGCGGAATTCCCGCGTCACGAACTTGCCCACCAGTGCCGACACCAGTGCGCCAACGGCCGCTGATTCGGTGGGGTTGGCAACGCCAGCCAGAATGGAGCCGACGATGACGATGGGAATGAGCAGGGTGGGAGATGCCTGCACGATGGTGCGGGCACGCTCGCGCAGGGTTTTGCGCTCGCTGCGCGGGTAGTTGTAGATGAAGCCCATGCAGGCGATCACCACGAAGAACAGCAGCGTCAGCAAAATGCCGGGCAGGATGCCTGCCATCAGCATGTCGCCCACGGCCACCTGGGCGAGCACGCTGTACACCACAAACATCACCGAAGGCGGAATGATCGGGCCCAGCATGCCGCCATAGACGGTGACGCCTGCGGCAAAGGTTTTGTCGTAGCCCTGGCGCTCCATCTCGGGAACCATGATCTTGCTCATGATGGCGACCTGCGCCGTTGCCGAGCCGATGATGGATGCCAGCATCATGTTGGCGAGAATGTTGACGTAGGCCAGCCCCCCGCGCACCGAACCGACAAAACCCATCGCCAGGCTGACCAGGCGCCGGGTGATGCCGCCGCTGCTCATGATCTCGCCGATCAGGATGAACAGGGGAATGGCGATGAGGCCATAGCTGTCCACACCGCCGAACATTTGCGTGGGAAAGGACTGGAAGAGGACGGTGGCGTCGGTATCGACAATATAGACAATGCCCGCCAGACACAGGCACACGCCAATGGGCACACCCAAAAGCATGATGGCAAGAAAGAAGATGCTGGTGATCATGGTGTGCGGGCGGGCGGGGTTAATTGACGGTTTCTTCGGCATTGCCCAGGTCGAACCCCTGGATGGTGGCGCGCGGCACCACGCCCATGTCTTCGGCCAGGTTGGCTGCGGCATGCACCGTAAAGCTCACGGCAAACAGCGCCACCACGATCTGTACCACCCAGGTCGGCCAGTTCAGGGTCTGCGTGCGCTCGGTGTAGAGAAAGTTGAAGCTCTCTGCGGCATAGGCCTTGGCGTCGAAGCCGAAGCTTGCGATGCCCACCGGATCCAGCCAGACCCAGCACATGGCGATCATGGCCAGGCCAAAGAGCAGTACGCACAGCGTGGCCGCCATCTTGAGCCAGCGCGCAGCGCGCTCGCCCACGGCATCGGTCAGCAGGGTGACGGCAAAGTCCAGCCGCAGGCGGGTCATGGCCGATGCACCGATGAAACACAGCCACACCACCAGATACACCGCAGCTTCGTCCACCCAGTAGATCGGCATGCCGCTGTAGCGGGTGGCGACGTTCAGCAGAATCAGCGCCGCAATCAACCCCATGAGCCCGGTCAGCGCCCGGCGCTCCAGGCCCAGGATGGCGGCAGAGGCCCGCTGCAGGCCACGGGCCCACAGCGGGCCCGCCAGAGTTTCGTTGCCTGTATGTTCTTGTGAAGGCATGGCGGGCTGCCGGTTCAGTCGACCGAGCGGTACTGGGCCGGACGGGTGGCCAGGGCCTTGTTCACGATGCGGGTGATGAACTCGCGCTCTTCGCCCACCACCGGCATGCGCGGCAGGCGCATGTGCTCGCTGCCCGTGCCTGCCAGCACGTCGATCAGCTTGAGGTTCTGCACCAACTTGTTCGAAACATCCAGGTGCAGCATCGGCGTCATCCACTGGTAAAGCTTGAGGGCTTCGTCAAACTTCTTGGCCTTCATCAGGTCGTAGAGCGCTACCGTCTCGCGCGGGAAGGTGCAGCCCACACCGGCGAGCAGGCCGTCAGCCCCCAGGGCCAGCGCTTCGTAGGCAAGGTCATCCACACCGCAGAACAGCTGGTAGCGGTCGCCCACGGTGTTGCGCAGGTCGGTGATGCGGCGGATATCGCCGGTGCTTTCCTTGATGGCGGCAATGTGCGGGTTGTCTGCCAGCTCGACAAAGTGCTCGGGTTTCAGGTCCACGCGGTAGGCGACCGGGTTGTTGTAGACCATGATGGGCTTTTGGGCCGCATTGGCCATGGCGCGCACGTTGGCCATCGCCTCGCGGGAGTCAGCCACATAGATCACCGACGGCATCACCATGAAGCCTGCCACACCCAGCTTGTTGGCCCCGTCGATGTAGCGCAGCGCTTCGCGGGTGCTGGTTTCCGACACATTGGCCAGCACCGGCACGCGGCCGCCCGATGCATCGAGCGCGATTTTCGCCACTTCCAGCTTCTCTTCCAGCGACAGGGTGCTAGCCTCGCCCAGCGATCCGCAGGTCACAACGCCATGGATGCCATTGCGGATCTGGAAATCGATGTGCCGCGCCGTGCCTTCGGCATCGATGCTTTCGTCAGCGTGGAACTTGGTGGTGACGGCAGGGAAAATGCCTTGCCAGCGTGGATTGCTCATGTGTGTGCTCCTGATGTAGATGCGGATCGCCCGGTTGAAGTTGTTAAATATATTAATGAGATATTTAAAATATCCTTTAGGTATTTTCGAGCACAGGAAAAGCACGCTATTCGGCTGGCGCAATTGGGTGTAATGGGGTGGGCGCACGGCGAGAGTGCCTGTACAAACCGGGCTTGCCAACCCATGCAGCGGGAATGCCGTACGCGGAAACGCTACGGGGAGGGTTGCGCCCACACCCGTATTCGCCCTTGGGGGAGCTTTGAAGAGAAGGTGTTGCAGCAGCTGGTCACGGGCTGCCTGGCACCGTGGCCGTCAACGCCCCGAACCTGGTACTTTTGCAGGAGGGGCCTGCCAGCGCGCCACAAACCAGAAATAAAAGCCTGCACCTGAAAAAATGGCCGCCAATACGCCCAGCAGCATTTGCATGTCGGGATGGTCGGCGTAGGGGCCCCAGACCAGGCGGGCCAGCAGAACGAGTACCACGATGGCGGAGATCACCGCGCAGCGCCGGTTGCGGGCCAGCACCTTGCGCTCTGCCTGGGCGATGAACTGCGCGGCATGTTCGCCGCTGAAGCCCGCCGCGTCCAGCTTGGCCAGCAAGTCTTCGCGCGACTTGCCTTTACGGATATCGCGGGCAAGCAGAAAACGCAGGATGGAGTTGGATGCAGAACCGGCCATGGCAGTGAGAAAACGCTGAAAAAGGGATGCCCGGCTTGTTATGGATGTGTGCTTGGGCGTTGCAGGGATTGCCATTGTGCCTGCAGCGCAAGGTGCGGGTGGCTCATCAGGGCTCCTACAGGCCAGCGTTTGGTGTTTTTTGAATCAAGGGTTTACGCTTATTTTGGTATAAATGACTAAAATAAAAGCTAAATTGACCATATAAAACAAATAATATGACGTTTTAATATGTTCATATTGACAAGAGTTGCTTGTAACATTTCTCCATCCAGATTGCGGATTCAAGGAGAAAAATCATGGGCGACAAAGCCAAGAAAAAACTGGGAAAAGCAGACAAATCGACTGTGACGCCACTGGCGGCAGCATCTGCCCCGACCAAGGCGGGCACGGCAGCGAACACGGAGGTGAAGAAAGTCACCATTCTTGGCGCCGGAAAAATCGGTTTTGCGATGGCGGTGCTGCTGCAGGCCGCTGGCGGCTATCAGTTGCGCATGGCGGACCAGTCCAAGGCCCAGCTCAAGGCCGTTGCGGCGCTGGGCGTGGAGACGGTGCACATCGGCAAGGGAGACGACCTGGCCGTGGCGATGGAGGGGCAGTTTGCCGTGCTCAACGCCTTGCCCTTCCACATGGCTATCGAAGTGGCCACGCTGGCAGCCAAGCTGGGCGTGCACTATTTCGATCTGACCGAAGACGTGCAGTCCACCCACGCAATCCGCAAGCTGGCGGCCAAGGCCAGCAGTGTGCTGATGCCGCAATGCGGCCTGGCGCCGGGCTTCATCGGCATCGTGGGCAACGACGTGGCCCAGCACTTTGACGAGCTGCATGACCTGAAGATGCGCGTGGGCGCATTGCCCCGCTACCCGCAGGGCACCTTGCGCTACAACCTGACCTGGAGCACCGAGGGCCTGATCAACGAATACATCAACCCCTGCGAGGCCCTGGTGGACGGCGAGCCGCTGACCGTGCATGCGCTCGAAGGCCTGGAGACCTTTGCGCTCGATGGCATCGAGTACGAAGCCTTCAACACCAGCGGCGGCCTGGGCACCCTGACCGAAACCTGGGCAGGCAAGGCACGCAATGTGGATTACAAGTCGATCCGCTACCCGGGCCACTGCGCCATTCTGAAACTGCTGCTCAACGAGCTGAAGCTGCGTGACCAGCGCGAGCTGCTCAACAAGATCTTTGACAGCGCCATCCCTGCCACGCGCCAGGATGTGATCGTGATCTTTGCCAGCGCCACGGGCAGCAAGGGCGGGCGCCTGATGCAGGAATCCTATTCCGCCCGCATCGTGGGCACCACGGTGGCCGGCAACGCGCTCACCGCCATCCAGCTGACCACGGCCGCTGGCATCTGCTGTGCGCTTGATCTGGTGGCGGGCAAGGTGCTGCCGCAAAAGGGCTTCATCGGCCAGGAGTCCATCCGGTTTGCGGACTTCATCGCCAACCGCTTTGGCCAGTACTACCGTGCACAGGACCTGAACGCGGCACTGGCGGCATAACACCATTCTCTCCCAGGGAGCTGCCCGCGCTTGCATGGCAAGTGCGGGCAGTTTTTCTTTTGGTTAGCAAGCGCTTTTTTGGCACGGTGGCTGCGGTGAGGAGGGCCGGGGCCTGCGCCATAGGCGCATCCATCTCAGTCGTGACATATATCAAGAAATGTTGCGCCTAAGACAAACGCGCATTGCCTAGTTGGAGCGTCCACGGTAGATTCCGTGCGCTTTATGACGAATTGTCAGTCGTGTAAGACTATGATTCAAGATTGATTGGCAGAACGCAGTTTTCGCACTTGCAGGGTACAGGCTCAAGCATATTCGCGGCGCTTTGGCGACCTGCGGAACTTCATCGAGGGAAAGGTTTTATGGTTGATCAAAACAAACAGGCTCATGCATCGGTAGCGACACAGCTACTGGCACCGCTTGCCCGCCCAACACGGCGTAGATTGCTGGCCACGCTGGGCGCCGCCGCTGGTGCTGGCGTTGCCAGTTGGCTGCCGGCCGGTGCGCAGGCTGCAACCACCACCTTGCAATGTGCGGGCGCCTATACCGACACCTTGTTCCACACCCAGAACCTGCAGCAGTTTGCCAAGCAGGCCGGTGAGGCCAGCAAGGGGGCGTTGCAGATCAATGTGGTCACCAATGCCAAGCTGATGCCGATGACCGAGGTCATGCCCGCGCTCAGCAAGGGTGATCTGGCCATTGGCGAGATCTTCATGTCCAACTTCGCGCAGCAGTATCCGCTGCTGGGCATCGATTCCTTGCCTTTCATCGTGCGCAGCTTCGAGGATGCCAAGCGTCTGTGGGAATCCACGCGCCAGCCAATCGAGGCCTTGCTGCAAAAGCAGGGCATCCGCGTGCTCTATACCGCGCCGTGGCCCGGACAGGGGCTGTTTGCACGTGCTCCGGTCAACAAGCTCGAAGATGTCAAGGGCCAGAAGTTCCGCGTCAACAACGACGCCACCAAGTTCATTGCCCAGGTTGCGGGTGCCACGCCGGTGGACACGGCAGCCAACAACCTGGCCAAGGCGATCCAGAGCGGGCAGGTCGATGTGATGGTGACATCGAGCACCACGGGTGTGGACAGCCAGTCGTGGAATGCCATGGGCATTTTTGTGGACATGCGCGCCTGGATTCCCAAGAACCTGATCCTGATGAGCGAAAAGCACTGGGCCAAGCTGCCCGAGGACGCGAAAAAGGCCCTGGAGACTGCCTCCAAGCAGGCCGAGGCGCGCGGCTGGCAACTGGCGCGCGATGCGGACGATGCCGCCCAGCGCGTGCTGGTGGAACACGGCACCAAGATCAGCCAGCCCAGCTACGAGCTGCGCCGCACGCTCGACCTGATGGGCGAGAAGTTTGCCCGCGAATGGTCGAGCAAGGCAGGGGTGGAGGGCGCGAGCGCGCTGATCACCTATTACTTCCCCACCAGCAAGAGCTGAGCCTGGCCAGGCGGGCCGCGCTTTGCCGTGCGTGCGGGTGAAGATATGGCGATTTCCATATAAAAAGAGCTGCCTGTGCTTTTCAGGTAAGCACAGGCAGCTCTTTATTTTGTAGCAATCGTCCTCTGTTGTCCTCTGTCGCCTTCTGTTGTCCTCTGTTCCTGATGTCCTTGTCTGGTGACCGATAGAAGGCGGGTAACGCAGCCGGCTTACTTGGCGTACATTGCCGCGATCTCGGCAGCGTACTTCTGCATCAGTTGCGGGCGGCGAAGCTTCAGCGTCGGGGTCATCAGGCCGTTGTCCACGGTCCAGGGCTCGGCCACCAGATACACGGCACGAGGCACGGCATATTTGGCAAAGCCGTGGCACAGGTTTTCGATGCGCTGGAGCACAGCCTTGCGCACGGCCGGGGCCTGCAGGCTCACGCTGTTGTCCGGGTCGAGGCCATGGCTTGCGGCCAGCAGCTTCCATTCTTCGCGGTTGACCACGGCCACGCAGGCAATGAAGGGCTGGTGCTCGCCCACCACCATGGTCTGCTCAAACAGCGGATCGGCGCACAGTGCCTGCTCGATGTCGCCGGGCGGCACCTTCTCGCCGGTGGCGGTCACGATGATTTCCTTGATGCGGCCGACGATGCGCACTTCTCCATCGATGATCTCGGCCTGGTCGCCGGTTTTCAGCCAGCCGTCGTCGGTGAATGCCTTTTGCGTGTCTTCGGGGCGGTTCCAGTAGCCCACCATCACATTGGGGCCGCGCGCCTGCAGCTCCTTGTTCTCGCCGATGCGCACTTCCATGCCCGTGAGCGGCTTGCCCACGGTGGAGGGGTCGTTGTGCTCCAGCGAGTTGGCAGTCAGCACTGGAGAGGTCTCGGTCATCCCGAAGCCCTGCACCAGTTGCAGACCCAGGCCCAGAAAGCTGTGCGACACGACGGGCGGGATGGCAGCGCCACCGGTGACCGCGATGCGCAATCGCCCGCCAAACAGGTCCAGAATGGGCTGCGCTACACGCTTTTGCAGAAAGCTCCAGGGCAGAAGGCGTGCCAAACCGCCCTGGGGCGCATCCTTGTTGGCAAGGCCATGGGCTTCGCAGTGGCGTGCCCAGCCTTTGGAGCAGGCCGCAGCAAACAGCGCGCGCTTGAAGGCAGAGCCGGCGAGCTTTTCCTGGACCTTGGCGTAGATGCGCTCGTAGATACGCGGCACCGACACGAGGATGGTGGGCCGCACGGCCAGCATGTCCTCGGCCAGTTGCGCCACCGAGCGCGCATACACCACGGTGCTGGCCACGGCCATGGGCAGGTAGTAGCCGCAGGTGCGCTCAAACGTGTGGGAGACGGGCAGGAAGGACAGGAACACATCGTCCTGCGTGGGCACCACGCGGCCAAGTACGGCCTTCACGTCGCTCATCACATTGCGGTGGCTCAGCATCACGCCCTTGGGCTTGCCGGTGGTGCCGCTGGTGTAGACGATGGCCGCCAAATCTTCGGCCTGGGGTTGAGGGGCGGCGGCTACAGCGGCAACTGCCGGGGCCTGCAGCCATTCCTGCAGGCGAACAATGCGGACGGCGCCCGGCTCACTTGCGCCAGAAGCTCCTGTTTCGATAGCGGGCTGGTGGGGGTCGTCCACCACCACACAGCGCAGGGCTGGCAGCGGCGTGCCGGTGGCGGCGATCTTCTGCCAGGCTTCGAGCCGGTTGACGAGCAGCAGCGAAGCGCCTGCGTCGGCCAGGATGAAGGCGATATTGCCGGCGTTGTCATTCGCATGCAGCGGCACGGTCACGCAGCCCTGGGCGAGTCCAGCCTGGTCAATGCAGATGGCGTGCACGCTGTGGGTGAGCAGGGTGGCGATGCGGGCGCCGCGTTCTAGCTGCAGGCTGCCGATGGCGCCTGACCATGTAGCAACGGCCTGTTGCATGTCGCTCCAACTGAAGGACTGCCATTGGTTGCTGGTTGCATCGAACCAGCGGTAGGCCTCGCGGGCCGGGGTGGTGTTGCAGCGGTACTGAAAAAGCGCAGGCAGGGTGTCAATGGTGCGCAGATCGGGCATCTGGCCTTGGCTCGTCGTCATGTTCTTCCATTCTCCTCATGGCAATCATCGCATCGATTGGCCCCTGTTTTGGCCAGGGAGGGCTGTGAACGATCGTCAGAACGTGTTTACGGCCCGCCGGTATGCAATGGGCGCGATTGTGGATGCGCGTTGCGGCCGGTGTGCTTTTTCGAGGCAGGGTGTACGAAGGAGGGCAGAGAGGTATCTTCAATCGATACTTTTTTGATGAAAATCCCGGAAAGTCATAGAAACACCCATGCCAGAAGCGCGATTGCAGTTCCGATGACCATTGCCAGCAGCAGGCCGCCGATGTAGCTGCTGTGGCCGCCCTGGTCGCCTTGGTCGCTTCGCTCGCTTCGGTCGCGGGATGCCGGCACCGGCGGGGCCTGCGCAGTGCCGGCAACTGTTGCGGGGGGTGGTGCAGCCGCCGCAGTTGCCATCGCGCTACGGTCCAGGCGCGCCAGATCTTCCTCGTCCATTGGGGTGGCGCGCTCCCACTCCTCCACGGCGCGGCGGGCCGCTGCGAAATCCCCGTCGGCCACCAGCAGCCGCACCAGATTGCCAGCGGGCAATTCGCCGATCGCCCCTTGCAGATGCTCCCCCTGTACATGGCTGGCAATGCCGTGCTGGCGCAGCACATCCTGCAGCACATGGGCCTGGATGGCGCCAGAGGGTTCGTACACGCTGCGCATGGATGCCTCCTGAAAATGTTCTTATCAATAACTATAGCGCCAGGCGTGCTCCGGGCGGGTTGTTGCTTGATATACATCAAGAACTTTGGGCGTGGCCCTGGATTGTGGGCGCGTGTCGTGGTTTCCCTGGGTCGGGCCTTGCGGCGCGGATGGTATGTTGGAGGCATTGTCTGGAACGCCCTGGAGATTTTGGATGCTGCAACAGCCCTCGCTTTTTCGTCACCCCCGCCTTGCTGTGGCCGCGCTGGCCCTGGCTGCGGTGCCCTGGGCCCAGGCGGCCTGTCTGGACGACGCGCAGATTGCACAGTGGGTTCAGGCCTACGAGGCCAGGACACCTGCTGCCAACCCGCCTGAGATGAGCGCCGAAGACGGCAAATGCACGCGCAACAAGCTCATGGCTGCATTTGAAGCGGCGGGCCGCAAACCCGTGGGCTACAAGGCGGGCCTGACCAGTGCTGCCGTGCAAAAGCGCTTCAACACCGACCAGCCCGTGTGGGGGCGCCTCTACAAGGGCGCGCTGCTGGCCAACCGCACGGTGGTGCCTGCCAGCTTTGGCGCGCGGCCCCTGTTCGAGGCCGATATGCTGGTGCGTGTCTCCAGCACCGCCATCAACCGCGCCACGACGCCGCTGCAGGTACTCAACAGCATTGACCGCGTGGTGCCTTATATCGAGCTGCCCGATCTGATGGTGGAAGACCCCAAGACCTTGAACGGCGCATCGGTAGAGGCGATCAATGTGGGCTCGCGCCTGGGCGTGATTGGCGATTCGATACGCATTCCTGCATTCCGTGATGAGCGCTATGCCTTTCTGGCGGCGCTGCAGGGCATGGAGATCACCATCCGCGACCAGACCGGCGCCCGCCTGGGCGGCGGCCGTGGCGGTGATTTGATGGCGCAGCCGCTCAACGCTGTCGTCTGGCTGACGCAGGCGTTGCAGAAGGAGGGCTATGCGCTGAAGGTGGGCGACTGGGTGAGCCTGGGGTCCTTTTCAGCCTTGCTGCCTCCGGCGGCGGGCCAGACCATCACCATCGACTACAAAGGCCTGCCGGGCGCACAGCCCGTGGAAGTCACCTTCGAATAAGTCACCGATGAACGGAGGGAGCCGCTCGAACTGATCGGTACATGGGTGCACAGGTGACGGTGACAGGCCCGGTGGATGGCCGATAATCGCCGCAGTCCGCATGGCTGTGGCGGCGGGGCGCCTTGGCGCCAGGTGCGCTGCGCGGCTCTGCTTTTGTTTTGATAGCTGCTGGCGATTGTCCATGGCGCGCCAGGCCGTGATTTATGTCTGAGTCCTCTTCCCGACCTGCCGTCCATGCAGCCGTAGAATTGCCCATGCCCGCCGAGGTGATTGCCGAGTTGACACCCACCATGCGCAGCGTGGTGGAGCGCATGGCCCGTGCCCAGCACACGCCGATGTGGGAGCTGCCCGTGGAGCAGGCGCGGCAGGGCTATGAGGTCGGCTCGGGCGTGCTGGAGATTCCCAAGCCCGCGCTGGACCGTGTCGAAGACCTGCACATTCCCGCACGCGATGGCTACCCGATCCCTGCGCGCCTCTATGCCGCGACCTGGGACCCGCTGCAGCCGGTGCTGCTGTTCACCCACGGCGGTGGTTTTACCATCGGCAGCGTGGCCACGCACGACACTCTGTGCCGCGAACTCGCGCGCCAGGCTGGCTGCATGGTGATCTCGGTGGATTACCGGCTCGCGCCGGAGCACAAGTTCCCCACGGCCAGCAACGATGCCTGGGATGCGCTGCAATGGCTGGCGCAGGAGGGCATGCAACTGGGTGCCGATACCCGGCGCATGGCCGTGGGCGGCGACAGCGCGGGCGGGACCCTGGCGGCGGTCAACGCCATTTTGGCGCGCGATGCCGGCATTGCACTGGCGCTGCAGTTGCTCATCTACCCGGGCTGCGCCGCACACCAGGACACGCCTTCGCACGCCCGGTACGCGCAAGGCCCCATCCTGACCGAGCCCATGATCAGCTGGATGTTCGCCAACTACACCCGCACCCCGGCCGACCGCGATGACTGGCGCTTTGCCCCGCTGCTGGCGCCTGACGTACGTGGTGTGGCGCCCGCCAGCGTGCATCTGGCGCAATGTGATTCGCTGGTGGGCGAAGGCGTGCTGTACGCAGACAAACTGCGAGCGGCTGGCGTGGCGGTCGAGCTGGAGATATATGCCGGCGTGGCGCACGAATTTGTGAAGATGGGCCGTGCGCTGAAGGAGGCGAGAGCCTGCCACGCGAACATGGCCCATGCATTGCGGGCTGCGTTTGATTGATTGCAGCCCATCGGTGGCAATCCTGCGACAGGATTGCTGCATTCCCTACCGTTTTCAGATACACCATGTCAGCAGCACCCGTCATTCTTTTTCCCCAACGCGCCCAATCCCTCGGCGACTTCCGCTGCCGCAACCGCCAGCGTGTACGCTGGTCCGAAGTGGATCTGCAGAAGGTGGTTTTCAACGCCCATTACCTGAACTATGTCGATATCGGCATGTCCGAGTACTGGCGCCAGCTGGCGGTGCCATATGAAGAGGGCACGCAGCGCCTGGGCGGCGAGCTGTTTCTGAAGGCCACGCAGATCGAGTACCACGCCTCGGCCCGGCTCGATGATGTGATCGATATCGGCATCCGCGTCACCCGGCTTGGCAATACCTCGGTGCAGTTCGAGGCGGGCATTTTCTGTGCCGACCGGCTGCTGGTTTCGGCCACCATGGTCTATGTGTTTGCCGATGGCGCGCAGCGGCCTGTGCCGCTGCCCGATGCCTATCGCCAGATGGTGCAGCGCTACGAGGCGGGCCAGGAGATGGTGGAGGTCAAGACCGGCAGCTGGAACGTGCTGGGCCAGGAGGCGATGCGCCTGCGCATGCAGGTGTTTGTGCGCGAGCAGGGCATTCCCGAGGAAATCGAGGCTGACGAGTTTGATGTGACCTCACTGCATGCTGTGGCCATCAACGGCCTGGGCATGTGCGTGGCCACCGGCCGCATGTTGCCCAGCGCCAACCAGGAAAGCCGTGCGGATGTGATGCGCATCGGCCGCATGGCCGTAGCCCGCCCCTTGCGCGGCACCCAACTGGGCCGCCAGGTGCTGGATGCGTTGGTGGAGGCTGCGCGCCGCCAGGGCAAGCGCCAGGTGGAGCTGCACGCCCAGTGCACGGCAGAGAACTTTTACCGCCGCGCCGGGTTTACCGTGGTGGGGGAGCGGTACGAGGAGGCGGGCATTCCCCATGTCTCGATGACCAAGGATCTGTAAAAAACACTTGCGGGCACTAACTAAATGCGCGCCTGCACTTTGTTTTTGATAGCGCTTGGCGCATTGCCATCTTGCCAAATAAAAAGCCGGGCCTGGTTTCCCAGTCCCGGCGAGGAGTGATGGTCAAGATGCGCTTGAGTAGTTGTAGCGTTTTGCAAGTGGAGCCAACGTGGCAGCTCCTGCCTGCAAAGTCCGTCAATTTTAGCAAAAACTACGGCAATGGTGCCAAAATTCCTTGCGTAACAGGTACTTGGAGAAAAATTGGCGGAAAGCAGCGGTTAACTGTCGTATTTTTGATGAATCTTTGACCGGATGCCTCTGCCGGGAAGGCACGAGGCAAGGGGCTCGCTCAGATATCGTCCTTCAGAGCGTAAGGCAGTGCCAGTACCTGCAGCGCAGGGCCGGTGCTGCTGCCCAGGTGCAGGGCATCGGCGGCAGCGGCAATCTGCATCGACACCAGGGCCTCGAACCCGCTGGCCGTGGCGGCAGTCTGCACCACGGTGCCTACGGGCTGGTCGGCGTCGCTGGCGACAAATACTTCCTGGCCCACGGCAGGCTGTGCAGGTGACGCCACGCGGTACATGCGCCGCTTGAGCGTGCCGCGGAACTGGCTGCGTGCCACGACTTCCTGGCCCGGATAGCAGCCTTTCTTGAAGCTCACGCCTTCCACCGATTCAAAGTTCACCATCTGGGGCACAAAGGCATCCACCACGGGCTGGGTGATGAGCGGCACCCCCGCCTGCACCAGCGAGAGCTGCCAGGCTGCCGCATCCAGCAATGGGCTGTGCGCCACCGCATCGGGTAGGGCGCTGTCCCGGGGGGCTGCCAGCAGCGCACGGCTTTCGCCGCTGGCGGCAAAGAGGCGCACAATGGATGCATCGCTCAGTTGCGCCGTCTGCCAGGGTGCCAGTTCGCGGGCTTCGGCAGGCACGGCGTCACCGGCCAGGCCGATCAGCTGCACGGCATCGGTGGCATCGCTCATCTTGACCTTGGCGCGCAGCACGAACATGGACAGGCGCTTGAGCGTTGCGGCCAGCACATCGCGGCTGGTGATGAGCCAGAACTCACCCGCACTACGTTTGATGACAATAAAACTGGCCTGCATGCGGCCCTTGGCAGAGAGAAAAGCCGCAAGGCGGGCCTGGCCTACGGGAAGCAGCTGCACATCGTTGCTCAGCTGCCCTTGCAGAAAAATGGCGGCGTCATCGCCTTCGGCGCGGATCACACCCAGGTGCTGGAGGGCGAGATGTCCTTGTAATGCTTGTGTCATGGGTGAATTATGATGCGCGATCCATTGCACAGAGGTGGTAGGGTTGTGAAGCGTTTATTAGTGTTGATCGTGGTGGCGGCGCTGGCCGCGGCGGGTGCGGGCGCTTGGTGGCTGCACCAGCCGATTGTGGCGGGCGACAAGCCCGTGGAGCTGGAGATCGAGCCGGGCACACCGCCGCGCGCCGTGGCGCAGGCCGTGCAGGCGGCGGGCATTGGCGTCAATGCCGATCTGTTGTACTGGTGGTTCCGCCTCTCGGGGCAGGATCGGAAGATCCGTGCGGGCAATTACGAAATCCCCGTGGGCACCACGCCGCAGAGCCTGCTTGCGCGCCTGGTGCGTGGCGAAGACAGCCAGCGCGTGCTGACGATTGTCGAGGGCTGGAACTTCCGGCAGGTGCGGGCCGCACTTGCCAAGGAAGAGAACCTCAAGCACGACAGCGCGGTGATGACGCCCGAGCAGATCATGGAAGCGCTGGGCAAGCCGGGCACGGCGGCAGAGGGGCGCTTTTTTCCGGATACCTACGCCTTCTCCAAGGGCAGCAGCGATATCGCCTTGCTGCGCCGCGCCATGCAGGCCATGGACAAGCGGCTGGAGGCCGCCTGGTCGCTCAAGCAGGAGGACAGCCCGCTCAAGTCGGCGGACGAGCTGTTGATTCTGGCCAGCATCGTCGAGAAGGAAACCGGCAAGGCCGCCGACCGGGGGCTGGTGGCGGGGGTGTTTGCCAACCGCCTGCGCATCGGCATGCTGCTGCAGACCGACCCGACGGTAATTTACGGCCTGGGCGACAAGTTCGACGGCAACCTGCGCAAGCGCGACCTGCAGGCCGATACGCCATGGAACACCTACACGCGCACCGGCCTGCCGCCCACGCCCATTGCGATGCCGGGCAAGGCCTCGCTGATCGCCGCCGTGCAGCCTGAGAAGACCAAGGCGCTGTACTTTGTGGCCCGGGGCGACGGCAGCAGCCATTTCAGCGAGAGCCTGGACGAGCACAACCGCGCGGTCAATACCTTCCAGCGGGGCAAGTGAGCAGGGGCGGGCCACACCAGTGGTAGTCCGATCCGGTGAGCAACCCGTTGCCAAACCTGCTGTCCAATCCGGCCCGCAAGCTGCGTACAATCCCCCGCAGCATGACACCCTCCCATTCAGCCCCTCCCGCATCGGTCCCCGGTGGCCTGTTCATCACCTTTGAAGGCATTGATGGTGCCGGAAAGTCCTCGCACATCCAGGGTCTGCATGATGCGTTTGTGGCCGCAGGGCGCGCGGTGGTGACGACGCGCGAGCCGGGCGGCACGCCGCTCGCGGAAAAGCTGCGCACCCTGTTTCTGCACGAGCCCATGGATGCACTCACCGAGTCGCTCCTGGTATTTGCCGGCCGGAGGGACCACCTGCAGCAGGTGATCGAGCCCGCCCTGGCGCGTGGCGATGTGGTGCTGTGCGACCGCTTTACCGACGCGACCTTTGCCTACCAGGGCAGCGGGCGGGGTTTCGATCTGCGGGTGCTCTCAATTCTGGAGCGCATGGTGCAAGCCAATCCTGCACTGGGGGCTGATTTCATTCGCCAGCCGGACTTGACGGTGTGGTTTGACCTGCCCACCGAGGTGGCGGCAGAGCGCCTGGCCCATGCACGCGTGCCCGACCGGTTTGAATCGCAGCCCCAGGCCTTTTTTGCGCAAGTGGCCGCAGGCTATGGCGCGCGCGCCGCTGCCCAGCCCGGGCGTTTTGCGCGCATTGATTCCAACCAGCCACGCCCCGACGTATGGCAGGCCGTACGCGCCGCCGTGGCCCAGCGCGGCTGGCTGGCGGTGGAGGCCTGAACATGGCGACCTCTGAAAAGAACACGGCGCAGGCGGTGACGCCGCCAGTAGCGCCCTGGATTGCCCAGCAGCGCGATGCCTTGCTGCAGCAGCGCGGCCATGCCTGGTTGCTGCAGGGGCCATCGGGCCTGGGGCAGTTTGCACTGGCCATGGAGCTGGTGCGCGCCTGGCTGTGCGACGCGCCCGGCGCGCACGGCGCTTGCGGGCAATGCGCCAGCTGCCACGCGATTGACGTGCATGCGCACACCGACCTGTGCGTGCTGATGCCCGAGACCACGATGCTGGCGCTGGGCTGGCCCTTGCCCGAGAAGGCGCAGGCCGATATCGACGACAAGAAGCGCAAGCCGAGCCAGGAAATCCGCGTTGATGCGATGCGCGATGCGGTGGAGTTCACCCAGCGCACATCCGGGCGCGGCAAGGGCAAGGCGGTGCTGGTGTATCCGGCCGAGCAGATGAATGCCGTCACCGCCAATGCCCTGCTCAAGACGCTGGAAGAGCCGCCGGGCGATGTCCGCTTTGTGCTGGCCACCGAGGCGGCGCACCAGCTTTTGCCCACCATCCGCAGCCGCTGCCTGTCGCACACCATGCAGTGGCCGGTGGCAGAGGCCGCCAGCACCTGGCTTGCCGGGCAGGGCGTGCCTGCAGACCAGATCACAAGCGCCCTGCAAGCCGCAGGCGGCCGTCCCGAAGACGCGCTCGCGCAGCTGCAGGCCGGGCGCTCGCCCCAGGTCTGGAAAAAGCTGCCCAAGGACCTTGCCCAGGGCCAGGCCGGGGCGTTGGCGAGCCTGGCGGGGCCGCAGGTGGTGGATGCGCTGCAAAAGCTCTGCCATGACCTGCTGATGCTGCGTGTGGGCGCCGCGCCGCGCTTTTTCGACAAGGCCGATCTGCCCGCCCCGCCGACCCTCGCGGTCCTCAGCCGCTGGAGCAAGGCGCTCACGCAGTCGATGAAGACGGCAGACCATCCCTTCAACCAGGGCCTGATGCTGGAGGCGCTGGTCGCGCAGGCGGCGTCGGTGCTGCAGTCGCGCCGCTGATACCGCAGGCATGGTGACTGGGCTCGGCAACGCATCTGAAACCGGCTGGCACTTTGGTAAAAAGTGGTGCTTGCGCATCAACCATGCGCAGTTTGCGCTATGTGCTTGATAGCTGACACCACATTTGGTTATCCTTGCAGGCTATGAACAGTCCTACCCCCGCATCTGCTGCGTCCGCAGCGTCTGCCGCTGCTGCGCGCCCCAGTGTGCTGCAGCTGGCCATCAAGGAAAAGGCAGCGCTGTACGCCGCCTACATTCCCTTGTTCAAGGACGGCGGCATTTTTGTGCCCACGCCCAAGGATTACGCGCTGGGGGACGATGTATACCTGCTGCTCACGCTGCCGCAGGACCCGCAGCGCTATCCCATTGCCGGCAAGGTGGGCTGGGTGACGCCCGCAGGTGCCAGCGGCAACCGAACCCAGGGCATAGGCGTGCGCTTCCCGAAAGACCCCAAAACCGACGAACTGCGCTACAAGATCGAGCAGATTCTGGGCACGGCGCTGCAGGCGGATCGCGCCACGCAAACCATTTGACCGGCCTTGGCTGCTCCTCTCCCGACCCTGTCTGACAGGGTTTTTTGCTTTTATGGACAGCAGCAAATGCGTCTGAGCAGAGACAATAGCGGTAATTTCTTGACTTGAGTTATGCCAGTGGCACAAGGCAGGGGCCTTGCCCTTGGCTGTGCACGCTGCAGATTCCCCGCCCCATTGATTTTCAAGGCATCGCCCCCTGGTGCCTGTTGCTGACCTTTTGATGTTTACCGATTCCCACTGCCATTTGAACTTTCCTGAACTGGCCCAGGACCTGCCGGCCATCCGTGCCAGGATGGTCGAAGCCCAGGTGACGCGCGCCCTGTGCATCAGCTGCACGATGGAGGAGTTTCCCGACGTGCATGCGCTGGCCACCAGCTACGACAACATCTGGTGCAGCGTTGGCGTGCACCCCGATACCGAGGGCCTGACCGAGCCGAGCGTGGACGATCTGGTGCAGCGCGCGGGCCTGCCGCGTGTGGTGGCCATCGGTGAGACCGGGCTCGATTACTACGGCATGGAAGACCGCAAAGGCGGGCGCACGATTGCCGATCTGGAGTGGCAGCGCGAGCGCTTCCGCACCCATATCCGGGCTGCACAGCAGGTGCAAAAACCGCTGGTCATCCACACGCGCAGCGCCTCTGAAGACACCTTGCGCCTGCTGCGCGAAGAGGGGGAGACGGGTGACGCGGGCAGCGCTGGCGGCGTCTTTCACTGCTTTACCGAAACCATGGAAGTGGCACGTGCCGCGCTGGACCTGGGCTTTTACATCTCGTTTTCCGGCATCGTCACCTTCAAGAGCGCGCAGGATCTGCGCGATGTGGCGGCCTTTGTGCCCGAAGACCGGCTCCTGATCGAAACCGACAGCCCGTACCTGGCGCCCGTGCCTTATCGCGGCAAGACCAATACGCCTGCTTACGTGCCGTTTGTGGCAAAGCAGGTTGCGCAGGTACGCGGCATGACTGTGGAAGCCGTGGCAGAAGCCACCAACCGCAACTTTGACCGGCTGTTTTCAGGAGTGCTGGCATGACGCTTTTCCAGAAGAATAGGCCTGGAGCACGCTATCGCAAGGCGCTTGCTGCTATTGTTTTTGCAACGGTGGGCGGCCTGACGCAGGCTGGCTCCTACGATGACTTCTTTACCCGCATCATCCGCGATGACGCGACGGGCATTGCCGCCCTGGTCAAGCGCGGCTTTGATCCCAACACGGTGAACGAGCGCGGCGAGACGGGGCTGACGCAGGCCTTCAAGCTCGATTCCTACCGCGCCGCCAAGGGATTGATCGATCTGCCTTCCACCAAGGTCAACCAGCCCAACAGCAAGGGCGAGACGCCGCTCATGATGGCCGCCATCAAGGGGCAGTTGGATCTGGCCAAGGCATTGATCGCTCGCGACGCCGATGTGAACCGCGAAGGCTGGACGCCGCTGCACTACGCCGTATCGGCCCCCAGCGAAGACGGCTCCGACCTGAAGATGGTGGCACTCCTGCTGCAGCACCACGCCTACATCGATGCGGCATCACCCAATGGCACCACGCCGCTCATGATGGCTGCCCAGTACGGCACCCGCAGCGCGGTGGAATTGCTGATCAAGGAAGGCGCCGATCCCAAGCTGAAGAACCAGCAGGGCCTGACGGCTGTGGACTTCGCCACCCGGGCGGATCGTGCCGAAGTAGTGCGCTGGCTGGCCCAGGCGGGTGGTGCAGCGGGCACCTCTTCAGCGGTTGGCACGGCAGAGCCTGCCAAACCTGCTGCCGCACCGGGCGGGCATGTGCCGCAGCAGCCGGCCTTCCCACAGGGCAAGCGCAAGATCCAGAGCAACTGGTGATGGCTCGTCAGTTGTTGGCTCGCTGATTTTCATGAAACCATGCGCTGGCGTGCGCCAGTAAAGCGTCTTTATTGCAAAATCCATAGCAAAAAGCACCAAGCCTTCTGAAAGGCTTGGTGCTTTTTTGGGGGCGAAACTGCGTATTGGCGTCAGTGGGGCCGCGACTGCAGCCGGGCATACAGGCCGCCCAGCTCCAGCAATTGCTCGTGGGTGCCTTGCTCCACCACCTGGCCGCGCTCCATCACCACCACACGGTCCGCGTGCTCGATGGTGGACAGGCGGTGCGCAATCACCACGGTGGTGCGCCCTTGCATCAGCCGCGCCAGGGCCTCCTGTACCAGCCGCTCCGATTCGGTATCGAGTGCGGAGGTGGCTTCGTCCAGGATCAGAATCGGTGCATCCTTGTACAGCGCGCGTGCAATGGCCAGGCGCTGGCGCTGGCCCCCTGACAGCTGGTTGGCGTTGTGGCCGACCGTGCTGTACACGCCCTGCGGCTGGCGTGCCACAAAATCCTGCAGGTTGGCGGCTGCTAGGCACTGCTGCAGCCGCGCTTCATCGAGCGGCGCGCCCAGGGCCACGTTGGCTGCAATGGTGTCGTTGAACATCACGACATCCTGGCTCACCATGGCGAACTGGCTGCGCAGGCTGTGCAGATCCCAGTCATGCAGGGGCACGCCATCAATGCTGACCGAGCCGCTGGAGGGTTCCACAAAACGCGGCAGCAGATTGACGAGGGTGGTCTTTCCGGCGCCCGAGGGGCCCACCAGGGCCACCACTTCGCCTGGGTGGATGGTGAGCGAGAGGTGGCGCAGGGCGGGGGCCTTGTCGCTGCCAAATTCGACGGTCACATCGGTCAGCTGGACAGCGCCGCGCGCCTTGTCTGCGCGGTGCTGTCCACCGGCTTCGGGCGGTACTTCGCCCAGCAGGCCCAGGCCGCGCTCCAGCGCTGCCACGCCGCGCGTCAGCGGGTTGGCCACATCGGCAAGGCGCCGGATGGGGGCAATCAGCATCAGCATGCCGGAGATGAAGGAGATGAAGCTGCCGACCGTCACTTCCTGGGCGCTCACCGCCGTGGCGCGGCTTTGCCACAACGCAATGCAGATCACGACGGACAGCGCAACGGCGGCCAGCAGCTGGGTGAGTGGCGTCATGGCAGCCGACGCGATCGTGGCCTTGATGGCCAGTTGGCGCAGCCTGCGACTCAGCGCCAGAAAGCGTCCCGCCTGGGCCGGCTGGGCGGCGTGGATGCGCACCACGCGGTGGGCGAGCACGTTCTCCTCCACCACATAGGCCAGCTCATCCGTGGCCTGCTGGCTGGCCTTGGTGATGTGGTAGAGCCGTTTGGAGAGCGTTTTCATGATCCATGACACGCTGGGCAGCAGCACCGCCACGATCAAGGTGAGCTGCCAGTTGGTGTAGAGCAGGTAAAGCAGCAGTGCAATCACCGTGAACCCGTCGCGCGAAAGCATCAGAAGCGCCTGCACGATCAGGGTGGCGCCGTTCTGTACCTCATACACCACGGTATTGGACAGCGCACTGGCCGATTGCCTGGAAAACAGGCTCAGGTGGGCATCCAGCACGCGATTGAACAGGTTCTCGCGCAGGCGCATCATCCCGTCGTTGGCAATGCGCGCCAGTGCGTACTGGTTGATGAACTGTGCAACACCACGAATGAAAAAAACGCCAACAATTGCTACAGGCACGGCCCACAGCGGCAGGGTGCCGCCGGTAAAACCCTTGTCCACCAGGGGTTGCAGAAGGGCGGGAATGGCCACTTCCGTTCCGGCCACCACCACCGTGGCCAGCACGGCGAGCACCCAGGTCCAGCGCTGGTAGCCAAAGTACGGGGTGAGGCGGGAGAGGCGTGCGCGCAGTGACAACTGGGCTACCGCGCTAGCAGGATCACTGCCTGAAGGTGCTGGCGCGGCCGCAGATGCATGCGCGGAAGATGGTTTTTCTGTTGTGGACATGTGGGCAAGATTCTAGAATGGCCGGCTGTCTTCCTTGGAAGATAATAGTGATTTTGTAGGGTGTGTAACATCCTGCTGCCTTCTGAGGCATGTTCGGCATACATTGCGCATTTATGATGGTCGGTAATGACTAAAAAACGCTTCCCATCTATTTCTTCGGAGGCGGCCAAGCCGCTGTTCCATCGTCGTCACCTTCTTGGCGCTGCACTGGCAGCCCCAGCACTCCCGGCACTGGCGCAGTTCCGCGTCGAAGTGACGGGTGTCGGCATCAAGCAGTATCCCATTGCCATTCCCCAGTTTCGCGGTGAAGGCAGTGCGCCCCAGAAAATCTCGGCCATCGTCCAGGCCGACCTGATCCGCAGCGGCCTGTTCAAGGCTGTGGACGCATCGGGTGAGGAACTGGATGAGACCTCCCGCCCCGACGTGGCCAAGTGGACCGCCAAGGGCGCGGAGTACCTTTCGGTCGGCAGCGTGACGCGTGGCGGCAACGGCTTTGATGTGCGCTTTCGCCTGTGGGACGCAGTCAAGGGCGCGGATCTGGGGGGCCAGAGCTACAACGTGCCGCAGGCTGACTTGCGCCTTGTGGCCCATAAGATCGCCGACTATATCTACGAAAAGATCACCGGCGAGAAGGGCGTGTTCTCCACGCGCATCGCCTACGTCACCAAGAACGGTGCCCGCTATACCCTGTGGGTGGCGGATTCGGATGGCGAAAACGCACAATCGGCGCTCTCCAGCCCCGAGCCCATCATCTCGCCCACCTGGTCGCCTGCCGGCACACAGCTGGCCTATGTGTCGTTCGAATCGCGCAAACCCGTGGTGTACGTGCACGAGGTGTCTTCCGGCCGCCGCCGTCTGATCGCCAATTTCCGGGGCTCCAACAGCGCGCCGGCCTGGTCGCCGGACGGCAGCACGCTTGCCGTCACTCTCAGCCGCGATGGCGGCTCCCAGCTCTACACCATCCCATCGGGTGGTGGCGAGCCACGCCGCCTGATGCAAAGCAGCGGCATCGATACCGAGCCGACCTATTCCAAGGATGGCCGCTACATCTACTTTGTCAGCGACCGTGGCGGTGCCCCGCAGATCTATCGTGTGGGTGCCCAGGGTGGTGGAGCCGAGCGCGTGACGTTTAGTGGCTCCTACAACATCTCTCCCTCTATCAGTCCTGACGGCAAGACACTTGCTTACATCACCCGTGCCGGTGGTGGCTATAAATTGCAGGTCATGGACTTGGCTTCCAGTACTGTGACATCGGTGACCGATACCAGCAACGACGAAAGCCCCAGCTTTGCTCCGAACAGCCGACTCATTGTCTATGCCACCCGCGAAGGAGGTCGTGAAGCGCTCATGACCACAACGCTCGATGGCAAGATCAAGGCACGACTGGCCGGGCAGAATGGAGACATCCGTGAGCCCGATTGGGGCCCATACCAACCTTAAAAACAAGAATTTTGCTAGTGTTCTGAGTCAGTAGTTTTATACGAAAAATCCTTTCGGAGAGTTATACATGTTGTCGTTCAAAAAAGCTTCGTTGGCCCTGGTGGCCGCTGCCGTGCTGGCTGGTTGCAGCTCTGCTCCTTCCCTGGATAACGCCCCTGTGGAAGACAAGGGTGCAACCACCGCCGGCAATGGCGCAGGCACCGGCAGTACAGGTCAGAGCACCGTGGGTGGTGTCGACCTGAACCAGAGTGGCGCCAATGGCCAGGGCCCCGTGGGCGTTGCCCGCGTGATCTATTTCGACTTTGACAGCTACTCTGTCAAGCCAGATTTCCAATCCACGCTCGACGCGCACGCCAAGTTCCTGAAGGCCAATCCTTCGCGCAAGGTCATGCTGGAAGGCAATACCGACAACCGTGGCGGCCGCGAGTACAACCTGGCACTGGGCCAGAAGCGCGCCGAAGCCGTGCGCCGCTCGCTGAACGTGCTGGGCGTGTCCGACAACCAGATGGAAGCCGTCTCCTTTGGCAAGGAAAAGCTGGCTGCTGAAGGGAGTTCGGAAGACGCACACGCACAAAACCGCCGCGTTGAACTGAACTACCGTTAATAGGCTCCATGACCCTCACTCGCAGAACTCCTCGTTTGATCGCGCTTGCCGCCTTGTGGGCATGCGCAACCGCCTCTCAGGCCGCACTGTTTGAAGATGCCGACGCGCGCCGCGCCATTCTGGAATTGCGCCAGCGTGTCGACCAGGTCACCCAGGGCAGCAACCAGAACGGCGAAGACACCTCGCAGGTGCGTCGCAGCCTGCTGGACTTCCAGTCGCAAATGGAATCCATGCGCGCCGAGATGAACAAGCTGCGCGGCGAAAACGAGACCCTGCGACGTGAGGTTGCCGATTTAAAGCGCGGGCAGACCGATCTGGCCAAGGGCATGGAAGCACGCCTGCAGCAGTTCGAGCCCGTCGCTGTCACCGTGGATGGGCAGGAATTCAAGGCCGATCCCGCTGAAAAACGCGATTTTGAAGCGGCCCTGGGCGTGTTTCGCAGCGGCAAGTTTGCCGATGCAGCCAGCGCTTTCAGTGGCTTCGTTCAGCGTTATCCCAAGAGTGGCTATGTACCATCCGCGCGTTTCTGGCTGGGCAATGCCTACTACGCCACGCGCGACTACAAGCCGGCCATCAGCAATTTCCAGCAAATCCTGACGACAGCGCCGCAGCACATGCGCGCGCCTGATTCGGCCCTGTCGATCGCCAATTGCCAGATTGAGCTGAAAGACACCAAGGCTGCGCGCAAGACCCTGGAGGACCTGCTCAAGGCCTACCCTGAAAGCGATGCGGCCAACGCGGCCAAAGAGCGACTCTCCAAACTCAAGTGATATGAGCGATCTGTCTCCCGCGGTGTCCGATCGGCAGGACGCCGAGATGGACGCAGATATCCAGAGGCGCTTTGGCGGCCTGGACCGCCTTTTGGGCGTCGCCCCGGCTGCGAACATGCGCGCCGCATGCATTGCCGTGGTCGGCATTGGTGGCGTTGGATCGTGGACTGCAGAGGCGCTGGCCCGCAGCGGCGTCTCGCGCCTGCGTTTGATCGATCTGGACAATGTGGCCGAATCCAACATCAACCGCCAGATCCATGCGCTCTCCGGCACCATCGGCATGGCCAAGGTTGATGCGATGCGTGAACGCATTGCGCAGATCAATCCGCACTGCCAGGTAGATCTGGTCGAAGACTTTCTGACCCCTGAAAACTGTGCCACCTTGCTGGATGGTGTCGATGGCTTTGTGGATGCGTGCGATCAGGTGCGTGCCAAGGTGGCCATGGCGGCCTGGGGTCTGCGCCATAAACGCGCCTTTGTCTGCATTGGCGCTGCCGGTGGCAAGCGCCATGCCTGGAAGGTAGAGCAGGACGACCTGGCCCACACCACGCATGACCCGCTGCTTGCCCAGGTACGGTACCGCCTGCGCAAGGAATACGGCGCTCCCAAGGACGGCAAGAAAATGAATGTGCCCTGCATATTCAGCAAGGAGGCCGTGGCGGGCCCAGACGCCTCATGCGCGGTGGAAGGCGACGGCTCGCTCAACTGCCATGGTTATGGCTCATCGGTTGCAATCACCGCAACCTTTGGCATGTGCGCGGCTGGCTGGATCATGGAAAAACTGGCATTCTCGAAAAAATGACAAAAAACTTACGCTATAATCTAAGTCTGTTGTGAGCAAGGGAGCTTTTATTAGCGACTGAGCAAACCAAGGCGGGTCTTTAGCTCAGTCGGTAGAGCAGCGGACTTTTAATCCGTTGGTCGCGAGTTCGAATCTCGCAGGACCCACCAAGAATATCAACCCATATGCTCGCGCATGTGGGTTTTTTCTTTGTATTCAAGCATTTACGCCATTTTTCATGGACGAGCATGGCCGCGTATGCTCCTATACAACGATGGCAAATATGTATGCCGTCATGTATGCTTTCTAAAAATAGAACTGGTGGCATACATGAAACGCGCAGACCTCGCTAAAAAGCACCATCCCCTCAAAGACACCACCATTGATGCCCTGGAGCCAGAGGCCAGTGGGTATCGGGTCAGAGACACCTCCGACCGCAATTTGCACCTGTACGTACGCCCAGACGGTCGCAAGTCCTGGGAACTGCGTTACAAGGTGCGACCTGGCTACTGGTCATTTTTTGGCATTGGCGCATACGGCAAGCGCGATGGAACAATGTCCGCGGCTAAAGCCCGTGTGAAAGAGGCCGAGTTGGTGGGGGCTATGTTGGCTGGTGAGACTTTGCGCGACACGCAGGCACGACTAAAAGGCGAAGCCAAAGATTCGGCGGAATGCACCCTAGATGCCTTAACGCAAGAGTGGCTGGCCATCAAAAAGCGTACCTGGGTTGATGCCACCTATGTTCGAAATGAGGCGTCTCTAAAAAAACACATCTCGCCAAAACTAGGCGCGCGCCTCTACACCGAAATTAAGGCCAAAGAATGGCTTGATCTTTTCCATGCCATGCAGGCTGAGGGCATCGTAGAGATGGCGAGCCGCGTGCTCACCATGTGCCGAGACATTCTTGACCTGGCTGTCAGCACCGATCGCATGGAGGCGAACCCTCTGGCCACGATGCACAAGCGTTTGGAGACACGCAAGGCAGTGGCAATGAAGCATGTGGCCCAGCCGGAATTGCCCGAGCTGATTCGCGCCATTCGGCACTACAACTCCAGAGAAGGGGCGATAGGCTTGCAGCTGTTGATGATGCTGGCGTGCCGCCCTTCGGAACTGCGAGAGGCAGAGTGGGGTGAATTTGATTTCAAAAAAGCGCAATGGACGGTGCCAGCCATCCGCATGAAGCGAAAAAAAACGGAGAAGCTGAACGGCGAGCCGCATGTGATCCCGTTGCCAAAACAGGCCCTGGCGCTGCTCAAGGAGCTGCAGCACTTCAACGGAAACTACTTGTTCTTATTCCCTGGCCGCAGCGACGCCAAGAAGCCCAAGAGCGGCATGTTCTTTTTGATGGCGTTGCGCCACCTAGGCTATGAGGGGCGGCAGACGCCTCATGGGTTTCGTCACATTTTTAGCACTGCTGCAAACGATTCGCAGCAGTTCAGCTCTGACCTTATCGAGTCTGCTCTGGCACACGTGACCCAGGGTGTGCGAGGGACCTATAACTTGGCCACATACATTGAGGCGAGACGGCCCTTGATGCAGTGGTGGGCGGACGAAATAGATTTGATGGCCGCACGTGACTCTGTTGCTTCTGGTGGATAGGTTCCTACTTACTCTGCAACTTGGGGGTGCTGTGGCTCAGCTGCTAAGCTAATGTGATCTAGTCTCCAGCGTTTCATCTGCTTGAACTGTTGGTAGGTCAACGTTGCTTCTGAAATGGATTCGCAGAATCTAAGCTCTATGTGCTGCCAAGTTCCAGTTGGCTTGAATAGTTTGTCCTGAAATGAATCTTCTATCGCCTTTGCTGCTGCGCTTGCCGCATCTTGCGAAGGCGTTGAGGCGGGCTCTATGTCGGCTGAGTGAAGGATGACGATATCCAGAGTGTATGTGTCATCGGGGCCGTTGCGTGTCGTCTCTACCCCCTCATCGACGTCAAAGAACACTCCAACGATTCGTTCCCCATGAGGTTTCACTGCTTTAGCAATTTTTTCTGCTAACTTGCATTCTTTCACTAGGCGACGTTCAAATTCGTCTGGGAATGCAGATCTTCGATAGCGGCTTGCAAGCCACATCTGAAAGACGGCACTGTTCTCTGGTGAGAGTAGAAAGTCCAAGCGAGGTTTGAATTTATTTAGCTCCATTTTGTCAATGGATATTTTTGCAGTTGCTTGAAATTCAGACCACAGAGGCTGCTCTCCTATGAATTCGAGATGTAGCTTTCGCGAATTCTTGGCATGAGTGACATTGCCGTTTGCCTCGTTAATCAAGCTCCCGACAATAATCTCAATGTTGGGCTCGCCATCAGGAGATTGAGCGAGGTCGCAATCGTGGGTGGCAACAATGGCGAGCGTCTGGTTGGTGTCTCCTAAATTAAAAGCTTTGATTGCCTCACTGCACAGCAGATGACCTTGCCTCCAAGGGGTATCTCGATTCCATTCCACTATCAATTACCTTCATGCTTGGTCATTTGAGGCGGTGAAATCGAAATCAGCACTTGCAGGCTTCTTAGTGCGATTAGCGAATCGTGCATTCAATTGCTCGCGTTGTATGCTTTCACGCTTATAAATTTGGGCCAGCGAGCGAGCTGCATTGGTTACAGATTCACCTGATGCTGCTACTTGCATCAAGGTGCGGCCATTGGAAATTTTTCGCTTCATAAGCGCGGAGTTGATAGTCAGCCCTTCGCTAACTAGGACATCAGACGCATCCGCAAGGTCTTGGAGTTTTGCGGCATTTTCGTCTGCAACTGGCTCTCCATTAAGCCAGTTATAGACGGACTGACGAGAGACTCCAAATGCTGTAGCGAGATCAGAAACAGCAGGCTTTAACACCTCTCGAATGTGCTTCAAATTTTCTATGGGAGTTCGCGATGGTTGCGACTCTACTGCTGCATTCAACGAGGATGCGTGTAGTTCGGGATGCGATAGGGCGCGTTGGGAAAGCACACCGCCAGTGCCAATGCCCGCAATCACGGTGCTTGCAGCCGCAAACCATCCAACCCACCGAACTAAAGGTGAAGAAGGTCCGGTGGATTTGGTGCTTTCAGCGAGCCATCCACCATAGTCATAGTTCAATGTGTTATTCATTGAGCGTCCTTGTTAAACCCATGATGTGCGAGCATGATCGGTAACAATGGAATTAAAGGAGTTGGCAATTTCTTCATGAAGTGCTGACAGGCGATGTAATACTTCATTCGGGTCAAATGCAATGCGTATGACACTAGAGGCATCTGTATCAATGATTGCGTGCAATCCGTTGTACTTAGTGAAGCGTGGATTGATAGAAAGAGGTGTTTCGCCAAGTTCATTTGGCAACCCTACCTGCCCTTCGCGTATAAACACTCGAGATATGAGTTGGCCAGCGGTCGTCATGACAGTGGTTTCACTAAACGAGTGTTGCAGTTGTCCATGCCCATGTTGCGAAAGTCCCAACACTTCGGGTATGAAATAGTCCCGAAGGGATTCGCTATTTTCTGAGGGGTGTACCGCATCCAAATATCGAATACCGATGCGCTCAACAAGATCGAGGCGCACCGAGCTGCTGACAATCTCCAAACCATTTAAAAATGTCTTGGAAAATGTTTCAAACGTGTCGTAAGCGGTCGTAAGCAGCGTTAGTGAATTGGTATCTAAGATAAATGCTGTCTGCCCATCTATGTCACCAAACATGTATCGTGTTTGAGCAGTTAATGCAGGGGGGACAGCTTGAGCATTTTGCAAGCCCATTATGGGAAATTCAAGTCGCTGAACCATTTGTCTTTTGAAGTCTAAGAAGCGAACTTCACGCATCTTGGACTGAATCGTCGAGACAAAGCTATCTAAGTCCAGAATGTGATTGAACTGAACTTGAGCGATTGTGTAGTACACCGGCGCGTTAGCCAGTTTTGTTCCCATGATGTTCTCTGGTGTTTACTTTACAGACAGGTTGACACTTTACACCATGATTGACAACTGTTGTTGCGGTGGGAGTGTAAATTTTGTGGTGATTGACTGTTGCTAATCTGTTCATTACATCCCATTAACGCCTTGCGCAACCCATGCGTCAGCCTCGCCGTACAGTTATTGAAACCAGTCCAAGCGGCAGGCAAAGCCTGCCGGACTGGCGCGGCGTTTGCGCTCTGCGCTTGGCCTGCGGTGGTGGTGTGTTCGGGGTTGGATGCATGCGCGGCGTGCGTGCTGGTTTCACCGGCTACCGGCATCCAAGCAATGCGGCGGCTCACCAGCCAGCGGCCACACATGCGGCCCCGTTGCGGGGTCAGGCCCACGATGCGGCCCACTTCTACCGCTTCGCCGTAGCGGTTCACCTGGCCTTCTTCCACCATCGTTGTCACGGTGCGTAGGTGCCACTCATGGCGCTTTAAGGCGTGGCCGCCCATGGCCTCCATAAACACGCGCCAGTCCGCGCGCAAGTGGCCCTGGCGGTGGCATGCGCGGAAGGCGCTCATGGTCTGGCGGTCGCCTTCTTGGTTGAACAGGTCGAGCTGGTCTTTGCTCACGCGGCGCAGCTCGCGCCAGGCCGTTACGCTTGGCATGCCAATGGTCTGGAATTGGCGAATGCCCCAACAGGCCGCCCAGGCATCAACCCGTTGGTGGCCCTGGCTGGTTTCTTCGCCAAATTCCATCTTTATCTGGTCGCCGTTCACCAAATCTTGGTGTTCTGTCAGCGCAACATGGCCTACGCTCTTGGCAATGTATTTGGCCACGTAGCCAGCGGCGCCGCCCCGGTCCATGCGCTTGATGCACACGCGGTTGTCTTGCGCGCCGCGTTCCTGGCCATCTTCGGCCAGCCAGTATTGGCGCAGGGTGCTTTCTAAGGTGATGGCGTCGGCCTGGTTTTCAGTCCACAGCAGCGCGTGCCAATGCGGCGTGCCATCGTGGTGCGGCTCAGCCACACGCAGTCCGTATATTTTGACGCCGATACGGGCCAGCTTGGCGCGCGCCTTGGCCCAGGTATCGCGCAGCCATTCTTGGCCGTCGCGGGGCGTGGCGCCTTTGTACTTTTTGTTGTGGCGCGTTTTGCCTGCGCGAATGGTGACGGGATGGAACTTGCTCGGCAAGGTGAGGGTGATAAACAAGCCCACATGGCCATGGCTGTCGGCGTACTCTTCGGCGCCACGGATGCGCGTCATCAGCTCGCCGCCACGCACCAATGGGTTGGCGGTACTCAGTGCGGCCAGCTCGGCCAGGGTGTAGACCTGGCCAGCCTCATTGCGGTAAAGACTGCGCTGCAGCGCTTCGGTATTGCGTTTGATCTGTGCTTGTCGGCGTACCAGGCCACCTTGGCTGATATAGCGGCCCTTGGCCACATTGACCAGCCCCAGGCGAATGGCCCCGGCCTCTACCACGCGGGCCACCAGACGGCGCAACTTGCGGCGCCACCAGCCATCGTCAGAAGATCTCTTGATGGCGGCGCCAATCTTGCGGTCTTTGTCTTGGGGTGTATCGCCATCCTTGAACTTGAACAAGCCCGCCAAATCCTCAGCAGTCAGCGTGCCAGTGGTTCGCAGCATCATGGTCAGCGCCTGGCCACGCTCTGCCAGGCTAAAGCGGGCCAGCTCGCAGCCATCCATAAATTCATCCACCTGCGCGGCCAGCTGCTTGGCCCAGGTGCAAATTTCAAAATCACTCAGGTTGAGGCGCGAGGCGTCACCATAGGCATCGTCAAAGTCTGCCAATTCTTGCAGCTTGTCCCAAGCCTTTACCCAATCGGGTGGCTGCTCTAAAAACCAGCGGGCATGTTCATTGGTGCCTTCTTGGAAGGGCGATGCAGCATCGTTGACAGGGAAGCGCGCACGTATCGCTTGGCGCCAACCGCTTGGCGCGGCATTCACAATCCGCTCCAAGTGGTAGGTCACCATGTGCAAGCGCGGCTTGTTGGCCGCCCAGTCGGCTAGATTGCCGTTAGGCAGGCTTCGCGCAATAGCAGGCATCGCAGGCTATCCCGTGGTACGCAGTCGCAGCGCTTGTGTGCGGCCCAGCACGGCAAAGGCTTCTCGCAAAGCAGAGCGTATGCCATCGCGCTCTTTGGGCGGTATCAGCTGCCAGCTGCGTGCAGCAAGCTGGTGCATATCCGTATCCAAATCGCCCACGCCGCCCATCATTAGCATCACAATGCGCCAGGGCAGGGGCATACGCGCCCATTCCGCATCCATTACGCCGCTGTGGGCGGTATTGCCGGCCTTGTTGGCAAAGTAGTCGCGTAGCTCTGCAAACTGTGGTCGTAGGCGTGTGGGTATGCCTTTTTCTGGTGGCCCCACAAATGCCGCAGGCGTTGCCACGGGCAACGGGGTAAGCAGCACCAAGTCAGGGTCTAGGCATTGCGCATACGGCTGGTCAATTACCGGGAATGCCTGCAGACGGTGCAGCAAAGCATTGGCAATGGCCTCCGCTTCGGCCCGGTCTTGTTTCATGCGGCACCACCTTTCGGCAGTGCTGCGCGCAGTGCCTGCGCCACACGGTCAACCAAGCCCAGTGCAAAGAGCAGGGCGGTTTCATCGCCTGGCTGTGGCGCTTCGCCAGCGCATGCGCGGTCTATCGCCCAATAGGCTCGGTCGGCTTTGTCGGCATCGCTCAGGTCGTAAAAGCTGAGTGCTACGGGCATGGAGGGGGCAGCGTTTGCCATGCTTAGACCCTCCCTTGACTAGGCTGCGCGGCTTTCAAAATGGTGCGCAACTCAGCGAGCGCAGCATCCAGGGTTTCTAGGCGGCTGTTCACTGCCTCGTTGCTGGCACGGATGATGGCGCCGAGCTTTTCTGGCTGCGGCATGGCATGGTCGGCAGCGCAAGACACCATGTATTCCAGCCCTTCATAGGCCTGCATGGCGTAGCGCAAATGGCCAATGGCATCTACCGCGCGAAAGGCCAGTTTGTCAGCACTTTTGGCTAATGTCACGACGCTGGGCTGCATGCAGGGCTTGGCATCGGGTGATACTGCCGTGCATTGTTCGCGGTACTGTTGGCGGCTTTGCTCTTGCAGTTGGTCAAAAACATCTGCAGTAGCAGTGTCGTAGTACATGGCATGGCAGCCCACGCAAGGTATTGGCAGCCTTGTGCCTGCCGTGGCTGGCACGGGATTTATCTTGATGGAGGTCATGGTTTAGACCTCCGCTTGCAGTTGGTTGATGGCTGCCAGCGCAAGCACCAGCTTGCGGCGGGCGGCAGCAAAGTTGCCGCGTTCGATGTAGCTGCTCGCCAAGTTGGTGGCGTTGAAGGCCCCCAGCACGGCATGCAGATGGTCTGCTGGAATGGTGTTAGGTTTGGAGGGGGCAGCGCTGCGGCTGGCCGTGATAGTTACAGTCATGGTCAAGGCTCCTTGTCGAGTCAAGAAAGCCACCGTTTGCGTTTTCAAGCGCATAGGGTGGGTGGGATGTTGAAAACACGGGACAAGCCGTGCGCCCAGCCTTACGGTATGGACCATCCCACCCGAAACCGTACGGGGTAGGTGCTGACGCACCCGCCCCCGGAAATTGGGCGTGACAAAACCCCGCTTGACGGTGGGGGCTGCAACCTCTTGTCCAATGGTGTTTTCAAGCACCGGGCCTCTCGGCTTGCAAATAGTGTAGCCCAAAACTTGCAGTTGTGGTGCTGCAATTTGTGTGGCCCCGGTGCCTATGGCTTTTTGTGGGGCTTGTTCTGTAGAATCTTGCTTTGTATGCGTGAGCGCCTTGGTAACTGCTGTTGTGGTTCCAGGCGCATTTTTTTTGCGTGCGTTGGTGGTTAGCATGGCTCGCCCTCCAACTGGTAAAGCGCTAAGCGCCTTCGGTAGCCATCGCGGTCAAAGGTGTCCACAAAATTGGTGATGATCTCGTGGCCCGCTTTACGCAGCTCGGCAATGCGGGAGTTGGACGAGTAGGCGCCCATGCAGCGCAGTTCATCCGATGTTTTAGGCCCAGCTTTCAGGGCCTCCAGAATCATCAAGCGCTGGCCTATGGCAGTGGTTGCGCTGTGGTTGGATGTAGCGAGCTTTTGCATCACATCACCCCCTGTGCAGCTTGGCTGCCGCGTTTAGCCTTCAAGGTGTCAATCCAGGCGTTCAACTCGCCTTCGTCAAACAGCACGGCGCTTTGGCGGTGTTCGCCCAGCTTGATGGGGCGGGGGAAGCTGGGATCAGTCCTGACGATGGTGTCGAGGGCCGTTTTGCTCAGCCCGATCAGTGCGGCTGCGCTGTGTTTTCTAAGAAGTGCCATGTTCATGCATCCTTGTTGGTTGGGATGCATGTATTTCATTTGAAAAGAGGTTGTCTCAAAAGTCCGTCTAGCGCTAGATGGACTGGGAAACGGGTTCACTTAGCGGTAGGTGAACCTAAAAAACCGATGCCTGATGGCCTAGACACAATTAAGCGATATTTTCAACACGCTCAATCAATGTTTTTTGGTTTGTGAGGACCTTCTATCCAATCATCCCGTTTCCAGCGCTTCAACGAAGACTCAGAAGCAAGTCCTTTGTCCTCCATAACTCTGCAGAACTCGGCAAAATTTTTATAGATTTCAGGCCTTCTTGACCATATATCAGCGAAGTTTTTAGCTGCTATTTTGTTTGGACTGTCTTCTGCGTTCGCTGCTTTAGTCAATCCTCCTTTGGAGCTCTTTCGCCGTTCCTCACTCTTGGAAATGGGGGCTAATAGATCAGCGAATGGTTCAATTCCATTCAATCGATTGGTGAGAATGTTGAGCAATGCCAAACAATGAACGGACTTCCGAATTTCTGGTCTTTTATATAGCTCTTTTAATCCATTTTTTAGTGCTTGGCGAGCTGCTCGTTCCTCGTCATCCCAGCGCGTCAGTTCTTGAATTCTGGCGATTTGCAAGTCTGTTTCAGATTTGCTTTTTTCAGACGCAGACTTTTGAAGTTCGCGTGCTTTTTTGATCGCAGCTTCTATGGCCTCTCGCCGACGAAACTCAATCACGTGGGGATTGCTCAGGTTAGGGCCTCTATCTATCTCAAGGCTTTTGTTGAAGAATGACTCGAAAACATCAACGTGGATAAGACGATACTTTTCCGTCAAAGTGTCGTGTGATGATTTTCTCGCCTCTGCTTGTTGTAGCAGTTCTTCAAGCGAACGTATCTCAACCCATGACTCAGGTTGATAATTTTCATTTGCCATACGCATCCCTCGATGCCCCTGTCAGAAATGCCAGCCCAGCCTGTCAGGGTCACAGGTGTTCGGGGATCAGCCTAGGGCTGGCATGTTCAATGGTAGCAGCGAGACGGTGCCGATAAAGTAGGGTGGGTGTCGCGTTTAATCAATATCCATAAGTGAACTGCCTCGGCGAGCAGCTGTCTGGCGGTCGCGTCTATCCATCTCGAAGGTGATAGCGCGCGCCACGGCTCTCTCGTCCATACCCGGTGCGGCGGTGATATTGAACGTGTTGTTGCTGCTCACCGAAACCGGGGCGGCTGCCTTGGGTTGCAGGGTGAGCAGCTCTTGTTTGACCTGAAACTGCTGACCATCTTGTAGCGCCTGTGCGCCTACCGAAGGCCCAGCCGTTGCGCTAGTGGCCAACGCAAATGCCGCCGCCGTGGCTTTGGCTCGACCTGCCACTTGCACAGGTGAATCGTCGGCTGCAGTGCTGCCTGCACCGACAGCACTTTTCATGCCCTCCCACACAGCGCCAAGCGCCTTCTTGGCCATGGTCATGAAGAAGTCGTACAAGCCCAGCGACGCGGCATTCAAGCCCCATTCAATGGCTGCCCATATCTCCTTGGCCAGGTTCCACCATTGACCCTGATCCCAAAACTCTTTGATCTTGTCCCAATGGGCTGTAAAACCCGCCACAGCACCGGCAATGCCCATAACAATTGCGGCTACCGGATTGGCCCGGGCAAAGGTGAACACCAGTTTGAGCAAGCCCCACAGGCCACCTTTGAGCAGGCCAAACACGCCGCGCAGGCTGGAGAGTTGCGAGAGCGCTCCAGTGATGGCCGACCCAATGGCGCGGAAGATACCGGCCACTCCCATGGCTTTGAAGGCGCCCCAAGCTGATACCAGCCATTGCACGGCCTTGGCGGCTATGCCGGTGCCAGCTGCAGCGGAGGCACCGGCTGCCCGCATGCCTAGTAGGTTGAGCAGCGCGCGGCCTGAGAGCACGCGCAGCATGGCCAATGAACCGATCACGCCCACCAAGGCAATGCCCAGGGTGCCCAAAACGGTGAGCACGGCAGCGCCGCCGGCGGCAATGAGCATCAGGGTTTTGGCAACTTGCGGATTTTCTTTGACCCACGCTTTCATGCTGACGGCCATGTCGCCTAGCCAGTTGAGCACGGCTTTCGCTTCTGGCGCTATCAACTCGCCCAGATCGACCAGCAGGTTGGTGAAGCTGCCCTGGGCGGCTTCGGCCACGTTTTTCAGGGTGCCCAGCAATTTGTTGACGCGCTCTTGCAGGTCTGCCTGGTCTTGCAGCTTGACCACGGTTTCTTGGTAGCCTGTCAGTCCCTTTTCAATGAATTGGTTGAGCACGCGCAGAGTTTCGGCATCGTCGCCAAACAGCTCTTTGATGATGCTGCCCCGCTGCATGGTGTTGAAGTTTTTGAGCTTTTCGAGCTGGGAAAACATGTTTTCCAGCCCGCCGAATTCACCTTTGCCATTGCTGAAATCAAGCCGGAATTTGCCGCCAGCCTTCTTGACGGCCTCATTGGCCTTTGCCAGTTTTTTGGCGTCCATCGTGTACTGGTACACCTTGCGGATGGCATTGCCAGCACTACCGCCATCGGTCATGCCGGCCTGGTTCATCATCACCATCATGGGCGAGAGCGTTTTCATCGCCTCCATACCCTTTTTCTTGATGATATTGAGCACCGGTGCCATGTTGCCGAAGCCGGCCAGCATGTAGCGCGCGTCTGCGCCGGCGTAGTGGCTGCGCTGCAGCATGTCGAGGATGCCCATCATCTCGGATTCGGTAGCCTGTAGGGCGTCTTGCATCTTGGCGCCGAATTTAGCCGCTTCCGTGGGCGTTTCTTCCAGCATGACGGCAAGGTAGGCCGATGCCTCCCCCAGGCCGCCCAGGATGGTTTTAGCGCTCATGCCTTCCTTTTTGAGCGCAGTCATCATGTTGATGAAGTCGGAAGTGGTGCCGGGCAGGCGGTCGCCCAGCCGTTGGGCCAGGTCGGTGATTTGCTGCAGTTCTGCCGATGCGCCGCCGTCTTTGGTCATGAAGGCTACTTGCAGCTGAGTACGGGCCTGTTCGGCGTCCGCAAATTCTTGCACCGGGCGCTTGACCCAGCTGCTCATTTTTTGCCCGGCCATCTGCACGCCTACGGCTGCGCCGCCCCATTTGGCCAGCTTCATCATGGTGGCACCGTGCTTTTCGCGCAGAGAGGCCAAGCGCGTTTCTACCTGGCGCTGCTGTTCGAGCTTGTGACGCTGGGCGTCAATCTGGGTGTTGGCGGCGCCAATGCTGGTAGCCAGCTTGGCCTGGGCCTGGGATGCACTGCCCAAGCCCAGGGCCGTCACTTCAGAACGTAAGCGCATGACAGCAACACGTTGACGCTCGTAGGCAGCCGCCTGCTGGGCAACTTCCTTTTCTTTGCTGTCCAGCTGCTTTTTGCTGGCAATGCCTTGCACGCGCATGGCAGACAGCTGTTCTTTGAGCATGCGCAGTTTGTCGCGCTCGCGGATCAAATCAGGCTTGGCATCATCCAGCCTTTGCAGCAGGCGTTGCTGCTGCTGCAGTTTTTTCAAGGCCAGCTCGGCTTCGCCCAAAGTTTTGGCGGTAGCACGGCTGCCGGTTTGGATGGCTTTGAGCGGGCCGGTTACTTTGTCAACAGCCGCCAACAGCACTTCGAGACGCAGTTTGTCAGCCATGGCACACCTCACAGCGTGCCAGGCGGTTTAGCGCAGAGTGCTGCCAGCCTTTGCCATCAGTAGTGCTTCTTGCGCGTGATCTGCACGCTGCTGGGCAGCGCACAGCTGCTTGGCGTTGTGCCGGCTGGGCTCCAGGGTCTGGTCGAACTGCATGTCTTCCAGTTCTTGTTGCAACTGCTCGGCCCGCACGCGCAACTGGATCAAGGCCAGCTCGCGTTTGGTTTGCGCGGTCTCGCGTTCGGCCAGCACTTCTTCCAGCTTGTAGTACGCGGCAATGCCCGCAAAAAACAGCAGTGGATTCATGAAGGGGCATCTTAGCTCTTTCGCTCAGGCGGTGCGTTGACGGTGTTGAAGCGCTGTACGGCCAAATGCTGCCAGCCTACTAATTCGTCCAGCTCCATGGCATCCATGCAGCTGGGCAGCCAGTGGAAGACGAAGGCAATGTCTGCCATTGCCTCCTCAATGTGTTTTGGCAGTGCTATTGCAGCTCTGCCTTCGGCACGAAAAAACTGACCAACGCCATCCCCAGCATGAGCAGGTCGGCAGGGTCAAGGTTTTCCACCTCGTGCTTCACCAGAAGTGGCTCCGTCACGCGGGGCAGCACTTGCATGATGGCGTCGGCATTGGCATTGAGCATGGCACCCAGGTCGATGCCGCGTAGCTCGCCGCTTTTGGGTTTGCGCACATGCACCTTGGTGATGACTTGCGCGCCACGAGTGATGGGCTGCTGCAGCGTGATGGCACGGGCAGGACGGCCATTGATGATTTCTTCGCCTTCGAGGGTTTGGGTCTGGCTGGTTGCGGTCTCGGTCATGGTGTTGTTTCCTTTGTTGAATGGGGTGGTAGAGGCGAGGTAAGCGGTGCTCATGCAGTTCGGTTTTCAGCCACGAACCTGAGCTTGTGATGGTCGGCAGGGGTGAGCAATTTGCGGCCGTTCATCGGCCCGAGGTCGAGCGTGCCGATGGCATCGGCAATGGGCTGGGTGATGCCACTGGGAGCTTCCATGGACTTGCTACGCAACAGGCTTAGCAATACGCTCATCCGACTTTCAAGGGTGATCCGGGCGGTCTCTGGGCTGAACCCCAGTGATGGGCCTATGTCAGCCTCGACCGCTGCGTTGCCAGATCGCACATTGCAAATCAATGCAAGTGCGTCGGCCATTGCAGGCCCGTGTTTTTCCAGCAGTGCAAACGCATGAAACCGCGCGCCTGCAGAAAAGGCAGAACCATGGGCTGCCTGGTACGTTTCAGCCTCGATGCTGGCCTGCATAAATAGCGGCTGGTGCTCCGCACACTCGGCCTTCATGCTGGCAATAGCGCTTTCCAGCTCTTCACAGATGGCAATGGCGTCGTTCTTTTTGTTGAGGATTTTTTGCACCGCTGCAGTTTTTTCAAACCCGGCAGCCTCGAACGCGGATTTGAATTCGGACTCGGCTTTTTCGCGTTCCAGGCGGGCGGCTTCCAGCTTGGCTTTCAAGGAGTCCTGGTTGCTGAAAATCTCTTTCAAGCGAACCACGGCGCCGGTGTTGAACGCTTCGCGCGCAGCCCTCAGGCGGGCCTGCGCATCCAGCCAAGTGGCTTTGGCTTCTTCGGCTTCTTGGGTAAAGGCGTTGGCAGGAGTATGTGTAATGGTCATGGCTGGATTGGTGCGGTTTTCAAGGGGATTAGCAGTCGGCCAGTTGAACGGCGTCATGGCCGCCGACAGCAGCATTTAGTGCCGTGGCCAGTTGACGGGCTTGCTCGGTAGTGAAGTAGGCAATGGGCTCTGCATTTGGGCCGCTCCCCTCTTGCAGCACTACCTGGGCATGGATGGGGGCGCTTTCGCTGGAGAAATTCGCGCCATTGGCGCCGGCCAGTACTTCCAGGGTGCTGGTTTTGCGTCCGTTTTTGTCGCTGCATTGGGCTGCGCCTTTGAGGCTGTATTTCTGGTCGTTCAGGCGATGGGTGGTCATGTTCGCTCCTGTTTAGGGGTGACGGTGTAGTGAATCAACGAATGCCACTGCGGTAGGTGTGCCTGGCTGCTGGCTTGAGGCTGCATCGCTGCAATGGGCTTAATGGAATTTCTCTGTGTATCGGCTTCTTTTTGCACCGGCTTTTTGTAGGCAGCAAGCGCCTCTTTTCTTAGCAATGCAATGGCGTAGTCGCTACTGGGTAGATTTACTTCTGCATGCGGCATAGCCGATGGCGATATGGTTTGAATAGCCTCAAAGCTCGCCACGAAAGTGAAATTGCACAGCACATTGGTGCATCGACATATCAAGCTGCGCATGGTTCTGGTTTCTTGCTTGCTGGTGCGCACCTTGGCCTGAGCTTCACAATGCGGGCAGCGAATGAAGAAACGGCTTGCCCTGTTTTCCTGGGCTGTCATTTCGCTTCCTTTGAAGATGGCAGATCGGCACGTGGGCGGCTGTCGATCCAGGCATTGATTTCAGATTCTTTCCAGGCAATACGCTTGCCGTGCACACGAACTGCCAGGGGAAATGCGCCACTGTCCATCCAGCGGTAGATGGTTTGGCGGCCAGCCCCCGCCAGCTGCTGAACAACATTGATTTGCAGCAGGCGGTCGTGGTACGTACTTGGCAGCTGCGAAATCAGCGGAAATTTTGTGGCTGAGGTGGGGGTCTTCTTTTCCATGCCTCAATAGTGCTTTTGAGGCGGTGAGAAGTCACGCAGCACAGGTTGTGACTGTGTTTCTCACAGAAAGCAGCGCCTTTTTCGGCAACGCAGATGCCTCGCCAAAAGGTGCGCAAGCTTTTCGCGCGCCACCTCCGTCATTTCTCGACGAATCCCGACACTTACCAAAGGGGCAAAGCCGTCCCGCGAGACCGCACCAGCGCTGAAAAGTGCCGGTGTCGGCGGTACCGACGAAAGCGATACATTAAGAGTGCGGGCGGGGCGGGGTCTCGCTAGCGCGCGGAGAGGTGATGCGGGAGTGGGGCAGGTAGGTCACGCTGGCCTCTGTAAGGCTGCCGCGTGAACTAGGCAAGGGGTAGGGGTGCATGGCAGTGCTTTTGCGTTGCTGGCTGTTTTATGGCCTTGCGCCTGCCGCGCTGGCTGGCCTGTCTTGGGTGGGCGTCCGGTCTAAGGTCGATGGCCTGGGTGCCCATATGACTAGGCCCGTACGTATCGGGCCAGAGGGTGCGGACGCTTGCGACTATTCAACGGGCGATGCGTGGCGTGTGTTTAAGGTCTGCGAGGTCTTTGGTCGGTGGCGGCGTGCAGCTGTGCTTTCTGCAGATATGAATTGAGGTTTTTGCTAACTTATAGCAAGCTATCACCTTGTACGACCATACACGGCTCTGCTTAACGAGCTATCCTATGTATGCCGCTGTGTATGCCAAAAAAATTTAGAACTCATTTAATCAAAATAAATCAAATGCTTGTGATTCATTGATGTAAGACGCAGGACAAGAAATTCAAGCCCCTGTAGCAATACAGGGGCTTTTTCTTTGCTCTCTTTTTTGCTTCTCACGCAGCTTTTCTTTTTTGGATGTGCGGGTTTTTTGCCCACCAACGCTACAACATTCCGAAGCGTCTGTGCTACCAGATGGCTGTATCACCTGGTGCTCACGGTTGACTTGTATTCAATGACTCCGCCCACTGTGTGGAGATCCATACCCGTGCTGATCATTTCGCTGGCAGTACTGTACCGAAGATCATGTAAGCGTTCGTGTCCAGCAGAAGCCCTCGCAAGGGGGCTTTTTCATGCCATCCGGCGCCAATTGGAGTACCAGCGTCCACCGTCGCCAATGCAGGTAGCGCTCTCCGATGAGCATTTCCGACCCGAGCCTGGACATGAGGGGGAGAGTAGGGGCGGGCGAGGTGTGGTATCGGATGAGGACAAGCTCGCTTCGGCGGATTTTCGATGGCACAGGCAACGAAAAATTGCACAAGGGTGGGATAAGCAAGGCGGCTGAGACCTCCAGACTATCGCATGCTCGGTTTGTCTCTTTTCATATACAGAAACTGTTCTGAAAAGTGAATCACTCTCTGAAAGCACATGTTGCATCAAATCTTCAGATGGTTGAGGGTACCATTCACCACTTACCTTTTGACACAAAGAATCTTATGAAAAAGATAAAAGTCCGCTTGGCTGCCGCTCTGCTCATGACCTCGTGTGTTGCAGCACATGCTCAGACAGAGACCAATCAATACGCAGTAGGCTGGACACTCAACTCGCCCGCAGGCACCCTGGCTCCCTCGCTCGCCAACACCACACTGGTGCCGCAAGCTGATCCAATTGGCATATCTGGGATGACGAGGGTCGCGTCGAATGTGACACTTCTCGCTCTGACAGGTCTTCCTCCCGCCGAAGATTCAGCAAAATATGTCAGCTTTCGCTTTAAAACCGGAGGCGTAGCTAATGCGGATATTGTGCTTAATCTGGCGGGATATTCACTCAATAATACTGGCTATGGTCAGCAGTTCCAAGTCAAGGCAGTCTTGCACGACTTGACTTCTAATGTTGGCTATCCTTTGGGGAGCACTGTTAACTTCTCTCAAGTTCGATCAGTGGTGAATGTTGGATCTGCAAATCAGTGGGCAAGTTACTTTTTTGTAAACAACCAGACTTGGCCAATGCAAGCTGCTGAAATTCAGCCTCAACAAGGAAATTTGCCGGCTTATAAAAAGCCAATTGTTCTTGCACCAAACAATGACTATGAGTTCCGTATGTACTTGTCTCAACTGGGAGCTGCTGATGGCAGGGGCATGATCGACGATGTTACGGTCTACATGAAAACAGTCTCTGTGCAAGCACAAGCGGATGGCGTCTTCAGCTTTCCGGCGCAAAGTGGTGGAACCACTACAGTCAAAGTGCAAGACAATGACTCAATAAATCAACTTCCATTGCAGGCCGGCACTTATGTGCTAAGCACTGTGACAGCTGACCCGGGTTTGACTCTCAATGCAGATGGGACCATCAGTGTAGTAGCAGGACAACCTGGCACTAAAACGCTGACTTACCAGATATGTCCAAAGTACGACACCAATATTGTCTCTGATTTTCAATCAAATGCATGCAAAACAGCAACTGCGACCGTGCAGTTAACTGGTGCCGCCTTCCCTCCAGGCGTATCCATTAGCTGTACCCCGAAAATCCTAACGGATTCGGATAACCAGCAAGCTATTTGCACTATCAAAGCAGATACGGTTGTTAGCAGCGATCTCAATATTAGCCTTGAATCTTTAGCCAGTACAGCAAGATTTAATGGCGCCTGTACTAACCGTACAAGCATTACTATCCCTGCGGGCCAGGATTCAGCTACATGCGATATTTCTGCTGTCGCCAATACAGTTGTAGGCGATGGCAATGTGACTGCTGTGATGACAATTGCAGATCCCACACCTTCCACTGCACCGCTATACACTGTATCTATACGCTCAGACAGTGTTGAGATACAAAATGACGATGGTGTTGCGCCTCCAGTTGCAACACCTGTACCTGCCATTGGGGAGTTGGCGGCCATTGCATTGGCTGGACTATTGGCAATGTTTGGAGTAGCGCACTTAAGACGCCAGCGCAAGTAGCGCTTGATTTCACAGCCACCTTTGGGTGGCTTTTTAATGCTGGATCGGATTCCGAAAAAAGCCCAGTCAGCCCGATCCAGTCTCCGTTACAAGCCTTCGCGGTAGAGCTGCCCCTCGATCTCAGAACCACTCCAACCTCAGGGCGCAGAACAGTCCCACCCAGAGTAGTACCAAGGCAACGAATGCAGCCTTGATGTAAATAGGCCAACTCAGGGTTACCTTCCAGATGTTTTTGTTCTTCCAAGCCATGTGGTGAATCTTCTATATGCGGAAGGCCTACGTTTCTAGAGTAAAAGCGATGGTTGGCGAGGGGGGAGAGGGGGCGTTGCTCAGGGTCAAGGAGGGCTCGCTGTAGAACTGCAGAAATCGGCTAGAGAGTGTCTTTTACCTCAATCGAGAGGTATGTCGCCCAGGCCGGTCAGATTGCAAAATCTATCACGAACTTGCAGCACGGTGCCATTTCGATTACCAACTTTTTGAAAGATGGAGCTTTTGTAAATACCTTCATCTATATCCAATTTGCATATCCCTCTCCTGAATATGGCGTCTCGTGACGAGTGCGTCGAATCGATTCATCCACACTTGAGTTTCACTTTTTCTCCTGGTTTTTAATCAGTATATATTGATTATTTTTATAACCAGGGTTCCTGCTTCAGGACCACTGGAGCCACCCACCGCAAAAAGCCCGCTAGTGCAGGCTTGTCGTTGGCTGAGTTGTTGCCTGAATAAGATCACTCACCCATAGGCGTACACAATTCGATAAGTGTCCCGTCTGGGCATCGTACATAGGCGATAGTTTGTCCCCAGGGTTTCACTTCTGGGCTTTTGATGGCCTTGGCGCCTGCGGCTACTGCAGCGTCAAAGGCAGCGGGAACATCATCCGTCGTGAACGCGATCTCAACACCCAGTGGCAGAAGTGAGTCACTGGCTGCGATGTAACCCTTGGGAAAGTTGGCCTGGCCCAGTTCGTGAGAAGCAAAGGCCAGCGTAGTCTCGCCTGTGTCGAGCTCGCCATAGTCCCCTGATTCGTGCAGGAACTTCCTGCGAAGCCCGAAAGCCTTCTCGAAGAACTCCAGTGTCCTGGATACCTGTGGGACGTAGATGATCGTGTAGCCGAGTTTCATTTGTTGCCTGAATTCTTAGAGGATTTGGAGGGGCGGGGGGAGGACTAACTCCTTTATAGCTCGCTTCGGCGACGGGATGAGCGATGACTGAGACATTGATTCCAAAAGATCCGAGCATTTCGGCTTCGCTGGCGCGCAAAGGCGTGATCCCCTGTATTGACCTAGCACTTTCTGCACAGTTCAATACAACAAGCCGTTGCTCACCAAATCAGCCAGCAAGGAAGCCACCATCAACGGCCAGGCAATGACCGACCACAAATCCTGATTCGTTTGATGCGAGCCAAACTAACGCGGCTGCTACTTCCTGCGGGTGGCCCATTCGCCCCAGCGGTAGTCCTGCCGCAACAGCGTTCATGTCGGCAATTCCCGAGCTCAGCATCATGTCTGTGACTACACGGCCTGGCGCGATCGCGTTGATGCGGATGCCTTCCTTCGCATACTCCATCGCTGCTGCGCGTGTAAGAGAGATCACTGCGGCCTTTGATGCGCCATAGAGCGACAGCCCGGGGTTAGGGTTGCGAATCCCACTGACGCTGGCGTTGTTCACGATGGCCCCTCCGCCTGAGGCCTGCATGGCCACTATTTCGTGGCGCATTGCATGAAAAATTGCGCGGACATTGGTGTCGAATACCTCGGTATAGACTGCGTCATCTTGCTTTGCCAGCGGGGCGCGTCGTTCCTGAAATCCAGCATTATTGAAGGCAACGTCCAGGCGGCCAAAGCGAGATGTGACTTGCGCCACTATGTCCGCTATTTCTGCTTCTCGAGTCACATCGCAAGCGAGAAACAACCCATTAGATCCTCTGTGTCTGATCTCCTGGGCCAGCGCCAGCCCCAATTCCTGGCGGCGGCCGGTAACCACTACGGCGGCAGCCCCTTCATCCGCCATGCGCAATGCCGTTGCCTGTCCTATACCACTTGTGGCTCCCATAACAAGACATATGTGGCCCGCAAGTCGCGCTGCAGGCGCAAACACGGGCACCGGCCCGGCAAGGTCCAGTAGATTTGAACGGAGGTTCATGCGCATACCCCTTTGGATTAGGTTGCAATATACAACTATATATGAAATTGGCAACTAGGACTTTTCCGCATGAGCTTGGCGCAGAGAGCATTTGAGGCCCTATAGATCGGCCTGGCCGGTCAGAGCTGCGCTTTGGGGCTTGCTTCAAAAAACTTGGGCATCAGTTTCAATGAGATTTTTCGCCTCTCGGCAGTGAGGAGCTAGACCCTGGTTGCTGGAGGTCGCATTTTTTGATGGAAGCAGGGATTACCTTGTCTTGCTTTCGTTCTTGAGTCTGTAGCGGGGTTCAGGCGTTGCTGTTCGATGCAATGCGAACAAGGAATAAAAAAGCCGCCCGAAGGCAGCTGGCATTCAGCGCTGGAGCCTACGAAGTTGACCAAAGCCAAGCATTGCGACGAGCGTGGTCAATCCGATCAACGTCCATCCACCCAGCGTAGGTACTGAGGTTGGGGAAGAACCGCCTCCGCCGCCTTGCACATTGAAGGTCAGGACGGCGTCATCGCATACCGTGCTGTTTGGAGCGGGTAGACACACTCGAACAGTTGCGGTGTCCGTGCCCGCGTAATTGGCGCTGGGTGTATATGTGAATGCGCCAGTCGTTGGATCAATCGTCAACTGGCCATGTGCAGGCGGAATCGCTGTCTGGAATGCGGAGCCGGGAGGCACTTGCCCGCCAGAGCCTGCGTTTGCGTTGACCGGAGTGTTCACTGGAGTCGTATGGCTCGCGTCGTTGATGACTGGAGGAGCTGGTGGCACCGCGTTCACCGCAATGGCCACCGTAGCTTGCGCGCATTGCGGAACTGCAGTTTGCGTGCAGACTTGGTACTTGAAGGTATCGGTGCCAGTGAAGTTGGCGTTTGGCGTATATACGGCATTGCCAGAACCATCAATAGACACGGTGCCATTGGTCGGCTGCGTGGTGATGGTTGGCGTGTTCAAGCTTACGTATCCAGGCTGGTTCGTGAAATCGTTGGCACGCAGATCGACAGTAATTGGCGCTGCAGGGGTTGTGGTCCCCGTGTCATCAACAGCAGTCACTGTGGCGGCAGGAAGACCAAAAAAGAATAGCTCTCCGCCGCTATTGCTATTTGCGGTGCTGACGAGCCGAACGGAACATACACTGCTATCGCGGATAGTGATTCCAAACAATTCATTAGGAGAGCTGGCGTTAAGACTCGCTCTGGTTGCGGACCAGCTAGCACCGGGCGTGACACTGGGGGTTGTTGCAGAAGGGTTGGATACTCGCAGCAGATCGAAGCCGCTTGCATCGATTGCTTGGCCAGAGCAGCTCAAGAATGAAACGTTCACCGATTCTTGAGCATCCAAATCCTGTACGAAGAAAGTCGTGCCAACAGGAAGCGCCTGAGGAAAGGTGTATTGCGTATTTCCCCTGCGGATATTGACCGCGCTCACACTCGGAGGCGCACCGATGCCAGCAGGCATCCCTTGTCCAAAGGTCCATATCGGGCAGTTCTGCCATTGCTCAGGAGTGGGCGATGCATCCGCCGCGAGTTGGAAGGTTCCCGAGCCAAGCGTGCCGGCAAACACGGTGGTGGCTGAAGTGTTTTCGGAAATACAACCAGTTCCCGGAGACGTAGAAGTATTGAACTGCCAACCGTTGAAGTAATTCGAGTTCGCTGAGACTTGGGTTGTTGCTGCACTGGCCGAAGCTGCCAAGATGACGCCACTCATCAGGGCCAATGCATTTCTCAAATTCGGTATTTTGACTTGAATGATCTGTTTATACATCTCACACCTTTTTTAGAAAGTTATAGATTGAGTGGTCAGATTTGGTTATAGCAAATCAGATCTGATTGATGTAGGGCAATGTATCTTCCAGGCTGCAATTTGCAATTGTTGATTTAGATGAAATCCAGCGCGTTGAATATGACGATTTGACAGATTTTCTCGTTAATTAGACTTCTCACCTCGCTTGGAGCTACTAACGCAACCCATCAAATTGCAGGCTTGCGGTTGAGTCCAGGTGCTGGGCCGCGTAGGGTGAAGCCGCAGGCAGAACAAACGTATGACAAGGCTGGGAGTTCCTGACCGAGCATCCCTAGAAGGTCCTTCTGGGTTGGCGTGAAATCGGGCGATTTCTGCGCGCTCGCCCTTGCTTGCGCCCCGGTGCAAGCTGCGATCCAGTACTTTGAGCCCATCCCGATTGCTCTCCAACCCGGCTGCGCAGGGATCGTAAACGCGTTTTTAGAACTGGTCGAAGTAGGCCTGCCGAAGCTTTGCGAGGCATACGGTGCTGGCAATGGCAGCGACAAGGATGAACAACCAGCCGGCAAGGGGCTTATCGTGTTGTTCATCACCCCGCTGGGTCCACAAGGCCAGGCTGCACGCCATCACAGCCGGAATGCCCATGGAGAGCAGTGCGCCGATGGTTTCTGCATGGTCCAACCAATCTTTGGCATTGCAGTCCCCATCGCAGAATTCGACATGGCCTCGAATGGCCAGCCGAATCCATGGAGTTGCCGCCCCTGCCAGGGTGACAAACAGTGCAGTAGCCTGCGCACGGGGGCGGAGGATGCTGTGCTTCACAGATTTCCCTTCAGAAATTCCGTGACCTCGCTCTTCAGTCTGCGATGAACCGCAGGCCGATCAACACCGGGCTCGTCGAGGCAGACCAGGGCCGATTCTGCGGCGACTGCCTCAGGGCATGGGTCCACGAAAACGAAACCGCCTTGGCGACCATGTGACAGCAGTACCACAGGAAATTGCCCAGGCGCCACCGACGCGTCCTGGCTGGCGGCGATCCTGAAAGGGCCCGCCTGCCAGGGAACTTCGGCCGCATCGGTTGGGTACCAGATGATGCTGCTACTGGTCTCCCCTCCATCTTCTTTTGCCGCCAGGCGGGGAACACCGGCTTGGTAAGGCGCAGCCATGGCTGCAATCCCTGAAAAACCGAGGCAGAGAACGGTGAGGGCCAGGGCGCGGAACATGGTGTTCACTTTTAGAACGCTGAAGTTTTCATCCTATCGTTAAATATCGCTAAAACTTGATGATTTGATGGTTGCGCATGTTCTTGATGGACGACATTGTCTTGCCCTAACCTTTGTCTGGCCAAGAGCTGCCCATGCAGCCCTTGTGCGCAGACCCAGCTTTCATTGCAAGGCGAATTTCTCTGCAATCCTTTGCAGTTGCGAAAGTTGCCAGGCCCTTTCTGGGAGAAATGAATCCGCATCGCAAACCGCGCCATAGCCACCGCTGCCGTAGACCGCAGCATAGGCAGCGTAGTCGGCCGCCTGAACTGCACGGCCAGCCAGGGCATTCGCAACGGCATAGCTGGCGGATACCGCTGCGTGCCCAACGCCATCCAACGAGCGTGAGCCCTGGTGGCGATTTGCCAGGGCAGATGCTTCAGATGCGGCGCTGTCAAGTGTGCATCGGTCCGCGCGTCCAGCGACGTACTCACCGAGCGTATCGAGACATCGAAGTACCCCCTCGTCTTCGAGCAGGTGGCGGACACGCTCTGCACATGCCAGTGCGAATGCCAACTTCAGCGCCTCGAAATAGGCGGTTTGCCCATAAGCCTGCAGAGCCGCAGAGACAGAATCGTTCATGGACTGGATCCCCAGTTTTCAGATCGCCAGCTTAGCGCGCATCTGCAACGGCTGCCAGCAGGTGCTGGCGTGCCTTTGTCACGTTCATGGTGTCGTGGCAGGCCCAGGCCTCCATGACGAACTGGCAGGATGTGGCACCGTGCAGGCAAGCGCTTTTCCGTCTGACTCAGCAAGGTGTGCGGTTTCCGATGCGGCTGCAGCACACCCAGGGCATTCGCTTGTTCCTAGTTGCGATACAACTCAGCGCGGGCCTTGCGCTCTTCAGGGGTCTGATTGCGATATGCATCCATCACCTGCTGGCGGGTTATGCCGGAGGTTTGCTGCTGGGTGCGGGGAGGCCAGATTCCGCGGCGCATGTCGTCGGCGTTGCCGCTTTTGAAGTACTCGGCAGCTTCTGCCTGTACCTGTTCGCGCGTTTTGGTGCTCTTGAAATGCTCAGGCACTGTCACATACCCTTTTTCCGTATTGGTTTGATGAATGTACTCCGCAGCTTGCGCTGTATTTGCGGATATGGCGAAGACGGCTGCTGTGACCAGCACGGCCAGTGCGGGGTGGCGTGTCTTTTGCGTCTTTTGCATGTGTTGCTCCTTTGTGTGGGGTTCGGGTCATCTCGAGGCCGAAACATTCGAGATGGACCTATTGTTGAGAACCCTTGCTGACAGAAGGAGCACAGGCAAATGACATTGCTGCCATCTTCAGTCGCGCATGATTTTGAGAAGGGGCAAGGCCGCTACGGCGCGCCTGTTACTTGATGCAGGGCCTGCCAAAAAAAGAAAAGCCACTCGAAAGTGGCTGTGTGGGTCAGCTACGGCGTCTTCGCATGAACCCAGGCAGGGCTAGCAGGAATGACAGGCCGATCAGACCCAGTGGGCTGAGTGCGGGCACGGCTTGAGGTGCGGTTGGCACCGGAGGTGGCTCAGGAGGGTTTGGCGGAGGCGGCTCAGGTGGCTCGGGCGGAGTCGCTGCACGGACCTCGAAAGTGCCGAGCGCTGACTGTATGGACGGCTGATCCGCCAGGCTGGCAATGACCTGGTAGCTGCCCGCCTGAAGACCTGCTGGCCAGGTAATGCTGTATTGGCCGGCATTGCCAACCACATTGGTGGATTGGGTTGCCGTGAAGCCATTGGGGCCTGTCAAGGTGATGGTCACAGGCGTTCCGGCGGGCAGGGGGGCTGCGGCACCGCCCGACGATGGAGTGGCGGTTGCCACACCTGAGAATGTTTCTGTCTGCTCGGGCGTAATGACCGGGGTCTGAACCGACACGGTAACCCCGAGGGCGCGCATGTCTGCAGCGCAGTCGGAAGCCGTTGCGCCCCCGACCACCAAACGTGTCGCCGATGAAATGGTGTCAAACAGCGCAACCGTCAGGGTGTTGAGGCCGGTACGCCATTGCTGATCGGCGGCGGCTCCGCCTCCCAATTGGGTTCCTGCACTTTGCCAGGCCGTCCCATTCAGGTAGTAGCGCAAGATCTGGTCATCGGCAGACACCGCGTTCAGTGTCAGTTTGTAGGTGCTGGGATCCACCTCGGGTGCCAGGTAGAACTGAAACTGCAGGAAGCGGGTCTGGTTCGAGGCTGCTCCTCCGTTGGGGTTTGACAGATAGAACCCGACCGATGTCAGGGACTGCCCGGTACCCAGTTGCGGGGCCGTAGCAGTTCCCCCGCCATAGGCGAAAACCTCGCGGCCGGAGAAATACTGCCAGGCCATGGAGGACAGGCTGCCCAAATCGGGCGGCGGAGTGTTTCCGGCCAGGGTGTAGGAGGTGGGAATCTGCTCGGTACTCCCTGCCACAGTCTGCGGAATGGTATGGGAGCCGGGATTGGCTGGATCGTACGCATAGGCCCAGCGCTGCTGGTTGCCGCGATCGGCCACGCTGACCGCATTGGTGTTCAACGCCTGGCCCGGATTCTTGAGTGCACCTGCAGTTGCAAGTGGCTCCGGGGCATTGGCGCAGGTGAAGGTGGGAACCGGCAATGCGGAAGCAGGCCTGAGCGTCAATTGCGCGTGGCTGGCAAGTGGGGACGCGAGCGCCAGTCCGGCAGCCAGCGCTTGTGCATGAAGGTGGCGATGAAGAATCATTGTTAGTGCTTGAGCGATGCAATGGTGTTGGCGTATCCAGCGGGCAAGCGCCATGGAACCATCCATGGCTGCAGCTTGTATCTGACTACATACTCACTAACAAATTTATCACAAATGAAAAACTAATTGAATTTATTTATCAAAATTCTGTTGCGTTTTGGACCCTGCGAGGACCAGCCCTGCCTAGGCGATTTGCCGAGGATTTATCGGGATATGGACCGAGGCTCCAAGAACGTGTTTACGATCTCTGCGCAGCCGCGTTGAAGTGCCCGATTGCAGCTTGCACCGGGGTGCAAGCAAGGGCGAGCGCGCAGAAATCGCCCGATTTCACTCCAACTGTAGGGACACAGGAGAGCGTAAATACGTTCTAAAAAGGCACATCCTCGGCGAGGCTCTCGAAAGCAAAGGGGACGGAATCAGGCAGCAGGTACTTGATCTGCGATCCAAGCACGGGCATCGCCTCGGGATGCTCTGCTTTCATGGTAATGGCGCGCTCGTGGTAGTGGGTCACGTACCAATGACCGTTGACCCGGATGTGCCAGCGCCAGTAACTCATAAGGGGCATGGGGTTCTCCTGAATACTGTTTATTTATACAGTATTCTGATTGGAGCACGATGCCGTGGCTGCATTTTGATGCCTTGGATCGACCGTATGCAACCCATTCAGACAAAGCCCCGCGGGTCGCAGCAATCGTGTATAGATGCATTCGATAGGAGCGATCTCGCAAACGGCAAAAAAACATCACCCCTATCGGTCAGACCGTCCTTCGCAGCATCTCGTCGCTTTTTCCGGTTTCCCGGCGATTGTCTACAACGCGTCAGATATGGTCGGCGTGGCGGCAGCGTGCAAACACAAGGAGGCAGTCATTTGTAGCCAAAGCGCTCCATCATGCGGTAGGCGGTTCGTTCAGAGATACCCATGGCTTCGGCAGCGCGCCTGCGATTGCCGCCGTACTTTTTGAGCAGACTGGCCAGATACTCCCGCTCAATGTGCTCAAGCGTCGGTTCGTCCGTCAGAATCAATGCCTCGTGTGCGGGTTGGGCGGACGGCGGGTTCGGAGGAATATGTACAGCCTGAGCCTGTGGCGCATGCCAGGTCGGCGAGAAACCGAGATGCGAGTCCAGAATGGTTTTTCCTCCGCCCAGCATGATCAACGCGCGCTCCATGACGTTGCGCAATTCACGCACGTTGCCTGGCCAACTGTAGGCGGTCAATTGGTCCAAGGCTGCACGGCTGAAGCTGACCGGGTCCAGCCCCATGGCTTGTCGCCGACGGGTGGCGAAATGAGCTGCCAATGCGGGAATGTCGCTTTTGCGGGACCTGAGTGGTGGTACCTCGATGACGAAGGTTGACAGTCGATAGTACAGGTCTTCTCGAAAATGACCCGCCAGTGCCCGATCTCTCAAGTGTCGATTGGTTGCCGCTACGATTCGAACTTCGGATCGCAGGTCTGAAGTAGCTCCCACATGCCTGAACCGTCCGGTTTCTATCACACGCAATAGTTTGGCTTGAATGGATGCTCCTGCCTCACCAATTTCATCGAGGAAGAGGGTGCCCCGCGCCGCAGCTTCGATCAGACCTGCTTTACGTCTGTTCGCACCAGTAAAGGCACCGCGTTCATGCCCGAAAAGCTCGGACTCGAACAACGACTCCTGGAGCGTGCAGCAGTCGACGGCAACAAAACTTTCATGTGCACGCGGGCTGGCGGCATGAATGGCCTGTGCAACCAACTCTTTGCCTGCTCCGCTTTCGCCCTGGATCAGCACTGTGATTTCGCTTTGAGCGACCTCATGAATCAAACGGTGCAACTGTTGCATGGCATCGCTATCCCCGATCATCGCTCGAGTGGCGTCAGCCTGACGCAACGCGTGTTGGGTCTGCCACTGGCTGCGCTCCAGTGCGCTGCGGATGACCATCTCCAGTTCATCCAAATTGACGGGCTTGATCAGGTAGTCTGCAGCGCCCAGGCGCATTGCTTCAACCGCCTGGTTCACATTGCCGTAGGCCGTCAGCATGACAACGGGCCTCGTGCGGGCAATTTCCGCTAGCGGGCCAAATCCCTCTGCGTCGGGAAGATTGACATCCAGCAGCACCAGATGGGGTGCGAAGGCTGCAATGCGTTCGCGAGCAAGTTGCCATGAGTCTGCGCCTTCTACCTCGTAGCCAGCTTTGCTCAACTCCTTCACCAGCAAGCGATTGAGGACTGGATCGTCTTCTACAACCAGAATAGATGCGCGCATGGATATTCTCTAGTGAAGTGCCTCAGTGAGACCGAAGGCCGATTACGTTTTCTGCGCATTGGAGGGTGCATTTGCACATACCAGAGTCAATGTAAAGCAAGTTGCTTGGCCAGGGAGGCTGGTTACATCAATGCTCCCGCCGAAACGCTCCATGGTGGCCTTGCTGATAGCCAGACCCAGTCCCGTTCCTCGTCGGCCGTCGACACGTCGGCTGAAAAATGGCATGAAAATCAAAGGTAGATCTTCTGCGGCTATGCCGCAGCCCGTATCTCTGACCGACAAACGAAATCGATTCTCTGCTTTGGCTAGCATGCCAAGAATTTGGATATGGCCACCATTCGGCATGGCATGCAGAGCGTTGTGTACCAGGTTGACCAATACTTGCCTCAACTCTGCCTCATCACCCAACACGCTTGGCGCAGGTTCCCAGTCTTCCATGGAAACATGAACGCCGCGTATCCGACATTCTTCACGCAGCAGCGCCAATACATCGTCGACTGCACAGGTTAGGTCGACTGGACTCAGTATTTCTGCCGGAAGTTGGCTCATCTGCATCATGCGCTGTGTGGTCATGACGCAGCGGTCAATCTCATGGTCTACCAACTCCAGATACCCCACCAGTTCTTGGTGCTCCATCTTTCCCTTTCGCAGCCCACGAAGACTGGCTTGGAGCGCGATTCGAATGGACGCCAAGGGGTTGTGGATTTCGTGTGCCACGCCGTTGGCCAAGAGGCCGAGCGTAGATAGACGCTGTTGTTGCGAGAAGCGAAGGCTGCGCTCCAGTGGTCGAAGAACTTCGATAACCAATATGCTTCCATCCTCCATGGTCAATGGCGCTGCATCGATGTCCACATCGACGGTGCTTCCATCCGCACGTCTCAAACTCATCATGCTACGCAATGGACGGGTGTGCTGCCGGACCTCCGCGACCGGACAGGTGATCAAGGTGCTTGGGCATGCCTCTTGGGAGCCACGGCTGACCAGGTGGCAGCACTTGCCTGCTAGCTCTGTGGGATTCCAGCCAAGCAGATTTGCATAGGCGTGGTTGGACATATGAATGCGGTAGTCAGTATCGATGACTGCGACAGGGTCTGGTATACCGTCGATCAACTGCTGCAGAAAATGACGCTCCTTTTTCAAGGTGAGCACCGTTGCGCTCAATTCGTTGGCCATGCGATCAAAGGCTTGCGCTACTTTGCCGATTTCGTCTGGTGTATGTAGATTGACGCGCGCTGAAAGCTCTCCCCCGGCCAATGCTTCTGCAGTTTGGGCCATGCTGGAGAGCGGCTCACTCACCTGCCTGCGCAGTGTCATGAGCATGATGAGCGCGAACAGAACCAAGGATCCCATAGCGGCACAAGCCAGTAGCAGCATGGAGCCCAACCCCAAAGCAGAGGCGTTGGGAAGAAAGTCCACGACCAGCAAGCCGTTGACAGGATGGTGATCAATGGAGCCATGGCATTGGCTGCAGCGAGCCTGGTTCAGGATCGGGTAGGTGATTTGCAGCTGGTCGCCACTTTCGGCGGCACCGAGCGTCCAAACCATGCGCTCCTGACAATTTGCCCCAGTGCATGGCTGGCTGACAGTGACTGCAGAACGCTGGCCGGCAGATTTTTCTTGAGATGAGAATCTGATTTCGCCTTCCGGCGTCAACAGCTGTGCCTTGGCCACACCGGGGGCCTGGCCAAGGCATTTGAGAATGTCAGCCATTCCCTCCAGGTCGCCCTTGAGCATCGCATTTTGCAAGCTGGCCTCGAACAGTTGCGCTATCCGTTTGGCCGATGTCTCCTGTTGCGCGCGCAATGTGCTGTGATTAACCGTCAGCATCAAGCCCATCAGAACACTGGCAGACAGCAGCAGTGCCACGATCAGACCCAAAGTCAATCGGCGAGATAGCGAAATCCCGAGCCAGGTACGCAAAGGTGCGGGCAGTCTGACATTTTGGGTGAAGATACCTGGCAAACGCATACCCACAGAATCAATCGGATTGCGCGGGGGCGTTTGCAGCTGACTGTACCAACCTGTTTTGCTGTCTTGGGCGGCCACAGGCACAGGTATGGCAAAGGCCGTTTGCAGTGATTGCGGAGCTATGAATCACCAAGCGGTGGAACATTGCGCCACAAGCCTTGCAACATTGCTGATTCAATAGGGAGCGCTGTGGAGCCCAATTTTTGTTCTTGGGACGAGAAGATGACCAGCTTGTTTTTCCCAAGGCATTGGTCTGACAAAGTGCAATACACAAGCCGCAATCAATGCAGCGAAACATATCTGCGACGAATGAGGTGGCTGTCGATTCTCCATGAGCGATCTCTACGTGTAGGGCTTGCGTGGGACATATTCGTGTGCAACTGAGGCAAGCCGTGCATTGCGCAGGATTCCAGCCTATGACCCACAAAGGCTGCAAGGGGGCGGTGGTCGGTGTGGGTACTTGGGTTCTCAGCTGATTGATCAGCCAGAAGCGTGCGCTTGAGATGGTGTGACTGTATTTCTGCGTGTTGGCTGCCTGCAGGCTTGAGGATGGCATTGACATCTTGCGAAAGAATGCACGACGAGCTGGAATGTCCGGGTTCTTGTTACGCGGGTTCGAGGTCCACGCGCTTGGTGAAACGAGTTTTAGCTGGGGCAGTGAGCTAACCATGGACGCGGTTTGCGCAATCTGTGCCCATTGGCGGCGCCACTCCGGGCCTGCCAGACCTCGCTCACATTGCGCGCAATCTCCTACTGCTATTTCAAGATAGATCCAGTGGTGCCGGTGTGAATGCTGCCAGAGCCAACCTGGCGCGGCGGCATACAAACAAGGTAACTGAGTGACATCAGCTGCCATCTCGTCCGAAATAGAAATGCGATGGCAGACAAATCGCCCATAGTTTTTTGAGGGGCGTGATGCGATGGTGTGCGCTACTTCTATATCTATGGTCAGTGCTTCCATAGGGCACGCGGCAACACAGAGACCGCAGCCATCGCAAAGGTCTTCGTCAACACTCAAACCGTCTTCATGCATTCGCCACGCCTTTTGGGGACATGACTGGATGCAGTTTCCACATTCCGCGCCAACAACTCGTTGGTGCACGCATTGGTCAGCATGGACGGCGAGGTAACTCATTCAGGTGGTCATTGAGCTTATAAAGCGGACGCATCGATGGCGAAAAGCGCAATCAATAAGGTCTAAGAGCCGCTAAAAAGAACCCAGAAAATCGCAGATTTGCAGTTGAGACAAGGAGCGAAGCCGCAGGCAGTACAGCCGTACGACAAGGCTAGGCGCCCCCGGCTAGGCGCCCCCGACGAAGCAACGACGTATCAAGGGCTGTGTTAGCGGCTCTAAGTGGCATTACACCGATGAACTACAGCCTCCGTCTTGATTGGAGTCAACAGAGCTTGCTGCCAGGACCGGAGGAATGACCGCCACCTTGGGTAAGCGTTCGACACAACCTTCGCATGCCGAAAGCGTCAATCCAGCGAGGGCCGCATAAAAAGGGGTGGATGCGCGTTGCCCCACACGGGCTGCGAAATGGGGCAACCAAGTGAGCAGATGCGATTTCAGGAATCGAGCCGCTTCTTTGAGCTCTTTGCGCTCCAGCAGCGTCGCAGTGAACTCTAGCTCCGTGACTAAATGATCATCAGCGCGCTGACGCCAGTCAAAGGCCTGCAATCCGTGTCGACGATAAAAAGCGCGTACTGCAAATGTAGGCTCTTGCAACATCAGATGATCCTCGTCACGCCAGACCGACTCATGAGGTGATGCGCGCAAGGCGTGGGTGAGATAGATTGCTGCAAAATCGGAAGCCAATTCGTCTTCGCCCAATGCAGTGGACTCCGAAATCGAGTATCCGGAGCGAGGGACGATCAGTGCACTCAATGCCTGATTCATGGCAAGGATCCATGGATCTGGCTGTTTGACCAACGTAAGCGCGGAGGGAAAGCCATTGGTGTGCAGATCGATTAGTACATGAGGCGAGCGTTCGCTGGCGTGAATCCACGCCAGCACTCGCAGATCTTCAGCCGCCAAAAGAAACCATGGATCGCCAGACTCCGTTGGGGCCTGTAAAAATTCGCTCATGAGGATTTATTTGGTGCCGGCGTCTCGGGGGGCTGGGGTTTAGAGTTCACGCGGCCTTTCGGGTGAGCAATGAACACGATGGACGGATTGGTCAAATCTGGGCTGGCCATATTCTGAACCTGTCGTACTGGCGTGTCTTTGCCGCTCACCATCGCTTTGGTTTCCCACGTTCCCGCTCGGAGTTCGTCAATGGGGCCAATGTCCAACACCCGCATCATGCATGCAGAAACACAATAGGGCTTGCGCCCGGCTTCCAATTCGTCGATGCACATATTGCACTTTTTGATGGTGTTGTCTGTTGGGTCGTATTGAGGGGCACCAAAAGGGCAAGCGGCTTCACATCGGCGACATCCAATGCAAAGCGAGGAGTCGATATCGACCACACCGTTGTCAGCCCGTTTCCAGATGGCACCGGTGGGGCATGTCGGCAAACAGGCTGGTTCCGCACAGTGATTGCATGACATATTCACCTTGTAGGCGAACACGTCGGGGAAACTTCCTCCCTCGATGTACATGACGCGGCGAAAACGTGGACCAGGGGGCAAGCCATTTTTGTCCTTGCATGCAATTTCACAAGCCCTGCAACCAATGCAGTCCATGTTGTTGTGAATGAAGCCCCATTGCTGGACAGGCTTTACCGGTTCGTAAGTCGTGGCATCACGGCGATCTTGTGCGTACTTCACTCGCGACTTGGCATCGATACCCAGTTTGTTGATGACTTTTTTCTCGGCCATTGCTTCGCCTCCTACATATCACGACGAAACACCGACGAACGGGCTACTGCGAGTTCATCCCAGCCTGGTCGGTGCGTGAGATCAGATTTCTTCAACTGAACCATGGCGTTGTTGTAGGCAAAGGCGCCTGCTGGGCTGGGGTTGTCCAATGTGAGGAAGTCTGGGTTGCCGGCGCGGTCAACGCCATTTTTGTCTGGGTCCATCCAGGCACCCTCAAATAGAACCAGGACGCCAGGCAAGAGACGTTCGGTGACATAGGCGGGAACAACGCACTTGCCGCGGTCATTCCACACCTCCACCGTGTCGCCGGTTTTGATGCCCAGTTTCTGCGCATCGCTGGCGTTGATGGTCACCTCTTGCTCATAGGTTTCCCTTAACCAAGGAATATTGTTAAAAATGGAGTGGGTGCGCCATCGAGGATGCGGGCTGATCAGATGGAACGGATACTGTTTTGCTATCGGGTGGTTCAGCGATTCAAAAGGCTCAACCCACTTGGGTATGTAGGGGATTTCATAACCAAACTGGGTTCGGGTCCAGTCCTTGATGCCAGCCAGATAGGTTGAGAAGATCTCGATCTTTCCAGATGCCGTCTCAAATGGCTTTCCTTTGGTGATCTGCTCACGGAAGGCGACGTGGGGCTCTTTCAGGATGAATTTGTAGGTGCCATGCTTTTTGAACTCGTCCCAGGACATGGTCACATGCTGGTGGTGTTGGACGCTGCCTTCCCACCAGGACTGGAGATAGGCCTCGTCCACTGCATCAGGGTCTTCAAAATAGCTTCGATCGGCCTTCGGGTTGTAGCGCTTGCCAAGATCTTTCAGGCTGGGATCGAGCGCTTCGAGGCGATAGCAGAGTTCCGTAAATACCTGAAAGTCGGTTTTGCTTTCTCCAAGCGGTTCAATGACTTTGGGGCGATGAATATAGTAGTGCCCCTTGTACCAGGGCAGTGCAACGTCATGGCGTTCAAAATGCGTTGCAATGGGTAGCAGGTAATCAGCCCATATGCCCGAGGGCGTAATGGTGGAATCCATGCATACCACCAGCTCCAGCTTTTCGATGGCCTTGATTTCCTTGTTGATGTTGGTGAGCTGATTGAACCAATCGCTGCCTTGCCAGAAAATGCTCTTGATGTTGGGAATCTGTCCATCGAGATGGTCCTCACGTGGCCACAGTCCAATCTCTTCTCTTTTGACATTTGGGTAGTTGAGTACGCAATGCGCCCAGCGGTCGGACTTGATGGAAGCCCACCACAGGTTGGCATTTTCATCGTAAGGGTAGGCCACGCTCTCGCTATGCCAGGCCTTTCCCACACCCTCTGCGCAGCCACCCAGGACGCCAATGTTGCCGGTCATGGCCTGAAGTGCTGCAGCCATGCGGTTGTACTGCTCCCCATAGCTGGCGCGGCCAGGTGCCCAAGAAGCCTTCAAGGCTGCAGGCTTGGTCTTGGCATACATGTCAGCCAGCTTGCGAATGTCTTCTGCTTTGACGCCACAGATCTGCTCTGCCCATTCTGGGGTTTTAGGCGTGTTGTCGTACTTTCCAAGAATGTAGTCCTTAAAATTCTCCTTTCCCGCGTATTCCTTGGGTAGCGTGCCCGCATCCATTCCCAATACGAAACGGTCGATGAATTTTTGATCGTGCAGGTTGTTGGAAAAAATATGATGCGCCATTGCTGCCATCATGGCTGCGTCTGTATTGGGCTTGATGGGAATCCACCAAGCGTCATAGACTGCAGCGGAGTCGGTGTACTGCGGATCAATCAACACAAATTTGCAGCCGCGCTGTTTGGCCATCCGCATGTAGTAGAAGGTGTTACCTCCATGGAAGGTGTACGCTGGATTCCAGCCCCACATGATGATCAGTTTGCTATGCGCAAAGGTATCGTCCTCATTGCCATCCTGGATGGTGCCAAATGTCATGCGGCTGGAGAATGTGGTTGCCTGGTATGAAGGCACGGACCATGAGTTGGTGCGGCAGCCAAACATACCTAGAAAACGCGCCAGAAGACCTTCGATCTGATCGCTTTTGTGCAAGACGCCATAGCTGGCTCCGGCGTAGGCCTGATCGAGAATCGCGGTGGGCCCGTAGTCCTTCTTCAACTGAACCATCTTTGCAGCGATTTCGCTCAGCGCTTGGTCCCAACTGATGCGCTTGAATTTATGTTCCCCACGCGCGCCCACCCGCTTCATGGGATAGAGCAGCCGTTCAGGGGAGTACAGACGCGCTCGATAACTACGGCCGCGTAAGCAAGCACGCAATTGGGGTTCGGCTTCGGTATCTTTACCATAGCTCCCGCCTGCTTGGTACTGGCCATTGTCCGTGGAGAGGCGGACAATGACGTCTCCTTTTTTATGGGCTACCAGTACGTGACGTGATCCACAGTTGTGTGCGCACGAAGTAACGACAGTTGTGAGCTGGTCGTCGCCAAGGTAGGGTTCGTAGGCAAAAGCGCTTGCCTCTTCGGGCTTGATCGTGATACCAACGCCTATTAAAGTGGCTGCACCCGTGGTTGCACCAACAATTTTCAGAAAGTCACGGCGCTTATATCCGCCTGCAGGGTCAATGCTGTCGCTCACGCTGGGAAACCGTACTGCAGAAGCCGGAGTCTGAGATTGTGCATCAGACCATTCATTTTTCATTTTTCTCTCCTTGACCCATGGCGTTGGTGATAAATCGCACCTCTGATTCCGTGGGGCGCTCTTTGGCCCAATCAGGTACCTCCGTTCCCATTCCGGGCCATGCATGCCGAGGGTATGGATAGTGCGTGCGATACCACGAGCGGCCGCCATGGCAGCCAAAGCAAACATTGCCGCCGTCAGGTTTGGCGGCCATTTCTTCTATGGCCTTTGCATTCAGATAACTGACCTGATGCCGATTGGTTCGAATATTGGCATGGCATAACAGGCAGTTATTTTGAAAAATGTGCTTTGATTGTTCCCATGGGCCGGGCAGCCCCATTACAGGCCAGTTCAGCTTGCCATGGCATTTGAGGCAGGTGGTTTCTGGATTCACCATTTTTCGCAATGTCAAATTGCTTTGGGTGGTTGCCGAACTGCCCGATGCTTCTTCTCGCGGATCATTACCTTGGTGGCAAGTTGTGCACCGGAGATTCATCACCTGCTTGGCGAGCGCAGTGGTGAGATGTCGGCGATGGAAGGTATCTTGGTCGCCTTGGTAGGTTGGTGTTTGCTGGTACCAGGCTGTTGCCGTGGCCGACTCCACTCCTGCGGAAGATCTTTTTTTGACCGAAGGTTTGAGCACCTCTGCATGGCATGCCAAGCACTGCTGGTCGCTGGCTTTGTCAATGGCCGGCTTGAAGTGGATGGGGTCGTACTTTGCCGCTTGGTAGCTCGCAGGAGCTGCCGATGAAGACGCAACGGATGACTCTGGTGTGCTGCCTTTGGCGATAGGGGGCGCAGTGGAAGAGTTTTCCTTGCAACCAGTGATTGCAAGGACTATTGTGAAGCTGGCTAAAACAATTTGCCACCGCCTAGGCCACAAGGCACTCATAGGTGTACTCCTGGGAAACAAAATTGCGATTTCCCGCCAATATTGATATGGGACTGGTTTGTGAGATTGATCGCTCCTCAAGCGACCAATCTCAATGCTTGGCAGGGCGCTACTTGTTATTGCCGGACATGCCGCTCATGCCGCTCATGCCTTGCTGCCCTTGAGGTGTGTGCTTTTTGGCCTTGTTGCCAGACATGCCACTCATGCCTTGTTGGCCGGACATGCCACTCATACCGGACATCCCCGACATGCCACTCATGCCTTGTTGACCGGACATGCCACTCATACCGGACATCCCTGACATGCCACTCATGCCTTGTTGACCGGACATACCGCTCATACCGGACATCCCCGACATGCCTTGTTGACCGGACATGCCACTCATGCCAGACATCCCCGACATGCCGCTCATGCCGGTCTGCTGGGCCGTCACCGGCAAGACAGTGGCCAATGCAGCGGCCATAACCGAAAGACCGAGGATTTTGCGAACAACTTTCATAGCTTTTCCTTACGTACTTAGAAGGGACCTCACAACTTTTGGGGCACACCGCCCCCTGCCTGTCGGCAGGACCGCTGCCACCCTGAAGGGGTGTCGACGATTCCGATACAGCGCCTCCATTTCTCGTTTCTGGAGGGCGGTAAAAACGTGGTATTGAATGCGAGAGGGCGCTCAGCGCGCGGATGCTGAGCCGGGACTGCCTGCGGTTGTGTTGCTATGCCACCCCCGTAGGTCATACGGCCCCCTCATGCCAGGGCCCCGAAGTGGAACCCACCAACTGCCTGTTGTGGCGATGGATTCCACATTTCCGGGTATTGGACGTTCTATGCCTCGCAGAACTTGATCTTGTTTCTCTGAGGCCAAGGTGGCTTGTACCAATTGCGGTGCGCCGTCCGGCCTGCGATCTGGCTGCAGCCCGGACACAGGGCCTGTCGTTTGCGCCCATGCGCCACCGGACAATGCCAGGATGCATAGCGCGAAAGACTGTCGATTCATCATGGTGTTCATTTCATGTCATTGCTTGTGCTCGTATGGCTTAAAGCAAAATGCTTGCCAGACGGTCATGAATTACTAACTCATTGAATCGAAATATATTTTTTTGTGCTTGAGAGTGATGTATGACGAATTGACAAATCATGAAAAGGTGATTTGACAGGTTGTCATGTCATCTTGGCAGACGGGCGAGAATGTTGGGGATAGGCCATTTCGCAAAAGGCGGTGCACGCCTGGTCGGGTTGTCTACCAGTTTTTTCCTGATGGTTCGACGTGATGCCATGCCTTGAAAACGAGAAAACCGCCATGAGAGGCGGTTTTGGGTCAGAGGTATCGGCTGAAAACCTCACTTCTTTTCCTGTTGCGCCATCAAGCGCCTGTATTTGTCGAAGGTCTTGCGGATGTCAGTCGCCACGGCGGGGACGTATCGACTTTGCTTCTCTCCTCGTTGGGCGACGAGAGGGCGCGATGGCATGGTGAGCATGGGGAAGGTCGGTGCTTGCTGCATATCGGACTCCTTTCATGGTGTCCTCTATGCTCTGCGAAAGCGCGGCTGTCTTCTGTAGGGCGTGTCTGAGTAATGTTAAAAAGCATTAGCTATGCGGCACAACCCTTATGGAAATACGCGCCAGATGTGGGCCCCCGTGGTGGATCGTCGGGGGCGCTGGAGGTAGTCAGGGTGAAAGAAAAAGATGTAGAAAAAGTGGCGCCGACCCTGAAAAAACCGTCAAATCGAATATTTCAATTACGCTAGCACAAAAGTGACAGTTTTGCCAATCCTTGGCATCCCTGTTGCAGGATTCGCCTGTAACGATATGCTCCCCGGATCGCCCGTGATCGTTGTTGTCGAAACAATGTAAGGCGACCAATATTTTGACTACAAAGGATCTGAGATATGAAGGTACCGTTTCGCCTGAACACCTTGGCGGTTGCGTTTGGTCTGGCTGGTTCCCTGTTGGCTGGCGCTGCCCAGGCAGAGAACATCAAGATTGGTGTGGTGATTCCTGCCACCGGTCCTCTGACCCAGTACGGCGACATGGTCAAGGAAGGGGTGGACACCGCTCTTGAGCAGATCAATGCCGCTGGCGGCGTCAATGGCAACAAGCTCGAAGCCGTGGTGGTGGACGATGCCTGCGAGCCCAAGCAAGGCCCTGTGGCCGCCAACCGCGTAGTCAATGCCAAGATTCACTATGTGGTGGGCCCTGTGTGCTCGGGTGCTGCCATTGCAGCTGCGCCGATCTACAACAACGAAGGTGTGGTGGTGGTGACGCCATCGGCCACGTCGCCAGCGTTGACCGAAGGCAAGAACTTCACCTCGGTCTTCCGCACCATTGGCCGCGATGACCAGCAAGGTCCTTTCGCTGCCAAATTCATCGCGCAAACCATCAAGCCCAAGAAGGTTGCTGTGCTGCACGACAAGCAGTCGTACGGCCAGGGCATTGCAACCGCTGTGCGTGACACCCTCAAGGCCGATGGCGTGAATGTCGCGCTGTTCGAAGGCATCAACGCCGGTGACAGCGACTACTCCGCCGTCATCACCAAGCTCAAGAGCGCCGGTGTGGATTTTGTCTACTACGGTGGCTACCACCCAGAAATGGGCCTGCTGTTGCGCCAGGCCGCCGAGCAAGGCCTGAAGGTCCGCATCATGGGCCCAGAAGGCGTGGGCAACCCTGAGATCAACGCCATTGCAGGCCCCGCCGTTGAGGGCATGCTGGTGACGCTGCCTGCAGACTTCGCGTCCAACCCGAAGAATGCAGCTCTGGTCAAGGCATTCAAGGACAAGAAGCGCGATCCTTCCGGCTCGTTCCAGATGGGTTCGTACACCGCCGTCAAGGTGATCGCAGATTCGATCAAGGCGGTGGGCAACGACGCTGGCAAGGTGGCCAAGCACTTGCACACTGCAACCTTTGAAACCCCCCTGGGCAACCTGGCATGGGATGCCAAGGGTGACCTGAAGGCCTATGACTTCCAGGTGTTCAACTGGCACAAGGACGGCAGCAAGACCCCTGCTACGAAGTAATCCGGGTTGGTGAGATGAAGGGCATGGTTCTAAAACATAGAACCATGCCTTCTTGTTTTGGCCGTCACAGCGGCCAGGGAATTGAGGCGGTAAGGTATGAGTGATTTTTTGCCCCAATTCATACAACAGTTGTTCAATGGCCTGTCACTGGGTGCGATCTACGCGCTGGTGGCCATTGGATACACGATGGTGTATGGAATTATCGGAATGATCAATTTCGCCCATGGCGAAATCTACATGATTGGTGCCTACATAGGTCTGGTGACTTTGTCGGCAATTGGTACGCAAAGCGGCATTCCGGTGTTTGTCGTGATCGGGGCCATGCTCCTGGTATCGGTGGTATTGACGGGTGTGTACGGCTATGTGGTCGAGCAGGTGGCGTACAAGCCGCTGCGCAGCAGCCCGCGTCTGGTGGCGCTGATCTCGGCCATCGGCATGTCGATCTTTTTGCAGAACTGGGTGGCCCTTGGCCAGGGCGCGCGCGACATGGCTGTGCCTTCGCTGCTACCCGGTGCATTCAACTTCCACATGGGTGATGGTTTTGAGGTGTTTGTGCCGTATACGCGCATCCTGATCATCGTCGTGGCCGTGGTGCTGATGATTGCGCTCACGCTCTACATCCGGCATTCGCGCATGGGCCGTGCTTCGCGGGCCTGCGCGCAGGACATGCAGATGGCCAATCTGCTGGGCATCGACACCAACAAGGTGGTGTCCTTCACCTTCATCCTGGGCGCCGTGCTGGCGGCAGTGGGTGGTGTGCTGATTGCACTGGCGATCGGCAAGCTCAATCCCTACATTGGCTTTGTGGCAGGCATCAAGGCCTTCACGGCTGCCGTGCTGGGCGGCATTGGCAGCATTCCCGGCGCGATGCTGGGCGGCGTGCTCCTGGGCGTGGCGGAGACTTTCGCCGCTGCCTACATTTCGTCGGAATACAAGGACATCGTGGCTTTTGGCCTTCTGGTGCTGATCCTGCTGTTCCGTCCCACAGGTCTTCTCGGCAAGCCCGAAGTGGAGAAGGTCTGATGAAAGCGAATTTCAAGAATGCACTGATTTCCGCCGTACTGGCTGCGCTGGTGGTGCTGCCCATCTTCGGCCTGCACCTGGAGCGCAAAGGCACGCGCAATTACATCGAGCCGCACTGGAACCTGGTGATCTGGGGCTTTGTGATCGTGCTGGTGCTGCAGCTCATCAAGCCGTTTCTGGCCAAGCAGATGGCGCATATCAAGGCGCCAAGCCTGCCTGCCATGAAGCACGGCACCCGCACTACCTTGATGTGGCTGGTGATCGTGGCGGCCATCGTCTGGCCTTTCTTCAGTGGCCGCAACGCGGTCGATATAGCCACCCTGGCGCTCATCTATGTGATGCTGGGTCTGGGCCTGAACATCGTGGTGGGCTTCGCGGGTCTGTTGGATCTGGGCTTTGTCGGCTTCTACGCCGTGGGCGCCTATACCTATGCCTTGCTGTTCCATTGGGCGGGGTGGTCGTTCTGGGAGGCGCTGCCGTTCTCGGGGGCCGCTGCCGCGCTGTTCGGCTTTGTGCTCGGCTTTCCCGTATTGCGGCTGCGCGGCGATTACCTTGCCATCGTGACCTTGGGCTTTGGCGAAATCATCCGGCTGCTGCTGGTCAACCTGGTGGGTTTTACTGGCGGGCCTGATGGCATCTCCAACATTCCCAAGCCAACGCTGCTGGGCTTTGAGCTGACGCGCACGGCCTCCAAGGAGGGCGCGCAGACCTTGCAGCAGTTCCTGGGCTTCGAGTTCAACACCATGCACATGGTGATCTTCCTGTATCTGCTGGCGCTGATTCTGGCCCTGGTCACTCTGTGGATCAGCAACCGCCTCATCCGCATGCCGATTGGCCGTGCCTGGGAGGCATTGCGCGAGGACGAGGTGGCCTGCAAATCGCTGGGCATGAACCCCACGAAGATCAAGCTGTCGGCCTTTACGCTGGGCGCCATGTTTGCGGGCTTCGGCGGTGCGTTTTTTGCCGCACGCCAGGGCATCGTCAGCCCCGAATCGTTCAGCTTCATCGAGTCTGCGCTGATCCTGGCGATTGTGGTGCTGGGCGGCATGGGCTCGCAACTGGGCGTGATCGTGGCGGCAATCCTGATCACGGTACTGCCCGAGTTTGCGCGCGAGTTCTCCGAGTACCGCATGCTGATCTTCGGCTTGGTGATGATTCTGATGATGGTGTGGCGTCCGCAGGGCCTGTTCCCGATGAAGCGCCACCACGAAGAGTTGAAGTGACCGTAAACACGGATAACGCAAACAGGGAGAAGTGTTTATGAGTCAAACCATGTTGAAAGTGGACGGTCTGTGCATGCGCTTTGGCGGCCTGCTGGCCGTCGACCATGTGGCGCTGGACGTCAAGCAGCAAGAGATATTCGCCATCATCGGCCCCAACGGCGCTGGCAAGACCACGGTGTTCAACTGCATCAGCGGTTTCTACAAACCTACCGAAGGGTCCATCACGCTCAATGGGCAGTCCATCGCGGGCCTGCCCAGCCACGCGGTGGCCAACCATGGCGTGGTGCGCACCTTTCAGAACGTGCGCCTGTTCAAGGGCATGACGGTGATGGAGAACCTGCTGGTGGCACAGCACCAGCAGGTCAAGCGCAACCTGCTCTCGGGCCTGTTCAAGACCAAGGCCTACCGCGCGGCGGAAGAGGGAGCCAAGGCCAATGCCGCGCACTGGCTGGACGTGATGGGCCTGCGGGCCTTCGCCAACCGGGAGGCGGGCAATCTGGCCTATGGCCACCAGCGCCGGCTGGAGATTGCGCGCTGCATGATCACCAACCCCAAGCTCCTGATGCTGGACGAGCCCGCAGCGGGCCTGAACCCGCAGGAGAAGGTGGAGTTGCAGCACCTGATTGACCAGCTGCGCAAGGAGTATGGCGTCACCGTGCTGCTGATCGAGCATGACATGAGTCTGGTGATGGGGGTGTCCGAGCGCATCCTGGTGATGGAATATGGCAAGCCGATTGCACTGGGTGTGCCGGAGGCGATCCGCAATGACGAACGCGTGATCAAGGCGTACCTGGGAGAGTCGTGATGCAGCCGATGTTGGAAATCAAGAATATCAGCACGCATTACGGTGCGATCTGTGCAGTCAACGATGTGAGCCTGCATGTCAACCAGGGCGAGATCGTTTCGCTGATCGGCAGCAACGGCGCGGGCAAGACCACCTTGCTGATGACCGTGTGCGGCAACCCGCGCGCGACGAGCGGCTCCATCAAGTTCGAGGGCGAGGAGCTGGTGGGCCAGTCATCGCACCTGATCATGCGCAAGGGCATTGCCGTCTCGCCGGAAGGCCGCCGGGTCTTCAAGGACCTGACCGTGGTGGAGAACCTGCAGATGGGCGCCTTCTTTCTAAGCAAGGATGAGATTGCACAGGGCATCGACTATGTGTATGGCCTGTTCCCGCGCCTCAAGGAGCGGGCCGAGCAGCGCGCCGGCACCATGTCGGGCGGGGAGCAGCAGATGCTGGCCATTGGCCGGGCGCTGATGAGCAAGCCGCGCCTGCTGCTGCTGGACGAGCCCACGCTCGGCCTGGCGCCGCTCATCATTGCGCAGATTTTCGAGATCATCAAGGCCGTGCGCGAGCAGGGGGTGACAGTGTTCCTGGTGGAGCAGAACGCCAACCAGGCACTGCAGATCGCCGACCGGGGCTATGTGCTGGAGACTGGCAGGGTCACGCTGGAAGACAGTGGTGCCAATCTGCTGCGCAACCAGGATATCCGCAAGGCCTACCTGGGCGGTTGATCTCAGAAGGGCGTTATGTATGCCAAAAGCCGCTGTAGTGCCAGGCACTGCGGCGGCTTTTTCACGGGCTGGTTGGGTCCGCTGGTGTGCTCACCGGTGCAAACAGCTCCAACTGGCGCTCGTTGGCAGGCATAAGGGGCAACTCCCAGCTTTGCAGCACCTCGTAGCGCCAGCCATCGCCTGTGCCCTGTCGTACCACCAGCGAAATCTGCTGGATCAGCCAGTCAATGGGCTGAATGCGTAATGTATCCAAGGGGGCAGGCGCTCGGTAGCTGATGGTGACATGGGGCGTATGCCCCGTGTCCGGTGGCAGGTCTGGTTGCACCTCGGCCTGCAAGCATCGGAGCAAATCATCAAATTCGCTGGGCCGGCCCTGGCATAGGAAGGACCAGTGCATGCGCTCTCCAGCCGGCCTGCGGTCGCCGCGAATGCGGTTCAGACGCAACCGGAAAGCCCGCATCGGCGCGGCCAGCGCTGCATCGCATGCGCGCGCCAGTGTCCGCTCTGTGGCAAGGCAGGCGGGGTAGGGGCCGCACAGCGTCTGGTGCCAGTTGCGCTCGGGGAATATGCGCGCACCCAGAAACTCGCGCAAACCTCGCTGGTCGATGGCGTTGCTCATACGGCTGAGCACCGGGTCAGAGGGTTGGCACATGACCATCATGCGTGAGGTGTCCATGGTTTTCCTCCTATAGCGCTCGCTGCAGTGTATGCCGGGGCAGGTGCTGCCGTGTAAGAACGTGTTTACGATCTCTACGCGGCGCGAGGAGATCGTAAACACGTTCCAAGCGGTCATTACGGCGCTGTTGTGGCTTCGGAGCCCGTCTAAATTAAAATGGCGCATTACCAATCATTCGCCGATGCATGCTGCCGGGACCGGCTTTCAGGCATGCAATGGCTTTGCGTCCGGGTAGAAGATCTGCGCCCGGGCTGCCTGACACCATGACCGAATCCCCAAAACACAGCCCCTGGCGCATGAGTGTGGCGCCGATGATGGACTGGACTGACCGCCATTGCCGCTACCTGCACCGCCTGCTCACGCGCCACACCTTGCTCTATACCGAGATGGTGACGACCGGCGCCCTGATCCATGGCGATGTGGCCCGGCACCTGCGCTTCAACGATGAAGAGCACCCTGTTGCCCTGCAACTGGGGGGGAGCGAGCCCGCCGATCTGGCCCAATGTGCCAGGCTGGCGCAGGAATGGGGCTATGACGAGGTCAACCTCAACTGCGGCTGCCCCAGCGAACGCGTGCAGCGCGGCGCGTTCGGTGCCTGCCTGATGAACGAGAAGGACCTGGTCGCCGATTGTGTGAAGGCGATGCGCGATGTGGTGGATATACCGGTCACCGTCAAGCACCGCATTGGTATCGACAAGGTGGAGAGCTACGATTTTGTGCGCGACTTTATTGGCACCGTGGCCGACGCGGGCTGCGAGGTGTTCATTGTCCACGCGCGCAACGCCTGGCTCAAGGGGCTGTCTCCCAAGGAAAACCGTGAGATTCCCCCGCTGCGCTATGACGTGGTGGCGCAGCTCAAGCGCGACTTCCCCAAGCTCACCATTGCCATCAACGGCGGCATTGCCGATGACGAAACCGCTGCTGCGCAACTGGCCCAGGTGGATGGCGTGATGGTGGGCCGTGAGGCGTACCACAACCCCTGGTGGCTTGCCCGCTGGGACGCGCTGTACTACGGCGATGTAGCCAGCGACGCCACGCGCGAATCGGTGGAAGAAGAAATGGTGCGCTACATGGAGCGCGAAGCCGCTGCCCATGGCACGCACTGGTACAGCATCGCCCGCCACATGCTGGGCCTGCGCCAGGGCATGCCGGGCGCACGACGCTGGCGCCAGGTGTGGAGCGACCATCGCCTCAAAACCTCGCCTCCGCACGAAGTGATGCAACTGGCGCGCACCAAGCCTGGCCGTTCGGTGGAAGCAATCGAATTGGCTGGTGCGTAACTGATTGCTATATATTTTATAGCTATCAGCGAACGTCAGTGGTGTATTGGAGTTGTTTTTTCTCAAAAATAGAACTGCGAGCGGGCCGCAGCCGGGCTGTATCCGGCCTTGCCGTCCCGGAAGATTGGATGGCTCCATGAGGCGCACCCGTAAAGGCCCGTGCGGATGAGAGCGGTTGAGCGCAGATGGGCACGCATTCAGGGCCACAGCATCCTCCTTGAAGCCTTTGCAATCGAAAATCGGCTGTTTGCGCAGAATCGCTCATGGCTGTCGTGAGCCGAACACGATCAAAATTGCTGCGAACTTGATAGCTGTCGCTGCGCGTGCACAGTTGCGCGATCCGATGCGGTCCATGGATGGGCAATTGCTATACTTCCTATAGTAGCAATCGCCTGTCGGCGCGCAGCAACGGTGCGCCTCGCCCAGGAATGCTGCCGATAAGAATCCAGAAATCCGCCCATTTGGCTCCGGCCCGGGGGTGAAGAGAGGGGATGCAGGGATGGGGGAAAAACAAGCGCGTCTGGCCTATGGCTTGCTGATCGGGGCAGGCTGGGCGGGTGCACACCGCTTTTATCTGCAGCGCTATGCAAGCGCCACGGCGCAACTCCTGCTGACGGTGCTGATGGTGGTGCTGTGGATCTGGGGTGGTCGCTGGGCGTCCTACGCTCCCTATCTGCTGGGCCCCATGCTTCTGTGGCTGGGCCATGATGGCTTCTGGCTGCATGACTACTTCAGGGTGGAAGAGGAGATGGATACCCAGCTGGCCGGGTTTGTGGATTCCGGTCGCGCGCCGCTTGGGCGAGCCGCACCCCTGGCAGCCGCCGTGAAGGAGGCCGCACCTTCCCGTGACGAGGTTGACGCACACAAGAAAACCCGTGCCATCCAACTGACCAAGAAGCAGATTGCCCAGACGCTGCAGGACAACCATCCCAAGGGTGCGCATACAGCGGCAGAGCGCCTGGTCCAGTACCTGCAGCAGCGCAGCCGCCGCCCGCAGCACGATCCGCACCTTGCCGAAGCCTATCTGCTGCATGGCATGGTGCTCTACCAGACCCAGTACCTGGAGGGAGCGCGCAAGAAACTGCAGATGGGCGTGCACCTGGCAGCTCCGTTTGCGCACCTGTCGGTGCAAGCCCAGCAGGCCCAGGGCTGGCTCGACCGCTTGCGCACCCCGCCGCTGCAAAGCCAGCCGGGTGCCCCAGCCATGCAGGTGCAGCCCGGTCAGTATGAAGCGCTGATGCGCTCAGGCGACTGGCAGCAGGCCGCCACACTGTGTGCGCAGATCATTGCGCTGCGCCAGTCTGCCAAGGCAGTGGATGCGCCCGATCTGGCTGCACACCTGCTCAACGCCATGGAAATTGCGCACAACCTGGGCCAGACCGCGCAAGTGCAGGCCCACGGTGAGCAGTTGCTGCAACTGGCTGGTCAGCTCGGTGGCAAGTCCTCTGCCCATGGCCCTGTGCCGGAGCCGCTGCAACGCCAGGCGATGGAAAAGCTGGGTGATCTGGCCTTTGCCCAGGGCGATACGGCCGAGGCCACGCGTTACTACCGCCAGGCGCTGGCGCTGGTCACGCGGAGCGCAGGCAGCGGCCCCCAGGTCTGTGGTCTGCTGCAGCGGCTGGCGCTCAATTTCGAGCGCGCAGGCGATGTCTCCGGCGCGTCGGAATGCTGGGCCAGTGCCCACGAGCACATCATCGCGATGGGAGATGTGATGGAAGACAGCGAGGCCGTCTCCGATGTGCTGACCCGCTATGCCGCGTTCTCGGTGCGCCACCAGCCTGCCAGGGTCAAGGCACTGATCGAGCAATCGCTGCGCATTCAGCACCGCACCTACCGTGGCTATTCGCTGGCAGCGGCGCGCGCCTATGAGGTTTTTGCCGGTTTCATGGCCGAGGTGGGGCAACCGGCGGCGCGCCTTGCGCACCTGCAAACAGCCTTGCTGCTCTACCAGGTGTGTGATCCTGACAATGTTTCCCAAATTGCCGCCATGAAAAAATCCATTGCTGCGGCCCAACAGGTGGTGCAGGCCGGGGCTGGCGAGGTGCCCGCATGACGGATGAAGGCCTGCTGTATGCCGTGAGCCGCTACGACCTGCGCGGCTTCCTGATCGAGCCCGCCAGCATCGATCCCTACCTTCAGCGCAGCGCGATCCAGGCCGGCCCCAATGCCCTGATGCAGATGGGCCCGCTGTGGCAGCAGCTGATGGAGATATTGCCCGAGCTGGCAGACGGCGTGCCCGTGGAAGGCACCCCCGCATTGCATTGCTGGGTGTGGCCGGCCGACAGGGTGGAAGATGGCGTGCAGCGCCTGCAGGTGCTGGATGCGGGCGTGTTTTCGCAGCGCGTGCAGGCGCTTGTGGCGCGCGGTGCTGCAGGCAACCAGCTGGAAACGCTGCGCCAGTTGGTGCGCCTGCAGGCCGAGCTGCGTGCGTTTCTGCAGGCAGCTGCCGAGCGGCGCGATGCAGTGCTGCTTTACGTGGTGTAGCGCTGCGGCATCAAGGCCATCAAGTCGGCTGCAGCCTTCTCTGGATTGTCCGCATTGACGATGGCGCGCACCACCGCGATGGAGCCAACGCCGCTCTCCAGCACCTGTGCAAACTGCGCAGCGCCAATGCCGCCAATCGCCACCTGCGGGTAGCCGCGCGTCAGGGCGGCATAACGCATCAGGCGCGCCAGGCCTTGCGGCACGGTGGCCATTTTCTTCAAGGTGGTGGGAAACACCGCCCCCATGGCGATATAGCTGGGCTGCGCCTGGCTGGCGCGCACCATCTCGGCGTAGCCGTGGGTGCTGACGCCCAGGCGCACACCGCTGGCGCGCAGGGCGGCCAGATCGGCGCTGCTGAGCGCATCGAGGTCTTCCTGACCCAGGTGAACACCGTAGCTGCCCGCTGCGATCGCCTGGCGCCAGTGGTCGTTGATGAAGAGCAGGGCGGGCGTGCCCTTGACGGCTTCCACTGCAGCCTTGACTTCGCGCTCCACCGCTGCGGCATCTTCCGATTTGAAACGCAGCTGCACGGTGGGCACGCCGGCATGCGCCATGCGGCCCACCCATTGGGCACTGGGCAGCACGGCGTACAGGCCCAGTTGCTCGGGGCAGGCAGCAAAGGCTTCTGATTCTGTACGCAACTGCAGGCCAAAATCTGCAGCGGCTGTGGGCCAGGCGTGGGCGTCGAACGCACCGAGCCGCTGGCTTTGCGTGGACCATGCCTTGGCGATGCAATCTGCATCGATGGCAATGAAGCCCAGCTGGCTGCAGGCAGCAACCGCACCTGCATATACGGTGTCCTGCTGCTGCGCGCGCGTCAGTGGTGGTGCGGGTTGCGGTGGAAATTCCGCAAAATCTGCTTGATGAACATCAAGAATGGCTTGGGCGATGGGGCTGGCGGTCATGGTGATGGGGGTGTTTCTCGCTGATTTGGCAGGCGCTCTCAGCTATCCATTCAGGCGTTGTGCCAGAAAGGCGTGCCCAGCACCGGCGTGCTGGGTTGGGCCGTGTCCTGCGCCTGCATGGCGCCTGCCCGGAAGGCGGCGTGGCCCGCTGCCGTGGCGTCGGCAAAGGCACCAGCCATGGCGACAGGGTCTTGCGACAGCGCCACCGCGGTGTTGAGCAGCACGCCGTCAAAGCCCCATTCCATCACCTGGCAGGCATGGCTGGGCAGGCCCAGGCCTGCATCGCAGATCAGCGGTACGTCGAGGCGCTCGCGCAAGGCCTGCATCGCGTACGGATTGACGGGGCCACGGCCCGTGCCGATGGGCGCTGCCCAGGGCATGACGGCCTGGCAGCCAACGTCGACAAGGCGCTGGCACAGCACCAGGTCTTCGGTGCAGTAGGGCAGCACCTGAAAGCCGTCCTTGATCAGGATGGAGGCCGCTTCAACGAGGTTGAGCGTATCGGGCTGCAAGGTGTAGTCGTCACCGATCAGCTCCAGCTTGATCCACGGCGTCTCGAACACCTCGCGCGCCATCTGCGCGGTGGTGATCGCCTCCTGCACCCGCATGCAGCCTGCGGTGTTGGGCAGCACAGGCACCTGAAGGCGCTTGAGCAGGGCCCAGAAGTCGCTGCCGGTCTCTGCCGCATTGCTGCCTTGGCGGCGCAGCGATGCAGTCACCATGGCAGGCCTGGCACGGGCGACTGCGGCCTCCAGCACCGCGGGCGATGGGTAGCGCGAGGTGCCCAGCAGCAGCCGGCTTTGAAAGCGCTGGCCATACAGAACCAGAGCGTCGTCAGAGGAGGAAATGGCAGTCATGGCTAGAAGTTGGTAGAAAAATGGCTATCAGCGCTCAACTGGAAAGCGCAGGTAGCTATCAAAAATAGAGCGAATCTGCAGGAAGGCGCTGGCACGCGGAACCCTGGGCGTGTTCTCACAGCGCACATCGGTGGCGGCTTGCGGGCGTCGTTCATGCGGTTGTCAGCCGCCGGTGACCGGCGAGATCACCTCGACCTTGTCATTGGCCTGGAGCACCCGGCTCTCGTAGAGCGCCTTGGGCACGAACTCGGTGTTTACCGCCACCGCAAAGGGTGGTTGCGGCTGCAATTGGGCCAGTGCCTGGGCCACGGTGGCATGGACGGGCAGCTCGGTGGCCTGGTTGTTCAAAAGGATTTGCATCGTCATCTCGGTTGAGGTGCCCATCATAGAGGGTGAAAACAGGTTTTCAGAGCAGGCTGACGGCCAGGCCGAACTGCGCCGCCAGCGGCGAACTGCCGGTTTCCACCACCTGTACGGCACAGTCGAGTACCGCAGGAGAGATCATGAAGCCGTGGCGGTACAGGCCATTGACTTCCAGTACACGCGGCCGGGTCTGCCGTATGGCGGGCAGGTTGTCGGGCAGGGCGGGGCGGCACTGCACGCCGATCTCCAGAATGCGCGCCTCGGCAAAACCGCTGTGCACGGTGTAGGCCGCCGAAAGCAGTTCCATTGCCGAGCGGACGCTTGCGGGCGACATATCGTCCGATTCGATCTCGGTGGCGCCGATCACGAACAGATGGTTCTGCTTGGGGGCGATGTAGATCGGGTAGCGCGGGTGCATCAGGCGCGTGGGGCGGCTCAGGCTCACCTCGGGGGCATGCACACGCACCACTTCGCCGCGCACGCCGCGCAGGGTGCTCCACTGCGGTTTGGCGCCAAGGCCTCGGGTGTCGATCAGCCAATCAGGCTGGCCGGCCTCGCCCGGGGCAAAGTCGCTCACCTCGTGGGGCGTATGCCAGTGCAGGCGCACGCCGCCCGCCTGCAACGCGGGCACCAGGGCAGCCAGCAACTGGCGGTTGTCCAGCTGGCCTTCGCCGGGCAGGTAATAGCCTTGTTGAAAATGCGAGGCCAGTGCCGGTTCGAGCACTTGCAGGGCGGAGCGATCCAGCGTCTGCAAGGGGGGCAGATCCGCAATGGCTGCCTGGGTGCGCTCCAGAATGCCGCGAAAGCGCTGGGCCTCGGCCGCATCCTGCCGGTGCCAGACCACCATGGTGCCGGCTTGCTGAATGAAGACCGGGTCGGCCAACCGGGCGAGCAGTTGCGGCCAGCGCGCAAGACCATACTGGCCCATGCGCACCACGCCGTGCTCGGTAACTGCCGACTCGGCCAGCGGGGCGAGCATGGCGGCGGCCACATGTGCGGCTGCATGCTCGGCCTGCGGGCCGCCACGGTCATACAGATCGATGGAATAGCCCTTGCCCGAGAGCACAAGCGCCAGCAGGCGCCCGAGCAGGCCACCGCCAAGGATGGCAAGGCGGGCAGGAGCGGGAATCAGTGCGTGAGAAGTCATGTTTGCCTATGGGCGCCCGGGCCGGAGAAAGCGCCCAGCGCGCAACAGACAAAACAGCGGATGCAGCCGTGTCGAAAACTCCCCACGCCAGCATGGTCTGGATCGGGTGAAAGGGTCTGATCTCAGCCGCACTGCACATGCGAGGATGCATGCACAGGGACACCCCTGTTTCGTCTCAGGGCATATTAGAGCACAGCGCCTGGTGTGGTGGCCTGCGCAGCATCAAGCCGCACCTGCAATCGTGGATAATTTCTGCGCGCCGGGCCTGTGTTGCCCGGCCTTTGTTTTGGATACCTGCCATGACCCGTTCGAATCTCACCGCTTCCGCCACCTTGCCGCGCTACGCCCGGGTGCTGTCGATTGCCGGCTCCGACAGCGGTGGTGGCGCAGGCATCCAGGCCGATCTGAAAACCATGAGCGCCTTGGGCTGCTACGGCATGACGGCGATCACGGCGTTGACGGCGCAAAACACCCAGGGCGTGCGCGGCATCCACGGAGTGCCACCCCAATTCCTGCAGGACCAGCTCGATGCCGTGCTGCAGGACATCGGCACCGACGCCGTCAAGATCGGCATGCTGCATGCGCCGGAGGTGGTTCAGGTGGTTGCGAGCGCCATTGACCGGTATGCGCTGCGCAATGTGGTGCTGGACCCGGTGATGGTGGCCACCAGTGGCGACCGCCTGATTGCCGAGGCGACGGTGGGTGAACTGGTGGAGCAGCTATTTCCCCGTGCTGCGGTGATCACCCCCAACCTGGATGAGGCAGGCTTGCTGCTGGGCCGCACCATCCAGGGGGCGGACGAGCTGGAGCGGGCCGCTCAGGATCTGCTGGCCATGGGCACCAAGGCGGTACTGGTCAAAGGAGGGCACCTTCCCGGCGAGGAAGTGGTGGACCTGCTGGCCATGGCCGATGGCACGCGCCTGCGCCTGGCTTCACCCCGCATCCACACCCACAACGGCCACGGCACGGGCTGCACCCTGTCATCCGCCATTGCCTGCCAGCTGGCTTTGGGCCATGCGCTGCCGGATGCCGTACAGCGTGGCCGCCAGTACATCCTGGGCGCCATTGCCGCCGGCGCCGATGTGCATACCGGCCAGGGCCACGGCCCGCTCAACCATGGCTGGCAGCCACAGGCGCAAGTGGTCGTTCGAAGCTAGGTGTGAAGATGTGATCGTCGAATTGACCTTTAATTCAGGCTTTTAGATCGTTTAAATTAAAAATTTATCGTCTAATCAGCTATAAATTTGATTATTTTTTGTCGAATTGAAGGCTTTGTAGGTCTGGCAGCCCCTGGTTTGATAAATTAAGTTACTTATTAAGATTTTTGGATAATGCATTGATATAGAAGAATAAGTTGGGAAATTTCTCTGCATTTCAGTAACTGATTGTTGATCAATCTATTTAATTAAACAATGGTAAAAATATAAATTGTAAACATTTTGTAAATATCAATTTACGTGCAAGTCACTGTCAACCTGCGTCGGACGCGGCCCGTTGTAGTTTCATCTTTAGGAGATTTTTGACATGACCCCCACCACTGTTTTCAGCATCTGGCCAGAAGACGAACGTGATCGCAAGCGCGCACCGGCATCGCTGTAAACCCATCATTCCTGTTGCAGCCCAAGGGCTGTAACCTCGGCAAACGGCTCCTCCAGGGAGCCGTTGCTCACGTCAGGGCTCCATCCCTTTGCACTGGAACCTGGAAACCCCATGACCACCCTGTGGCCTGGCACTGCAAGCATTGCAGTCGGGCGCAGGGTGTTTGTTTTGGGCTGTAAAAAAGCCTGCCAGGGGGGCAGGCTGGGGAAAGCGGTGGTGTCGGGCGCTCAGGCGTGGGGTGCAGCAGCTTCCGCCGAGAGTTGAAGCAGGCGCTCCAGAGCCCGGTCATGGATGCCTTGCTGCAGCAGCGCCGTGAAGGTGGACTGGGCATAGTCGAGGGTAGTGCCGTAGATGCCGCATGATTGGGCAAAGATGCGGCGGTAGTCATCCTCGCACAGGGTGCCCGTGCAACGCGGGCTGCTTTTTGACAGGGTAAAAGCCAGCGCCTTCACATTGCCGTTCTCGGTCTGGCAATCGAGCCACTTGGGGTCGTAGGCATCGGCAGCCATTTCACGCTGCCACAGGCGCGGCATCATTTCCGGAACATGGTGGCGCGCGATACGAAAGGCCATGCCCCGGCAGCTGCCCCCCGAGAACATGCCGAACACGAGGCCAGGGCACTCGGGCGTGCCACGGTTGATGTGGCTCCACATCTTGAGCGCGCGATGCCAGCCGTACACGCGGGCGTGGCGGCATTCCAGAAATTCGAATTCCGGACGCCAGATCAGCGAGCCATAGGCAAATACCCATAGATCCTGCTCACCCCCCCATTCCTCCATCGTTCTTTCGAACATATGTTTGGAGCAACAGTTGCGGGAGCGGACAGCCGGTTTCGTCATGATGGTATCAACCAACAAAGCAGATGTGGAGCAATAGTTATAGCGCCAAGCACACACAGTTGCTAGCGTTGCGCCAGTAAAGCGGTAGGCTTTGGTGGCGAAAGCAACAGCTGCGCGGGACAGATGCGCATTTCGCTACAACGCGGCAGCATGACGGCGCGATGACGGAATTGTCGAACAATCAACGATTCTTTCTAGAATGCATGGTTGATACGCGAAGGGTATTTATCTGCGACCCAAAGCCGCCGTGGCTTTTTTGCATGGATAGATGCTATGATGTTCATAGCTTATGAGGCCACGGGCGCTGTGCAAAGAATTGTTTTTGCCATGAAGCCAAAGGCCAGGGTGCCCTGTCATGGCGTCGGCAGACTGGTGCATCACGGTTTGCAGCCTGTAGGCCAGTTTTGACTGGATGTAGCGTTCGAGGAAAAATGGTCTTCGTATGAATATTGTGATCTTGGACGATTATCAGGATGCAGTGCGCAAGCTGCAGTGCGCGTCGCGCCTGGATGACTATTCAGCCAAGGTCTACACCAATACTGTCAAGGGCCTGGGCCAGTTGTCGGTGCGGCTGCGTGATGCCGACATCATCGTGTTGATCCGTGAGCGCACCCACATCAACCGCCTGCTGCTGGAAAAGCTCCCCCGACTCAAGATGATTGCGCAGACCGGCCGGGTCGGTTCGCACATTGACCTGACGGCCTGCACCGAGCGCGGTGTGGCTGTGGCTGAAGGTGTGGGCTCTCCTGTTGCCCCTGCAGAATTGACCTGGGCGCTCATCATGTCGGCTGCGCGCAGGCTGCCGCAGTACATAGCCAACCTCAAGCATGGTGCCTGGCAGCAGTCGGGCTTCAAGGCGGCCAACATGCCGCCCAATTTTGGCCTGGGCACGGTGTTGCGCGGCCGCACCCTGGGTATCTGGGGCTACGGCAAGATCGGCCAGATGGTGGCTGGTTATGGCAAGGCCTTCGGCATGGAGGTGCTGGTCTGGGGCAGTGACAATTCGCGTGCGCGCGCCCTGTCGGACGGGCACAAGGTCGCCCCCAGCAAACACGCTTTTTTTGCTGCCAGCGATGTGCTCTCGGTCCACCTGCGACTCAACGACCAGACACGCGGCTGCATCAGCTTTGACGACCTGTCGATGATGAAGCCGACCGCCACCTTCGTGAACACCTCACGGGCCGAACTGGTGCAGCCCGATGCCTTGATCGCCGGGCTCAACCGGGGCCGCCCGGGTATTGCAGCCGTGGATGTGTTCGAGAGCGAGCCCACCTTGCAGGGCCACGCCCTGCTGCGGCTGGAGAACTGCATCTGCACGCCGCACATCGGCTATGTGGAGCTGGACAGCTACGAGATGTACTTTGGCGCTGCGTTCGACAACGTGATCAACTACATCAAGGGTCGGCCAACGAATATCGTCAACCCGGGCGCGCTGCAGGTGCGGCGCTGAAAGGCGCTACCGCTGCTGTATTGCCGCCGCGCATTGCGGCCACTATCGACCATCCCAGCGCCTGAATCTTCATAGCGCAGCCAATACTTGGCAGACCATGGGGCGTATTGACCCAGGGCAAGCAACTCACTCAAGCTGCAGCTTTTTGCGAGCAATCAGCTCGTTGTACATCTTGCGGTCGGCGGCAATGCGCTGCGAAAGCCGAACGGGGGAGGGGTCGTCCAGGGTCCAGGCCTGGCGCAACAGCTGCTCCTTGATTTCCGCACTGCCCAGCACCTTGACCAGCGCGTCGCTCAGCGTGCCTTGCACCGCCGCGTGCATGCCTGCGGGGGCCATCAGCGCGTTCCACACCTCGATGTTCACATCCTTGGCGCCGATCTCGCGCATCGAAGGCGTGTCTGGCATCAGGCTGGTGCGCTGGGCCGATGTCACAGCCAACGCCGTGAGCTTGCCGTTCTGCACCAGGGGCAGGACGGACGAGATGGGCAGCAGCGCGCAATCGAGCTGGCCGCCAAGCAGGGCGGTCACCACGCCCGGCGCACCGGTAAAGGGCACATGCAGCGCTTCAAAGTGCAAGGCATCCTTGAGCAGTTCCATGCCCAGGTGGCCACCCGACCCCAGGCCGGTGGAGCCATAGCTGGCGGCCTTGCCTTTCTTGTGCAGGCTGGCCAGCGCCTTGTCGGCGGAGGCGCCTGCCGCAGCGGGTGCCACCCAGGCCAGCGGTGATACGCCAACCAGTGCCAGCGGTGCAAAATCCTTGGCCGGGTTGTAAGGCAGCCTGGAATACAGCGCTTGTGATGACGTCAGCGGGCCGTTGCCGATGATGCCGAAGGTATGGTCATCGGTGGCGCGGGCCACCTGGTCTGCCCCGATATTGCCGCTGGCGCCGGGCTTGTTGTCGACCACCACCGGCTGGCCCAGGATCTGCGCAAGCGGCTGGGCGATCATGCGCGCCTGCATGTCGGGCGAGGAGCCGGCCGGGTAGCCCACCACAAAGCGCAGCGGTTTGTTGGGCCAGGCAGTATCGGCAGCATGTGCGCGGGTCAGGGACAGGGGCAGTGCACAGGCGCTGGCCAGGCTGGCAAGTCCTTGGAGCAGGTGGCGGCGGGTAGGGGTCATGGGGCAGCAGGGCGGTTGACGGCAAGGCCGTGTGATCGCAACGGATGCGACGAATGCAAAGGCGGCCATCCTAACGCAGCGCGCTGCATGCCGGTGCAAGGAAGCTGTCACCTGCGGTGGCGCCTGACAGGGGGCAAACGCTCCCGGTGTGGGCCGCCGCACACCAGGGCGCTGCGGATGCCTGCGGTGCCGGTATGATTCAGTCTCTGTCACCGGCTGGCGCATCCTCTGTGTGCGTTGGCAAAAAAACGCGACTTACGCAAACCGGGCGCAGGCGAATGCGCTGGCCCGCTGGAGGTGCACCTGCTGCATTTCTGTTTGGGTAGGTTCTGAAGCTGATCCATGAGCCGACTTCGCACCCAAAACCCCGACCCCGCTCCTGCCACGCCGGATGCCAACCTGTCCGCAGAACCGCCCGCGACCGCTTCGCCGCCGCCAGCACCATGGCAGGCGCCTTCGCCTGCCTCAGATTCTTCAGTGCCCCCAACACAACCACCCGCGTGGCCGCCCGCATACCCGCCTGCAGCCCCGCCGGGCGCGTCGCGCAAGTCTTCACCGAGTGGCGGCCCGCCAGCGCCCACGCGTCGCACCACCTGGCTGCTGCTGGGCGGCTGGGCGGCGGTGACGCTGGTGATCTATCTGGCCACCGATGCGTACCGCAAACCCGCCGAAGGCAAGGTGCTGGCCCACGGCGTGCTGGAGATTCCGCGCGACCGGGACGGGCACTTCCGCGTGGGTGGCGCCGTCAATGGCGTGCCGGTGCAGTTCATGGTCGACACCGGGGCGAGCATCATCAGCATCACCGACAAGGTGGCCGAGCGCGCCCAGTTGCCCGAAGGCGTGCCCATGCAGTTCCAGACGGCCAATGGTGTGCGCGAAGGCACCATGCGCAGGGCGGAGCGCATTGAGGTTGGCCCGCTCGCCGTCAACAACCTGCGGGTTGGCACTGGCTACACCGGTGAGAGCGACAAGGATGCGCTGCTGGGCCAGAACTTTCTGCGCTACTTCGATGTCAGCATGGCCGGCAACACCATGGTGCTGCGGGCGCGGGAAACCGATTGATCAGCGATGGACTGGTCAAAATGCATTGCAGCGCTTTACTGGTGTGCGCCATGCGCTATGTATTAAATAGCAATTGAATAGCAGCTGAATGGCTGCTGAATAGCATTCGAAGGCGTGAAAGCCGGTTTTGGGCCGGGCAGATGCAAAAAAAGCGCCCGGCTTGAAGCGCGGGCGCGGCCTGCCGGAGCGGCGTTTCGTTACTTGGTGCCGAAAATGCGGTCGCCAGCATCCCCCAGGCCGGGCAGGATGTAGCCGTGGTCGTTGAGCTCGCGGTCTACGGCAGCCGTGAAGATGGGCACATCAGGGTGCGCCTTCTGCAAGGTGGCAATGCCTTCGGGGGCGGCCAGCAGGCACATGAACTTGATGGACTTGGGCTGGCACTTGTCCTTGAGCTGCTGCACGGCTGCAGCGGCCGAATTGCCGGTTGCCAGCATCGGGTCCACCACGATCACATCGCGCTCGCCCATGTTGTCGGGCATCTTGAAGTAGTACTCGACCGGCTGCAGCGTCTGCGGGTCGCGGTACAGGCCGATGTGGCCGATGCGGGCGCCCGGCACCACGTTCAGCATGCCGTCCAGAAAACCGTTGCCTGCGCGCAGGATGGACACCAGGGCCAGCTTCTTGCCGTCAATCACTTTGCCGACCATCTTCTCCATGGGCGTCTCGATTTCCAGGTCCTGCAGCGGAAAGTCGCGTGTGATCTCATAGGCCATCAGCGTAGACAACTCGCCCAGCATGCGGCGAAAACTGTTGGTGCTGGCTTCCTTGCGGCGCATCAAGGTCAGTTTGTGCTGAACCAGGGGGTGGTCGATGATGGTGACTTTGGCGATGTTGGTGGTCATGGACGTTTTTTTGTTTTTCAGGGTGAAAACTGGGCACCAAGTTTGCCAGAAACCGATGCCTGCCTTGGCTGCGGGGTGGAAATGACCTGCTTGCGCACTCCAATGCAATGGCAATGATCGCAATACCTTCATGGACTCGGTATCGGGAGGCGCAGACATCTGCCTTACGATAGCGCGTTCACCCGCAGCAGACACAACCGGTCAATGCACCATTCCAAACCACACGCCAATTCCTTTGTTCGACGCGTTCGCAGCCAGCTAGACGCGCTTTCCACCGCAGAGCGGAGGCTGGCCGATTTCATGCTGGAGTTTCCTGGCGAGCTCGCTAGCTATGCCGCCAGCGAGCTGGCGACGCTTGCCGGCGTGTCCAACGCGACCGTGAGCCGTTTCATACGGCGCCTGGGCTATGCGAGCTACGAAGAGGCAAAGCGCGATGTGCGGCGCGAAAAGGAGTCGGGCTCGCCCCTGTTTCAGGCCGCCAAGAGTGCGGCGGGCCAGACGCCGCTTGCTGGCCGGATTGCCACCAACCTCGAACAATCGCAGTCGAACCTGGCGCGCACCTTTGCGCAGCTGAACGACATGCAGATGCAGGACATCGTCACCGCGCTTGTCAAGGCGCCGCGGCTCCTGATTTTCGGCACGCGCGGCAGCCATGGCTTTGCGCGCTACCTGCGCTGGCAGTTGCTGCAGGTGATTCCTTGCGTGGTGGCGATTCCCGATGCGGGCGAGTCGCTGGGCGAGCATCTGGCAGGGCTCGCACCACAGGATTGCCTGGTGGTGTTTGGCATGCGGCGCCAGACGCGGCAGATGTCTGGCCTTCTGGAGGCGGCCAGCAAGTTGGGCTGCAAAATCCTTTTCATCAGCGATGCCATGTCGCCCGATCGCCGCGAGGCGACCTGGTCGATCCAGTGCCAGTGCATGGGCCCGGGGCCGCTGGACAACCATGTAGCGGTCATGGCGCTGTGCGACCTGATCTCCACCATGGTTGTGGAGAGCGCCGGCGCGGCCGGCCGCAAGCGCCTCGCGGCCATCGAGCTGCTGCACGAAGACCTGGACGAGTTGTGACGACATTGCTCGTCTGACAGGGCGGCTTTCAGGCACCAATGCAAAACCATCCATCAAGGGTTTGTCCTTGGAACGGATTCTTTCGTTGTGATTGAAAATTGATTTTCAAATTTATAAATTCTGGAAAATAACTTTCCATTTTTTGCACGCAACTGGAGTCTCATATGGCAGGCGGACCTCAACTCTCATCGCTTCCCAGTTCTCCCAAGGTGGCCCAGCTCGACCTGGCGCTGGACCAGATCGGGGTCACGCGGTCGCACCACACCATCATCTTTCTGATTCTGATCGGCTGTCTGTTCGATGCGTTCGAGCAGAACGCGGTCGGCATCGTCGGCCCCATGCTGCGCGAGCAGTGGGGTCTGGAGGCTGCGCACATCGGCATGCTCAACACCGTCACGTTTGCAGCAGCGGCCATCGGCCGTGTCGTATCCGGCTACGTGGCCGACCGGTATGGGCGCCGGGTCATGCTGAGCATCGACCTGCTGCTCTTCACGCTGGGGGCAGGCATCTGCGCCATGGCACCGAACCTGACCGTGATGGCGATTGGCCGAGCGGTGGTGGGTTTTGGCCTGGGCGGCGAAATCGCCATTGCCGTGACGATGCTGGCCGAATTCTGCTCGACCAAGGCACGCGGCGTGGCCATCGGTACGGTCAATGTCGCAGCTGGCGGCCTGGGCAACTTTCTGGCGCCAGGATTCGGCCTTCTGGTGTTCTGGCTGTTTCCAGGCGACAACAACTGGCGCTGGCTGTTCCTGTGCCTGATGGTGCCGGCCATCCTGGGTGCGTTCTACCGCCGCTACATTCCCGAGACGCCGCGTTTTCTGCTCTCGCAAGGCAAGGTAAAGGAGACCAATGCCGTGCTCTCCAAGCTGGCAGCAGGCCGCCTCTCGGGCAAGGACATTCCGCAGCGCGAATTCATCACCGATGACGGTGTGGCTCCGCCGGAATCGAAGATCAAGGTGCGGGTCACCGAAATCTTCCGGGGTGCCCTGGCGCGCCGCACCATCCCGTTGTGCATCACGATATGGATGACCTACGGCGCGCAGATTTCCGTGCTCACCCTGATGCCGACGATTCTGGTGACGCTGGGCTACTCCATCTCCAAGAGCCTCATGTTCACCATGGTGATGCAGTGCGGCAGCCTGCTGGGCGCCATTGCCGCATCGGCTCTGGGTTTCCACTTTCCGCGCAAGCGCGTCCTGACCATCGGCGCCGTCTGTGCCTGCATTGCCGCGCTGTCCATCGGCTTTCTGGCCAAGAACATCGTCGTGCTGCTGGCGGCAGGTGCGGTGTTCCAGTTCTTTGTGCTGCTGCTCAACACCACCATCTGGATCTTTGCGCCCGAGCTCTATCCCACCCGGGTGCGCGCCTTCGGCACTGCCTTCATCCTGGCGACAGGCACGGCCGGTGGCGCCTTCATGCCGCTGGTGGCGGGCAAGCTGCTCGATTCTGTGGGCCTTGCAGGCGTGTTCTCGATGGTGGCCGCGATGTATGCGATCTTCGTCATCAGCATCCAGAGCGTGCCCGAGACCTACGGAACCTCGCCGGACGCCACGCCCATCGATGGCGGCAGCGAAGCACAACCAGCCGCCACAGCGGCACCGATCCAGGCACGCACGCACTGAGCGGAGCGTCACGATTTCAGGAAGAATTTGAATGCGGAACATTCTGGTCATCAACCCGAACTCATCCAGGGCCACCACGTCGATGATGGTCAATATCGCGGCAGACGAAGCACCCGCCGGTGTAGCCGTCAGCGGCCTGACTGCACAACGTGCGCCTTTGATGATCGTGAACCAGCAGGAGCTGGATGCAGCAGCGCTGGAGGTGGAGGCCACATGGCGCTCGGCACAGGCCGAGGGCTGGTCGGGCGTCATCGTCAGCGCATTTGGCGACCCGGGCGTGCACCTGGTCAGGCGCACGACCGATCTTCCCGTGGTCGGCATCTGCGAGTCGTCGATGCTGGAGGCGGCAGAAGGCGGCCGGCGGTTTGGCATTGCTACCGTGACGCCCGATCTGGCCGATGCGATCAATGGCAAGGCCTGCGAGCTGGGGCTCGCAGAGCTGTTCACAGGCATTCGCCTGACCTCGGGCGACCCACGCGCCCTGACGGCGGATCCCCAGGCGCTGGACGCTGCGCTGGCGCAGGCGGTGCGCCAGTGCATCGAGCAGGACCGGGCGGAGGCTGTGATCATTGGCGGCGGGCCACTGGGGCAGGCGGCGCTGCAGCTGGCCCCGCGTTTCCATGTTCCAGTCATTGCGCCCATCTCGGCGGCAGTGCGGCGGCTCCTGCGCCTGATGGCGCCTGCGCACGCGTCGGCCATGGCGCAGGGCTGAGCGAGTGTGGCTCCCTTCAGCTGGCGAGCAACTGCCCGTAGCTGGCCAGATCGACGTTGCCGCCGCTGATGAGGACGCCCACGCGCTTGCCCTTCAGGTCCAGGCCGCCATGGCGGGCGCCTGCGAGCGAGAGCGCGCCGGTGGGTTCGACCACGATCTTCATGCGTTCCGCATAGAAACGCATGCTCTCAACCAGCTGCGCATCGCTGGCGGTCAGAATGTCGGTCACATCGCGACGGATGATGGCGAAGGTGAGATCGCCCAGCGCCTGCGTCTGCGCGCCGTCAGCCAGCGTCTTGGGCGTGGCAATCTTCACAATCTCGCCCTTGCGCAGCGACTGCTGCGCGTCATTGCCCGCTTCGGGCTCCACGCCATAAACCTTGCAGGCAGGCGCCATGGCCTTGGCCGACAGCAGGGTTCCCGACAGCAGGCCGCCACCGCCCAGCGGCGTGAAGAGGTAGTCAAGATCGGGTACATCCTGCAGCAGCTCCAGCGCGGCCGTTCCCTGGCCGGCAATCACGTCGCGGTGGTTGTAAGGCGGCACCAGCGTCATGCCGCGCTCCTGCGCAATGCGGGTGCTGATGGCTTCGCGGTCTTCGGTGAACCGGTCGTAGGTGACGACCTCAGCCCCGTAGCCGCGTGTGGCCGCCAGCTTGGCCGCTGGCGCGTCCTGCGGCATCACGATCACGGCAGGCATGCCCAGGATGCGGGCTGACAGCGCAATCGCCTGCGCATGGTTGCCTGACGAGAACGCCAGCGCACCGCGCCTGGCCTGCTCGGGGCTGAACTGTGCGAGCGCGTTGTAGCCACCACGGAACTTGAACGCGCCCATGCGCTGGAGGTTCTCGCATTTGAAGAAGAACTCGGCGCCTGTCAGCTTGTTGAGCGTGGTCGAATGCAGCACTGGCGTGCGGTGGGCGACGCCTTTGAGCCGCTCCGATGCGGCTTGCACATCGGCGAAGGTGGGCAGGGTGGTCGGCGAGATGGATGCGTTCATCGGTCTGGCGGGTGAATGGGAAGGTTTTGCCATATTAGAGGAAAACCAGGGGCGGCCCGGTGCCGCAAGCCGGCAACGCGGGCCATCGCAGAGTGTTGCTGTATTGAAAATCGGTACCGCAGGCGAGCGCCTGCGCGGCGATTGCGAACATGTGCTTACGTATAATCCAGCGTTTGTACTGGTTTTTGCTGCAAAGGGTTTGCATATGTGGAACAAGAAGTTTGCGCTGGTAGCGGGCGCATTGGCTGTCTCGGCGTTGACTGCATCGGGCGTGCAGGCGCAGGGCCGTGAACTGGTCGTGGCCTCGAGCGCAACCTATGCGCCTTTTGCGTTTGAGAACAAGGACAAGCAGATCGTCGGCTTCGACATCGACATCGTCAACGCCATTGCCAAGCAGCAAGGCATGAAGCTGCGCATCGTCAATACGCCGTTCACCAGCATCTTTGCTTCGCTCAACAATGGCGATGTGGATTTCGTGATCTCGGGCGTGACGATCAATGAAAAGCGCAAGCAGAGCTTTGATTTCTCGGAGCCATACTTCGATGCACGCCAGCTGATCGCCGTGCCCAAGGACAGCAAGGTCGCATCGCTCAAGGATCTGAAGGACAAGAAGGTGTCCGTGGTCAGCGGCTCGACCGGTGACGACGTGATGAGCCGCGAAGTCGGCAAGACCAGCACCAACATCCGCCGTTTCGAGAGCACGCCGCTGATCATCTCCGAGCTGGCCAGCGGCGGCGTGGATGCCGCCATTGGCGACAACGGCGTGATTGCCTACCGCGTGTCGCAATACCCTGCGCTCAAGACCGTCGATGACGCCAGCTTCCCCAAGGAGCATTTCGGTATCGTCGTGCGCAAGGGCGACAAGGCCCTGCAGGACAAGATCAACGCGGGCCTGGCCGCCATCCGCGCCGATGGCAGCTACAACGTGATCTACAAGAAGTGGTTCAACCAGGACTACAAGGCGCAATAAAACGGGATGTGTGTCGGCAGGCTGCGCGGGGCGCAAGCCAGTGGCCCTGAGGCCTGCCATGTAAAACTATAATATTGATAGCTATTACTGCACGCAGGACGGCCACCAGGCCGTCTTTTTGCTGGAAAGAATAATGTATGGATAACAATACACCCGTCGAATGGTTCGGCTGGTTCCGCCCCGATATCCTGGTGGAATACAAGCAGCTGTTCTGGCAAGGTGCCGCAGTCACGGTCGGCATGACGATTGCGTGCATCCTGATGGGGTGCGCGTTTGGCCTCATGCTGGCGCTCGCGCGCCTGGCCGATGCCCGCCACCAGCCCTGGAAGGCAGTGTGCAAATACCTGTTGCGCTGGCCGTCCACCGTGTATGTGAGCTTCTTTCGCGGCACGCCGCTTTTCGTGCAGATTCTTTTGATGCACTTTGCCGTGATGCCGCTGTTCATCCATCCGGTGAACGGCTGGTTGATCAGCGGTGACCTGGCGCGCACCCTGAAGCAGGACCATGGCGCGCTCATCTCGGGCGTGGTGGCGCTGACGCTGAACTCATCGGCTTACATCTCGGAGGTGTTCCGCGCCGGTATCCAGTCGATCTCGGCGGGCCAGAAGATGGCGGGCCTGTCGCTGGGCATGACGCATGGGCAGATGATGCGCTATGTGGTGATTCCGCAGGCTTTCCGGCGCATGCTGCCGCCACTGGGCAACAACATGATTTCCCTGCTCAAGGACACGTCGCTGGTCTCGGCCATCGGCCTGGCGGAGATGGCCTATGCAGCCCGCACGGTGGCAGGCGCCTATGGACGCTACTGGGAGCCGTACCTGGCCGTGGCACTGGCGTACTGGCTGATGACCTTCCTGCTGACCGTGGGGCTGCGCAAGCTGGAAGACCACCTGGCACGCAGCGACAGAACCTGAAGGTGCTCACAGCGCTGTCATCCTTGCGCACTCTGCAAACAACAAAGCCGGCAACCAGCCGGCTTTGTTTTCTTGGGGATGAGCGCGCTACTTCTTGCCACCCATGATACTGCCCAGCACGCCGCGCAGAATCTGGTTGCCCAGCTTGGTGCCCAGCGAGCGGGCGGTGGATTTGGCCATGGTCTGCACGATGCCGTCCTTTTTGCCGCCGCGCGGGCCGGTGGTGCCAAACAGAATGTCGTTGAGGCTGCCCATCAGGCCGCTGTCACCTGCATTGGCGGTTGCTGCACCGCCCGAGCCGGCCGTCGCCTTGCCGCCTTCGGCTGCGGTGGTTTCCCCAGCGCGGGCCTTGAGGATTTCGTAGGCGGACTCGCGGTCCACGGCCGTGTCGTACACGCCAGCCACTAGCGAGCCCTGCAGCAGGGCCTTGCGCTGCTCGGGCGTGATGGGGCCCAACTGGCTGCCGGGCGGCACGATGAATGCGCGCTCGGTCACGCTGGGGCGGCCTTTTTCATCGAGAAAGCTCACGAGCGCCTCGCCCACGGCCAGTTCGGTGATGGCAGCTTCCATGTCGATGGACGGGTTGGCGCGCATCGTGGTGGCCGTGGCCTTCACCGCCTTCTGATCGCGGGGCGTGAAGGCCCGCAGCGCATGCTGCACGCGGTTGCCCAGCTGCGCAAGAACGCTGTCTGGAATGTCCAGCGGGTTCTGCGTGGCAAAGTACACACCAACGCCCTTGGAGCGCACCAGGCGCACCACCAGCTCGATGCGTTCGAGCAGCACCTTGGGCGCTTCGTTGAAGAGCAGGTGGGCCTCGTCGAAGAAGAACACCAGCTTGGGCTTTTCCGGATCGCCGATTTCGGGCAGCTTTTCGTACAGGTCCGACAGCATCCACAGCAGGAAGGTGGAATACAGGCGTGGCGACTGCATCAGCTTGTCGGCCGCGAGGATATTGACCACCCCCTTGTTGCCCACAGTCTGCATCATGTCGTCGATATTGAGCATGGGCTCGCCAAAGAACTTGTCGCCGCCTTGCTGATCGACTTGCAGCAGGCCGCGCTGGATGGCGCCGATGCTGGCCGAGCTGACGTTGCCGTACTCGGTGGTGAACTGCTTGGCGTTGTCGCCCACGTAGGTGAGCATGGTGCGCAGGTCTTTCAGATCGAGCAGCAGTAGGCCGTTGTCGTCTGCAATCTTGAAGACCAGGTTGAGTACGCCCATCTGCGTGTCGTTCAGGTCCAGCATGCGGCCCAGCAGTAGCGGGCCCATGTCGGAGACCGTGGCGCGCACGGGGTGGCCTTGCTCGCCAAAGACATCCCATAGCGTGGTAGGACAAGCCATGGGTTCAGGCGCGTCGATGCCGCGCTCCTTGAGCGTGGCGGCCATTTTTTCGCCCACCTTGCCGGTCTGGCTGATGCCGGTCAGATCGCCCTTGATGTCGGCCATGAAGACCGGCACGCCAATGCGAGAGAAACCCTCGGCTAATGTCTGAAGGGTTACAGTCTTGCCGGTGCCGGTTGCGCCGGTGATCAGGCCGTGCCGATTGGCAAAACCCGGCAGCAAAAAGCATTCAACCGATCCATGTTTGGCAACCAATAGGGGTTCAGCCATAGGTTTTCCTCAAAAGCGTCAAAGTCAAAAGTAAAATCGCAGTCTAGCTAGATTAAACGATAGCAAAGGAAATTCTGTGGCAGGACACAGCAAATGGGCCAATATTCAACACCGCAAGGGCCGGCAGGACGAAAAGCGCGGCAAGATCTGGACCCGCATCATCCGTGAGATCATGGTGGCCGCTCGGCAGGGCGGTGGTGATCTGACCGCCAACCCGCGCCTGCGACTGGCCGTGGACAAGGCCAAGGCCGCCAACATGCCGGCCGACAACATCAAGCGCAACATCGACAAGGCCACCGGCAATCTCGAAGGGGTGACCTACGAGGAAATCCGTTACGAAGGCTATGGTATCGGAGGCGCCGCTGTCATTGTCGACACGATGACCGACAATCGCGTTCGCACCGTGGCCGATGTGCGCCATGCATTCAGCAAGCACGGCGGCAACATGGGCACCGAAGGCTCGGTGGCCTTTCAGTTCAAAAACGTCGGCCAGCTGATTTTTGCACCTGGCGCTGACGAGGAGAAGATCATGGAAGTGGCGCTCGAAGCGGGCGCCGACGACGTGATCACCGACGAGGAGGGCGCCGTCGAGGTACTGACGCCCCCAGCGGATTTCGAAACGGTGCGCAACGCCCTGGAGGCAGCCGGCTTCAAGCCCGAGGTTGCAGAGGTGACGATGCGTCCCGAAAACACGATCGATCTGGATGAGGACAGCGCTGCCAGGATGCAAAAGCTCCTGGATGTGCTGGAAGATCTGGACGATGTTCAAGAGGTTTACCACAACGCTGCGCTATGAAGGTTCTTGTGATTGGTGGCGGCGGCCGTGAACACGCAATGGCCTGGAAGTTGGCGCAATCGCCCAAGGTCACCAAAGTCTATGTTGCCCCCGGCAACGCAGGTACCGAGCGCGACAAGTGTCTGGAGAACCTGCCCATTACCGATGTGGTGCAACTGCGCGAATGGGCGCAGCAAAACCATGTGCTGCTGACCGTGGTGGGTCCGGAGGCGCCCCTGGCTGCCGGTGTGGTCGATGAGTTCCGCGCCCATGGCCTCAAGATCTTCGGGCCGACCAAGGCTGCTGCGCAGCTCGAAAGCTCCAAGGCGTTCTCGAAGGATTTCATGGCACGCCATGGCATCCCCACAGCACAGTACGAAACGTTCAGCGACCCCGTCAAGGCGCACGCCTACATCGACAAGCTCGGCGCACCCATCGTGGTCAAGGCCGACGGTCTGGCGGCGGGCAAGGGCGTGGTGGTGGCCACCACGGCGCAGGAGGCCCACGATGCCGTGGACTTCATGCTGGTGGACAACAAGTACGGTGTCAGCCACAACGACGGCGGCGCCCGTGTGGTGATCGAAGAGTTTCTGGACGGCGAAGAGGCCAGCTTCATCGTGCTGTGCGACGGCAAGAACGTGGCTGCCATGGCCACCAGCCAGGACCACAAGCGCCTGAAGGACGGCGACCAGGGCCCGAACACCGGCGGCATGGGCGCATATTCGCCCGCGCCCGTGGTGACGGCCGATGTGCACGCCCGCGCCATGCGCGAGATCATCCTGCCGACCATCCGTGGCATGGAAAAGGACGGTATTCCCTATACCGGCTTCCTGTACGCGGGCCTGATGATCGACAAGGCCGGGCATCCCAAGACGCTGGAATTCAACTGCCGCATGGGAGACCCGGAGACGCAGCCGATCATGATGCGCCTCAAGAGCGATCTCGTGGACGTGATGCAAGCTGCCACCGAAGGCCGGCTCGACCAGATCGACCTGCAGTGGGACCGCCGCACCGCGCTGGGCGTGGTGATGGCTGCTGCCGGCTATCCGGAAGACCCGCGCAAGGGCGACCTGATCACCGGCCTGCCAGAAGATGCGGAGGACTCCATGGTGTTCCATGCGGGCACCGCCACCCAGGATGGCGAGCCTGTCACCAGCGGCGGCCGCGTCCTGTGCGTCACAGCATTGGCCGACAACGTCAAGCAGGCGCAGACACGGGTGTATGCGGTAGCCAGCCAGGTGCATTTCGACGGCGCGCAGTACCGGCGTGACATCGGCTATCGCGCGGTGAAGTAGAGCGCTCCTGCGCAGCATGGCTGCATCCTCTGCCGCTGCCGCGTGCAGGAGAAAGGGGCAACTGTTACCGGAGCTGCTGCGAGAAGATTGCTCCAACAGAACTCTCCCGTGCATACGGGGCCTGCGTTGCAGCACGCTCCGTATGCGCGCAACGCCATGGACAAGGTATTGGACAGATCACAATGGCTGAAATCAATCTCGATGGCGACCACGTGCAGGCGGTCTCGGGCTACCTGCAAGGTCTGCAGGCCTCGATCACGCAGGCGCTGGAGCGCGTGGAAGCTCAGGCCGGCAGCAGTGCCCGCTTTCTGTCAGACGCCTGGGAGAAGGCGCCCGGCGAAAAGCTGCAAGGGCAGGGCATCACCAGGATCATGGAAGGCGGCGCGGTGTTCGAGCGTGCCGGCGTTGGCTTCTCGCAGGTTCGAGGTCCGCAGCTCCCACCCTCTGCCACGCAGCACCGGCCGGAGCTGGCAGGCGCTCCATTTTCGGCCCTGGGCGTGTCGCTGGTATTCCACCCCCGCAACCCCTGGGTGCCCACGGTCCACATGAATGTGCGCATGATTTCGGCGGGCCACGCGGGCAAACCGCCAGCGTTCTGGTTTGGCGGTGGCATGGATCTGACGCCGTTCTATCCGTTCGAGGAAGACGCGGTGCACTTTCACCAGACCTGCCACGATGCGGTTGCGCCGTATGGCCCCGATCTGTACACGCGCTTCAAGAAATGGTGCGACGAGTACTTCTATCTGAAACACCGTGACGAGCAGCGCGGCATCGGCGGCATATTCTTCGACGATTTCTCGGAGCTCGGCTTTGAAGGCGGCTTTGCCATGCTGCAATCGGTGGGCGATGCTTTCCTGAAAGCCTATCTGCCCATCGTGGAGCGGCGCAAGGATGCGGCCTATGGCGAGCGTGAGCGGGATTTTCAGCTCTACCGCCGTGGCCGCTATGTGGAGTTCAACCTGGTGTGGGACCGCGGCACCCACTTTGGCCTGCAGTCAGGCGGGCGCACCGAATCCATATTGCTGTCGATGCCGCCGCTGGCGAGCTGGAGCTACCAGCGCCAGGACCCGGAGTGCACGCCCGAGGCGGCGTTGCTGCGCGAGTTCCTGGTACGCAGGGACTGGCTGTAGAACCCTGTTGCAAACTGCCATGCAGCGGCCGTGGAGTGCCATCGGGATGTCTTTCAAGCGCCTCCCGAGCCACTCTCGTATAATCGATCCCTTCGCTTGCCGATTTGCGTCCACTCTGCGCGCACCGCCTGGCAACGTGAACCATGCACATTTGGCGCTACGCCAAATTCCTTGATACTGCGTGTTGACACGATCAACAATAACTGCAACACGCGCTATAGTAGAACCACCTTCATCCATCAACGACTGATGACCACCGCCAAAAAATCCGAATCCTCTGCGAAAAAATCTGTGCAATTGCTCCAGCGTGCCGTCGTTGATGGCCTGGAAGATGTGAAAGCACAGGATATCCAGGTGTTCAACACCGAGCACCTGTCGCCGCTCTTCGAGCGCGTGATCGTGGCCTCCGGTACCTCCAACCGCCAGACCAAGGCGCTGGCCTCCAGCGTGAAGGATGCGGTCAAGGAAGCGGGTTTCCCCAAGCCACGCACCGAAGGCGAAGACAACGGCGAATGGATCATTGTGGACTGCGGCTCCGTGGTGGCCCACATCATGCAGCCCATGATTCGCCAGTATTACCGCCTCGAAGAGATGTGGGGCGAAATGCCTGTGCGTCTGAAGCTCGGTGGCGCCAAGCCCAAGGCCGCCAAGCCCAAGGCGGATGCCGATGAAGCAGCGCCGGCCAAGAAAAAGCCAGCAGCACGCAAATCCGCTGCTGCTGTGGACGACGACGCCGCGCCCGCCAAAAAGGCCGTGAAAAAGCCTGCCGTCCGGAAGATCACCGGAACGGTTGCCGCCAAGCCGGCTGCCAAGCGCGCCACCAAGACGGCGGCAAAGCCTGCCGCAGCGGTGAAGAAGGTGGTGGTGAACAAGCCCAAGCCTGCAGCGAAATCCACCGCCAAGCCCGCAGTCAAGTCGACTGCCAAGCCTGCCACCAAGAAGCCCGCAGCCAAGCGCGCGCCTGCCAAGGCCAAGTAAGCCGCACGGGCTGGACCAAAGAGCTGTACTGCCAGGGCAGGCCAGCTCTTTTTTCATTGCCGCGGCGCGCGGAATGAAACGCCTCGTGAAGAGGCTGCATCCACATGCACGGGAGTTGTGTGGAGGTGCCATTTTTCGTTGGAGCCATTCGATATGAGAATTTTCATCGTCGCGGTCGGCCAGCATGTGCCCGATTGGGCGCAGACGGCATACGACGACTATGCCAAGCGTTTTCCGCCGGAGCTGAAGGTGGAGCTCAAGGCGGTCAAGACCGAGCCGCGCGGCTCCAAGACCGTCGAGACCCTGTACGCCGCCGAGCGCAAGCGCATCGAGGCGGCGATTCCTCGTGGCACCCGCATCGTGGTGCTGGACGAGCGCGGCACCAGCCTGCGCACCACGGCGCTGGCAGAACGCCTCAAGAGCTGGCAGCTTGAAGGCGATGACGTGGCGCTGGTCATTGGCGGCCCCGACGGGTTGGAGCCCGCCTTCAAGGCTGCGGCGCACGAACGCATTCGCCTCTCCGACCTGACCCTGCCGCACGCCATGGTGCGTGTGCTGCTGATCGAGCAGCTGTACCGGGCCTGGTCGGTGAACGCAGGCCATCCCTACCACCGCGAATAACAGGGCTGCCGGGCACGAATGATTGCGGACAGGTGGGAGATGCATTCGCAGTATTCTTCAAACCCATCTTGCCAGCGCACCTCGGGATGCGGTATGCTGCAAAAACAATAGCTGCTTGCGCTTGATGGATGGGCGCAAGCGCTTGTTTTTTAGAAAAAACGGACCCCGCACCATGGAACCCTTTGTCTACCTGGCCTCGCAATCTCCGCGCCGCCGCCAACTGCTCGAGCAGATCGGGGTGCGCTATACCTTGCTGCTGGCCAACAGCGAAGACCATGAGCCAGACCCCGAGGCGCTGGAGGCCGTGCTGCCCCGCGAATCGGCAAGCGATTATGTGCAGCGCGTCACCGGCCTGAAGCTGGATGCGGCCTTGGCGCGGCTGGAACGCCGAGGGCTGGAAGGCGCGCCCGTGCTGTGCTCTGACACCACCGTGTCACTGGGGCGGCGTATTCTGGGCAAGCCCGGGTCGGCCGAGGAGGCCACCGAGATGCTGCAGGCCCTCAGCGGCAAGACCCACCGGGTTCTCACCGCTGTGGCGCTGCACACGGGCCGCAAGCGTCTGACCACGCTGTCGGTGTCCCAGGTGCGGTTTGCAGACATGAGCGATGCCCAGATTGCTGCCTATGTCGCCAGTGGCGAGCCCATGGGCAAGGCTGGCGCCTATGGCGTGCAAGGCCACGCGGCGGCGTATATTGCCAACATCAATGGCAGCTACTCCGGAATCATGGGCTTGCCCGTATTTGAAACTGCCAACCTGCTGCGCGCAGCCGGCCTCGTTCTCTGAAGGCTCCCCATGCAAAACGATATTCTGATCAACTGGTCGCCACAGGAAACCCGCGTGGCCGTCATTGAAGGCGGCGCCGTGCAGGAGCTGCACCACGAGCGCACGCTGGAGCGCGGTCTGGTCGGCAATGTGTACCTGGGCAAGGTCTCGCGCGTGCTGCCCGGCATGCAGTCCGCGTTCATCGACATCGGCCTGGAGCGCGCGGCCTTCCTGCATGTGGCCGATGTGTGGCAGCGCCAGGAAGGCGGAGAGGCGCCGATGTTTGCCCGCAAGGGCGAGCCGCAGGTGCCGATTGAAAAGCAGGTGTTCGAAGGCCAGTCGATCATGGTGCAGGTCATCAAGGACCCGATCGGCACCAAGGGTGCACGCCTGTCCACGCAGATCAGCGTGGCGGGGCGCCTGCTGGTGTTTCTGCCACAGGACGACCATATCGGCGTGTCGCAGAAGATTCCGCAGAACGAGCGCGATGCGTTGCGCGCACGCCTGCAGGCGCTGGTAGGCACGCCCGAGACGGGTGGCGGCGGCGGATTCATCCTGCGCACCAACGGCGAAGACTCCTCTGACGAAGAGCTGGCCGAAGACATTGCCTACCTGCGCAAGGTGTGGAAGCGGATCAAGGAATCCTCCACCAAACTGCCGGCCAAGACCTTGCTGCACCAGGATCTGAACCTGATGCAGCGCGTGCTGCGCGACATGGTGACGGAGAACACGCAGTCGATCCGCATCGATTCGCGCGAGCAGTTTGCGCTGCTCAAGACCTTTGGGCAGGAATTCATGCCCGCTGCCGTGCCCAAACTGCAGCTGTACAAGGGCGAGCGGCCGATTTTCGACCTGTACGCGGTGGACGAGGAGATCGCCCGTGCGCTGGGCCGTCGGGTCGATCTGAAATCGGGCGGCTACCTGATCGTGGACCAGACCGAGGCGCTGACCACCGTGGATGTGAACACCGGCGGTTACGTCGGCGCGCGCAATTTCGACGACACCATCTTCAAGACCAACCTGGAGGCGGCGCACGCCATTGCCCGCCAGCTGCGCTTGCGCAATCTGGGCGGCATCATCATTGTCGATTTCATCGACATGGTGCATGAAGACCATCAGAAGCAGGTGCTGCAGGAGCTGCGCAAGCAGTTGCAGCGCGACAGGGTCAAGACCATGTGCGGCGAGTTCTCGCAGTTGGGCCTGGTGGAGATGACGCGCAAGCGCACGCGCGAATCGCTGGCGCATATGCTGTGCATGCCATGCCCGGTGTGCCATGGCGTGGGAGAGGTCAAGACCGTGCGAACGGTGTGCTACGACATCCTGCGCGAGATCCTGCGCGAGGCGCGGCAGTTCAATCCCAAGGAATTCCGCGTGCTGGCGGCGCCCCCTGTCATCGAAATGCTGCTGGACGAGGAGAGCCAGCACCTTGCGGGCCTGTCCGATTTCATCGGCAAGCCCATCTCGCTGCAGGCAGAAGGGCGCGACGGCTCAGACCAGTACGACATCATTTTGCTGTGATGGCGAGTGCGCCCTGCTGCGCAGGGTGGCGCGTCTCGTTCAAAGCGCAACGGCTGGCAATCCCGAGTTTTCCCTGAAGATTCACAGCTCACATGACAGCTGAATGACAGCTTCTCCTTCGATGATGCCCTTGGCTTTCATTAACCATAGAAGGAGACAGCACTATGACACTTGAACCATCGACCCTGCCGCAGCCCCGGCATGTGCGGCGCAAAGCGGCAGCTGCAGCCATTGGGCTGGCGCTGGTGTGCGCCGGTGGCGCAGCGCAGGCGCAATCCCGGGTGCAACTGTTTGGCGTGATCGACTCGGGCATCACGCACCTGTCGAGCAGCGGCAGCGGCTCGCTCAATCAGTTGGGCGCCGATGGCAATACCTCCAGCCGCCTGGGCTTTCGCGGCACGGAAGACCTGGGTGGTGGCCTCAAGGCCAGCTTCTGGCTGGAGGCTGCATATGAGGCCGATACGGGCGCAGGCGGCTCCACCAGCGTGGACAACATGAAGAACCAGAGCGGGGGCTTGACCTTTGGCCGCCGCTCCACCGTCAGCCTGTCGGGCGATTTCGGTGAAGTGCGCCTGGGCCGCGATTTCGTGCCAGGCTTCAGCAACCTCGCGGTGTCGGGTGGCGGCTACCATGCCTTTGGCACCAACGGCGTGGGCTCGTCGGCGGCGCTTTTCTACCCGCCAGCGGGTGCGCGCGGCGTGACCCACGTGCGGGCGTCCAACTCCATTGCCTACCACATGCCCAAGATGGGCGGCTTCTTCGGTACCGTGATGTATGGCTTCAGCGAGAGCATGGCCAACAACGATGGCCGCGTGGTCGGTGCCCGTGTAGGTTACGCGAGTGGGCCGCTCAGCCTGGCTGTGGCGACGACCAAGACAACGCACAGCGTGCTGGGTGACCTCAAGCAGTCCAACATTGGCGCAAGTTACGATTTCGGCGTGGTCAAGCCCATGCTGCTGCTGGGCGAGAACAAGGCGGGCGACGACAAGAAGACGCGTGTCTGGGCGCTGGGCGCGCATGTGCCAGTGGGCTCGGCCGGTCAGTTCCGCGTGAGCTACGGCGCTGTCAAGGCGACCAATGTGGCCAACGACGCCAACCATATCGCCCTGGGCTATGTGCACAACCTGTCTAAGCGCACGGCGCTGTACGGCAATGTGGCCCGCGTCAAGAACAAGGACGGCGGCAAGGCCTATACGGTGGGCGATGGTCTGGCGGTGGCCGACGGAAATGGCTCGGGCACCGGCTACCAGGTCGGTATCCGCCATTCGTTCTGATGGGGTGGGGCGCTGTGCCGTCCTGTGCTGCATGTGCCCCGGACACCAGAACGTGGTGTGATTGCGACTGAGGTAGGTTACTCCTGGTTTGATAGCTGCTTGCGCTTTATAGTAAAGCGCAAGCAGCTTTTTTCTTATAAAAGATAACACCAAGGCCACGCATGAACTATCACCAGCTGATGTACTGGCACATGGCCACGGTACTCGCCGCGTTCGTGCTGGGCACGGCGCAGATGCTGATGCCCAAGGGCACACCGTTGCACCGATCGTGCGGACGGGGCTACATGGTGTTGATGATGGCAACCGCCCTGGTTGCGCTGTGCATGCCTGCGCATATCGGCCCGGCGCTATGGGGGCACTTTGGCTGGATTCACCTTCTGTGCCTGCTCACCCTGTGGGCGGTGCCCCGCGCGTGGCTGGCCGCGCGCCGAGGCAACATCGGTGAGCATCGGCGCACCATGGTAATCCTCTACTGCGCCGCGTTGCTGGCGGCGGGAGCGTTCACCCTGTTGCCAGGGCGCTACCTGCACCAGGTACTGTTCGGGTAGCCACAGCAATCCCTCGGGCGGCTGGTGCAGCAGTTGACTCGCCTACAGCTTGCGCAGCCGCTCCAGGGCTGCCGACAGTGTCTCGTCCTTCTTGGCAAAGCAAAAGCGCACCACCTGCTGGTCGAAGCCATCGCCATAGAAAGCGGACAGCGGGATGGCGGCAACGCCCAGGTCCTTGACCAGTTGCTGACAGAAATCGGCTTCGCTGGCGTCCGTTACGGCCGAAATGTCGACACACTGGAAGTAGGTGCCAGGGCAGGGCAGCAATTGCAGGCGCGAGCCTTCGAGACCTGCTCGGAAGAGGTCGCGCTTCTTCTGGTAGAACGCGGGCAGGCCGAGGTAGGGGGCCGGGTTTTTCAGGTAATCGGCCAGGCCCACCTGCATGGGCGTATTGACTGTGAACACGTTGAACTGGTGCACCTTGCGGAATTCGGTGGTCAGCGCTGCAGGCGCGGCGACGGTAGCCACCTTCCAGCCGGTGACGTGAAAGGTCTTGCCAAAGCTGCTGACCATATAGGTGCGCGCCGCCAGGGCGGGGTAGCGCGATGCGCTTTCGTGGCGCGCGCCGTCGTACACCATGTGTTCATACACCTCGTCGGACAGCAGCAGGATGTTGGTGGGAGCCAACAGGTCTTCGAGCTGCTGCATCTCCTGCGCCGTCCAGGTGGTGCCGCTGGGGTTGTGCGGGGTATTGATCAGCATCAAGCGGGTTTTGGGCGTGATGGCTGCAGCGATTTTGCCGAAATCGGGGCGGAAGGTCTTGGGCGTGAGTGGCAGGCGCACCGGCACGCCACCAGCCAGCTCGATGTTGGGCACATAGCTGTCGTAGCAGGGGTCGAGCACGATCACTTCGTCGCCTGGGCTCACGCAGCTCAGGATGATGGTCAGGATGGCCTGGGTGGCGCCAGCGGTAACGGTGATCTCGCTCGCGGCGTCATAGCGCCTGCCATAAAGGGTCTCGATTTTCTGCGACACCACTTCGCGCAGCGCAGGCACGCCGGTCATTGGTGGGTACTGGTTGTGGCCCGCCTGCATGGCCCGGGTCACGCCTTCGATCAGCGCCGGGTCGCAGCCGAAATCCGGAAAACCCTGGCCCAGGTTGACCGCCTTGTGCTCGGCAGCCAGTGCCGACATGACGGTGAAAATGGTGGTGCCCACCTGGGGCAGGCGGCTGGGGAAGCTGGGGGTGGAGGCGGTTGCAGTCATGGGTTGGCAGTGTTTTATGTAACCAGCGCCCATTGGACGGGCGCTGGCAGCTATCAATTCATGAGTATTTTTAGGTGGCAACTTTACAGCTCATAGTCCGCCACGTGACCGACCATGGCGCGGTCAATCAGGTCATGGCTCAAACGGTCGCTCAGCAGCTCGGCAAACTTGTAGACGAAATTGCGCATGTAGGCGCCGCGCTTGAAGGCCACTCGCGCCACGCTCTGGCCGAACAGGTAGCCCATGGGGCGCACCGCCAGGTCCTTGAGAGGGTCGTCGCGCATGGCCATCTCGGCCACGATGCCGATCCCCAGGCCCAGGCGCACATAGGTCTTGATCACGTCGGAGTCGATGGCCTCGAGCACGATGCGGGGCTTGAGCTGGCGTGCTGCCATGGCCGCATCGATCTTGCCGCGCCCGGTAAAGCTCGGGTGGTAGGTGATCAACGGCTCACCCGCAATGTCTTCGAGCGTGACGCGCTCTTTCTGCGCCAGCGGATGCTGGTGCGGCATGACCAGCACGTGCTGCCATTCGTAGCAGGGCAGGGTGACGAGGTCGGGGTAGTCGGCCAGCGATTCGGTGGCCATGCCGATATCGGCCTGCTCGTCGATCACCATGCGGGCCACTTCCGCGGGCGTGGCCTGGTGCAGGCTGACGGTGACCTTGGGGTAGTGTTCGCGCAGCTTGGCCACGGGCGTGGGCAGCACATAGCGGGCCTGCGTGTGGGTGGTGGCAATCGAGAGCGTACCGCTGTCCTGCGTGCTGAACTGGTCGCCGATGCGCTTCAGGTTACCCACTTCGCGCATGATGATCTCAATGCTCTTGAGCACCTGCAGGCCGGGCTCGGTGATGCGCTTCAAGCGCTTGCCGTGGCGGGCGAAGATGTCGATGCCCAGCTCTTCCTCCAGCTCGATGATGGCCTTGGAGACGCCGGGTTGTGAGGTGTGCAGCGCCTTGGCGGCCTCGGTCAGGTTGAGGTTGCGGCGCGCGGCCTCTTGCACGAAGCGGAACTGATGCAGGTTCATAAAAGATTCGGCCTTCGCTCAGCAGCTGGGTGCGCGCTTCGCACAGGTCCTACAAGATTATGGAATATTGATCTGCATCATTATGCTTCATTGGAATATAAACGCCAGTGATATCGATAGAACACTGAAATTTTGCCGGGGTTCGGCAGGCCGATGCTGGCGGTAGTGTAGTGGCGCCCGGATTGCTAGCGCATGGGCGCACCACTTACCAGCGCACCGGCACAGCAAGGCCGCAAGAGCGAGGCGCGGGGTTTCAGCTTTGCAGATAGCCGGCGGCCATGCTTGCCAGCAGCTGCATCACCCGGTCGTCTTCACCCATGGCGGGCGCGATGGTCAGGGCGATCTGCGGAAATTGCGGTGCTGTGCGTTGCACCAGGGCGGGAATGTCATCACGCGCATGCTTGCCCACGCCAAACAACAGCGGCCAGATGGTGACCTGGGTCAATTCTGGGTGCTGCTGCACCAGGTGCTCCAAGGCGGCGCCCAGCGCTGGCTCGCACCAGTCCAGGTAGGCGCAGGCGACCGCCGCCTGCGGCCTGCTCTGCTGCACCAGGGCCAGCAGCCGTTCGGTATTGCCGCGCCAGACCGGGTCCTTGGAGCCATGCGAGAGCAGAATCAGTCCGGAAGGGGGGGCAGAGATGGGCATTGGAGCACTCCTTGGGGCAAAAGGGGGCAGTCCGGTGAAACAGGCTGGCCGTATGGAAAGCGGGGTAACTCTGTGGTGAAAAAAGAAACCGGTGTCAGAAAGGTGACTCGAAGGGAACCTTTGCGCATTATCGCTTTCCCATAGAGCGTTGCAGTGCCTGTATCGCAGGGATACAGGCTGTAGCAGAATGTGTGATTCGCCGGAGTGCCGCATTGCAGCATGCACAAGCCAATCTGCTGGCGGGCTTTACATTTCCTACATATTAAGCTGCAAAAATAGTAGTTTGCTCTCTACCAAAATCACCACCGATGATGCTGGATGCCCATTCTCCCTCACGCCACACCATGGTTGCTTCTGCCCCTCTGCATTCAGCACTTCCGTTTTCATCTTCCGGCTGGCGCTGTGTTGCTGCCGTAGCGACCATCGCCTTGCTGGCGGCATGTTCCGAGAAGAAGGCGGTGGAGGCGCCTGCTGCCAAGGCGACCGAGGTGGGCATCATTACCGTGCAGCCAACAGCGCAGAGCCTGATGGCCGAGCTGCCGGGCCGCACCAGCGCCTTCATGATGGCCGACATTCGTCCCCAGGCCAACGGTATCGTGGAAAAGCGCCTGTTCACCGAGGGCGCGCAGGTGAAGTCCGGGCAGGTGCTCTACCAGCTGGATGACCGCTCGGCCACCGCCGCCGTCAACAGCGCCCAGGCCGCCGTTGCCAAGGCCAAGGCCACCGCGCAGACCGCGCGCAGCAACGCAGCGCGCAATGCCGAGTTGGTGAAGATCGACGCGATCAGCCGCCAGGTGTATGACGACAGCCAGGCTGCAGTCGCACAGACCGCATCCGATGTGGCCGTGGCGCAAGCCGCGCTCGACAACGCCAAGGTCAACCTGCAGTACACCCGCATCACATCGCCCATCAGTGGCCGGGTCAGCACCTCTTCGGTGACGCCGGGCGCGCTGGTCACGGCCAACCAGACAGCGCCGCTCACTACGGTGGTGCAGCTCGATCCGATGTATGTGGATTTCACGCAGTCGAGCACCGAGATGCTGCAACTGCAGCGCGATCTGGCGGCCGGGCGCTTCCAGAAGGTGGATGGCGACCAGATTCCGGTGCGCATCCGCCTCGATGACGGCACCCAGTACCCCCACACCGCCAAGCTCAAGTTTGCGGGTGTGATCGTCAACGCCACCACCGGCACCGTGACCCTGCGCGCGCAGGTGCCCAACCCCGATGGCATGCTGATGCCCAATATGTATGTGCAGGCTCTGTTGCCCACGGCAGTGGCGCCTGATGCGTTGCTGGTGCCGCAGCAGTCGGTGACCCGTGATCTGACCGGCCGCGCCAGCGTGATGGTGGTGGGCCAGGACGACAAGATCGAGAAGCGCCCCCTCGAGATCGACCGCGCCATCGGCAACCAATGGCTGGTGGGCAGCGGCCTCAAGGCAGGCGAGCGTGTGGTGGTGGATGGCTTTCAGCGCGTGAAGGTCGGCGACAAGGTGAATCCCACTGTGATTGACCTTCAGGCGAAGGCTGACAAGCCACGCAGCCCGGGAAGAGCGCCTGGTGAGGCGGCTGCACCCGCCACGCCCGCCGCTTCTGCGCCTGCGGCTGGCAAATAAGAAGCAAGAAGAAAAAGGCTGCACCCATGGCACAGTTCTTTATCCAGCGCCCCATCTTTGCATGGGTGATCGCCATCGTCATCATGCTGGGCGGCGCCTTGTCCATTTTCAAACTGCCGCTCGAGCAATACCCCGAGATCGCGCCGCCGCGCGTGACGATTGGCGCCCAGTACACTGGCGCGTCTGCGGAAACGGTGGAAAACTCGGTCACCCAGATCATCGAGCAGCAGATCAAGGGCATCGACAACATGCTCTACATGAGCTCGTCGAGCAGCGCGTCCGGCCAGGCGCGGATCACGCTCACCTTTGCGCCCGGCACCAATGTGGACGTTGCCCAGGTGCAGGTGCAGAACAAGATCCAGGGCGCCCTGAACCGCCTGCCCGATGCGGTCAAGAGCCGGGGCGTTTTCATCAACAAGGGCGGCCAGGATTTTCTGGTCACCTACAGCTTCTACTCCAAGGACCCCTCGATCACCGAAGTGGACATTGGCGACTACATCAACTCCAACCTGGTCGATGTGATCGGCCGCATCGAAGGGGTGGGGGACGTGAACGTCTTCGGTACCTTCTACGCCATGCGGGTGTGGATGGACCCGGCCAAGCTGGAGAAGTACGGCCTCGTGCCCTCCGATCTGGTCAACGCGCTCAATGCGCAGAATGCCCAGGTCTCGGCGGGCCAGCTGGGGGCTTTGCCCGCCGTTCAGAACCAGCAGCTCAATGCCACCATCACGGCGCGCACCAAGCTCAAGACGGTGGACCAGTTCGAGAACATCGTGCTCAAGGCTGCCACCGACGGCTCGGTCGTCACCATCGCCGATGTGGCGCGGGTGGAACTGGGCGCCGACAACCTCTCGATCCAGGCCAAGCTCAACGGCATGCGTGGTGCGGGCATGGGCATCATCCTGGCCGACGGCGCCAACGCCATGGCGGTATCGGATGCCGTGGCCGCTAAGCTGGCGGAGATGAAGCCGTTCTTCCCCAACCAGATCGAGTACTTCGTCAGCTCGGACTCGACGCCCTTTGTGCGCGCCTCGATCCATGAGGTGGTGAGCGCGCTGGGCGAGGCCATGGTGCTGGTGGTGATCGTGATGTTCATCTTCCTGCAGAACCTGCGCGCCACCCTGATTCCTGCGATTGCCGTGCCAGTGGTGCTGCTGGGCACCTTCGGCGTGCTGTCCATCGCGGGCTACTCCATCAACACCCTGACGATGTTTGCCATGGTGCTGGCCATTGGCCTGTTGGTGGACGATGCCATCGTGGTGGTCGAGAACGTCGAGCGCGTGATGCACGAGACGGGCCTGTCCGCCAAGGAGGCCACCAAGCTTTCCATGCGCGAAATCACGCCCGCCCTGGTGGGCATTGGCGTTACGCTGTCGGCCGTGTTCGTTCCCATGGCGTTCTTTGGCGGCTCGACCGGGGTGATCTACCGCCAGTTCTCCATCACCATCGTCGCGGCCATGGCGCTGTCGGTGTTTGTGGCGCTGACGCTGACACCCGCGCTGTGCGCCACCATCCTCAAAGCCCCGCAAGAGGATGCGCACCACGAGCGCGCCGTGCGCAGAGGCCTGCTGGGTGTGAGCGACCGGTTCTTCCGCTGGTTCAACCGCAGCTTTGACGCCACCGCCAGCCGCTACCAGCGCACGGTGGCCTACAGCCTGCGCCGCGCCAAGCGCATGATGCTGATCTTTGTCGCCGTGCTGGCCGCCATCTGGATCGTGGCGCGCGTGCTGCCCACATCCTTCCTGCCGGACGAAGACCAGGGCTTTCTGTACGTCAACGTCAACCTGCCTGCAGGCGCTGCCGACGCGCGATTGCAGGACGTGCTGGACGAGGTGCGCGACTACCTGCTGGACCAGCCCGACATCATCAGTTTCAACCAGGTATCGGGGCTGAACGGCGACCAGAGCTCGGCACGCGGCTTCATCCGCCTGAAACCGTGGGATGAGCGCCCCCTGGCCAGCCAGGCGGCCAATGCCATCGCCTTCAAGGCGAACAAGGATCTGGCGCGCATCCGTGATGCCCGCGTCTATGTGATGATGCCGCCTGCCGTGCGGGGCCTGGGCTCGAATGCGGGCTTCAACTTCATGATCAAGGACGTCAACGGCCTGGGGCACAGCGCCTTGCTGGCCGCCACCAACAAGGTGCTGGACGAAGCCCGCAAAAGCAACCTGCTGACCGCCGTGCGCACCACCAACCTCGACGACGCCAGCGAGCTGCGCGTGGAGGTGGACGACCGCAAGGCCGCAGCGCTGGGCCTGTCGTACAACGACATCAACAGCACGCTCTCCAGCGCCATGGGTGGCACCTATGTGAACGATTTCCTGAACAACGGCCGCGTCAAGCGCGTGTATGTGCAGGGCGACGCCAAGTACCGCATGCTGCCACAGGACATTGGCCAGTGGACGGTGCGCAACAACAAGGGCGAAATGGTGCCTTTCAGCGCCTTCGCCAGCAGCCACTGGGCCTATGGCTCGCCGCAGCTGCTGCGCTACAACGGCGCCCCGGCATATGAAATCATCGGCAGCTCCGCCCCCGGTGTGAGCTCGGGTGTGGCCATGCAGACCATTGAGGACATCCTCAAGCAGCTGCCGCCCGGCATTGGCTACGAATGGACGGGCGCCTCGCTGCAGGAGCGCCAGTCGGGTGCGCAGGCGCCCATGCTGTACGCCATCTCGATCCTGTTCGTCTTCCTGTGCCTGGCTGCGCTGTACGAAAGCTGGACGGTGCCGCTGTCGGTGATGCTGGCGGTGCCGCTGGGCGTCATCGGCGCGCTGCTGTCCACCTACACGCGCGGGCTGACGAATGACGTGTACTTCCAGGTTGGCCTACTCACCACGGTGGGGCTGGCCGCGAAGAACGCCATTCTGATCGTGGAATTTGCCGTGCAGCTGCAAGAGCAGGGCAAGAGCGTGTTCGATGCCGTGGTGGCCGCCGTGCGGCTGCGGCTGCGTCCCATTCTGATGACCTCGCTGGCCTTTGGCTTTGGTGTGATACCGCTGGCCATTGGCACCGGCGCCGGCGCAGCCGGCCGCGTGGCCATCGGCACGGCGGTGCTGGGCGGCATGGTGGCTTCCACCTTGCTGGGCATCTTCATGGTGCCGGTGTTCTTTCTGCTGATCCGCAGCTGGTTCCGCTCGCGCAGCCGCCATGAGGAGGCTGCACCGCGCGCAACCGCAACCGTTAATGCGCACCCGGTGGAGGGCGCGCAATGATTCCGAGCATGAAGACTGTCTGCCCCTCTGCCTTGCGCCTGCCGCTTGCCCTGCTGGCGGCCGGGTTGCTGAGCGCCTGCAACCTCGCGCCCATCTACCAGCGCCCTGATGCGCCCGTGCCTGCCACGCTGGATGGCGCGCTGTCTGCCGTGCCCGACGAGTTTGCGGTGGAGCCCGTCTCTGCCAGCGAATGGCGCATGCTGCCCTGGCAGCAGTGGGTGGAAGACGCCCGGCTGCGCCAGTTGATGGAGACTGCGCTGCAGAACAACCGCGACCTGCGCGTTGCCATCGCCAATATCGAAAAGGCGCGTGCGCAGTATGGGGTGCAACGGGCAGACCAGTTGCCCACCCTCAATGCCAGTGGCCAAGCCAGCCGCACACGTACGGCAGATGACCTGCGCTCGGCCAGCGCGGGCTCCTCCACGGCGAATCAGTTCAATGTGCAACTGGGTCTGGCCAGCTACGAGCTGGATTTCTGGGGCCGGGTGCGCAACCTGAGCGAATCGGCGCTGCAGCAGTACCTGCAGATCGAGGAAAACCGCCGCAGCGTGCAACTGGGCCTGATCACCGACATCAGCAACGCCTGGATCACGCTGGCCAGCGACCAGCAGCGCCTGCAACTGGCGCGCGACACTCTGGCCACGCGCGAGCATGGCTACAGCCTGGTGCAGCGCATGCACCAACTGGGCGCGACCAATGGACTGGTGCTGGCACAGAACCAGACGGCGGTGGAGACTGCGCGCAACGATGTGGCGGCCTATGAATCGCAGGTGCAGCGCGACCGCAATGCGCTGCAATTGCTGGTGGGCGGCCCGGTTTCCGCCGATATGCTGCCGCAGGCGCCTGCGGCGTCGCTCACGGCCCTGGATCTGAAAAAGGCGGGTTCCGGCCAACTGCTCGACGGCGCCACGCCCAAGGTGGCCACGCAGGCTGCCACCACGGCAATGACACAGGTGCCCGCGCGCCTGTCATCCACCGTACTGCTGGCGCGGCCTGACATTGCGGCTGCCGAACACAGCCTGCAGGCCCAGTACGCCAGCATTGGCGCGGCGCGTGCGGCCTTCTTCCCCACCATCAGCCTGACGGCCAACGTGGGCACGGGCAGCAACGAACTCAGCGGCCTGTTCGAAGGCGGCAACCGCGCCTGGAGCTTTGTGCCGCAGATCCGCCTGCCCATTTTTGACAACGGCCGCAACCAGGCGAATCTTGATATTGCGCAAGCCAACCGCGATGTGGCGCTTGCGCAGTACGAGAAGGCCATCCAGACCGCCTTCCGCGAAGTGAACGATGCCCTGGCCGACCGCGCCACCATGCAGCGCAGGCTGGACTCTCAGACTGCCCTGGTGGCATCGGCCAGCCGCGTGCTGGAGCTCTCGCAGGCGCGCTTCAAGGCAGGGGCGGACGACTTCCTCACCGTGCTGGATGCGCAACGCAGCCTGTATGCCGCGCAGCAGACGCAGATCACCTTGCTGCAGGCCGAGCAGGTCAACCGCATTGCGCTGTACAAGGCGCTGGGCGGCGGCGTCGATCCTGTGCAGTAAGATAAAAAGTGAGCTGCCCGCGCCTTCTGCTATTGGTTGTCTGGCCATAAAGTCTTTCGAAACCAATACAAGAAAGCGCGGGCGGCTCTGCTTTTGGGAGAACTGCTTCAGGTAGCGCAGCTCGGCGCATGCATATGCGCAAAGCCATCAAGGCCAAGGCAGCTGCACTACCATCGGGCTATGACCGATACACAGCGCCCCGAAACCGTTCCCGATACCCTGATTGCCGCCACTGAAGCCTCATCAGCCGTTTCCGGCGTTGATGCACCGGCTGCGCAAGAGGTGGATGCGCTCATCATCGGCGCCGGGCCGGTGGGGCTCTTCACTGCTTTCCAGCTCGGGCTGCAGGGCGTGCAGGCGCATATCTGCGACACCTTGTCCGTCATGGGCGGCCAGTGCATTGAGCTCTACGCCGACAAGCCCATCTACGACATCCCCGGCATTCCGCTGTGCACCGGCCGCGAACTGGCCGCCAGGCTGCAGCAGCAGATTGCACCTTTTGCCCCCGTCTTCCACCCCCGCACCCAGGTAGCCGAGGTGCAGGCCCAGGGCGACGGCCGCTGGCGCGTGCAATTACAGGGCCAGGAGCCTGCGCCGGATGGCGGCGATGGAACCACGTGGCTGCTGGCCAAAACCATTTTTGTGACAGCCGGGGTAGGCGCCTTTGTGCCCAAGCAGCTGCGCCTGCCCGGCATTGAAGCCCTGGTGGGGCGGCAGGTGTTCTACCACCCGGATCTGGGCGATGCCTGGGTGGCACAGCAGGCGGCGGCACTGGCTGCATCCAAGGTGCCACAGGTTGTGGTGCATGGCGGAGACGAGGCCGCCGTGCAGGCGGCAGTCACCGCTGCGCAACACCCGTTGCTTGCCTCGGCGTCGGTCGTCTTGCTGCACCGGCGCGACCAGTTCAGCGCGCCGCAGGCCCTGCTGGATGCACTGGCGGCCTTGCGCGCCAGCGGCCGCGTGGAAGTGATTGTCGGCATGCCGCAGAGCCTGGAGGTGGCTGAAGGCGGCGCGGCTGCGCGCCTGCAGGCCTTGGCGTACATCGATGCGGACGGTCAGGACCAGCGCCTGCCTTGCGACCAGCTCTGGGTGTGCCAGGGCATCTCGCCCAAGCTCGGGCCGCTGCTGGAATGGGGCCTGGCGATCGAGAAAAAGCAGCTGCAGGTGGCGACCGACAGCTTTGCCACCAGCGCCACGGGCATCTACGCGGCTGGCGATATCGTCAGCTACCCAGGCAAGCGCAAGCTGATCCTGTGCGGGTTCTACGAGGCCACGATGGCAGCCATGGCGGCCATCGAGTACCTGCACGGCGAAAAGCTGCTGCTCGAATACACCACGACGAGCAAGCGCCTGCATGAGCGGCTGGGTGTGTCGCACCCCGATTGATGGAGTTGCTCCAGCAGCGCTTGCTGCTTTAGCGCTTTCCGTAAGCGCGTTCCACCTTGGCCACCCGCACCTCGTAGTGCTCGTACCAGCGCTCTGCGCCTGCGCGCTGGGCGGCCAGGTGGTCGGCGTTGGCTTTCCAGGCGGCGATGTCGGCTTCGGTGTCCCAGTAGGCAACGGTAATGCCCAGGCCATCGGCGCCGCGTGTGCTTTCTGCGCCTAAAAAGCCCGGCTGTTGCTGGGCCAGAGCCTCCATTGCGTCGGCCATGTTGCCGTAGGCGTCGTTTTCAGTCGCGGTGCGCTGCGAGGTAAAAATGACGGCGTAATAAGGGGGCTGGGGCGTTTTTGCGAATCGGGAGTTGCTCACGGTACACCTGTTGGCAAGAGCGGGCGGTGCGGGAACCCCGTGCGTGCCCATGGCGCGAGGTGGAGACATGCATGGCTGACGGGGCAGGCCCAATAAAAAAGCCAGCTGGCAGGCTGGCTTGTCGAGGTGCTGGCAATCAGCGGATCAGGTCCTTGATCTTGCCGGGCTGGCCGTTGGCCTCGTCGGCGCCTTCGAGCGGCGTCTTGCGCTTGGTGATGCTCTTCCAGCCATCGGCCAGAGCCAGCTCGGCGTTGAGCTTGATGAAGGCGATCTGGTCGGCCGGCACATCCTCTTCTGCGTAGATGGCATTGGCCGGGCACTCGGGAATGCAGACGGCGCAGTCGATGCATTCGTCCGGATCGATGGTGAGGAAGTTCGGGCCTTCGCGGAAGCAGTCAACAGGGCAGACGTCTACACAGTCGGTGTATTTGCACTTGATGCAGTTTTCGGTGACGACGTGGGTCATGGAATTTATTTACGCCAGTGGTTCAGACAAACAGCAGGAATTTTACGGTTTTTGTGCAAGAGCACATAGAGCGTACTTGAATACCATGGTTTCCGGGTACGGGATGGGGGTCATGTTCATTCCACGAGCACCGCCGCAGCCGTGCTGTTGGAGGCCGGGTCCACCAGGATCAGCGAGCCCAGCTCGCGCGAGCGGGCAAAGGGCGCTGCCGGAATCGCCTCCTGCAGCGTGATCTCGACGCGGCCGATGGCATTGGGCTCCAGTTGCTCGGCGGCCTGCCGTTCCAGCGTGTTGATGTCCAGCCGGTGCAGCACCTTGCGCACCTTGGCCTTGATCCAGCGGCGGCCATGCAGGGCCTGGTACACGCGGCCTGGCACCAGGGGCTCGTTGTCCATCCAGGCCACGGTAGCGGTGATCTCGCGGGTGGCGGGCCAGGCGGCCTGCTCGGCGGGGGCGTCAAAGTCGTCGTCGGCAGCCGCAGCGGCCACGGGGGCGGCAATCAGCCAGTCGCCGCGCGAGACATCCACCTCGCGGTCCAGCACGATGCCGGCGCTCTGGCCTGCGCCGCGGTTTTTGGCCTGGCGGGTGTGGTCGAGCACCTGGGCCACGGTGGCGCGCTGGCCGCTGGGCAGGATCTGCACGGCGGTGCCCACGGCGACGTCGCCAGTGGCGACCTTGCCCCAGAACACGCGACGCCCCTGGCTGGTGTCGGCAGAGGACGAGAACTTTTCCACCCACTGCACGGCAAAGGCAAAGGGCTGGCCGGTGTCGGCAGGCGTTGCGGGCAGCTTTTCCAGCAGTTGCAGCAGGCTGGGGCCCTGGTAGCCAGCCCAGTCGGCATGGGGCGTTACCACATTCCAGCCCTTGAGCGCCGACACGGGAACGGTGGCCGCCACGGTGATGCCGGCTGCCTGCGCAAAGGTGGCAAGCGCATTGCGGATGTTGGCAAAGGCGAGGGCCGGGTCGTCCACGGCGTCGAGCTTGTTGACGGCAAACACCAGGGCATTGACGCGCAGCAGGTGCACCAGCAGGCTGTGGCGGCGGGTCTGGGCCAGCAGCGGCAGCTGGGGGTTCTTCCAGTCGAGCTTGGTGGCATCGACTAGCACCACAGCGGCATCGGCGCTGGAGGCGGCGGTGACCATGTTGCGGGTGTATTGTTCGTGGCCGGGCGCATCGCCAATGATGAACTTGCGCGCTTCGGTGGCAAAGTAGCGGTAGGCCACGTCGATGGTGATGCCTTGCTCGCGCTCGGCGGACAGGCCATCGGTCAGCAGCGCCAGGTCGGTTTCGCCGCCACGCTGCACGCCAGCGAGGTGGTCTTGCAGCACCGATTTGCTGTCAACGAGCAGGCGGCCGATCAGTGTGGATTTGCCATCATCGACCGAGCCGCAGGTAATAAAGCGCAGGGCAGAGGCATTGCCTGTCGGTTTTGCATCAATTTGGCTGCCGGCAACCGATGGATGGGCAGTGGCTGCTATGGTTTCGATAGTCATTAGAAATATCCGTCTTTCTTGCGCTTTTCCATCGAGGCGTCGCTGGTCTTGTCGTCCATGCGGGTGGCACCACGCTCGCTCACTTCGGCCGTCAGGGTTTCGAGCACGATGTCGGCGGCTGTCGCTGCGTCGCTCTCTACGGGGCAGGTGCAGGTGATGTCGCCCACGGTGCGAAAGCGCACGGTGCGCTGCTCCACCGATTCGCCATCCTTGGGCGGAGTGAGCGCGGTCACGGGCACCAGCAGGCCCTTGCGCTCGACCACGTCGCGCTCATGGGCGTAGTACAGGCTGGGCAGGGCGATTTTTTCGCGGTCGATGTATTGCCACACGTCCAGCTCGGTCCAGTTGCTGATCGGGAAGACGCGGAAATGCTCGCCGGGCGCCAGGCGCGTGTTGAACAGCGTCCACAGCTCGGGGCGCTGGGCCTTGGGCTGCCACTGGCCAAAGCTGTCGCGGTGGGAGAAGATGCGCTCCTTGGCGCGGGCTTTTTCCTCGTCGCGGCGCGCACCGCCAATCAGCGCGTCGAAGCGGAACTCCTCAATGGCTTCGAGCAGTGTGACCGATTGGTGCACGTTGCGCGATTCGCCTGGGTGCGACAGGCGCACTGTGCCGCGCGCCATCGAGTCTTCGACGCTGCGCACGATCAGCTCGGCCCCCAGTTCCTGGGCGCGGAAGTCGCGGAAGTCGGTCACCTCGGGGAAGTTGTGGCCGGTGTCGATCATCAGCAGCGGGTAGGGGATGCGGCCCGCGCCGAATGCTTTTTCCGCGCACTTGAGCATGACCAGCGAATCCTTGCCGCCGGAGAACAGCAGGGCGGGGCGCTCGAAGGCGGCCGCCACCTCGCGCAGGATGAAGATGGTTTCCTCTTCCAGCGCATCCAGATGCTGGTTGCTCAAGTGGCTGAGCACATCGGTTTCAACACGGGCATTCATTTGTTTATCCAATACTTTCAAAACTGGTGCGCTCCAAGCGAGGGCAGCCGCGAAGTGGCTCAAGGGGTGTCATGTCAATGCGCCAGGTGCAGGCCGCATTCGCGCTGCGCTTCGCCCTTGGTGGGGTCCACATAGTCGAAGTTGTTGGGCAGACCGTGCTTTTCGCAGTAGTCATACAGATCCTTGGACGACCAGTGCAGCAGCGGTGCGACCTTGATGAGGCCATCGGGGTTGATACTGACCGGCTCCATCTGGGCGCGCACGGCGCTGTCGGTGGCGCGCAGCGCGGTGAACCAGACCTGGGGCGCCGTCTCGCGCAGGGCGCGGGCAAAGGGTTCGAGCTTGACTTCTTCGGTGAAGGCGGCGTGGCGCGGGTCATCGAGCGCGGGCGTGGGGCCATCAACCGCCTCGCGGTGCGCACGCGAGCGCAGCGGCAGGTAGGTGCGCAGGTTGAGCCCCAACTGCCGCGTCACTTCGTCGGCAAAGCGGTAGGTGGCCTCGGTGTTATAGCCGTTGTCCATCCAGATGACGGGCACATCAGGTTGCACCTGCGCCACCATGTGCAGGATCACTGCCTCGAACGGACGAAAGTTGGTGGTGACGATGGCACTTTTGCCCAGGCCCAGGGCCCACTGCACGAGGCCGGGCGCATTGTGGCCGAGCTCGGAGTTGATTTGGGAGAGCTTCAGGCTGCTCATGCGGACTCTCCGGCGATACCAGCGGTAGTGGTCGCAGTAGCGGCAGCGTCGCGGGCAAAGTGCGGGCGCGGCTGCAGTGCATCACCCTGGTAGAAGCCGCTGAAGCGGGCAAACTGGCGCTCTGCGGCGGCGGGGTCGATGCCTTCGGCCAGCACGGCGCTGGTAAAGCCGCTGCGGGCCATCTGTACCAACTGGTCGATCAAGACGTCGCCGGTGGCGCGGATGTCGCCAGCAAAGCCGTAGCGGCGGCGCAGCAGCACGGCCTGGCTGAACGCGCGGCCATCGGTGAACTTGGGAAAGTTCAGCTCGACCCGCTCCACGCCTTGCAATGCGCCGCTCGCTGCGATCTCGGCGAGTTCGGCGTCGTTGGCAATGACCAGGGTCTTTTCAACATCGGCGCTTGTAGTGACTGCGCTGGCAGCAATGATTTTCATAGCGTTTTCTCAGTGACAGCGTTATTCGGCAATGGCTTCTTCAGCCTTGGGGTGGCGTGCGGCATTGGCGGCGGCCTTGAACGGGTCGTGGCCGATGCGGCGCAGCGCGTCGATGAAGAATTCACCCGGCTTGCGCAGTTCGCGGAAGGTGGAGAGCATGGCTTCAATCACGTCGGGTACCTCGGCCGCCGAGAACGAGGGGCCGACCACCTTGCCCGGGATGGCTGGGCCGGAGAGCGTGGTGCCGTCGGCGCCGCCCAGGGTGATCTGGTACCACTCCTTGCCGTCCTTGTCGACGCCCAGGATGCCAATGTGGCCGCTGTGGTGGTGGCCGCAGCTGTTGATGCAGCCGCTCATGTGCAGGTCGATGGGGCCGAGGTCGAACACCTCGTCCAGATCCTGGTAGCGCTCGGTCAGCGCTGCCGCAATGGGCAGCGAGCGGGCATTGGCCAGCGCGCAGTAGTCGCCGCCGGGGCAGGCGATCATGTCGGTCAGCAGGCCGATGTTGGGCTGGGCCAGGCCCAGGTTGCGCGCCGCTTCATACAGCGCGGGTAAGTCGCTTTCATGCACCCAGGGCAGTAGCAGGTTTTGCTCGTGCGTCAGGCGCGCTTCGCCCGCCGAGAACTGGTCGGCCAGCTGGGCCAGGGCGTCAATGGTGTCGGCGTCGGCATCGCCCGGAGCAAAGCCCACGCGCTTGAATGACAGCCCCACGGCGCGCAGGCCTGGCAGGCGATGGCCGCGCACGTTCTGCTGCAGCCAGCGCTGGTAGAGCTGGCCGTCCGTCTTGACGCTGGATGGCAGGTTGGCGGGCTGGAGCGCAGGCACCACGAAATTGGCGCTCACGCGGTCCAGCTCGGCCTGGGTGATGGTGTGCGGCGCGCCGTCCTGCTCCACAATGGCGCGGTACTCTGCTTCCACCGCGTCGATGAACTTCTGGCCCTCGGCCTTGACGAGGATCTTGATGCGGGCCTTGTACTTGTTGTCGCGCCGACCGTAGATGTTGTAGACGCGGATCACGGCCTCGATGTAGTTGAGCATCTGGTGCCAGGGCAGGAACTCGCGCACCACGGTGCCAATGACCGGGGTGCGGCCCATGCCGCCGCCCACCTTGACGATGAAGCCGACCTCACCCGCATCGTTGCGTACGGTCTGCAGGCCGATGTCGTACCAGCCAGTGGCGGCGCGGTCTTCGGCAGAGCCGTTGAGCGACATCTTGAACTTGCGCGGCAGAAAGGCGAACTCGGGGTGCAGCGTGCTCCACTGGCGCAGAATTTCGGCAAAGGGGCGCGCATCGGCCACGCTGTCTTGCGCAATGCCTTCGTACGCCTCGCAGTTGATGTTGCGCATGGCGTTGCCACTGGTCTGGATGCCGTGCATGCCCACGCTGGCCAGTAGGTCCATCACATCGGCAGCCTTGGTGATGGGAATCCAGTTGAACTGCACGTTGGTGCGCGTGGTGAAGTGGCCGTAACCGTACTTCAGCGGCGCGGCGGCCAGGGTGAGGCCGGGCTGGGCGGCCTGTAGCTGGTCCTGCGTGGTCTGGGCATGGGCCAGCAGCTCGGGCGTGGGCTTGTCGTATTCGCGGGCAATATGGGCCAGCATGCGCAGCTGGGCGCTGTTGATCTCGCCATAGGGCACCGCAATGCGGGCCATGGGGGCGTAGCGCTGGATGTACCAGCCATTCTGCAGGCGCAGCGGCAGCAATTGCTCGTCGGTCAGTTCACCACGCTGCCAGCGTTCGAGCTGGTCGCGGAACTGCTGGGCGCGGAGTTGGACGAATTCGCGGTCGAAAGAGGTGTATTGGTACATCGTGGTGCAAGGTTTGCTAGGCCCGGACCGGAGAAGCTGCCCCGCAATGGCGGCGGCTGTCCGGCTGTTTCGATGTACTGTAGAAAAGTTTTATATAAACTCAAACGACTTTTTTCTTGTGCACGTATGAAATTCAGTAATAAGAAAAGCAAGAAAGCTTGTGCGGATTTGGCATAAGTGCCCCCGCATCTGCCGGTTTCAGGCGCTAAGACTGGACGGAGCGGTCGGCCCGCGCAGGGAGCGTGCGGTCGGTGGACAAGGCTTTGGCCAGGCTGTTGGCGACCGGCAGGGGCTCGTCATGCAGGCGGGCGGCCAGCAGCTCGGCGCACAGCAGGGCCCAACTGAGGCCGCGCGAGCCCATGGCGGTGCAGACCCAGGGAGGCATTCGGTCATTGAGGGAGTCGTTTGAATCGCTGGCGTTACCGTCTACAGGCAGGGGGCCGACGACGGGCAGGCGGTCTATGGAGGCGCAGCGCACCTGGGCCCAGGTGCGGGCAGCGGCAAAAGAGGCGGCGTAGGCCTGGCTGGCCGTGGGCAGCAGGGTCCGCAATTTGGCCCAGTTGTCGCCATGCGCGCGGGCGGCATCGGCAGGGGATGGTGGCAGCTGTGTCACATCGCGCTCAAAACTCGATCCCATCACCCAGGCGGGCTCTGCAGCACCAGCGGCCCCGGCTGGCGCTTTGAAGAAGGGCACCCAGCTGCCATGGCCGTTGACCGGGTGATGCCGGGCAGGCTCCTCGCCATTGCCGTAGGTGGCCCAACTGACCTGTCCGCGAATGGACTGCAGCGGCAATGGTTGGGGCGCGCTTGCTTCGGGCATGGAGGCCAATACCGCATTGGAATGCGGCCCCGCACAGACGATGACCAGGTGCGCGCGCGCCAGCTCGGCGTCTGCTGCGTCTCGCACCGACCAGGTTGCCGCTTCCGATGAAGCCTTGATGTGCGACACCTGCGCCCGTCCCACAAAGCGGATGCCGGGCTGCCGCAATAGTGCGTGCACCAGGGCTGCCGGTCGCAGCCAGCCGGCATGCGTGTGCCAGAGCGCCGCGTCGTCCGTGGGCAGGCCTTGTGCGGCCAGCACGTCTGCGCTGGCAGGGGTGCTCCAGGCCGCTGCGGCCTGCACAAGAGCCGGGTCTGCGCTCCAGGCAGCCGGGCGTTCGTGGGCGCCGGTGCGGCGGCTGGGAGCATTGTCCGGCACGATTTCGGCATGCGCTGCGGTCTCGTCGCGCGGTGTGGCCAGATGTTGCCGCTCCAGCACGCCGGTCGGGGCCCAGTCTTCACCTTCTTGCAGCAACTGGCACGCCCATTGCCCGGTGGTGCGCACGCCTGCGCGGGTGATGCGGGAGAGCACGCTGTCATCGCTGCTGGTGTGTGGCGCAAAAATGCCGGCGGGCAGGGCCGAGGCGCCTGCGGCAGGGTGGGGGGCTGCATCCAGCACCGTGACCTGCCAGCCCCGCAGGGCCAGTTGGTGCGCGCAGGCAGCGCCTGCGATTCCTGCGCCAATCACGACGGCGGTGGGCTGGAGCGGCGCTGCGAGACCAGCTGTTTTTACAGCCTGCACTCCCAGTGCCCACAGCGGCGCCTTGCGCGGCTCCCATGCAGGGTCGAATGTGGCATGCAGGTTGTCGCGCTTGGGCGGAACGCCGGGCACCTTGTTGACCTGAAAGCCGCATTGCGCCAGATCCTTGCGCACCTGGGCGGCAATCGTCCAGGTGGCAAGGCGGGTGCCGCGCCGTGCGCAGCGGGCCACGGCCTTGAGGGTGTGGAGGTTCCACATCTGCGGGTTGCATGCAGGGCTGAAGCCGTCGAGGTAGATGCTGTCGACCGCCATATCCTGCTGGCGCAGCATGGCCTGGGTATCGCCCACCAGCAGGGTCAGCAGCACGCGGCCACCGTCAAAGCGCAGGCGGTGTACGCCGGGCAGCAGGCCCCACCACTGCGCGGCAAGCTCCCGGGCCATGGCCTGCAGATGCGCAAACTGCTCGGCATGGCGCAGCAGGTCATCCGCGCTCACGGGAAAGGCCTCGGTCGATACGAAATGCAGCAGCTGGCTGCGGGCAGCGTCGCCCCGCCACGCATGCCAGGTGGCGAGAAAATTCAGGCCAAAGCCAAAACCGGTCTCCAGAATGCGCCACTGCGGCTGGCCCGCCCAGGCGGCGGGCAGGCCAACGCCCGCCAGAAAGACCTGCTCGGCCTGCTGCACCGCATGCGCGGCCTCACTGCGGTAGCGGTCGCCAAAGCGCGGGCTATAGGGCGTGCCGTCTTCCATCCATTGCACGATCTCGCTCATGGCTTGCTCGGATTCCTTGTCAAAAACATGAGCATTGTAGGCAGTTGGGGTATACGCCATGCTCACATTTCATTGGCATGACAGAAAGGCCCAGGTGTGCAGACTATCATGGCCCCATGTGTTCCCGCCGCTCTGTGATCCGAACGCTGGCCCATCCTGTGGTGTGCGCTGGCGCCTTGCTCTTTGCCACCGTGGCCAGCGGTGAGGCCGCCATGCCCGTGGGTGCCGAGCCCACTGTCTACAGCGCAGCGCAGGCCGAGCGGCAACCGCTGCTCGATACGCTGCAGACGCTGGTGAACATCGAATCGGGCAGCAAGGATTTTGCCGGTGTCAGCTATATCGCCCAGGTGGCGGCCGACAAGCTCAAGGCCCTGGGGGGCGAGGTGCAAATCATCCGCAGCACCGATCCGGAACGCCTGCAGGATACGCCCGAGCAGCCCGGCCCCGCCGTGCAGGCGGTATTCAAAGGCTCGGGGCATTCCAAGATCATGCTGATCGCTCACATGGACACGGTCTACCACCAGGGCGATCTGGCGCAGCAACCCTTCCGCATTGACGGCGAGCGTGCCTACGGCCTGGGCATCGAAGACGAAAAGCAGGGTGTGGCGCTGGTGCTGCACAGCATGGCCCTGCTGCAGAAAATCGGCTATGACAGGTTTGGCCAGATCACCGTGCTGTTCAACAGCGATGAGGAAATCAGCTCGCCCGGATCGCGCAAGCTGATCACCGCGCTCGCCAGAGACCAGGACGCCGTCTTCTCGTTTGAAAGCGGCGGACAGGACGGCACGCTGCATCTGGCCACCAGCGGCATTGGCGCGCTGTTCCTGTCGGTGGAAGGCAAGGCATCGCACGCCGGCGCTCGGCCCGAATACGGCGTGAACGCGCTCTACGAGCTATCGCACCAGTTGCTGCAGATGCGCAACCTCTCGCAGCCCGATCGTGGACTCAAGCTCAACTGGACGCTGTCGCAGGCGGGCAGCAACCGCAACGTGATACCTGCCCATGCCGAGGCACAGGCCGATGCGCGCGCTCTGCGCGTGCAGGATTTTGATGCGCTGCAAAGCGCCGTGCAGGAGCGCATTCGCAACCAGCTTTTCGACGGCAGCCGGATCAGCGCCCGGTTCGAGCTGCGCCGCCCGCCCATGGAGGCGAGCGACGCCGCCCGCAAGATTGCAGCCCAGGCCCAGCAGATCTACCGCAAGGAGCTGGATCTGCCGCTGCGCGTGAACGACGTCGCGCTGGGCGGCGGTACCGACGCCGCCTTTGCCGCGCTGAGCGCGCGCGGCGGCGTGGTCGAAGGCATGGGCCTGGGCGGCTTTGGCGCCCACAGCAACCATGACGAATACATTCTGCTGGGCAGCATCGTGCCAAGGCTGTATCTGGTGGCGCGGCTGGTGATGGAGCTGTCAGCGCCAAGGGGGGAGGCGGAACACAATGACGCTCACAGCGCGACCATGGATGCGAAGAAACAATAGCGTGTAGCGCTTTTCTGGACTGCACAGAATGCTACTAAAAGTAGAGTAAAAACCGCTACCTTTTGAGCGCCGCAGCTGCCATGCCCGCTACCTGCAGGGCAATGTCGGCAGGGGTTTCGTCCTCCATGTGCCACACCGCAGAGAGCCCGCTCCACGCCAGAATCCACTGCAGCAGGCGCTGTCGATCGAGTTGCGCGGCCTGCGTCACCAGTTGTAGCCGTGCCTCAAAGCGCTGCGGGTGGCAGGCGGCTGCGGCATCGGGGTTGCAGAAGAGGTTGGCATAGTCAAAGCCGCGCTCGCCCAGCAGGCCCTTGGGGTCGATGGCCAGCCAGCCGCGCTTGCCGCCATCCAGAATGTTGTGGTGGTGGATATCGCCGTGCAGGCAGACGACATCGCGCGGCGCAGCCAGCAGCTGCTCCATAGCGCGCTGTGACGCGCGCAGCACGCTGGCGGGCTCGGCACGGAAAGCCGCCAATGAGGCGAAGCGTTGGGGCAGTGGCGTCAAAGCAGGCAGCGGTGTGGCACGTGCAGCGTGCAATTGCGCGACGACGGTGCAGATGGTGCGGGTGGCCTCGCCATCCTCGCCGTGCTGGCTCATCGCCGCAAGTGAGCGTGCGCCGGCAGCCCGCTCCATCAACAGGGCATGGCCGCTGCGTGCGTATACGTGCACCGCGCCGTTCCCGCCCCACCACTGCAGCGCGTCGTAGCCAGCGGCTTCCTCCTCAGATTCACTCACTTTCAGCATGGCCGGGCGGCCCTGGTGAACGACGGGGAGCAGGGTGGCTGCATGGGTATCCACCACCGATCCATCCGGCACCAGCGCCCAGGCTTTCAAATACGTGGAGAACTCAGTTGGCATGCTGAAAATGAGGGTGCGGAACGAACAGCGTCAAAAAAGGCCGGTACAGACCGGCCTTGGTGCAAAATAGCGATCTGGCGCTGGATGGATAAGCGCCTTAAGCTATTAAATAAGTAGCAATTACGCTTCGCTGGGCGGAACGTCACCCGCCGCGGCGTCTGCGCCGCCGCCAAAGAAGTGGTTTTAGCGAAACTCCTTCTTGCAGCGCTCCACTGCGTTACTCGCTGGGCGGGACATAGCCCGCCGCGGCGTCTGCGCCGCCGCCAAAGAAGTGGTTTTAGCGAAACTCCTTCTTGCAGCGCTCCACTGCGTTACTCGCTGGGCGGGACATAGCCCGCCGCGGCGTCTGCGCCGCCGCCAAAGAAGTGGTTTTCCATCTGGCGGGCGAGGTATTGGCGGGCGCGGGCGTCGGCGAGGTTCAGGCGGTTTTCGTTCACCAGCATGGTCTGGTGCTTGAGCCAGCCAGCCCAGGCTTCCTTGCTGACGTTTTCCCAGATGCGCTTGCCCAGCTCACCAGGGTAGGGCGGGAAGTCGAGGCCTTCGGCTTCTTTTTGCAGCTTGATGCATTGAACCATGCGTGCCATGGGGTGGTGTCCTTCTCGTAGTTGACGGGTGTGCAGCGGCTGCCGCACTTCAGCCTTGATTGATCAAGTGGTTGAATCGATTGAAAAATCAGGGAGGCGGAGGCTGAAGATCGTCTTGTTAATAAATTTCAGTCATTAAAAACTGAATTAATAGTAGTTTGAGTTTTGAGGAGCGAATTTCAGAATGCGCTCAAGCCGTGGGGCATGCGATATGCGCCCGCTGACCATCCGATTTCTGAAATTTTGAAAGCTCTTCATGCAACAACGCCGCCACTTTATCAAGTTTCCGATAGCCGCAGCCGCAATCGCGTCTCTGATTGCTGCTGCTCCCGCTGCTTTCATCGGCAGCGCACATGCCCAGGGCGCGGCGCCAGTGACTCTGCTCAATGTGTCCTATGACCCGACCCGCGAGCTGTACAACCAATTCAACCAGGCCTTTGCCAAGCATTGGAAGGCCACGACCGGTCAGGATGTGACGATCAAGCAGTCGCACGGCGGCTCCGGCAAGCAGGGGCGGGCAATCATCGACGGGCTTGAGGCTGATGTGGCCACCCTGGCCCTGGCGGGCGATATCGATGCACTGCACAAATTTGGCAACCTGGTGCCGGCCGACTGGCAAAAGCGCCTGCCACTCAACAGCGCGCCGTACACCTCAACCATCGTATTCCTGGTCAAGAAGGGCAACCCCAAGGGCATCAAGGACTGGGGAGATCTGATCAAGCCCGATGTGAAGGTGATCACGCCCAACCCCAAGACGAGCGGTGGCGCGCGCTGGAACTATCTCGCAGCCTGGGAGTTCGGCAAGCGCACCTACGGTGGTGAGGCAGGCGCCAAGGACTACATCGGCAAACTGTTCAAGAACGTGCCGATTCTGGATACCGGCGCGCGCGGCTCGACCGTGACCTTTGTGCAGCGCGGCCAGGGCGATGTGCTGCTGGCCTGGGAGAACGAGGCCTATCTGGCGCTCAAGGAGTTCGGTGCCGAGAAGTTCGAGATCGTGACCCCCTCGCTCTCCATCCTGGCCGAGCCCACGGTGAGCGTGGTTGACAAGGTGGTGGACAAGCGCGGCACGCGCAAGATCGCCGAAGCCTACCTGCAGTACCTGTACAGCGACGAAGGCCAGGACATTGCGGGCCGCAACTTCTACCGCCCCACCAGCGAAAAGGCCAAGGCGCAGTACGGCAAGCAGTTTGCGCAGCTCAAGCTCTTCACCATCGACGATGCCTTTGGCGGCTGGGCCAAGGCCGATGCCGCGCACTTTGCCGATGGCGGCAGCTTTGACCAGATCTACACCAAGAAATAAGCGCGGGCGCTCATCAGCAAAGCGGAGAATGCCATGAATTTTCAGCAACTGCGGGCCGTGCGCGAAGCAGCGCGCAACGGCTACAACCTGACCGAAGTCGCCCAGGTGCTCTACACCTCGCAGCCGGGCGTGAGCCGCCAGATCCGCGAACTGGAAGACGAGCTGGGCGTGGATATCTTCATCCGCGCCGGCAAGCGGCTCACGGGCCTGACCCCGCCGGGCGAGGCGATCCTGCCCATTGTGGACCGGCTGCTGCTCGAATCGGAGAACCTGCGCCGTGCGGGGGCGGATTTTCATGCCAGCCGCAGCGGGCAGCTGAGCATTGCCGCCACGCACTCGCAGGCGCGCTATGCGCTGCCGGTGGTGGTGCGTGATTTCCGGGCCCAGTTTCCCGATGTGGCACTGCATCTGCACCAGGGCTCTCCCCGCCAAGTGGCCGAGATGCTCCTGAGCGGAGCTGCCGATATTGGTGTGGCCACCGAAGCGCTCACGGGTTATGCAAGCCTGGCCACCTTGCCGGGCTACCGCTGGACGCACAGCGTCGTAGTGCCGCTGGGCCATCCGCTGCTGGCTCAGGTGGAGTCGGGCAGGCCGCTCAGTCTGCAGTCGCTGGTGCGCTTTCCCATCATCACCTACGAGCAGGGCTACACCGGCCGCGCGCACATTGACGAATCCTTTGCCACAGCGGGCCTGGAGCCCAACGTCGTGCTGACGGCCATGGACGCCGATGTGATCAAGACCTATGTGGAGCTGGGCATGGGGATCGGTATCGTCGCCTCCATTGCCTTTGACGAGGAACGTGATCGCCATCTGCGCGCGCTGGATGCGGGGCATCTGTTCAAGGTCAACACCACCCGCATTGCCCTGCGCAAGGGCGTGTGGCTGCGCGCCTATGCGCTGCAGTTCATCGAGAGCTTCGTGCCGACCCTGACGCGTGATGTAGTGCTGCAGGCCGTGTCCGCAGCCGCTCCTGACGAAGATGCATCTGTAAGTGCTGTACAAAAGGCAGCTTAAGTTGTGTTAATTGTTTGAATAATTTGTTTTTGTTGTTCTGATATGTGTACGCTATGATGCAGTTTTTCAACTTGCACCAAGAAGGGGATAGCGTATGCGTAAAGCTCTGGTTTTGACCGCCGTTGCAGGTAGCCTGGCATTGGCCGGCTGTAAAACCATGGATACGGGCAACATTGGCAGCATGATCGACAGCGGCTCGACGGCGATGAAAGCCATGACTTTGTCCGACAGCGATGTGGTGGCGCTGTCCAACGAATCCTGCGAGGCCATGGATGCCCAGAACAAGATTGCGCCCGCCAACAGCAAGTACACCCAGCGTCTGAACAAGGTGATCGCCAACATGCCCAAGGACGTCGACGGCAAGAAGGCGGTCTACAAGGTCTACCTCACCAGCGATGTGAACGCCTGGGCCATGGCCAATGGCTGCATCCGGGTATACAGCGGCCTCATGGATCTGATGAACGACGACGAACTGCGCGGCGTGATCGGCCACGAAATTGGCCACGTCGCCCTGGGCCACAGCAAGAAGCGCATGCAGACCGCCTACGCTACTTCGGCGGCGCGCCAGATTGCAGCCAACAGCGGCAACTCGGCGCTGTCGTCCCTGTCGCGCTCGCAAGCGGGCGAGTTGGGCGAGAAATTCATTCACGCGCAGTTCTCGCAATCGAATGAATCCGAAGCCGACAACTATTCGTTTGACCTGCTCACCAAGCAGAAGATGGAGCGCAAGGGTCTGGTCACCGCATTCCAGAAGCTGGCCAAGCTCGGCGGTGGCGGCGGCAACTCGCTGATGAGTTCGCACCCTCCATCGGAAGAGCGCGCCAAGGCGATGCAGGCTCGCCTGGACGGGAACAAGTAAAAGCCCCTCCGTTCGCTCGAACCCATGCACAGGCCCTTGGCAGACGCCATGGGCCTTTTTGCATGTATTGCGCATTGTGGGCCGATGGGCTTCGCTGCAACGCGCTGTTGGCTGACGGACAGAGCCGGGCGAGCGGGCACAATGCTCCTATCTACGCAAAAAAGCAAAAGAAGGAGCCATCATGGTTGACAAGCATTTGCCCGCAGACAGCACTCCAGGGGCGGCAAGAGGCCAGAAGGTGTTGCGCCGCCTGTGTGCGCCCATACTGGTTCTAGGCGCAATGGCAGGGCTGGCCGGTGGTGCCTGGGCTGAGGGCCTGCGGCCCGCAGGTGCTGGATGGAGCCTGTCCTCTGGCTCATGGGCAACCCCGATCCATGCGCGCGACCGCGATTACCGCAGCCGCGAAGAAAAGATCCGTGAGCATGAACGTTCGCAAGGCTATTACGGCAATGGGGAGCGCCGGGCAGACCGGCAGGATCGCCAGGACCGGCTGAGAGAGCAGCGCCTGCGGGAGAAGCGCTACAAGAACCGTTCGTCCCACCACCGCCGCCACCAACCGGCACAGCCCGCACAGGACTGGCAGCGCTGAGCTGTCAAACGTCGCTGCAAACTCGTCCGCACGAGTCGCCATGGGCTCAGGGACCTGCATTTGCTGAGCCTGGGACTGCTATGCTGTACCTGCATTCAGCCCTGAAAGCTCTTCGATGAAACTGCTTTTGCTCAGCAACTCCCGGGCCCCTGATGGCGGCTATCTCACCCAGCAGCGCGATGCAATCGCCGCCACCTTGGGGGGCATACGCAAGGCATTGTTTGTGCCGTTTGCCGGGGTCACCATCAGCTGGGACGATTACACCGCCCAGGTGCAGGCCGCCATCGCACACACCGGTGTGCAACTGGTGGGCGCACATGCGGAAGATGCCGTCGAGCAGTTTCTGGCAGGCGAGGTGCAGGCCATCATTGTGGGCGGAGGCAACACCTTCCAACTGCTGGCCGAATGCCGCAGGCGCGGCTGGCTGGTGCGCCTGGGCGATGCCGTGCGTTCGGGCCGCATGCCCTATATCGGCTGGAGCGCCGGTGCCAATCTGGCGGGGCTGACGATCAACACGACGAACGACATGCCCATCGTCAACCCGCACGGCTTTGGCGCGCTGGGGCTGGTGCCTTTTTGCATCAACCCGCACTACAACAACAGCCTGCCGCCCGGCCACCAGGGCGAAACCCGCGACCAGCGCCTGGCTGAGTTTCTGGTGGCTAACCCGCAGATGCGCGTGGTGGCGTTGCCCGAGGGCACCTGGTTGGAGGTGAATGGCAGTGCCGTGGTGGTGGCTGGCGCCTATGCGGCCAAGCTGTTCACCGCGAATGTGGACGCGCAGGATCTGGCACTCGGATCCCATATCTAGAGCCAGTTTCTAGAACGCGTATCTGGACCGGGCACGTACCGGGTTAGAGCCGCTAACACAACCCAGCAAATCGCAGATTTGCGGTTGAGACGAGGCGCCGGGCCGCGTCAGGCCGGGCCGCGCTAGGCGAAGTAACGACGTATCAAGGGTTGTGTTTGCGGCTCTTAGTACAGCCGCCGTACATCGCCATTGGTGGGTGAAGCGCTTTCGTGGAACAGGTCTTCCAGGTACTGCACCAGCTCGTGCTCCTCGATGAAGTCGGGGATCACAAAGCCTGCGGGGCGGCGTTTGCCGTCGGAGCCGACTGCCATGACCTGCCAGGCATCGGCCCGGCGTTCCACGTCAACAATGCGGGTGTAGATACAAAATCGCATGGGATGGCCTGTTGCGAATGATGCGTGCACGCGTCCGTGGTACGGACCTGCACGGCCGTTGATGGCATGTGTCCTGCCGTGCGCGCTGTGCCCCGGTGATGCCAGGGCACAGCGAGCAGCCGGTGGTCCGGCCTGGCTTACAGGCGCTCGAAGATCGCTGCAATGCCCTGGCCGCCGCCAATGCACATGGTTACCAGTGCATAGCGGCCGCCCGTGCGGTGCAGTTCGTGGATGGCCTTGACCGTGATGATGGCACCGGTCGCACCGATCGGGTGGCCCAGCGAGATGCCCGAGCCGTTGGGGTTGACCTTGGCCGGATCGGCGCCCAGCCCCTTGGTGACGGCGCAGGCCTGCGCTGCGAAGGCTTCATTGGCCTCGATCACATCCATCTGGTCGAGCTTGAGGCCTGTCTTGGCCAGCACGGCCTTGGATGCAGGAATGGGGCCGATGCCCATGATCTTGGGCTCGACACCCGCGTGTGCGTAGCCCACCAGGCGGGCCAGTGGCTTGGCGCCGCGCGCACCTGCCGCAGATGCTTCCATCAGCACCACAGCGGCGGCGGCATCGTTGATGCCCGAGGCGTTGGCGGCGGTGACGGTGCCGTCTTCCTTGGCGAACACGGGCTTCATCTTCTGGAAGTCTTCAATCCTGGCACCGGCGCGAAAGTGCTCGTCCTTGTCGAAGGCGACCTCGCCCTTCTTGCTCTTGAGCATGACGGGGACGATCTGGCCTGCAAAGCGGTTTTCGGCCCAGGCGGCTTCGGCACGCTGGTGGCTGGTGAGGGCCAACTGGTCCTGGTCGTCACGGCTGATGCCAAATTCCTTGGCCACGTTCTCGGCTGTCACGCCCATGTGGATCTTGTGGAATGGATCGTGCAGGGCGCCGGTCATCATGTCGACCATCTGTGTGTCACCCATGCGGGCGCCCCAGCGGGTGTTGAGGCTGGCGTAGGGCGCGCGGCTCATGTTTTCGGCGCCGGCACCAATGGCGATGTCGTAGTCGCCCAGCAGGATGCCCTGGCTCGCGCTGATGATGGCCTGCAGGCCCGAGCCGCACAGGCGGTTCACGTTCATCGCGGGTGTTTCCTTGGGGCAGCCGCCGTTGATGGCTGCCACGCGGCTGAGGTACATGTCCTTGGGCTCGGTGTTGACCACATGGCCGAACACCACATGGCCCACATCCTTGCCCTCGACTCCGGCACGGGCGAGCGACTCCTTGACGACCAGCGCGCCCAGCTCGGTTGGCGGAATATCTTTGAGGCTGCCGCCAAAGGTGCCGATGGCGGTGCGCACGGCGCTGCAGACAAGTACTTCACGGGTCATGGTGTATCTCCTTGGATGGGTATGCGAAAAGGCGAATGGAAACAGTATGCCGTGCGCAACAGGCAGCTTCTTAGCGGGTTTTATTGGTGCGCTGCAGCATGATCGCATTATTGCCAGCCTCGTGCCTGCCGGACAAGTCGGGACGGCTACGTACAGGCGTGCAGCGCGCCTTGGCGACACTGCTGCAGCCCAGTCGCATGCGAAAAAAAAGCATCTTGCGCCCATCAATTGTGCGCAAGATGCTATGTTTTTCAGAGCAATTGGGGACCAATTTCAACCAGGGGCATGTGTCACGGCCTCGATGTTGTAGCCGTCCGGATCGCGGACAAAGGCCGCATAGTAGTGCGCGTGGTAATGCCTGCGTGGGCCGGGCGCACCATTGTCGATGCCCCCGGCGGCGAGGGCCGCCGTATAAAAGGCATGCACCTGTGCCTGGTTGGCGGCCCGGAAGGCCACATGGACGCACTGCGAGTGCGGAATGCCTTCACGAATCCAGAAATCGCCGCCGGGATCCGAGCCCTGGACTGGCGTGGCGCTGCCAAAGCCGATGGCGCCCGGATGCAGCTTGCGCATCTCGTAGCCCAGAGGAGCGAGCACCCGGGTGTAGAAGGAGCGGCTGCGCTCCAGATTGCTGACGTTGATGCCAATGTGGTCAAGCATGGTGGCAACGTGGCTCCATGTTGTTAGAACGTGTTTACGATCTCTACGCGGCCGCGTTGGAGTGCAATCGGGATGAGTTCGAAGCGATGGGACGCAGCTTGCACCGGGGTGCAAGCAAGGGCCAGCGCGAAGAAATCGCCCGATTTCACTCCAACCCGTAGGGACAGTGGCTTTGCAGGCGGTCTGCGTCGTTGCAGCGCTTGCCAATAGCTGGCTATTGGCTGCGCACTGCGCCTAGCACCCCAACCCGCAAAATCACTGTCGCGGCGCGAGGAGATCGTAAACACGTTCTTACGGCTCACGTACGTCGGCCACTACGTTCTGGCCGAAATCGGGGCGATCGAGCCAGGCCAGAACCTTGGCGCCAGCTTCTGACGGAGAGCTGAGTTTGCCGCCTTCGTGCAGGCCCTTGAAGTTGCCCACATCGGGAAAGGCGCCTGCGTCGGCGCTGCGCAATTGCACCTGCATGTCGGTGTCGATCACGCCTGGCGCGAGCGAGACGATGCGCGCGCCATGGGGCTTGTGCGCTTCTTCCAGCGCCACGCAGCGGGCGTAGGCATCCATGCCCGCCTTGGCGGTGCAGTAGGCGGCCTGCGATGCCATGGGGCGGCGGCCCAGGCCAGAGGACACATTCAGCACCTTTTTCGGAATGGTCCAGCCTTCGGTTGCACCCAGAAAGACCCCGGTCAACGCCATGGGCGCTTCCAGGCCCACGCGCAGCGCATTGCGCAGGTCGGCGGTCGGCACGGCAGACAGGGGAGCGATCTGCGGTATGACCCCCGCATTGTTGATGAGCGTGGCGCTGGCCCAGTCTGCAGGCTGGAGGCTGCGCAGCCAGTCGCCCAGGCGCTGGGCGGCCGCATCGGTCTCTCCCAGGTCCTGTTCCCACTGGATGAGATTGGCAGGCTGAGAGGCCGCAGCAGCCAGTTCGCTGGACGCGCGTCGCGCAATGCTGAGCACGGTGTGGCCCTGGGCCAGCAGTTGCAGGCCCATCGCCAGGCCCATGCCGCGCGAGCCACCGGTGAGGATGTAGAGATGCTTGGTCATAGCCAGCAATCCTAACGGCAGTTGGGGCCCGTTTCGCCCCTCGCAGCTTCATCCTTTTCTATCGGGTTGGCTGCGCACTTTGAAGAGCTTGGTTAGGATGACTGGGTTTGATTGTTTCAGGAGAAATTGCACCATGGGCCAGCAAAAAGTTGCCATCGTGATCGCCGGCGGTTCCGGCATGGGCGCTGCAGCCGCACGCCAACTGCACCAGGCCGGTTTTGCCGTCGGCATTCTGTCGTCTTCGGGCAAGGGCGAGGCTCTGGCCAAGGAGCTGGGCGGCGTCGGCGTGACCGGGTCGAACCAGAATGTGGCCGATATGCAGAAGCTGGTGGACGCCGTGATGCAGCGCTTTGGCCGCATTGACGTTCTGGTGAACGGTGCAGGCCACGGCCCCAAGGGTGATCTGCTCGCCATCAGTGATGAAGACTGGATCAAGGGCCTGGAAGTGTATTTCCTGAACGTGGTGCGGGCCACGCGGCTGGTGGCGCCCATCATGCAGGGCCAGGGCGGCGGCGCCATCATCAATATCTCGTCGGCCTGGGCGTTTGAGCCCGCGGCGCTGTTTCCCACCTCAGCCATGGCGCGCTCGGGCCTGGCGGCGTTCACCAAGATTTTCTGCGACGAGTATGGCAAGCACAACATCCGCATGAACAATGTGCTGCCCGGCTGGATCGACAGCCTGCCCCAGAAGGACGAGCGGCAGGCCGCGGTGCCGCTGCAGCGCTATGGCACGGCCGAGGAGATCGGGGCGACGGTGGCGTTTCTGGCGTCCGAGGGCGCCGCCTACATCACCGGGCAGAACATCAAGGTTGACGGCGGCCTGATGCGCCATATTTGAGGCCTTATTTCGTTGCTGGTGCCAGCCGGGTTCCAGCCCTCTATGCTGCTGGCGCTTTGTTGGTGAGCGCGAGCAGTTATTTTTATGGTGATGCCTTCCAATAGGTGGCGGGTTGTCATCGGTTATCCGCGCTGCATGCTCGCTGCGTGGAGAGTCTGGCGGGAGGAGAAGGGGCGATGGGGCGCGCGGCGCGGGGTGCCAGCGTCACCAGCACAATGCCGATGACCACGGGCACTATGCCCAGAAAATCGGCCAGCGCCAGGGGCTCGCCCAGCACGGCCCAGCCAACGATCAGGCCCAGTGGCGGGGTCAGAAAGAACCAGGCGCTGGCGCTGCTGGCATCGGTGCGGCGCAGCAGGGCGAACCAGAGCGTGTAGCCCGCGATGGAAACCACGGCCACCGACCAGAGCATGGACGCTGCAAAGCGCAGGTTCAGGTGCACATCGGACCACTGTTCCACAGACAGCGCCCACGGCAGCATGATGGCCGAAGCCAGCAGCAGTTGCAGCGCAATATTGGCGGTGCTGCCGACTCCAATGCGCAGGCGCTTGTACAGGACGGTGCCCAGCGAAATCAGCACGAGCGCGAGCAGCAGCATGAGCGTGCCGTGCCAGGAATCGAGCGGGCCGCCCAGCCGGTGGCGCACGATGAAGGCCATGCCCGCAAAGCCGAGCAGCAACCCGGCAAGCTTGCGCCCCGTGAGCCGCTCGCGCAGCAGCGGCACGGCAAGCAGGGCCACCACAATGGGTGCGGCCCCGATCACGATGGTGGCCAGACCCGCAGACACCTCGCGCATGGCGCTCCAGCTGACACCCAAGTACAGCGCGTGGTTGCAGGCGGCTATCAGCAGCAGGCTGGCGAGTTCGCGGCCATTGGGGCGAATGCGCTCGCCCCGGTAGTGGCTCCAGGCAAGCAGCAGTGCCCCTGCACAGAAAAAGCGCATGGCCAGGAACAGCAGCGGCGAGCTGTCGAGCAGCGCAAACTTGGTGGCTGCAAAAGCGCTGGCCCAGACCAGGGTGAAGGGAATGGCAAAGGCCAGCACCGTCAGGCGCGAGGGCGAAGGCAGTGGCGAGACCGAAGAGGGGGGCTGGGCAGACATGGCAGTGGGCGGCAAAAGAGGATGACAAATCCACTGTAGGGGTTTAAGCTGATATTTGGAAATTCAAAGTTTCCATGTGAGATATTCGATTTATCGATGGGTTTGGGGCAGGAGGCTCGAATGGCCGACTTTGATATCAGCTTGTTGCGCACTTTCACCTCGGTGGTGGACAGCGGCGGTTTTTCGCGCGCGGGCGAGCGGGTGCACCGCACCCAGTCCACCGTCAGCCAGCAGATCAAGAAGCTGGAGGAGCAGGCCGGGCGCCAGCTGCTGTCGCGCGGTGCGCGCTCCAGCCTGCTCACACCTGATGGCGAGCGCATGCTGAGCTATGCGCGGCGTATCCTGGCGCTGCACGACGAGGCGCGCAATCTGTTTGCCGAAGACCTGCCCGAGCTGGTGCGCGTGGGCGTCACCGAAGACCTGGCCGTTGATTCGCTGCCTGCAGTGCTCAGCCCGCTGGCGCTGGGAGAAGACCATGTGCGGCTGGAGGTGCGGTGCGGTCTTTCGCGGCTTTTGGAGGCAGACCTGGGCAATGGTCTTCTGGATGTAGCCCTGTTTCGCCGCGTGGAAAGCCAGCCCAGCTCCGGCCCGGACTGCTGGGCGGAAAGCCTGCAGTGGGTTTGCGCACAAGGCAGGCACCCTGAGCAGTCTCAGGTACTGCCGCTGGTGCTCTTTCCGCATGAATGCATCCTGCGCGGATACGCGCTGGGCCAGCTCGACGCCATGGGCCGGCGCTGGCGCATTGCGTACACCAGCCCGAATGTATCGGGCATCCAGGCTGCCGTACGTGCGGGGCTGGGCGTGGCGCTGCTGTCTCAGCGCATGCTGCCCCTGGAAGGCCTGCGGGTGATTGCCCCGGGCGAGGGCCTGCCGTCACTGCCACAGGTGTCCGTGCTGCTGCGCAGCGGCACGGGCGCAGTGGGGCCACGGGCGCAACAGGTGATGGAGTTGCTGCGTGCACACATGGATGAGACGGTGGCTGCCTCCCATAAGCTGGCATCCGTATCGGCGGCCATACCGGCATAGCCCGATCCTCATCGGATCCTGATCGGTTCAAAAATCCGCAGGCAGGGTGCACGCCACCGGCACTTGCGTCACCGGGTGCGTGAAGGCAATGTGCTGCGCCTGCAGCAGCAGGCGGGGCGCCATCGCCTGTACGCCGGACGTGGCATACAGGCTGTCGCCCAGTATCGGGTGCCCGATGGCCTGCAGATGCACGCGCAACTGGTGGGTGCGGCCGGTGACGGGAGCCAGCCACAAGCGCGTGCTGCCCGAAGGGGTGGAGGGCAGAGCCGCTGCTTCTTGGTCCGTCACCGCGCGCCACCAGGTCTGGCTGGGTTTGCCTACGGCATGGTCTACCCGCTGCAGCGGCCGGCGCTCCCAGTCGGCGATCAGCGGCAGGTCGATCAGGCTCCAGCGCTCTGCGTCTTGCGGCATGCCGGCCAGCAAGGCGGCATCGGCAGGTGCGGGTTGCGCCACGGGGGAGCCGCTGGCGACAGCGATGTAGCGCTTGTCCACCCTGCGTGCGGCAAAGGCATCGCCCAGCGCGCGCTGCACGGCCGGGCTGCGCGCCATCACCACCAGGCCCGAGGTCGCCTGGTCGAGCCTGTGCACTACCAGTGCATCCGGCCATTGCGCTTGGGCACGGCTGCTGAGGCAATCGAGCTTGTCCGGACCCCGGCCGGGCACGCACAGCAGGCCGGAAGGCTTGTTCAGCACCACGAGGTGCGCGTCTTCATACACGGGAATCAACACAGGGCACCGTCTCGCCAAAGAAAGACCGTCATTGTAGAAACTGTACGGAAGGCGACAGCAGCATGCTGCCGACCAGTGCGCCGTGCCTTAACTTAACTTACCTTACCGTAGCACCCACATGCACCAGCGGCATTTGCTCATGCCGATTTACCGCAACTAGGGTTGCTACGATGGCCGGGTGCCACCGGTTGGTGCTACAAAAATGGTTGCTGCTGGCGCTTGCCGGGTAAGCGCTGCACATCAAATAAGTCTGAAGGAGAACGTATGCTTGGCCTGATGCAAAACCAGCAATTGCTGACCTCGAACCTGCTGGAGTTTGCGGAGCGTTACCACCGCGATACCGAGATTGTCTCGCGCCGGGTGGAGGGGGATATCCACCGCTACACCTACGCCGATTTTGCCCGGCGCGCGCGCCAGGTGGCAGGCACGCTCGATGCGATGGGGCTTGCGCCGAGCACGCGCGTGGCCACCCTGGCCTGGAATGGATACCGCCACCTGGAGCTGTACTACGGCGTGGGCGGCTCGGGCCGCGTCATCCATACCGTCAACCCCCGCCTGCACCCTGATCAGATTGCCTGGATCGTGAACCACGCCGAAGACGCGGTGCTGTGCTTTGACATGAGTTTTCTGCCCATCGTCCAGGCAGTACACGCCAGATGCCCCACGGTCCGGCAATGGGTGGCGCTGTGCGATGCAGACAAGCTGCCGGCTGGCAGCGGCATCCCCGGCCTGGTGTCCTACGAGGACTGGATTGCCGCTGCGCCCACCAGTTACAACTGGCCGCAGTTCGACGAAAACACCGCCTGCGGCATGTGCTACACCAGCGGCACCACGGGCAACCCCAAGGCGGTGCTGTATTCGCACCGCAGCACCACCTTGCACGCCTATGGCGCATCGCTGCCCGATGTGATGGACATTTCGTCGCGCGATGTGGTGCTGCCGGTGGTGCCCATGTTCCACGTCAACGCCTGGGGGCTACCGTATTCGGGGCCTTTGAATGGCGCCAAGCTGGTGTTCCCCGGCCCGGGGCTGGATGGCCAATCGGTGTACGAGCTGATCGAGGCCGAAAAGGTGACCTTTGCCGCTGGTGTGCCCACGGTCTGGCAGATGCTGCTCAACCATGTACAGAGCCAGGGCCTGAAGTTCAGCACGTTCAAGCGCACGGTGATTGGCGGCTCGGCCTGCCCGCCAGCGATGATCAAGACCTTCCAGGACGATTATGGCGTGACCGTGCTGCACGCCTGGGGCATGACCGAGCTGAGCCCGCTGGGCACGGTCTGCACCCTGAAGAACAAGCACCTGGCCCTTCCTGCGGAGGAGCAGGCCAGGCTGCTGGCCAAGCAAGGCCGGGTGATCTACGGTGTGGACATGAAGATCGTGGGCGACAACGGCGAGGACCAGCCCTGGGACGGCAAGACCTATGGCGATCTGCTGGTGCGCGGCCCCTGGACGGTGGGCAACTATTACCGCAACGAGGGCCCGTCCCCCCTGGTCAAGGATGCGCAGGGGCGCGAGTGGTTTCCTACGGGCGATGTCGCCACCATCGACGCCGATGGCTTCATGCACATCACCGATCGCAGTAAGGACGTGATCAAGTCCGGCGGCGAATGGATCAGCTCCATCGACATTGAAAATATCGCCATGGCCCACCCCGCCGTGGCCATGGCCGCCTGTGTGGGCATGCCGCACCCCAAGTGGGACGAGCGCCCGGTGGTGTTTGTGGCCTTGAAGCCGGGCCAGTCGGTCAGCAGGGAGGCCTTGCTGGCCTTCTACCAGGGCAAGACCGCCAAGTGGCAGATTCCCGATGATGTGGTGTTTGTCGAGAGCATTCCGCTCGGGGCCACAGGCAAGATGCTGAAAACCCGGCTGCGCGAGCAGCATGCCGACTACGTGCTGCCGACCACGGCATAGGCTGCCGGCCAGGAACGGATTTTCAGCAAAATCAATCGATGGCGTAGATGTGAAGCGCGCCTGTAGCTATCAAAATCGCAGTAACGGAGATGCACCATGGCGCGAAGGATTCAACAGCTTTTCGACCTGACTGGCAAGACTGCGCTGGTGACCGGCGGCTCGCGCGGCCTGGGCCTGCAGCTGGCGCATGCACTGGGCGAGGCGGGCGCCAAGATCGTCGTCACCAGCCGCAAGGCCACCGAGCTGGAAGCTGCCGTGGCCGAGCTGCGTGGCGCGGGCATCGACGCGCGCTGGATCGCCGCTGATTGCGCGGTGGAGGCAGACATTGAACGCCTGGCCGCAGAAACACTGGAGCGCGTGGGCGACCTGGACATTCTGGTCAACAACGCGGGTGCCAGCTGGGGCGCTCCTGCCGAAGACCACCCGCTCGCCGCCTGGGACAAGGTGATGAACCTGAATGTGCGCGGCTATTTCCTGCTCTCGCAGCACATTGCCAAGAACAGCATGATCGGCCGGCGCAGCGGTGCCATCATCAACGTGGCCTCCATTGCCGGGCTGGGCGGCAACCCGGTGGCGATGAAAACCATTGCGTACAACACCAGCAAGGGCGCGGTGATCAACTTCACGCGCGCGCTGGCGGCCGAGTGGGGCCACTATGGCATCCGCGTCAATGCACTGGCTCCGGGGTTCTTCCGCACCAAGCTCGCCAGCGGCCTGATCGACCAGTTGGGCGAAGACCAGATGACCGCCAACGTGCCGCTGGGGCGCCTGGGCGACAACGAAGACCTCAAGGGTGCCGCCGTGCTGCTGGCCAGCGATGCGGGCAAGCACATCACCGGCCAGTTTTTGGCGGTGGATGGCGGCGTGAGCGTGGTGACGGCGGGGTAGGCCCCCCGCAGAGCCGCTAGGGGATCAAACTTTTCACAGCTCGTGGCTGTATACGATGAACCCCTTGTGCTGTGCCACCTTGTCGTACAGGGCGCGCCCGGCTGTGTTGTGGTGCTGGGTCTGCCAGTAAACGCGGCAGGCACCCGCGCGGCGGGCCTCGCTGTACACGGCCTCGATCAGCGCCTTGCCAATGCCTTGCCCTCGGCAGGCGGGCAGGGTGAACAGATCCTGCAGGTAGCACACCGGCTGCAGGCGTGAAGTGCTCACGTGGAACAGGTAGTGCGTGAGGCCCAGCAGCCGCCCCTCGGACTCCGCCACCAGCGCAAACATCGGTACTACGGGATTGTGAAAGCCCTGCCAGGTGTTTTGGGTGACGGCATCTGGCAGGGCGGTCTCGTCTTCGCGGCCATAGAAGGCGTTGTAGCCATCCCAAAGCGGCTTCCAGCCCAGATAGTCGGTAGGTGCCAGGGGGCGGATCTGAAGGGACATGGTGTGCGGCTCGCTGAATTTGCGTGTAGGGCCTCGGACTGTAACGGGTTCGCGGCTGCTATAGAGGCCGGACAGGGCGCTGTCACCTAGACGTCAGGGTTTCCCCTTAATGGAGCCCTCGAGCGGTTATGCTTGCTGCATGGGCCGCCCGTCGCCGTGCGGCCTTTGTTGTTTTGTCCTTGCGTTCTACGTTCTCATGCTGGAGCCCGCCGTGCTGCCCTTTGAAGTTGAAATCCCCTTTGTCAGCCACCTGGGCTTTAGCTTGCACAAATGGGCCGATGGCGAGAGCGAGTTGCACTACCACGCGCGCCCCGAGCACCTCAACAGCTTTGATGTGACGCACGGCGGCGCATCGATGACGTTGCTGGATGTGACCATGGCCCACGCGGCGCGCAGCGCGATTGCAGGCAGTGGCGCCGTCACCATCGAGATGAAAACCAGCTTCCTGGCCACAGCCAAGGGCCCGCTGGTGGCCAAGGGCAAGCTGCTCTCGCGCACCAAGACCATGGCTTTCTGTGAAGGCTGGCTGTATGACGAGGCGGGCAAGCTGTGCTGCCACGCCACTGGCACTTTCAAATATGTGATGCCGGAGGTCGTGCAATCCCTGCAGGCTGCCAAGAAGCAGATCAAGACCGATTGAACACCTACCGCTTTCGTTGCCAGCAGCCTGCAGCACTCCACCCTTGTTCGAATCACAGACACCATGCCCAAGCCTTCTTCTCCTGTCGATCGGTTGAACTGGACCTGTCTCTCCTTTGACCAACTGAGCCTGGGCGACCTGTATGACGTGCTGCACGTGCGCTGCCAGGTGTTCATTGCCGAGCAAGTGGCCTTTCAGGACCTGGATTACAAAGACCAGAGCGCCTGGCACCTGCTGGGCCGTGATGGGGCAGGCGTGCTGCAATCGTACGCACGCATACTGCCGCCAGGGAAGGCGTACGAGGAGCCATCCATTGGCCGTGTGCTGGCCATGGCAGCCGTGCGCGGCACGGGGGCTGGCTGGGAGCTGATGCGCCACGCGATGGCCGAGGTGGAGCAGCGCTGGCCAGGGTCACCGATCCGCATCGGGGCGCAGGCCTATCTGCAGACCTTCTACGAAGGCTGCGGCTTCGAGGTGGTGTCGCAGCCATACCTGGAAGACGGCATTCCGCACCTGACCATGTTGTACCGGGGCCAGGGTGCATGATGGCTGCAGTGCATGCATATCCATCCGCCACACGCGAGTGGGAGATTGCATGCCTGAGGTACGAATCGGCTGCTGGCGCTCGCCAGTTATGCGCAGTAGCTCATATTTTCATAGCAAATCGAGCCAGCCATGGATAAGTCTCTGACACCCGATACGGTCTTGGTACAGGCACCGGCTCCAGCCATGAGGGACGGCCTTCCCATGCCCGAGCGGCGCCTCGCGATGTTGGTGATCGTGCTGGGCCTGATTGTGGCCGTGCTCGATGGCTCGATCATGAATCTGGCCCTGCCCACGGTGGCCAGGCAGCTCAATGCCCAGCCCTCGGAGGCGATCTGGATCGTCAATGCCTACCAGTTGGGCACGCTGGGCTTGCTGCTGCCGTTGGCGGCGCTGGGTGAGCGCATCGGCTACCGCAAGGTATATCTCATTGGCTTGCTGTGCTTCACCATCGCATCGGCCGTTGCCATGCTGGCGCAGTCGCTGTGGCTGCTGATTGCAGCACGCGGCCTGCAGGGCATGGGTGCGGCAGGGGTGATGGCGGTGAACGCGGCGCTGGTGAGGCTGACGTACCCGGCTTCCAGGCTGGGCAAGGGCATGGCGCTCAATTCGCTGGTAGTGGCAGTGTCGTCCGTTGCCGGGCCGGGGGTGGCGGCATTGATTCTGTCGATTGCCAGCTGGCCGTGGCTGTTTGCCATCAACGTTCCGTTGGGGCTGCTGACCTTGTGGCTGGGGCGCAAGGCCTTGCCGCACAACCCGCCGCAATTGCTGGCCGCGCCTCACGCACGGCTCACGCCGGTGGATGTGGTGCTGAACTTTGCCATGTTCTCGCTGGTGTTCCTGGGAGCGGAGCGCATCGGCGCGCGGCACGATGCCACAGCCGCAGCGGGACAGGCCAGTACCGGCTGGGCCATGCTGGGACTGGGTCTGGTGCTGGGCACCTGGTATGTGCTGAGGCAGAAAAAACTCAGCTTGCCGCTACTGCCGCTCGATCTGCTGCGCATTCCCGTGTTTGCACTGTCCATGGGGGCGTCGATTGGCGCATTCAGCGCGCAGATGCTCTCATTCATTGCGCTGCCATTCATGCTGCTCGATGCGCTGGGCCGCAGCCATTTTGCCGCCGGCATGCTGATGACGGCATGGTCGGCTGCCATCGTGCTGGTGGCCCCAGTGGCGGGCAAGCTCATCGGCAAGGTGGAAGACGGCCTGCTGGGCGGGATCGGCATGGCCATTCTGGCCCTCGGCTTGCTCAGCCTGGCCTTGCTGCCTGCCGACCCGGGTGACCTGAACATCGGCTGGCGCATGGCGCTGTGCGGCCTGGGTTTCGGCCTGTTCCAGTCGCCCAACAACCACACCATCGTCACCTCGGCGCCGCTGGCGCGTGCCGGAGCGGCCAGCGGCATGCTCGGCACCGCGCGGCTCACGGGGCAATCGCTGGGAGCGGTGCTGGTGGCCATCATCTTCACCCTCTGGCCTGTGACCAGCGGCATGGGCACAACGGTGGCACTGTACATGGCCGCTGCATTTGCGGCCATGTCGGCGGTGTTCAGCAGCCTGCGCCTCAAGCACAAGGCAGCGCACTAGTGCGAGGCGGATCACTCCCTGGGGGGGTGGATGAGCGAGGGTGGTGAATCCTGAGCTGCTTGCCGCGCGTCCTCTTCTAGCTGCGCCTGTTCCGCCAGGCGGCGGGCCCTGCGGCGCGCAGGTGTGCCGCCGATATACATCAGGATGCTGATGGGCAGCGCGCCATAGAGCAGCAGTGTGATCACGGCGCCCAGCACGGAGCCTTGCGGGCTGACGGCCTCAACGACGGCCATCATCAGCACTACATAGAGCCAGCCAATCAAAAGCAGATACATGCTCGGAATTTACCCGAAGTAGGCGCGTGTCGGGGCTTGGGAGGCGGATTTTGGGCCTAAGATGGTGTCGAAATTCATTTCATGGGCACACGGCCAACCAGGGAGACAGCGATGACGCAAGAGCAGTTTTGGGGACCGGGAAGTGATCAGATGGCGCAGCTGTCACAGCTGGGCCAGCAATACGGGCAGATGTGGACGCAGGCGCTGCAGGGCCTGCAAAAGGGGATGCCTGCCATGAACGCCATGGGCGCGCCCACGGGCCTCTTCAACGGCCTGGCCCAGCCGCAGGCTGGCGGCGCGCCCGTCAGCCTGGATGCCGACAAGCTGCGGGCCATTCAGGAGCAATACGCCAAGGACGCCATAGCGCTGTGGACTGAAAGCGCCAAGGGCGTGGTGCCGGTACCCAAAGACCGGCGTTTTGCAGGCGATGCCTGGCAGCACAACCCGATGGCCGCACTGACAGCTGCGAGCTACGCCCTCAATGCCAAGGCCTTGATGGACATGGTTGATGCCGTCCAGGGTGACGAAAAGACCCGCGCCCGTATCCGTTTCGGCGTGGAGCAGTGGGTGGCGGCAACGGCGCCCAGCAATTTTCTGGCGCTGAACGCCGAAGCCCAGCAAAAAGCAATCGACACCAAAGGCCAGAGCATTGCCCAGGGCATCCAGAACATGCTGGCCGACATGCGCCAGGGCCATGTGTCGATGACCGATGAATCGCAGTTCGAGGTGGGCCGGAATGTGGCTACCAGCGAGGGTGCGGTGGTGTTCGAGAACGAGCTGTTCCAGCTGATCGAGTACAAGGCGCTGACCACCCAGGTGTACGAGCGCCCCATGCTGTTTGTGCCGCCGTGCATCAACAAGTACTACATCCTCGACCTGCAGCCGGAGAACTCGCTGATCCGCCATTCGGTGGAAAACGGCCACCGCACCTTTGTGGTGAGCTGGCGCAACCCCGACGAGAGCCTGGGCAACAAGACCTGGGACGACTATATCGGCGATGCCGTCATCAAGGCCATCGAGGTGGTCAAGGACATCTCCGGCCAGGCGCAGATCAATGCGCTGGGCTTTTGCGTGGGCGGCACCATGCTCGTCAACGGCCTGGCGGTGCTGGCGGCGCGGGGTGACAAATCGGTGGCCAGCGCCACCTTGCTTACCACCCTGGTGGATTTTTCCGATACCGGCGTGCTCGACGTGTTCATCGACGAGAACTTCGTCAAGTTCCGCGAACTGACCATGGGCAAGGGCGGCCTGATGGCCGGGCAGGATCTGGCATCGACCTTCAGCTTTCTGCGGCCCGTCGATCTGGTGTGGAACTACGTGGTGGGCAACTACCTCAAGGGCGAAACCCCGCCGCCGTTTGACCTGCTGTACTGGAACAGCGACTCCACCAACCTGCCTGGCCCTTACTACGCATGGTACCTGCGCAACTTCTACCTGGAGAACAAGCTGGTACAACCTGGTGCGCTTACTGTGTGCGGGGAGCCGCTCGATGTGAGCAAGATCAACATGCCGATCTATATCTATGGATCGCGTGAAGACCATATCGTACCGATTGGCGCGGCCTACGCCAGCACCCAGGTGTTGGGCGGGAAGAAGCGCTTTGTGATGGGCGCCTCCGGCCACATTGCCGGTGTCATCAACCCGCCTGCCAAGAAAAAGCGCAGCCACTGGTTGCGTGAGGACGGCAAGTTTCCCGCAGGCATCGATGCATGGCTGCAGGGGGCGGACGAGCTGCCCGGCAGCTGGTGGACGGACTGGATGGACTGGCTTGCCAAAAGCGGCGGCAAAAAAGTGCCCGCGCCCAAGACCTACGGTAAGGCACGCACCGCCTACAAGGCGCTGGAGCCTGCGCCGGGCAGCTATGTCAAGGCCCGGGCGTGATCGCCACACGGCGGGCCCGCAAGCGCCCCCTTGGGGCTGGTCTGCGCAGGGTAGCGGGTCATCCGCATGCGGGTGCGAGGGCCGCTGGAAGGTGGGTATGCTGCAATGCAATAATGTGGGTGCTCCTGCAGGCAGGCTGCAACAGCGAGTATCGGATTTGATAGCTGAAAAGCTAAATATGACAGGCGCCAGCGCCAATTTTTAAAGGAAGAACCATGGAAGACATCGTCATCATTTCGGCCGTGCGTACGGCAGTCGGCAAGTTCGGTGGCTCGCTGGCCAAGGTGCCTGCAACGGACCTGGGCGCGACGGTGATCAAGGAAGCACTGGCGCGCGCCAAGGTGGGTGCAGACCAGGTGGATGAGGTCATCATGGGCCAGGTGTTGGCTGCTGGCGTGGGACAGAACCCGGCGCGCCAGGCGATGATCAAGGCAGGCGTGGACAAGAAGACGCCTGCGCTGACCATCAACGCCGTGTGTGGCTCGGGCCTCAAGTCCGTCATGCTGGCTGCACAGGCCATCAGCAATGGCGATGCCGATGTGGTGGTGGCTGGTGGCCAGGAAAACATGAGCCTGTCACCCCACGTATTGAATGGATCGCGTGACGGCCAGCGCATGGGCGACTGGAAAATGACCGACACCATGATCGTCGATGGCCTGTGGGACGTGTACAACCAGTACCACATGGGCATCACCGCCGAGAACGTGGCCAAGGAATTCCACATCGACCGTGAAAAGCAGGATGCCTTTGCACTGGCCAGCCAGCAAAAGGCAGCGGCTGCGCAGGACGCCGGCAACTTTGCAGAAGAAATCGTCACGGTCGCCATCCCGCAGCGCAAGGGCGACCCCATCGAGTTCAAGGCTGACGAATACATCAACCGCAAGACCAATGGAGATGCACTTGCGAGCCTCAAGCCAGCCTTCGACAAGGCTGGTTCGGTCACCGCTGGCAATGCATCGGGCCTGAACGACGGTGCTGCTGCACTGGTGGTGGCCAGCGCCAAGAAGGCCAAGGAACTGGGCGCAGAGCCGCTGGCGCGCATTGCAAGCTTTGCAACCGTGGGGCTCGATCCCAAGATCATGGGCATGGGCCCGATGCACGCCGTGCGCAAGGTGCTGGCCAAGACCGGCTGGAAAGAGGGCGAGGTCGATCTGTTCGAACTCAATGAAGCCTTTGCGGCCCAGGCCTGCGCCGTGAACCAGGAACTGGGCTTGGACACGAGCAAGGTCAACGTCAATGGCGGCGCCATCGCCATCGGTCACCCCATTGGTGCGTCGGGCGCGCGGATTCTCGTGACCTTGCTGCACGAGATGAAGCGCCGCGGCTCCAAGCGCGGCATTGCCGGTCTGTGCATTGGCGGCGGCATGGGCGTGGCCCTGGCTGTGGAACGCGTATAAGCGAACACGGCGCATCCAGAGCTGTCATGCATCCATGGCAGCTTTGTGACTTTCTGCAATCGAGGCCTGCATATCGATAGCCTTCAAAATGGCTCGAATTCAAAGGAAAAAAAGCGCGCTCCAAGGAGCGCGTTTTTGTTGTTTGCGCATGACATTCACCCCAAAAAATGGCGCCAGACGGAGATTCTGAGCGCTTGGCGTAAACGAGGGTTTCGGGGCCTTGTTTCTTGGTTAAAGTGGTAGTGCGCTATCAAACCACGCAATACCAAGGAGATATGAATGAGTCAAAAAGTGGCCTATGTAACCGGCGGTATGGGAGGCATTGGAACGGCCATTTGCCAACGCTTGCACAAAGACGGATTCAAGGTGATTGCGGGCTGTGGCCCCACGCGTGATTTCCAGAAGTGGCTGGACGAGCAAAAGGCGCTGGGTTACACCTTCTACGCATCGGTCGGCAATGTCGGCAGCTGGGAGTCCACGGTTGAGGCGTTTGCCAAGACCAAGGCGGAGCACGGCACAGTCGATGTGCTGGTGAACAACGCCGGTATCACCCGCGACCGCATGTTCATCAAGATGACGCCCGATGACTGGCAGGCGGTGATTGAAACCAACCTGAACTCCATGTTCAACGTGACCAAGCAGGTCGTTGCCGACATGGTGGAAAAGGGCTGGGGCCGCATCGTCAATATCAGCTCGGTCAATGGCGCCAAGGGGCAGGCCGGGCAGACCAACTACTCGGCTGCCAAGGCCGGGATGCACGGCTTCTCAATGGCGCTGGCGCAGGAGCTGGCAGGCAAGGGCGTCACGGTCAACACCGTCAGCCCGGGCTATATCGGCACCGACATGGTCAAGGCCATCCGTCCCGATGTACTGGAAAAGATCGTTGGCACCATTCCCATGAAGCGGCTGGGCGAGCCCCAGGAAATTGCAGCCATCATTGCCTGGCTGGCGTCGGAAGATGGCGGCTATGCCACGGGCGCCGAGTTCTCGGTGAACGGCGGCCTGCATACCCACTAAACTTCTTCGCAAGCAATGAAAAACGCGCCATTCGGCGCGTTTTTGTTTTTAATTCTGGAGCGGGTGATGGGAATCGAACCCACGTTATTTGCTTGGGAAGCAAGAGTCCTACCATTGAACGACACCCGCGTCTGCATGCCTTCAATAGCGACATCACGGCATGCGGGGAAGATTCTACATTGCAATTCGATCCGCGAGCGGCGAAGTTGCTGAAAGTGGGGCGGCGACCTGTTGGCCATTCCGACGGCGTAGGCTTTTACAGGCTTATGCTCTGCTGCAAGAGCAGTTCTGAGGGCAGAAAATTCCATTTCTCGGAGAAACCGATGGCAAAAAAGACACCTGAGCAGAAGGCCGCAGAGCAAAAGCGTTACATCGCCGCATGTGGTGCAGCAAACACTGCAGAGCTGGAGCCGTTTCTGACTGATCCTAACCAGGCCATTCGGGCCACTGCAGCGATGAATCCGGATGCCGATGCAGACATTCTGGACCGCTTCGCCAATGACAAGTTCTGGGGTGTGCGTGTGGAAGTGATCCGCAATACCAATGTTGGCAAGCACACTCTTTTTCGGTTGCTGGAAAAGGACACCAGCAAACGCGGCGTGGTGCACCATGAGGCGCGTGCGAAGCTGGAACAGCTTGGCGTGGCCTTTGGTGTGGACGGAATGCCATCTGATTCTGGCGAAGCGTAGGCGCCTAGGCGAGGTTCAGGCGCGCGCGGGCAAAATCTTCACAGCCGACCCGGCACAATGGAAAAGCGAGGCTCGGGGCAGATGTGATGCGGCATGCAAGTCAGCGGCTTCTTGAAATCTCTCCGCTCATGTATTGATGCAGATCGCGAAGGTCCTTGTTTCTCCAATTGAACGGCGCGAGCTTCACTCCGTTCTCCTGCAATGTTCTAGGGATCAAATCGCCATTGGGGCGAAGCACCACGGATGAAACAATGACGCCGGGGTAGTCGTTGAGCCGTTTTTTGAACGCAGGGGTTGTCAGGTCAGGGGTTGGAGGCGTGCTTTTCCTGGCCAGCGCGCCTGTTCCTTTCAAATCGGTACCGTGGCACATGGCGCAGCGCTGAAGGTATATGGTTTTCCCATTGACGTTGTCGGCGAGCGATGGAGTTGGTCGAACCAGAGAGAACAAGGCAAGTGAGGCAATGAGAAATTTTTTCATTTTTATGCCAATTTGTTGATGAGCCGATGATGTGTCTGGAAAGAGCTTCCCCTGTGCCACGGCGGCACGGAGAAGTTCTATTTGTTGGGGATGGTGGAATTTACAGCCTTATCGGGGTGGGAACCCCAGCATCTGCTGCAATCTTTCACCGTTGATTTAGGCCTTCATCACCAGGTGGCCGTGTCGGCAGTCTTTGCCGGCAGAGGTGGGGAATTTGTCAGCGCGAAGGTGCCATCAAATGCAGTGCGAGTGCATGGAATGCAGGCAGGGACGTGGGATCGTTGGCCGCATTTCCGGCGACGGGGTGTGATCCATACCGGGCGATGACCATTTCTGCCTGGGGGTCGACATAGATGGTTTGACCATGTACGCCGCGCGCGGCAAAAGCGCCGTGCTCGTTGTGCGTGATCCACCACATGTTGCGGTAGGTCCAGCCATGGAGGAGTTGGTAGCCGGCTTTCGCGAAGTCGGAGGGCTTTCCGCCTTTGCGAATGTCGTCGATTGCTGCTGCCGGGACGATCTGCCTGCCGTTGTAGAAGCCATTGTTGCGAATCATTTCACCAAAGCGGGCGAGGTCGCGCAGGCCTGTATTGAGGCCGCCGCCTGCAAATGGCGTTCCGATGGAGTCGACGGACATATAGGCGTCTTGCTCTGCACCCAGCTGGCTCCAGATGCGGTCTGCCAATAGCTGTGCTACGGACTGGCCGGTAACCCGCGCAATGATCCAGCCAAGGGCATCGGTATTGGCCGTGCGGTAGCCGAATGCTTCGCCGTGCAAGCCTTGCGGCTTCACTGTTTTCAGGAATTCGTAGTAGGTGCGCGGACCGGTAAAGTCCTTGGGTTTGGGTAGCGGATTGCCGGCCGCCGCATGGGCCCAGACCTCAGCGTTGGGGTCTGCGTAATCTTCGCTGAACTGGATGCCAGTGGTCATGTCCATGATCTGGCGCACGGTAGCACTGCCAAAAGCCGAAGAGGCGAGCTCCGGTACATATTGCGCCGCCTTGCGCGCTGGATCCAGCCGTCCCTCGGCAACGAGCATGGCAGCCAGTGTTCCCACAAAAGATTTTGTTACTGACATGGCCCCATGCTGGCCATCTGGCTGGAGGGCGCCAAAATAGCGCTCATAGACGATGCGCCCTTGGTGCAGCACCACGATGCCATCGGTGTAGTTGGCTTGCAGCGATTCGCTCCAGGTCATTTTCTCGCCGGTATCAAGGCGCTTGAACTCCAGCCCGTCGATGTCTTCGCGCAATGCCCGCGATAGTGACGTCGCGGGACCCAGACCACGCGAGACGTTCACTGTGGGCATCAGTTCTCGAAAGTGCGAGACACTCCAGCGCATGGCGGGAAAGCGGAAATACGAGCCATCGTCGAACCGCAGAATGCGATCTGCAGGGGGTGGGGAGCCTACCATCCATCCCAGCTTGACAGGGTCGCTGGCCGCGGCATCTGGGTACTGCTGGTGCGGCGGCTTGTCCGCCGCGTGTACAGGACTGGCAAGCAAAATGGATGCGGCAATCAGGCTTGCGATGCGATTCAGCCATTGGTGAGGTGTCATGTCCGGGTTCCATGGGGCGTATCAAATCGTTGAAGCCTGAACAGCTCGGGTGAGGCGGGTTCGCTGCATCGTGCAGGGAGTGTGTCACCGACCAGAACACTGGTGCTCAGGCAGCTGGCAAATACTCAAAGCATGGCCCATTCTCCTCCGCTGAGCCATTGCAGCGGGGAACCACGTCAATAACTGTGATCTGCCCGGCCCGGTCTTTCGGGCTTTGTGGCGGCAATGCGACTCTTGTCAGGTTCCAGACGGATGTCCATGGGGTGCATCCACCGGCCGTCAGGGCCGCGTCGTGCGTGGCCTGGGGAGGGTGGGCCGGTTGTCTTCCAGCGGCTGGAGCTTCCACTGCCCGCTTTCAGCTTCGCGCTCCAGGTTGCGGCGGACGTCGATGCGCTTGGCCGTGTATTTGGCGATGCATTCGAGCTTTTGCAGATCCTGCTCCCGCAGGCTGGGGTCGGGCTCGGTGCTGAAGCAGCACAGCGTACCGTAAACCTGGCCATCGCTCAGCACGATGGGCGTGCTCAGGTGCGCGCCGACCCGGAATGGAGTTGAAGGCAGGCGGGCTTGCTCGGCGTGGTGCGCAGCGTCGTGTACCAGGCGGGGCAGGCGGCCATCGAGCACGCATTGGCAAAAGGATTCTTCCAGCGAGGAGCCGCCTCCAGTTTCGATCAGCGCACGGTCGGGCTTGTGGTTGACGTACTTGAACATGCGTTTGCCGTCACGGATTTCGGAGACAAAGATCACATCCATGTTCAGGTGCTCGCGCAGGCCATGCAGCACCTCTTTCACGTTCTGGTCAATCAGCGTATCCGCATCATCGGCGGTTGCCACCAAAAGTTCGCTCATCGCCACTTCCAAGGCGTCCGGCGCATAGTCCCACAAATGAATTGCCATCGATCACTCCTGCCAAAAACGATGCGCGGAAGCGCAGCTTTTTTGAATTGATGATACGAATCTTAAACATAAAAATAGGTATGTTTGGCCAGCTGCGCCAGCGGAAATGTTTTAGCAGTCGTTACAGCCCGATGAGCAACGCGCTTTGTAGAGATTCCCTAAGGCAGGTCGGGTATGTCGATCCAGCCAATGCGCCCCTGGGCCAGATCGTTCATGCGATCAATGAACGCCGGGGCGGCACTGGCTGGCAGTTCAATGGTGGCTACAACCTGGCTTGCGTGCTCGATGGCAAGCAGTTGGGCCTGGGCTTGCGCAATTTCGCGGCGCAACGTGCCTTCCAGTGCGTACGGAATGCTGCATTGCAGACAGGCCATGGCCTGGCGCTCCACCTTTTCGGCCTGTAAGAGCGCTTGGGCGATGGCATCGGTATAGGCGCGCACCAGGCCGCCAGCTCCGAGCTTGACGCCGCCAAAGTACCGCACCACGGTGGCCAGCGCGCCTTCAAGCTGCTGGTGGCGCAGCACATCGAGCATGGGCCGGCCGGCGGTACCACTGGGTTCGCCGTCGTCCACCGCTGCCGATTGGCCCCCCGCCAGCAAGGCCCAGCATACATGGTTGGCTGCGGGGTGTTCGGCGCGCAGGCGTTGCACGATGGTCTGGGCCTGGGCACGGTCTGCAACGGGCTGCACGCAGCCAATGAATCGGCTTTTCTTGATCAGCAGGTCGCTATGGACGGCTTGCGCCAGGGTGTAGGGCATCGGACGAGAAAAGAGATGTTTGCTTACAACATGTTGGCGTCAACGAGACAGCAACGTCATGCGTTAGACACATACCATTGTTTCAATGACGGGGTGCATCAGAGACGGCGCACTGCATCAGGCAAACAGGGACAACGAGGCAAGGCGCGAGTCTACCTCGATTCTTTTTTTATCAACTTCAGCCTTTTTTACTCACACAGATCTTTTTCGGGAGCACATATGCAACACCAACTGCAAACCAACTTGGACGCCTTGAACAACCATGGCTTTGGTAGAGCAGACATGGAGCTGCCTGCCTATGCAACCGAACTCGTGGCCGCCTTGCCGGCACATCCCAGCGCCAACGATGACGACGGCTATGTGGACCTGGCGCAGCGTGTGCGTGAATGCGGCGAGTGGTGAACACCGGGCATCTTCCCGGCCTGGAGCTGGGTGGATGCCAGGCAGGGCCACGGTTCACTGACTGATGGAAATAGGGCAGCGCAGGCTGCCCTTGGTTTTTGTAATCTGAGTCAAACATGCGACAATGTGAGACACATTGATGCAGCGCAATATCTGTATGGGGGCTTTCGCTGTTGGCCGCCTGCGCTGCATGTTGCGAAAACTATAAAACTAATAGCAACAATACCCGTATGAAAGCGCGCTACGGGCTATTTTCCTAAAATATCGGGCCTGTTGCTGCTATGGCCTGCCCGAGCCAGAGCGCGCTTTACCCTGACTGTTGCCCCATGACTGCCCCCATTGACGTCTCTTTTTTTGAACGTGCCGCCAAGCCGCTGACCAGCTACAAGCCATACTGGGCCAAGCGTTTTGGCACTGCTCCGTTCCTGCCCATGAGCCGCGCAGAAATGGATCAGCTGGGCTGGGACAGCTGTGACATCATTCTGGTCACGGGCGATGCCTATGTCGATCACCCGAGCTTTGGCATGTCGGTGATCGGCCGTGTGCTGGAAGCGCAGGGCTTTCGGGTGGGCATCATTGCCCAGCCGGATTGGCACAGTGCCGAGGCCTTCAAGGCCCTGGGCAAGCCCAACCTGTTCTGGGGCGTGACGGCCGGCAACATGGATTCGATGATCAACCGCTACACGGCGGACCGCAAGATCCGCTCGGACGACGCCTATACGCCGGGCGACGTGGGCGGCAAGCGCCCCGACCGTGCTGCCATCGTCTACAGCCAGCGCTGCCGCGAAGCCTACAAGGACGTTCCCATTATGCTGGGGGGCATTGAAGGCAGCCTGCGCCGCATTGCCCACTACGACTACTGGAGCGACAAGGTGCGCCGCTCCATCGTGGTGGACAGCAAGTGCGACATTCTGCTCTACGGCAACGCCGAGCGGGCCCTGGTCGAGGTGGCACACCGCATTGCGGCGCGCGAGCCTGTGGAGAGCATCACCGATGTGCGTGGCACTGCGTTCTTCCGCCGCGCATCGGAAGAGGGCTGGTATGAGGTGGATTCGTCCATTGTGGACGAGCCTGGCGTGGTGGAACCCCACATCAACCCCTATATGACCACCAGCGAGCAGGCCGAAGCCCAGGGGCAGACCTGCTCGAAGGAAAGTGCTCCTGATTCAGGAGCAATGGGCGCAGAGGCCATCAATGCCGGTGGCCTCAAGAAGGCCGATGCAGGGCCTGCCGTCCAGCCCATTCAGTTTATCCCCAACCTCTCGCTGCGCGCCAAGGGCAAGCAGCCACCACGCGACAAGACGGTGCTGCGCCTGCCCAGTTATGAGCAGGTCAAGGCCGACCCGATTCTTTACGCCCATGCCAACCGCGTGCTGCACCTGGAGACCAACCCCGGCAATGCCCGCGCGCTGGTGCAGGCACACGGCGAGGGTGCGACAGCCCGCGATGTGTGGCTGAACCCGCCTCCCATTCCGCTCACCACTGCCGAAATGGACTGGGTTTTTGGCCTGCCGTACGCACGCAACCCGCACCCCAGCTACGCTGACGCACAGGGCAGCCATGAGGGCGAGACCAAGATTCCCGCCTGGGAGATGATCCGCACCTCGGTCAACATCATGCGCGGCTGCTTTGGCGGCTGCACCTTCTGCTCGATTACCGAACATGAGGGCCGCATCATCCAGAGCCGCTCCGAGGATTCGATCATCCAGGAGGTCGAAGACATCCGCGACAAGGTCAAGGGCTTTACCGGCACCATTTCCGACCTGGGGGGGCCCACGGCCAATATGTACCGCCTGGGTTGCAAGAGCCCAGAAATTGAAGCGGCCTGCCGCAAGCCCAGCTGTGTCTTTCCCGGCATCTGCCAGAACCTGCACACCGACCACGCGCCGCTCATCAAGATCTACCGCCGCGCACGCAAGTTGCCCGGCATCAAGAAGATCCTGATTGGATCGGGCCTGCGCTACGACCTGGCCGTGAAGTCGCCCGAGTACGTGAAGGAGTTGGTGCAGCACCATGTGGGCGGTTACCTGAAGATTGCACCCGAGCACACCGAGACTGGGCCGCTGTCCAAGATGATGAAGCCTGGCATCGGCAGCTACGACCGCTTCAAGCAATTGTTCGAGAAGTTCAGCGAAGAAGCGGGCAAGAAGCAGTACCTGATTCCGTACTTCATTGCAGCCCATCCGGGCACCAGCGACGAGGACATGATGAATCTGGCGGTCTGGCTCAAGAAGAATGGCTTCCGTGCCGACCAGGTGCAGACCTTCTATCCCAGCCCCATGGCCACCGCCACGGCCATGTACCACAGCGGCCGCAACACGCTCACCAAGGTGCGGCGCCAGATGCGCGACGCGGATGAGGAGTCGGTGGACATCGTGCGCGGCGAGAAGCGCCGCCGGCTGCACAAGGCGTTTTTGCGCTACCACGACCCGAACAACTGGCCGGTGCTGCGCGATGCGCTCAAGGCCATGGGCCGCGCCGACCTGATCGGCAATGGCAAGCAACACCTGATTCCCACCTTCCAGCCGCTGGTCGATGGCAGCTACCAGAGTGCGCGCAAGAAGAACAGCACGTCGGTCAAGTCCGGTGGCGGCGGGCTGGGCTACACCGTGAACAAGGATGGCAAGGCGGTTGCCCTGGCGCCCCGCCGCCCGCAGGTCCAGCAAGAGCCCAAGGGCGACGTCCGGTTCCGTTCTGCGCAGCAGCCCAAGGCGGGCCAGATGCTGACGCAGCACACGGGCTTGCCGCCGCGTGCAGGTGTCAAGGTCAGCGGCAAGGCGGGCAAGCCTGGCAAGGCGCGCAGACCTGGCTGACCACCCGCTGCACCACAAACGCAAAGAAAAAGCCCGATTGCATCGGGCTTTTTTACGTGGGCGACATCGAAGCCAGCTGCCGCCCCTAGATGAGCCCGCGGGCAATGGAGAGCGGCAGGTTTGGCGCAGGGCTGCCGAGTCTGGTGCTGGTGGCGGAAGATGCCACTGCAGCGGTTTCATTGGCGGCGGGGGATGCATTCACCCCCGGGAAAGGCTTGGGCGCACCGGTGGCATAGCCTTGGGCATAGTCCACGCCCATGTCGCGCAGCATCTCCACGATTTCGGGCGTGGCTGCAAATTCGGCAATGGTCTTCATGCCCAGTGCATGGCCCAGGTGGTTGATGGCTTCCACCATCGCGCGGTGCGCGGGCTCGCGCTGCATGTCGGCCACAATGGCGCCGTCGATCTTCAGAAAATCGACCGGCAGGTTCTTCAGGGACGCGAAGGACGAGACCCCCGCGCCGAAATCATCCATCGAGAACTTGCAGCCCATGTCCTTGAGCGATTTGACCAAGCGGATCGCGTTGGGCAGATGGGTGATGGCTGCTGTCTCGGTGATTTCAAAGCACAGAATGCGCGGGTTGATGCCGTGCAGCTCGATCTGGTGGCGCAGAAAGTCCAGCAGCTTTTCGTCGCCCAGGGTTGTCCCCGAGAGATTGATGGCGCAGCACGAGATGGGCATCACATGCCACGCCTTCTGCATGGCAGCCAGGGTTTCCAGCGATTTGTTGACCACCCAGCGGTCCACCAGCGGCATCAGACCGTAGCGCTCAGCAGCGGGAATGAAGTGGATAGGACTGATCACGCTGCCGTCGGGCATGCGCATGCGTATCTGCACTTCCACATGCAGGCCATGGCCGGCAGCCGCTTCGGCGCTGCTGTTCAAGGCGTGGATCGGTTGGGCATGCAGGATGAATTGGTCACTCTCCAGCGCGGTCTTGATGCGCTCCACCCATTCCATTTCGCCCACATAGCGGGCAATTTCCTGGTCTACGGCCGGGTCGTAGGCATACACCACGTTGCGGCCACGCTGCTTGGCGCCGAAGCAGGCCATGTCGGCTACGCGGAAGACTTCCTCCACAGAATCCAGGGGAGCGCAGAGCTTGACCAGGCCAATGCTGATGCTGGAGCTGAGGCTGCGCTCGCCCCACTGGATGCGCAGATGCTGGGCGGCGTCCCGGATCTGCTCGGCCAGCTCCCTGGCCAGATCGAAGGGGCAGTTCTCCAGCAGGACGGCAAATTCATCGCCGCCAACGCGGGCCAGGGTGTCTTCAGCCCGCAGGCCATGCTGCAGCATGGTGCTGATGGCACGCAGCATGGCGTCGCCCGCAGAATGGCCGCCAGTGTCGTTGATAACCTTGAACTGGTCGAGATCCAGATACATGATGGCACCAGCCGGGCCATCCGGCCGGTGCGGCTGGGCCAGCACCAACCCCAGGCGTCGCTCGAATTCATAACGGTTGACAAGACCGGTCAGCTGGTCGTGCGTCGCCTGCCAAGCCAGCTCGCGGATGAAGGTCTGCTCCTGGCTCACATCATGGAATACGAACACTGCTTCGACAGTGCCGGTGTGCGTGCCGATGGGGGTGTAGGCCATTTTCACCTGCCGCGCCCGACGGTGGCTGTCGTAGATGGTGAAGATGGCTTCATTCACCAACGCTTTGCCGCTCAAGGCGTCCAGGATGGCATCCTGAACCAGGTAATTTTCGAGGTCTGCCGGCGGGGTGCGCATGCGCTCTGCGAGGTTGCGCAGGAAAAGCTGGTGAAGGCTGGCCCCCAGCAACTGTTCGGCGGCCTTGTTCATATAGAGCACATCGCCTGCCGCATTGGTGGTGATGACGGCATCGCCAATGGCTGCCAAGGTAGTGGTGGCGCGCTGGCTCACCATGTCCAGGGTGTTTTCCACCTGCTCGGTATCGCGCTTGAGGCGGCTGGTGTGCCACATCAGCAGCACCAGCATGAGCAGGGCGCCTCCGATATTGAGCCACAGCAGGCTTGCCTTGAGCTTGCGGGCAGACGTATTCAGGGCGTTGGAAAAGTCCTGCTCCAGGGTGGAGAGCTGGGACTGCAGGGTATTGAGCTGGGCAAGCCAGCCCCGTTGCAGGGTAAGTGTGGGAGGGCCGATCTGCAAACTGGCATGGATCAGGTTGCCAAGAGACTGGAGTTCCATCAGGGCGCCGTCGCTGGCTTGCCATTTCTCCAGGAGCGGGGCCACAAGCTCGGTGTTCTTGAAGTAACCGGTCAGCCAGAACAGCTCCTTGATCTCTGCAAGCTCATTGCGGCCTTCCTTGAGCAGCAGCGCCGCCTGGATTTCGGCTTCGCTGCCCCGTGCTTCGATCAGCTTGCGGGCCTGCATGTCGCTCATGGGAATGCGCAGCCCTTTCTGGAACTGGCCATAGGCACTGGCATCGCCTGTGGTGGCGTAGTGACTCAGTGCGTAGATGGCGTCCTTCTGGCCCTTGCTCCACTGGCTTTCCCCGGTGCTGAACGAGCGCAGTGCGCTGAGCATCTGCAGGCTGATGACGGCAAGCGTGGCCTGCACAATGGCCAGTGCAATGAACGGCCAGATGCTGCGCAGGGTTCTCAGGCTGCGTTGCCAGCGCTGATCCGCAGCCCCGCTCGCAACCGTACCTGAGGCAGAAGGGCGTTGCGAGGCGTAGTAGTCCATGGGTTCACCTACCGCCATGACCAGGCCAGCAGTTGCTTGGCCCGTTGAGAGCATTGACAGGTGGGTTTGCCTTGCATGGAGTGGATGTTTTCAAATACTACGGTTGCAAATCAAGTCGGGCTCCATATCAGGAACCGATGGCTAATATTCTATAGATAGCTTATTACTATTTTTTCAATAAATGTAATTGGTTTTCGATTCTTACAAAAAGCAGCACCCGATCGGCCCCAATTTTCCGACGATTCCTGCGGCGGATCTCCTCTGAGACTCCCAGGGAGTGGGGTCTTGAACGGGCTCCTGGATACGCAGTCCGCCAGGTGACAGCAAAGCCTTGGCACAATGGTGGCGTCGGCGCAACCAAGGGTTGTGCCGTGGATTGTTTGAGAACGTGTTTACGATCTCTACGCAGCCGCGTTGGAGTGCAATCGGGATGAGTTCGAAGTGCTGGGCCGCAGCTTGCACCGGGGTGCAAGCAAGGGCCAGCGCGCAGAAATCGCCCGATTTCACTCCAACCCGTAGGGACAGTGGCCTTGCGGGCGGTCTGCGTTGTTGCAAATCCTCGCAATAGCGGGGCTATTGCTGCGGTATTGCGCCTAGCATCCCATCCCGCAAAGCACTGTCGCGGCGTGAGAAGATCGTAAACACGTTCTAAGGAGATACATACACATGTCACAAGCGCGTCCGTTCAAGGTTCTGGGGATTCAACAGGTTGCCATCGGTGGTACTGACAAGGGCCGCATGAAAAAGCTCTGGGTCGATATGCTGGGGCTGGAGCAGACCGGCACCTTCCAGAGCGAGCGAGAGAATGTGGATGAGGACATCCTGGCCATGGGCAAAGGCGCGATGAAGGTGGAAGTGGACATCATGCAGCCTATGGACGTCGAGAAAAAGCCTGCCGTCCACGCCACGCCGCTCAACCATATCGGGCTGTGGATCGATGATTTGCCTGCCGCTGTGGAATGGCTCGGTGCCAATGGTGTGCGTTTTGCACCGGGTGGCATCCGCAAGGGGGCTGCGGGCTACGACATCACCTTCCTGCACCCCAAGAGCAATGATGAGTTTCCCATCGCCGGTGAAGGGGTGCTGATCGAGCTGGTGCAAGCGCCCCCGGAGGTGATTGCCGCACTGGGCTGATCGGAAGGCAAAGGGAGCATTGCTCCGTCATGCGCTGGTGCTTGTCCATGGCACGCCAGCATCTCAAAAGCGATAGCGGACCAAGGTTTTTTTCATGCTGAGCAACCCCATCATTCCCGTGCTGCGCAGTTTTGACGAGGCCAAGGCCGTCGAGTTCTACCAGGGGTTCCTGGGCTTTTCGCAGGACTGGACGCACCGCTTCGGCGACGATTTTCCGCTCTACCAGCAAGTGAGCCTCAAGGGGCAGGACGGCCGCGTCTGCATTCTGCACCTGAGCGAGCACCATGGAGACGCGAGCCCCGGCGCCAATGTGCGCATTGAATGGCCGGGGCTGGCGGCTTTCCAGCAGGCTTTGCTGGCCAAAAACTACCGCAACGCCAAGCCAGGGTTGGAGCGCATGCCCTGGGGCATGCAGGAGTTGCGCATTGCCGACCCGTTTGGCAATCGCCTCGTGTTCTTCGAAGAATTACAGGATGAGGCGCCTCCGGCCTCGCCCTAGCGGAAATACTCGCAGATCGCGCCACCCACCACCGCCCACGAAATACATCCTGGGCCGACCTCCGTGGACACTTCAAGCGCCGTACTTCTGGCCTGCGCGGCGCTCTCTTGCGCTTGGTCTGGAATAACCTCAACTGCCGCTCGGGATTGAACGCATTACCGTCGTGCTAAAAGCTCCCAAATCCTGCCAGTCCTGTTGCGGCTGCTGCAGCACTTCTGCGGCATTTCAGCCAGCGGCGCCCGGTTCGCTTGGGCAAACCACGTCAATTGCCACCAAATCGCCGGTAACGGACCGCAGTACAGGCGCAGCACTGCCGTGATTTGCAGGAAATTGAAGGGCGGTTGACGCAGCTTGCTGTATTTGGCGGTCTTCGTGCAGGCTATGGGCGTCTATCTGCAGGCAAATATGCCGCATCTGGATATCTGCCAAAACTGCTTCCCGCGGGGCTTGTCATGCGCTTGGGATCGGCGCCGCTTCTGCAGACAATGGACTCCATGCCAGGCCAGATCGGCTTTGGCCTTGATTGAGGAGCCCCATGTCCAGCCCATCTCATTTTTCCGGAGCGGCACCTGCCACCGCTGCCGTGCACTGGCACCCCGCTGCAAAACCGGCGCAACCAGCCACAACAGAGCGCTGGCCTGTGCAGGCCGTGCAGGAACTGCTGGAATTGCCATTTACGGAGCTGATGTACCGTGCACAGACGGTGCATCGTGCGCATTGGCCAGCAGGCGATATGGAGCTGGCGACCTTGCTGTCTGTCAAGACGGGAGGTTGTCCGGAAAACTGCGGCTACTGCCCGCAGTCGGCGGAGTTCGATACCGGGGTGAAGGCCGAGAAACTGATGAGCGTTGCCGAGGTGACTGCTGCAGCCCAGGCCGCCAAGGATGCAGGCGCTACCCGTTTTTGCATGGGTGCCGCATGGCGCGCGCCCAAGGACCGCGATATCGAGAAGGTGGGCGAGCTGATTGCGGCCGTCAAGGGCCTGGGCCTGCAAAGCTGCGCCACCCTGGGCATGCTGGCCCCGCACCAGGCGCAGGCCTTGCGTGAGGCGGGGCTGGATTACTACAACCACAACCTCGATACCGCGCCAGAGTACTACAGCGATGTGGTCAGCAGCCGCCAGTACCAGGACCGGCTCGACACGCTGGCTGCGGTGCGCGAGGCCGGAATCAACGTCTGCTGCGGCGGCATTGTGGGCATGGGGGAGGCGCCGGTGCACCGTGCAGGCCTGCTGGCCCAGTTGGCCAATATGGAGCCTTATCCGGAATCGGTGCCCATCAACAGCCTCGTGCGTGTGCCGGGTACGCCGCTGGCCGATAGCGATCCGGTCGATCCTCTGGACTTTGTGCGGGTGATTGCCGCTGCCCGCATTCTGATGCCCAAAGCCCGCGTGCGCCTGTCGGCAGGCCGCCAGCAATTGGGCGAAGCGGTGCAGACGCTGTGCTTTCTGGCAGGTGCCAACTCCATCTTCTACGGCGACAAACTGTTGGTGACCGGCAACCCGGAGGCGGATGCCGATGCGCGCCTGCTCGCCAAACTGGGCATGGCCGCGCGCAGCAGCGAAGTGCCTGCATAGCGCCAAGGCCCTTGGCAGCTTTCCCGGGCGCAGCGTCTTGCGTGAACTCGTGCACCCGTCTTGAACCGGTTTATTCCGGTGGCAAGGCAGTACCTCGCATGGCCTGGGCCAAAGCATGGTTGCCTTGTGACTCCAGCCCGGCAATGGCGCCTTTCCGGTCGGGTGTTGCGTGGTGCTGGTTGAGCTTGCGTTTGGCCTCGAGGCGCTGTATGCGGATCTCGATGCCCACGATGTGGCCCAACTGCTCCTGCAGGAAATCGGCAGGGGCATCAGCCATCTTCCAGGGCTTGGGCTGGCCCGCTTCGTGCTGACGCGTCAACAGCCCCACCACGCGGCGCACAAATTTTTCTTCGTCGCGTACATGGATGGTGCCATGGGCATGCACCACCTCGTAATTCCAGGTGGGGACGCGCCGGTGGGTCTCGTGCTTGCTGGGGTACCAGTTCGGCGAGATATAGCCTTGCGCACCACGGAACACCACCAGCACCTCATCGCCGTCGCGCACCTCGCGCCAGAGCGGATTGGCGCGCGCAATGTGGGCAATCAACGTGCTGTCGTCAAGGAGCAGCGGCAGGTGGTTGGCTTCCAGCCCGTTGGCGGTCTGGGTGACGAGCATGCCCAGGGCGTTTTCTCGCATGATGCGATGGAGTTCCTGAACATCGGTTTCGGCAAAAGCGGGTGGGAGGTACATGGTGTTCTTTGAAAAAATGCCGGGCTGAACCGGCCAAACGCCACTGTGCCGCATTTGTGGCATGCATAAAATAGCCAGTTTTCCGAATATTTACCATACCAGTTGATGAAGCCTTCGCACCATCGGCGTCTGGGATTGAGCCGGGCGCTGTATGAAGAAATCCGGGCGCGGATGGCCGATGGCACCTATGCCGTGGGTGCCACCATGCCATCCACCCGCGCGCTTGCGGCCGAACGGGGGCTATCGCGCGCCACGGTCACGCTGGTGTATGAGCAGCTGGCGGCCGATGGTTTTATCGAAACCCGGCCGGGGGCAGCCAGCCGTGTGGCGAGCGGCGCGGCTGTGACGGTAAATTTGCCACGGTTGGTGCGGGGGGCTGTCATCCCCACGCAACCGACAAGGCCGCTGTCGGCCATTGGCCAGCGCATTGCCGCGCTCGGGCTGGCAACGCACAGCCCGAAAGAGGGCGCGCAAGACATCGACTTTGTCTATGGCCCCTTGTCGGGTGGCGATTTTCCAACCCTTGACTGGATGAAGGCCCTGCGTGCAGCCGAGCGCCAGCGCAGCACCCGGCTGGAGTATGACAATCCGCGCGGCAGCATTGCGTTACGCACGGCCTTGCAGGCCCATTTGAGCCGTGCGCGGGGCCTGGCCTGCGGTGCCGAGCAGATCGTGATCGTGAGTGGCTCGCAGCAGGCCCTGGACTTGTGCGCACGTCTGCTGGTGGACCCGGGCGACTCGGTGGTGGTCGAGAACCCGGGCTACCGGATGGCGCACCATGCCTTTGAGGCTTATGGCGCGCGGCTGCGTTTTCTTGGCATTGACGAACACGGCGCGATGACCGATGGGCTGGAGCGCCTGGGCCATGCCAAACTGGCCTATGTGACGCCTACGCACCAGTTTCCGCTGGGAGGCTTTTTACCCATTGGCCGGCGGCGCCAGTTGCTGGATTGGGCGGGGCGCAGCAAGGCCTGGGTCATCGAAGACGATTACGACAGCGAGTACCGCTATGCCGTGCGTCCGGAAGCCACGCTGCTGTCGCTGGATACGCATGGCTGCGTGGTCCATGTGGGCACCTTCTCGAAGACGCTCTCACCCCAACTCCGGCTGGGTTACATGGTGCTGCCACCGGCACTGGTCGAGCCCTTCGCTGCGGCCAAGCGCGTGACCGATCGGCATGCTGCCACTGGCGTTCAGCGTGCCCTGGCGTTGCTGCTGGAAGACGGTAGCTACGACAGGCACGTACGCCGCATGCGCCGCTTGCAGCAGGCACGCCAGGTGGCGCTCCTGCAGGCCTTACAGCGCCACCTGGGCGCGAAGGCGCAGGTGCAAGGCGCTGCCAGCGGGCTGCATGTGGTGGTGTGGTTGCCTTCCTTGCCGGCAAGCGCAGAGCCGCTCCTGGTGGCTGCGGCGCAGCGGCGGGGCGTGCGGGTCCATCCGCTCAGTCCCTTGTTCCACCCCCAGGCCCCGGAACAGGCGCTGCCCCGGCCCTGCGGGCTGGTGATGGGTTACGCCTTGCTGCAGCCCGAAGTGATTGAGAAAGGGGTGGAGCGCCTCGCACAAGCGGTGCGCGAGGTGGAGCAGGCTTAGAACGTGCTTACGATCTCCTCGCGCCGCGACAGTGGGCTAGCCGGGCGGACTGCGAGGCGCAATACCGCAGCAATAGCCCCGCTATTGCGAGGTTTTGCAACAACGCAGACCGCCCCTAGCCGGGCGCCCCTAGCCGGGCGCCCGCAAAATCGCTGTCCCTCCGGGTTGGGGTGAAATCGGGCGATTTCTGCGCGCTGGCCCTTGCTTGCACCCCGGTGCAAGCTGCGGCCCATCGCTTCGAACTCATCCCGATTGCACTCCAACGCGGCTGCGTAGAGATCGTAAACACGTTCTTAGCCCCGTCCGCCTTGTGCCTTGAGCGCCTGCGCAATCTCGGGAACCAGGGCCGGGCCCTTGTAGATCAGCCCGGTGTAGATCTGCACCACATCGGCGCCGGCCTTGATCTTTGCGACCGCGTCGGCGCCGCTCAGAATACCGCCCACGCCGATGATCGGGAACTGTGGCCCCAGCGCTGCACGCAACTGGCGAATGACGGCATTGCTCGCTTCGAACACCGGGCGGCCCGAGAGGCCACCGGTTTCTTCCGCATGCTGCAGGCCTTGCACGGCATCGCGGCTGATGGTGGTATTGGTGGCAATCACGCCGTCCATGCCATGGGCCTTGAGGCTGGCTGCGATGACGGCGACCTGCTCGTCAGTCAGGTCGGGCGCGATCTTGAGGAAGACCGGCTTGTGCCTGCCATGCTCGCGCGCCAGTTGTGCACGGCGTGTCACCAGGGCTGAGAGCAGGGCATCGAGCGCTTCATCGCTTTGCAGCGCACGCAGATTCTTGGTGTTGGGCGAGCTGATGTTGACCGTGATGTAGTCGGCATGCGGGTAGACGGCGTCCAGACATTGGAGGTAGTCACTCGTAGCTTCCTCAATCGGGGTCACAGCATTCTTGCCGATGTTCAGACCCAGCAGCAGCGGGTTGGCTTGCTTGCGGAATTGCGCCTTTTTCACATTGGCGATAAAGGCCTCCAGGCCGCCGTTGTTGAAACCCAGGCGGTTGATGAGGGCGTCACGCTCGGGAATGCGGAACATGCGCGGCTTGGGGTTGCCCGGCTGGGCCAGCGGAGTGACCGTGCCCACTTCGACAAAGCCGAATCCCATGGCGCCCAGCCCGTCAATGGCGCGTGCGTTCTTGTCCAGCCCCGCAGCCATGCCGACGCGGTTGGGGAAGTTCAGGCCCGCCAGGGTCACCGGGTCGGACACCCGCGCCTGGCGCCAGGCGCAGGCCAGGGGCGAGTTCTGGCCTTTGGCCAGCATGTCCATGGTGAAGTCGTGCGCAGCCTCGGGCTGCATGCCAAACAGGATGGCTCGGGACAGGGAATAGGGGATCAGGGACATGGGATGGGATAATTGCGCAATTGTTTGTATTTTCGCTGATCTGACAGCACCAACATGACTCAAGACGAATTGAAGGCCGAAGTCGGCCGCGCGGCCCTGCAATACGTGGTGGCGGGCGAGATTGTAGGCGTGGGCACCGGCTCCACGGTCAACAAATTCATTGATGCCCTGGCCACGATCAAGGACCAGATTCCTGGCGCAGTGTCCAGCTCGGTCGCCAGCACCGAACGCCTGCAGGCGCTGGGCATCCAGGTGTTCGATGCGAACGAGGTGACCAACCTTGCCGTCTATATCGACGGCGCGGACGAAATCGATCACCAGGGCTATATGGTCAAGGGGGGCGGCGCGGCGCTTACGCGCGAGAAGATCGTCGCCTCGCTGGCCGAGCGCTTTGTCTGCATTGCCGATGCATCCAAGCGCGTGCAGACGCTGGGCATGTTCCCGTTGCCGGTAGAGGTGATTCCCATGGCTGCCGCGCAGATTGCCCGCCACTTTGCCGCCAAGGGGGGCACCGCCACCTTGCGCATGAAGGATGGCCAGCCGCTGGTGACTGACAACGGCCAGCATATCCTGGATGTGACGGGTCTTGCGATTGCGGACCCGCTGGCATTCGAGACGGAAGTGAACCAGTGGGCCGGTGTCATCACCGTCGGGGTGTTTGCCAACCAGAAAGCTGCAGTGTGCCTGCTGGGCACCGAGCAGGGCGTGGAGACGCTGGAGTTTGCCTGAGGATTGTTGTGGCAGCTGTCTTGTCGCTGCCAAATGACCCGTCCTAGATTAGGTTGACACCTGGGACGGTAATTCAAGCCGGCGGATGC